>NZ_JROO01000018.1 GCF_000826685.1 Streptomonospora alba
CTTGACGTAGTTCAACCCCTTCTGTTTTGCCCGGGCCTCCAGCGATTCGGCGACGCCGTCGTCCTGGAAGGCGGAGCGCTCGGGGTGGCGCTCCAAGGCGTTGTCGTCGAGGGTGACCTTGCCGTCCAGGGCGAGGATGCGGCCGTCGGAGGTGCGAACCAGGGGGTTGACCTCGACCAGAGTGGCGTCCTCCTCCCGGGCCACCTCCCACAGCCGCTGCAGCACGACCGCGGTGGGCGGGTGGACCTCCTGGGGCAGGCCCGCCTTTTCGCAGATGGCCAGGGCGGTGTCGCGGTCCAGGCCGCCGAGCGCGTCGACGGGGGTGCGCACCACGGCTTCGGGTCGCTTCTCGGCGACCTCCTCGATCTCGACACCGCCCTCGGCGGAGCAGATCGACAGGAAGCTCCGATTGGCGCGGTCCAGCAGGAAGGAGACGTAGTACTCCTCCGCGATGTCGCTGGCCTCCTCGATCAGGACCCGGTGCACCGTGTGCCCCTTGATGTCCATGCCGAGGATCTGTTCGGCCTTGGCGCGGGCGTCGGCGGGGTCGTCGGCGACCTTCACGCCGCCGGCCTTGCCGCGCCCGCCGGCTTTGACCTGGGCCTTGACGACGACTTTGCCGCCCAGGCGGGCGGCACTGAGTTCGGCCTGCTCAGGCGAGGTGGCCAGCTGGCGTTCGGCCAGCGGCACCTCGTGGTCTCCGAACAGTTGCTTGGCTTCGTACTCGTAGAGGTCCACCGAGCCTCCTCGGCATCGCTGTGTCTTCCGGGACCCTCCCTCCACTGTCATACGCGAGATCGTATGCAGTATGCAATACCGCTATACGAGACTCCGCATCGCGGAAGTCAGCACTGGCGACGAATCGCTGTGAATCTGCGAAAGAGACGCCACCCCTCTTCTCATCTTCGGTTCATCGACGCATACTGTATACCGTCAACTGACGTTGTGAGGTGCGCCATATGAACCAGCCACCCCCCGCTGCCGCGCCGGCGGGCCACCTGGTCTCCCCTTACGTCCCCGCCCCGCGCGACGGCGAGCTGCACGACTGGAGCGGGCGCCGCTACGCCGTGGGGCGCCCGGCCCGCGAGCTGGCCGGCACCGACCGCGCGGTTCCGGCGGCCCGGGCGGTCGCGGCGGTGTCCGCGATCGGTGTTCTGCAGTTCGGCTACGGCGCCGCCGTGCCGCTGCTGGTGGCCGCCCACGGCTGGAGTCCGGCAGCGGCGCTGCTGCCCTTCGCGCTGTGGGCACTGGTCCAGGGCGGCAGCGCCTGGCCGATCGCGCGGCTGCGCGAACGCGGTCTGCTGCCCCCGGCGCGGGCCATCGTGGCCGGCGCGCCACTGTGCGCCGCCGCGCTCGCGGCGGTCGGCCTCGGCGGCGGACTCGGCTGGATGCTGCTGGCCTACGCTCTGGTCGGCGGGCTGGGAGCCGGACTCGTCTACCACTCCGGCGTGCACGTGGTCGCGGCCTGGTACCCCGAGCGCCCGACCACCCCCGCGGTGTGGGCCGGGGCCGGATTCGCCCTGGGCGCGGTCCCCCTGGTCGTCGGCCTCTCCCTGGCCCAGCCCGCCCACCTGGCCGCCGCGCCGTGGCTGGGCGTGGCGGTGGCGTGCGTGGTGGCCGCCGCCGGTGCCGGACTGCGCACACCCCCGCCGCGCTGGTGGCCTCCCGAGACCGATCCGCGCGACTGGGCACTGCGCCGTCGCGAGCCCGTCGCCTGCTACGACCACTCCGCCGCCCAGGCCTGGCGCAGCGGCGCCCTGCCCGGTCTGCACGCGGTGGTGGCGCTGGCCGGCGCCGCCGCCCTGGTGAACCTGGCGGTACTGCCGATGCTGCTGGCCGACCGCGGCCTGGCCCCCGGTGCCGTCGCCGCGGCGCTGGCGGTGCTCGTCGCCTCCAGCGGCCTGGGACGCGCCGCCGCCGGGCGCTGGGGCGAGCGCGTGGGCCGGCGGCGCATCCTCGTCGCCGCGCTGGCCGCGGGCGGAGCCGCCCAGTTCGGTTTGGCCTGTGCCGCGCTGACGGGATCAGCCGCCGCCCTGGTGCTCCTGGCGATACCGGCGGGCATCGGCGGAGGCTGCTGCTATCCGCTCACCAGGACACTGGCCCACGACTTCTTCGGCAGCCGCGACAGCGCCGACATCCCCGGCCTCGTCTACAGCGCCAAGGCGCTGGGCGGGCTCGCGGGCGTGGGCGGGGCGGCGGCCCTGATCGCCCTGGCACCGCATGCGGGGCCCGTACTGTGCCTGATCTGCGCAGGTCTGGCGGGCTTGGGCGCGGCCGCGGTCGCGGCCCGGCTGCGGCGCCCGGTACCTATTCGCACCCTTCCGCTCTAGACACCGATCGGGGGGTCGTGTAGCAATGGAAACCATACGGTATGCAGTATCCAATAAAGGAGATGTGTGCTCAGATGACTGACGACAAGGGTGGGGACACCACGATCTCCGGCGGCCACCTGGTCGCCAAGGCCCTCAAGGCCGAGGGGGTCGATGTGATCTTCACACTCTGCGGCGGCCACATCATCGACATCTACGACGGGTGTGCCGATGAGGGCATCGACGTCATCGACGTCCGCCACGAGCAGGTGGCGGCCCACGCCGCCGACGGCTACGCGCGGGTGACCGGCAAACCCGGCTGCGCTGTGGTCACCGCCGGGCCCGGCACGACCGACTCCGTCACCGGCATCGCCAACGCCTACCGCGCCGAGAGCCCGCTGCTGGTCATCGGCGGACAGGGGGCACTCAGCCAGCACAAGATGGGATCGCTGCAGGACCTTCCGCACGTCGACATGATCGGGCCCATCTCCAAGTTCGCCGCCACGGTTCCGCACACCGAGCGGGTGGCCGACCTGGTCTCGATGGCCTTCCGGGAGTCGATGAGCGGCGCACCCGGACCCTCCTTCCTGGAGATCCCGCGCGACATTCTGGACGCCTCCGTGCCGGTGGATTCGGCCCGGGTACCCGAGGCCGGCCACTACCGCGCCTCCACCCGCCAGGCCGGCGACCCCGACTCGATCGAGCGCCTGGCCGAGCTGCTGGTGCGCTCCGAGCGCCCCAGCATCCTGCTGGGCAACCAGGTCCAGACCACGCACGCCACCGAGTCGGCCGTCGACCTGGTGCGCACGCTCAACGTCCCGGCCTACATGAACGGCGGCGGCCGCGGCACCCTGCCCCCCGGCGACCCGCACCACTTCCAGCTCTCGCGGCGCCACGCCTTCTCCAACTCCGACCTGATCATCATCGTCGGGACCCCCTTCGACTTCCGCATGGGCTACGGCAAGCGGCTCTCGACCGACGCCACGGTGGTGCAGATCGACCTCTCCTACGCCACCGTCGGCAAGAACCGCGACATCGACCTGGGCATCGTCGGCGACGCCGACGTCATCCTCTCCTCGGTGCTGCAGGCCACCTCCGCCTACGGCGACAACGGCGCGCAGGGCCGCAAGACCTGGATGGAGGAGCTGCGCCAGGAGGAGAACAAGGCGATGGAGAAGCGGGCGCCCCTGCTGGCCTCCGACTCCACCCCCATCCACCCCTACCGCCTGGTCAGCGAGATCAACGACTTCCTGACCGAGGACTCCATCTACATCGGCGACGGCGGCGACGTCGTCACCTTCTCCGGCCAGGTGGTCCAGCCCAAGTCGCCCGGACACTGGCTGGACCCGGGCCCCCTGGGCACGCTGGGCGTCGGCGTCCCCTTCGTGATGGCCACCAAGTACGCCCGCCCGGACAAGGAGGTCGTCGCGCTCTTCGGCGACGGCGCCTTCAGCCTCACCGGCTGGGACTTCGAGACGCTGGTGCGCTTCGACATGCCCTTCATCGGGATCATCGGCAACAACTCCTCGATGAACCAGATCCGCTACGGCCAGATCGCCAAGTACGGCGCCGACCGCGGCGAGATCGGCAACACGCTGGGCGACGTGCGCTACTCGGAGTTCGCCAAGATGCTGGGCGGCTACGGCGAGGAGGTCTACGAGCCCGGCGAGATCGCGCCGGCGCTGCGGCGCGCCCGGGAGTCCGGCAAACCCTCGCTGATCAACGTCTGGATCGACCCGGAGGTCTACGCGCCGGGGACGATGAACCAGACCATGTACAAGTAGGCGGTGAGGATCCACATGAGCAAGGCACTAGACGGGGTCCGGGTCCTGGACATGACCCACGTGCAGTCAGGACCCTCGGCCACCCAGATCCTGGGCTGGCTCGGCGCCGACGTGGTCAAGCTGGAGGCCCCCGCGGGCGACGTCACGCGGCGCCAACTGCGCGACCTCCCCGACGTCGACAGCCTCTACTTCACGATGCTCAACGGCAACAAGCGCAGCATCACGCTCAACACCAAGAGCGACGAGGGCCGGCGCCTCTTCCTGGACCTGGTCAAGCGCAGCGACGTGCTGGTGGAGAACTTCGCGCCGGGGGCACTGGACCGGATGGGCTTCACCTGGGAGACGCTGCACGAGGCCAATCCCCGCCTGATCTACGCCTCGATCAAGGGGTTCGGTCCCGGTGCCTACGCCGATTTCAAGGCCTACGAGGTCATCGCCCAGGCCATGGGCGGCTCGATGAGCACCACGGGCTTCGAGGAGGGTCCCCCCACGGCCACGGGCGCCCAGATCGGCGATTCGGGCACAGGAATGCATACAGTAGCCGGTATCCTCGCGGCGCTGTACCAGCGCACAAGCACCGGCACGGGCCAGCGGGTCGAGGTCGCCATGCAGGACTCGGTTCTCAACCTGTGCCGGGTCAAGCTGCGTGACCAGCAGCGCCTCACGCACGGCCCGCTCAACGAGTACCCCAACTCCGACTTCGGCGACGAGGTTCCGCGCTCGGGCAACGCCTCGGGCGGCGGCCAGCCCGGCTGGGCTGTGCGCACGGCCCCCGGCGGAGCCAACGACTACGTCTACGTCATCATCCAGCCGACCGGCTGGGAGCACATCACCCGCATCATCGGCCGGCCCGAGCTGGCGAGCGACCCCGAGTGGGCCACCCCCGAGGCGCGGCTGGACAAGCTCGACAAGTGCTTCAGCCTCATCGAGGAGTGGTCCTCCAAGCTGCCCAAGTGGGACGTGCTCGCAGCGCTCAACGAGCACAACATCCCCTGCGGGCCGATCCTGTCGACCAAGGAGATCATCGAGGACCCCACTCTCAACGAGAACGGGATCGTCGCAACGGTCGAACACCCCCAGCGCGGCGCCTACAAGACCGTGGGCCTGCCCATGCGGATGTCGGACTCCCCCGCCGACATCGGCCGCTCCCCCCTGCTCGGCGAGCACAACTCCCAGGTCTACCAGGACGAGCTGGGGCTGACCGCCGAGGACCTCGACGCCCTCAAGACGAACGGAGTGATCTGAGAAGATGGCAACGGAATCCGGCTACGATCGCGAAGCCGTCCGCGCCGTGCTCGACCGGGCCCGCTCCGAGGGCCGCAGCGCGCTGACCGCCCCCGAGGGCAAGGCGCTGGCCGAGGCCTACGGCATTCCCATCCCCGGCGAGGCGCTGGCCACCAGTGCCGACGAGGCCGTGTCGCTGGCCGTGGAGCTGGGCCTGCCCGTGGTCGCCAAGATCGTCTCTCCCGAGATCCTGCACAAGACCGACGCCGGAGGCGTCGAGGTCGGGCTCTCCTCGGCCGAGGAGGTCAAGGCCGCCTACCAGCGCATCGTCGACAACGCCCGGGCCTACGACCCCAAGGCCACGATCGAGGGCGTGCAGGTGCAGCAGATGGTGGGCGGGGGCCAAGAGGTCCTCATCGGCGCCACCACCGATCCCACCTTCGGCAAGGTCGTCGTCTTCGGCCTCGGCGGGGTCCTGGTGGAGGTGCTCAAGGACGTCTCCTTCCGCCTGGCCCCCGTCTCGGCCGAGGAGGCCCGCGCACAGATCGGCGACATCAAGGCCGCCGAGGTGCTCACGGGCGTACGCGGAAGCGAGCCGGTGGACACCGACCGCTTGGCCGACGTCATCACCCGGCTGTCGGACCTGGTCACCGACTTCCCCGAGATCTCCGAGGCCGACCTCAACCCGGTCTTCGCCTCGGGCTCGGGCAGCGTGGCCGCCGACCTGCGCTTCGTGCTCGACTTCGACCCGGCGCAGCCGCCGAAGCGGTTCACCACCGAGGAGATCCTCGCCTCGATGAACCGCATCTTCAAACCGCGCTCCATCGCGGTCATCGGCGCCTCCAACGAGCAGGGCAAGATCGGCAACTCGGTCATGCGCAACATCGTGGACGGCGGATACGCGGGACAGGTCTACCCGATCAACCCCAAGGCCGACGAGGTCTACGGCCGCACCTCCTACTCCACCATCGCCGACGCGCCCGACGGCATCGACGTCGCGATCTTCACGATCCCGGCGAAGTTCGTCCCCGCGGCCCTGGAGGAGGCCGGCCGCCGGGGGGTCGCCGGCGCGATCCTGATCCCCTCCGGCTTCGCCGAGACCGGCGAGCAGGACCTGCAGGACGAGGTGCTGGCCATCGCCCGCCGCCACGGCGTGCGCCTGCTGGGGCCCAACATCTACGGCTACTACTACACCCCCGAGCACCTCTCGGCGACCTTCTGCACCCCCTACGACGTGGCCGGCGGCACCGCGCTGACCTCCCAGTCGGGCGGCATCGGCATGGCCATCCTGGGCTACAGCCGCAGCACCAGCACGGGCGTCTCGGCGATCGTGGGCGTGGGCAACAAGGCCGACATCGACGAGGACGACCTGCTGACGTTCTTCGGCCAGGACGACAACACCAACGCCATCGCGATGCACCTTGAGGACCTCAAGGACGGCCGCGCCTTCGTCCAGGCGGCCCGTGAAGTGGTCCCCAGGAAACCGGTGGTGGTGCTCAAGGCCGGCCGGACCTCGGCGGGCGCGCGGGCCGCGGGCTCGCACACCGGCGCGCTGGCCGGCGACGACAAGGTCTACGACGACATCCTGCGCCAGGCCGGCGTCGTGCGGGCGCCGGGGCTCAACGAGCTGCTGGAGTACGGCCGCGCCCTGCCGGTGCTGCCGACGCCCGCCGGCGAGAACGTCGTCATCATCACCGGCGCCGGGGGGTCGGGCGTGCTGCTCTCCGACGCGGTGGTCGACAACGGCCTGTCGCTGATGGAGATCCCGCCCGACCTCGACGAGTCGTTCCGGGCCTTCATCCCGCCCTTCGGTGCGGCGGGCAACCCCGTCGACATCACCGGCGGGGAGCCGCCCTCGACCTACGAGAAGACCATCCGGCTGGGCCTGGAGGATCCGCGGGTGCACGCGCTGATCCTGGGCTACTGGCACACGATCGTCACCCCGCCGATGGTCTTCGCCGAACTGGTGGCCGACGTGGTCGGCCAGGCCCGCGCCGCCGGCATCGACAAGCCGGTGGTCGCCTCCCTGTCGGGCGACACGGAGGTCGAGGCCGCCAGCGCCCACCTGTTCAAGCACGGTGTGGTGGCCTACCCCTACACCACGGAGAAGCCGGTACAAGTGCTCGGCGCCAAGTATCGCTGGGCGCGCTCGGCCGGGCTACTCTGATCCCTTGATCATCTTCTGGTAACGCACGTCACACCCGGTGGCCGCTGAGCCGCCACGAAGCGGTCACCGGGTACCTCCGCTGCGGCGGCCTCCGCCAGAGCCACCGCAGCGCAGACCCCAGCCACCCCGCCGGCCGCAGGAAGGAGGCATCGCACGAAGGGGGCGAATGAGGGGGCAGCAAGCCCGCATCCGCGATCCAGCGAGGGAGAGCTCCACGCATGGACTCCTCAGACATCAACTCCGACCGGCCGCTGGGCCGTGATGATCTCTCCGGCACCGATGCGCCCGATGCACCGGTGCCCGCACAGCGAGGCCCCTCACCGGCAGAAGCCGGCGCCTCCGACTCCGGCGCCACTGACACCGGCGCCTCCGAGGCCCCCGAAGAAGAGCGCTACTGGAAAGCGGGCCGGCTGGAGCAGATGCCGATCCGCGCACTGCCGGACGCTCCACCCTCCGTCCACCTGCTGGGACCGACGGTGTTCCTCGTCGCCCTGGGCGTGGGCATGGGCGAGTCCTACATGTGGCCGCGGCTGGTCCTGCTGTTCGGACCCGAGATCCGCTGGCTGTTCCTCGTCGGCGTCAGCCTGCAAGCCGTGGTCATGCTGGAGATGTCGCGCTATGCGATGGCCACCGGCGAAAGCATCTTCTTCGGTGCCGCGCGGGTGTTCAAACCGCTGATGTGGTTTTTCTTCGTCACCGCGATGCTCGTCTACATATGGCCGGGCCACCTGTCAGCGGGTGCATCGGCGTTCGAACGGGTGAGCGGGATCCCCTGGCAGGCCACGGCGGTCACCGGCATGCTGCTGGTGGGCGTCATCTTCACGATGGCCAAGGTCATCTACAACCTGCTGGAGAACGTCCTCTCCATCTGCATCGGCCTGCTGGTCGTGGGCACGTCGGTGGTAGCGGGCATGGTCGGCAACCTGGCGGACCTCTCCAGCACCATCACCGGCATGTTCGCCTTCGGCTACTTCCCCCAGGAGGCGCTGAGCGCGGCGTGGTTCCCCGTCATCGTCGGATCCATCGCCTTCGCGGGCCCGTCGGGCATGCAGCAGATGTGGTACACGCTGCACCTGCGCGACAAGGGCGCCGGCATGGGCACCCACATCCCCCGCATCCGCGGCCTGGCCCACGCCGGTGAGCAGGAGACCATGCCCACCCGCGGCTTCATGTTCGACACCTCCAAGCCGGAGGAGATGGCCAAGTGGAAGGGCTGGCGCCGTTGGGTCACCTTCGACGCGTTCGTGCTCTTCTGGGGCATCACGATGCTGGTGACCATCTCCTTCACCGTGCTCGCCCAGGCCTCGGCGCGCTTCGACCCCGGTGTCGTAGACGTCATCCGCGACGGCGAACGCGACGCGGCGCTGGACGCGATGGCGGCCTCCTTCACCGCGGCGGGAAGCCCCATCTTCGGCACCGTCTTCTTCCTGTTCATCTCACTCATCGGCCTCAACGCCACGTTCGGCCTGTTCGACTCCTTCTCTCGGGGCCAGGCCGACATGACCTACTTCTTCGTCCCCGGTGCCCGCCGGTTCAGCATGTCCAAGCTGTATGCGTTCTTCCTGTGGGGCGTCATCCTCTTCGGCATCGGCGTCCTGCTGTGGGGACCGGCCGACGGCCCGTCGGGGATCCTGGATACGCTCGCGTTCCTGTCCACCTTCGCCATGGGCGCCTACTGCGTGACACTGCTTCTGGTCAACAACCTGATGCTGCCCAAACCCATCCGCCCCGGAATCCTCACCAACGCGATCATCGCCTTCGCCGCGGTGTTCTACCTCGGAATGCTGTTCTACTCGCTGTTCGCCTTCGGAGTGGTGGTGAGCTGATGAGCACCCACACCACCGCAGCACCGCAGATGCCCTTAGCCCTCCAGTACGCCGAGGTGGCCATCCCGGGGATCGGCGTCGGGCTGATCGCCGGCGCCTTCGCCGCCGGAGTGGCGGCCATGGCCGGGCTTCCCGCCGTGCAGATCGCGACGATCGCCACCGGACTGGGCATCCCGCTGGCCCTGCTGGGAGCGGGATACTGCGTCCTGCTCGCCCTGGGCAAGTTCGGGGTCGGCGCGGTCGGTCCGGTGGCCTTCTACTGGCTGGTCGGCTTTCCCCTGGCCCGGCTGACCGACCAGTACCTGGTCGCCACCGTGCTCGGCCACGACGAGATCCTGCGTGAGCCGCTGCTGTCGTTCCTGGCCTTCCAGGCGATGCTCAGCATGGGCTTCGCCATCGGGTTCCTGTGGCTGCACGAGCGGATCGCCCCCCACCTGCTGATCCGCATCAAGGACCACAACCCCGTCGCCGCCCATCTCGTCGAGCGCTATATCTCCCAGGCGACGGCCCTGGAGGAGCGGCGCGTCAACGCCAAGGAAGAGCGCGCCGCCAAGCGGGGCCGCCGCCGCGGCTCCTCCTGAGATGTAGTAGACCGGTCCCGGGCGCGTGTGGCGCCCGGGGCCGGCCCGCCCGTGCCACCGAAACCGCTGGAGAACTCGCTTGGATATCGCACCCTGGGTTTGGGGCGTGACGATCGCCGTCCTGCTCGGCGTGATCGCGCTCGACTTCGTCGTCATCACCCGCAGGCCCCATGAACCGTCGATGCGCGAGGCCGCCATCTGGGTCTCGATCTACGTCTCACTGGCGATCCTCTTCGGGATCGGTCTCGCCTTCTTCACCGAGGGCCAGGCCATGGACTTCTTCACCGGTTGGATCGTCGAGTACTCGATGAGCATGGACAACCTGTTCGTGTTCATCCTCATCCTCGGCTCCTTCGCCGTGCCGCGGGAGCACCGCCAGCGCGTCCTGCTCGTGGGCATCGCCCTCGCGCTGCTGTTCCGCGGACTGTTCATCGCCGCCGGCGCCGCGGCGGTCAACGCGTTCGCCGGCGTCTTCTACCTCTTCGGCGCCTTCCTGCTCTACACCGCCTGGAAGCTGATCTCCAGCGCCGGGGAGAACGAGGAGTACGAGGAGAACGCGGCCCTGCGGACGGTGCGGCGGATACTGCCCACCTCCGACACCTACGACGGCCACAAGCTGATCACGCGCGTGAACGGCAAGCGCCTGGTGACCCCCATGCTGATGGTGATGATCGCCATCGGCATGACCGACATCCTCTTCGCCCTGGACTCGATCCCCGCCATCTTCGGCATCACCCAGGAGCCCTACCTCGTCTTCACCGCCAACGCCTTCGCGCTGATGGGCCTGCGCCAGCTCTACTTCCTCATCGGGGGTCTGATGGACAAGCTGGTCTACCTCAGCCACGGCCTGGCGGTGATCCTCGGCTTCATCGGGGTCAAGCTGATCCTGCACGCCGTGCACGAGACCACCGAACTGCACGTTCCCGAGATTCCCACAGTGGCCTCGCTTGTGGTGATCGTGACGACGCTGGCCGCCACAACGGTGCTCAGCCTGCTCAAGTCCCGCCACGACGCCCGTGTACAGCAGGCCTCCGTCGCGCCGGAGGATACCGCCTCCGGCGACGATGACGACGATCTCGACGAGCGGGTCTCCCTCTGACGACCGCCGGCCGAGCTCCGGCGGCTCGCCGGCCGACCCCCATCGTGCGAAACGCGAGAAAGGCCCCGTGCGGCGCGTCCGCCGCACGGGGCCTTTCTCGCTGTGCTCGGGGCTGCGCTAGTCGGTGCGGCCGCGGTTCCACGCGTTGAACGCCAGGTCGCGGCAGACCCGCGCGAAGTCGAGTTCGGCGGCCTCGACCGCCAGCGGGAAGGTGGAGGTCTCGGTCAGCCCGGGGGCGACGTTGACCTCCAAAAACCGCACGCGGCCCGCGGCGTCGACGATGAGGTCGGTGCGCGAGTAGTCGCGCAGACCCAGCACGCGGTGGGCGGTCAGCGCCGCGTCGGCCGCGGCGCGAGCGGCCTCCTGCGACAGCCGGGCAGGGCTGAAGAACTCGGTGCGGCCGGGGGTGTAGCGGGCAGCGTAGTCGTAGACGCCGCCGTCGGGCACGATCTCCACCGGCGGCAGGTCGAACGGGCCCTCGCCCAGGTCGAGCACGCCAACCGCGATCTCGGTACCCTCGATCCGCTCCTCGATGACCGCCTTGTCGCCATAGGCGAAGCAGCTGACCATCGCCGCCGACAGCTCCTCGGCGGAGTCGACGGAGGTGGCACCGAAGGCCGATCCACCCTGGTCGGGCTTGACGAACAGGGGCAGCCCGAGCCGGTCGACCACGCGCTCCAACAGCGCCGGGGCGCCCAGGTCGTGGAAGGCCGACTTGGGCAGCGTCACCCCGCGCGGCACCGGCACGCCGTGCTGGGCCACCAGCGCCTTGGCGGTGGGCTTGGCGAAGGCGATCCGGCAGGCGGCGGGCGGCGCGCCGACATGGGCCACGCCGCTCAGCTGCAGGATCTCGGCGGTGGCGCCGTCCTCTCCGGAGGCGCCGTGCAGCACCGGGAAGACGGCCTGGGGCGGGTCCGTCCGCAGCCGCTCCAGCAGGGCGGCGTCGATGTCGGCGTTCTGCGCCTCGACGCCCAGGCGGCGCAGCGACTCGGCCACGCGCCGCCCCGAGCGCACGCTGACCTCGTGCTCGGGCGACATGCCGCCCGACAGTACGAGCACCCGCTCCAGATCGGCCACGGTCCTGCCTTCCTGCTGTACTGCTGTGGGTGTCACCGGCCCGCTCCGCTGATCCGTCAGGGCAGGTCGGGGAAGGGGGAGTCGTCGCCCGCAGCGGCCGGGGGCGACATGCCGCCGAAGGTATCACGCAGCTCGGTCTCGCCCTCGATCACGCCGACGAGCCGGCGCACGCCCTCGCGGATCTGCTCGCTGGTGGGGTAGCAGAACGAGAGGCGCATGCTGCGGCGGCCTTCGTCGGAGGCGTAGAAGCCGGTCCCCGGGACGTAGGCCACACGCTCGTTGACCGCGCGCGGCATCATCGCCTTGGAGTCGAGCCCTTCGGGAAGGGTCAGCCATACGAAGAACCCGCCGTCGGGGCGGGTCCACTCGGTCCCTGCGGGCATGAGCGCGTCGAGGGCGCCGAGCATGGCGTCGCGGCGCTCCCGGTACATCTCGTTGAAGTCCTTGATCTGCTCGCGCCAGGCGTGGTCGGTGAGGTAGCGCCGCACCACCATCTGGTTGAAGGTGGAGTGGCTGAGCATGGCCGACTCCGCGGCCAGCACGAGCTTGGCGCGCACCGCCGAGGGCGCCAGCGCCCAGCCGATGCGAAAGCCCGGCGAGAGGGTCTTGGAGAAGGACCCGAGGTAGATGACGCTGTCGGGCGCCTGGGCGCGCAGCGGCGCCACCGGCTCGCCGTCGTAGCGCAGCAGCCCGTAGGGGTTGTCCTCCAGCACCAGCAGGCCGTGGCGCTGGCAGATCTCCAGCACGCGGGTGCGGCGCTCGGCCGAGAGCGTGACCCCGGCGGGGTTCTGGAAGTTGGGGATCGTGTAGAAGAACTTGACCCGGCGGCCCTCGGCGGCCAGGCGCTCCAGCGCCTCCTCCAGCGCCTCGGGCACGACGCCGTCGCCGTCCATCTCGACGTGGCGGATGTCGGCCTGGAACGCGGCGAAGGTGTTGATGGCGGTCACGTAGGTGGGCGCCTCGCACAGCACCACGTCGCCGGGGTCGACGAAGACGCGGGTGACCAGGTCGAGCGCCTGCTGGGAGCCGACGGTCACGATGACGTCGTCGGACGCGGCGTCGATCTCCTCCTCGGCCATGACCTCGCAGATGTGCTCGCGCAGCACGGGGTCGCCCTGGGCGGAGCCGTACTGCAGCGCTGTGGCGCCCTGATCGGAGACGACCTGCTGCACGATGCGGGCGATGTCGTCCAGGGGCAGCGCGCTGACGTTGGGCATGCCGCCCGCAAGCGAGACGACCTCGGGGCGCGAGGCCACGGCGAACAGCGCGCGGACCTCCGATGCCACCATGCCCCGGGTCCGAGCCGCGTAGCTGCCGACATAGGGGTCGATGCGCGAGCCCTGGACCGAGGGCTGCCGGTGGGGTTCTCGGGGATCCTGCACGATCCACCTCCGCTGACTGGGACGATGGTGCTGTGGCCGGTGAGACGCCTCGGCGGCGCCGCCGGTTCGCCTGATCCGCGTACCGGGCCCCGCAACGGCTGCGGCGACGCCCGGGCCGGCCGGTCCCGGCCCAGTGTATGCTGGCCCGCCGCCGGCCGGGCCCGCACCCTCCCCCGCGGCCGCCGCGGTGCCCGGCCGATCCGCAGTCGGCGTAGGGCACACAGGAGCCTTCCCATCCGCGCGGGCCGATGCGATCGCCTTTTGCCCGATCCTGACCGGTTTCTTGCCCGGCGGCGGCCCCGAAGCATGCGGCGGCGGCCCCGAAGCATGCGGCGGCGGCCCGGGCGAGCTCCCCCACCCGCCGCAGGCCGCCGCCGTGGAAAGTCCGCCTCGCGTGATCGAACCCGCTACCCCCCTCAAGGCATCGGGCACGGGCGGACGTGGTTCTTCCGGCTTCTCGCCGCTGCACTCCCGACTCAACTGCATCACCCGCATCGCGGGCAAAGGTTGCACGAGGTTGCAGTTCAACTACTGTATGTAACAACCGGCTGCCCGCCGTGTACGCCTGCGTCCAGGCGACCGCGCCCGAGCCGGCGTGCCCGGGGCGGTGCCCACGTCGGCCCTGCCGACCCGCCGGCGGCTCAGCCCGGCAGCGTCCCACCCGTCGGAGCGAGTCCGCGGGCGGCCTCGCTGCGAGCGCGGCGGATCCCGGGTGCGCTGGAGGCCGGCAGCAGCTCGGCCGCGCGGTCGGGGGCGCGCACCTCCACTCGCAGCCCCTCGTTGAACCGGTAGGGGCGGCTCTCCACGACGCCGCCGAGGCGGCGGCGCAGGCGCGACATCTCCGCCCGCACGGTCACCAGCCGCTCGGTGTCGCCGAACAGGTCGCCGGCGAGCTCGGCGGCGCTGCAGCCCTCGCGGCGGCGCGAGAGCAGGAACAGCAGCTCGCAGTGGCGCAAGGTGAGCCGGTGCGTCCACGTGCCGCTGGGCCCGGCGACGGTCACCTGCGGCGCCGCGGCGTCGGCGAGGTCCAGCACCACCTCGCTGGGCCGCGGCTTCTCGCCGGGGCCGGGCCGCAGCAGCCACCCGCCCGGCAGCGGCTCGACGCGGCACTCCCCCAGTCCCGACAGCCAGGTCCCGCCGCCCTGCAGGCCGCGGGGCAGCAGGACGCGGCGCGGCGGGTCCATGTGCACCGCCGTCGCCGTCCACCCCTCGGCGTCGACCACCAGGGCGTTCTCGCCGATCCCCGACAGCATCGGCGCGGCCACCGCGCGCAGCCGCTCAAGGTGGGCGTGGTGGCGGCCGCGCAGCTGCGATTCGGCGTGCTGGGCCACCGCGCTGACCAGCGCCAGCGTGGCCGGGTGCACGGTGCGGGCGGGGCCGGTCACGTTGACGGCGCCCAGCGGGCGCCCGTTGCGCGGGTCGTGCACGGGCGCACTGGAGCAGGTGACCTGGTGCAGTCCGCGGGCGTAGTGCTCGGCGGAGTGGACCTGCAGGGGCCGGTCGACGGCCAGCGAGGTTCCCACGGCGTTGGTGCCCACGGTCTCCTCGCTCCACTGCGAACCCTCCACCATGCCCATGGTGTCGGCCATATGCCGCATCCGTACCGGGCCGTCGCGCCAGAGGACGCGACTCTTGTCGTCGGCGACGATCATGACGTAGGAGGCGTCCTCGGCGACGGGCATCAGCGCCTCGCGCAGCAGGGGCAGCAGGTCGGCCAGCGGCGAGGCGGCGCGATGGCGCTGCAGCTCATCGCGGGGCAGCACCTGCGCGGGGCGGATGACGTCGGGGTCGATGCGGCACCGGCGCATCCGTTCCCAGGAGTCGGCGATGACCGGGCGCAGCCGGGCGGGCGGGCGGTCCCCGGAGAAGACCGCCTCGTGCACACGGCGCAGCAGTCGGGCGTACTCCGCCGGGTCGACGCCCGCAGGTACTGCGGTGTCCAAGTACGGCTGCGCCATCGCACCCCCCCGTTGAGCCGCCCGCTCCACGATCCCTCCCATCCTTGCCCGGCTGTGCCGGGGCGGCAACCGAAACGGGGGCAGCACAGCACTTTGTGCACCGGTGAACCGATGAGCATCCGAAACGGTTCATGCGCCCCCGAGCACCCCGCCGATTCGGCGACCCACGCTGCCCGGCGGCGACGATCGTCCGGTCGTAGGGCCCTTCGCTTCGCGCCAGCCGCGGACACGCTGGCGCGGGGCGGCGAAGCGGACGTGTGAGCAGGCGGCGCAGGCGCCACGCAGGCGCTCAGCCGGACTCCAGCGCGAGTAGGCTCACCAGGTCATAGGCCACATGCGCGGCCGCGGTCGCGGTGATCTGCGCGTGATCGTAGGCGGGGGCGACCTCGACGACGTCGGCGCCCACGATGCGGCGGCCGGCCAGGCCGCGCAGGATCTCCAGCAGCTCCCTGCTGGTCAGCCCGCCGGCCTCGGGCGTTCCCGTGCCGGGCGCATGGGCGGGGTCGAGCACGTCGATGTCCACCGAGACGTACAGCGGCCGGTCGCCGATGCGCTCGCGCAGCGCTCCGGCGACCTCGTCGACGCCGCGGCGCATGACGTCGGCGGCGGTCACGACGCCGAATCCGAACCGGCGGTCCTCCTCCAGGTCCCCGCGCCCGTAGAGCGGTCCGCGGATGCCCACGTGGCTGAGCGCGTCGGCGTCCAGCAGGCCCTCTTCGGCGGCACGGCGGAAGGGGGTGCCGTGGGTGTAGGGCTCACCGAAGTAGGTGTCCCAGGTGTCCAGATGGGCGTCGAAGTGCAGCAGCGCGATCGGGCCGTGCCGGCTGTGCAGGGCACGCAGCAGCGGCAGCGCGATCGTATGGTCGCCGCCGATCGTCACCATGCGTGTGCCGTGCTCCAGCAGTGCCCTCGCGCCGTCCTCGACAGCCGCGACGGCCTCCTGGATCGAGTAGGGGTTGACCGCGATGTCGCCGCCGTCGGCCACCTGAGCGGCGGCGAAGGGCGCGATGTCGACGCCGGGGTTGTAGGGCCGCAGCAGCCGGCTCGCCTCGCGGACGGCGGCGGGCCCGAAGCGGGCGCCGGGCCGGTAGGACACCCCCGTGTCGAAGGGGACGCCCACGACGGCGATGTCGGTGTGGTCGACCTCGTCGGTGCGGGGAAGCCGGGCGAAGGTGGCCGGGCCCGCGAAGCGCGGTACGCGGCTGGAGTCCACGGGGCCGGTCGGAGTGGTCATGAAGCGTCCCCTCAGCTGGCGTGCTCGGCCGCCGATCCCGCCCGGCGGCCGGCTACCAGCATGCCCCAGCCCCGCGGCCGGGCCGCGCCCGAGCCCCGGCGATCGGCTGCGGGCTCAGGCGCGCGTGGGGTACTCCGGGGGCTCGTTCCCGCCCTGCTGGTCGGGGTCGTAGGAGGCGGGATCCGTGGGAGAGGGCTCGCGCTCGCCGGCGATCTCCTCGTCCGGCGAGGGGCGAGCGCCCTGGCCGCCGGGGCGGCGGTCGGCCAGGGGGCGCTCCTCCTGCGGTTCCTCGGAGCCGCGGGCCTCCGCTGCCTCGTCGTCTGCGGCGGAGGCGCCGTCGGTGTCGTGTTCGGACATGTGGCTCCCTGCGTCACGGGGCCGCAGCCGAGGCTCGCCCGGCTCAGCGGCGCGGTGTGGTGAACTCCTGGAGCTTGGTGCGCAGCCCCTTGGTCATCAGGTCGAAGCGGTCGGGATCGCCCGAGGCCAGCGCCTTGGCCATGTCGGTGAGCTGTTCGGTCTCGACATAGGGCGGAATCGGCGGGATGTCGGGGTCGCAGTGGATGTCGAGCACCACCGGGCCCGTGGCCGACAGTGCGCGGTCCCAGGCCGGCGCCACGGCGTCGGGCCGATCCACGGTCTCGCCCTCCAGGCCGATGGATTTCGCGAAGTCCGCATAGGAGATCGAGGGCAGGTCCTGGCTGTAGGGCAGCTTGGGCGAGCCGCCCATCGCCCGCAGCTCCCAGGTGACCTGGTTCAGATCGTTGTTGTGCAGCACGCAGACGATCAGCCGCGGATCACTCCACTCCCGGGCGTAGCGGCGGATGGTGATCAGCTCGGCCATCCCGTTCATCTGCATGGCGCCGTCGCCGACCAGGGCGATCGCCGGCCGGTCGGGGTGGGCGTACTTCGCTCCGATGGCGTAGGGCACGCCGGGACCCATGGTGGCCAGGGTCCCCGACAGCGAGCCGCGCATGCCGCTCTTGAAGCGCAGGTGGCGCGCGTACCAGTTGGCGGCCGAACCCGAGTCGGAGGTGACCATCACATTGTCGGGCAGCCGCGGCGACAGCTGGTTGAAGATGAGCATCGGGTTGATCGGGTCGGCGGGCACGTGGGCCTGCTGGTCCATGGAGTCCCACCAGTCGCGCACGCTCTTCTCGATGCCTTCGCGCCACCGCTCGGGGCCCCGGTCCCCCTTGCGGGTGCGCACCTTGGTCGTCAGCCGGCGCAGCGTCTCGGCGGCGTCGCCGACGAGGTTGACCTCGGTGGGATAGCGCATCCCGATCATGTGCGGATCGATGTCGATCTGCACCGCCCGCTTGCCGAAGGGCGGATAGTGCTGGGCGTAGGGCACGTTGGAGCCGACGATGACGAAGGTGTCGCAGTCGCGCAGCATCTCCCACGTCGGCCGGGTGCCCAGCAGCCCGATCGAGCCGGTGACGAAGGGGAGTTCGTCGTCGAGGACGTCCTTGCCCAGCAGCGCCTTGGCCACGCCCCCGCGGGTGGCCTCGGCGAGTTCGACGACCTCGTCGGCCGCCCCGCGGGCGCCCTGGCCGATGAGGATCGCGGTCTTCTCGCCCTCGTTGATGAGGTCGGCCGCCCGCTGCACCTCGTCCTCGGGCGGCACCGTCAGCGCCCGGCTCAGCCCGGGCTTGCTGGAGGGCACGTGCTTGAACTCGTGCTCGGGCGGGCTGTACTCCGTCTCCTGCAGGTCGGCCGGGATGATGACCGCGGTAGGGCAGCGCTCGGACAGCGCAGTGCGGATCGCGCGGTCGATCAGGTTGGGGAACTGCTGGGGCACCGTCGCGGTCTGCACATAGGCGCCGGCCACGTCCTTGTAGAGCGAATGCATGTCGATTTCCTGCTGGATGCTTCCGCCCATCCCCGTGCGGTGGACCTGGCCCACGATGGCGAGCACGGGCACGTGGTCCAGCTTGGCGTCGTAGAGGCCGTTGAGCAGGTGCACGCCGCCGGGGCCGCTCGTGGCCATGCAGACCCCGAGATTGCCGCTGAACTTGGCGTAGCCGACGGCTTCGAAGGCCGACATCTCCTCGTGGCGGCTCTGGACGAAGTGCGGCCCCTCGGCCTGGCCGAGCTCGGAGACGATCCCGTTGATGCCGTCGCCCGGATAGCCGAAGATGTAGTCGATCCCCCAGCCCCGCAGGCGCTGCAGCACATGGTCGGCGACAGTCTGACTCACGTCGGTTCTCCCCTTACGTACGCGGCCCGTGCCATTGCCTCGGCCGTGCCGCTGCCCCGGCACCCCGGAGGCAAACGTGCGCACGGGCGCCGCGGCGAGGGGGTCAGGACGGCTGGATGTCGCCGGTGGTGTAGCGCTCCACGCCGACCAGGGCCAGGTTGGTCACCCGGTCGACGAGGCTGTCGGGGCTTTCCTCGGGGTGCTCGAGCAACCAGTCGCTGAGCGAGTCGGCGGCTCCGATGGCGATGCGGGCCAGGATCTCGGCGTCGCGCTCGGTGATGATGCGCTCGCCGCCGGGCAGCCGGGTGCCGGCCACGACCAGGCGGGTGATCTCCTCGATGACACGGCAGCGGGCGGCGTTGACCTCCTGGGCGAAGGGCTCGCCCTGGGTGCGGGCGTGCTGGTAGAGGACCGCCCAGCTGTCCCGGTTGTCGGCGACGAAGCGGAAGAACACCCGCAGCCCCGACCACAGCCCCAGCTCCGGCGGCTCGTCGGGGTGCACGGCCGCGCGCACCGCCTCGACCACCCGGTCGGCCTCGCGGTGGATGCAGGCGGTGAACAGCCGCTCCTTGGAGCCCAGGTAGATGTAGACCATCGGCTTGGAGATGCCGGCCGCCTCGGCGATCTCCTCCACGCTGGCCGTGTGGTAGCCGGAGTGGGAGAAGACCCGTACCGCGGCGTCGATCATCTGTCGCTCGCGGACCTCGCGCGGCAGGCGCTGCTGTTTGGTGACCACGACCCGACCCTATCGACACACCCGCGCCGCCGCGGCCGGACCGGGCGATCGAAACCGCCGGATCGGCGGGCGGTTCGGAGCGAGCGGCGCCTGCGGGGACGGCCTTTACCCCACTGGTAAACCGACTGGTCGGTCTTATAAGGTCGCGGTACTTCGAGGTAAGCGGGATCACATGAAGGGCGCCACATGAGCACCACCGTCAACGCCGCCGTCTTCGCCGGGGTCGAGGAGCCGCCGCGTATCGAGCGCATCACCCTCAACGAACCGGGGCCGGGGCAGGTGCGGGTGCGGCTGGCCGCTGCGGGTGTGTGCCACTCCGACCTCTCGCTGGCCCAGGGCGTGCTGCCGCAGAAGCTGCCCGCCGTGCTGGGCCACGAGGGCGCCGGCACCGTCGAGGCCGTGGGGCCCGGCGTGACAGGGCTGGAGCCGGGCGCGCCCGTGGTGCTCAACTGGACGCCGCCGTGCCGCGCGTGCTGGTACTGCGAGAACGGCGAGCCCTACCTGTGCGAGCACGGCCTGGACGCCGCGCAGCAGGCCTACGGCAAGCTGGGCGACGGCACCGAGGTCTACCCCGGTCTGGGCACGGCGGCCTTCGCCGAGGCGACGGTGGTACCCGCCAACGGCGTGGTACGCATGCCCGAGGGCATCGACCCCGGGACCGCGGCCCTGCTCGGCTGCGCCGTGCTGACCGGCTGGGGCGCGGTCACCAACACCGCCGACGTGCGCGCGGGCCGCTCGGCGGCGGTGATCGGGCTGGGGGGCGTGGGCCTGGCGGCGCTGCAGGCGGCCGTGCTGGCCGGAGCCGGCCCCGTCATCGCCGTGGACGCCTCCCCCGCCAAGCGCGATCTGGCCCTCGCGCTGGGCGCCACCCACTTCGTCCAGGCGGGCGAGGGCCTCGTCGGCGAGGTCCAGGCGCTGACCGGCGGGCGCGGCGTCGACCACGCCTTCGAGGTCGTGGGCTCCAGTACGACCATCCGCGCGGCCTGGGACATCAGCCGGCGCGGCGGCGAGGTGACGGTGGTGGGCGCCGGCGCGCTGGAGGACACCGTCGCCTTCAGCGCCCTGGAGATCTTCCACCAGGCCCGCACGCTGCGGGGGTGCTTCTACGGCTCCTGCGACCCCGACCGCGACATGCCCGTGGTCGCCCAGCATGTCCGCAGCGGCGGCCTGGATCTGGCGACGATGGTCACCGACGAGGTCGGCCTCGACGGGCTGCCGGACGCGTTCCAGCGGATGCGGGACGGCAAGGGCGGGCGCTCGCTCATCCGGTTCGGCTGACCGCCGGCCGGCGGCCGCACGGGCGGGCGCCCGCCCGCCTCCTCCCGCTTGCCCAGGACCCGCCACACCGACCGTGGGGAGTGCACGTGACCGTGGAAGAGCAGTCGACCGAACCCGAGATCGCCCGCCCGATGCGCCCGCTCGCGGCGGTCACCGCGCGGCTGCTGGTGAGCGGAGGCCCCTTCGAGATGGAGACGGCCGAGATCAACGGCGTCGCCACCCGGGTGTGGAAGAACGCGCCTCCGCACATGCGCTCCATCGTCGAGTCGAGCGCGGAACACGGAGACACCGCGGCGCTGGTCTACGGCGACGAACGGCTCACCCACACCGAGTTCTACCGGCACACCGCCGCCATGGCCCGCCGCCTGCTCGACGACTACGGGGTGGCCAAGGGCGACCGGGTGGCGATCGCGATGCGCAACTACCCCGAATGGGTGATCGCCTACTTCGCCGCCACCAGCATCGGCGCGATCGCCGTACCCTTGAACTCCTGGTGGAGCGGGCCGGAGCTCGAGTTCGGGCTCACCGACAGCGGAGCCACGGTGCTGGTGGCCGACCGCGAGCGCATCGAGCGGTTGGGCGAGGCGCTGGAGCGGCTGGAGCTGTCGCTGATCGGGGTACGCGCCGGGGAGCTGCCCGAGGGAGCGCGCTCCTGGGACGCGGTGCTGGGCGAGCCCGGGCCCGACGCGCGCCTGCCCGAGGCGCAACCGGCCCCCGACGAGCCGTGCACCCTGTTCTACACCTCGGGCACCACGGGGCGGCCCAAGGCCGCGGTGGGGTCGCACCGCAACCTGTCCACCAACATCGTCTCCGGCTCCTTCTCGCGGTTCCGCTCGCTGATGCGGCTCGGCCTGGAGATGGAGGAGGTCCAGGCCTACGTCGACGCGCTGGGGCCCTCGGTCGTGCTGTGCGTACTGCCGCTGTTCCACGCCACCGGTGCCCAGACGGTCATGCTGCCCACGCTGGCCAACGGCGGGACGCTGGTGCTGATGTACAAGTGGGATCCCGAGGAGGCGATGCGCCTGATCGAGCGCGAGCGGGTCAGCGCGATCACCGCGGTGCCGTCGATGATCTCGCAGATGACCGCCTCGCCCCGGCTCGGCGACTACGACCTCGGCAGCCTGATGGTGCTGGCCTCCGGCGGTGCGCCCGCCGCGCCCGCGCTGGTCTCGCGCACCCGCCGGAGTATGCACGAGATGCTGCTGGGGCAGGGCTACGGGCTCACCGAGTGCTCGGCGACGGCGACCACCAACGGCGGCAGCGACTACCTGCTCAAGCCCGACAGCGCAGGGCTGCCGGTGGCCACGGTCGACATCATGATCGTCGACGCCGCCGAGCAGGAGCTGCCGCCGGGCGAGATCGGCGAGGTCTGGATCCGGGGCCCGGGGGTGGTGCACGGCTACTGGCAGCGCCCCCAGGCCACGGCGGCCGCCTTCACCGGCGGGTGGCTGCGCACCGGCGACCTGGGGCGGCTGGACGAGGAGGGCTTCCTCTACATCGTCGACCGGGCCACCGACATGATCATCCGCGGCGGCGAGAACGTCTACTGCGCCGAGGTGGAGGCCGCCGTCCACGAGCACCCGGCGGTGGGCGAGGTCGCGGTGGTCGGGGTCCCCGACGAGGACATGGGCGAGGAGGTGGCCGCGGTGGTGCGCCTGCTGCCCGGCGGCGAGCTGACCGAGCAGGAGCTGGCGGACTTCCTCGCGCCGCGCGTGGCGGCCTTCAAGATCCCCTCGCGCATCCGCATCGTGACCGAGGACCTGCCGCGCAACGCCGCCGGCAAGCTGCTGAAGAAGCGTCTGAAGCAGGAGTACGGCTGGAGCGCCGCCGAGCGGGGGTGAGGGCCGCTTCCGCGCTCGGTCGTGTCCTCCCGCCGCCGCGGGAGGACACGACCGGTCACTCCTCTGCGACGCCCCCGTCGCGGCCGCCCTCGGCCCCGTCCGAGCCGCCCGCCTCCTCGTCGTGCCGGGGCCGGGGCGGGCGCCCGCGGCGGGGCAGGCCCTTGGCATCGCGGGGCAGTCGGCCCGCGTCGGCGAGCGCGCGGCGCAGCAGGAACTCGATCTGGGCGTTGGTGCTGCGCAGCTCGTCGCCGGCCCACCGGGCCAGCGCGTCGTGCACGGCCGGATCCAGCCGGAGCAGGATCTTCTTGCGCTCAGCCACGGTGCTCCAGGCGTCGGCTACTGGTACAGGGATCCGGTGTTGACCACCGGGGTCGCGGGACGGTCCGAGCACAGCACCACGAGCAGGTTGCTGACCATCGTCGCCTTGCGCTCCTCGTCGAGTTCGACGACGTCGCGTTCGGCCAGGCGGGCCAGCGCCGCGTCGACCATGCCCACCGCTCCCTCGACGATCTGCCGGCGGGCGGCCACGACGGCGCCTGCCTGCTGGCGCTGCAGCATGGCCTGGGCGATCTCCTGAGCGTAGGCCAGGTGGGTGATGCGCGACTCGACGATACGCACGCCCGCCGACTCCACACGCTCGGCGATCTCCGCCGACAGGCGCTCGGTGATCTCCTCGGCGTTGTCGCGCAGCGACATCCGCTCGTCGCCCGCCGCGTCGTAGGGGTAGTCGTTGGCGATCCGCCGCACGGCCGTATCGGTCTGGATGGAGACGAACTCCACGAAGTCGTCGACCTCGAAGACCGCCTGGGCGGTGTCCTGGACCTGCCAGACCACCACCGCGGCGATCTCGATGGGACTGCCGCCGGCGTCGTTGACCTTCAGCACCGAGGTCTCGTGGTTGCGGATGCGCGTGGAGATCTGCCGGCGCGTCGTCAGGGGGTTGACCCAGCGAAGGCCGTCGACGCGCACCGTGCCGACGTAGCGGCCCAGGAACTGCAGGACGCGGGCCTGGTTGGGGGCGACCACGGTGAGCCCGGCCGCGGCCACGATCGCGACGGCCGCCAGGACCGCCCCGGCCGCCAGCAGCGGCGGCGAACCCGAGCCGACGCCGGCGACGACCGCGGCCACGGCCGCGACCAGCGCGAGCAGGCAGGCGCCCGCCACGGGCAGGCCGGGCAGCTGCGGCGCAAGGCGCTCCCGGTACTTGGGCGCGGGCATCCGGACGCCGGCGCCTGCTGCGGGGGATTCGGACGGCGTCATCGGCGACGCCCCCTTTCCTTCGTTCGATGCCTGTCTCATACTATCATTGTGATATCACTTTTTTGAGCCATCGCATCGGACCACCACACGAGAGGGGATCCGGGCCATGACAACCACCCGATCCGCCCCGTCCGCAACCGTCCTGCGTCCGCCCCGCCACCGCGTCGCCCGCCGCGCCGTCGTCTGGTGGAGTACCCGCATTCTGTCCGGCACCGCCCTCGCCGCGGGCGCGCCGGCACTCGCGGCCCTGGCCGTGCCCGCACTCGGCACACCGCCGGAGGTACTGACCACCGCCCTGTGGTGGGCGGCGGCCGCACTGGGCGGCGCCGGGCTGGCCACTGCGGCCGTCGTGCCCCAATGGCGCTTCCGGGTGCACCGCTGGGAGGTCACCGACACCGCCGTCTACACCGCCTCGGGCTGGCTGTGGCAGGAATGGCGGGTGGCGCCCATGTCGCGCGTCCAGACCGTCGACACCCAGCGCGGCCCGCTGCAGCGGCTCTTCCGGCTGGCCGACGTCGTGGTCACCACCGCCTCGGCCGCCGGACCGATCTCCATCAAGGGCATCGACGGCGATCGGGCCCGGAGCGTGGCCGCGGAGCTGACCGAAGCCGCCCACAACACGGAGGGAGACGCGACATGAGCGCGGACGATGCGGCTCCCGGCCGCGATGCCGGCTGGCGGCGGCTGAGCCCCCTCACCGTCTGGGCGTGCGCGCTGGCACTGGGCGCGGTCTTCGTCCCCGGGGCGGCCGTGGGAGCCGTCGTGGTGCGCCTCGTCGGTGCGCCCTGGCCCTGGGCGGCGCTGATCCTGCTCGGCGGCGCCGTGTGCGTGGCGGTGCCCACCGCCGTCGAGGCGCTGCGTTGGAGCCGGACCCGCTACCGAGTCGCCGGCGAACGCCTGGAGATCCGCACGGGCGTCGTGGCGACCTCGCACCGCTCGGTCCCGCGCGACCGCATCCGCAGCGTGGACGTGGTCGTACCGATCTGGATGCGGCCGCTGGGGCTGTGCGGCCTCAGCGTCGGCACCGCCGAACAGGCGGGTGCCGGAAGCACGGAGATCCGGCTGCGCTACACCGGGCGGGCCGAGGGAGAGCGGCTGCGCGCGCAACTGCTGCTGCGCGCCCCGGCGTACGCGGCCGGCGGCGGGTACGGGCAGGAAGACGCGGTCGGCGCGGGAACGGCACGCGAGCTGGCGCGGCTGCGCCCGGTCTGGTTCGGCTTCGCCCTGGTGTCGGGCGCCACACCCGCGCTGGGCGTCGCCGCCGTCGGAGCCGCGCTCAATGTGCTGAGCTGGTTCGGCCGGGACCGGGCCGACGCGGTCGTCGCCGGCGTCGCCGGCCAGATCGCGGCCCGGCCGCTGCTCCTGCTGCCCGGCGTGCTGGCGGTCCTGCTCGTCGGGGCGGCCGCGGCCGCCGCCGTTCAGGTGGAGGCGTGGTGGGGCTACCGCCTGGACCGCGAGCCCGACGGCACGCTGCGGCTGCGGCGCGGACTGATCACCAACACCTCGCTGTCGCTGGAGGAACGGAGACTGCGCGGCGTGGAGGTACGCCGGCCGCTGCCGCAGCGCTGGTTCGGCGCGGCGCGTGTCCGGGCGGTGGCCACCGGCCTGGACTCCGAGGGCGGACGCGGAGACCCGGTGCCGCGCAACGCGCTCTCGCCGGACCTGCCGCGGCGGCGCGCGCTCGCGCTCAGCGCCGAGGTCGTGCGCGAAACCGAGTCGCCCGCGGCCGCGCCGCTGCGGCCCCACCCGCGCGCGGCCCTGCGCCGGCGCATCACCCGTGCCCTGGCGGGCACGGCCGCCGCGGCCGCGACCGGTGCTGGTCTTGCACCGCCGACGCAGTGGGCCCTCGCGGCGCTGCCGTGGCTGCCCACCGGGACGCGCGGCTTCGCCGCCGCCGAAACGGCCGCGGTGTCGGCGGCGGGTGCCCTGGCAGGTGCCCTGGCGGGCGCGCTGCTGCTGGTTCCCTGGGCGGTGTCGGCCTACCGGGGGCTCGGACACGCGGTACTGCCCGGCTATCTCGTCACCCGAACCGGCGCGCTCGTCCGGACCACGGTGGCGCTGCGGCGCGACGGGATCATCGGCTGGCGCATCTCCCGCTCGCCGTTGCAGCGCCCAGCGGGGCTGGCGACTCTGACCGCCACGACCGCGGCGGGGCCCGGACGGTATTCCGCCCCGGACGTCGCGCTCGGCGCGGGCGTGCGGCTCGCGGACGAAGCGGTGCCCGGACTGCTGGCCCAGTTCCTGGCGGAGCCCGCTGCCGAGCGGTCGGCCGGCGGCGGCACGCGGGAAGGGTCGAAGCGCGGCGGGTCGGCGGCCGCGGACCGGGGCGACTCGGACGCCGTGGACGGTTCCGGTCGCGGTGGCGTCAGTGCCGAACCGCCGAGCGGGCGCTGAACGGCAGTTCCGCCGACGGGAGGACGGCGAATGAGCCGACCAGGCCCAGCACGTCGAGCGTGCGGACGACGGCGGCGGAGGGCCCTCCCAGTACCATCCGCACACCGCGCGCATCGAGGCGGCGGCGCACCCCCATCAGTGCGCGAACGCCGCTCGCGTCGAAGAAGTCGATCCCCGAGAGGTCCGCGATCAGCACCGCGATCCCCGGCTCGCCCGCCGCCGCGAGCATCCTGTCGCGCATGTCGTCGGCCGTCGCGATGTCGATCTCGCCCTCCACCGCGACGACCGCCGTATCTCCGTGATCGAACTGCGGGCCGCTCGCTCCGGTCTGTCCGGGCACACCGTGCCGCCTCTCACTCGCCTATCCGAAAATCCTTGCCCCCGGGGGCATGATCGTATCGGGTACAGACGGCCTCCGCCCTCCCCCGAGAGTCCCGAGATCCGCCGGTTCGCGGGCGATCCGGCGATATCCGAGGCCACCCGCGCAAGCGCGCCGCCGGGCGTGCCGAACATGGACCGAAACCAGGAGGTTCCCGACCGACCGGAAGGCGGGCGGCAGTGCGGGGACCGCCAGGACGACAGGCTGCGCGGCGGCAGGCCGATCGCCGTCTGACCGGTGATGGCCACCGGTCACCGGGCCGTGGCCGGATGCCGACCGCCCGCGGGGAGCGCTCGCGGGCGGCGACGACGGCGCCCGAGTCCGCGCGACCGGCACCGAGCGGCGTTGACATCGGCCGGTGGGCTGCCTAAATTGACTTGGCAAGCGCTTTCCAAGGTGCCGCGGGCACCGCCGACAAGCGAAGGGGGTCGTGGACTCGGTACCGCTCGCCGCATTCTCCGCCGCTCTCCCCCATCCTTCGGCCCCCGTCCGCCCCCGGTCCGGACCGGAACGACGTACGCGAAGAAGGCAGGCTCCATGAGTGAATCCCCCGTTCCGGTCGTGCTCGCCGGCGCCCACGGGCACGGGCGTTCGCACCTGCGCAACATAGGGGGGCTCGCCGAGGAGGGACTGGTCCGGCTGGCCGGTGTCTGCGACCGGACCCCCCTGCCCGAGTCCGACCTCGCCGCCCACCCCGGAGCCGAGCAGGACACCGACCTCGACGCGCTGCTGCGGCGCACGGGGGCCGCGGTCACGATTTTGTGCACGCCGATCCACACCCACCTCGCCCTCGCCCGCACGGCGCTGGACGCGGGCTCCCATCTGCTGCTGGAGAAACCGCCCACGGCCACGGCCGCGGAGTTCCACGCGCTGCGCGAGGCGGTGGCCGCCTCGGGACCCGCGTGCCAGATCGGGTTCCAGAGTCTGGGTTCGGGCGCCATCGAAGCGGTGCGGTCCCTGATCGCCGACGGGGCCGTCGGCGAGGTCCGCGGCATCGGGGGCGCGGGCACCTGGGTACGCACCTCGCACTACTACGCCCGCGCCGAATGGGCGGGCCGGCGCAGCCTCGGCGGTGTGGACGTCGTGGACGGCGCCCTGACCAACCCGTTCGCGCACGCGGTGGCCACCGCCCTGGCCGTGGCCGGCGCGCAGCGCGAGGTCGCCGACGACATCGAGCTGGAACTCTTCCACGCCCACGACATCGAGAGCGACGACACCTCCTGCCTGCGCCTGCACACCCCCGGCGGTGTCCCGATCAGTATCGCGGTGACCCTCTGCGCGGCCACCTCCCGTCCGCCGCGGCTGGTCGTCCACGGCGACGCCGGGCGCATCACGCTGTTCTACACGCTCGACGAGGTCCGCCTGGAGCGCCCCGGAGCCGAGCCCCGGACCAGCGTCCACCCGCGCACCGACCTGCTGCGCAACCTGGTCGACCACGTGCGCGGCGACGCCCCGCTGCTGGTACCGCCCGAGGAGACCGCCGGCTTCATGGCGGTGCTCGACGCGGTGCGCCGGGCCCCCGACCCCGTGCCGATCCCCGCCGGGATGCAGCGTGTGACCAGTGCGGACGACGGCGTGCACCGGGTCGTGGACGGCGTCGACGACCTGGTCGCACTGAGCGCCGAACGGGTCGCGCTGTTCTCCGAGCTGGCGGCGCCCTGGGCGGTGCCCGGCGGGGCCGGGCCGGGGTCCCACCCCGCGGCGGTCCCCGACCGCGGCGGCGATACCGGCTGACGCGGTCCGATTCGGCGCCCGGCAGGAGAAGAGGTCCGTCGGCCGGGTAGGCCCTTACTACGGGCGGCCGAGGGGCGGCGGCCCCGGAGGAACAGCGGCGCAACGCAGTGGAGGGAAAGCGTGCAGGGACCCATGGCAGAGGCGGACCATTCGAACAGCGGCGGCCCCGGAGACGCGCATGGCGAGCACGCCGTGGTGCTGCGCTGTCGGGGCGTGGTCGCCGCCGAGTGGAACAGCGGCACCGACGTCGAGCCCCGGCTGTCCCCGCGGCCCTATCTGCACCCGGTGCGCACCCTGGCGGGCACCGCCGTCACCGAGGTCGGTCCCGAGGACCATCTGCACCACCTGGGCGTGGGCGTGACCGTGCCCGACGTCAACGGAAGCAGCTTCTGGGGCGGCACGACCTTCGTCCGCGACCGCGGCCCGGTCCTGCTGGACAACCACGGACGCCAGGAGCACCGCGGCTGGGACGCGGCCGGGGACACCCGGCTGGTGGAGCGGATCGCGTGGGTGGGCCGCGACGGCGCCGAACTGCTCGGCGAGGTCCGCGAGAGCGCCGCCTGGGAGGTGGACGGGCACACGTGGGCGCTGGATCTGCACACCCGTCTGCTGGCCGGCGAGCACGACCTGGAGATCAACAGCCCGGCGACCAAGGGCCGCCCGGGGGCCGGCTACGGCGGGTTCTTCTGGCGCGCCCCCCGGCACGCCGAGCCGCCGCGGGTGCTGGGGCCCGGCGCCGAAGGCGAGGACGCGCTGCACGGCTCGCTCGCCCCCTGGCTGGCGCTGCAGGGCACCGCCGACTCGGGTGAGCGGTGGAGCCTGGTGTTCGCCGCCGCGGGCGCCGTCGGCGACCCGTGGTTCGTGCGCGCCGAGGAGTACCCGGGGGTAGGCGGCTCCCTGGCCTGGAGGCACCCGATGCACCTCGCGGCCCGCTCAGTGCTGGAGCGCCGCATCGTCACCCTGGTCTCCGACGGCCACCCCTCCCCCGACGGCCTGGCCGACCTGGTGGAGACCGCCCGGGCCCGCCTGGGCGCACCGGAGCCGGAACAGCACTCGGCGGTCTGAACCCCGCGGCCGACTCCCTGCTCAGCGCCGCCGTGCGAGGCCGGCGAAGTACGTGCGCCGGGCGGGGTGGTGGTCCTTGAACGCGGGACGGTGGGTGCCGGCCACGGCCGCCGCGCATGTCGAGGCAGTACTCCCATCCCGGGCCGATCTCCTCGGCGCCCGCCGTGCCGGCGCGCGCCGCCGGGGCGGCCGGGTCCGTACCGGCGGGAGGGCTCGGCGTAACCGCGGCCTGCGACGTTCTCCGGGCGGAGGGACACGGCGGGCGCACCTCCCGCGGCGGCGCCCGCCATTGACTGCGGAGGCCTGACATGCAAAGCTGAACGGTAAGCGCTTTCCGATGCGCGACGTGCCACCGGATGCGCACACGGGCGCGCCCCCGTCCGCGGCGTCCCCACACCGCACTCGCCCCCACACCCGCCCGACGGCTAGAACAGGACGGCCATGCGCATCCTCGTCACCGGTGGCTCGGGCCGACTCGGCCGCAGCGTGGTCGCGGCGCTGGCGGCCCGCAGCCACGACGTCTCCTCCGCAGACCTGGCGCACGCGGCCTCGGAGGACGGTGTCCGCTCCCATACGGTGGACCTGCTCGACGAGACCGCGCGCGACGACCTGTTCGCCCAGGTGCGCCCCGAGGGCGTCGTCCACCTCGCCGGCGTCGCGGTGCCCTTCGCCCGCCCCGACACCGAGATCCTCGACATCAACACCCGCCTGGCCTGGGGCGTGCTTTCCGCGGCCGCCCGCCACGGCGCCCGCGCGGCCGTGGCCGCCTCCAGCCCGACCGTCTTCGGCTACGGCACACCCGCCTGGCGCCCCCGCTACCTGCCGCTGGACGAGAGCCATCCCCCTGCGCCCCGCCACTCCTACGGCCTGAGCAAGGTGATCATCGAGGAGACCGCGCGTACACTCGCCCGCGCCGAGGCCTCCGGATGCACCCTGGCCTGCGTGCGCCCCGGCTATGTCATCGCGCCCGAGGAGTGGGCCGGTGCGACCACTCAGCAGGGGCACACGGTGGCCGAGCGGCTGCGCGACCCGGAGCTGTCGGCTGTCGCGCTGTTCAACTACATCGACGCCCGCGACGCCGCCGAGCTGTTCGCCCTGCTCGTCGAGCGCCCCGAACTCGCCCGCAGCGGCGACGTCTACCACGCCATCGCCGAGGACGCCCTCGCCCTGGAGCCGCTGGCCGAGCTGCTGCCCCGATTCCACCCGGGCACCGCCGAGGCCGCGGCAGGCCTCACCGGCCGACGCGCGGCGTTCAGCTCCGCACTCGCGGCCGAGCGGCTAGGCTGGCGCCCGCAGCGGACCTGGCGCGACGAGCTGGTGGAAGCGGTTTCCGACGACGGCTAGCGCGCGCGCCGGCACGGCGGCCCGGCACGCCCGCCGGACCCTCCTCGGCGTGTCGGGTTTCACCGTGCCCCGCCGCGGATGCGGCTGGTGACGGGTTTGCGCGCACGCTTATGATCGAACTGCGGAAAATGTTTTCCCGACCTCGGGGCGAAAGGTGAAGCCGTGGGCAGCGGATATGTGACATTGGAACAGGTCGCCCGGCACGCCGGCGTCTCCCTGGCCACCGCCTCACGGGTCCTCAACGGCAGTACCCGCCACGTCGGACGCTCCCTGCACGAGCGCGTCACCGCCAGCGCCCACGAACTGGGCTACCTCGCCAACGCCTCGGCCCAGACCCTCGCCCGCAACACCAGTTCGCTGGTCGGGCTGATCGTGCACGACATCGCCGACCCCTACTTCTCCAGCATCGCCTCGGGCGTCACCCGCACCGCCGAGGACGAGGGGCTGGTCGTGGTTCTGGGCACCACCGGCCGCACTCCCCAGCGCGAGCTGGAGCTTTTGGCAACGCTGCGCTCGCACCGCGCCCGCGCGGTCGTCCTGGCGGGCAGCCGCACCATCGAGGAGGAGACCACCCGGCGGCTGGCCGACGAGATCACCGCCCTCGGCGCGCGCGGCGGGCGCATCGCCTGCGTGTCCCAGGAGGGCCTGCCCGCCGACACCGTGGTGCCCAGCAACCGCGACGGCGCGGCCGAGCTCGCCCGGCACCTGATCGGTTTGGGCCACCGCCGCTTCGCGCTGCTGGCCGGGCCCAACAACCTGCGCACCGCCCGCGACCGCCTCGACGGCTTCCACTCGGCGCTGTCGGCTGCGGGCATCGAGCTGGACCCGCGCAACGTGGTGCACGGCGCGTTCACCCGCGACGGCGGCTACGAGTCCACACGCCGCCTGCTGTCCGCCGAGACCGACGCCACCTGCCTGTTCGCCGTCAACGACGTCATGGCCACCGGAGCCGTCGCGGCCCTGCGCGACGGCGGCCTTCAGGTGCCCCGGGACATGTCGGTGGCCGGCTTCGACGACATCCCCACGCTGCGCGACCTCACCCCCGGCCTGACGACGGTGCGCCTGCCGCTGGAGTGGATGGGCGAGGAGGCCGCCCGCCTCGCCCTGGACGACGACGAGCACACCGAGCCGCGCACGGTCCCGGTCTCGGGCGAGGTCGTCGTACGCGCGAGCACGGCCCCGCCGGCCGACGCCTAGGTGTGATGTTCCGGGAGGTCGGTAACGCGGCCGGTGGATGGTTCGGGCCGGCGTCCGCCGGTTGCGGTGGGCGGATGGCCGGGCGCCTGACGGGGCGGCGAGGGCTGCGGGTGGTTCGGGCCGGTGCTGGGAGCGGTACTGGTGCCGGGCCGTGCACGCCTGATGCCGCCCCCGGGGCGCGCCGGGGGTGAACCCGCCGCGCTTCTTCCGCGATACGGGCTCCGGCGGGGTGATTCGCCCGGTTCGCCCCGCTCTATCGCCCGCATCAGCGTTGATCTTGTACCTACGGGCACATGTGATCGCTCACAGTGACCGTAGGTACAAGATCTATTGGTTCACCATGGTGATGTCCGAGGCGGTTTCGACGGGAACCACCGCGGGCGGGGCGCCGGAGTGACTCTTACAAGATCTGTCCACGTGACATCGCGTTGACCTGTCCACCGGCGCCCCGGGCCCAGGCCCGGCGACCGGGGTGACCTGATAGAAGGCTGCACCGCCCGCAATAGATATGTCCCCCGCCCGCCGGACCCGGGCACCTGGCCCCGTCACCTGCACAGACGAGGAGACAGGACACGCCTATGGTGACAGTCGGCATCGACCCCCACAAGCGCGTCTGCTACGCCGCGGCCGTCGATGCGGCCGGTCGGCGCATCGACCCCGTGCACAAGACCGCCGGCGCCGCAGACCTGCCCGCCCTGCTGGACTGGGCCCGCCGCAACGCGGGCGAGGCCGCGGAGGTGCTCTGGGCGCTGGAGGACGGGCGCGGCCTGGCCCGCCCCCTGGCCGACGCGCTGCTGCTGGCCGGCCAGAGGGTGGTATGGGTGCCCGCCCGGGCCATGGCCGCCCACCGCCGCCTGCACAACCGCACCGGCGCCAAGTCCGACGCCATCGATGCCGCGGCCGTGGCCCGGGCCGCCGTGGCCGAATGCGACCTGGCGCCCCACCGCATCGACGAGCCGATCCGCGAACTGCGGCTGATGGCCGACCGTCGCGCCGACGCGGTCCAGCGCCGCACCCAGGCATGCAACCGGCTCAGGGCCTGGATCCACACCTGGTTCGATCACACCCCCGCCGACCTGACGCGGGCCAAGGGGCGCGCCGCGCTGCAGGCGGCGCTGGAGGAGGCCGCCCTGCCGGCCCGTGTCCACGCGGTCTTCACCGGGCTGTTGGCCGAGGTGGCCGAGCTGAGCGCGCTCATCGCCGCACTGGAGCGCGACATCGCCCGCGCGGTGGAGCCGTTGGCCCCGCACCTGCTGGCTATCCCGGGCATCGGGCCGGTCTCGGCCGCGGTGCTGTTGGGCGAGATCGGCGATATCACCCGGTTTCCCACCGCGGCCAAGCTCGCGGCCCACACCGGGTGCGCTCCGATCCCGGTGTCCTCCTCGGGGCGGGACCGCCATCGGCTGTGCCGGGGCGGCAACCGGCGCCTCAACTGTGTGATCCACATCGCCGCGGTGGTGCAGAAGCAGCGCCATCCCGGGGCCGGAGCCCTGGTGGAGCGGTTGGAGCCGACCAAGGGAAAGCGGGGCGCCTACCGGGTCCTGAAACGCCATCTGGTCGACGTGATCTATCGGGCCATGGTCCGGGACCGGGCGAGGTGGGCCCATGCCGCGGTCGAGCACCACCTCGCCGCTTGACATAGAAGGGTCAACGGGGGCAGGCGAGCACACGGACCGAGCTGGACGCGGTGGACGGTGGAGGCGGGCGTGTGCAGGTGACCGGCGTCGCCGGGGTGCCTTCTCCAGCGCTGAGGGCGCGGGCTCGTGTCTCAGTCCGGCGCGGGGGCGAACTCCAAGCCGTGGCCGGGTCCCGTCCGGGCGTGCGCCCATCCGTCCTCGATCCCCACCCCGCTCGGCTCGGCCAGGGCTCCCAACGCGGCCAGCGACCCGCGGTCGATGTCCTCGACCATCTCCGCCCGCGGCACGCACAGCCCCAGCTGGGTGGACAGCTCGGGCAGCAGGTGCGGGGCCACCGGGACGCTGCGCGCGTCCGCCAGGGCGGCCACCCGGAGGAAGGGGGTGATGCCGCCGATGCGCACCGCGTTGGGCTGGGCGATATGGCACACCCCCGCATCCAGCGCGGCGGCGAACTCGCGGACCGTGCGCAGGTTCTCGCCGATCGCGATGGGAACGGCGCTCCTGCGGCCCAGTTCGGCGTGGGCCGCCAGGTCGTCGGCCGGCAGCGGCTCCTCGATCCAGTAGGGGTCGAACCGCTCCAGCTCGCGCATCGCCCGCACCGCCGCGGGCAGATCCCAGCGCTGGTTGGCGTCGATCATCAGCCGACCGCCCGGCCCCAGCAGCTCGCGCACCCGCGCGACGCGCTCGACGTCGCGCTCGAGATCGGCGGAGCCCACCTTCATCTTGACCGCGGTGTGGCCGGCGGCGACGAAGCCGCGCACCTGCTCCACCAGCTCCTCAAGGCCGTAGTCGAGGTTGACGCCGCTGCCGTAGGCGCGCACCCGGTCGCGGCGCCGCCCGATCGACTCCACCAGGCTCGCCCCGGCCGCGCGGGCCCGGAGGTCCCACAGGGCGATGTCGACGGCGCCCGCGGCCATCGCCGCAAGGCCCCCGCTTCCGACCTCGGCGAGGTGGCGGGACAGGTCCTCCCAGCGCGGCCCGGGGTCGGGCGCACGGCCCACCAGCGCCGCCGGGCAGTCGTCGGCCACCAGGGAGCGCACGGCCCCGGCGCCCACGCGCGGGGTCCAGGCGAACCCGGTTCCCACCGCGCCCTGCTCGGTGGACACGCGCACCAGCACGAGGTGGTTGTGGGTGACGCCGCCGTCCCAAGCGCGGTTCAGCGGCAGCGAGCGGATCTCGGCGCTGAGCCCGGCGATGGTGTCGGCGCCGGCGGAACGGGGGGTACTCACGCGCTGCCGGCCTCCTTCACCGCGGTCAGGCCGGCCTCCAGGATCGCGGCCAGCTCGGCGGTCTCGGCCTCGGTGGGGTCGGTGAAGGGCGGACGCACCCCGCCGACCTCGGCACCGCGCAGCCGCGCGCCTGCCTTGATCAGCGAGACCGCGTAGCCCGGTGCCCGGTCGCGCAGGGCCACCAGCGGCCGGTAGAAGACCTCCAGCAGCCGCTCGGCGAGCGGGTCGCCGGCGTGGAAGGCGCGGTAGAAGGCGGTGGCGACCTCGGGGGCGAACGCGAAGGCGGCCGAGGAGTACAGCGGCACCCCGACGGCGGCGTAGGCGGGCACGGTGACCTCGGCGGTGGGCAGCCCGTTGAAGAAGGTGAAGCCCTCCCCGTGCACCCGCCGGACTTCGGCGACGATGCGGGCCATCCTGTCGACGTCGCCCACGCCGTCCTTGATGCCGACGACGCCGGGCAGTGCGGCGGTCTCGGCGGCGGTGGCGGGCGTGAGCACCATGGTCGAGCGCTGGTAGACGATGGCGGGGAGGTCCACCGCCTCGGTGACGGTGCGGATGTAGTCCACCAGTCCGCTCTGTGGGCCGGAGACCAGGTAGGGCGGTAGCAGCAGGATGCCGTCGGCGCCCTGCTCGCGGGCGGCGGCCGCTTGCTCGACTGCCGTTGCGACGCTTCCGCCCGCACCGGCGATCACGGGTACGGCGCCGCGGACCGCGCTCACGGCGGTGCCCACCGCCCGGGCGTGCTCGGCGGCCGAGAGGGCGTGGATCTCGCCGGTGCCGCAGGCGGCGAAAACCCCGCCGGCGCCGTGGTCGAGCCCGGAGGCGACGTGGCGCTCCAGGGCGCCGGCGTCCAGCCTGCCGTCCGCGTCGAAGGGGGTCAGGGGAAAGAACAGGATTCCGTCGAACTCCATGGGCCCTCCGTGGGGGTCGGCGGCCCGAGGCGGGCCGGGTGTGTCCGATACGTGGCGGGTTGGGGTGCACGGCCTGCGCGGGCGGGCTCAGGGCCGGTTCGCCCGCCCGCGCAGGGTCTGTGGGCCCGGCCCTCAGGCCAGGTGGCGGACGTGGCGGCGGGCCGCGGTGGCCAGCACCGCGTCGGGGTCGGCGGCCCACACGTCGGCGTTGAAGATCTCCACCTCGATGTCGCCGGTATAGCCCGCGGCGTCCACGGCCCGGTGCAGGGCGGGGATGTCGGCGTGTCCGTCGCCGACCATGCCCCGGCCCAGCAGCGGGTCGGCCGGCAGCGGCAGCACCCAGTCGCAGACCTGGAAGACGGCGATGCGCTCGCCGGCCCGGGCGATCTCCCTGTGGACGCGGGGGTCCCACCACACGTGGTAGGTGTCGACGACCACGCCGACCTGGCCGACGGGGAAGCGCTCGGCGATGTCGAGCGCCTGGCCCAGGGTCGACAGCACGGCCCGGTCGGCGCAGAACATCGGGTGCAGGGCTTCAAGCGCGAGGCAGACGCCGCGCTCGGCGGCATAGGGCGCCAGCTCGGCGATCGCCTCGGCCATGCGCTCGCGGGCGCCGACGAGGTCGCGGTCGCCTTCGGGCAGCCCGCCGACCACCATCACCAGGCAGGGCGCGCCGAGTTCGGCGGCCTCGTCCACGGCCCGGCGGTTGTCCTCCAGCGCCGCCGTGCGGTCGTAGCCGGTGAGGAAGCCGCCGCGGCAGTAGGAGGACACCCGCAGCCCTGCCTCGCGCACCAGCCGGGCCGAACGGGCGATACCGGTCTCGGCGGCGGGTTCGCGCCACAGCCCGATGGCGCCGATGCCGGCCCGCAGGCAGCCGTCGACGGCCTTGGGCAGGCTCCACTGGTTGACGGTCTTCTGATTGATCGACAGCCGGGCCAGCCGCGGGTCCCCGGGCTCCGGGGCGGCCCCCGCGGGCGCGCCGGAGGGGACGTCGACGGCGGTGGGCGCGGCCGGGCCGCTGTTCGCTCCTGCCGCCTCCATCACCGCACCCCCGAGATCTCCAGCAGAGCGCGCATCCGCGTGACGGCCAGGTCGGGGTCGGTGAGGACCCCTGCGGCGTCGGCCAGGCGCAGCGCCTCCGACAGGTGCACCAGGTCGCGGGCGCTGTGCAGGCCCCCGACCATCGTGAAGCCGGGCTGATGGCCGTTGAGCCAGCTCAAGAACGCGATCCCGGTCTTGTAGTAGTACGTGGGCGCCGCGAAGATGTGGCGGGCCAGGGGGACGGTGGGCTCCAGCACCGTTCTGTAGCCCGCGGTGTCTCCGGCGTCCAGCGCGCGCAGTGCCGCCGCGGCGGCCGGGGCGATGGCGGCGAAGATGCCCAGCAGGGCGTGGGAGTGGCCCCCGGCGTCGCCTTCGATGAGTTCGGGGTAGTTGAAGTCGTCGCCGGTGTAGAGCCGCACGCCCGCGGGCAGGCGCTCGCGCAGCCGCACCTCCAGCTCGGCGTCCAGCAGCGACACCTTGATGCCGTCGACGCGGGAGGCGTGGTCGGCGATGATGGCGGCGACGGTGTCGATCGCCTCGGCCGGATCGTCGTGGCCCCAGTAGCCGGCCAGCGCCGGATCGAAGGCGGTCCCCAGCCAGTGCAGGATGACGGGGGCGCGCACCTGTTCCAGCAGCCTGCCGTAGACCGCGGCGTAGTCGGCGGGTCCGCGGGCGCATGCGGCCAGGTGGCGGCTGGCCATCAGTACGGGGGTGGCGCCGGCGCCCTCGACGGTCTCCAGCTGCTCGGTGTAGGCGGCCTCGACCTCCTTCGGCGTCGTGCCCGCGCCGGGTTCGAGGTGGTCGGTGCCGGCTCCGCAGCACACGGCGGCCCCGCGCGAGGCGGCCTCGGCCGCGCTGCGGCGGATCAGCTCGGCCGTGGCGGGCCAGTCCAGGCCCATGCCGCGCTGGGCGGTGTCCATGGCGTCGGCCACGCCCAGGCCCAGGTCCCAGATGTGGTGCCGGAAGGCCAGGGTGGCGTCCCAGTCCAGGCGGGCGGGGGCGCCGATGGCGTTGCCGGCCAGCGGGTCGGCGACGACGTGGGCCGCGGCGTAAGCGGTGCGCGATCGCGGCGGCGGGGCGTCGGCGGCCGCGGGGGCGGGGGGTGCGCCGCGGGGCGTGAACTCGCGGAGCCGGCCGTCGGCGGCCGGCAGCATCAGCGGCGGGCCGCTCACGGCAGATCCACCTCCTCCAGCTCGACCCTGTGACCCGAGGAGGCCGAGCGCAGCCCGGCCTCGGCCAGTTGCAGCCCCCGCGCGCCCGAGAGCAGGTCGTAGGGGAAGCGGGTACCCGCGCAGACGTGGGATATGAACTGCTCCCACTGGGCGCGGAAGCCGTTGTCGAAGTCGGCGTTGTCGGGGACGTGCTCCCACTGGTCGCGGTATCCGCCCCGGTCGGCGGGGGCGTCGGGGTCCCAGAACGCGCGCGGGGTGGCCACGCGGTGCTGGATGCGGCAGTTGCGCAGGCCGGCGACGGCGCTGCCCTCGGTGCCGTCGACCTGGAACTCCACGAGTTCGTCGCGGTCGACCCGCACGCACCAGGAGGAGTTGATCTGGGCGGTGATGCCGCCCTCGAGCTCGAAGACGGCGTAGGCGGCGTCCTCGGCGGTGGCGGCGTAGGGGCTGCCGTCCTCGTCCCAGCGCCGGGCGATGTGGGTGGCGGTGGTGGCGGTGACCGCGCGCACCGGGGCGAAGAGCTGCTCCATGATGTAGTGCCAGTGCGGGAACATGTCCAGCACGATGCCGCCGCCGTCCTCGGCGCGGTAGTTCCAGCTGGGCCGCTGGGGCTCCTGCCAGCCGCCCTCGAAGACCCAGTAGCCGAACTCGCCGCGGATGGACAGCACCCGGCCGAAGAAGCCGCTTTCCAGCAGCCTGCGCAGTTTGATCAGGCCGGGCAGGAACAGCTTGTCCTGCACGACGCCGTTGCACACCCCGGCGTCGCGGGCGAGCTTGGCCAGCTCCAGAGCGGCGCCGAGGGTGGAAGCGGTGGGCTTCTCGGTGTAGATGTGCTTGCCGGCCGCGATCGCCGAGCGCAGCGCCTCCTCGCGTGCGCTGGTGATCTGGGCGTCGAAGTAGGCCTCGATCCCGGGGTCGGAGAGCACGGTGTCGAGGTCGGTGCTCCACCGCTCGATGCCGTGCTCTTCGGCGATGCGCCGGAGCTTGTCCGCGGACCTGCCCACGAGGACGGGCTCGGGCACCACCCGTGATCCGTCGGGGAGCTCGACTCCGCCGGCCTTCCTGATCGCCAGCACCGACCGCGTCAAATGCTGTCGATAGCCCATGCGGCCGGTGACGCCGTTCATGGCGACGGCCAGCACCCGATCTTGCATGCGTCGTCCTATCACTCGGTTGAGAAAGCGCTTTCCAAGGTACTTTAACCTGCTTTCCGACGCCAGAGGCGCATTCGCCCCCTTCGCCGGTCACCCCGACACCCCGACGGCGCCGCGCCGGCCGGGCGTGCGCCGTTTCCGCCCCGAAACACCGGCCCGTGACCTGCCCGACACTAAAGGAAGGCGCTTACCAGAGCTACCGCCGGGGCCCGCGCGGCGGTCGCGCCGCGCGGGCCCCGGTCCCCTGGTTCAGCTCCCCGGCGTCCGGCACAGGTCGGTCTCGATGTGCGTGCACAGCCAGGCGTGCTGGGCGTAGGCCACCCGCAGCGCGAGCGCGCGGCAGCGCACGCCGCAGTCCACCACCGCGCTGAGCTCGGCGACATCGGGCGCCGGCGTGCGCACCACGGTTCGGCGCAGCCGGGGACGGTGCGCGCCCGCGTAGCAGCCGGCGCGGCGCAGCAGCAGCTCGTAGGCGCGCCGTCCCAGCAGCGGCCGCACCTGCTGGACCGGGCGCTCCCCCGCCAGCACCTCGGCCAGGATCTGGGCGAACCGCGAGAGCTGCTGGGGGCTGCGACGGTGCGGATAGGCCACCGGGCGCGGGCGGGAGGGGCCGCGCCCGATACGCGGCCGGTGGGACGGAACGTGCGGGGCCCGGCGCACCGGAGCGCGGGAGCCGCGGGGGCGGTGGTCGGGCGGATCGGCGGGGCGGCCGGGGGTGGAGGAGTGGGAGGAGGCGGTGTCGATCTGGTGACCTGCCAAGGCTGCGTCCCTTCCGCGACGAGTGCGGTCTCCTCCGCGGGCGCCGCCCGCGGAGGGGGCGGACGGCGCGGGCCGTTCCGCCGCCGACTCAGAGCCGGCGGCGCCGGCGCGATGCCACCTGGAATGCCGGGTTTCTGCAGCGGATCCCGGCGCCGGCCTTCCCGCGCGCAGGCCCGGGCACGGCCCGAGGCCTCCGCGGCGGGCCTACTGCCGGCGTTGGCTCCTCCTCCTGCTGAAGGAAGATTCTCCCCTCACGGCCGGGCTTTCTGCTTCGTCGCCGACTGCCGACCCGAATCAACGGCGAGGGACGGAGTACCGCCCATCGGTCTTACCCGGCCCCCTCCCTCCTGCGCGAGCTCCGCACGCTCCGCTTGTCCGCGCTTAGGGGCCCAGAGGCCGTTTCCCGCCACCCCGGCGGTAGCCGGAACGGGCTTGGCTATCATCCGAACCGGCGAAAGATATACTCCCGGAAATTCGAACATGCATTCGCATGCTTCCGGCGACCGGTCGACGATCCCCGTGAGGAGTATCGCCGACTACTACCCTGCTTCGCAGGAGTCCGTTTCGTCCCCCGCCTGAAGGCGGGGTGTCCCCGGAGGAGACTCGGTGACCCACCGGTACCTCGACGCGACCGCACCCATCGCGCTGGCCCACCGCGGCGGCTGGCTCAAAGACGCGTCCGGAGCCGTCGACACATCACTGGAGAACACCGCCGTCGCCTTTCAGCACGCCGTGGACCTGGGGTACCGGTATCTGGAGACCGACGTGCACTCCACCGCCGACGGCGTCCTGCTGGCCTTCCACGACACCACTCTCGACCGGGCCACCGACCGCACCGGGCGCATCGCCGCCCTGCCCTACGCCGAGGCGGCACGGGCGCGCGTCGCCGGACGCGAGCCCATCCCGCTGCTGGAGGACCTGCTGGGTTCCTGGCCCGAGGTGCGGCTGAACATCGACATCAAGGGTGAGGAGGCCGTGATCCCGCTGGTGCAGGCCCTGCGCCGCACCGCCGCCTGGGACCGCGTGTGCGTGGGCTCCTTCGATCAGAAGCGCATCGACCACGCCCGCCGACTGTTCGACCGCCCGGTGGCCACGTCGTGCGGCCCGCTGGAGGTCGTCCGGCTGCGGGCGGCCTCACTCGCTCGGCCGCTGCGCCCGCTGGCCCCGACGGTCCCGGTCTGCGCGCAGATCCCGCTCAGCCACAGCTCCATCCCGCTGGTCAGCCGCGACATGATCGCCACCGCCCACCGGCTCGGCCTCCAGGTGCACGTGTGGACGATCAACGACACCGCAGTGATGGAACGGCTACTGGACGCCGGCGTCGACGGGATCGTCACCGACAACACCGAGGGCCTGCGCGGCGTGCTGCGGCGGCGCGGCGCCTGGCACGATTCCAGCGGCGGGCCGGTCGGCGACCGGTAGCCGCCCCGACCACGCCGCCCCCGGACAAGGACCCGACCATGACCACCACTCCCCCGGCCTCCCCGCCGCCCGGCGCCGCCCCGTCCGCCGACCTGGGGCGCGAGCGCCGCGCCTGGTACTTCTACGACTGGGCGAACTCGGTTTTCTTCACCTCGGTCATCTCGGTCTTCTTCGGTCCCTACCTGACGTCGCTGGCCCAGAACGCGGCGGGTCCCGGCGGCCGGATCAGCGTGCTGGGCTGGATGATCGACCCCACCGCGCTCTACCCCTACGCCACCTCCCTGTCGGTGCTGCTGCAGCTTGTGGCGCTGCCGGCCGTGGGGGCGATCGCCGACTACACCGGACGCAAGCGCGAGCTGATGGGCGTGCTGGCCTACATCGGGGCCTTCGCCACCATGGGCCTGTACTTCGTCGACGGCACCGAGTACCTGCTGGGCGCGGGCCTGTTCGTGCTCGCCAACCTCGTCCTCGGCGCCTCGGTGGTGGTCTACAACTCCTTCCTGCCCGACCTGGCCGCGCCCGATGAGCGCGACACCGTCTCCTCGCGCGGCTGGGCGCTGGGATACCTCGGCGGCGCGCTGCTGCTGAGCCTGCACCTGGTCCTCTACCTGCTCCACGACAGTTTCGGCCTGGAGCAGGGGCACGCCGTGCGCATCGCCATGGCCTCGGCGGGCGTGTGGTGGGCGGTGTTCACCCTGATCCCGCTGACGCGGCTGCGCAACCGCTACCGCGGCACAGTGCTGACGGGAACCCGCCCCACCGAGCCGGGCCGGGCGAGCAGCACCCGCGTGGTGGCGGGCAGTTTCGTGCAGCTCTGGTTCACCCTGCGCAGCCTGGGCGCCTACCCCCGCACGCTGGTGTTCTTGGTGGCCTACATCCTGTTCAACGACGGCATCCAGACCGTGATCGCGTTCTCGGCGACCTTCGCCGATCAGGCGCTGGGGCTGGGCCAGGAGGTGCAGATCGGCGCCATTCTGATGGTGCAGTTCGTGGCCTTCGGCGGCGCGCTGGTGGTGGGGGCGATCGGGCGCCGGCTGGGCACCAAGCGCACCATCCTCGGCAGCCTGGTGGTGTGGATCGCGGTAGTGGCCGTGGCGCCGCTGCTGAGCGAGGGCTCGGCGGTGCAGTTCTTCATCCTGGCCTTCTTCATCGCCATCGTGCTGGGCGGCACCCAGGCGCTGTCGCGGTCGATGTTCTCCCACCTGGTCCCGCGCGGCAAAGAGGCCGAGTACTTCGGGCTCTACGAGATCAGCGACAAGGGATCGGCGCTGCTGGGGTCGCTGGCGCTGGGCGTGGCGCTGGACGCCACGGGCGGCGACTACCGGCTGGCGATCCTGTCGCTGGTGGTGTTCTTCGTCCTGGGCTTCGTGGTGCTGGCCTTCCTCGGCGTCTCCCGCGGCATCCGCGACGCCGGCAACACGGTGCCCGAGACCGTCTGACGGGGCGCCCGCCGAATCGGGGCGGGCGGGGACGCGTAGCCCGCCCGCCCCGGGGGCGGTCGCTCTCCTTCTCTAGCGGAAGCCGCGCTCGATCCTCTCCCGGCGCTCACCGGCGTCGTCGAGTTCGGGGATCCGGTCGGCCATGGTGGCGAGTTCGTCGCCGACGCCGCCCCAGCGGCGCAGCGCCGCGGTGGCCTTCGAGCGGTCCTCGTCGGTCAGCGCGGTGATGTCGGCGCCGTGGTTGGCGGCCGGGGCGACGAAGCGCATGGTGTCGCGCTTGCCACCGCGGACCCTGAAGTGCTCGGCACCCCACGGGTCGTACTCGCCGTCGACGAAGAGCATCCGCTCCGAGCGGTGGGTCACCCAGTGGTCGATGTCGGGCATGGCCCACCGGTCGAAGCGCGGCACGTCCATGTCGTCGGGCAGGTAGCTGCGGGCCTGGAAAAGGCCGGGATAGCGCAGCAGGCCGTCGAGGTGGCCCGTAGGCACGCTGGGGGTGCCCAGCTGGGTGGCCGCCTGGAAGTAGTAGGGGGTGTAGGGCAGGGTGCCCTGGTCGGTGTAGAAGCCGAATCCCGCGACCTCGTCCAGGTACGCCGCCAGGTCCTCGGTGGAGGCCTCGGGTGAGGGAACCTCCCCGCAGGCCTCGGCGTGGGGCTGGTACTGCCAGAAGGCCCAGGGGGTGTCGAGTACCAGCATCTCCAAGGCCTTGTCGGCGCTGCCGATGGTGCGGTCGAACGTCCAGTCGTTCTGCTCGGCCAGATCGGTGTAGTGGTCCACGAGCTCCCCGCGCCGTTCGAGGGCGGCGCGCTGGAGGGCCTCCAGGTCCTGTTGGCACTGGGGGTCGTCGCCCACGGTGCGGAAGAACTTCCGGTAGGCGTGGTCCTCATGGTCGAGGACGTCGTTGGGGGCGACGTAGGCGACGGTGCCGTCGACGTCGCCGGGGTAGAAGCGGCGGTGGTAGACCGAGGTCATGCCGCCCTTCGAGGCGCCGGTGGAGATCCACTCCTGGGCGTAGAGGCCGTCGAGCGCCTCGACGAGGCGGTGGTGGTCGGCGGCGGCCTGGCGGATGTCCAAGTCGTCCCAGTCGGCGGGGTCGGGCCGGGAGGGCTCGAAGAACCGCTGCTCGGTGGAGATCTGGTTGCCGTCGAGGATGCGGGTGGGCTCGCTGCGGAAGGCGCCGACGCTGACGTTGTATCCGCTGGTGTGCAGCACGGTGGGCCGGTCGAACCCGCGATGCAGCAGGGTCAGCCGCTGCTCGAAGCTCTGGCCGTCGGGGTCGTCGTGGTCGGCGGGCTGCTGGAAGCCCAGGACGAAGTAGCGGAACCCCGGTTCGGTGTCGATCTCCTCGATGATGCGCAGGCCCGGGACGGCCTCCAGCCGGTCGGTGAGGTCGCCGCCGGCGGGTTCGGGGTCCGCGCTCGCCGGTGCCGCGGTGAGCAGGAGTGCGGTCGCGGTCAGCAGGGCTGCGGCGGCGCTGCGCCAGGACGGTGCCGTTCGCGGTGTTCGGGGGATCACCCGTTCAACCTCCTCGGTGGGTTCTCCGCCCCGGCGGGGGTGACCGTGGGGCGGGTCGGATGCCGACTGACCGATCATTGGGTGTGCCGCACGCGGAGTCAAGCGGCCACAGCGCGTCGGCGGCGGCCGGTGCGGCCCGGCGAATCCGTCGCCGCAGGTGGCTATGCTGGCCGACCGGTCGAGACGACGCCGGCGCCGTCCGCCCCGGGCGGTCCCGGCGCGAAAGGGGAGCACATGCTTTTCGGCAAGGAGCACGTCGAGCGCTACCGCGCGACCGGCGGCGAGGAGGGCCACGAGTGGAACGGCACCACGACGCTGATCCTCACCACGACCGGGCGCACCTCGGGTGAGCCGCGCAGCACGCCGCTGATCTACCGCACCGACGGCGACGCCTACGTGGTCGTCGCCTCCTACGGCGGCGCCCCCGACCACCCGCAGTGGTACAAGAACCTGCAGGCCGACCCGCAGGTGCGGGTGCAGGTCAAGGCCGAGGAGTTCCGCGCCCGGGCGCGCACCGCCACGCCCGGGGAGAAGAGCCGGCTGTGGCCCTACATGGCCGAGGTGTGGCCGCAGTACGACGAGTACCAGAAGAGCACCGACCGCGACATCCCGGTCGTGCTGCTGGAGCCCGTGCCCTGAGGGCGCCGCCGTCGACGCCGGTCGTGCGGCCGCGGCCGGGGAGCGGTAGCGTCCCTGTCGGCGGCCGTGGGGACCGGTGGCCGCCCCCGGCATGGAATCCGCCGCCGGGGGCGGCGTGTTGGTCCAAGAGCCGATCGGGAAACCGGTCGGCGAAGCGAGCAGCAGGCGGATCGGCGACCGCTGATCCGCGCATGGTCGGGCATCGGCGAGTGCCGGTGCCGCGATCGAGCACGGTAAAGATTGTGTCAAGACCGCACGGGGGACCAAGGGCGCGACCGCGCCGTGTGCGGGACGTTGTACGCCTGTGTCCTGTGGCTACTACTGTTCGGCGCGTCCCGGTCACCGGCGACCGGACATTGTCGCACGGTTGGATCACCGATGTGCGGGGAATCTTGACACGGATCGACGTGTTAAACCCATGTATCCCGCAAGAGCGCCTGGAGGCACGCAACCGATGGCCGAGCGAGCACTTCGCGGCACACGACTCGGGGCGACGAGCTACGAGAACGACCGCAACACCGACCTGGCACCGCGCCAAGAGGTCACCTACGACTGCCCTCGGGGTCATCGCTTCTCCATCACCTTCGCGACCGAGGCCGAGGTCCCCACGAACTGGGAATGCCGCTTCTGCGGCGAGACCGCGCTGATGGTGGACGGCAAGGAGTCGCAGGAGAAGAAGGCCAAGCCCGCGCGAACCCACTGGGACATGCTCCTGGAGCGCCGCAGCATGGAGGACCTCGAGGAGGTACTCAACGAGCGCTTGGAGCTGCTCCGGTCGCGTCGCAGGGAAGAGCAGGAGCACATGGAGGCGATCGCCGAGGAACGGCGCAGCGCCTGAGGACCGGCACAAGCCGAGCACGCGCGAGGGGCGGAGGCGGGAGGGCCTGACCGCCCCTTCGCATGCGCGGAGCCTTCCTACCCGCGAAGGACTCAGGCGTGCTGAGCCTGGTCCTCGATCGTATGCTCGCCGAAGGGATTGCGGGTGTGGCCCACGAGGTCGGCGACCGAGTTGAGCACCTTCGTCGGGCGGTAAGGGAAGAGTTCGGCCGTCTGGCGGCCGGAGATCCCCGACAGCACCAGCAGCGACTGCAGTCCCGCCTCCAGGCCTGAGCGCACGTCGGTGTCCATGCGGTCGCCGATCATGACCGTGCTCTCGGAGTGGGCGCCCAGTGCCCGCAGTGCCGAACGCATCATCAGCGGGTTGGGCTTGCCCACGTAGTACGGGGCGCGCCCTGTCGCGCGCTCGATCAGCGCCGCCACCGCGCCGGTGGCCGGCAGCGACCCCTCGCGGCTGGGCCCCTTCTCGTCGGGGTTGGTCGCGATGAACCGCGCACCGCTTTCCACCAGCCGGATCGCGCGGGTGATCGCCTCGAAACTGTAGGTGCGGGTCTCGCCCAGTACCACGTAGTCGGGGTCGCGGTCGGTGAGCACGTAGCCGATGCTGTGCAGTGCGGTGGTCAGGCCCGACTCCCCCACCACATAGGCCGACCCGCCGGGCCGCTGCTCGCGGAGGAACCGCGCGGTGGCCAGGGCGGAGGTCCAGATGGATTCCTCCGGAATGTCCAGGCCGGTGCGCCGAAGGCGGGCGCGCAGGTCGCGGGGCGTGTAGATCGAGTTGTTCGTCAGGACCATGTAGCCGATGCCGTTCTCCCGCAGCTCCGAGACGAACACATCGGCCCCGGGGATGAGGTGCTCCTCGTGCACCAGGACCCCGTCCATGTCCATGAGGTAGTTCCACGGCTTGTCGTCGTTCACGTCCGCAACACTACCGCCGCACTCCCGGCCCGGCCGGACAGCCGCCACCGGTCCGGGCCGCCGGAGATCATTCGTCCTCGACGATGCGGCCGCGGACGACCCGGCCGCCGCTGGGCGCGCGGCCGTTCTCCTCGCCGGGCTGGGGCGGGATGCGGCCGCCCCGGGCGACGAACTCGGCCTCGGCGGCGTCGCGCATGCGCTTGACGCGGCGCTCGGCCCAGGCGGTGAAGGCCCAGCGCAGCGCCGGGCGGGTGAAGGGCAGCGCCATCACGGCGCCGAAGGCGGCGGTGACGAACCCGGGCGTGAGCAGCAGAACGCCGCCGACCATCAGCATCAGCGTGTCCAGCAGCCCTCCCTGCGGAGGCGTGCCGGTGCGCATGGCCTCGTTCGCCTCACGGAAGGTCTTGGTTCCGGCGCTGCGCAGCACGGCCACGCCCGCGGCGCTCAGCGCGAACAGCAGCGCGATGGTCCAGGCGACGCCGATCTGCTGGCCGACCATGATCATCAGCCAGACTTCCAGGAACGGCAGCGCCATCAACGCGATGACGATCAGCAGGGGCATGGGCACCATCCTCGACTCGGCAGGTCTCCCTCTGACGTCAACGCCTGACCGGCGCTGAGCGTTCCCGCGCGGGCCGCGGCGGTGCCGACCCCGGCCGGTGCGTCCCCGCAGGGCCCTCGCGGCCGCGCAGGCTCACTCCGGCGCTTCCGCCGCTCCGGCGCCGTTGCCGGGGCCCGCCTGCTCGGTGCCTCGGACGCGGGCCCTGCGGCGGCCGACCGCGGCTGCGGCGAGTGCGCCCACCGCCAGAGCGCACAGGGCGGCCTCGGGCAGCGCCCCCAGGCGGGTGGCCGGGGTCTGCCCGGTCATGGCGGGGATCTCTGCCACGTGCGCCGCCGGTTCGGCCTCGGGCGAGCGGTAGTCGACCTCGCCCTCGGCGCTGATCACGGCGCTGATGCCGCTGGTGGAAGCCACGACGGCAGGGCGCCCGTGCTCGACCGCGCGCAGCCGGGTGATGGCCAGCTGCTGATCGGATTGACCGGTGAAGTTGTAGTTGGCGTTGTTCGTGGGCACGGCGATGATCTGGCCGCCTGCGGCCACCGACTCGCGCACCGGCCGGTCGAAGGCCACGTCGAAGCAGATGGCGGTGGCCAGCGTGGTCCCGCCCAGTTCCAGAGCCCCCGGCTCGGTGCCCGGCACCGCGTCGCTGCCGATCTGGCCCAACCGCTCGACGAAGCGGGTGAAGAAGGCGCGGTAGGGGACGTATTCGCCGAAGGGCACCAGGTAGCGCTTGGTGTAGTACTCGCCCGGACCCTCCCGGGGGTCCCACACCACGCTGCGGACCTCGCGCTCAGTGCCGTCCCGGCTGTAGCGGGTGATGCCGAACAGCAGCGGGGCGTCGATGTCGCGGGCGGCCTCGCTGATCATCTCGGCGGCGGCCGGGTCGGCGTAGGCGTCGATGTCGCTGGCGTTCTCCGGCAGCACCACCAGGTCGGGCCGGGGCACCTCGCCGGCCTCGACCCGGTCGGCCAGCCGGTGCACGCCCTGGACGTGGTTCTCCAGCACCTCCATGCGCTCGCCCAGGACGCTCATTCGGCCCACCCCGGGCACGTTGCCCTGCACGAGGGCGACGGTGGCGGTGTGGTCGACGGCGGGTGCGGTGGCCGCGGGCAGGAACGCTCCGGCCCCGGTAAGCGCCACCGCGCCCGCGAGCAGGCCGGCGGTGGCGGCCGGGGCGGGGCGCGGCCGGCGCACCAGGCGCAGCGCCGCGGCCAGCAGCAGACCGCCCACCAGCGCCACGGCGAAGGTGGCCAGGGGAGAGGAGCCCAGGGCCGCGTAACCGGCGAAGGGGGGGTCGGGCTGGGCGAAGGCGAGCTTGCCCCAGGGGAAGCCGCCCAGCGGGAACCGGGCGCGCACGGCCTCTTGCGCAACCCACAGCGCCGCGGTCCACACCGGCCATCCCGGCAGCCGCGCGACCCAGGCGAGGCCCGCTGCCATCGGGGCGAAGTAGGCGGCCTCGGCGGCGGCGATGACCAGCCACACGTCCGCACCGAAGACGTCCTGCCAGCGGATCAGGGGCACCATCAGTGTCGCGCCGCAGACCAGCCCCAACCACCCGGCGCGGCGCGCGCGGGCGCCCATGACGGCCAGGGTGAGCAGTGCCGCGCCGATCGGCCCGAGCCACCACAGGCCGAAGGGGGGCAGGGACAGCAGTTGGCACAGCCCCGCCGCCGCGGCCGCGAGGGCGCGCGGGGCGGGACCGAGGAGCGAGCTTCGAGGGGGTTGCCGGACCGCCGGAGCGGCGGCCTGCGCGTTGTCGCCCGTGGATCGGGCGTCTTCGGTAACCACGCCAGGCTCGCTTTCACCAAATTTGGGGGGACGCGGAAAAGGCCCGAAGCACCCTTCGGACCGGATCCGTCTCGTCGGCGGCGAGCTCGGAGACCGTTGTCTACTGGATGTTCGGGCCTTCTCCGGGTCCAACCCCCCGCCCGGCCGCGGAACCCCGATCCTTATCAAGCCGCCGACCGCACCTGGTGCGTGGTGCGACGGCCGACAAGACAACGACCGGACCGCTCGACCGGTCCGTCCAGTGCTGGACTGGTCCGTAGATTACCCAGACTCGGGGCCGTGCGCCGCAACGCTTCGCCGACGTGTCGGGGAGAAGGTATCCCGCCCGCCCACGCACGCGGAGCCTGCGAGACGACCGGATCCGGATAACCGCCGCCAGGTTAACGCACCCGGTGGCCGCACGCCAGTCTGCCCACTCGGCGCCGGACACACCCCAACCTTCTGGTTTGACGCTGTGCGCTGCGACGATGCGCGAATCGCCGCGTGCTGCGGCGCGCGCGGGGCCCTGCGCGCGCCGCAGCGTGCGCGCGCGGCGCAGAGCGGGCGCTCGGGACGCGGGGCACGGCGGCGGGAACCGCCGGCCGCACATCGGCGCCGCATCGTGTCCCAAGCCACGTTCCCCACCGATGTCTCACATCGTGAACGCAATCGGATCGAAATCGTGCGAACTATCGACAGAACGGCATCACTGGTGTTCGATATTGGCCAACACATCGATTAAGAACGATCACCACAGCGGACAAGCCCGCTCCCGCGAGCCGGGACGGGCCACGGACACGGGAGCTGTTACCCCATGGCGAAGATCGTCCTGGACGGCGTCGACAAGGTGTACTCCGGCGGGGTCAAGGCCGTCGACAACCTGAACCTGGAAATCAACGACAGCGAGTTCATGGTGCTCGTGGGCCCCTCGGGCTGCGGCAAGTCCACCGCCCTGCGGATGATCGCCGGCCTGGAGGAGATCACCGGCGGCGACCTCTACATCGGCGACGACGTGGTCAACGACCGCCCGCCCAAGGACCGCGACATCGCGATGGTCTTCCAGAACTACGCGCTGTACCCGCACATGACCGTCGAGCAGAACCTCGCCTTCGGCCTCAAGCTGCGCAAGATCCCCAAGCAGGAGATCCAGAAGCGCGTGCAGGACGCCGCCTCGATGCTCGGCCTGGAGTCCTACCTCAAGCGCCGCCCCGCCGCCCTCTCCGGCGGCCAGCGCCAGCGTGTGGCCATGGGCCGGGCCATCGTCCGGGAGCCGCAGGCCTTCCTGATGGACGAGCCGCTGTCCAACCTGGACGCCAAGCTGCGCGTGCAGATGCGCGCCTCGCTGAACCAGCTGCACGAGCGCCTGAGCGTGACCACGGTCTACGTCACCCACGACCAGACCGAGGCCATGACGCTGGGCGACCGCGTCGCGGTGCTGCGCGACGGCCGCCTGCAGCAGGTCGACACCCCCAAGAACCTGTTCGACCACCCGGCCAACCTGTTCGTCGCCGGCTTCATCGGCTCCCCCGCCATGAACTTCGTCAACGCCGAACTGCAGAAGGACGGCTCGGGCGCGGTGCTGAAGTTCGCCGAGCACAGCCTGGCGGTGCCCCAATCGATGGTCGACGCCCGGCCGGGCCTGCGCGACTACATGGGCAAGGAGATCATCCTGGGCATCCGCCCCTCCGACTATGAGGACGCCGCCATCTCGGGCAACGGCTCCGGCGTCACCATGGACGCGATCGCCGACGTCACCGAGGAACTGGGCACCGAGATCAACGTGATCTTCTCGGTCAACGCCCCTCCGGTGCGCCACGAGGAGGCCGCCGCCCTGGCCGCCGACGCGACCGGCGACGACGAAGGCGAGGACTCCGGTCTGACTCTGGGCGGCGAGGACAAGTCGCTGTTCACCGCACGCGTCAGCCCGCGCAGCGCGGTGCGCCCCGGCGGCACGATCTCGCTGGCCGTGGACATCAGCCAGCTCCACTACTTCGACAAGGACTCCGGCCTGGCCATCGGCCACAGCGGCTGACCGCGGCGTCTTCCCTGCTGCGGCGGACCCTCCCCTCTCGCCGGCCGCCGCGCTCGCCCGCGGTGGCCAGGACCGGTCCGCGGCAGTCGGCGGGCCCCGAGGCGATGCGCCCGGGGCCCGTCGGCCTTTTCCTCGGTTTCGGGACCGGCTTCGGGTCGGCGCCGCAGGCCGCCGCGCCCTGTGGTCGGGCGGCTATTTCACCGCACCGGCCATCACTCCCTGCACGAAGTAGCGCTGGAAGGCGAAGAACACCAGCAGCGGCACCACCATCGACAGGAACGCGCCCGCGGAGATCACGTCGATGTTGGCCCCGAACTGGCGCATCTCCGACTGCAGCGCCACGGTCATGGGCTGGCTGGCTTCTGCGGCGAAGACCAGGGCGACCAGCAGGTCGTTCCACACCCACAGGAACTGGAAGATGCCCAGCGAGGCGATCGCCGGCCCGCCCAGCGGCAGGATCACCCTGCGGAAGATGGTCAGCTCCCTGCCGCCGTCCATGCGCGCCGCCTCCAGCAGGTCCCGGGGAATGGCGGCGAAGAAGTTGCGCAGCAGGAAGATGCCGAAGGGCAGCCCGAACCCGACGTGGAAGAGCACCACCGCCGGGATCGACCCGTACAGCGGCGTGCCCCCGTACAGGCTGGAGATGGGCACCAGCGCCACCTGGATCGGCACCACCAGCAGCCCCACCACGCCCAGGAACAGCCAGTCGCGGCCGGGGAACTCCAGCCAGGCGAAGGCGTAGGCGGCCAGCGAGGCCACGACCACGATGATCGCCGTGGAGGGCACCGTGATCAGCACCGTGTTGCCGAAGGAGGAGACGAAGTCGGGGTTGTCCAGCAGGACGGCGTAGTTGCGCAGGGTCAGCTGGGCGGGCTCGGTGAACACGGTCCACCACCCCGACGAGGCGTTGTCCTGCGGCGACCGCAGGCTGGAGAACAGCAGCCCCAGCGTCGGCACCATCCAGAACAGCGCGATGAGGATCAGCAGCACCTGCACCGCTCCCGACCCGACACGCGCCACCAGACGCGCGGCGAGCGAGCGGTGCGGAGCCCCCTCGTTGCCCGCCGCTGCCGACCGGGTGTGCTCGGCCGATTCGGCCGGTTCGACCTGTGCGCTCATCGCTCCTCCCGGCGGAACCGTCGGATCTGGAAGATCATCGCGGGCACGACCAGGAGCAGCAGGAACACCGCGAGTGCGCTGCCCAGCCCCTGGTCGTTGACGCCGAAGGAGACCTGCCACATCTCCAGGGCAAGGACGTTGGCGTCGGCGCGCACCGATCCCGGTGCGATCACGAAGACCAGGTCGAAGATCTTCAGCACGTAGATCATCAGGGTCACGAAGACGACCATGAGCACCGGGGACAGCAGGGGGACGGTGACCCGTCGGAACACCTGCCACTCGGTCCCGCCGTCGACCCGGGCGGCTTCCAGCGCCTCGCGCGGGATGGCCGAGAGCCCGGCGGCGATCAGCACCATGGCGAACCCGGCCCACACCCACAGGTAGGCGGCGATGATGGAGGGCGTGATCAGGGTGGGCCCCAGCCACGTCAGCCCGTTGTAGGGCTCGGAGAAGTTCGACGCGGGCAGCCGCAGAGTGTACTCGCCGCCCTCCAGGCCGGTCAGCGCGAAGGTGCCGTCGGCCCCGGTGGTGGCGGTGGCCACCACCTGCCCGTCGCGTACCGCCTCGACGCGCAGAGCGGGAAGCCCGGTCTCGCTGGGGTCGATGGCCTCTTCCTGGCCGCCGCCTCCGCGGGTGAAGTCCACCCACACCGTCCCGGCGACCTCGCCCGGGGCCGAGCGGGGCTCGACCGCCTGCTCGGTGTCTGCGGGCAGGTCCTCGTCGGAGACCCCGACCAGCGGGATCGTCACCGCGTCCCCGGGGGCGGCGGGCTCGGCGAGCCGGTAGCCGCCGCCCGCGGTCTCCTCCAGGGCGGCGCCCTCGCGGGGGTTGGCGCCGGGGTAGGCGCCGGTGGGCGCGATCGTGTCCTGGACCGTGGTGATGGCCGCGTTGGCCAGGCCGCGGTCGGGGTCCTGCTCGTAGACGAGCCGGAAGATCACGCCGGAGGCGAGGAAGGAGATCGCCATCGGCATGAATACGACGATCTTGAAGGCCGTGGCCCACCGGATGCGCTCGGTCAGCACCGCGAATATCAGGCCGGCCACGGTCACCACGGCGGGCGCCACCGCGATCCAGATGACGTTGTTGCGCAGCGCGGTGAAGGTGTCGGCCCGGGTGAACATCCGGACGTAGTTGTCCAGCCCGACGAACTCGGTGCCCGCCGCGTCCCACAGGCTGCGGTAGACCGAGAACAGGATCGGGTAGACGACGTAGATTCCAAGGAACAGCAGGGCGGGCAGCAGGAAGAACAGCGCCAGCCACGGAGGCGGGCCCAGACGGCCCCGCCCGGTGGCGGGGCCGTCCGGCTGCTCGGCCTCGGGGGCGGGCGTGCCGGTGTCGGCGGCGGTCATCGCATCCGCCCGCCTTCCCCGCCCGCGCGGCGCCGCGGCGCCGCCGTAGTTGCCGTCGCGGTCGTCATCTCAGCGCTACTCCGCCTTCGCTGCGGCCTGCTCCAGCTTCTCGGCCGCGGCATCGGGGTCGGAGGGGTCGCGCAGGAAGTCCTGGAGCACGGTCCACATGCCCTTGCCCTCGGTCGCGCCGAACTGGCTGGGTACCTGGTCGGAGAGGTCGTAGCGGACATCGTCGCCGGCTTCCAGGATGGTCTGGGCCAGCTCCTGGGTGAATTCGTCGGGATAGGCGTCGGCCTCGACCTGGGAGTTGGCCGAGAGATAGCCGCCCAACCCCGCCCAGGTGGTCTGGGCCTCAGGCGATGTGAGGTAGGCCATCAGCTGCTGGACGCCCTCGGCCTCGCTCATGGCCACGGCGATGTCGCCGCCGACCACCACCGGGGCCTTTTCGCCCACGGCCGGGAAGGGGAACGCCTGGGCCGTCTCGCCGACCGTGGCGCCGGCCTCCTGGGCGCTGGCGGCGACGAAGTCGGCCTCATAGACCATGGCGGCCTGTTCCTGGCCGTAGACCTGCGAAACGCAGGTGGGGAAGTCGGTCTGCACCGCGCCCTGGGTGCCGCCGGCCATCCAGTCGCCCTCGCCCCACACTTCGGCGAGGGTCTCCAAGGTCTGCACGACGCTGTCGTCGGTCCAGGGGATCTCGTGGTTGACCAGCTGGTCGTACTTCTGCGGCCCGGCGTGGGAGAGGTAGACGTTCTCGAACCAGTCGGTCAGAGTCCACCCGGACGCGCCGCACATGGCGAAGGGGGTGACGCCCGCGTCGGAGAGCGTGCTCGCGGTGGTGCCGGTCAGGTCGTCCCAGGTGTCGGGCGGGTTCACGCCCGCCTGGTCGAAGGCGTCGGGGCGGTACCAGATGATGGACTTGTGCGCGGCCTTGAGCAGCACGCCGTAGGAGTCGCCCCCGACCGAGCCCAGGTCCTGCCAGTAGTCGGTGTAGTTCTCCTTCAGCCCCGCGGCCGCGTCGCCGGAGAGCGGCACCAGCGCGTCCTGCGAGGCGTACTCCTCGAGCAGACCGGGCTGGGGCAGCACGGCCACGTCCGGGGGTTCGCCCGCCTCGATCTTGGGGCCGAGGTAGGCGCCGGTGTCCTCGCCGGTGGACTCGTAGGTGACGGTGGCGCCGGTCTCCTCCTCGAAGCCGGCCAGTACCTCGGTGAAGTTGTCCTCCTCGACACCGGTCCACTTGGCCGCCACCAGCAGCTCCACGCCGGCCAGGTCGCCTGATCCGCCGGACGGTGCCGATCCCGGGCTGCAGGCGGTGGCCGCGACCAGCGCCCCGGCCGCGGCTACCGCGAGTGCGCCGCGGCCTGTCCACACGTGCTCACGCATGTGTTCCCTCCTTCTGCTGAGTGGCGGAAGCCGGCTCGCCCCAGATGCCGTCTCCCGTGGCGGGGTCGAAGAAATACAGGTGCCCGGTGTCCACCCGGACCCGCAGCGGTTGCCCGGTGCCGGTCCGGGAGCGGGGGCTGAACCGGGCGATGACGTCGCTGTAGGGCGCCGCGGCGTCGATCCCCTCGGCGCCGGCGTCGCGTGCCAGCTCCTTGGTGTCCTCGGTGACCACCGGCGGCGCCGGCAGTTGGAAGTGCACGAGCAGCTCGGGGCCCAGCGCCTCGACGAGGTCGGTGGTGGAGGTCAGCAGCGTGTCCTGGTCTCCGGTGCCGAGCTCGGCGTCTTCCATGTCCTCGGGCCGGATTCCCAGGGCGACCTCGCGGCCCAGGTACTCGCGCAGCCGGGGGCGCTCGGCCATCAGCGCCGCGGGCACCGCCAGCGACTGCCCGCCCAGTTCGACGCGGGCGGCGGAGCCGTCGGCCTCCAGGCGGCCCTGGAGCAGGTTCATCGCCGGTGACCCGATGAACCCGGCGACGAACAGGTTGGCCGGGTGGTCGTAAAGCTCCTGGGGCGGGGCGACCTGCTGCAGCACGCCCTTCTTCAGCACGGCCACGCGGTCGCCCAGCGTCATGGCCTCGACTTGGTCGTGGGTGACGTAGACGGTCGTCACGGCCAGGTCGCGCTGGAGCCGGGAGATCTCGGCGCGCATCTGCACGCGAAGTTTGGCGTCGAGGTTGCTCAGCGGCTCGTCCATCAGGAAGGCCTGGGGCTGGCGCACGATCGCGCGGCCCATCGCCACGCGCTGGCGCTGGCCGCCGGAGAGGTTGCGGGGGCGGCGGTCCAGGTGCTCGGTCAGACCCAGGGTCTCGGCCGCGTCCTCCACCCGCTGCTTGATCTCGCGCTTGGGAAGCTTGCGCAGCTGCAGCCCGAAGGCGATGTTGTCGCGCACCGAAAGGTGGGGGTAGAGCGCGTAGCTCTGGAAGACCATGGCGACGTCGCGGTCGCGTGCGGGGGTGCGGTTGACGACGCGGTCGCCGATGGTCAGCGTGCCCGAGCTGATCTCCTCCAGCCCGGCGACCATGCGCAGCGCCGTCGTCTTGCCGCACCCCGAGGGGCCGACGAGAACCAGGAACTCGCCCTCGGCGATGTCGAGGTCGAGCCCCGTCACCGCGCTCGTCCCGTCAGGGTAGGTCTTGCCGATCCCGGACAGGTGGACCCGCGCCATATCCGCCTCCGATGCAGTGCGCCGTTCGGACACACCGCGACCGACTCCGGCCGCGGTGGGTCGGCTGCGTCACGCGGGTTCGTGTCCCGCGCCACTACAGCACTCGCACTCTTGTACCAGCCGATGTCGCGACATGCACAGGCCCTGCAGCAGCCCTGTTACCTATTCTTGACTGCTGCTCTTCCGCGTCCGCGGGGGATCCCGGCCGCGGCCACCGGTGCGCTCGCCCGTCAGTCGACCGTCAGTCGCCGAGCACGCCCGCGTCGGCGGAGCGGGCCAGGTCGCGGCCGATGACCATTCTCTGCACCTGGTTGGTACCCTCGACGATCTGCAGTACCTTGGCCTCGCGCATGAGCCGCTCGGCGGGCAGGTCGCGGGTGTAGCCCGAACCGCCCAGCACCTGGACGGCGTCGGTGGTCACACGCATGGCGGTGTCGGTCGCCAGCAGCTTGGCCATGGCCGCCTGAGTGCCGAACGCGAGCCCGGCATCGCGGCGGCGGGCGGCCGCCAGGTACAGCTGGCGCGCAGCTTCCACACCGGTGGCCATGTCGGCGAGCATGAAGGAGATCCCCTGGAAGTCGCCGATGGCGCTGCCGAACTGGCGGCGGGTGCGCGAGTACGCCACCGCTTCGTCCAGCGCGGCCTGGGCCACGCCCACGGCGCAGGCGGCGATGCCCAGCCGGCCGGAGTCCAGTGCCGCCAGCGCGATGGCGAAGCCCTGCCCCTCCTCGCCGATGCGCTGGTCGGCGGGTACCCGGGCCTGCTCGAAGCGCACCGCCGCGGTGGGCGAGGCGGCCATGCCCATCTTGCGTTCGGGAGCGTCGGCCTGAACGCCGGGCGTGTCGGCGGGCACGTGCAAGCAGCTGATCCCGCGGCCGCCGGAACCGGGCTCGCCGGTACGGGCGAAGAGGGTGTAGTAGTCGGCGACGCCGCCGTGGGTGATCCAGGCTTTGGCGCCCTCGACGGCGTAGCCCGCGTCCGCGGGGCGGGCGCGGGTGTTCATGGCCGCGGCGTCGGATCCGGACTGGGCCTCGGACAGGCAGTAGGCGCCCAGCTGCTCGCCGCCCAGCATGTCCGGCAGCAGCGCCGCGCGCTGCTGCTCGGTGCCGTAGGCGGCGACGGGGAAGCAGGACAGGGTGTGCACGCTCAGGCCCAGTCCCACGGCCAGCCACCGGGCGGCCAGGTCCTCCACCACCTGCAGGTAGACCTCGTAGGGCTGCTCGCCGCCGCCGTAGTCGGCAGGGTAGGGCAGACCCAGCAGCCCGGAGCGGCCCAGCAGCCGGAAGACGTCGCGCGGAAAGGCGCCCTGCTCCTCGTCGCGCGCTGCGCGGGGGGCCAGCTCCTTGTCGGCGATACCGCGAACCAGATCCAGCAGGTCCTCGGCCTCGGGCGTGGGCAGGATGCGCTCGTGGGCCATTGCTCGACTCCCGGAAGTTGAGGGGCGGGATCACCGCCCGGCAAACTACTTGGACGTCCGACTTACTACTAGGACGTCCAAATATATACGCCTGCTTCCCGATCGGCACGACCGCACCCCGGGGGCGGGGTCCCGCGCGGCCGCGGCGGGCGGGCCCGGCGCACCGCCCGCCGCGGCCGGACCCGAGGCGGGAGCTGGAGGCGGCCACGGCCGCCGAGAAGGGTCAGTCCGGGATCGGCACCGGATCGAGCCGGGCCAGCATCGCCTGCCAGGTCCACTCGGCCAGCACCCATTCGCGGCCGCGCTCGCCCATCGCGCGGGCGGTGTCGGGGTCGGCCAGCAGCAGCGACAGCCGCCGCGCCACGCCGCGGGCGTCCTCGCCGTCGACCACGTATCCGGTGTCGGCATGGCGGACGCGGTCCAGCGCCGTGCCGGAGCTCCCGGCGACGACCGGCAGCCCGCACGAGGCGGCCTCCAGCAGCCGCGTGGCCGACTCCCCGTTGCGGTGGTCCGAATCGGCGCGGCAGGGCAGGGCGAAGACGTCCGCGGCGGCGCAGAGCTCCGGCAGCTCGGCGTCGGTGAAGGGGCCGGTGAAGACCACGCTGTCGGCGACGCCGGCCCACTCCGCCAGCCCTCGCAGCCGCCGCAGGTCCGGCCCCTCCCCCGCTATCAGCAGCCGCACCCCCGGAAAGCGCACCCGCAGCCAGGTCATGGCACGCACCAGGCTGTCGGCGCCGCAGTGGCGCACCAGGCGGGCGGCGCACAGGATCACCGGACCGTCCCCGCTCAGTCCGTGACGGCTCAGAGCCGGCGCGCTGTCCAGGCCGGGGCGGAAGGCGTCGGTATCCACTCCTTCGGCCAGCCGCACCAGCCGCACCCGCGTTTCGGGCGGCAGGGTCCGCACCGCTTGCAGCCGCGCGTCCTCGCTCGGGCAGGCCAGTACGTCGGCACCGGCGGCGATACCGCGCAGCATCGGACGCGCGGCCGCTCCGTAGGCGCCGATGCCGCGTGTGGCGACCACAACCTCGCCGTCGGCCCCGGCGCGCACCCGCGCCGCCATCAGGCCCAGGCCGGCCTCGGCCAGCAGGACCCGGTCGCAGGCGTATCCGCGCATCAGCTCGGTCACGCGGCGCGCCGTGCGCCGGGTGGGCAGCAGGCGCGGACCCCGGTCCCGCTCGATCGGATACTCCTGGTGGTCGTCGTATCCTCCGGTCCCCGCGGAGACGGTGTAGACGACGACGCCGGTCCCCTGGCTCCCGGCGAGCCGCCGGGCCAGTCGGCTGCCGAACGTCTCGGTGCCGCCCCCGCGCCCCGGGAAGTCGTTGGTGACCAGCAGAGTACGCGCTGCCATGGTGGACCCCCCGCATTCCTCATCACGGCACTCACCCGGTGGCCGTGAACGTCTTCGGCTATAGCAGTATCCGCACAGAAGGCGGGCAATCCCGCCAACGCACCCCGCGCGGCGCACCGGTGTGCGCGGCCCCACAAAGGCCGGCGCCGGGACGTGGCGGCTCCCGCAGGAGAGTGCGCCGTGCGGCCGGCGGCACGCCGGCTCGCTCGCCGCGCGCCCGCCCCTTGCCGCAACCTTGAGGGCGGCCCGCCCCCGGTTGTTCCCGAGGGTTCCCGGCCATACCGGCCGTGGAGATCGGTGACGGCGCCCCCGGAGGCCGGCCCCCGGTGAGCGCCGGACAGCCCTCCCGGATCAGCCCACCGACGAGTAGGCGACCACGCCGCGGCGGACGAGGTCCACGGCGCGGCGGGCGTTGCGGCGGACGCCGCTGTCCTCGGGCGCCGCCTGGGCGATCTGGCCCAGCATGTCGACCAGCTGCTTGGTGGTGCGTACGAAGTCGCCGGCGGGCATGTCGGCCTCGCCGAGGATGCGGTCCAACCGGTCGCCGCGCGCCCAGCGGTGGGTGGTCCACACGAACCCCAGGTCGGGCCGGCGCAGAAACGCCACGCCGTTGTCGCGCTCGACCTCGTGCAGCTCACCCCACAGCCGCTCCATCTCCTCCAGCACCTCCGCCGGAGGCCCGTCGGGCACCCGCGGGAAGGGGTCGTCGTTGCGCCGCGACTCGTAAACCAGCGAGGACGCGCACGTGGCCAGGTCCTGGGGGTCCAGGTCCTCCCACAGGCCGCGGCGCAGGCACTCCGAGACCAGCAGGTCCACCTCGGAGTAGACCTTCGCCAGGCGGGTGCCCTCCTCGGTGACGGTGTCGCCGTCGAGGTAGTCGAGGGTCTCCAGCACGCTGCAGACGCGGTCGAAGGTGCGGGCGATGACGTGGGAGCGCCCCTCGACACGGCCGCGCAGCGACTCGGTGTCCTTGCGCAGCCGGAAGTAGCGCTCGGCCCAGCGGGCGTGGTCCTCGCGGTCCTCGCAGGCGTGGCAGGGGTGGTGGCGCAGCTCCCGGCGCAGGCGGGTGATCTCGGCGTCTTCGGCCTCGTCACCGCCCCCGCGCTGCATTGCCGGGTCGACTCCACCGGTCTCCTCCAGCTTGTTGCGCAGCGCGGAGGCCAACTCGGCACGCGACTGCGCCGAGCGGGCGGAGAAGTTCTTGGGGATGCGCAGCCGCCCGGCCGGCTCCACCGGAACCGGGAAGTCCGCGGCGTTGACCCGCTTGACCTGGCGCTTGGAGGTCAGCACCAGAGGCGCGGGGGTATCGCCCTTCAGGCCCGGGTCCAACACCACCGCGAACCCGGTGTGGCGCCCTGAAGGCACCCGGATGATGTCGCCGGAGCGCAGCCGCTCCAGGCTGCGCACCGCCTCGTCGCGGCGGCGGGCACTGCGGCCCTTGGCCGCCTGGTTCTCGCGGTCGCTGAGCTCGCGCCGCATCCCGGCGTACTCCATGAAGTCGCCCAGGTGGCACTGCGCCGCATCGGCGTAGCCCTGCAGCGCCTCCTCCTGCTTGCGCAGCTGCTTGGTCAGGCCCACCACCGCGCGGTCGGCCTGGAACTGGGCGAAGGACGCCTCCAGCATGGTGCGGCTGCGCTCGCGGCCCACCTGGCCCACGAGGTTGACCGCCATGTTGTAAGAGGGCTGGAAGCTGGAGTTCAGCGGGTAGGTGCGGGTGCTGGCCAGCCCCGCGACGGCCTCGGGGTCGGTTCCGGGCTGCCACACGACGACGGCGTGGCCCTCGACGTCGATGCCGCGCCGCCCGGCGCGCCCGGTCAGCTGGGTGTACTCCCCCGCCGTCAGCGCGGCGTGGGTCTCGCCGTTCCACTTGTCGAGCTTCTCGATGACCACGGTGCGCGCCGGCATGTTGATGCCCAGCGCCAGGGTCTCGGTGGCGAAGACCGCGCGGATGAGGCCGCGGGAGAACAGCGTCTCCACGACCTCCTTGAACGTGGGCAGCAGGCCCGCGTGGTGGGCGGCGACGCCGTGCTGCAGGGCGCGCAGCCACTCCTCGTAGCCCAGGACCGCCAAGTCGCGGGCGGGGATGTCGGAGCAATGGCGCTCGGCGAAGGCGCGGATCTCCGCGGCCTCCTCCTCGGTGGTCAGGGCCATCCCGGAGTACATGCACTGGCGCACGGCGTCGTCGCAGCCGGCGCGGCTGAAGATGAACACGATCGCCGGCAGCAGGCCCTCGCGGTTCAGCTCGTCGACGACCTGCACCCGGTTGGGCGGCGCGTACTTGGCCTGGGGCCGCGGCGATGAGCGCGCCCGGTTCTGGGGATGGCGCCGGCGGTGGGCCAGCTGGGTGAGGCGGTCCTCCTCGGTGGCCAGCCGGATCAGCCGCGGGTTGACCGCCATACGCTCGCCGTTGACCACGATCTCGGCGGAACGGGTGTCGGAGGTGCGGTCCCGCTTGCGGGAGCGCTTGCCGCGCCCCCCGCCCCGGCCCGAGCCCTGCTCCTGCTCGGCCTGCCCGTCGTTCTCCGCTTCGAGGGGCACGAACAGGTCGTGGATGCGCTTTCCCGCCATGACGTGCTGCCACAGCGGCACCGGGCGGGTCTCGTCGACGATGACCGTGGTCTCGCCGCGGACCTGCTGCAGCCACTCGCCGAACTCCTCGGCGTTGCTGACGGTGGCCGACAGCGCCACCACCCGCACCGACTCGGGCAGGTGGATGATGACCTCCTCCCACACCGCGCCGCGGAAGCGGTCGGCGAGGTAGTGGACCTCGTCCATGACCACATAGGCCAGCCCGGCCAGGGTGTGCGAGCCCGCGTACAGCATGTTGCGCAGCACCTCGGTGGTCATGACCACGATCGGCGCCTCGCCGTTGACGGTGTTGTCCCCGGTGAGCAGCCCGACCTGCTCGGCGCCGTAGCGGCGTACCAGGTCGGTGTACTTCTGGTTGGACAACGCCTTGATCGGCGTGGTGTAGAAGCACTTGGCGCCGTCGCGCAGCGCCAGGTGCACGGCGTACTCACCCACGATGGTCTTGCCCGAGCCGGTGGGGGCTGCCACCAGTACTCCCTCGCCCGACTCCAGCGCCTTGCAGGCGCGGATCTGGAAGCGGTCGAACTCGAAGCCGTAGAGCCCCTGGAACTCCTCGATGGCGGCGCTGGACTCGGCTTGGCGCCGACGGAAGGCGGCGTACCGGGCGGCGTGGGTACTCATATCCACCAAGCCTATGGCTTTGCGGCGGGTGGAGCGCACGTGGCACAGCGCGCCGTCGCCGCCGCGTCGCGGCCGAGTTGGAGGCGGTCAGTCCCGGCCGCGCTCCTCCTGCGCGTCCACCTCGCCGCCGGCGCCGCCACCCGCGCGGGAGGCGGGCGAGACGACCGCGGTGACCGGGACGTCGCCGCGCTGGATGGCGGCCTCCTCGGCGGTCAGATACTCCTCGGGGATGTCGAACTCGCCGTCCTTGGCGCCCAGGACGAACGCCTCCCACTCGGCGGGAGTGAAGAACAGAGTGCCCTTCTCGGGGTGCTTGCCGTCGCGCACCGCCCGGTATCCGTCGTCGAACTCGGCGACCTCCACCACGGCCGAGGAGTCCTCGCGGGAGAGCGAGGAGCGCTTCCACACCGCGTCGGTGGTGTCGTGCCACTTGGAGTTGCCCTGGGCCTCGGGCGGCAGGTCCCGTGGGGTACCGGCGGCGTTGTCCATCTGGCTGCTCCTCGGCGAACGTCGGATCGCCCCGCTGGTCGGGGGGTCGGCGTGTCCGAGACTAGCGCTTCGGTTCGGGGTCGGACACGGACTCCGCCTCATCGAGCGGGGAGATCTCGTCGTCGTCGAGCCCGGCCGTGTCGTCCTTCCCGCGGCGGCGCCGGTCGTTGACGAAGCAGAACAGCTCGGCGGCCTCGAAGAGCACGATGAGCGGAAGCGCCAGCGCCAGCATCGACAGCGGTTCGGCGGGGGTGGCCACCGCCGCCAGCACGAAGATGCCGAAGAGGATGATGCGGCGCGAGCCCGCCAGCGCCTCGTGGCTGAGGACGCCCATCAGGTTGAGCAGCGCCACCAGCAGCGGGGTCACGAAGCCCAGCCCGAACACGAACATCATCAGCATCATGTAGCCGAGGTAGTTCGTGATCGTGATCATGGCCGTCGCACCGTCGAACGCGAAGCCGAACAGCACCGTCATCGCAAGGCCGGTGATGTAGTAGGCCAGCGTCGCGCCGCCGACGAACAGCATCGCGGCCAGCGGGACGAAGGCGTAGGTGTAGCGCTTCTCCCGGCCGTTGAGCGCCGGGGCGACGAAGGCCCACAGCTGGTAGAGCCAGAACGGACTGGAGACCCCCAGGCCCACCAGCAGCCACACGCGGAAGGCGACGAAGAAGGGATCGAAGACGCCGGTGAAAATGAGGTCGCAGTCCTCGCCGCCGCCGCGCACGTCCGCCGGCAGGGAGCAGTAGGGCTCGCTGAGCCAGGCCCACACGGGCTCTTCGACGAGGTAGCCCACCACGACGCCCGCCGCGAGGAACAGCAGCGCCTTGACCAGGCGGTTGCGCAGCTCGCGCAGGTGGTCCATCAGCGGCATGCGGCCCTCGGGGTCCCTCGACCGCCGCTGCCGTGCTCGCCCCGCCTGCATCGCCCGCTACGCTCCTCGTACCTGACCGCTTTGAATTACCGGCACGCCTGTGCGCACCGGCCGCCGCCGACCGCAGCGGCCCGTGCGCCCCTCAGCGGGGCGCCGTGCGCCGCCCTGTTCCTAGCCGCCGTAGGTGCGGCGGACGGGCTCACCGTTCTCGTCGACGACCTGCTGACCGGACGGAAGCTCAGGGTAGCCGCTGCGGGCGTCCTGCTGGTGCTGGTGCTGCTGCCGAGCGGAGTCGGCACCGCCCTGCGTGCCCGCCTGGGTACCGGAGCCGTCGCCCTGGGCCTGCGCCTGCTGGTCGGGCTTGTCCTCGGCGTCCTCGTCAGTGAGGCCCTTGGTCTCGGTCTTGAGGATCCGGGCACTGCGGCCCAGCGACCGTGCCAGGTCGGGAAGCCGCCGCGCGCCGAACAGCACCAGCGCGATGAGCAGCAGAATGAGCAAAGTACGGGCATCGAAACCCATGTCTCAACCTCTTTTCCCGGCGCCACCTGCGCCATTGATGGTACGCCCCACCGGTGTCGAGTTCACGGGGCGTCCACCTTGTCGCGCCCGCTGAGGGCGCGCAGTCTGTCGTATGCCGGTTCGACCTGGTCACGGGTCCGCACCAGCTGCTCCTGGAGCCCCCGCAGCGCGGCCAGCACCCGCAGGGCGCACACGCCCACGCAGACGAGCCCGGCGACGGTCAGCGCGGCCAGCGCAGCGAACACGGACACCCCTCCAGCTTACTTCCAGTCCCGCGCAGTGGGGATTGATTCGGAATGAATCCGACCGATCGGGCGTGCGAACCGCTCGATCGGTCCCGGACCGTCATCCTAAGCCGCCTTCACCGTAGGCGGAAAGGGCTCCCCGCGCCTCCTCGCGCACCCGCTCGGCCAATTCGAGCGGGGCCACCACGCGCGCCCGGGGTCCCAGCCGCAGCGCCAGCCGGCACACCCACTCCGGCGCCGGAGTCCGCAGCACCGCGCGCACCCGGCCGCCGTCGAGCTCGCGCACCGACGAGCACAGGTACTCCTCGGTGACCCAGCGCGCGGAGGCGTCGAGATCCAGCGTCACGCGGGCGTCGTCGGCCGACAGCTGCAAAACGCCCTCGCTGAGGTCGCGGCGCCGTGCGCGGGCGGGGACCTGCGCGGTTTCGGGCAGCACCGTCAGGTCCAGGACGCGGTCCAGGCGGAACAGCCGGACGTCGCCGCGCAGCCGGCACCAGCCCTCCAGGAACGCGTGGCCGTCGTGCACGACCAGGCCCATGGGGTCGACGTCGCGCTCGGTGACCTCGTCGGCGTAGCCGGCCAGGTAGCGCAGGTGCACCAGCTGCCCGGCACGCAGCGCTTCGTCGCAGCGCCGCTGGACCTCGCGGACCTCCTCACTGAGCTCGATGCGCACCCCGACCGAACCCGCCAGGCGCTCCAGCGTCTCGGGGGCGCCCTCGGCGGCGGCGCCCCCGGGCTCCCGGGTTCCCCCGGTGTCGCCGGTCCCGGAGGGGGCGGCCGCCGCGGACCGCAGCTTCTCGCCGACCCGCTTGAGCGCCTCGCTGTCGGCCACGCCGGGCAGCTCGCTCAGCAGTTCGACGCCGATGACCAGGCTGGCGGCCTCGTCGGCGGTCAGCCGCAGAGGCTGAGCGAGGGTGTCGGCGTTGCCGATGATGATCTCGCCGGTGGCCTCGGCGGCCTCCAGATCGACGTCGATCAGGTCGCCGGGGGTATAGCCGGGCAGCCCGCACATCCACAGCAGGCTCAGGTCCTTGAGCACTTGGCTCTGGTTGAGCCCGAAGTGGGCGGCGACCTCCGGCACGCGCACGTCGTGGCTGAGGGCATAGGGCACCAGCATCAGCAGCCGGCGCAGCTGCTCGGAGGACGCCGACTGGCGGCGGGTGGCGGTCCAGGGCCCGGGGACGTCGTCGGACTCGGCCGCATCGCGCGGATCGGGATCGCGGGCGGCCAGCTCGGTCAGGTGGGCGGCGATGGCCTCGCGGGCCTCGGCGGGCGCCTCGATCACCGCGCGGTCACCGAAGCGGGCCACCGCCCCCACGAGGTCGGCGACGTCGGTGTAGGGCAGGTCGAGCAGGTCCCAGCGCCGGCTTTGGGCGGTGTGCTCGCCGGGCACGATGCGCTGGGCGGCACGGCGCAGCTCGTGCCCGGCGTCGGCGCGCACCCGCACCCGGGCCAGGCCCTGCGGCTCGCTGCCGCGGCCGAGCCGCACCACCGTGCGCACGTCGACACCCTCGGGGACCTGCACCGGCGGGCCGGAGGAGGAGACCTCGACCTCGCCGGCGATGCGGCCCATCCGAAAGACCCGCCGGTCCCGGCGGTCGCGGTCGTAGCCGGCGACGTACCAGTGGCCGTGGACGTTGACCACGCCCCAGGGCTCCAGTCGGCGCCGCCGAGCGGCCTCGTCGCCGGGCTTGCGGTAGTCGAAGGAGATCGGGCGGCGGTCGCGCACCGCCTGCCAGATCGGCAGGAACGCCGGCTCCTCGGTGCCCAGCACGGGCGTGAGGGCGGGCGCGGCGTCGGTGTCGACGGGAACCCCGGCGGCGCGCAGCTTGAGTATGGCGTTGGCCGCGGCCTCGCCCAGTGCGGCGTGCCGCCAGGCGCGCGCGGCCAGGCCGAGCACGGCGGCCTCGTCGGCCAGCAGTTCGATCTCGGGCAGCCGGTAGTGGGCCCGCAGGATGCGGTAGCCCTCCTCGCCGCTCCACACGTCGCCGCCGCCGGTCTCGATGGGGATGCCGGAGTCGCGCAGCTCGCGCTTGTCCCGTTCGAACATCCGCTTGAAGGCGGCATCGGTCTCGGCGTCCTCGTAGCCGGCGACCGTCGAGCGGATCTCCCGCGCGGTGAGGAAGCGGCGGGTGGCCAACAGACAGATCACCAGGTTGAGCTGCCGTTCGGTCTTCTTGCGCGACATGGGCCTCCCCTACCCTTCCGTGGCCGCGGCCGCGGGCTTTCCAGCCCTGACGGTACCGCGCCCCGGGAGCCGGGGTGACGCCCTGCACAACCGGCGCCCGGACACGGTGCGGGGCCGGCGTAAAAGCTCGGGGCGCCCGGCCGGTGCGGGCCGGGCGCCCCGAGCGCGGTGCGATCGCGTGCGGGTGGTCGTCCTAGGAGCCGCCGCCGGAGCCGCCGCCGTCACCCGAGCCGCCGCCGGAACCGCCGCCGTCACCCGAGCCGCCGCCGGAACCGCCGCCCTCCTGTTCCTCAGGGGGTGCGCTGTTGACGGCGTCGAGGATGTCCACGACGAACACGAGCGTGCCCTCGGGCGCTCCCTGCTGCGCGGCGCTGTCGCCGTAGGCCTTCTCCGGCGGAACGACCAGCAGCATGCGGCTGCCGACGTTCTGGCCGACCAGGCCCTCGTCCCAGCCCTCGATGACCTGGCCGTCGCCGATGAGGAAGGTGGCGGGCACGCCTTCGGAGCCCTGGCGGGTCCAGGTCGCGTCGAAGACCTCGCCGTTCTTCCACTGCACGCCGGTGTACTGGACGACCAGCTGCTGGCCCGCCTCGACCTCGGGGCCCTCGCCCTCGATCAGCGCCTCGGTCCGCATCTTCCCGGGCGGGTCGGTGTCCTCGGGAATGGTGATGTCCGGCTGGTCGTGGCCGGGCTGCTTGACGGTGGGCAGGTCCCCGCCGCCGTTGCTGGTCTGCTCACCGGGCACGACCTCGGACTCGCCGTAGCGCTTGCGGATGTCGAGCACCGAGACCGAACTGCCCGGCTCGGGCGAGGGCTGGCCCATCTGCTGGGCCTGCTGGGGGTCCTGGGGCGGGAAAGCGTAGACGACCCGCGTGCCGACGGGCTGGTTGACCAGGCTCGAGGAGAGGTCTTCCTGAAGCTGGCCGAGGTTGAGCAGAATGGGGGCGTCGGCCTCGTAGGTCGACTGGGTCTGCTTCGCTTTGCCCTCGGCGGTCCACTGGTATTCCACGACGTCGGCCTTGACGATGTCGCTGTCGCGGATCAGGTCGTTCTCGCCGTCGCCCTTCTCGACCACGCCGGAGACCTGCTCCTGGGGCGGGGCCTTGCCGCTGAAGTCGACCTTCGGCTCCGAGCCGAACTCGCCGCTCACCTCGGGCAGCCGGTCGTCGATCTCCTGTCGATCCGTTTCCAAGAAGGCGGGCGTGCGCCAGTCCTCGGGGATGGCACTGCAGCTCGACACCGCGAGCAGCACGGCAAAACACGGCACCGCGATCGCGGCGGCACGCAGTTGCATAGGTCACTACCTCAGATATCCGGCTCGGGTCCCCGACACACTATCGGAGTGCCCATAATGCAGTGGTTCGGTGAGAACAGCGTAAGAGCCGGGCGCGCGCAGTGACATACCGATCGCATACCGGTCGGCGCGCCCGGGTCCGGCGGACGCGCCGGTACCGCAGCCGCCCCTACATGCCGGCGATCAGCTTGTCGACGCGCTCGTCGACCGCCTTGAAGGGGTCCTTGCACAGCACGGTCCGCTGCGCCTGGTCGTTGAGCTTGAGGTGGACCCAGTCGACGGTGAAGTCGCGCCGCTTCTCCTGGGCCTTGCGGATGAACTCGCCGCGCAGCCGGGCGCGGGTGGTCTGCGGCGGCACCGACTTGGCCTCGAAGGTCTGCAGGTCGCCGATGACGCGGTCCATCTGGCCCTTGCGCTGCATCAGGTAGAACAGCCCGCGGTCGCGGTAGATGTCGTGGTATGTCAGGTCGAGCTGGGCCACCCGCGGCGAGGACAGCGAAAGCCCGTGCTTTTCGCGGTAGCGCTCCAGCAGCAGGTACTTGGCCACCCAGTCGATCTCGCGCGCAACCAGCTCCAGGTTCTGGGTCTCCACGGCCTCCAGGGTGCGCGCCCACAGCTCCAGCACCCGCTTGCCGGTGGCGTCGGTACCGTTGCGGTCGACGAAGTTCTGGACCTTCTCCAGGTACTCGCGCTGGATCTCCAGGGCGCTGGCCTCGCGCCCGTTGGCCAGGCGGACCTTGCGCCGCCCGGTCATGTCGTGGCTGACCTCGCGGATGGCGCGGATGGGGTTCTCCAGCGTGAAGTCGCGCATGACCACGCCGTTCTCGACCATGCGCAGCACCAGGTCGGTCGAGGCCAGCTTGAGCAGCGTGGTTACCTCGCTCATGTTGGAGTCGCCCACGATGACGTGCAAGCGGCGGAAGCGCTCGGCATCGGCGTGCGGCTCGTCGCGGGTGTTGATGATGGGCCGCGAGCGCGTGGTCGCCGAGGAGACGCCCTCCCAGATGTGCTCGGCGCGCTGGCTCACGCAGTACAGCGCGCCCCTGGGCGTCTGCAGCACCTTGCCGGCGCCGCAGATGATCTGGCGGGTGACCAGGAAGGGGATGAGGATGTCGGCCAGTCGGCCGAACTCGCCGTGCCGTCCCACCAGGTAGTTCTCATGGCAGCCGTAGGAGTTGCCGGCGGAGTCGGTGTTGTTCTTGAACAGGTAGATCTCGCCCGCGATGCCCTCTTCGTGCAGCCGCTGCTCGGCGTCGACCTGCAGGCCCTCCAGGATGCGCTCGCCGGCCTTGTCGTGGGCGACCAGGTCGGCGAGGCTGTCGCACTCGGGGGTGGCGTACTCGGGGTGGCTGCCCACGTCCAGGTAGAGCCGGGCGCCGTTGCGCAGGAAGACGTTGCTGCTGCGGCCCCAGGAGACGACACGGCGGAACAGGTAGCGCGCCACCTCGTCGGGGGAGAGCCGCCGCTGGCCCCGGAACGTGCAGGTGACGCCGTATTCGTTCTCAAGACCGAAGATCCGACGTTCCATGTGGTCTCACCAATCCCGTCCTGTCACCGCCCCCGGTCGGTTCCGGAGCGGTGCAACAACTCCCAGAGTATTTATCGCCCAGCCGGGGGTGCACAGAAACCCCGGCGGGCGCGGCCCCGCGGCCCGGCGCCCCCGCTGTGAGGGCGCCGCGGCAGCCGGACCGCGCCCGCCGATCGCCGTCTCAGGAACCGTTCTGCTGTTCGTCGGAGCCGCTGCCCGATTCCTCCTGCGCCGAATCCTGCGACGGCTGCGAACCGACCGAGGCCGAGCCCTCCTGCATGAGCGAGGTGAGCCGGTCGCCGGTGACACGCCGGAACTTGCGGTGCTCGTGGCGCCCGCGCTCCAGCACGGCCACCTCCAGTCCGGAGGAGTCCAGGTCGCGCTCCTCGCCGTTCTCGTGGCGCAGTGCGTGCACGGCGGCGCTGAGGGCCGCGCCCAGCGAGGCGTCCTTGTCGAACCGCTCCTTGAGGGCGGTGGTGACCTGCTCGGCCGAGCCGCCCATCGCCAAGAAGCCCTGCTCGTCGACCACCGAACCGTCGAAGGTGATGCGGTAGATCTGGTCGGAGGCGGCGTCCTCACCCACCTCGGCGACGACGATCTCCACCTCCCAGGGCTTGGCGCTCTCGCTGAAGACGGTGCCCAGGGTCTGGGCGTAGATGTTGGCCAGCACCCGGCCGCTGACGTCGCTGCGATCGTAGGCGTAGCCGCGCACGTCGGCCAGGCGCACGCCCATCTGGCGCAGGTTCTCGAACTCGTTGTAGCGGCCCACCGCGGCGAAGGCGATGCGGTCGTAGAGCTCGCTGATCTTGTGCAGGGTGCGGGAGATGTTGTCGGCCACGAACAGGATGCCGCCGTCGTATTGCAGCACGACGGCGCTTCGGCCGCGGGCGATGCCCTTGCGGGCATAGTCCGCCTTGTCCTTCATGCTCTGTTCGGGCGAAACGTAGAACGGCATCGACACCGCGAATCGTTCCTTTGCTACAGATCGTCGGGGCGGGGGCTCAGCGCAGCGGTGCCCGAGGGCCGTCGGGCCGCTCGGCGCGCTCCTCGACCACCGCGGTGGCCAAGCGCGCGACGTCCTCCTCCGGCAGGCGGCGGTGGCCGTCCTCGGTGATCACGTCGACCAGCGGGTAGATCCCGCGGTGCAGGTCCGGGCCGCCGGTGGCGGAGTCGTCGTCGGCGGCGTCGTAGAGCGACTGGATCGCCGCGACGGCGGCGTCCTCCTCGGACAGGTCGCCGGCGAAGAGCTTCTTGAGGGCGCCGCGGGCGTAGACGGCCCCCGAGCCGATCGAGTGGAAGTCGTGCTCCTCGTAGCGCCCGCCGACGGGGTCGTAGCTGTAGATCCGGCCCTGGCCGCGATCGGTGTCGTAGCCGACCAGCAGGGGCAGCACCACGAAGCCCTGCAGCGCCATGGGGAGGTTGCCGCGGATCATCGTGGCCAGCCGGTTGGCCTTGCCTTCGAGGGACAGCGAGCGCCCCTCCATCTTCTCGTAGTGCTCCAGCTCCACCTGGAACAGCTTGGCCAGCTCGATGCCGACGCCGGCGGCCCCGGCGATCGCGATCGCCGAGAACTCGTCGGTGCGGTAGAGCTTGTCCATGTCGCGGTTGGCGATGACGTTGCCGGCGGTCGCCCGGCGGTCGCCTGCCAGAACCACGCCGTTTGGGAAGGTCAGGGCGACGATCGTGGTGGCCTCAGGGGTCAGGTGCGATCCGGTGGTGCCCTGCGGGAGCTCCCGGGCGGTCGGCAGCAAGTCGGGAGCGACCGCGCCGAGCAGCTCGGTGAACGAGGAGGTTCCCGGATTCATGAACGCGGCTGGCAGCTGTCCGCCGCCGTCGAACGCTTCGGACACTCGGCTCCCTTCAGATGGCGTCCCGCCCGGTGGGGGCGGGCGGGACGCGTGAGGTTGTTCTGTTGGCAGGTACCGACGACCCTAGTGACCGTCGTGGAGAACGGTGCCCCAGCGTGCCGGGACTCCGCTGAGAGCGAACCGGCCGGAGGCTCCGACCGGAGCGCGGACTGCGCGGCGGTCGGCTGATCCGGCCCCCGGCCGGGGCCGTTCCCGGTCCGGGGACCGCCGCGCCCGGACCCCGCGGCCCGGGCACCGGATCACTGACCGCCCTTCTGCACGAACTGACGCACGAAGTCCTCGCTGTTGGTCTCGAGGACCTCGTCGATCTCGTCGAGGATGTCGTCGGTTTCCTCGTCCAGCTTCTCGTTGCGCTCCTGCGCGTCGGTGCCGGACTCGGTCTCCTCGACGTCCTCGTCGCGGCGGCTGCCGTGCTTCTGGCCGCCGGTGTCCTTCGTCGCCATGGATGCAACCTCCTCGATGGAGCTTTCGCCCTTATCTTGGCCCAAGCGCGGGCGCCTCAACCTCGATTGCGGCGCCCGTTGTCAGCGCGTTACCGCCCGGCCCGGGCACTGCCTCCGTACCGGAGCGAACGCGGCCCGCCGTACGGGGATTCCCCCGCCGCCGGCGGGACGGCCCTGCGAGGGGCGCGCTGCGGGGGTCAGCGGCGGTCCCCGGTCAGGACCGAGACCAGGTCGGCGGCGGTGGCCGACTGCTCCAGCAGCTCGCCCACGTGCTCGCGGGTGCCGCGCAGCGGCTCCAGCGTGGGCACGCGCTGCAGCGAGTCGCGGCCGGGCAGGTCGAAGATGACCGAGTCCCACGAGGCCGCGGCCACCGAGTCGGCGTATTTGGCCAGGCAGCGCCCGCGGAAGTAGGCGCGGGTGTCCTCGGGAGGCTCGGTGATCGCGCGCTCCACCTCGTCCTCCGACAGCAGCCGCTGCATGCGGCCGCGGGCCGCGAGGCGGTTGTACAGCCCCTTGTCGGAGCGCACGTCGGAGTACTGCAGGTCGACGAGCTGGAGGCGGTGGTGGCCCCAGTCGATGTCGTCGCGGCTGCGGTAGCTCTCCAGCAGCTTGAGCTTGGCCACCCAGTCCAGCTCCTCCGACAGCTGCATGGGGTCGGCGGCCAGGCGGTCCAGGGTCGACTCCCAGCGGTCGAGGATGTCGGCGGTGTCGGCGTCGACGTCGGTGCCGAACCGGTCCTGGACGTACTTGCGCGCCAGCTCCAGGTACTGGCGCTGCAGCTCCACGGCGGTCATCCGGCGCCCGTCGCGCAGCCGGGCCGCGTGGGTCAGGCCGGGGTCGTGGGAGAACGCCCGCAGATCGGCCACGGGGGTCTCCAGCGACAGGTCCACGTTGAGGAAGCCGTCCTCGATCATGGACAGCACCAGCGCCGTGGTGCCGAGCTTGAGGTAGGTCGAGACCTCGCTCATGTTGGCGTCGCCGATGATGACGTGCAGCCGCCGGTACTTGTCGGGATCGGCGTGCGGCTCGTCGCGGGTGTTGATGATGGGCCGCTTCAAGGTGGTCTCCAGGCCCACCTCGACCTCGAAGAAGTCGGCGCGCTGGCTGATCTGGAACCCGCTGTCGCGACCGTCGGCGCCGATCCCCACGCGGCCCGCCCCGCAGATCACCTGGCGCGAGACGAAGAAGGGGATGAGGTGGCGGACGATGTCGCCGAACGGCGTGGACCGGCGCATCAGGTAGTTCTCGTGGCAGCCGTAGGAGGCGCCCTTGTTGTCCGTGTTGTTCTTGTAGAGCTGGATGGGCTCGACGCCGGGGATGGTGCTCGCGCGCCCGCAGGCGTCGGCCATGACGCGTTCTCCGGCCTTGTCCCACAGCACCGCGTCGCGGGGGTTGGTGACCTCCGGCGCGGAGTACTCGGGGTGGGCGTGGTCGACGTAGAGGCGGGCTCCGTTGGTCAGGATGACGTTGGCCAGCCCGAGGTCCTCGTCGGTGAGCTGGGTGGGGTCGGCGACCTCGCGTGCGAGGTCGAATCCGCGCGCGTCGCGGAGCGGGTTCTCCTCCTCGAAGTCCCAGCGGGCCTTTCGCGCTCGCGCGGCGGAGGCCGCCAGGTAGGCGTTGACCACCTGTGTGGAGGTCACCATCGCATTGGCACCGGGGTTTCCGGGCACGGAGATGCCGTACTCGGTCTCGATGCCCATAATCCGCTGCACACTCATGCTGGAAGGTTATCCATCGTCGCGGGGTCTTGAACGCTCCTCAGCGAATTGTGGCCCGACAGCCACCGATTTCCGCCCTTTCCGCCCGCTTCGCCACGCCCGAGAAGCCCTGGTGTGACCGGGATAGGGGGCCGGAACCGATCTTCGGATTCGATTCGTCGGGGCGGGCGGGCCCCGGCGCGCCGTTTCGGAGCCCCGCACAGCACGGCAGGCCGGGCCGCGCGGGGCGGCCCGGCCTGCTGCGGCGTGTCCTACAGGTACTGGCCGGTGTTGGCCACGGTGTCGATGGAGCGCCCGGAATCGGCGCCCTTCTTGCCCGAGACCAGGGTGCGGATGTAGACGATCCGCTCGCCCTTCTTGCCGGAGATCCGGGCCCAGTCGTCGGGGTTGGTGGTGTTGGGCAGGTCCTCGTTCTCGCTGAACTCGTCGACGCAGGCCTGCATCAGGTGCGAGACGCGGATGCCGCGCGCCTCGTTGTCGATGAAGTCCTTGATGGCCATCTTCTTGGCCCTGTCGACGATGTTCTGGATCATCGCGCCGGAGTTGAAGTCCTTGAAGTACAGGACGTCCTTGTCGCCGTTGGCGTAGGTGACCTCCAGGAAGCGGTTCTCCTCGCTCTCGGCGTACATCCGCTCGACCACGCGCTGGATCATGGCGTCGACCGTGGCGCGGCTGGAGCCGCCGTGCTCGGCGAGGTCCTCGTCGTGAAGGGGCAGGTCGTCGGTGATGTACTTGGAGAAGATGTCGCGGGCGGCCTCGGCGTCGGGGCGCTCGATCTTGATCTTCACGTCGAGGCGTCCGGGCCGCAGGATCGCCGGGTCGATCATGTCCTCGCGGTTGGAGGCGCCGATGACGATGACGTTCTCCAGACCCTCCACGCCGTCGATCTCGCTGAGGAGCTGGGGCACGATGGTGTTCTCGACGTCGCTGGAGACCCCGGACCCGCGTGTGCGGAAGATGGAGTCCATCTCGTCGAAGAACACGATGACGGGCGAACCCTCGCTGGCCTTCTCGCGGGCGCGCTGGAAGACCAGGCGGATGTGGCGCTCGGTCTCGCCCACGTACTTGTTCAGCAGCTCGGGGCCCTTGATGTTGAGGAAGAAGCTCTTGCCGACGTCGCGGCCGGTCTTCTCCGAGACCTGCTTGGCAAGGGAGTTGGCCACCGCCTTGGCGATGAGCGTCTTTCCGCACCCGGGCGGACCGTAGAGCAGCACACCCTTGGGCGGGCGCAGCTGGTGCTCGTAGAAGAGGTTCTTGTGCAGGTAGGGCAGTTCGACGGCGTCGCGGATCATCTCGATCTGCCCGCCGAGGCCGCCGATGTCGGTGTAGGCGATGTCGGGGACCTCTTCGAGGATGAGCTCCTCGACCTCCGACTTGGGGATGCGCTCGTAGATGTAGCCCGAGCGCGGCTCCAGCAGCAGCGAGTCGCCCGGGCGCACCGGCTGGTCGCGCAGCGGCTCGGCGAGCCGGACGATCTTCTCCTCGTCGTGGTTGCTGATCACCAGCGCCCGGTCGTTGCCCTCCAGGAACTCCTTGAGAAGCACGACCTCGCCGATGGTCTCGTAGGACTGGACCTCGACGACGTTGAACGCCTCGTTGAGCATCACCTCCTGGCCGGGACGGAGCTCGTCGACCTCCACCGAAGGACTCACGTTGACCCGCATCTTGCGGCCGTTGGTGAAGATCTCGACGGTCTCGTCCTCGCGTGCCTCCAGGAACACGCCGAATCCCGACGGAGGCTGCGACAGCCTGTCGACCTCTTCCTTCAAGGCCGTTATCTGATCGCGGGCCTCCTTGAGTGTCGCCACCAGGCGCTCGTTTTTGCCGTTCGCGGCGGCCAGGTTGGCCTGCGCCTCACGCAACCGGTCTTCGAGCAGCCGCACATGGCGGGGGGAATCGGCGAGCTTGCGCCGGACTACGCTGAGCTCCTTTTCCAGATAGGAGACCTGAGCGGTGAGTTCCGCGACTTCACGGTCGCGTTCGGTCTGACGCTCGTCGTCGCGATCGGCCACGTCCGCCACCTCCCTGTAAGAAGGACGACTACTCGAAACCCTACCTACCCATGGACTATTCCTAACCTCCGGCCAGCCGCGAGTGTCGAAGCGCTCACTTTTCGATGTTGTGAAGGCCTAGGTCACCCTGATAAAGGCGGGTGCGGCGTAATGCGAACGTAATGTCACTCTGCGCCGTTCCCCCGGGCCTGCGCACCGCCCTCGCCGCCCTCCGCGGCCCGGTCGGCCGACTCCTCGCCGGCGCCGCCCTCGGCTTGGCTCGCCCCCGCCTCGGAGGAGCGCCGGGCGCCCGCCCCGCCGCGGGACTCCTGCTCGCGCTGCCAGTCCTGGCCGTAGGCGCCCTTGGAGGGGCGCCGGCGGCGCTCGGGCGGGACGGCCCCCTCGGCCAGGCGCCGAGCCGTCACCAGGAACCCCGTATGACCGATCATCCGATGATCGGGGCGAACGGCCAGGCCTTCCACGTGCCACTCGCGCACCAGCGTCTCGAAGGCCCGCGGCTCGTAGAAGGAGCCGTTGTCGCGCAGCTCCTCGACGACGCGCGAGATCTGGGTGGTGGTGGCGACGTAGACGCACACCAGCCCGCCCGGCGCCAGCGCCTTGGACACGGCGTCCAGGCACTCCCACGGCGCGAGCATGTCCAGCACGACCCTGTCGAGTCCGGTCTCGGTGAGCTCCTCGGCCAGATCGCCCACGGTAAGCCGCCAGGCCGGGTGCTCGCCGCCGAAGAAGCGCTCCACGTTGGTGCGGGCGATCTCGGCGAAGTCGGCGCGGCGCTCGTAGGAGGAGACCAGCCCCTGCTCGCCCACGGCGCGCAGCAGCCAGCTGGTGAGCGCGCCGGACCCGCCGCCGGCCTCGGCCACCCGCGCGCCGGGGAAGATGTCGGCCTGGGCGACGATCTGGGCGGCGTCCTTGGGATAGACGATCGTGGCGCCGCGCTTCATGGACAGGGTGAAGTCGGCCAGCAGCGGACGCAGTGCCACGTAGGCGGTGTTGGAGGTCGCGCGCACCACGCAGCCCTCGGGGCTGCCGATCAGCTCGTCGTGGTCCAGGCGCCCCCGGTGGGTGTGGAAGGCGGCGCCGGCCTTGAGGGTGATGGTGTGCATCTTGCCCTTGGGGTCGGTCAGCTGCACGATGTCGCCCTCGCGGAAGGGGCCGCGGCGGCCGTGGATGCCGGTCAACAGGTACTCGTCTCTTCGCGGTAATCGGTCGGTGTACTGGGTGTACAGGGGGGCGGGCAGTCGCCCACGTTAGCGGCCCGGGCGCCGCACGTCGTAATCGCGCGCCCGCCCGCTCCGCCTCCCGCTCGCTGCGCCCGGCGGGTGCCGGGAGGAGACACAATTGGACTACGGGCACACGCGGCCGGCCGGTGCCCGCCGACACGTCGGGAAGGACGGGATCACCATGGCGCCCAGCACACCCAAGGTGGGTATCGGCATCGACATCGGCGGAAGCGGGATCAAGGCCGCGCCGGTCGACCTGGAGCGGGGGGTCTTCCTGGTGGACCGGCTGAAGACGGCCACGCCCCGGCCCGCGACGCCCGATGCGGTGGCCGAGGTGGTCGCCGACCTCGCCTCCTCCTTCCCCGAGCACGTGGCGGGATCGGCGCCGCTGGGCGTGACCTTCCCGGCGGTCATCCAGCACGGGATCGCCCGCAGCGCCGCCAACGTCGACTCCTCGTGGGTGGGCACCGACACCGAGAAGCTGCTGTCGGAGGCGACAGGGCGCGAGGTCTACGTCGTCAACGACGCCGACGCCGCCGCGGTGGCCGAGCACCGCTACGGCGCCGCGCGCGATGTGCGCGGCGTGACGCTGCTGACCACGCTGGGCACCGGGATCGGCACTGCGCTGCTGGTGGACGGCCACCTGGTACCCAACACCGAGTTCGGGCACCTGGAGATCGACGGCCACGACGCCGAGACCCGCGCCGCCTCCAGCGTGCAGGACCGCGAAGGGCTGTCGTATGAGCAGTGGGCCCGCGAGCGGCTGCAGCGCTACTACGACGAGGTGGAGCGGCTGCTGTGGCCCGACCTGATCGTCGTGGGCGGCGGGGTGAGCCGCATCGCCGACCAGTTCCTGCCCTATCTGCGGCTCAACGCCCCCATCGTGCCGGCCGAGCTGCGCAACACGGCGGGGATCGTGGGCGCGGCCTGCCTGGCGGTGGAGCGCTTCGGCCCGGCCCTGCCCGCCGACGGCGAGCGGGCCTGAGCGCACCGGCCTCGCGGTCCGTGCGGGCCCGAACGCCCATCGACCGCAGCCCGGCGCTGAGGCCACTGAAGGCGCGGCCCCCGGGCGGATCGTCGGCACCGCCGTCAAGGGCGTGGCCATGTGCGGCCAGGCCGGACGTTCACAGGGCGGGGTCTGCACGGTCGTCGGCACTCCGGATTACTGCCGCGTATCCCTTACAGTGCAGGGACTTTAGACCCTTGACTCCGCCTTCGGCATCGACTCCGCGTAACCTCGCATGCACGTTACGCATAGCAGTACCTTTTTCACTCATAGCCACCCATCCCTGGTGGAACCTTTAATCTAGGCTCATGCCCCGACGAGACAGTGCGCTGCCGCCGGACTTCTGGGAACGCGACGGCATCACCGAGGCGCTGGCCACCTGCGATCTCGCCCGTGTCCTGGAGCACGTTCGCCTGGCCCGGGCCTGGTCCCAGGGCGAGCTCGCCCGCGCCGTCGGCTACTCGCAAAGCTGGGTGTCGCGGGTGGTCAACCGGCAGCAGTCGCTCACCGTCGACCAGGTCCGCGAGATCGCCGGGCGGCTGGGGATCCCGATCCACCTCCTCCGGTTCGCGGACTCCGCCGAGCCGGAGAGGGGGGCCGATCCGACGAGACGACGGGAATTCGGCAAGGCCGTCGCCGCGGCGACGCTGACGCCCGGCGCGGCGCCGCAACGCACCGGGGTCGACGAGGGCACGGCACCGACCCTGCGCGCGATCACCGGCGGCCAGCGGCGGCTGGACGGCGCCTCGCCTTCGCGCGACCTCGCCGGGGGCGCGGTCGCCCACGTGGAGCTCACCGGGCGCACGCTGGCGCGGGCGCGGCCCACACCGTTCGCCTCCGACGTCGCCGCGGCGGCCAGCGAGGCCGCCGGCTTCGCCGGATGGCTGCACGCCGACATGGACGACGCCGGGTCGGCGCGCGGCTACTACCGCACCGCGGTGCGCAATGCGCGCTTGGCCCGGAATCCGCTGCTGGGCGCCTACATGGTGGGCAGCCTGGCCGCCTTCGAGACCGAGACCGAGGACGCGGCCGCAGGCCTGGCCCTGGTCGGCGAGGCGGCGCGGCTGCTGGGCAGCGACACCCACCCCACCGCCGCCGCGTGGCTCGCCTGCACCCGCGCCATGGCCTACGCCACGCTCGGCGACGCCCCCGCTGCCGATGCCGAGATCGCCGCCGCCGAGCGCGCGGTCGCCCGCAGCGACAACACCGAGCCGCCCTGGCCCTGGGTCTTCCCCTTCACCGAGGCGAAGGTCGCCGGATATCGTGCGCTCACGGGCGTGCGGCTGCACCGGCCCCACGAGGCGCGCGCCGCCTTCGCCGAGGCCTTCGGCCGCGCCCGCCCCACGGCCAAGAACGGCGCGGCCCTGATGGTGGAGCTCGCGGGCGCCCACGCCGACGCCGGCGACGTCGACGAGGCGTTCTCCCTGGCCGCCCAGTCGCTGCGGATCGGCGTGCGCTTCCGCTCCGACCGGCTGATATCGCGGGTGCGACGCTTCCGCCGCGCCTACCGGGGACCCGGCGCCCGCTGCGTCACCGAACTCGACGAGCAGCTCGCGTCGGCGGCCTTGACCGCCTAACGCCGCCGACGCGCGCGACCCGCGGCCGCCGTGTGGACGCCTGCGGCCCGCGGGGAACACATGGTGAGAGAGGAAGGGCCATGCGGCGTCTTGCGATCACCGGTCACCGCGCACTGCCCCCCGAGGTCGCGCGCGCGGTCGACTCCGCCCTGCGCGCCCGCCTGCGGGACCTGGGGCCGCACGTGACCGGGCTGTCCTGCCTCGCCGACGGCGCCGACGCGCTGTTCGCGCGCGCCGTGCTGGACACGGGCGGCACCCTGGAGGCGGTGGTGCCGGCCGAGCGCTACCGCGACGGACTGCCCGAATGGCACCGCGAGACCTACGACGCGCTGCTGGCGGCGGCCGCGCTGGTGCACCGGCTGCCGTATGTGGAATCGACCTCCCACGCGCACCTGGAGGCGGGCCGCCACCTGGTGGAGCACTGCGACGAACTCCTGGCGGTGTGGGACGGCTGCCCGCCGCGCGGTCCGGGCGGCACGGCCGACATCGTCGACTACGCCCGCGGCCGCGAGCGCCACGTGACCGTCGTATGGCCCGAGGGCGCCACCCGCTGATGCGGCGACCCCCGACGCCGCCGCCGGTGCGGTCTCAGCGCCCGGTGAAGGCCTGTTGGACGTCGGCGGTGTACAGCACGCCGTAGACGCCGCCGTCGGACTCCACCAGCAGGTACTCCTGGACGGGATGGGCCCGCAGCGCCTCCAGCAGTTCCTCGCCCTCCAGGTCGGCGCTGATGACCGCGCCGCGGGTGATCGCGCGGGCGACGCTTGAGGCCGGGACCCAGGGCAGTCGGGCGTCGGGCACGGCCGCCGCGGCGGTCTCGCTGACGATCGAGGTGGGGGTGCCGGCGGCGTCGGCGACCACCACCGCCCGCGTGCCCGCCTCGCGCATGCGCCGCTGTGCCTCGGCCACCGAGGTGTCGGCGCTGACGGTGGTCACGTTCCGACCCAGCCCGCGGGCGCGCAGCGTGGGCACCCGCTCGCGCATGCGCGCGGTCCGCAGCGCCGAGGCCGCGCCCATCCAGATGAACGAGGCGAGCAGCAGCGCCCACACCAGGCCGAACAGGTTGGGCGCGCTGCCGGTGCGCAGACCGTAGAGCACCGGCACGGCGACGATGGACACCGCCAGCAGCCGTCCGCCCCAAGCGGCGACCACGGTGCCGGCGCGGGGCCGCCGGGTGATCGCCCACACCGCGGCCCGGACCAGGCGGCCGCCGTCCAGCGGCAGGCCGGGCAGCAGGTTGAACACGCCCACCAGGAGATTGGCCACCCACAGCTGCCACACCAGCACGCCGACGACGGTCTGCGGCTCGACGAACCAGTAGCCCGCGAACCCCACAGCGGCCAGCACCAGCGAGAGGACGGGCCCCGAGACCGCCACCAGGAACTCGCGCCCCGGTGTGGGCGCCTCGCGCTCGATCTCGGAGACGCCGCCGAGCATGTACAGCGTGATGCGGGCGACGGGCAGTCCGAACATGCGCGCGGTGACCGAGTGGGCGAGTTCGTGGATGAGCACCGACACGTACAGCAGCACCGCGAAGACGAAGGCCACGAGGTAGGAGAGCGGCCCCAGCTGGAGGGTGCGCTCGACCACGGGCTCGTAGATCAGCGTGATGACGGCCGCGATGATCAGCCACGAAGGCGTCACGTAGACGGGAATGCCGAAGGGGCGTGCCATCAGCCACCCGGATCCGCGACGGGCGGGGCGGGCGGTACTCGGGCTCTCGGGAGGGGTGCTGCCGGCGGGATCGGTCACCCGCCCAGCCTATGCAATCGCCCGCCGCGCACCGGGACGGGCCGACCTGCGCGCCGGTCCTCGGCGGGCTGTGCACGACAGCGTGCCCGCCCCGGCGCGGAGCCGTACTGTTGGGGCATGGACTCCCCCGACGACGCTCCCGTGATCCGTGCCCTGTCGCCGTCGCGGGCCGCCGACTTCCTGCAGTGCCCGCTGCTGTTCCGCTTCCGGGCCATCGACCGGCTCCCCGAGCGCCCCAGCGCCGCCGCGCTGCGCGGCACCCTGGTGCACTCGGTGCTGGAGCGGCTGTTCGAGCTGCCTGCCGAGACCCGCACCCCCCGCACGGCGCTTTCGCTGGTCGAGCCGCAGTGGGAGCAGCTGCGCTCCTCGCACGCCGAGGCGGCCGCCGCGTTGTTCTCGACCGAGCAGGAGGTCGCCGACTGGCTGGCGCAGGCCCGCACCCTGCTGGAGCGCTACTTCGAGATGGAGCAGCCGCAGCGGCTGGAACCGCGCGAGCGCGAGCTGCGCCTGGACGTCACGCTGCAGTCCGGGCTGCGGCTGCGCGGCTACCTCGACCGGATCGACGTCGCCGCCACCGGCCAGATCCGCATCGTCGACTACAAGACCGGCAAGTCGCCCCGCCCGCGCTTCGAGGACAAGGCGCGCTTCCAGATCTTCTTCTACGCCGTGATGCTCTGGCGCGAGCTGGGCGAGGTGCCGGCCCGGCTGCAGCTGATGTACCTCGGCGACGGCGGCGTGCGCTGGTACGACCCCACCGAGCAGGAGCTGCGGGCCGCCGAGTCGGAGATCCTGGGCATCTGGCGCGACATCGAGGACACCGCCCGCTCGGGCAGCTGGCACCCGCGCCCCAGCAAGCTCTGCGGCTGGTGCGACCACCAGGCGCTGTGTCCGGAGTTCGGCGGCACCCCTCCCCCGCTGCCCCAGCCCGCCCCGGCGCTGTGACGAACTCCCCCGCCGCCGCTCTTCCTACCGGCGGAGGAGACGAGATCGGCCGGGCGAAGGTCGGCGGATGCGGGAGGCGCTTCTAGCGTGGAACAGGTGACCGCCGCACGAGCCGCGCCCGAGACCGAGCCCGCCCCCGAGAGCCGGGGCGCCGCGCATTCGGCGCTGCGCGGCGGCCGGTGGCCGTGGATGAGCGACGCGATCATCGTGGTCGCTCTGGCGGCGGCCAACACCGCGCTGGTCACCGTCACCCGCGAGGACCCTGCCATGGCGGCGGTGTGGCACGACCACACGGCGGGCTACGCCGCCGGGGTCATGCTGTCCCTGGTGCTGTTCGCGCGGCGCTTCCTGCCCTTCACCGTGCTCATGGTGCTCACGCTCGGCGGGCTCGCCGGCGACTTCGCCGGGATCATGGTGTGGGGCGCCGCGAGCCTGGGGATCGCAGCGGCGGCCTATTCGGTGGGCCGGTACCTGCCGCTGGTGCGCTCGCTGGCGGGGCTGAGCGCCGCGGTGGCGGTCAACATCGCCACCACCGCGCTGAGCCCCGCCACGGCCGCGCCCGGCGGCGGGGAGGCCGGCGGCGAGCCGTGGTGGATCAACCAGGCGTTCTACCTCGGCTGGATCCTCGGCTCCTGGTGGGTGGGGCGCCTGGTGCGCATGCGCGCCTTCCACATGATGGAGCTGGCCGCCCGCGCCGAACGCCTGGAGCGCGCCCGCGACGCCCACACGCGCGCGGTCCTGGCCGAGGAGCGCACCCGCATCGCCCGCGAGCTGCACGACGTCGTGGCCCACCACGTCAGTGTGATGACGGTGCAGGCCACCGCCGGGCGCCGGGTGATCGAGCGCTCACCCGACCGGGCCCGCCAGACCCTGGTGGAGATCGAGGAGACCGGGCGCCAGGCGATGGCGGAGATGCGCCGGATCGTGGACGTGCTGCGCGAACCCGAGGCCGGGGGCGAGAACGACAACGGCGAAGTCGCAGGCCGCGACCCGCAGCCGAGCCTGTCCGGATTGGACGAGCTGATACGCCAGATCCGCGAGACCGGGACGCCGGTGGAGCTGGTCGCCGAGGGCGTGCCGGTGAAACTGCCGCCGGGCCTGGAGCTGACCCTGTACCGCGTGGTGCAGGAGTCGCTGACCAACGTCCTCAAGCACGCCGGCCGCGACGCCCCCACCACGGTGTCGGTGCGCTACGGCCCGCGGGCGGTGGAGGTCGCCGTCACCGACGAGGGCGGCGCCGGCGGCGAGGGCGCGCCGCCGCACTCGGACGAGCCCGGGCACGGTCTTGTGGGCATGCGCGAGCGCGTGGCCCTCTACGGCGGCGAGATCGACGCGGGCCCGCGCAGCGGCGGCGGGTTCGAGGTACGTACCCGGATCCCGCTGGCGCGCCGCGGATGAGCCGGGAAGCGGCGCCGAGCCGCGGCTTCGGGGTGGACGCCGGGCCGCCGCGGCGGCCGCTTCCGGTCGCTGCGGACGAAGCGGCGCCGCCGATCACCGAGAATCGGCACATGGCCATCCGCGTCCTCCTCGTCGACGACCAGCCCCTGTTGCGTACCGGGTTCCGCCTGATCCTCGAGTCGGAACCGGAGATCGCGGTGGTGGGCGAGGCCGCCGACGGCCACGCCGCGCTCGCCGACACCCGTCGGCTGCTGCCGGACGTGGTGCTGATGGACATCCGGATGCCGGGCAAGGACGGAATCGACGCCACGCGGGAGATCCTGGAGTGGGCGCACACCAGCGGGCAGCAGGTGCGGGTGCTGGTACTGACGACCTTCGATCTGGACGAGTACGTGGTCGAAGCGCTGCGGGCGGGTGCCAGCGGGTTCCTCCTGAAGGACGTGCCGCCGGACGAGTTGGCCGGGGCGATCCGCGTGGTGGCCGACGGGGCGGCGATCGTGGCGCCCACGATCACGCGCCGGCTGCTCGACCGCTTCGCCGACAAGCTGCCCTCGACACGGGATCGGCAGCCGCCCCGGCTCGACCATCTGACCGAGCGCGAGCGGGAGGTCCTGCGGCTGCTGGCGCGCGGCCTGTCCAACGCCGAGATCGCGCGCCGCCTGGTGGTAAGCGACACCACGGTCAAGACCCACGTGGGCAACGTGCTGACCAAACTGGGGCTGCGCGACAGGGTCCAGGCCGTGGTCCACGCCTACGAGACCGGCATCGTGCGGCCGGGAGAGGAGTAGGCCGGACGCACGGGGCCGACCGCGGCGCGCACGGGCTCGCCGCCCGCCGGCGCCGCCACCCGGTCCTGCGCCACACACAGCGGCCGTGCTCGGCGATCGCGGCCGCCACCTGCGACCATGGGCGGTGATCGACCTCACCGCGCCACCGGGCCGCGTAGCGCCAACCGGTGCCCCGAATCTGGCGTCTCATCCCGTGGCCGCCGGTGCAGGCGGCCGCCGTTTCCGCGCATCGAGGAGGTATCGAGAACCGCTCATGGCCGAGGACTCCCAGTATCCCGCGTCGTCGAACGAGGACTTTCTGCTGAGCCGACTGCGGGATTGGCGTGCGTCTCGGGAGTCGGAGATGCACTCCGACCTCTTCGATGAAGCCGTGGAGACGCCCGACCCGCGGGCGCTGGACCTCGTGCTGCGCGTCGGCGAGCTGCTCCTTGCCAGCGGCGAGAGCACCGAGGTGGTCAGCGAGTCGATGCTGAGCCTCTCGGTGGCCTTCGAGCTGCCGCGTTCGGAGGCCTCGGTCACCTTCACCGCGATCACGCTGTCGGCCCACCCCGGGGGCGATCACCCGCCGATCACGGGCGAGCGGGTGGTGCGCCGCCGTACTCTGGACTACTTCCGCGTCAACGAGCTGCACGCCCTGGTGCAGGACGCGGCGCTGGGGGCGGTGGAGCTGGAGGGCGCCATCGCGCGTTTGCGGGCGATCAAGCGCGCGAGCCCGCCCTACCCCAACTGGCTCATCGTGACGGGGTTCGGGCTGATCGCCTCCAGCGCCAGTCTCATGGTCGGCGGCCAGTGGATCGTCGCCGCCGCCGCGTTTTTGGCCACGGTGCTGGGCGACCGCACCTCAGCCTTCCTGGCGAGACGCGGGGTGGCGGAGTTCTACCAGGTGACCGCGGCGACGATGGTGGCCTCCACCATCGGGGTGGGGCTGCTCTGGGGCAGCGACCAGTTGAACCTGGGTCTGCAGGCCGGCGCGATCATCACCGGCAACATCATGGCCCTGCTGCCGGGGCGGCCGCTGGTGGCCAGCCTGCAGGAGGGCATCAGCGGCAGCTACGTCTCGGGCACGGCGCGGCTGCTGGAGGTCTTCCTGACCCTGGGTGCGATCATCGCGGGGGTGGGCGCCGTCGCCTACACCGCGGTGCGTCTGGGCGTGGAGGTCACCCTGGACAACCTGCCCACCGTCGGAACCGGCGTGGAGTTCCCGGTACTGCTCGGCGCGGCGGGAATCGCCATGACCTTCGCCGTTTCGCTGACCGTCCCGCCGCGCATGCTGCCGTGGATCGGCATCATGGGCGTGATGATCTGGGTGATCTACGCGACGGTGCGCAGCCTGCTGGACGCGCCCCCGATCCTGGGCACCGCGGCCGGCGCCGTGGTCATCGGCGTGGTGGGCCACGCGCTCGCGCGCCGCACGCGAAGGCCTGTGCTGCCCTATGTCATTCCGGCGATCGCGCCGCTGCTGCCCGGCAGCATCCTGTACCGGGGACTGCTGGAGATCACCCTGAACCAGCCGGTGCAAGGGCTGCTGAGCCTGTCGGAGGCGGTGGCGATCGGCCTGGGCCTGGGTGCGGGGGTCAGTTTCGGCGGCGAACTGGTGCGCGCGTTCCAGCGCGGCGGCCTCGCCGGCGCCGGCCGCCGCAGCCGCCCCGCAGCCCGCCGCAGCCGCGGAGCGGCCTGAGGAGCCAGACGTACTGCGGGCGGACGGCGGCGCGCCTCGCCGGCGCTCTACTCGGATTGCGGGGTCTCCCGGGTTCGAGCCTGGTGCCGGCGGGCTTTGAGCCGGTTCCCGCAGGTTTTCATCGAGCACCATCGTGCGGTGTTGGCACGGCTGCGGTCCAGAAGGAAGAGGCGGCATTCCGGGTTCTCGCACGGCCGCAGACGGCCGGGCATGCGTTCCTTGACGTCGGCCCAGGCGAGCACGAGTTCCACGGCGAGTCTGCGTTCCTCCGGCACCTCCAGGTGCCACTCGATGCCCGACGCGCTGGGCCGCGGAACTCTGCGGACACCTTCGAGGACTCGGCGCAGACCGGGCTGCCCCGACGTCCCCGCCTCCACCGCCTGAAGCGCGTCCCGGGCGGCGCGCAGCCACCGGCGCTCCTCGTCGCCGCCGAGCCCCCCGTGCTCCCGCGCCCACCTCTCCACCTCGTGGTCGTCCCACCACAGGTCCTGGCGTCGGCCGTGCGCAACAGGGGTGCTGTTCAGCGCCTGCAGCAGGGCCTGGTCGTCCAGCACGGACCTCAACTCCCCGTCTAACTCCATCAACTGCCTTGACAGGTTACACCCAAGAATGTCTACTGAGCGTCGAGGATTAACCACCAAAATGCATCTTAGGGGTTAGCAATGGTCGAGGTCCGCCACCGATACGCGACAGTGCGGGGACACCGCGTCTTCTACCGCGAGGCAGGAGCCCGCGAGGCGCCCGCGCTCGTGCTCCTGCACGGATACCCCTCCAGCTCACGCATGTTCCGCCACCTCATTCCGGCGCTGGCCGACCGGTTCCACGTCGTCGCCCCCGACCACCTCGGCTTCGGCCGCTCCGACGCCCCGACCGTGGACGCGTTCACCTACACCTTCGACGCCCTGACCGACATCACCGAAGACCTCCTGGCCCAGCTCGACGTCACCCGCTACGCCCTGTACGTCCAGGACTACGGCGCACCCATCGGCTGGCGGCTCGCTCTACGCACCCCGGACGCGATCACGGCGGTGATCACGCAGAGCGGCAACGCCTACGAGGACGGTTTCGTACCGGATTTCTGGAAGCCCGTATGGGCGTACTGGGAGAATCCGGGCCCGCAGACCGAACCCGCCGTCCGCGGCGCCCTCTCCCTCGACGCCATCCGCTGGCAGTACCTGCACGGAGTGGAGCGGCCCGAGCTGGTCGATCCCGACACCTGGACCGCCGACCACCGCGAGGTCAACCGGCCGGGCAACGACCTCGTGCAGCTCGCCCTGTTTCGCGACTACGCCGGCAATCCGCCCCTCTACCCTCAGGTGCACGCCTACTTTCGGGACCGCCAGGTCCCCCTCCTCGCGGTCTGGGGCGCGGGCGACGAGATTTTCGGCCCGGACGGGGCACGTGCCTTCGCGCGAGACCTACCGGATGCGGAGATCCACCTGATCCCCGGCGGTGGACACTTCCTGCTCGAAAGCCACCTGGACACCGTGGCCGGGTACATTCGCGGGTTCCTGACCGCCGCCGGATCACCGGCGTGAAGCCCGCACCGCGCACCGACCGCCGCCGCCCTCATCGGACGCCCAGCCATCCATCCGCCGAACCGGCCGACGCCCGCACCGGCCGTGCGCCGCTGCCCCTCGGCGACTCTCCTGAGCCCGGCCGCGTCTAGAGTTTCGGTATGGACGGGATCGACGGTATGGACGGGCCCCCCGGCACCCGGCCCCACCGGGCGCCGGGGCCCGTCGCACAGCGGGAGTGGCCGACCGACGCCGGGGAGGCGCGGTCGCTGCAGGAGCGCTTGGCGCCGCTCGTGCGGCAGGAGGCCGTCGACGCCGGCGCCGTTTCGCTGGTCGCCGGCTTGGATGTGGCCTACTCGGCCGACGACGACCGCCTCGCCGCCGCGGCCGTCGTACTGGCCGCGCCGGAGTGGGGGGCGGTGGACTCCGCGACCGTCGTGTCGCGTCCCCGGTTTCCCTACGTTCCCGGGCTGTTCGCCTTCCGGGAGGCGCCCGCGCTGCTGGAGGCCGTCGCGCGCCTGCGCACCGAGCCCGACGTCCTTATCTGCGACGGTTTCGGGTTGGCCCATCCGCGCCGTTTCGGACTTGCCTGCCACGTCGGTCTCGAACTGGACCGGCCCGTGCTGGGCGTCGGCAAGACCCCGTTCGTCGGCCGCTCCGCAGAGCCGGCCCCCGAGCGCGGGGCCTGGACTCCGCTGGTGGATGACGGCGAGGTGGTCGGCCGGTGCCTGCGCACCCGTGCCGGGGTCAAACCCGTCTACGTCTCGGTGGGCCACCGCGTCGACCTGGTTTCGGCCACCGAGCTGACGCTGCGCGTCGCGCCGCAGTACCGGATACCCGAACCCGTACGGCACGCGGACCGGCTGTGCCGGGAGCGCTTGGCCGCGGCCTGACCCGCCGCCCCCGCTCTCCGCTCGCCGCTCTCGACCTCCGCCCTCCGCCCGCGCCCTGCCGCCCACCGCGCCGGTCCCGGGCGCCGTGCGGCCGGCACGCGCGACACGCCGACGCCGGCCGCGACCTCGAAGAACGCCGACCACATTCCGCCCGGTTTCCTCTGCGATGTCCGGACATACCACTCGCCATGCGTGGCCGGATCCGGTCAATTCGCCGTCCCACCGGGCCGACCTGCCGACTTTCGGCGTCGAATACGAACGAAACACAGGTGCACTGTGACTCGCGCCACTAAGCTCGAGGGAGCAGTGATCGAAACGACCGGAGGCGCAAGATGTGCCCGCACCGACCCGCATGCCCGTCCTGTGACGACGTCGACCGCGAAGCGGCCCGCGTCGTCGCCAGCCATCCCGAGCAGGGCTGGAGCCTGCTCTGCAACGGCGTAGTGATCTTCGAGGACACCGGCGAGCTGCTGCCCAACGGCCACGTCGTCGCCCCGCACCGTCCTACCGACATCCGCGCCGTCGCCTGAGCCGCGCGCAGCGAGGCCGAGATCCGAACCGGGCCGAGGCCGACCGGCACTCCGACCGCGGAGGCCGGCACTTCCGGCCCGGCCGACCACGCCGCCTGAGCAGCTCGCCCCACCCGGATAGCTCCGCACCGTCGGACAGCACAGCGCCGCCTGGCCGGCCACGGAGCCGAGCACGCCCGCCGCGACGCTCGGCGGCTCAGCTCAGCCGCTCGGCGAGCCAGTCCGCCACCGACCCACCCACGGACTCGACGTCCTTGGCCAAGTCGTGGCGCTCACCCTGACGCACCACGAGCGACGTGGCGTCGGCCGCGTCGGGAACACCGAAGGGGTCGCGGTCCCCGTTGATCACCAGGGTCGGCACTCCGGCCCCGCGCAGTTCCTCCGCCCGCGAGCGTTCCGGCTTGCCCGGCGGGTGCAGCGGGAACGCGAGCGCGACCACCGCCGCCGCGCCCAGCTCCGCAGCGGTGCGGCAGGCGACGCGGGCGCCGTTGCTGCGCCCGGCGAGCACGAGCGGCAGCTTCGCCAGCCGCGGGTCCGCGCACACACCCCGGACCGCGGCCGTCCACGCCTCGTCCTGGGGGCGGGTCGCCGACCCGGGCATCTTCCGCCCGGCCACCCTGTAGGTCTGGGTGATGCGCGCGGCGGCGCCGCCCGCCTTGAGTACCGCGTCGCACACGGCGGTGATATCGGGCGCGTCGACGCCGCCGCCCGCGCCGTGGGTGACGGCCAGCAGATAGCGCGGTTCGCCGGCCAGCAGGTCGATGTCGGCGAGCGCAGGCCCGCGAGGCGTGTCGAGCTCCATGCCACCAAGCTACGACCACCGCAGCCGTGCGCGCTCCGCGCCCCGCGGCAGCGGAAGGGGCGATGCGGCGCGGCGGGGCGCAAACACGGCCCGGCCCCTGCAGCTCCACCCGCCGCCGCCGCGGCCCTCTGCTGTCAGTCGGCGGAGTCCGGCCATCCCTCGGGAAGGACCGGGGCCTGCGAGCCCGCCGCCAGGCGCAGCCGTTCGCGGAAGTCGTCGTGCAGCGCTCTGCCCCACACGTACTGTCCGGGTGTGCGCACCGCCTCCTCCAGCGCGCGGCGCAGCTCGGCCGGGTCGCCCTCGCCCTGGGCCAAGGGCAAGGCGAGGTGGGTGTACATCTGGTTGAGTGCGACGAACAGCTCGCCCGTCAGCATGGGGGCGCTGTTCTGGGCGGCGGCCGCCTCGACATAGGGCTCCCACCAGCCCTCCTCCCCATCAGGCTGCTCTTCCCCCTGCTCGGCGAGTTCGGGGTCGGGCGCCAGGAAGCCGCGGCGCAGCCGGGCGCGGACCTCGTCGGCGGTGGCGGGGTCGCGGTGGGCGAGCCCGTCCGCCCACACGCGCTCGGCGGTCTCGCTATCGCCGCGCACAGCCAGCAGGCGCGCCAGCAGCTCGACCGCGCCGCCGGCGACCTCGGGCGCCACCGCACGCGTGGACTCGGCGGTGTCCGCATCGGCCTCCGCCTGGGCCTCGCCCACGACGGCCCCGAACGCGCCGATCGCGTGCTCGACGTGCACAGCGCCCAGCAGCAGCCGCAGTCCTGCGTGCTCACCGGGCTCCAGGCCGCGGTGGATGACCTCGGCGGCGTCGTCGGCGCGGCCCTGGGCCAGGAGCCGGGCGGCGTAGTCGTGCGCGGCCTCGGGCACGACCTCGGCCGATCCGCTCTGCAGCACCTGCTCCCAGTGCCCTTCGGCGGCTTCGGTGTCGCCGCGCTCCTCGGCCAGGCGGGCGAGCCCGTAGTGGGCGGCGGGCCGGTAGCGGTTGTTGCCCGATTCGAGCACCTCGTCCCACGCCGCGCGGGCTTGGCCGTCGTCGCCTTCGGCTTCCAGGGACAGGGCCAGGTGGTAGGCGGCGCGGGGAGCGAACTCGGGGTGGCCGGTGTGGATCGCGGTGCGTGCGGCCGACTGCGCCGCCGCGACCTCGCCCATGTCGTGGCGGACGACGGCCAGCCCGAGGGCGGCCTGGGGCAGGTAGCGCCGCGACCCGCCCTCGACCACGCGCTCGTAGACCTGGGCGGCGCGGTTGAGGTGTCCGTTCTCGGCGAGGTCGCGCGCCTGATCCAACAGGTTCGCGAACTCCGGCTCGTCTCCGGCGGCGTCGTGGGTGGAGGATCCGGCGGACGCTGTCATCTCGGCGTACTTTCCACACGGGGGACGGTGCGGGACGGCGCCGCCGCCCCGGCGATTCACTTCGGAGCGTAGCCCTTCGGCGGTCACCCGGCAGCAAGGCGTGGCCGGAGCGGCCGGAATCGGCTACCGGAGGTTCGGTGCGCGCTTCCCCGGGCGGCGGAGGCCGCTGCCGACGGTCGAGGGGACCGACTCCCACCGCCACCTTTACGATGTAGATTTTCTGTGCTGCTGGGGTGGCACCGACGCCCCGACACACAAGCGGCGGCCGCCGGCCCCGCAGCAGCATGCTGCGGGGCCGGCGGCCGCCTCGCCGTCGTGCCGGGTCCGCGCCCGCCCCTGGTGCGGCGCGGACGCGGATCCGGACGGGCTACACCTCGAACGCCTCCGGCGGCGGGCAGGCGCAGACCAGGTTGCGGTCGCCGTAGGCCTGGTCGATCCGCCCCACCGGCGACCAGTACTTGTCGAACCGCAGTTCCGACACCGGGAAGGCGCCCTCGTGGCGCGAGTAGGGATGCTCCCACACCTGCGCGGTGAGCGCCTCGGCGGTGTGCGGCGCGTTCTTCAGCGGGTTGTCGTCGGACGGGAGCGAGCCGTCGGCCACCCGGTCGATCTCGCCGCGGATGGCGATCATCGCGTCGATGAAGCGGTCCAGTTCGGCCAGGTCCTCGCTCTCGGTCGGCTCGACCATCAGCGTCCCGGCGACGGGGAAGGACATCGTGGGCGCATGGAACCCGTAGTCGATCAGCCGCTTGGACACGTCCTCGTTGCTGACGCCGGTCCGCTTCTGCAGACCGCGGATGTCGATGATGCACTCATGTGCCACCAGGCCGCCCTGCCCGGTGTAGAGCACCGGGTAGTAGGGCTCCAGCCGCTTGGCGACGTAGTTGGCGGTGAGCACGGCCGCCTCGGTGGCCGAGCGCAGCCCCTCCTCCCCCATCATCCGGATGTAGGCCCAGGAGATCTGCAGGATCCCGGCCGAGCCGAAGGGCGCCGCCGAGACGGGGCCCACGCCGGTGTAGGGACCGGCCTCGGGCTGGCTGGGGTGGTTGGGCAGGTAGCCGGCCAGGTGGGAGCGCGCCGCCACCGGCCCCACGCCCGGACCGCCGCCGCCGTGGGGGATGCAGAAGGTCTTGTGCAGGTTGAGGTGGCTGACGTCGGCGCCGAACGCGCCGAGCTTGGCCCAGCCCAGCAGCGCGTTCAGATTGGCGCCGTCGACGTAGACCTGCCCGCCGGCCTCGTGCACCAGGCGGCAGACCTCGGTGATGGTGTCCTCGTAGACCCCGTGCGTGGACGGGTAGGTCACCATGATCGCCGCGAGGTCGTCGGCGTGCTGGGCCGTCTTGGCACGCAGGTCCTGCATGTCGATGTTGCCGCCGTCGTCGCAGGCCACAACCTTGACCCGCATACCGGCCATCGTCGCGCTGGCGGCGTTGGTGCCGTGGGCGGAGCTGGGGATCAGGCACACGTCGCGGCCGGTCTCGCCGCGCCCGCGGTGGTAGCCGCGGATGGCCAGCAGCCCGGCCAGCTCACCCTGGGACCCGGCGTTGGGCTGCAGCGACACCGCGTCGTACCCGGTGATCTCGGCCAGCCAGCGCTCCAGGTCGCGCACGATGCGCACGCTTCCGGCGGCCTGGTCCAGCGGCGCGAAGGGGTGCAGCGCAGCGAACTCCGGCCAGGTCACCGACTCCATCTCGGCGGTGGCGTTGAGCTTCATGGTGCACGAGCCCAGCGGGATCATGCTGCGGTCCAGCGCCAGGTCCTTGTCGGAGAGCCGCCGCATGTAACGCAGCAGGGAGGTCTCGCTGCGGTGGGAGGAGAAGACGGGGTGGGTCAGGTAGTCCACGCCGCGGCGCAGGTCCTCCGGCAGCGCCGCCGAGCTGTGCGCCCGCTCGCCGCCCGCGGCGGCTCCCGTCGCGGCGCCCGAGACCGGGCCGCCGGTGAAGGCCGCCACGATGTGCTCCAGGTGGGCGGTGGTGGTGGCCTCGTCGCAGCTGATACCCACCGTGTCGGCGTCGGCGGCCAGCAGGTTGATGCCGCGCTCGGCCGCCGCCTCGACGACCGCGGCCGCGGCGCCGGGCACCCGCACCCGCAGCGTGTCGAAGAACCGTTCGTCGGCGACGCCGAAGCCGGCGGCGCGCAGCCGATCGGCGAGGTCGGCGGTGTGGCCGTGCACCCGCTCGGCGATGGCCCGCAGCCCCTGGGGACCGTGGTAGACGGCATACATCGAGGCCATCACCGCCAGCAGTACCTGGGCGGTGCAGATGTTGCTGGTGGCCTTCTCCCGGCGGATGTGCTGCTCGCGGGTCTGCAGCGCGAGCCGGTAGGCGGGCTTGCCCGCGTTGTCGACCGAGACGCCGACCAGGCGCCCGGGCAGCTGGCGCTGAAGCCCTTCGCGCAGCGCCATGTAGCCGGCGTGCGGGCCGCCGAAGCCCATGGGGACGCCGAAGCGCTGGGTGGAGCCCACCGCGATGTCGGCCCCCATCTCACCGGGGCTGCGCAGCAGGGTCAGGGCGAGTATGTCGGCGGCGACCACCGCCTGCGCGCCGCGTTCGTGCGCCTCGGCGATGATCGGGCGCGGGTCGCGCACCGCGCCGCTGCCCGCCGGATACTGCACGAGCACGCCGAAGGCGTCGGCGTCGGGCAGCCCTTCGGAGAGGTCGGCCACCACCACGTCGATGCCCAGCGGCTCGGCTCGGGTGCGCAGCACCGACAGGGTCTGCGGGAAGACGTCGGAGTCGACGATGAACACGTCGCCCTTGCCGCGCGTGGCGCGGCGCGCCAGCGTCATGGACTCCGCGGCGGCCGTGGCCTCGTCCAGCAGGGAGGCACCCGTGACGGCCAGTCCCGTCAGGTCCGAGACCATCGTCTGGAAGTTCAGCAGCGCCTCCAGGCGCCCCTGCGAGATCTCCGGCTGGTAGGGGGTGTAGGCCGTGTACCAGGCCGGATTCTCCAGGATGTTGCGCCGGATGACCGGCGGGGTGATGGTGTCGTAGTAGCCTTGGCCGATCATCGAGGTCAGCACCCGGTTGCGGTCGGCCAGCTCCCGCAGTTCGGCAAGCGCCTCCGTCTCGCCGGCCGCCTCGGGCAGCTCCAGCGGCATCGGACGGCCGGGGCCGGCGAGGATCCCCTCGGGCAGCGCCGCGGTCATCAGCTCGCCGGTGCCGGCGTAGCCGACCGTCTTGAGCATCTGGGTGAGCTCGGCCGGATCCGGGCCGATGTGCCGATCGGCGAAGCCGCGGGCGGCCGCGGTGCCGGCGTCCGGCCCTCGTTCACGGGTTGGCTGCTCCGTCATGGAGACCTCCTGGTCGCTGTGCCGCAGTGCGGCTGCTCCTGTCTGGTCTCCCCCTCTGTCGCTCACGGCCCGGGGGCCGAGGCGGCATGTCTCGCCTACCGCTCCAGAGTGGCCTCCTCCACGCGGTCCTTGGTGCCTGAGAGGTTACTGGGGAGTGTTGCCCCGTCGGCGCCCCGCTGATGGGGGTCTCTCCCGCGTGGTATCGACGGCCGGATGTGGTGTCGACTGCTGTGTTCAGTTGTGGGTGGTCCATTATCTACGGCGCCGGCGCGCCGTAGGCGGCGGGGGCGCTCCTGCGGGCTCTACCCGGACGCGGCCTGCCGCATCGCCTCCACCACACGTATCGACGTTACTGGATCCCGACGTCTCCGTGGAGTGGCCGCGACCGGACACGCGTCACACCCGCGACACGCGGCGCGGATCCGCGGGCGCATCGCGTTCGCAGGCGGGCGGACCTCGGCGCCGACGCGGACGGCAGGCGCCGGAGGCGGGGCGGCTCAGCCGGTCTTGCGTTCGCGCCGACGCCGCGCCAGCTCGTCGGCCGGCCGGGCCTGGGGGCTCAGCGGCCCGCTCAGCTCCTCGCCGGGGACTTCGCCGAGAGCGCCTTCGAGCTCGCGCCAGACGCGTCCCAGCGCGATGCCGAAGACCCCCTGTCCGCCCTGCATCAGGTCGACCACCTCGTCGGGCGAGGTGCACTCGTAGACGCTGACTCCGTCGCTCATCAGGGTGATCTGGGCGAGATCGGCGGTCCCGCGGTAGCGCAGGTGGTCCACGGCGGGACGGATCTGCTGCAGGGAGATGCCGGTGTCCAGCAGGCGCTTGACGACCTTGAGCAGCAGGACGTCGCGGGAGTCGTACAGCGCGGGCCGACCCTCCTCAGACTGCACGCTGGGGCCCACCAGGCCGGTGCGGGCCCAGTAGTCGAGTTGCCGATAGGTGATTCCGGCGGCCGCACACGCCGTGGGGCCGCGATAACCGACGTCCATAGGCAGCGCCACCACGTCCTCTTCGCACAGCAGGCCCTGCTCCCCAGCTCGCCGTATCGCTGTATGCCTGAGAGCGGAGGTTTGCTGCTCACCGCTAGTAACCGCCACGCCGAACCTCCGGCTCCTCGGCCCACGGCGGTTTGACAGGGGGCATGAAGGGTGCGCCGCGGGTTCCTTCGACAATGAAGGTAAGCCGGTCGCACGGACAGCGTCAACGACACCCTCCGGCGCGTCGCGGAACCTCTTTCATCGCCGCCGAGCCTTCATGCCGTCCATCCGCAAGCCTAAGGCCCCCAGAGCCGGCGGGCGACGGTCACGCGACCGTGACCTGCACCGGAACCGGAACGCCGCCCGCGCGGCGCTTTGATCACGCTCCGGTCACGCGCCCGAGCCGGCGACACGCCACCCCGCCCGGCGCGCCGCGGCACCGACCGGGCCACCCGGTCGGCGGCGGGCGCTCGGCGCGTTCGCGCCTGCGCGGCGAGCCGCCCCCCGGTCGCGCACGCGCGTTGCCGCCCCCCGCCCGCATGCCGGTAGGCTCCCGCGAATGCGAGCACACGACGAGCAGCGCGGTCCGGCCGTGCTGCGCCGCGCCCGCGTGCTGCTGTGGATCCAGCTGGCGGCGGGGATCGCGGCCTTCGCCGCAAGCGCCGGCCTGCTGTGGATCGGCGGGCAGGCGACCCGGGTCACCGCGTGGTGGAGTGCCGCGGGCCCGCTGGTCATCGTCGCCGCGGCCGTGGCGCTGCTGCTGTACCTGCCGTTGGCCCGACGGCCGCGGCGCGGGGTGCTGGTGGCGGTGCTGCTCCTGCCGGCCGCCTTCGACGTGGGCGACTCCCTGGCCGGATTCGTCCCGGACGGACTCTCCGAGCGCGGATTCGGCTGGTTCGCCTACACCTCCGCACCCGCCGCGCTGCTGCGGTTCTTCCTGCCCCTGATGGACGCCGCCCTGCTGGCCGCGATGGCGGGCAACCTGATCGCCGTGGCCAACGCCGTCCAACTGATCCTGCCCTCCGCCCGCCCGGCCTTCCGCACAGCCGCCTCGGACGACACGCCGCCGCCCGCCTGAGCGCGACGCCTCGGCCCCGCCCGTGCGGAGCACGGCAGCCCTGGGTGCCGCCGCCCCCGACCCGCGCGACGGAGCCCGCAGCCGCGTCTGGTAACTGTGGTGGCTGCCTACACCGGGCGGCCTCGACCCGCCCGATCCATCCACCCCGGGAAGGGGCCGAAGGTGAATCGGCGGACCACGAACTGGGCGGGCAACATCGGCTTCACCGCCGAACGCCTCCACCACCCCTCCACCGTCGCCGAACTGCAGGCGATCGTCGCCGGCACCGAGCGGGCCCGCGCCCTCGGCAGCGGGCACTCCTTCAACGCGGTCGCCGACACCGCCGGCGCGCTGGTTTCACTCGCGCACCTGCCGCGCACCAGGGAACTGGACACCGCGACCGGCAGGGTGCAGGTGGGTGCGGGCGTACGCTACGCCGAGCTGGCCCAGTGGCTCCAGGAGCGCGGCCGCTCCCTGCACAACCTGGGATCGCTCCCCCACATCTCGGTGGCGGGCTCCTGCGCAACCGCCACCCACGGCTCCGGTGACGCCAACGGCAACCTCGCCACAGCCGTGGACGGGCTGGAGCTGGTGACGGCCGAGGGCGACCTGGTGGCTCTGAGCCGCGAGGAGCACGGCGCCGACTTCGACGGCATGGTGGCCTCCCTGGGCGCGCTGGGCGTGGTGACCTCGATGACGCTTCGCACCGCGCCCGAGTTCGACGTCACCCAGCGGGTCTATGAGGACTTGCCGCTGGAGGCGCTGGACGACCACTTCGACGCGATCACCGGCGCCGCCTACAGCGTCAGCCTGTTCACCCGTTGGCGCGACCCGGTCATCGACCAGGTGTGGGTCAAGCACCGCGTCGGCGACGCCCCGCGCGGGGGCGAGGAGTCGGGCTTCTTCGGCGCGCGGCCGGCGGCCGGCCCGCGCCACCCCGTTCCGGAGATGGCCGCCGAGAACTGCACCGAGCAGATGGGGGTGGCGGGCCCGTGGTCGGAGCGCCTGCCGCACTTCCGCCCGGGTTCGCCGCCCAGCAGCGCCGGCGAGGAGCTGCAGGCGGAGTACCTGCTTCCGCGCGCCCAGGCGGTGGCGGCGCTGCGGGCGCTGGAACCGCTGCGCGAGCGCATCGCCCCGGTCCTGCAGATCAACGAGATCCGCACCATCGCCGCCGACGAGCTGTGGCTGAGCCCGAGCTACCGCCAGGACACCGCGGCCTTCCACTTCACCCTGGTGCCCGACACCGCCGCGGTGCTTCCGGTGCTGAGGCTGATGGAGGAGCGCCTGGCCCCCTTCGGCGCCGTCCCGCACTGGGGCAAGCTGTTCACGCTACCGCCCGAAGCACTGCGCGAGCGCTACAGCCGCCTGCCGGACTTCGCTGCGCTGGCCCGCCGCTTCGACCCCGGCGGCAAGTTCGCCAACGCCTTCCTGCGCGAGTACGTCTTCGGCGATTGAGGTCGGGAACCGCAGGGCCCGCATGAGGGCGGTCGGGGACGGCTCCCGGCGGTTCCTTCTCCACCGCCGAGGGCGGGCGTCCCCGGCCCCCGCTACAACCGCTCGATGGCGCGGCGGGGCGAGCGGGCGTGGCGGCCGATGTCGCGCCAGGGGTCGCTGTCGGCGCGCTCGGCGAAGGTGCGCACGGTCCACCGCTGTGCCGAGTCCACCCCCTCCAGTTCCTCCCACGACAGCGGGGTCGCCACGGGCGCGCCGGGCAGCGCGCGCACCGAGTACGGCGCCACCGCCAGCTGGGCGTAGCCGTTGCGCAGGTAGTCCAGGAACAGCCGCCCGCCGCGCCGCTGCTTGCGCAGCAGGGTCGTCAGCTCGTCCGGACGCCGGCGGGCGACCAGCTCGGCGATCACGTGGGCGAAGTCGCGGGCCTGTGCGGCGTCGATCTCGGGGCGGATGGGGACCACCACGTGCAGCCCGCGCGATCCCGTCGTCATCGGGTAGGCGGCCAGCCCCAGGCCCTCCAGCACCTCGCGGACGTCGTGGGCCGCGCGGCGCACCGCCGCGAAGTCGTCGCCGGGCGGGTCCAGGTCGATGATCAGCCGGTCGGGGGTGTCGACGTCGGGCGCCCGGCTCAGCCACGGGTGCAGCGTGATGGCGGCCTGGTCCGCCAGCCACACCAGGGTCGCGGCGTCGTCGCAGACGAGCATCTCGGTCTCGGCGCCGCCGCCGTCCTTGGGTACGCGCACCGAGCCCGCCCAGGAGGGTGCGTGGGAGGGGCGGTTCTTGACGTAGAACCCGCCCTCGGGGTCGCCGATGCCGTGCGGATAGCGCTGCATGGCCAGCGGACGCCCGCGCAGATGGCGCACCATCGGCTCGGCGACCGCGCGGTAGTGCTCGGCGAGTTCGCGCTTGGTGACCCCGCCGGGCTCGAACAGCTCCTTGTCGGGTTTGCCGATGCGGACCCGGCGCCGGCCCACCCGCCATATCAGCGCTTCCCCGTTCACCGCGCTCCCCCCGTTCGTGTGTGTCTTTACTCGCTGTCTGCGGCGTTTTACCTGCTAACGGGCACTATGGGAGGTAGGTCCGAGCGGAAGGAGGCACACCGATGGCCTCTCCGGTGTGGAAGGGAACCTTGAGTTTCGGGCTGGTGAGCCTGCCCGTCGGGCTGTTCAGCGCCCGCCAGCGCCACGGAACGCGCTTCCATCAGTTTCAGCGCGGAACCTCCGACCGGATCCGCTACCGGCGGGTCAACGAGCGCACGGGCGACGAGGTCGGCTCGTCGGAGATCGTGCGCGGCACCCAGGCCGAGGCGTCGAGCTCCGATGAGTACATCATCGTGGAGCCCTCCGAGCTGGAGGAGATCGCGCCGGGGCGGTCGAGCTCGCTGGAGATCAGCGCGTTCGTACCGGCCGGCGACGTCGAGGCGCTGTGGTACGACTCCGCCTACTACGTCGCGCCCGACTCCAAGGGCTCGGCCAAGCCCTACCGGCTGCTGTGCCAGGCTCTGGAGCGATCGGGGCGCCTGGGCCTGACCACGCTGGTGATGCGCGAGCGCCAGCACCTGGCGGTGGTGGGGCCTCAAAACGGCGTGCTGACGCTGAGCACGCTGTGGTGGGCCGACGAGGTCCGCGATCCGGAGGAGACGCTGCCCAACATCCCCAGCGCCGACCTGGGCGAGCGCGACCTGGAGCTGGCCGAGCAGCTGATCGGCGCGATGGCCGACGAGTGGCGGCCCGAGGACTACACCGACGACTACCAGGAGCGCATCGACGAGCTGATCCGCGCCAAGAGCGCGGGCGAGCGGGTGCGCTACGCCGAGGAGGGGCCGCCTCCCGAGACCAACGTCGTGGAGCTGACCGAGGCGCTGCGCGCCAGCCTGCGCAGCGGCGAGGAGAGCGCCGACCGGGGCTCGGGCGCCGGGGCCGGGGGCCGCCGCTCGGCCCCGGCCGGCGGCGGGAAGGCCAAGGCTTCGGCCTCCGGTGGCGGGAAGGCCACGGGCTCGGCCTCCGGGGGCGGCAAGGCCAAGGGCTCGGCCGCCGGGGGCGGGGGCGGCGGCCGCTCGCCGGGGCGGGGCGGCGCGCCTCCCGAGCCGCGCGAGGCACCGGTGTCGGAGCTGTCCAAGCGCGATCTGTCCCGCCTGGCCTCGGAGCTGGACGTCCCGGGCCGCTCGAAGATGGACCGCCGGGAGCTGGAGGAGGCCGTCGAACGGGCCCGCTCCGAGGGGGCGGCGCGCCCGGCCTCCTGACCCGCGGTGCGGTGCCGCCGCCGGTGCGGCCGCGCCTGGGCGCCTGCGCGCCTCGGGTGCCGGCTCCATCTCACTCCTCGATGGACAGGTCGGTGGGCACATCGGCCGGCGCGAGGTCGGTGCGGGCACGCAGGTAGCCCACGGCGTGGCGCCAGCGCCCCGCCGAGGTGGCCGCGTCCGGCGAGATCTCCACGACCACCTCGGGAACGACCCGCACGTACTCGCCTCGGGCCGTGCCCCATCGTGAGGGCAGCCGCTCGGGCCATGGGTGGTCGCCGCCGGAGGGGCGCAGGAGCCCGCCCAGCTCTCGGCGCTGCGCGGGGGCGAGTTCGCCGCTGCGCCCGACGACCCGCAGCGCCCCGGTCTGGGAGTCGCGCCGGCCCACGATGAGCTCACGCGGATCGCCGGGCGCGCCGAGCACACCGCCCACGATCGCCTCGGTCGTGATCCGGTGCTTGTACTTCAGCCAGTCGCGCCGACCCGGCCGGTAGCGGCCGCGTCCGTCCTTGGCGACCAGGCCCTCCACGCCGACGCGCCACATCTGCTCGAACCACTGCCGGGCGACGTCGGGGGCGCTGGTCTGCCAGCCGAGCATGACCGCAGGTTCGCTCGCGCTGCGCATCAGCTCCTCCAGGCGCCGGCGCCGCTCGTCCAAAGGGCTCGCGGCCAGCTCGGCTCCGCCGAGGCGCAGCAGGTCGAAGACGATGTAGTGGCAGGGATCGGTGCGCGCCAGCCGCTGGGCGGCCGCGGCTCCCGCGTGGCCGCGGCGCTGCAGCCCGGAGAAGTCGAGCCGGCCTTCGGGCGACCAGCGCACGATCTCGCCGTCGACCGCGGCCCCTTGGGGCAGTACCGCCTCCAGGGCCGCGGCGACGTCGGGGAACGCGGAGTCGAGCCGCCGGCCCGACCGCGAGGTCAGGTACACGCCGCCGTCGCGCTCACCTAGGGCGCGGTAGCCGTCCCACTTGGGTTCGTAGCGCCAGTGCGGGCCCTCGGGCAGGCCCTCCGCAGTGCGCGCGAGCATCGGTTCCACGCAGCGGGAATGCCCACTGAGCGGCCGCGTCAGTGGTGCGCTGGGACGATGTTGGGCCGATGTTGACGCGGCGTTGGCCCGCTCGGGCGCCGCGGCGGCGCCCGAGCCGAGCGGCGGCGGGGGTCAGGTGGTGCGGCCGAAGTCCTCGGGCGAGATCTGGTCGAGGAACTCGCGGAACTTCTCGACCTCGTCCTCCTGCTCGTCGGGGATGGGCACGCCGGCTTCCTCCACCACGTCCTCGTGGGCGTAGATGGGCGCACCGGTGCGCAGCGCCAGCGCGATGGAGTCGGAGGGGCGCGCGCTGACTTCGACCCCGTTGGAGAAGACCAGTTCGGCGTAGAAGATGCCGTCGCTGAGCGAGGTGATGTTGACCGTGGTCAGGTCGGCGTCCAGCGCGTCGAGCACGTCGCGGAAGAGATCATGGGTCAGCGGACGGGCGGGCATCACACCCTGCTGGGCGAGGGCGATCGCGGTGGCCTCGACCGCACCGATCCAGATCGGCAGGTAGCGCTCACCGTCGGTTTCCTTGAGCAGGACGATCGGCTGATTCGAGGGCATCTCGACTCGGACGCCGACAACCTCCATGTGCTTCACTGCGGCTCCGTCCCACGACTCGTCGTGCCGGAGGGGGCACCCGCCAGGGTGTGCTCTGCTCCGTCTTCTTCACGGTACACCGCCACGCCGACAGACGTCCGAGGCAGGTCCGGGGCCGTCGACGCCCGGACCGGACTCCTGCGACCCTCCCCGACACCGCATCTCGGCGACATGACCGCGATGCCCCGATCGCGCCATCGGTGGCGGTCTTCCCTAAAGGCTCTCCGGTGCGGGGGGCGGGCAAACCTGGTCGGCGCGGCCGAAAGGGCCGCGCGCCTCAGCGGCGCGGCTTGGTGAGCAGAACCAGCCGGAACTTGCCGATCTGCACTTCGTCGCCGCCGCCGAGTTCGGCCTCGTCTATGCGCTCGCGGTTGACGTAGGTGCCGTTGAGGCTGCCGACGTCGCGGACGCCGAATCCGTTTCCGCGCCGGAAGAACTCCACGTGGCGCCGGGAGACGGTGACGTCGTCGAGGAAGATGTCGCTGTTGGGGTGGCGGCCCACGGTCGTGACGTCGCTGTCGAGGAGGAAGCGGCTGCCGGCGTTGGGGCCGCGCTTGACCACCAGCAGCGCCGTGCCCGGAGGCAGGGCGTCGACGTTGGTGGGCTCGCCGGGAAGGTCCTCGCCCTCGGCCTCGGCCTCCAGCGCCTGGATGCCCGCGATGGAGATGGTGGAGGTGGTCTCGCCGACGGAGTCGCGGCTGCCGCCCGAACCCGGGGCGGCCTCCTGCCCGGCCGCACGGATGGGGGAACCGCAGTTGGAGCAGAAACGGGCATCATCCGCAACGGCGTGACCGCACTGCGTGCAGTAAACGCTCGACATGGGTCGGCTCGGCCTCCTACCGCACGGGGGCGGTGCTTGATCGGCTGGTGGTCCTTCAGCGCGGGTGGGGGCGTCCCCCGCACCCACGGGGAAAACGGGGCGGGCCGGTGCTGTGTTCCCCGGCTCGCCTCGGATTCTCACATGGTGTCATCCCCTGCCGTGCTCTGGTCGTATACAGCTGCGCCCCGCCCGGATCCGCCCATGCGTGCGGCGACCTGCCGGTGGGGAACACCCGACTCTAAACCATATCGGCGCCGCACAGGCGGCGGTGCCCGCCGGGCGGGGCGCGCGGGCTGCGGCCGAATTCGGTCGCAGCCCGCGCGCCCGCGCCCGGGCGCCGCATCGGCCTCGGGAGGCTCAGCCTTCGGCCTGCTCGACCACCTGGGCCCATTCCTCCAGCAGCCGCTGGGCGGTGTCGGAGTCGGGGCCCTCCGACCACAGGTGGGTGACCGCCTCGGAGGTGTCGGGCAGGATCAGCGCCCAGGCTCCGTTGGGCTCGACCACGCGCACACCGTCGGTGGTGTCGACCTCGCGGCCCTCGGAGGCCTCGACCACCGCGCGCATCACGCTGCCCTTGACCGCCCACGGTGTGGGCACCGAGCGGCGCAGCAGATGGGACTGCGGAATGCGCCGGTCGATCTCGCTGAAGGACATGCGGGTGCGTGCGACCAGGCCCAGCAGCCGCACGAACGCGGCGATGCCGTCGCTGGTGCGGGAGAACTCCGGCACCACGTAGCCGCCGCGGCCGTCGGAGGCGAAGACGATGTCCTCTGCCTGAGCGGCCTTGGTGAGCTCGTCGACGGCCGTGGGGGTCCACTGCACCTCGACCCCGTGGTAGCCGGCGACCTGGCCCGCCACGCGTGTGGTGGTCACCGGAAGGGCGATGCGCCCGCCCCCGCGCTCGGCGGCGATCAGGTCCAGTATCACCAGCAGGGCGCGCTCGTTGTCGACCACCTGGCCGTTCTCGTCGACGACCGACAGGCGCTCGGCCACCGGGTCGAAGCGCACGCCGAAGTCGGCCCGCGAGGAGGAGACCAGCTCCCCCAGGTGCTGCAGGTCGCGCATCTGCTTGGCGAGCGTGTCGGTGGGCGAGTCCTCGTCGAGCTTGTTGTTGACGGTGAGGACCTCGACCCCGAGCCGGCCCAGCAGCGAGGGCAGGATGAGCGATCCGGTGCCGCCGGCGCAGTCGACGACCACCTTCAGCCCGGCCTCGCTGACGCCCGAGGTGTCCACGGTGCGCAGCAGGTCGTGGGCGTAGTTCTCCACGCCGCGCGAGGGGAAGGACAGCTCGGCGATCTCGCCGGGGAACGCGCGGCGGTACTCGGCCCGGGAGAACACCCGCTCCAGCTTGCGCTGAGCCGCCGGCGACAGGTCGGCGCCGCGCTCGTCGAAGAACATGATGTCCACCGACTGCGGGTCGCCCGGCGAGGTGCGCAGGCTGATGCCGCCGGCCACCCCGCTCTGCGAGGTGTGGAAGCGCGCCACCGGCAGCGGCACCACCTCCAGATCGCGCACGTCGATGGCGCTGGCGGTGAGTGCGCTGATGACCGCCCGCTTGAGCGCGCGCGCCGCCCGGGAGACGTCGCGCGAGGTGGTCACCACCGAGCCCTTCTTCAGCGTGGTGGCGAACGCGCTGGCCAGCCGCACCGCCAGTTCGGGCGTGATCTCGACGTTGATCAGCCCGGAGACCCCGCGCTGGCCGAACAGCGAGCGCTGGCCGCGCGACTCCCAGATGACGTTGCTGTTGACGACGGCGCCGGCCTCGATGGTCTTGAAGGGGTAGACCTTGACCTCGTTGGAGAGGTACGCCTCGGACTCGATGACGCACTCTTCGCCGACGATCGCCCCTTCCTCCACGCGGGCGCTGGACATCACGTCGGTATTCTTGCCGATGACACAGCCGCGCAGGTTGGTGCTGGCGCCGATGTAGACGTTGTCGTGCACCACGGCGCGGTGCAGGAACGCCTCCGAGCGCACCACGACGTTGCTGCCCAGCACGGTGAACTCGCGCAGCTCCGCACCGGCCTCGACCTTGGCGTAGTCGCCGATGTAGAGGGGGCCCTTGAGCACGGCCTCGGAGTCGACCTCGGCGCCCTCGGCCATCCAGACCCCGGGCGAGACCTCGAAGCCGTCGATCTCCACGTCGACCTTGCCGGAGAGCACGTCGGCCTGGGCGCGCAGATAGCTCTCGTGGGTGCCGACATCCTCCCAGTAGCCGTCGGCGATGTAGCCGTAGACGGGCTCGCCGTCCTTGACCAGCTTGGGGAACACGTCGCCCGACCAGTCGACCACCTCGCCCTCGGCGACCTCGTCGAGGACCTCGGGCTCCATGATGTAGATGCCGGTGTTGACGGTGTCGGAGAACACCTGCCCCCAGGTGGGCTTCTCCAGGAACCGCTGCACCCGCCCCTGTTCGTCGACGATGATGATGCCGAACTCCAGCGGATTCTCGACCCGCTTGAGCCCGATGGTGACCTTGGCGCCGTTCTCGCGGTGGAACCGCACCATGTCGGTCAGGTCGATGTCGGTCAGCGCGTCACCGGAGATGACGATGAACGGTTCGCCGCGCAGGTACTCCTCGGCGTTCTTCACGCTTCCGGCCGTACCCAGGGGTACCTCTTCGGCGACGTAGTCGAGGTTCATGCCGAGTTCCTCGCCGTCGCCGAAGTAGTTTCGGATCAGCGTGGCCAGGAATTGCACGGTCACGACGGTGTCGTCGAAGCCGTGCCGATTGAGCAGCCGCAGGACGTGCTCCATGATCGGCCGGTTGACGACGGGCAGGAGTGGCTTGGGCTGGTTGGCGGTCATCGGGCGGAGGCGGGTGCCTTCGCCTCCGGCCATGACTACGGCCTTCATCGGGGCCACCCCCCGACCCCATGACGTGGACGGCCGGACGCCCTCGGGCGCATTCTCATGGTGGGGACGTCGCTCCCTTCCTATCGCTCGTGCCGCTGGACGGTGGTCCGGAACCGCGGGAACCGCGGCCGGGAGCCGTCTGGTCCGACTGCGCCGGTTCCGCTTCTTCCCGGCTGTCGCCGCCGGTTGTGGCCGCTACCCCTGGCAGGGGCTTTTCACCCGTGCCGGATGGACGGTCGGCCCGCCGGGCCTGCGCGATCAATCGCCGCCCTTGCTCCGCGTACAGCAGTCCGGCCCACCAATAGATAGCAGTTCCCCAGATGGCGAACGCCCAACCCATAATCCGTGCCACATCGCCGACCATTCCGGCGTATCCGGCGATGAACAACAAAGGGAAGGAATAGAGCAGGCAGAGCGTGGCCGCCTTCCCGGCGAAATTCACCGGAAGCGTGCCGTAGCCGTAGTAGCGCAGCACCGGCAGCGCGAGCAGCATCAGCACGTCGCGCAGCACCAGCACCGCCATCAGCCACCACGGCACGATGTCGCGCACGACCAGGCCCAGCAGCGCGGCGAAGATGTAGAGGCGGTCGGCGGTGGGATCCAAAAGCGCGCCCAGCCGGCTCGCTTGATTCCAGGCACGGGCGATCTTGCCGTCGAGCCAGTCGGAGACCCCGGCGAAGGCCAGCACGCCCAGCGCCCACCAGTCGGCCTGGGGCACCAGCACCAACCACAGGAACACGGGAACGCCCGCCAGGCGCAGCATGCTCAGCAGGTTCGGCACGGTCCAGACGCGGTCGTCCGCGACGCGGCCCCCGGCGCTCGGACTCACTCGGCTCGCCACCCCACCTCCCAGGTGTACGAGTAGCGAGCTTACCCGGCCGGGGCTCGCGTTATAGCGGTGAGGTCACAGTGGCTCCGGCGCGATCCGGCGCAGCCGCTCGGCGCCGGTGGGCTCCTCGTCGCGCAGTCGGCAGCAGCGGATCCCGCGGTCGCCGAAACGGCTGCGCACCGCCTCCACGACCGCGGCGTCGGGGCTCTCGGGCACCTGATTGAGGACCACCGGGCCCAGGTGGAAGCCGGCCTCGGCCAGCTCCTCGGCGGCCCGATCGGTCTCGGCCAGCACCATCCGCCGCGGCAGCAGCACCAGGTGCACCGCGGCGTCCTCGCGCAGTCGGCGGGCGGCGCGCTCCAGCCGCTGCCGGCGGGCGCGCAGCTTCTCCAGCAGCGGGTCGGGCTCGGGTTCGGCGGAACCGCCGACCATGCCCGCGGCGAAGCGGTCGGCGTCCACGGCCTTCTCGCGCTGGCGCGCCAGGCCCTGCAGCCAGGGGGTCAGCAGCGCGGGCATGTGCAGCATCTTCAGCAGGTGGCCGGTGGGGGCGCTGTCGACCACCAGGCGGTCCCACTCGCCGGGCACCCGCTCCATGGTGTCGACGAGCAGATCGTTCAGCGCGGACTCGGCCATGCCCGGACCGGCCGCGGCGTGGTCGAGGTGGCGCTGAACGGCGGGCATGATCTCGCGCGGCAGCGCGGCGTAGGCGTCGTCGGTGACCTGCTTGACACGTCGGCGCACGGCGGCGTCGGCGTCGGGCTCGGCCGCCCACAGGTTCTCGGCGACGCGGCGCGGGGCGTCGCCCAGCCGTGTCTCCAGCGCATCGCCCAGCGAATGGGCGGGGTCGGTGGAGATCACCAGGGTGCGCAGGCCCCGGTCGGCCAAGGCGAGCGCGGTGGCCGCGGCCAGGGTCGTCTTGCCCACGCCGCCCTTGCCGCCGAAGAAGACGAGGGGGCGCCCGCCCGCGCCGATCTCCTCACCGGGGCCGGGGTCACCGCGCCGTGCGGTGCCGCCGGGCGGCGGGCCCGTGTCAGCGGCCACGCCCGCACCCCCCGTCTCGTCGGCCCGGCTCGGCGCTCAGCAGCACACTCCCTCGTCGCCGAAGGTCTCCCGACCCATGCGCTGATGCCATTCGTGCAGGTCGGCGACCATATACGGAATCAGATCCAGGGTCTCATAAGCGGCGGGATCCTCCACGCCCAGCGTCTGCAGCAGGACCATGGCCCGCAGCGTGTCCTGCTGAGTGCGGGCCTCGCGGCGCAGCACGTGGCGCCAACGGGAGGCGAACCACTCCTCGTGGAACTCCTCGATCCGGCGCCACGCGCTGCGCAGCTGCTCCCACCTCCCGGTCACGTCACTGGGCCTCGTCGGTTCCCGCGGTCTCCTCGGCCGAAGCCTCGGCGCCGGTCACCGTGCCGCGCTGGGCGAAGGCCCGGCGCAGTGCGATCGCGGCCTCGATGATCAGCCAGATCGCCAGCACGAAGATCGCCACGTCCAGCGGGGCGAGCAGGTACATCTGCATGGGCTCGCCGGAGGCGATGAACCCCTGCAGGTTCACGATCAGCGCCCAGGTGGTCATGACCACCAGGAACACCAGCGGCACCAGCACCGCGATCGGGTTGCGGCGGTTCTTGGTGACCCATACCGCGATCACCGACAGCGCCAGGCCGGCGGTGAGCTGGTTGGTGGTGCCGAACAGCTGCCACAGCGTGCCGAAGGCGAAGTTGCCCGGGATCAGCGCCAGGCCCAGCGGGATCAGCACCGCCACGGCGGTGGCCGCCGTCAGGTTGCGGGCCAGCGGCCGGAAACCGGTGATCTCGGCGATCTCCTGGATGATGTAGCGCTGCAGCCGCACGCCGGTGTCCATGGAGGTGGCGGCGAAGCTGATCACGACGATCGCGGCGAAGACGGCGCCCACCGCCACGGGCACGCCGAGGTTGTTGGCGAATCCGGCCACACCGTTGACGAAGTTGCCCACCGCGCCGTCGGAGGCGGTGGCGAAGTCGGTGTAGAGGTTGTCCCACTCGCCGGCGGTGGCGACCACGCCCGCCGTGCAGGCGAGGATCGAGCACAGCGCCAGCGCGCCCTCGCCGGAGGAGGCCAGGTAGCCCACGTAGCGGGCGTCGGTCTCCTTGTCCAGCTGCTTGGAGGTGGTGCCCGAGGAGACCAGGCTGTGGAATCCGGAGACCGCGCCGCAGGCGATGGTCACGAACAGCAGCGGGAACCACGGCGGCGAGCCGGCGGGCACGTCGTTGACCACCGGGGCGACGATGGCGTCCCAGCCGACGACCACGCCGAGGAAGATGATCCCCAGCGCCAGCACCATCTGCAGCTGGTTGACGTAGTCGCGCGGCTGCAGGAGCAGCCACACCGGCAGGCGCGAGGCGAAGAACGCGTAGACGAAGATCAGGACCACCCACAGCGTCTGGGCCGACATGCCCAGCGCCCCGGCCACCGGGGCCAGCGATACCGGCACCGCGATGCCCAGCGGGATGAACGCGTAGACGACGATCAGGCAGATGATCGAGGGGACCAGCGCGGCGGTGCGGCGGCGGTAGACGAGCTGGCCCAGGCCGATGGCCAGCGGGATGGTGACCAGCACCGGCAGCACGGCTTCGGGATTGCCGTCCAGCAGGATGCCGATGACCACCGCGAAGACCGCGTTGACCATGGTCAGCAGGAAGAACAGGATCAGCAGGAACAGCACCCGCGAGCGCGCGCTGATCACCTCGCCCGCCAGTGTGCCGATACTCTTCGCCTTGTGGCGCACCGATACCGCCAGGGCGCCGAAGTCGTGCACGCCGGCGGCGAAGACGGTGCCCAGCACCACCCACAGCAGGGCCGGGCCCCAGCCCCAGAAGACGGCGACGGCCGGACCCACGATCGGTGCGGCTCCGGCGATCGAAATGAAATGGTGACTGAAGACGATGTGCTTGTTCGTGGGGACGAAGTCGATTCCGTCGCGGTATGTGTGGGCCGGTGTCACGTACGCCGGGTCGAGCGCGTAGACGCGCTTGGCCAGGTACGCCGAGTAGTACCGGTAGCCCAAGGCGAATATCGCGAGGACCGCGACCATGACTACGGCTGCTGGCATTGGCTGTCCTTACGTCGCACGTGTGCACACGCGGCCTGCACCCCGCCCGATCCGCACATCGGCCCGGCGTCGACTGGAGCGGCCGATCGCCGAAGGCGCCGCGGTTCGGGACACAAACCATCGAAGATCGTTTAAAGTCATCAGAAATTAACACGCACTTCTTCGCAGACAAAGGGCCCCACCTTGCTGGACATGGTCACGGTTTGGCGGCGATCGACGGCCGCGGAAATGTGCTGGACCGGAACCGCCGGGCCCGCGGGGATCCCGGTGGTCCCGCTGGTGTGGGACGACCTGCCGTGCGTGGCGCTGCCCATGGCCCACCTCGACGCGGTCGACACGATGACCTCGGGGCGCGCCGCCTTCGCCGTGACCGATCCGGGCTCCGAGGAGGCCTCCGGCGGGCTCGTGGCCTCGGGGCCGGTCGACATCCGCTTCGACCTCGAAGGCGCGCGCTTCGTGGAGCACCTGCTGGAGCAGGAGATCGTCAAGCATCCGCCCACGCGGCTGCGCGCCGACGGGCTGATGGCCCGGCGGGAGAACTGGTGGTGGGTGCCGCGGGTACTGATCACGCTGACCGCCGAGGAGGAGGTGCGTGAGATCCCGGCGCGCCGGCGCGGCGAGGACGCGCTGCTGGTGCGCGCGGTCGGCACGGGCGCGGCGCCGCGGGTGGACACGGTCACCGCCCGCGCCTGGCCCGAGGAGCCCGGCGCCGAGGCCGAACTGTGGCGCCGCGACGGCGCGGCCCTGCAGGGTGCGGGCGAGCCGGCCTTCGCCTTCGCCCACCGCAACAGCCCCGACTTCGAACGCTGGGAGCGCTGGTACCGCTCGGGCCGTGCCGAGGGCGAGGCCCTGACCGTCGTCGAGGCGACCGGTTCCCCCGACCAGGAGCCCCCGCGCCCTTACAACCTGTTGGAGCGCTTCCGCAACCACCGCGACGTGGTCCGCGCCTGCAAGGAAGGCGTCGCCAAGGCGGAGGCCCGCGCCGGCCACCCCGGCTCCGGCTGAACCGGCGCACCGGCCGAGGCCCAGCGTTCACGCCGCGGCCCGCCACCGCCGTTGATCTTGTACCTACTGTCGCGGGAAAGCGATTACCATGGCGGTAGGTACAAGATCAACGGGGCTCACGGCTGATCCCTTGGCCAGGACGCCCGACTCGATGCCTCACACCTTGCGCCACTTGGGGACCCAGGCGCCGTCTTCGATCTCGTAGTCGCTGAACAGCGCCGGGGCCTCCTCGCGCATGGTTTCGCCGATCTTGCCGAAGAGCAGGCGGATCTCCTCCTCGGCCCCGGGGGCCGTGCGGGCCTCCAGGGTGTGGCGCAGGGTGCGGACGTTGGCGGTCCACACCAGGCCCGTGGCCACGCCCTCGGGGGCGAAGCGGCGCATGAAGGACGTGCGGTGCTTCTTCTCGGCGAACTTGACGCCTTCCTCGTCGAGGCCGAAGTGCTCGGCCATCCACAGCTGGAACCGCTCCATCTGGTCGAGCATCTCGGTGGCGCGCTTCATCAGCTCGGGGTCCTCGCGCGCCCACTCGGGGAACCAGAACGGCAGGTCGTCCAGCCGGACGAACCGCATCGACTCCTGGGAGATCGCGGTGCCGGGCCGGTGCCGCACCAGTTCATGGGTCATCACGCGGCTCACGTTGTGCAGCACGAAGCTGAAGCTGACGTGCTCAAGGACGGAGCCGTGCATGCTGGCCAGGAGGTTGCTCAGGTACTGGTCCTGGTCGGTGCGCACGCGGGTGACGTTGGGGTTGAGGCCGGGCTCCCAGGAGCGGTAGCACAGGCGGCCGGCGAACTCCGCGAGGTTCTGCGGGTCGTTGAGGGCGGAGTCGAGGTCGCCGCGGTCCAGCCGCTCCAGCCAGCTGTCCCCGCCGACGTCGGCGAGATAGCCGGCGATCTCGTCGTAGTCCAACTGCGGGCGGGCGATCAGATGGACCTCGGGCTCGACGCTCTTCACCGTGCTCTACTCCCCCATCGGCGGGCCGGCGGCCCGACACTCTGCTGCACCTGCCGCCGCGCCGGAGGAGCACGGCGGCCGCTGCAGGGCGGCGCCGGCGGTCGTCCGGACGGCGGTGTCCGTCCGAACCTAGCAAAACGCAGGCCCCGTGCCGCACCGGGCGGCGACGGGACCTGCGAAGAAGAGGGTGAAGGGGTAGCGGGGGCATACCGGATTCAACCCGGCGGCGCCGCTGAGGAGCCGGTCGGAGGTAACCCCGGTGCCCCGGTCGGTGTTCGGTTCGGCGTTTGCGCTCACGCGTCGGCGGCATTTGCGGCCGCTGCGCCGGCTAGCCCAAGTAGGAGATACCCGGAGCCACGACCAGGCCGACGACGATCAGCACGATGCCCCACAGCATCTGGCGGCGCACCAGCGCGAAGACGCCGGCGACGATGAGAACGATCCCTAGTATCAGCATGAGAATACCCATGCCCCCGCTACTATCCCCGGCGGTGGTCGCATAACACCGCAGATCCGCGCGGCGCCGCGGGCGGCTTACTCTCCCAGGTGGGGCAGCAGCGCCTGGGGCCCGGCGAAGTCGCCGCCCTGGGGCCCGCCGTGCCAGAAGGGGTCGTCGTCGGGGAATTCGGCCGCGTAGGCCGAGGCGTCGTCGACGGGCCGGTAGCCCAGTTCGCTCTCGGCGACGCTGAGGTCCCAGAACCGGCGGGCGTTGCCAGAGACCGCGTAGGCGGCGACGAAGTTCACGTTGGGCGCGGTGAGCGCGGCGCGCACGAAGCCGACGCAGTCGCGCGGGCTCAGCCAGGTGGCCAGGTGGCGGGTCTCGGCGGGCCGCTGCTCGAAGGAGCCGACGCGCAGGGCGACCACCTGCAGGCCGAAGGTGTCGGCGTACAGCTGGCCCAGAGCCTCTTCGGCCACCTTGCTGACGCCGTAGAAGCCGTCGGGGCGCGGCGGCTCGTCGGGGAAGACGTGGTGGTGGATGGGGTAGTTGCCGGTGACGCGGTTGCTGGAGAACAGCACGACGCGGTCCACCCCGGCCTGGCGCGCCGCTTCCAGGACGTTGAGGCTGCCGCGCACGTTGGCGTCGAGCAGTTCGTCGAGGGGCGCCTCGTCGGCGAGCCCGGCGAGGTGGACGACCGCGTCGGCGCCGCTGAAGGCCTCCCGCAGCGCGGCGCGATCGGCGATGTCGGCGTTGACGGCGGTCTCGGCGTCGCCGTCGGGTTCGATGTCGGCCGTGTCGACCAGTACCAGGTGGTCGGCGTCCTCACGCAGCCCCTCGCGCACGGTGGGGCCGATCTTGCCCGCCGCTCCGGTGATCACGACCCTGCCAAGTTTCACGTCCATGCTGCCGAGCCTATGCGCGAGCAGCCGTGCCGGGCACACGCCCGCCGATGCGGCGAGCCGAGCACAGGAGCACCGGCCCGGGCCTCGGGTTCACCGGCCCGGGCCTCGGTGGGCGCCGGGTCCGCCCGGACCCGGCGCCCACGGCGGGCGCGGCACCGCCGACGTCGCCCGCCGCTCGTGCGCGCGGATCACCGCGCCATGCGCAGGACCCGTTCGACGATGCGCTCGCCCACACCGGCGGTGAGGATCGACTCCGGGTGGAACTGCACCGCCCACTTGCGGGCGGCGGGATCCTCGACGGCCATGACCACGGGCGCGGCGCCCTCGTCCTGCACGGCGGCGGTGACGGTGAAGCCCTTGACCCGCTCGGGCGTGGTGTAGGTGGAGTGGTAGCGCGCGGCGGTGAACCCGCCGTCCTGGCCGATGTCCGCCAGCAGGTCGCCGCCGCTGATGCGCACCCGCCCGGGCTTGCCGTGTACGGGCTCGTCGAGGGTGAGCAGTTCGCCGCCGGCGTGCTCGACCATCGCCTGCAGCCCCAGGCAGACGCCGAAGACGGGCAGGCGCCGGGCGTCGAGTTCGTCCAGCAGCGCCGAGGCGCCGAAGTCGGCGGGCAGGCCGGGCCCGGGCGAGAGCACGACCAGGTCGGGGGCGAGGGTGTCCAGCAGCGCGGGGTCGAAGCCGTGGCGGAGCGTGGTGACGTCGGCTCCGTGGCGGCGCACGTAGTCGGCGAGGGTGTGGACGAAGGAGTCCTCGTAGTCGACCAGCAGCACCCGCATCCCGGCGCCGGCGGGCTCGGTGGCCGGTCGCGGCCGCGCAGCCGGTTCGGCGGGCCGGGCGTCGGCGGCCTCGTCGAGGGCGAGGGTCTCCAGCAGGGCGCGGGCCTTGAGGAAGGTCTCGCGCTCCTCGGCGTCGGGGTCGGAGTCGTGCAGCAGGGTGGCGCCCACCCGCACGGTGGCGACGCCGTCGCGGATGTGGGCGGTGCGCAGCGTCAAGCCGGTGTTCATGGACCCGTCGAAGCCGATGGCGCCGACGGCTCCGCCGTACCAGCGGCGCGGCGTGGACTCGTGCTGCTCGATGAAGCGCATGGCCCAGGTCTTGGGCGCGCCGGTGACGGTGACCGCCCACATGTGGGTGAGGAAGGCGTCCAAGGCGTCGAACTCGGGACGCAGCCGTCCTTCGATGTGGTCCACGGTGTGGATCAGCCTGCTGTACATCTCGATCTGGCGGCGGCCGATGACGCGGACGCTGCCGGGTTCGCACACCCGCGACTTGTCGTTGCGGTCCACGTCGGTGCACATGGTCAGCTCCGACTCCTCCTTGGCGGAGGTGAGCAGGGAGCGGATGTTCTCGGCGTCGCCGAGGGCGTCGTCGCCGCGGCGGATGGTGCCGGAGATGGGGCAGGTCTCGATCCGCTGGCCCTCTCCCGGGCTGCCGCTGACGCGAACGAACATCTCCGGGGAGGCGCCGACGAGGTACTCGCCGTCGCCGAGGTTGAAGAAGAACTCGTAGGGCGCGGGGTTGCGGGTGCGCAGGTGCTCGTAGAAGCGGGCCGGGGAGTCGCAGGCGCCGTAGGTGCGGTGGCCGGGCACGACCTCGAACAGGTCGCCGCGCACGAAGCGCTTCTTGGCCTCGGCGACGATGCGGGCGTAGCTGCCGGGCTCGGGCGGCGGCGGGACCTCGGCGGTGCGCACGGCCGGGGTGGGCTCGGTGGTGCGCTGAAGGCCGCGGGTCGTGCGGGCGGCCGTGCCTCCGGCGGCGCCGTGGTCGCCGGGGACCTCGGGCGCGGTGAACTCATAGGTGTAGCGCAGGCAGGTCTCGCGCTTGCGGTCGTGGACGATGACGGCGTCGGGCAGGTGCAGTACCAGGTCGCGGTCCTCGGGGTTGCGCTCCAGGACGGGTTCGACGGGCTCGAACTGGAAGGCGAGGTCGTAGCCGAAGGCGCCGTAGAGCCCCAGGTGCCGGTCGTCGGGGGCGGAGAACAGCGCCACCGCCGACCGCAGGACCGAGAAGACGCTGGGGCGGCGGCTGCGCTGCTCCTCGGTGAAGAACTCCCCGGGCGCGGGTTCGGCAACGGCGACCTCCACGGACTCCCCGGCGCGGTGGTCGGCGTCGCCGTGTTCGGCGAAGGCTCCGGCCAGCAGCGGCAGCAGCACCCGGCCGCGGTCGTTGAGCGCGGTGGCGGTCACCCGGCGGCCGCGCGCGGCGATCTCCAGGCAGGGGTCGACGTAGCCCATGTGCCAGCGGCTGTAGCGGCCGGGGTACTCCATGCCCGACGACAGCACGCCGCCGCGGCGGTGCTCGACGGAGGCCACCAGGGCGGTGAGGGTTTCCGGGTCGCAGGGCGCGGCGGTGCGTTCGACGGTGACGCCGCCGCCGGTGCGGTAGGTGAAGCTGCGGGAGTCCGAGGGCTCGCTGCCCGGGGATTCGGGTGTGCCTGTCGGTGTGGTCACGGCCGGTCCTTTGCGCTGGGCTGGGCGGTTGCACGGGGATCCGCGCCGAACCGGGGCCGGAAACGGCGAAAGCGGCCGCCGGTACGGGCGGCCGCTGGGCTGAGCTGGGGAATCGCGTACCTGCAGGCGCCGCCTAGGAGCGGCGCCACCACAGTTGCCGAGCGGACGCGATTCGCATGGTGCCGAGCATAACGCATGGCGTCCGCGGCGCGGGAGGGGAACAGGCGGGGCGGCCGGAGTCGTCGGCGCGCGGAAACCGGCGCGTGTGAACGCCGCCGTGGTACGCTGGAGAGCTATCCAGGTCTGCCAAAGCGCACATATCGCTACTCAAGGATACCACCAGCATGGACGAAGTTCAACACAGCGGTCGGGGCGGCGAGCGGGAGGACGGACGCGCGGCGGCCATCCGCGCCGAGCAGGGCTACGTCGACCGGCTCTACGCGCGCCTCGACGTGCTGCGCGGACGCACCTCCGAGACGCTGTCGGCGGCGTTGGGGCGCGGCGGGGGAGGAGGCTACGCCGCCCGGACGGAGCGGGAGGCCCAGGCTGAGGAGACCGCCCGGCACATGACCCGGCTCAACGCGGTGGAGAACGGCCTGTGCTTCGGCCGCATCGACCTCGACGGCGACGGCTCGGCGTCCGAGACCCTCTACATCGGCCGCATCGGCCTGCGCGACGAAGACCACGAGCCGATCCTGATCGACTGGCGCGCGCCGGCCGCGCGCCCCTTCTACACGGCCTCCCCCACCTTCCCCGACGGCCTGGTGCGCCGCCGCCACCTGCACCTGCGCGACCGCACCGTCGTCGACATCGACGACGAGGTGTTCGACCTCGACGGACTCACCGAGGACGACCGCCGCGGCCTGGTCGGCGAGGCGGCGCTGCTGGCCGCGCTGAACCAGGGCCGCACCGGGCGGATGGGCGACATCGTCGCCACCATCCAGGCGGAGCAGGACCGCGTAATCCGCGCCGGCCTTCCCGGCGCTCTGGTGGTCCAGGGCGGCCCGGGCACCGGCAAGACCGTCGCGGCGCTGCACCGCGCCGCCTACCTGCTCTACACCCACAGGCGGACCCTGGAGCGCCGCGGCGTGCTCGTGGTGGGCCCCAACCCGACGTTCCTGCGCTACATCGGGCGGGTGCTGCCCTCCCTCGGCGAGACCGACGTCGTCGTCCAGACCGTCGGGCAGCTCTACCCGGGGGTCGCGACCGCCGACGAGGACGCCCCCGCAACGACGGCGGTCAAGGGATCGCTGCGCATGGCCGCAGTCCTGGAGGCGGCGGTGGCCGACCGCCAGCGCGTACCCGAGGAGGACCTGGTGGTCGAGGTCGAGGGGAGCGAACTGCGCGTGTCCCACGACATGTGCCGGCACCTGCGCGACCGCGCCCGCGAACTCGGCTTGGCGCACAACCAGGCCCGCAAGCTGTTCGTCAACGAGATGCTGTGGGAGCTGGCCCGCGCGCAGGACGAATGGCTGGAGAAGTCGCTTCGCGACGCCGAGGCCCTGCTGGAGGAGGCCGGCCAGGCGGACCAGGCCGGGCTCTCCGAACTGGAGGACCCCGACACGCGGCTGCGTAGCGAGGAGGACACCGAGTATGCGCGCGAGCAGCTGTGGGCCGACCCCGCTGTGCGCGCGGCCGTGGACGGGCTGTGGCCCCCGCTCACGCCGCGACAGGTCGTCGGCGATCTGCTGAGCGATCCGGACCGGCTCGCCTCGGCGGCCGCGGGCGCCGAGCAGCTGTCGGCGGGCCAGGGGCTGACCGAAGACGAACGGCGGCTGCTGCTGCGCCCGGCCGACGCGCCCTGGACGATGGGAGACGTCCCCCTGCTGGACGAGGCCGCCGAACTGCTCGGAGCCGACAGCGAGGAGCGGGCGCGCGAGCGCGAGGCCCGGCAGCAGCGGCAGGAGGCCGAGCGCAAGGCCCAGGACGTGCTCGAATACATCGGGACCTACGAAACCGGGATGATGGTCGACTCGGCCGCCGAGCTCACCGACCGGCAGGAGGAGACCTCGGCGCTGACCACGGCCGATCGCGCCGCCGCCGACCGCACCTGGGCCTACGGCCACGTCATCGTGGACGAGGCCCAAGAGCTCTCGGAGATGGCCTGGCGCACCGTCATGCGGCGGGTGCCGGCGAAGTCGCTGACGGTGGTGGGCGACCTCGCCCAGACCGGCAGCGCGGCGGGAGCACGCTCCTGGGAGGAGGCGCTGGGGCGCTACGTCGGCGGTCGGCTGCACGAGGAGCGCCTGCTGGTGAACTACCGGACCCCGGCCGAGATCATGGCCGTGGCGGCCGACGTGCTCGCCCGGATCGCCCCCGAGCTGGAGGTCCCCGAATCGGTACGCGAGGGCGGCGACGCCCCGCGGGCGGTGCGGGTCGGCGGTGGCGGCGCGGTCGGCGAAGCCGCCCCGGAGCCGGAGAAGGCGGGCGGCGGTCTGGCGGAGCGCCTGCCGGAGCTGGTGTCCGCCGATCTGGCGGCGATCGGCGAGGGCCGCCTGGCCGTCATCACCCCCGCGACCCGCCACGCCGAGGTGGCCGCCACCCTCCCGGACGCCGCCGCGGGGGCGGACCCGTCGGCGCTGGACTCCCCCGTCGCCGTGCTCACCCCCACCCAGAGCAAGGGCCTGGAGTTCGACGCGGTCGTCATCGTCGACCCCGCCTGCATCCTCGCCGCCTCGGCCTCGGGAGGCCGCGACCTCTACGTAGCGATCACCCGCGCCACCCGCCGCCTGACAGTGGTCCACGAGGGCCCGCTGCCGGACATGCTCGCGCGCCTGCGCGCAGAGGACGCAAGACCGGAAGCCGAAAAGGAGCGCGAACACGCGTAGGGCCGGAGGCCCGGGGCGGCGGGGGTCGGGGGCGGGTGCCGCGGACGGTTCGGGCGCATCGGAGGGCCGGGCTCGACGGATACCCGCCCTGCCGACGAGGGCCGGGCACCCGACCCTCGACTTCCGCCGCCCTCGTCTGGTCCAACCCCGCGCCGACAGGGCCGACCTTCGCGAAGCCCGGCCCCCGCCGCCGTCCCGCTGCGGTGAGCGCGGTGCCGGGCTGCGCGAGCCGCAGCCGGTCGGCCGTGTTGGCTGCGAAGGCCGATCAGGCGGTGGAATCGGGACGGCCGCGAAGCGCGTTGCGGAACCCTTCGGCGGCCGATAGACCCGGAGCATGGACGTCAACCACATCACCGCAGAACCGGACCCCGACACGGCCGTCGCCGCGTACACGTCGCAGTTGGCGAGGCTGGATGCTCCTCCCGCACTGCCCGGCGACGCCGAATTGGGGCCGGCGCTGCCCGAGGCGGCCGACCTGCCCGCTGTCCGGGTCTCAGCAGCCGGGGCGGCACCCGCTGCGGAAGGGGTGGTGATCTATGTCCACGGCGGCGGGTTCGAGCATCGCACGCCGAAGGTGATCAACCTCGTCGCCCACCGCTTCAGCCGGGCCGTCGGACGTCCGGTGCTGTCCGTGCACTACCGGCTGGCGCCCGACCATCCGTACCCGGCGCCGCTGGAGGACGTGCTGACCGTCTACCGCACCGCACTCGACCAGGGCGTGCCCGCCGAGCGAATCGTCCTGCTCGGAGAGTCGTCCGGCGCCGCGCTCGTACTGTCGGCCCTGCTCGCGATCCGGGACTCGGACACGCCCCTGCCCGCGGGCGCGGTGACGTTCTCCGCGATGACCGACATGACCGTCTCCAGCCCTTCCGTCGACGCGGACCCGCCCCACGACGCCGTCGAGCGCGCCATGCTCACCGACCTCATCGGCCGGTACCTGGGCGGCGCGCGGGCGGACGAGGCGCCGCAGTCGCCCCTCCACGGGTCGCTCGAAGGCCTGCCGCCCCTGCTCATGGCGGTGGGAGGTGCCGAGGCGCTGCGCGACGACACCCTCCGCTTCGCCGAGTCGGCCGACGCTGCGGGAAGCACCGTGGAGGTGGACGTCTACGACGCGATGCCGCACGTCTTCCACCTCCTGACCATCGACGAAGACGATCCGACGGGCGGGAAGGTGCTGGAGCGCACCGGGGCCTGGATCGCCTCCCGGATCCGCGGTGCTGGAAGCGCCTGAGCAGGTGCGGACGGCGGCGGGCCGGTGACCGTGCAGCGGTCGGGGCGGTACCGCCGCTCCCATGCCGACCGTGGTCGCTCCCGCGCCGTCTGCCCGCCCCTGCCCCGGCCGGCCGTCCGTTCACCGGCCGCACGACCGCACGTCCCCCGTCCCGACCATGGCGCTCCGGAGCCGGTGCCCCCTCGGAATACCCGGCTCGGCCGCATCTCCGCAGCTGCCGCCCGCGCGGCCGCCCCGCCGCTCCCCGCCCGAGCGGGGCCGCTTCCGTGGTGACGGGGCGCTCCGGCCGGTCCCGCTGCATCCCCGCCGCTCCTGAGGTATCGAACCCCGCCCCCGCGCTTGCCGGTCGCACGACGGGTGTGCCAACCTGCCTACGGTAGTACTACGTAGTACTTCCGCGCCCCTCCGCCGCCCGCCTGCAACCGAAGGACCGCACGTGCTGCAGCCGTATCTCGCCCTGCTCCGCAAGCCGCATGTCTTCGCGGCTCTGGCGACCAACATCGCGGGCCGGCTGCCCAACGGCATGGCGGTCCTCGCGCTCACGCTGCTGTTCCGGCACGAGGGCGTGGACTTCGGCGTCGTCGGCATGCTGATCGCGGTCTACGGCGTCGGTACCGCGGTGGGCGGGCCCGTGCTGGGCAGGATCGTCGACTTCTACGGCCAGCCGCTTGTGCTCGTCACAAGCGGCGCGGCCTCGGCCGGCGCCTTCATGGCGCTGGCGCTCGCTCCGGGGGCGCCGCTGGCGGCGACGCTGCCGCTGACGGCGGTCGCGGGGGCCCTGACCCCGCCGCTGGAGTCGTGCCTGCGGTCGGTGTGGCCCACGCTCGTGACCGGAGACAAGGAGCGCGAGACCGCCTATTCGCTGGACGCCGCACTGCAGGAACTCATCTTCGTCGCCGCTCCCCTGCTGGTGAGCGCGGTGGTGGCGCTGTTCCTGCCGATGCACGCCGTGGTCGCCACCGCGCTGATCACCGTGGTCGGCGCCGCGGTCTTCGCCGCCCTGCGGCCGGTGCGCCGGTGGCAGCCGGTCCCGCGCAAGGCGAACTGGCTGGGGCCGCTGATGGAACCGCAGGTGCGCCGCGTGCTGGTGTGCTTCGTGTTCGTCGGGGCGGCGCTGGGCGCACTCGCCGTGGGCGCCGTCGCCTATTCCGAGGAGACCGCCGGGCGCGACGTCTCCGGGATCCTGCTCAGCGCCAACGGCTTCGGCGCGCTCGTCGGCGGCCTGACCTACGGTACCGTCCGGGTCCCGCTGCCCCCGGCGCGGCGCTTCCGCGTGCTGCTGGCGGGGATGGCGCTGTGCTACCTGCCGCTGCTGCTCTTGCCCGGTCTCGCGCTGATGACTGCGCTGGCGGCACTGTCCGGCCTGTTCCTGGCACCCGCTCTGGCCTGCACGTTCCTGCTGCTGGGCCGACTGGCGCCGCAGGGCACGACGACCGAGGCGTTCTCCTGGCTGATCTCGGTGTTCATGTGCGGCAGCGCGCTGGGTACCGCGATCGCCGGTGTGGCCGCCGACGCAGCGGGGGCGCTGGGCGTCTTCGCCGTGACGGGCGCGGTGACGGTGGCCGCGGCGCTGCTGTCGCTGCGCGTCAGCAGCGATGCGGCGACCGGGGGTGCGGCGGAGGCCGCCGAGGTCAGCGGCGCGGCGCCGGATCGGCCGGCGGAGCCGTAGAGCCGCGGATGACCAGCCGTGCGGGAAGCCGCACGCCCACCCCGCTGTCGGCACCGCCGGCGCCGTCCGCGGATTCGCCGTCCTGTCGGCCCGGGTCCGGTGCCGCCTCCGCCGGCGCCCCGCCGCGCGGCTCCAGCCGGGCGATGAGCCGGCGCATGCCCGTCGCGCCCAGTTCCTCGCCGGGAAGGTCGACGGTGGTCAGCTCCGGCGTGACGGCGGTGGCCAGGTCGACGTTGTCGATTCCGGTGACCGACAGGTCGTGGGGAACCGACAGCCCGCGCGCCTGGGCGGCCTTGTAGACGCCGACCGACAGGACGTCGTCGTCGCAGACCACCGCGGTGAACGAGGGCCGGCCGCCGGAGTCGGCCGAGGACAGCAGCGCGCCCGCCGCCTCGCGCGCGCCGTCGAGGTCCAGGGCCGAGGCCGCGTGCACACGGCGCATGCCGCGCTGTGCGCACGCCGCGTCGACCGCTTCGGTCCGCTCGCGGAAGGTGGCGGTGCGCACCTCGGATCTCAGATGGGCGATGGAGCGGTGGCCGAGCCGGTACAGCAGGTCGACCAGCTCGGTCAGGGCCGGTGCGATGTCGAACCGGACCGAGCCCTGCCCCTGCGGCGGTTCGGCGTCGAGCACGACGGCGGGGACGGGCTCCTCCAGCGGTCGGCCGCCGTCCTGCAGGGAGCACGCGAGCACGGCGTCGATCTGCTGGCCCGCCACGTCGGCGGCGACCGAGTCGAGGTCGCGCTGGACGGAGAGCACCACCTGGTACCCGGCCTCGCGGGCCGCGGCGCGCGCGCCGGTGAACACCCGCGCGAAAAAGGGGTTCACGATGTCGGGGACGGCGATGAGCACCATGCGCGGTCCGCCCACGCGCAGTCGCCGGGCGTCGGCGTTGGGCCTGAACCCGAGCCGGCGCGCGGCGTCGAGCACGGCCCGCTGTGTGCGCTCGCCGACCCGCCCGCTGGCGGCCCCGCGGAACACCAGCGAGACGGTGGACTGCGAAACCCCGGCCAGTCGGGCGACGTCGTGGCTGGTGGGCGCTTTGCCGTTGCTCACGCACAACACCCTAGACGGGTGAGCCGGCGGACGGGATCCCGGCGCCGGTCACCGGTGCCGTGCAGGTGCGCGGCGACGCGGCACCGCGCGCCCACCCTCGGCACCGCCTCCGCCGCCGACGCCCGGCAGCTCGTCCCGGCGCCGCACCCGCGCCCACCGGCCCTACTCCGGCAGGGCGCCCTCCGGTGGGCCGATGGTGCCGGCTTCGGGCCCGAACCTGGCGATGTAGGCGTCCATCAGCTCCCGGAACCGGCCGGCGATCTGCGGCGGTTCGCCCTCCAGGTGGGCGACCAGGGCGTCCAGGCAGACGTGCCAGCCGGTGGTGTCGCGGGCGGCCTTGCCCAGCTCGTCGAAGGTGTCGGTGAAGACGAGTTCGGTGCCTTCGCCGTCGGGGCGCAGCTCGATGCGCAGGACGTCGCCCTCCCAGTCGAACTCCAGCAGCCGGGGCGGGTCGTAGGCGATCATCCGCCCGTGCATCGGCTCGTCCACGCCCTCGAAGTAGAACCGCAGCTCGGCGCCCGCCTCGCGCGGACCCTCGATGCTGCTGGGGAACCAGGCGGCCAGGTGCTCGGGCTCGGTGACGGCTCGCCACACCTTCTCCGGCGGATGCGGCAGGCGGCGCACCAGGCGGACCGTCCAGCGGTCCCCGGTCGGCGCGAGCCTGCCGTAGGCCTCGTCCGCTTCCTGCTGTCCGCTCGCTCCGCCCGCCGCTTGCGGGTCTCGCGCGTCGTCGCTTGCGTGCACGTCGGCACCCCCCTGTGCGCCCGCCTCAGTCGCCGTCGGGCGATCGAGCGGACTCCTCGTTCCGGTGATCGTCGTCCATGGCGGAGAGATGGCGTTCGAGGTCGTCGAGGCGGGACTCCCACAGCATCCGGTACGGCTCCAGCCACGCGTCCAAATCGCGCAGCGGCTCGGTGCGCAGCCGGTAGAGGCGGCGCTGGGCCTGGGACCGCGACTCGACCAGGCCGGCCTCGCGCAGGGTACGCAGATGCTTGGAGACCGCGGGCTGGCTGACGCCCAGCCGGTCGACGAGCTCGCCGACCGGCTGCTCGCCCCGGCGCAGCACGTCGAGGATCCGACGCCGGTTGGGCTCGGCCAGGACCTCGAACACTCTTTCCATGGCACCAAATATGCACCTATAGGAATATTTCTGTCAAGGCATAGAAGGCGTCGTTCTTCCGACCGCGCACTGCGCCGGCGCGCGACCTCAGCGGGCCGCGTCCAGGCGGGCGCGCTGGTCCTCGGTCAGCTTCAGGTCGTCGGCCTCCAGCACCTCGTCCAGCTGGGCCACCGAGCTGGCCCCGACCAGCGGGATGACGGGCTGGTCCAGCCCTTGCAGCCAGGCCACCACCACCTGGTTGCGGGTGGCCCCGGTCTCCTCTGCGACCTCGTCGAGCGCCGCCAGCCGGCGCGCGGTGCCGGGATGGTCGTAGGCCGCCGGCAGCGCCTTGTCGGGCCGGGTGTAGGCGCCCGAGAGCAGCGGCGAGTAGGCCAGCATCGTGTGCCCGTTGGACTTGGCGAAGTCCAGCAGCTCGGGGCCGGCGTGCACGTGCCCGCTCTCCGGCAGGGGAACGTCGAAGCGGGGCTGCAGGTAGCTGTAGCGGTACTGCAGGACCTCGTATCCGGCGCGGCCGCCGGCGGCGGCCGCCGCGCGGGCGCGCTCCAGCCGCCAGGCGGCGTGGTTGCTGGCGCCCAGGAGGCCGACCGCGCCCTCCTCGACCAGGTCGGCCAGGGCCGACATCGTCTCCTCCAGCGGCACCGACCGGTCCTCCAGGTGGGTGTAGAGCAGGTCGACGCGGCTGCGGCCCAGCCGTTCCAGAATGCCGGAAGCGGCTTCGCGCACGGCTCGCACCGACAGCCCTTCGGCGGCCTCCAGCCCCGCTCCGGCCTCGGTGGGCCGGGCGCCGAGCTTGCTGGCGACCACCACGTCGGCGTCCCGGGCAGCCAGCCAGCGGCCCAGCACCTCCTCGCTCTCGCCGCCGCGTCCGCCGTCCACCCAGAAGGAGTAGGCGTCGGCGGTGTCGATGAAGGTGCCGCCGGCCTCGACGAAGCGGTCCAGGATGGCGTAGGCGTCGTCCTCGCCGACACTGGTTCCGAACGGCAGGGCGCCCAGGCAGATCGAGCTGACCTCGCGCCGGGCCGCTCCGGTTCCGATGATGCGTGTGCGCATGGGGGTCCTCGTTCCACGCCCGAGTGGGGCGGTACGGGTCGTCGATGCCCCGGGGGGTCCGCGGCGCGCCCGGGGCCGACCGGCGCGGGTGCGGCCGGTCGGCCCCGATTCTGGCGCCCGGCACGTCCTTCGGGTCAAACGCTTTTCTCCGCCCCGGGTTCCTGCGCCGGCCGGGGACCGGTGATCGCGCCGACGACGGCCGAGGTCAGGTCGTCGATGACCGTCTCCGCAGCGACCTCGGGATGCTCCAGCCACCACTCCCCCGCCGCCTGGACCATGCCCACCACCGCGTGGGCGGTGATCTGGGCCCGCACGGGGTCGGCGACGCGCAGGTCGTCGCGCAGCACCCCGGCCAGCTCCTCGCCGAGGCGGCGCACCATCATGCCCAGGTCGCCGCGGGTACGCGGGTCCTCGGAGGTGGCGCGGTCCATGAGGAACCGGTACAGGTTCAGGTTGCCGCGGATCATGCCCAGGTAGGCGCCCACGGTCGCGCGGGTGCGCACGCGCAGCGAGGACCCGGCGTGCAACTCCCCGCGGACGCGTTCCATCAGGGGGTCGACGTGGCGCTGGGCCAGAGCGCGGTACAGGCCGCTCTTGTCGCCGAAATGGCGGTAGAGGATCGGCTTGCTGATACCCGCCTCGGCGGCGATGGCCGACATCGAGGCGTCGGGTCCGTCGCGCTGGATGACGCTGTCGGCGGCGTCGAGGATGGCGCGGCGGCGCGCGGGGCTGCGGCCGCGGCCTGAAGCGGCGGTCTGCGGTGCGGGTTGGGAAGCCACCCGTCAGACGTTAGCGTCCGGCCGCCCGCTGCGCAGGCCCAGGGCGGGGCCCCGCCCGCCCGCACGAGCGGCGACCGGCGGCTCCCCGCGGCCCGCCGGGTCGGGCGGCGCGCCTCCCCAACGGTCCACGGCGCGCCCCGCGTGCTCGCGCCGTCAGTCCTTGCGGGCGATGCCGCCCATCATGATGCGCTGGTGGGGTTCCAGCTCCTCGACCTCGGGCACCGGGCGGTCGGGGTCCTCGGGGTACCAGCGCGAGTGGAAACGCAGGCCCGGCTCGACGAGCGGGTAGCCGACGAAGTGCCGGCGGATCTCCGCGGGGGTCCGGACCCAGCCGTTGCCCAGTGTCTCCAGCCCCGCGCGCTCGATGGCCCTCTGGACTTCCTCGCCGGTGTCGGCGAAGTCGGTGATGAACAGGTAGCTGCCCCCCGGCATGGCATCCATCAGCTCGGCGACCTTGCCTCGGGGGTCGTCGGCGTCGCTGAAGTGCATGAACAGCCCGACGATCATCAGGGCGATCGGGCGGTCGAAGTCGAGCATCTCCGCCACGTCGGGGTGGTTCAGGATCTCCTGGGGCCGGAAGAAGTCCGCGGTGACCACGGTGGTCGAGTCGTTCTCGGCCAGCAGCGCGCGGCCGTGCGCGAGCACGATGGGGTCGTTGTCGACGTAGACCACCCGCGCCTCGGGGTTGATCTCCTGGGCGACCTCGTGGGTGTTCTTCTCGGTGGGCAGGCCGCTGCCGATGTCGAGGAACTGGTCGATGCCCCGGCGGGCGAGGTACTGCACGCCGCGGATCAGCCCGGCGCGGTTGTCCAGTGCGGCGCCGCGCACGTTGGGCACCTGCTCGGCCCACACGACGGCGGCGTCGCGGTCGACCTGGAAGTTGTCCTTGCCGCCGAGGATGGCGTCGTATACCCGGGCGATGGTGGGCTGGCTCATATCGAGGTCGGGCGGGAATGTGCCGTCGGATCCGGGGTCGGTCGTTCCGTCTGTCGCGCTCATCGACGCCGCCTTCTTAGCGTTCGCGGGGGGTGAAACGCCCACATCGTATGACGTGGCCGGGCGCTCCACTACCGATTCTCACGATCGCGGATCACAGGCCCGGCGGGCTCCGGCAGGCTCCTCGGACCCGCGCCGAAGGCGTCCGCCGCGAGCTGGGCGAAGCCGGCCACCCCCGGAAGGCCGATCACCCAGCCGCACAGCGCCCAGCCCAGGTGGATGTGCTCCATGGCCCGGGCCAGAGCGGCCACGCCGCTCGCGCGCACCCCCGCGGCGCTCTCGTAGGTGGGCCGGCGCGGCCGACCGGGGTGCGTCTCGGCGGGCAGCAGGCGCAGCGCCACCGGCTCGCGGGCGGCGAGCCACCCGCCCAGTCCCGCGCACATGGAGCAGCTCTGGGCGAGGTACAGCGTGGCCGGCGTGCGGCCCGGCCAGGGGTGGGACCGGGGAAGCCATGCGCGCACGGCCGAGCGGTAGGCGAGCCAGCGCGTGCCGTGCGCGCGGCGGAGCTGCTCGCCTTCGTGCCACGCGGCCAGCCCCGCCGCGTAGGCGGCCGCGGCGACCGAGCCCAGCAGCAGCCGCGCGTCGGCGAACAGCGCGGCGCAGCCGAGGTAGCCGACCACGACGGAGAGCTGCATGGGGTTGCGCGAGCAGCGGGCCCCCGAGCAGCAACCGGGCACGCTCGGTCGTCCACGGGCCGGGCCGCTGCTCCTCAGGCGGCTCCGGGGGTGGTCCGTCGGGGTCGGCGTCTCCGGTCATCCCGCCTCCTTCGGCTCGTCTATTCATCGCTCGTTTTAATCGAGTGATTAAACCGTATGCTGAAGGAGCCCGGTGGGGGAAGGGCCGACCGGAACCGGACGTCGGACGGACGCGAACGAGGAGGACCGTGGCACGAGGCGGGGCGCACACACGCCGATCCAGCGAAGAGACCCGCGAACGGCTGGTCGCCGCGGCCGGCCGGGTGCTGAGGGACGAGGGCTACGCGGGCGCATCGGCGCGCACCATCGCGGGGGCCGCCGGGGTGAACTCGGCGCTCGTCTTCTACCACTTCGGCGGGGTCGACCAGCTCCTCTTCGCCGCCCTGGACCGCTCCTCCGCGGACCGGATGGCGATGTACAGGCCCCTGGCGGCCCGCGCCACGACCCTGGAGGAGCTGGTCGAGGCGGCGATCGAGATCTACCGCACCGACTTGCGGCACGGCTACATGGCCGAGTTCTCCGAGCTGGCGGCCGCCGCGGTCACCAAGCCGGAACTGCGCGCGGAGATCAACACACGCGCCGACCCCTGGATCGCGTTCGTCGAGGAGCACTGGGAGCGCGTCGTCGGCGGCTCCCCACTCGGGCGGCTGCTGCCCGCGCGTGAGGTCGCCCACGGCGCCATCACCTACTACCTCGGCGTCAACCTCTTCTCCGTGCTGGATGAGGACAGCAGCCGCACCGAGGCGGTCTTCGGGCTCGCCGGCCGGCTGGCCCCGCGGGCGCGGCTGCTGACCATGCGCCTGCCCCGCCGCTCCGCCCCCGCCGAGGATCCGTAGCGCCGGGCGGGGCGGAGCGGAACTCCGCGAACGCGCCGGCACTGCACACGAGGGCCCCAGCGGCTCTCGGCCACCGAGAGGACGGCCCTGTGTTCACCATGCGCCCCGCCACCGGCGGCGACCCCGACGCCGTCGCGGCGATGATCCACGCGCGCTGCGACTGGATGGAGGAACGCGGCCTCCCGTCGTGGCGGGAGAACGTCGGGGATCTGGCCGGGCAGGCCGCGAGCGGCGCCATGTGGGTTCTCCAAGCCGGCGGGCGCATCGCCGGGTGCACCACGGTCCTGCCCCAGGCGCCGCCTGGGGACTGGACACCGGAGGAGACGGCCGCCCCCTCCCTGTACCTGTTCACGACGGTGACCGACCCCGCCTACCGCCGGCACAGGCCCGGAACGCTCATCACAGCGTGGGCGGTCGACCATACGGCACGGCACGGCCGAGCCTGGGTCAGGCTCGGCTGCTTCTCCCCCGATCTCGCGCGCTACTACGAACGGCAGGGATTCACGCTGGTACGCAAGCGGCAGCGCGAGGGGGTCCCCCTGTACCTGCTCGCCCGCCGAGCGGAACGCCTCGACCTCGACGCGCTCGGGCTGAGCGGCGGCACGTAGGGCCGGAGCCCGGCCCCGCCTCGCTCACCCCGCATCGCTCGGCATACACACCCGTCGAGCGTCGGCACGCCCTCCGGCGCCCATCCGGGAGCGACCGGTGAAACACGGGAACACCGCCCCGCCCACCGGCCCTGCACGCGTCGGCAGGACATGGGCACCCGGGTATGCGCTTCGTACCGGATGGACCGCCCGAGCGGGCCGACCGCGGTGGTGCGGCCGGCCCGGCGCGCGTTCGGCTGCTGCGGGATCAGGTCGCGTCGTCGGGCAGGGGCTCGATCGACTGGCGGTGCCGGAACACGTTGTGCGGGTCCCAGCGCGTCTTGACCTTGCGCAACCCGGGATAGGCGTCCTTGTAGTACAGCTGCGCCCACGTCTGTTCGGAGTAGTTCCAGTCGTCGTCGGCGAGATCGGCATCAGGATAGTTGATGTAACAGCCGTCGGTTACGGCGTCGTCGCCGCCGATCTCGGGCACCCCGTTCGTCTCGGCGAAGGTCGCGGCGTAGGTGTCGCGGATCCACCTGATGTGGGTGGACTCTTCGGGATCACCCGTGGTCCAGTACACCTGGTACTGCATCTTCAGGATCGAGTCGCGCTGCGCGACGGCGGTGGCCGCGGGCGCGACCTGGTTGATCCGGCCGCCGTAGCTGTCGATCTGGATCACCGCACGGGGGTTGTGGTACTCGTCGTAGTCGCCGCCGTTGCCCAGGCAGGCCCACATCGCGTCGATCTGCTCGTCGTTGAAGGGCTTGCGGATGCAGGCCGACTTGTACTTTCCGCGGCTGTTCTCACCCGACGAGTTCAGCGCCTGAGTCGCGGTGAGCCAGGGCATGACCCGCGGCGCTTTCGCCCCCTTGACGGCCGGGTGGTCGCCGGTGCCGCTCTTCTGCTCCTTCGACTCGGGCGTGATCGCACCGTCGACCGCCCTCAGGAACTCGTCCATGGCGAGCTTTCCGGGGTCGTTGTGGTCGGGGCTCTCGCAGTCGACCTGGGCGGTGAGCAGGATCTCGCCGTTGCTGCGGTGGTTGAGCTTGAGCAGAGCGAAGAGCCGACCGCTGTGCGTCGCGGGGTCCTGGTTGTCCCGAAAGTACTCGCCGTAGGCCTTGAGCAGCTTGCGGAACTCGGTCTGGTTGAAGTCCGCCCACTTCCAGGCGCGGCCGCACAGCCGCACGAACGTGGGAGGGTGGGGCAGATCGCGGAACCACAGCTTGGTGAGGATCCCGAAGTTTCCGCCGCCTCCCCCGGTGTGGGCCCACAGCAGCTTGCGGTGGTCCTCGTCCTTGTCGTCGGCGGTCGCCCGGATGCGCCGGGCCATCCGGTCGCGGTCGGCCACCACGACCTCGACGCCGTAGAGGTAGTCCACGGTGAGCCCGTGCTGCCGAGACAGCAGGCCGAACCCGCCGCCGGGCACGTGCCCGCCGATCCCGACCGAGTAGCAGGAACCGCCGGGCAGGGTCACCCCCGCGGTGGGATAGAGGTGGCTGTAGACGTGCCAGTTGGTGGCCCCGGCCTCCACGCAGTAGGCCTCGACGTCGCCGTCCCAGTACACCTCGTGCATCGGGCTGGTATCGAAGATCACCCGGACGTCGTCGCCGCACACGAAGTCCTCGTAGCAGTGCCCGCCGGAGCGGACCGTGATGCGGCCGGACTCGTCCTTGCGCTCGTCCAGCGCCCGCTGGAGCGCCTTCACCGCGTCGTCGGAGGAATACACCATCCGCACGTAGTCGGGCCTGGCGATCCACCGCTGGTTGAAGCCGCGGCTCAGGGCCGGATACCGGGGGTCGTCGGGGCGGATCGTCTCGCTGGACAGTTCGGGGGTCGCGCCATCCATTTCCGTGTCACCTAACGTGAGGAGAAAACCACCCTGCGGATATACCCCCTCGCGACCAGCGGAAAATCCGGGATCACGCTCACACTGTAAGAGGTCCGGAAAGCGGATGACCGCAACCGGGGCCCCGGAACGGCACCCGTCGGCGGTACCGCCCGGGTGCGCCATTCCGCGCCGATGCCGGCACCGGCCGTCCCCGGTCGGTGCGCCTTCAGCGACCGCGATCACGATCGCCCGTAACCCCGCCCCGTCCCGCGAGCACGGGACCGAAGCGCCCGGCGCTGTTCCGCAGCCCAGGCCGGAGCACCCGGCCCGCACACGGCTCGCGCTGACGGCCCCGGACGGGGCCCTCCCGGAGCGGGACCGGTCGGCGGCCGTGCTCGGCCGCCCCGAAACGCGAAGCGGCGCCGCGCCCGTCCCGGCGCGGGACGGGACGGGACGGGCGCGGCGCCGTAGTCCGGGTGCTGCGTGCTCGCTTCGCACAGTCGGGACCGCCGAAACGTCACCGCACCGGCAGGCCGGTGACCGCGCGGCCGATGATCAGGCGCTGGATCTCGCTGGCGCCCTCGAAGATGGTGAAGATGGTGGCGTCGCGGTGCCAGCGCTCGACGGGGTACTCGCGGGTGTAGCCGTTGCCGCCGAGGATGCGGATGGCGTTCTGGGTGACCCAGGTGGCGGTCTCGCTGGCGTAGAGCTTGCTCATCGAACCCTCGGCCTGGGCGAACTCCTTGTCGTTGCGCGCCATCCAGGCGGCGCGCCACACCAGCAGCCGGGCGGCGTCGATGCGGGTGGCCATGTCGGCCAGCGTGAAGGCCACGGACTGGTTCTCGGCCAGGGGCTTGCCGAACTGCTCGCGCTGGACGGCGTAGTCGCGGGCGTACTCGTAGGCGGCGCGGGCGCAGCCGACGGCCATGGCGCCGACGCTGGGGCGCGAGGCCTCGAAGGTCTTCATCGCGGCCTGGCCCTTGGACTTGCGGCCCTCGCGGGCGCGGGCCAGCCGCTCGTCGAGGCGCTCCTTGCCGCCCAGCAGGCACCTGCCGGGCACGCGCACGTCGTCGAGGACGACCTCGGCGGTGTGGGAGGCGCGGATGCCGTGCTTGGAGAACTTCTGGCCCTGGGAGAGCCCGGGGGTGCCGGGCGGGACGACGAAGGTGGCCTGGCCGCGCGAGCCCAGTTCGGGCTCGACGGAGGCCACGACCACGTGGACGTCGGCGATGCCGCCGTTGGTGGCCCAGGTCTTGGTGCCGTTGAGCACCCACTCGTCCTTGGCCTCGTCGTAGACCGCGCGGGTGCGGATGGCGCTGACGTCGCTGCCGGCGTCGGGCTCGGAGGAGCAGAAGGCGCCGAGCTTGATGTCGTCGGGACTGCCGAACATCTGCGGCGTCCACTCGAAGAGCTGCTCCTGGGTGCCGTTGCCGGCCACGGCCACCGCGGCCAGGGCGGTGCCCGTGATGGACAGCGCGATCCCGGGGTCGCCCCAGTAGAGCTCCTCGAAGGCGACGGGGATGCCCACGCCGCTGGGCTCAAGCCACTGGTTGGCGAAGAAGTCCAGCGAGTACAGCCCGATCTTGGAGGCCTCCTGCAGGATCGGCCAGGGCGTCTCCTCGCGCTCGTCCCACTCGGCCGCGGCCGGGCGGATGAAGTCGCGGGCGAACCCGTGCGCCCAGTCGCGAACGTCGCGGATGTCCTCGTCGAGTTCGAGGCTGAACCCGGAGGCGGGGGTGTCGGCGGTCTCGCTCATCTGCACTCGTCCTAACTCGTCCTTCGGCGGGCGGCCTGGGCCGCGCGGGGCCGCAGCGGGAGGGAAGCGGCTGGTCGGATCGGGGCCCGGCACCGGCGGTCGTCCCCGCAGGTGTTACCAACGGTAACACGAGGGTTCGAAGGCGGGAAAGCACGCTCCCCCGCACCGCCCTTCACCGGCTGCGCGCCCCGGGGTGCCGGGCCGCGGCGGTCACCGCGGCACGACCGCGCCCGGACACGACGCGGCCCCGGACCCGCAGGGCGGGTCCGGGGCGCGGCGGCGTACATCGGCGCGGCCGGGGGCTACTCCTCGGCGTGGTGCTCCAGGAAGGTGTAGACGTCGGTCTCGTCCACTCCGGGGAAGGTGCCCGACGGCAGCGCCGAGAGCACGTGGGAGTGGGCGCGCGCCGACGGCCAGACCTGGCCCTCCCAGCGCGCCGCCAGGTCCGCCGGCGGGCGCACACAGCATTCGCCGGTGGGGCAGTCGGACTGGGTGCGGTTGGTGGTCTCGCGCCCGCGGAACCAGCGCGACTCCTTGTAGGGCACGCCCAGCGTGATGGCGAAGTTCTTCTCGCGGCTGGGGTCGACGTGGGCCACGCAGAAGTGGGTGCCGTTGGGCTTGTCGGTGTACTGGTAGTAGATCGAGTACCGGTCGGGCGAGGCGAAGACCTGGCGGCCCGACCAGTAGCGGCACATCCGCTGGCCCTCGATCGCGCCGGTGTCGTCGGTGGGGAAGATCAGCCCGTCGTTCTCGTAGGCCTTGTAGATGATCCCGGTCTCGTCGTTGCGGATGAAGTGGCAGACGAGGCCCAGGTGGCGGTTGGCCAGGTTGGTGAACCGGTGCGCCGCCATCTCGTAGGAGACCGAGAACACGTCGCGCAGGTCCTCCACCGACAGGTCGTGCGCCTTCTTGGCCTCCTGGAGGTAGGGCACCGCGCTGGACTCGGGGATGAGCACGGCGGCCGCGAAGTAGTTGGCCTCCACCCGCTGGCGCAGGAAGTCGGCGAAGTCGCGCGGCTGGCCGTGGCCGAGAACGAAGTTGCCCAGGGTCTGCAGCAGGATCGTGCGCGGGCTGTGCATGCCCAGCGACTCCCGCTTGAGGTAGAGGCGCCGGTTGCGGGTGTCGGTGATCGAGCGCACCGAGCGCGGCAGGTCCTGCACGTAGCGCAGGGTGAAGCCGTGGTGGGTCACCATCGACAGGATCTGGCCCTGGGAGAGCGCGCCGCTGCTGTAGCCCACCGCGTCCAGGGTCTCCTGGGCGACCTTCTCGATGTGCTCGAAGTAGTTGCCGCGCTCGCGCATCTGCCGGCGCAGGTCGGCGTTGGCCCGCCGCGCCTCCTCGGGGGTGGCGGTGGGCTTGACGCTGCGCCGCTTGAGCTCGTCGTAGAGGCCGACGATGTGCTCGAGCACGTCGTTGGGCACGCGCTTGCCGACCTTGAGGTGGGGCAGGTTCAGCGACTGGTAGACGGGGTCGCGCTGGGCCTCCTCCACCGCGATCTCCAGCTGCGCGCGCCGGCTCGGGGGCTGGCGCGAGAGCAGTTCCTCGACCGAGACGCCCAGTGTCTGGGAGAGCGCGGTCAGCAGGGAGAGCTTGGGCTCGCGCTTGCCGTTCTCCAGCAGCGACAGCTGCGAGGGCGCGCGGCCGACGCGTTCGCCCAGGTCGGAGAGGGTAAAGCCGCGTGTGCGGCGCAGGTGCCGCAGTCTCTGACCAAAGGTGACGAGATCCAGGTCACCTGGCAAAGACGGTATTTCTTCAGTCCCGAAGTACGCCATGCGTTCATGGTAGGGAAAGATCTCCAGATCTTCACCCCGATTGGGGTCGAAAAACCCTGGAACTTTGCAGAAGAATCGTAGTTACCGGCGGGGAACATAGCCGCGACAGGCTTCCGAGCCTGTCAGGCCCCGCTCCGACCGGCACGACTTCCAGGGGAAACACGTAAGGCGGTGACAGACCATGAGCATCAGCGGTCGTCAGCAGGAAGCTGCAGCGGCACTCCGGCACGAGTGGGAGACCAATCCGCGGTGGGCCGACGTCCAGCGCACCTACTCCGCTGAGGACGTGGTGCGGCTTCGCGGATCGGTCACCGAGGAGCAGACGCTGGCCCGACTCGGCGCGGAGCGGCTGTGGGAGCTGCTGAAGAACGAGGAGTACGTCCACACGCTGGGCGCCCTCACCGGCAACCAGGCCGTTCAGCAGGTCCGCGCCGGCCTGAAGGCCATCTACCTCTCCGGCTGGCAGGTCGCCGCCGACGCGAACCAGGCCGGGGAGACCTACCCCGACCAGAGCCTCTACCCGGCCAACTCGGTGCCGCAGGTCGTGCGGCGCATCAACAACGCCCTCATGCGCGCCGACGAGATCACCTGGTCCGAGGGCGACGAGGACGCGCCCCACTGGATGGCGCCGATCGTCGCCGACGCCGAGGCCGGCTTCGGCGGCGTCCTCAACGCCTTCGAGCTGATGAAGGGCATGATCTCCGCGGGCGCGGCCGGCGTGCACTGGGAGGACCAGCTCGCCTCCGAGAAGAAGTGCGGCCACCTGGGCGGCAAGGTCCTCATCCCCACCAGCCAGCACGTGCGCACGCTCAACGCCGCGCGCCTGGCCGCCGACGTCTCCGGCGTCCCGTCCCTGGTCATCGCCCGCACCGACGCCCAGGCCGCGACGCTGATCACCAGCGACGTCGACGAGCAGGACGCTCCGTTCATCACCGGCGAGCGCACCGCCGAGGGCTTCTACCGGGTCCGCAACGGCCTGGAGGCCTGCGTCGCCCGAGGGCTGGCCTACGCGCCCTACTCCGACCTGCTGTGGATGGAGACCTCCACGCCCGACCTGGAGGTGGCGCGCGAGTTCGCCGAGCGCATCCGGGCCGAGTACCCCAACCAGATGCTGGCCTACAACTGCTCGCCGTCGTTCAACTGGCGCCGCCACCTGGACGACGCCACCATCGCCAAGTTCCAGCGCGAACTGGCTCACATGGGCTACAAGTTCCAGTTCATCACCCTGGCCGGGTTCCACTCGCTGAACAACTCGATGTTCGACCTGGCCAAGGGCTACGCCGAGAGCGGCATGAGCGCCTACGTCAAGCTGCAGGAGGCGGAGTTCGCCGCCGAGGAGCGCGGTTACACCGCCACCCGCCACCAGCGGGAGGTCGGCACCGGCTACTTCGACCTGGTCAGCACGGCGATCACGCCCGACGGCTCCACGACCGCTCTCTCCGGCTCCACTGAAGAGGACCAGTTCTCAGCGGCTCACTGATACTGGCTCCTCGTCCCCCGACGGACGGCCCGCCCCGCTTTCGTGGCTGGGGCGCGGCGGGCCGCCGTCGCCTCCGCCGGCCCCGCGGAACCGTGTCACCCGCGGGGCCGGCGGCTTCTCTCCGGCCGGTCCCGGCGCCTCGCGCACGCTCCGGGACCGGCCGTTCTCGTGTGTGCGTGCTTCCGTTCGGATGCGCGGGCCTGCGCCGCGGCCTGGGTGCGGGCGTGTGCACCCCGCCGTGCGATCATCGGGGCCATGCCCGAGCCCACCTCCGACGAGCACGACCGGCGGCCCGGCGACGACGATGGCGCGGCGCCGCCCCCGCGGACCGGGGCCGCCGGTTCGCTCCCCGCGGCCGCCCCGCTGACACCGCGGATGCTGGCCGGGGAGATCCTGGTCGTACTGGCGCTGTCGCTGTTCGCCTCCGCCGCGGCGGCGGTGATCTCCTTCGTCGGCTCGCTGACGGCGCCGGAGTCGCTGTCGGAGCAGACCGCCAGCCTGATCGGGTCGCAGGCGGCCGCCGAGCGGCCGTGGCTGGACCTCTCGCGCCAGATCGCCTCACTGGTGTTCGCGATGGCTCCGGTGGCCCTGGTCGTCTACCTGCTGCACCGCAGCCGGGAGTCGGCGCGCACGATCGGCTTCGACCTCACCCGCCCCGGCCGCGACCTGCTCGGCGGCGCCGCGCTGGCCGCGCTCATCGGCGCCGGAGGGCTGGTGGTCTACCTGGTCTCCTACCAGTTGGGCCTGTCGGTGACCGTCGCGCCCAGCTCCCTCAACGACCACTGGTGGGCGATACCGGTGCTGCTCCTGCAGGCCGTCAAGAACGGCGTGCTGGAAGAGGTCATCGTCGTGGGCTACCTGCTGCTGCGCCTGGAGCAGCTGGGGTGGTCGCCGCTGCGCGCGATCCTGGTCGGCTCGCTGCTGCGCGCCGTCTACCACCTCTACCAAGGGGTGGGCATGTTCTTCGGCAACCTCGTCATGGGCCTGGTGTTCTGCTGGTTCTACCGCCGCTACGGCCGCGTGATGCCCCTGGTCGCCGCCCACTCCCTCATCGACATCGTCGCCTTCATCGGCTCGGTGTACCTGGTCGGCCACGTCGACTGGCTGCCGGGCGCGGACTCGGGCGGGTGACCCGGTGCGGGCGCCCGGGGGCGCCTGCACGCGCCGGACGCGGCGCCGCGCAGGCCTTCGCGCCGAGTGCGCTCAGCCGTGCCGCTCCAGGGAGTCCTCCAGGTACCGGGGGCGGCCGAGGAAGAGGCCGGAGGCGAAGTTGGCGGTGATCATGACGACCACCAGGGCGAGCGGGGCGTGCCAGCCGCCGGAGAGTTCGTGCAGCATGCCGAACAGGAAGGGGCCGGCTCCGGCCATCAGATAGCCGATGCTCTGGGTGGAGGCCGACATCGCGGCCGTGGCGCCGGAGGTGCGGGTACGCACCGCGAAGAACGTCAGCGCCAGCGTGAAGGCGGCCATGCCGATACCGATCAGCGTGGTCCACACCCAGGTGCCCTGCAGCGGCGAGATCCACAGCCCCGCCACCCCGGCGGCGTAGCAGGCGAAGAAGACCGAGACGAAGCCGCGGTGGTCGCGCACGCGCGCCATCAGCCCCGGCAGCACCAGCGACATGGGCACCGCCAGCGCCGTCAGGTAGGACAGCATCAGGCCGGCCTCGGCGGCGCCCATGCCCTGGTCGCGCAGCATTTCGGCGTACCAGCCGAACATGATGTAGGCGACCGCCGACTGGGTGCCGAAGAACAGCACGCTCTGCCATCCCATGGACGTGCGCAGCACCCGGCCCAGCGCCACCGGCGCCGAGCCCGAACCCCGCGGCGGCTCGTGGCGCAGCAGCACCAGCCACGGAATCAGCGCCATCAGGCCGAAGGCCCCGTAGAAGCCCAGCGCCAGTCGCCAGCTCCCGCCGGCCTGCTCGACGGGTACGGTGGCGGCGGCCGCCATGGTCGTACCCAGCGCCAGGAAGGTGGTGTAGACCGTGGTCATCGCGCCCACGCGGTCAGGGAAGTGCTGCTTGACCAGAGTGGGCAGCAGCACGTTGCCGACCGCGCCGCCCGACAGCGCCACGGCGCTCAGCGCGAGGAAGGGCAGCGGGTGCTCGACCAGCGGACGCGTGCTCAGCCCCAGCGTCAGCGCCAGCAGTGCGGCCGCCAGCAGCCGGTGCTCGCCCACCGTGCGGATGAGCATGGGTGTCAGCGACCCGAACAGCGCGAAGCACAGCACCGGCAGCGTGGTCAGCACTCCCGCCAGCACCGCCGACATCTGCAGCCCGTCGCTCACCTCGGTGAGCAGCGGCCCGACGCTGGTGATGGCGGTGCGCAGGTTCAGCGCGGCCAGCGCGACGCCCAGGACCAGCAGCCACACGACATGCCGGGGCCGCCGTCCGGCGTTCCCGGGCCCGCCGCCGCCCGCGGACGGCACTGCGGTGTCGGTGGAGGCGCCCCTCACGCTGTCCCCCTGAAGGAAGAGATGGGATCACAGGATCTACATCATGACCGTAACGCATTCGGCGCCGGTACCGCCTCTGAGCCCGATCTGATCTAAGCTCCGCCCTAACCGCCCGCACACCCGACCGGCCATTCCGCTCATGGCCGCCACCTGTAGGAGGTAACGCGTGCCTCTCGCTTCGACGCGCCGCACTGGCCTTGTCGATCAGGTCATCAGTCAACTGCGCGCCCAGATCGACTCCGGCGAGTGGGGCATCGGCGACCGCATCCCCACCGAGTCCGAGCTCTCCGATCAGCTGGAGGTGGGGCGCAACACCGTCAGAGAGGCGGTCCGCGCGCTGGCCCACGCAGGGCTGCTGGAGATCCGCCAGGGCGCCGGGACGTTCGTACGCGCCTCCAGCGAACTGGGCGGAGCGCTGCGCCGCCGGCTGGAGCGCTCCCGGCTCAGGGAGAACCTGGAGGTGCGGCGGGCCCTGGAGATGGAGGCGGCGCGCCTGGCCGCGCTGCGCCACACCGACAAGGACCTGGCCGACATCGACCACGCCATCGCGCTGCGCGACGCCGCGTGGCGGGAGGGCGACATGGCCGCGTTCGTCGAGGCCGACTTCTCCTTCCACCGCACGATCGTCAACGCCACGCACAACCCGCTGCTGACCGACCTCTACGACGACATCTCCCAGGCCGTCTACGACAGCATCGCCCACACGGCCTACGGCATCCCCGACGACAACGGCCAGATCGACCACCGCGGCATCGACCACAAAGGGCTGGCCGAGGCCGTCCGGGCGGGCGACCCCGACCGGTCGCTGCACGAGGCCGCCTGCTACCTCGACGAGCTGCTCTCGCTGGCGGGTGAGTGAAGCAGAAGACTGGAGCCCACCCGCCACATGGCTTCCAGCAGCTCGGCGCGCGGCGGATCGGCGTCGCCGCTGAGCGCCTCGGCCATCAGCTCGCGGAAGGCGCCCAAGGTGGCGGCCGCGGCGAAGCGGGGTGAGAACGAGCCGTCCAGCTCGCCCTCGCGCTGGGCCTTGGCGATGCTGCGCGCGGCGAGGTCGATCTGGCGCGCCAGACGCTGGGCGTCGGTCTGGGCGGCGGCGGGCTCGCACAGCCGCCGGCCGATGACCATCCGGCCCAGCGGGGCGTCGCACAGGAAGTCGATCTCGCGGCGCAGGCGCGCGTGCTCGCGCTCGGGCCAGCTCAGCGCGCCGTCGAGGCGGGTGGTGAAGACCTCGAAGTCGTAGCCGTCGTAGAAGTCGTCGACCACGGCGGCCACGAGGCCGTCCTTGCCGGCGAAGTAGCGGTAGAGCAGCCCCGCCGAGACCCCGGCTCGCCGGGCGACGGCGGCCACCTCCAACGTTCCGTCGCCCTCCAGGATCGCGGCGCGGGCCCCGGCCAGTAATCGCGCCCGAGTGGCCCGGCCGCGCGCCGATACGGCGCCGCCCGCCCCATTGGATTCGACGGCGGTGTCGCCGGGCGCATTCGCTTCGTCGCTCATCGTGGTCACCGGTTCCAAGCCTGTACCCGCGTTTCTCGGATCCCCTCGCCCCAGTGTGCCGGGTGTCAGCACTCCGCGGCGCCGCGTATCCGAATCCGGCCACGCGGCACCGCGGTCGCCGACGGAGCGGGCCGCGCGGCCGGGATTTCGGTCCGCTCGTCACTTCTCCTCTGTGGCACCGAGGCGGGTGAGCGCGAGGACGTAGGGACGCACGCGGGGCGGGCGCGGGCGGCGGCGTCGGTGCGGCGGGAGAGGCGGCGGCTGCGGGACCTGCGTCCGCTGCGGTAGCCGCGGGCGCCACGGGAGCGGGGGCAGCGTGTGGTTGGCGGCCCGCGGGTTGCCGCAGTAGCCGCAGATGTCGTTCCGCTGCTCGTTGGTCAGGGTGCACAGGCGGCAGTCCCAGGTGCGCGACCGGAGTCCGCCGGAGTGGCCCGTCTGCGGATCGGGTTCCATGGCGGCTCACTCCGAGTGGGGCATACGCGGCGGCGGGACGCGGCCGGGCGGGCGGTTCAGCAGGCGCTCCATCCGGATGTGGGAGCCGGCACCGAGCGTGGGGGCGAATCCGCTGCCACAGCGGTTGAGACGGGGCCGAAGACTCGCGTAGTAGGCGCCGAAACTGCCGTCGTCATTCCTGGATGCCCAGACCCGGTACACGGAATTGACCCGGTTGAGGTCGATGAGTCGGATTTGTATTTCTATGGGGAAGTCGGAGTAGTCGTCGGATGCCATGGAGACTCCCGGTGGTGCGCACGGCTTCGTTTCTGTACCGCCAGTGTCTCCGAACCCCTAATACCTGCATGAACGTCCGCACAATCTTGGGAAGTGTTGTGCGGAAGAGTGCGCAGAAGTACTGGAGGGGTGGCATCATCGAAGCATGTGGGAGGAATTCGGAAGGCATCTCCGGGACCAGCGAAACCGGTCCGGACTTACTCTTGACCAAGCTGCTCCCGCCATTGGTCAGAGCGCTTCTCTCCTCGGAAAGCTCGAACGGGGCGAACGCGTCTGCCAGAGGCCGACGGCCCAAGCATTGGACGATCTTTACAACGCGAACGGCACCTTGATCGACCGATGGACCAGGACGCAGGCTCGCAGCAGCGACCCGACGTGGTCTCGTCAGGCGACCGAGTGCGAGGCCAGAGCCGCGAACATCAAGCAGTTCAACGCCATGGTGCTGCCCGGCATACTCCAGATCCCGGCTTACGCCGGCGCGCTCTTCCACGACGGGCGCCCCGGCGAAGACACGAGAGGCGTCGTCGCCGCGCGCTGCAGCCGCCTCGGTGCTCTGTCGGCGTCACTGGAGTACGTCGTTCCGGACCATGTGCTCAGGACTGCGGTCGGCGGCGCGGAGACGATGGCGGAGCAGCTCGCCCACGTACTGCAATTGACGGAGTCCGGCCGCATCCGCGTCCAAATCCTCCCAGCAGGGGCAGGGACTCACGCCGGGCTTGCCGGACACTTCCGGTTGTTCTCGTTCCACGACAGGTTGCCGATGGCCTATGCGGAACATGTCAGCGGCGGTGTGCTCATCGATGACGCGGCCGAGGTTCATCGCCTGGGGGCGCTATGGGGCACCCTCAGCGCTTTTGCCTATGATCCGTCCCGTAGCCGGATTTTGATCAAGGAGATGGAACATGAATACCGAATGGGCTAAGTCGACCTACAGCCACGCCTCCGGCGACTGCGTCGAGTGCCGCGCCGACGACCTCACCGCTCAAGTAAGAGACACCCAGCACCCCGACCACGGCCACCTCACCTTCCCCCACCACGAATGGGCCGCCTTCGTCGCCGAGCTCGGCTCCCTCTGACCCCGCCCCGCCCGCCACCGGCCCCCGACACCTCCCTGCCGGGGGCGTTCTCATTCCGCCGCGCTGCCTCCGCCCGTTTCCGCTGACGCCCCCCGGCTCCGGCGTTCCGAACCTGCCCGCGCAGGGCGGCTGTTCCGCCGGGCGACGGTGATCGACGAGGGCCGACCGGCCTTCGACGACGACCTGGCCGGACCGCACGCGGCCGCCCCCACTGCCGCGCACCCTGGTGGTGGCCCTGAACGGGGGCGCGCCCATCGAGGTGGACGGCGCGGTAACGGCCGCTGTCGAAGGCCGCAAGCGGCTCGAGCTGAGTGGGAATCCGGCGACCGTCGTCGCCGAGGTCGCCGCCCGAGACCCGGTCGCCGCCATCACGCTGCGCAAACCCCACATCCAGGAGTTGGTTCTCCGGATCTACGCCGGAACGTGACCGCAACGGTGTGTCATCGAGACTTCACCTCAGGGTGACCATAGCCTCGTTCTGCGGCCATGACGGGACCGGACGATCGATCGCGGACGCATCGCCGTCCGCGGCACGACCCTGCTGGAGGTCTTCCTTGTCCCTCACCGCCAGACGCATCCGTTCCGCCGCATCCGTCCGCACCCGCGTCGAGCGGCGCCGCTTCCTCGGCATCGGCACGGCTTCGGCCGCCGCCGTCGCGCTGGGGACCGGCCTGTTCTCCGCCACCGCCTCCGCCGAACCGGCCGACAAGAAGCGCGACTACCCGTTCACCCTGGGCGTCGCCTCCGGAGATCCGACCGAGGACGGGTTCGTGCTGTGGACCCGCCTCGCACCCGACCCGCTGGCCGCCGACGGCAAGGGCGGCATGCCGGACCGCCCCATCACCGTGGAGTACCAGGTGGCGCTGGACTCCAGGTTCCGCCGGATCGTCCACCGGGGCAGCGCGGAGGCCTCCCCCGAACTCGGCCACTCCGTGCACCCCGAGATCACCGGACTGGCCTCGGGGCGGGAGTACTACTACCGCTTCCGCGCGATGGGCGACGTCAGCCCGATCGGAACCACCCGCACCGCTCCCCCGGCGTCGTCGATGGCCGGGTCGCTGTCCTTCGCCTTCGCCTCCTGCCAGAAGTGGGACCAGGGCCACTACACCGCCTATGAGCATATGGCCCAGGAGGACCTCGACCTGGTGCTGCACCTGGGCGACTACATCTACGAGTACCCCATCGAGGGCGACCTTCGCGGCAGCGTCCCCGACCACCTCCTCGTGGAGACGACGCAGCTGAAGCACTACCGGGTGCGCTACGCCCTCTACAAGTCCGACGTCCACCTGCAGAACGCCCACGCGCGCTTCCCGTGGCTGGTCGTGCCCGACGACCACGAGGTCGACAACAACTGGGCCGACGAGATCTCCCAGGACGACGACCCGTCCGCGGAGTTCCTGCAGCGGCGCGCCGACGCCTTCCAGGCCTACTACGAGAACATGCCGCTGCGCCGCTCCTCCATGCCGGTCGGGCCCGACATGGGCCTGCACCGCCGGATCTCCTACGGGCGCCTGGCCGACTTCACCATGCTCGACACCCGCCAGTACCGCGACGACCAGGCCTGCAGCGGGCGGTTGGAGGACGACTGCGACGCCAGGTTCGACCGAAACCGCTCCATCCTGGGCGAGCGGCAGCGAAAGTGGCTGCTCGACGGCTTCAGCGGCTCGCCGGCGCGCTGGCAGATCCTGGGCAACCAGTCGCCCATGACCCAGACCGACAACACGCCCGGCGAGGGCGCCAGCGTGTGGATGGACCCCTGGGACGGCTACGCCGCCGACCGCGAGCGGGTGCTGGACGCAGCGGTGCAGCGGGACGTGCGCAACCTGGTGGTGGTCACCGGGGACCGCCACCAGAACTACGCGGTCGATCTGAAGGCCGACTACCGCGACGAGAAGGCGCCGACGGTGGCCACGGAGTTCGTGGGCACGTCGATCTCGACCAACGGCGACGGCGAGGACCTCGGCGAGCAGGGGCGGCGCTTCCTGGAGGCCAATCCGCACTTCGCGTTCGTCAACGAGCAGCGCGGCTACGTGCGCTGCACGGTCTCACCCGAGGAGTGGCGCACCGACTTCCGCGTGGTGCCGTACGTGACCCAGCAGGGCGCGCCGGTGTCGACGCGGGCGAGCTTCACGGTCGCCGACGGCACCCCGGGGGTGGTGCAGCGGCCCTGAGGCCCCGGCGCTCTCACCGTCCTCCCGACCCCCGTTGATCTTGTACTTACCGTAGCGGGAAAACGCTTGCCGTGACGGTAGATACAAGATCAACGGGGGTCGGGCCGTGGCGGGTGGGTGGGTGGCGGCTCAGCCCGCCCGCTCGGCGGAGCGGGCGGGGGCGGCGCCCGCGCCCTCCCAGCCGGCGACGCGCGAGGGGTCCAGGTTGAGCAATTCCAGGGTGTTGCCGCCCGCGACCAGCGCGTCGATGACCCGCTGGTCGGCGGCGACCGCCTCGACGGTGTCGGCGACGATGGCGGTGGCCTTGCCGCGCGGCAGGCAGACGACGCCGTCGTCGTCGGCCACGATCCAGTCGCCGCGGCGGACGGGAATGGGCATGCGGTCGTCGCCGAAGGGCACCTCGCGGCCGACCTCGCCCCCGGCGTCGCGGCCGGGTGCGCGCACCGAGACCCCGGCGCTGAGCACGGGCAGCCCGGTGCGGGCGATGGCGGCGACGTCGCTGACGCAGCCGTCGACGACGATCCCGCTGAGGCCGCGCATGCGGGCGGCCACCGCCAGGATCTCGTCGACGTAGCCGTACTCGGGTTCGCCGGAGACGTCGACGACCAGGGCGGTCTCGGGCGGAGCCTGGGCGACGGCGACGTGCAGGGCGAGGTTGTCGCCGGGCGCGCAGCGTACCGGAAGGGCCGTGGCGGCGAAGGACGAGCCGGGCCACACCGCGAACAGGTGGGAACCCAGCGGTCGGGCTCCGCACCGTGTCAGCGCGGCCGTGCCCATCGCAGTCATGGTGTCCGCAAGCGCCACGTCAGCCTCCCATTGCAAGCGTGCCGTGCGGGCCGCGTGCGCCTTCTCGGCTCCCGCGGGGCGCGTGCGGCGTCCCCTGCCGCGGGCGGCGCCGCGGGAGAGCCGGGGCTTCTCCCCTGCGACCCGACTGCTCTTATACTCACGGGTAACTTAACCGGGACGCAAGACGTGTGAAGCGGAAAATACAAAAAGGCGCTACCGGCGGTTACACGCCCCCACCTCCGGTGGTGCCCGCTCCGAGACCCGCGACGGCGTCCAGCGCGGCCCGAGAGGCGCCCACGTCGTGCACGCGGAAGACCCGCGCCCCCTGCCAGGCCGAGACCGCCAGCGCCGCCAGCGTGCCCGGGCCGCGCTCGTCGACGGGCGCGTCCAGCGTCTCGCCGATGAAGTCCTTGTTGGACACCGCCACCAGCACCGGCCATCCGGTGGCGGCCAGCTCGTCCAGGCGGCGGGTGAGCTCCAGCGAGTGGTAGGTGTTCTTGCCGAAGTCGTGGGTGGGGTCGACCAGCACCCGGTCGGGACGCACGCCCAGCGCCACCGCTCGGCGTGCCAGGCCCGCGACCGTGGCGACCACGTCGGCGAGCACGTCGGCGTAGTGCACCCGGTGCGGGTCGGTGCGCGGCGCCAGCCCGCCGGTGTGGCTGCACACCAGTCCGGCGCCGGCCTCGGCGGCCACCGCGGCCAGGGCGGGATCGGCGCCGGCCCAGGTGTCGTTGATCAGATCGGCGCCGGCCTCGGCGCAGGCGCGCCCCACCTCCGAGCGCCAGGTGTCGACGGAGACGATCACCTCGGGATGGCGGGCGCGCAGCGCGGCGACGAACGGCGCGGTGCGCTCGATCTCCTCGGCGACGGTGACGGGGGGACCGTGGCCGGCCTTGACCCCGCCGACGTCGACGATGTCGGCTCCGTGTTCGACGGCGGCGTCGGCCGCCCGCAGTGCGGCGCCGAACCCGAAGGTCGCGCCGCGGTCGTAGAAGGAGTCGGGCGTGCGGTTGACCACCGCCATCACCGCGTGGGTCCCGGGGCCGAACTCGCGTCCGCGCAGGCGCAGCACCCCTCCCGGCGCCGCCTCGTCGCTCATCGCCCCCCGATTCCCGCCTGTGCAGCCGGTGCCCGTGCCGCACCGCCCCTTCCCCGCTCCAGGGCCGCCCCGCCGCGAAGCCGCTCGCGGCGGGGCGCCTGGAATCTCGGCGCGGGGCGCTCAGGCGGCCGGTGCGGCGTCGCCTCCGTAGCGCTCCTTGGTCACCGCCAAGTGCTCCCAGGTCTCGACGTAGGTGACGTCGGAGCAGGAGCGCACGGCCTCCAGCGCCTCTACCAGCGACGGGCGGTCGGCGGCACTGGCCGAGCCGATGACGTCGTAGCGCCCGAAGCCGGTGGCGAGGAAAGTGACCCCCGCCAGGCTACCGAGCCGCGAGGCGACCGCGCCCGAATCGCCGCGGCAGCGCAGCCCGAACCCGACCTTCTCGCTGGCGCCCACCGCTGCCGGTTCGGCGATCGCGGTGACGTGGACGACGCCGGCCTCGATCAGGCGCACCACGCGCGAGCGCGCGGCGGCCTGGGACAGGCCGACCTGGCGGGCGAGCTCGGCGTAGGACGCCCGTCCGTCGCGCTGGAGGTGGCGGACCAGCCGCCAGTCCAGCGGATCGATGGTGACGTCGCGCAACTCGCGCACGCTGCTGTAGGCGTCCTTGGCGATCGCTCCGCCGCGGAACGCCTCGGCTCCGTTGACGCCGCTCAGCGAGCGCAGCACACCCAGCTCCTTGGCCAGCGCCTCGTCGTCGCGTACCCGGACGTGGGCCACGACCGGGAAGCGCCCGGCGGTCTGGGCGGCGAAGACCACGGCTTCGCGCTCGGCCAGCTCTTCCAGCACCGGGCCCACGGGGCCGGTGACGCGGAAGGATATGTGGGCGAACACCTCCATTCCCAGTACACCGGCGTGCAGCACCCCCACGATCCGGATGGCACCTGCGCCGACGAGCTGCTTGACCCGCGCCCGGACCGCTGTCCGGGAGAGTCCCACGCCGTCGGCGAGTGCCTGATATGTCGCTCTTCCGTCCCCCTGCAGCGCCCTGATGAGCGCGGCATCGACCGCATCGAGCACGATTGCATGCCTTTCCCTTACACGACGGCACCCATTCCCCCCGGGCGCCGCCCCCTCCTGCGGCCAGATCATGGCAGTTGTTGCGACGGTTAACTACTGATCACGAAAGAAACAAGGACGACTTTGCCCCTCCATCGCCGGAGATACGGACAACGAGGTGGGTATACCGACATCCCGGACACGTAACGAACATGCCGTAGTCGCCCCCGCGTGTGCGAACAACTCCGGCAAAGCGAGACACTGTTGTGCGGCATGTTCGCCGCCGTGTGCGGTAGGAGAGACCAACGACGTCCCACCGTCCGACGACCGCTGTCGTCGACCGGCGTGGGCATGGGGACGGGCGGCTAGAAGGGGAGTCCATGGCACAAGGACGGGATCGCCAGGAGCCGGAGGAACCTCCGGAGGAGCCTGCGTCCGCCTCCCGCCCCGCAAGCACCGCGCGAGCGCTGCTGTGGACCGCCGGATCGCTGCCTGTGCCGGGGATCGCCCACCTGCGCATGGGCCGCCGCTCGGCCGGATTGACGATCCTGGGCTGCTACCTCGTGCTCATCGTCGCCGGAACCGTGGGCGCCGTGGTCCTCAACGGCGACGTCATGCGCAGCGCGCAACTGGCCGTGCAAGGACGCTGGCTGCTCACCGCCTCGATCGTCGTCTTCGCGATCGCGGTGCTGTGGATGACCGTGATCGTGCACTCCTGGACCATCGTGCGGCCGCCGGGCTCGCGCCTGCTCGTTCGCGCCACGAGCGGTGCCGCAGTGGTCGTGCTGTGCCTGGCCGTGGCCGCTCCGGCGGCGGCGGCGCTGCACACGGCCTACACCGCCTACGACACCCTCAGCTCGGTCTTCGGCGCCGACCCCGAGGGCGAGCCGCCGCACGACGCCTCCGACCCGTGGGCCGGGCGCGAACGGGTCAACGTGCTGCTGCTGGGCGGCGACGCCGGCAGCAACCGCTACGGGATGCGCACCGACTCCATGATGGTGGCCAGCATCGACGTGGAGCACGGCGACGTCGTGCTGATCGGACTGCCGCGCAACCTGGAGAACACGCAGTTCCCCGAGGGCACCGCGCTGGCCGAGCGCTACCCGCCTCCCTACGGGTTCGACGAACTGCTCAACGAGGTCTACCAGACGGTCGCCGAGGAGCCGGAGAAGCTGGCCGTGGACCCCTCGGCCGACGACCCGGCCGCCGCCACCCTCAAGAGCGTCATCTCCCACCTCGTCGACCTGGACCTGGACTACTACGCGCTGGTGGACATGAAGGGCTTCTCCTCGCTGATCGACGCCGTCGGCGGCATCGACGTGCACATCGACGAGCCCATCCCCTACGGCCAGGAGGGCGACGTCCTGGAGGAGGGCGACCAGCACCTCGACGGCTACGAGGCGCTGTGGTACGGCCGCAGCCGTGTCAACAGCGACGACTACGAGCGCATGGGCCGCCAGGGGTGCCTGCTGATGTACGTCGCCGAGCAGACCGAGCCCACCACGGTGCTGACCAGTTTCCGGGAGCTGGCGGGGGCCACCAAGAAGACGCTGCGCACCGACATCCCCCAGTCCAAGGTGCCTGCCTTCATCGACCTCGCCGACATGGTCACCGACCAGGGTCGGATGTCGACGCTGCAGCTCTCGCCGCCCCAGGTCAACACCGCCCACCCGGACTGGAAGAACATCCGCTCGCTGATCGCCGACGCGATCAGCGAGCAGGAGGACGCCCAGGCGGCCGAGGAAGAGGGCCAGGCCGACGGCGACGACGAGGTGCCCCCCTCCGCCTCGCCCAGCGCATCCGAGGAGGCCGGGGACGGCTCGGGCGGCTCCGACAGCGAGGGCGAAACCGAGTGGCAGGAGTACACGGGCCTGGACCAGCCTTCTCCCGACTCACCGGGCCGCCAGGTCGGCGACGACGCCACCTCGCTGGAAACACTGTGCCCCTGAGTCGGGAGGCGGGCTCCGGCGCGCCCCGCTAGGCGGAGAACCCGCCGTAGCGGCCGCGGTGGTAGACGAGCGGGCGGTCGGCTTCGGCGGAGACCCGGGAGTGGGCGACGCGGCCGACCACCAACCAGTGGTCGCCGACGGCCAGGACGTCGTACTTGCGGCAGAGCAGGTGGCCCGCAGCGCCGTGGAGCAGCGGCAGGTCGTCGGGGCCGCGCTGCCAACGCGTCGGCGGCGCGAAGCGGTCGATGCCGCGGGCGGCGAAGCGCGAGGCGGTCTCCTGCTGGTCCTCGCCGAGGATGTTGACCGCGAAGGAGGGGGCCTGGCGCAGGCCCTGCCAGGTCGAGGAGCGGTCGTCGATGTAGAAGGACACCAGCGGAGGGTCCAGGCTCACACTGGTGAACGAGGTGGCGGTGACGCCGACGGGCCCGTGGGGCGCCTCGGCCGTCACCACGACGACTCCGGCCGCATGCTCGCCCATGACGCGGCGGAACCCCTCGGCGGCGACATCGCCCTCCCGCGGGAGCCGCTCCGCATGCCCGCTGTCCGAGCCGACTGCTGCCTCCGCCGATCTGCGCACGCGCGCCTCCGTCCTGTGTGTGGGGCATCCGCCCGTCGACACCGGTGTCCTCGGTCGGGTCAGCCTTTCGCACCGGCGCGCTATTCCCGCCCGCCGCCCCCTGTGCGCAGGTTCTCACACGCCGCCCCGCCGCTCGCGGGCCGCTCGGCGGCCCCGCTGCCCGTCACCGGCCACGGCGGGTAGCCGGTTCGCTGAGAGCGAACAGGCGTCGATCGCCGCCGAATCCGCGCAAGCGGCGGGGGTGGCGCCCGCTCCCCGGTACTGCGGTGACTCGCCGCAACCGGCGCAAGCACGACTTCACACCCCGGGCCGACTAAAGTCCGGCATATGCGCACACCCTCGTCCCGGGGACGTCGTGCCCTGGTGATCCTTGCCGTCCTGGTCCTGCTCGCGGGCGGGCTCGCCGCCGCCGGCCCGTGGCTGCTGGCCCGGGCCGGAATCGACGGGACCGCCCTCCCCTGGGCCGACCCCTGCTCCGTGCGCACCGCCGAGGGCACGGTCATGCTGTCGTTGGAAGAGGCCCGGCTGGCCACCACGGCGGTGGCGCTGGAGGCCCGCGGCGCCGAGGCGCCCGACACCTCCGACATCGACGAAGGGGCGCTCAAGCGCCTGCGCCAGGGTCCGCCCGACGAGCCCGGCCCGGTCCTGACCTGCCGGGCGGCCGCCGCGGGCGACGGACTCGAAAAGCAGGAGCTCACCGACAGCGGGCTCACCCCGCGTGCCCAGGGGCTGCTGGACTCCGTGGGCGAGGTCTTCGGCCCGATGAGCGTCGGCGGGTACGAGCCCGGCGGCATCTCCACCGGCCACGGCGAGGACTCCGCGCACTACGACGGGCGCGCCGTCGACTTCTTCTACCGGCCCATCAGCGAGGAGAACCGGCGCGAGGGGTGGCTGCTGGCGCACTGGCTGGTCGCCCACGCCGAAGAGCTGCACGTGGCCAACGTGATCTTCGACGACCGGATCTGGAATGCGCGCGGTTCGCGCGGCGGCTGGTGGCCGTACGTGGCCGAGGACCCCGACAACGAGATCATGCGCCACCTCGACCACGTCCACGTCGACGTCCAGCAGGGCGGATGACCCCGGGCCGCGGGAGGCCGGGCCGAGCCCCCAGCTGAAGGGGCCGAGCCGCCCGCCGCGAGGCCCCCACGTCCACAGCCGTGCGCTACGTCCTGGCACCGGGGGGCGTGCTGTCGCTAGGTTGGCACCCGTGCCTGATATCGATGCTGACTTCCTCGCCCTGCCGATGCGGCGGCTCGCCGACGTCGCACTGCAGCGGGCCCGCGACCTGGGCGCCGACCACGCCGACTTCCGCCTGGAACGGATCCGGGGCCGCTATCTCGCTCTCACCGACGCCGAGCTGGACAGCGAGTCCGACAGCGACACCCTCGGGTTCGCCGTGCGGGTGGTCCACGGCGGCGTGTGGGGCTTCGCCGCCGCCACCGAGCTGAGCAGCGACACCGCCGCGGCCGTGGCCGAGCGCGCCGTGCAGGTGGCCACGGTCTCGGCCGCCGCCGCCACCGAGCGCATCGAGCTCGCCGCCGAGCCGACCCACTCCGACGTCAGGTGGGTCTCCACCTACGAGGTCGACCCCTTCGAGGTGGCCCCGCGCGAGCAGACGGCGCTGCTGGCCGGCTGGAGCCGCCGCCTGCTCAAGGACAGCCGGGTCGACCACGTCGACGCCTCGGTGCTGGCGGTCAAGGAGCAGAAGTTCTACGCCGACACCGCCGGCACGACCACCACCCAGCAGCGGGTGCGCATCGCCCCCGGGGTCGAGGTGTTCGCCACCCGCGACGGCGTGCTCGACAGCATGCGCACCATCGCGCCGCCCGCCGGGCGCGGTTGGGAGTACCTCTCCCAGGTCGAACCCCAGATCGATGCGCTGCCGGAGCTGCTCGCCGAGAAGCTGGCCGCGCCCAGCGTCGAGCCCGGCACCTACGACCTGGTGGTGCACCCCTCCAACCTGTGGCTGACCATCCACGAGTCCATCGGCCACGCCACCGAGCTGGACCGCGCGCTGGGCTACGAGGCCGCCTACGCCGGCACCTCCTTCGCCACCCCCGACCAGCTGGGCAGCCTACGCTACGGCTCGAAGATCATGAACGTCACCGGCGACCGCACCGTGCAGCACGGCCTGGCCACCATCGGCTACGACGACGAGGGCGTGGCCACCTCGTCCTTCGACCTCATCCGCGACGGCGTCCTGGTGGGCTACCAGCGCGACCGCCGCATCTCGCACCTGCAGGGCTATGCGTCCTCCAACGGCTGCGCCCACGCCGACTCTCCGGCCACGATGCCCATCCAGCGCATGGCCAACGTCTCGCTGGCCGCCGACCCGGACGGCCCCTCCACCGACGGGCTGATCGAGGGCGTCGAGAACGGCATCTACGTCGTCGGCGACAAGAGCTGGTCCATCGACATGCAGCGCTACAACTTCCAGTTCACCGGCCAGAGGTTCTACCGCATCGAGAACGGCCGCATCACCGGGATGCTGCGCGACGTCGCCTACCAGGCCACCACGACCGACTTCTGGGGTTCGATGGACGCGCTGGGCGGCCCGCAGACCTACGAGCTGGGCGGCTCGTTCATGTGCGGCAAGGGCCAGCCCGGGCAGGTGGCCGCGGTCAGCCACGGCTGCCCCAGCGCGGCCTTCTCCGGCATCCGCATCCTCAACACAGTGCAGGAGGCAGGCAATTGAGCGGCATGACTCCGCAGGCGGTGGTGGAGCGGGCGCTGGAGCTGGCGCGCGCGGACGGCTGCATGGTCCTGGTCGAGGAGGACGCGACCGCCAACCTGCGCTGGGCCGGAAACTCGCTGACCACCAACGGCGCCACGCGGTCCCGCACGGTCACGGTGATCGCGCTGCGCAACTCGGGCCGGGGCGTTTCGGTGGGGACGCGCACCCGCACCGGCGTGGCGGGCGAGGATCTGGAGGACCTGGTGCGCGCGGCCGAGAACGCCGCCGATCAAGCCCTGCCGACCGAGGACGCCGCTCCCCTGCTGGAACCCGATCACGCGCGGGTGCCCGAGGCCGCCGAATGGGACGCGCCGGTGCCCTCCACCGACATCTCGGTGTTCTCCGGCCTGGCGCCGGGACTGGGCCGTGCCTTCGAACGCGGCTCGGCGGCCGGGCGGCGGTTCTACGGCTACGCCGAGCACACCGTCTCCTCGCTCTTCTTCGGCAGCTCCGCCGGGGTGCGGCTGCGCCACGACCAGCCCTCGGGCACCGTCGAGCTCAACGCCAAGACCGGAGAGTCCTTCTCCGCCGCCGACGGCGGCCACTCGGCGTGGGTCGGCCGGGGCACACGCGACTTCGCCGATGTCGACGTCGAGGCGCTGGAGGACGAGCTGGCGCGGCGGGTCCGCTGGGCCCGGCGCCGCGTCGACCTGCCGGCCGGGCGCTACGAGACCCTGATGCCGCCCAGTGCGGTCGCCGACATGATGGCCGAGCTGTACTTCTCGGCCACGGCGCGCGACGCCGCCGAGGGGCGCACCGTGTTCTCGGGCGCCGAGGGCGCCGGTGCCACCCGCGTGGGCGAGCGGCTCGCGGGCATGCCGCTGACCCTGTTCAGCGATCCGGCCCACGCGGGGCTGGAGTGCGCGCCCTTCGTCGCGGCACCGGCGCCGGGGCGGCGGGTGACGGCGTTCGACAACGGGCAGCCGCTGGGGCGCACCGAGTGGATCTCCGACGGCAAGCTGACGTCGCTGACCCAGACCCGCCGCTCGGCGGAGCTGACCGGGCTGCCGCTGACCCCGCACATCGACAACCTGGTGCTGGAGGGCGGGGCCGCCACCGCGACGCTGGACGAGATGGTCGCCCAGACCGAGCGGGGGCTGCTGCTGACGTGCCTGTGGTACGTCCGCGAGGTCGACCCGCAGACCCTGCTGCTGACCGGACTGACCCGCGACGGCGTCTACCTGGTCGAAGACGGCGAGGTCACCGGCGCGGTGAACAACTTCCGGTTCAACGAGTCGCCGGTGTCCCTGCTCGACCGCGCCACCCAGTCCGGGGCCACCGTGCCGACCCTGGGCCGCGAGATCGGCGACAGCTTCCCCCGCACGGCCATGCCCCCGCTGCGGATCCCCGACTTCAACATGTCCACGGTCAGCCAGGCGTCCTGACACCGTTCGCGAAGGCGCGTGCTGCGTCCCGGTGCGCCCCGGAACGCGAGGAACCCTCCGAGAACGCCGGGGGCGGGGCACCGCAGCCTCCACGGCGACGGGCTGCGGCGGTCCCCGGCGGGTTCCTTCGAAAGGCGGTGCCGCTCCTGCCGGCCCTGGGCCCCTGGGCAGGCAGGAGGGCCGCGGCGTCCCCGGGCACGCTCCGCTCGGGGCGGGTGGCCGGCGGCGTGCTCCCAGGACCGGGGCCAGGAGGGTGCCGTGGACGAAGCACGGCGACGCAGGCAGGGGACGGCTCGTGGCCCCGGCCCAGGCCGCCGCCCCCGCGTCCGCACGTGTTTCACCGACGCTCCGAACGGACGGGAGCGGCGGTACGGGCAGTCGGGCCCGCGCTACTCGTCGAGGCGGAAGCCGACCTTCATACCCACCTGGAAATGGCCGATCGCGCCGTCCTCCAGGTGGCCGCGGATCTCGGTGACCTCGAACCAGTCGAGGTGGCGCACGGTCGAGGCCGTGCGTTCGATGCCGTTGCGGATGGCCTGCTCCAGGCCGTCGGGCGAGCTGCCGACGATCTCGGTGACGCTGTAGGTGTTGTGCGACATGGGTTCTGCTCCTCCTCGGACGTGTTGCCCCCACACTTGCCGCCGCCCCGGCGCCGCGGCACGGGGGCGCGCCGAGGCCACTGACCGCTTGGCGTTCCGTTAAGCACGATGTTGCACGCCCGTGGTCCGCGGCCGCTGCGGTGCGTGACACATGTGAAGCATGGGCACTTATTCACGTTTCGGGACTTTGGACTCACGGGCTACTGCACTCTCCCGAGATCACGTCGTAACTAAGTCTTGACGTACACAGGGGATGTGCCGTGTACATTGGGGTTCAGCGCTTCGGTCCCCCGTCGGAGCGCTGCCGCGGTGTTTCGAGCCCCCGTCGGAACACCGGTTGCGACGTCGGGTGGTTTGCCCCCGTAGCCACCCGACGTCGCTTTTTCATGTGCACCGCCCGGTACTTTGCGTAGCCGTTGCCGGGCGCGCCGGAGGACGAGCAGGAGGGGAGCACCCAGGTGACTGAAAGCGGAGCAGCGCCCGAGGACGAGGCGCCGCACTGCTCGCGCAAGGACTGCCGCGCCGACGCCGCGTGGGTGCTGGTGTGGAACAACCCCAAGGTCCACACCCCGGAGCGCCGCAAGACCTGGGTTGCCTGCGACGAGCACCGCGCCTACCTGGCCGAGTTCCTCGACAAGCGCGGGTTCCTGCTGGAGACCGTGCCCGTCGCCGACTTCGAGGGCTAGGTTCCCCTTCCGCCCTGCCGGTCCGAGTGCATGAGCTCCCTCGTGGGCGTTCGTACTGCTGTTCGCGCAGTACCTGCAGATCGTGCAGGGGCTGCCGCCGATCTGGGCCGGGCTGTGGATGGCACCCTACGCGGTCGCCGACATCGTCGGCGCCATGATCGCGCCGGCGGTGGCCGCCAAGCTGTCCGCCGACCGCACGATCGCGCTGGGCCTGTTGGTGGCCGCGATCGGGTTCGCGGTGTTCACCCAGGTAGGCGGCGAAGAGGGCCTGGTACTGGGCATCGTGGCCAGTGCGCTGATCACATTCGGGCTCAGCCCGCTCATGGTGCTGGTGATCGCAGCGGCGCCCAGGGAGCGCAGCGGATCGGCCTCGGCGATGTCGGAAACGTGCTCGGAGCTGGGCATGGCGATGGGCGTGGCGACGCTGGGCGCAGTCGGCACAGCCGTCTACCGCTCCGTGATCGAGCTGCCGGGGGGCGTCCCGGACGAGGCCGCCGAGGAGGCTCGCGAGGGTCTGCCCGGCGCCGCCGCGGCGGCCGAGGACCTGCCCCCGGACCTGGCCGGGGACCTGCTCGCTGCGGCGCAGAACGCGTTCATGACCGGCCTGTCGGCGGTCGGCTGGGCCAGCGCGGCCACGGCCCTGGGGATCGCGGTGCTCACCTCGCTGTTCCTGCAGCCCCGGGCCGAGCAGGCCGAGGACGGCGACGAGGGCGCCGCCGCCGAGCCGGGCCGGGACGGCGAGGTTCGTGCCGAGGACCGCTGACCCGCTGTCGCGTCCGGCAGTGCCCTGCCTGGGCGCGAGGGCGGCACGGACGGACGGGCACCGATCACGCAGACGGATCAATCGGGAAACCCGGACACCCCGTGCCCGCCGCCTTCCTCGCGTGCCGGGTCCTCGCCGGCCGCGCGCGCCAGCTCCTCCGGGGTGTCGCAGTCGAGCGCCGCACGCGCGAGTGCGCCCCGGGCCGCGACCTCCCGCGGCTCCAGCGGGCCCAGGAGGCCGCGCAGCGAGCGGCCGGTGTAGTCGGCCAGGGCGCCGCGCACCGCCGCGGCGCTCCACACGCCCAGCAGCCACTGCACGCGCTCCTGGGGATCGACGAGCACGGCCCCGCTGCGGCCCCGGGCCGCCCGGCGCAGGACGTCGAGATGCGCGGCCTCAAGAAAGGGCAGGTCGCCGGCGAGTAGCGCGAAGCTCGGCTGCTGCACGCCGTCGAGCCCGGCGCGCAGCGCGGGCACCGGGCCGGCGCCCGGCGGATCCTCGCGGACGTAGTGGGCGGCGGGGCGCTCGCGGGGCGGGCCGACGACGACGATGCGGCCGGCCGCGGCCGCGGCGGCGGCCACCCGCTCGATCAGGCTCACCCCGCCCACCTCCAGGCCGGGCTTGTCGCCGCCGCCCATGCGCCGGGCCGCTCCTCCGGCCAGGATCACCGCGTCGAACGGTTCGGGCTCGGTCATCGCGTCCCCTTCGCACCCGGAGGTCCGCCGCGGAGGCGGCGCCCGCCTTCAGCATGCCACCGCGCCCGGCGCGGCCCCCCGCCCCGCTCCCCCGCTCGCGATCCGAGGCGCGCGGGCCGCCGCACACGGATCCGGACGGCCCGCGGGCCCCCGGTCCTGCCGGCTTCAGCCCTTCACGCAGACGACCTGGCGCAGGTGCGCCACGACCTCGACCAGGTCGGTCTGGGCCTCGATCACCGCGGACAGGTCCTTGTAGGCGGCGGGGATCTCATCGAGGACGCCCGTGTCCGTGCGGACCTCCACACCCGCCGTCTGGGCGACGAGGTCCTCGCGGGTGAACCGCCGCTTGGCCCGGTTGCGGCTCATCCGCCGACCGGCCCCGTACGCCGCGGACTCGAACGAGTCGGGGTTGCCCAGCCCGCGCACGATGTAGGTGCCGGTGGCCATGGAGCCGGGGATGATGCCGTACTCCCCCTCGCCCGCGCGGATGGCGCCCTTGCGGGTGACCAGCAGGGGCACTCCGTCATGGGTCTCCTCCGCGACGTAGTTGTGGTGGCAGGAGACGGCGTCGCCGTACCGGACGCCGGGGATCCGCCGGCGCAGCACGTCGCAGGCCAGGCCCATCATGATGTCGCGGTTGCGGCGGGCGTACTCCTGGGCCCAGTACAGATCGCGCCGGTAGTCCTCCATCTCCCGGGTCCCGGTGACGAACGCCGCGAGGTCGCGATCGGGCAGGTCGCGGTTGTGCGGCAGGCCGCGGGCGCGCTCGATGTGGTACTCGGCGAGTTCCTTGCCGATGTTGCGCGAGCCCGAGTGCAGGACCAGCCACACGGCTTCGTCACCGTCCACGCAGACCTCGAGGAAGTGGTTGCCGCCGCCCAGGGTGCCCATCTGGTGCGCGGCGCGCTCGCGGCGCTTCTGCACGGGTCCGGCGAGGCGGTCGAACCCCGCCCAGAACCGGTCCCAGCCCGCTGTGGGCAGCCCGTGGACCTGCCGGGGGTCGACGGGGCGCTTGTGGGCGGCGAATCCCACCGGCACCGCCTTCTCCAGTGCCGAGCGCAGTTTCCCCAGGTCGTCGGGGAGATCGCCCGCCGCCAGGTTCGAGCGCACCGCGGTCATGCCGCAGCCGATGTCGACCCCGACGGCCGCGGGCGAGACCGCGTCGCGCGTGGCGATGACCGATCCCACGGTGGCGCCCTTGCCGTAGTGGACGTCGGGCATGACGGCCAGGCCGTGGATCCACGGCAGCCGTGTGGCGTTGAGCAGCTGCTCCATCGCCTGGGGCTCGACCGTGTCGGGATCGGCCCACATCCGGATGGGCACGCGCGTCCCCGCTACTTCGGTGTAGGACATGCGTCCACCTCCTCGCCTTCCCGCGCCGACACCACTACCCGCCCGTGCCCGTTGATCGAGCCGGAATCGCACGCGGTACCGCGATCCGGGTTCGCGCGCATGCTCCGGGCGGCCGAATCGGGTCCCGTACGAGGGGCGACGGCCGGGGCGAGCGTGGCTTCGGGACCGACGGGATCGGGACGAGCGCGGACCGCAGGATCGGGCACGCCCTGCGTCTGACCGCCCGGACGGGGTGATCGCCCAGCGGCAGCGGCCGAGGCACGAGGGCGCGACCGGTGGGTGGCCGGAGGCCCTCGCGGGCGGTCACGCCGGGTCCGCGGCCAGCGCGGCCGACCGCCGCGAAGGGACCCCGCTCAGCCGCCGATGGCCGACATGGGACGGGAGGGCTGCAGGAAGCTGGGGTCGTTGATGCCGTGGCCGGGCAGCTTGGTGGCCACCGCGGCCCGCCAGCGCTCGGCGATCTCCTCGTCGGTGCCGCCGCCGCGCAGCAGCGGGCGCAGGTCGGACTCCTCTCGGGCGAACAGGCAGTTGCGGATCTCGCCCTCGGCGGTCAGCCGCACCCGGTCGCAGGCGCCGCAGAAGGGGCGCGTGACCGACCCGATCACGCCGACGGTCTCGGGACCGCCGTCGACGTAGAACAGCTCGGCCGGCGCACTGCCCCGGGTCTGGTCGTCGGCGGGCCGGAGGTCGTAGACGGCGCTGAGGCGGTCGAGGATCTCGTCGGCGGTGATCATGGTGTCGCGGCGCCAGCCGTGCTGGGCGTCCAGCGGCATCTGCTCGATGAAGCGGAGCTGGTAGCCGTGTTCGAGGCAGTAGCGCAGCAGCTCGGGTGCCTCGGCGTCGTTGACGTCGCGCATGAGAACGGCGTTGACCTTGACGGGCGTGAGCCCGGCGGCGGCGGCTCCGGCCATGCCCTCCAGCACGTCGTTCAGCCGGCGGCGGCGGGCGAGCTGCTCGAAGGTGTCGGGGCGCACGGTGTCCAGGGAGACGTTGACGCGGTCCAGGCCGGCTTCGGCCAGGGCGGGGGCCGTGCGGTTCAGCCCGATCCCGTTGGTGGTCAGGGCGGTCTGCGGACGGGGGCGCAGGGCGGTGGCGGCGCCGACGATGCCGCTCAGTCCGCGGCGCAGCAGCGGCTCGCCGCCGGTGAAGCGGATCTCCTCGATGCCGAGCGCGGTGACGCCGATGCGGATGAGGCGGTTCACCTCGTCGTCGGTGAGGACCTCGTCCTTGGGCAGCCACTCCAGGCCCTCGGGCGGCATGCAGTAGGAACAGCGCAGGTTGCAGCGGTCGGTGAGCGATACCCTCAGGTCTGTGGCGACCCTTCCGTAGGAATCGGCCAGCATGGGGCGTCACCTCTCAGTTTCAGGCGGCCGTCCAGCCTCAGCGATGCGATGCGTCAGCGGTGACGTCACTTAGGTGGGTTCCCGGATCAGCTCCAACCTAAAGATGCCTGCTTCGTCGCATATGTAGACCACTGGACTGATATCGGCGATTGTTCCGTTCAGCGAACCATCGTCCGTATTGAGATCGTACTGCCGCAGCCACCGCCCTGTATACAATCCCACGAATCGTGTCGCCGCAGGGGCCCGGCCGATTCCGGCCGTCTCCGCGGCGGCCGACCGCGCGCCCCTGGGCGTGGCGGGCCGCGGCGCGGGAACATGGGCTGCATGGAGGTCACCGAGATCCTGCTGCCCGGGGTGGGCATCCGCTATGAGTTCACCACCTCGCGCGGCGCACGCGTGGGAGTGGTCGCCCGCCGCAGCGGCGACACCGAGCTGCTCATCTACGGCATAGGCGACCCCGACACCCCGCGCCACCTGCTGCACCTGGGGCGCGAGGAGTCCGAGGCCGTGGCCGAGATGCTGGGCGCGCCGCGGGTCGCCGAGCGCTTCGCCGACCTCACCCGCGAGGTCCCCGGCCTGGTCTCCGGCCAGATCGAGATCGGCGACGACTCGCCCTACCGCGACCACACGCTGGGCGACACCCGGGCCCGCACCCGCACCGGCGCGTCGATCGTGGCGATCGTGCGCGGCGAGTCCGTCATCGCCTCCCCCACCCCGGCGCAGTCGCTGCACGCCGGCGACGTGCTGGTGGTGGTGGGCACCGACGAGGGCATCGCCGGGGTCGAGCGCATCGTCGGCGGCGCCTAGGCCCCGCCGTGGAGATCTCCGTCCCCCTCTTCCTGGAGCTCGGCGCCGTACTGGTGGCCCTGAGCCTGGCCTCAAGCGTCGCACGGCGCTGGGGGCTGTCCCCGGTCCCGCTGTACCTGCTGGCGGGGCTGATGCTGGGCGAGGGCGGTGTGGCGCCGGTGCCGGCGGCGGGCGAGTTCATCGGCACGGGGGCGGCCATCGGGATGGTGCTGCTGCTGTTGCTGCTGGGCCTGGAGTTCTCCCCGGAGGAGTTCTCGCAGAGCCTGCGGCTGCACCTGCCCTCCTCGGTGCTGGACGCCCTGCTCAACGCGCTTCCGGGGGCGGCGGCAGGCCTGCTTCTGGGGCTGGACTGGCGTGGCGCCGTGGCGCTGGCGGGCATCACCTGGATCTCCTCCTCGGGCATCGTGGCGCGGCTGATCAACGATCTGGGGCGGCTGGGCAACCGCGAGACGCCTTCGGTGCTGTCGCTGCTGGTGCTGGAGGACATCGCCATGGCGGTTTACCTCCCGCTGCTGGGCGCGGCGGTGATCGGCAGCACGCTGGGGCGCACCACGTTCACTCTGGCCACTGCCCTGCTGGCGGTGGCGGTGGCGCTGTTCGCCTCGCGGCGGCTGCACGGGCCCATCAACCGCGTCCTCGACACCGGCGACTCCGAGCAGTTCCTGCTGCGCATCCTGGGCCTGACCCTGTTGGTGGCGGGCGCCGCCGAGGCCGCACACGCCTCGGCGGCGGTGGGCGCCTTCCTGGTGGGGCTGGCGTTGAGCGGGCAGCTCGCCCAGCGCACGCGGGTGGCCGTCGAGCCGCTGCGCGACCTGTTCTCACTGGTGTTCTTCCTGGCCATCGGGTTGACGATCGACCCGCGCAACCTGCTGCCGATGCTGCCTGCCGCGGCCGCGCTGGCCGCCGTGACGGCGGTGACCAAGACGGCTGTGGGCTACTACGCCGCCGGCCGCGACGGCGTCGGCCGCCGCGGGCGGCTGCGCGCGGGCACCGTGCTCATCCCGCGCGGCGAATTCTCCGTGGTCATCGCTGGCCTGGCCGCCGGCGTCGCGCCGGAGCTGGTGCCCTTCGCCGCGGCCTACGTGATCATCCTGGCCGTGGCCGGTCCGGTCATCACCTTCCTGGCGGGCGGGATGCGCACCCCCGTCTGGGCGGGCGGCACACGCAACGGCGCCGAGGCGTGATCCGCCGGCGCACCGGCGGAGGCCCCACGGGGGGCTGCAGCCGGATCAGGACAGCAGGCTCAGGCCGCGCACCATCTTGGAGACCCGGTTGCGGGGCCCGACCAGGCTGAGCGCGGAGTAGCCGAGCTCGGCGCCGGGCGTGGTCGCCACACGTTCGAGGTACGCGTCGTAGACGCGGGTCTGCTGAGCCGCGGCGGGCATGTCGGCGATGTGGACGCCGTCGGAGGCCGCGGCCCGGGAGCGCAGCGCGGCCAGCTGCTCTGCGGTGGCGGACAGGATCGTGCAGCCCGCCCACGGCAGCCCGGGGTGCACCGACCCGTCGGCGTCCTCGGCATCGGGGCCCACGAGGCCGACCACGGCCTGCGAGGTCGCGGCCGCCACGCACACGGCGGCGTTGACCGCGCGGCCGGGCGGCGTCCCCTCCTCCACCACCACGACCCACTTCAGCCGCGCGGCGCGGGTGGGCTCGCCGGTGGCCACCTCGTCGGGGGCGAATCCGACCGTACTTGTCGAGGTGTCAGCCATGAACAGCTCCTTGGTGTCGAACATACGGACAACAAGGAACAAGCTAGACGCATACCCATGGGCGATCCAGCACTCCCGTATTCAATACGGCTACGGTGGCAGGATGGAGCCTCTCGACGCACTTGATACGGCGATCCTGCGGGAACTGCAGCACGATGCACGGCGCACCAACCGCGACGTGGCCGCCGCCGTCGGCGTCTCCCCGACCACGGCGCTGGACCGCACCCGCTCGCTGTACCGGCGCGGCGTCGTCCGGGGCGCGCGGCTCGACGTCGACCTGGCCTCGATCGGCCGCCCGGTCCAGGCGCTGATCGCGATCCGGATCCGCCCGCCGGCCCGGCGCAACATCGAGGCGTTCCGCAACTGGGTCAGCCGGCTGCCCGAGACCCTCGGTGTCTTCGTCACCAGCGGCACCGACGACTTCCTCGTCCACGTCGCGGTCGCCGACAACGAGGCCCTCTACAGTTTCGTCATCGACAGGCTCACCGAACGCGGCGAGGTCGCCGACGTGCGCACGTCGGTCGTCTACGAGCATTTGCAGAACGACGGCGTCGCGCCGCCGCAGTCCGCGCCCGGCGCCGCCCCGCGCCGCGCGGGCGGCCCGCAGCCGGGGCGCCGCCGCGGGCCCGGGACCGACGGCCGGTAGAAGCCCTCCCGACGGGCGCCGGACCGTGCCGGGGTGCGGGCCTGCACAGGTGCGGGGCGGGGTCGTAGGCTGCCCGCGACACGATCGTCTCGAACAGCTCAGGAGTGGCAGTGGTCGTATCGCGCGCATGGGAGCTTCCCGGCGGCAGCAACGGTTCCGAGCGCCTGCACGCGCGGGCGTGGGCGCCGCAGAGCGCCGAGCCGACGTGGCTGGCGGTGCTGGCGCACGGCTACGGCGAGCACATCGGCCGCTACGAACACGTCGCCGGCGCGCTGGCCACCGGCGGGGCCGCGGTCTACGGGCTCGACCACCGCGGGCACGGCCGGTCCTCGGGCGAGCGGGTGCTCGTCGACGACTTCGACGGTGTAGCCGAGGACGTGCACCGGCTGGTCACCCAGGCCCGCAGCGCCTACCGCCGGCTTCCGCTGGTGCTCATCGGCCATTCCCTGGGCGGCATGATCGCCGCGCGCTACGCCCAGCTGCACCCCGGCGAGCTCGCGGGACTGGCGCTGTCGGGCCCGGTGCTGGGCCGGTGGAGTGCGGCCGAGCGGCTGCTGGCCGCCTCCGAGATCCCCGACGAGCCGCTCGACCCCTCGACGCTGTCGCGCGACCCGCAGGTGGCGGCCGACTACACCGCCGACGACCTCGTCTGGCACGGCCCGTTCAAGAGGGGGATGCTGGAGGCGATCGAGGCGGCGCTGGGGCGCATCCGCGAGCACGGCCCGCTGGAGACGACCCCGCTGCTGTGGGTGCACGGGTCCCAGGACCGCCTGGTACCGATCTCCGACACCCGCGTCGGCGTCGAGGAGCTCGCCGGCGAGGACGTGGCGGTGCGCATCTTTCCGGGCGCCCGGCACGAGGTCTTCAACGAGACCAACCGCGACGAGGTGCTGGAGGAGGTCGTGCGCTTCGCCAAGCGCTGCGCCGGCGTTCAGTCGGCGTAGAGGCCGTCGATCGCGTCGGCGTACTTGTGCTGGACGATCCGGCGCTTGAGCTTGAGCGAGGGGGTCAGCTCCTCGCCCTCCACGGTCCACTCCACCGGAAGCAGCCGCCAGCGCTTGACCTGCTGGACGCGGGCCAGCCGGGCGTTGGCGGCGTCGACGGCCCGCTGCACCTCCGCCAGCACCTGCGGGTGCTCGGCCAGGGCGGCCGTGTCGGTCTCGGCGATGCCGCGCGCCGACGCCCAGCCCGGTACGGTCTCGGCGTCCAGCGTCAGCAGCGCCACCGGGTAGGGGCGCCCGTCGCCGCAGAGCATGGCCTGTCCGATCAGCGCGTTCTCCTTGAGGAGGTTCTCGACCGAGGCGGGGGCGATGTTCTCGCCGCCGGCGGTGATGATCAGCTCCTTCTTGCGGTCGACGACGTACAGGAACCCGTCGTCGTCGATGGAGCCGAGGTCGCCGGTGTGCAGCCAGCCCTGGGCGTCGAAGAGCGCCTCGGTGTCCTCGGGCCGGTTGAGGTAGCCGGCGGTGTTGACGGGGCCGCGCACCAGGATCTCGCCGTCGCCGGCGATCGCCACCTCCATGCCGTCGGAGGGCCGGCCGACGCTGCCGAATTTGTAGGCGTCGTCGCGGTTGAGTGTGACCGCGCCGCAGTTCTCGGTCATCCCGTAGACGTCGCGCACCAGCACGCCGAGCCCGCTGAAGAAGCGCAGGGTCTCCGCGGGCATGGGCGCGGCGGCGGTGGTGAAGCTGGTGCAGCGGTCCAGGCCGACCAGGGCGCGGATCGGCGCGAGCAGCTTCTCGTCGGCCTCGGCGAAGCGCTGCTCCAGTTCGGCGCTGCGGCTGCCGCCGTACTGGCCCGCCTCCAGGTAGGCGCGGGCCGTCGCGGCCGCGTCGTCCACGGCCTTGCGCTGCTCCTCGGGCGCGGCCGCCAGTGCGGCCGACAGTCCCGATTGCAGCTTCTCCCACACGCGGGGTACGCCGAACAGCGTGTGGGGGCGCACCATGCCCAGGTAGGCGCCCAGTTGGGTGGGGTCGGGGCAGAAGTGCAGGTGCCCGGCGACGCGCAGCGGCAGGTAGACGCTGAGGACGCGTTCGGCGATGTGGGCCAGCGGCAGGTAGGAGATCGACGATCCGCCCACGGGAACATCGTTTGCGCGCAGCGTGGCGGTGGCCTGGAACAGCACCTGGCGGTGGGTCTCGGGCACGCCCTTGGGCCTGCCGGTGGTGCCGGAGGTGTAGAGCAGGGTGGCGGTGTCCTCGGGGCGCAGGGCGGTCATGCGCTCGTGCACGGGCGAGGGGTCGGCGGCGTAGGCGTCGCGCCCGCGGCGGCGGAACTCGCTCCAGCCGACGAACGCGGCGCCGCCGGCGACGGGTTCGGCCGGCACCGCGTCGTCGTCGAGCAGGACCACGGTGTGCAGGTGCGGCAGGTTCTCCAGGGCCGGGCGCCAGCGCTCCAGCTCGGCGGCGCCCTGCAGTACGGCCACGGAGGCGCCGCAGTCGTCGGCGACGAAGGCGACCTGCTCGGGCGCGAAGGTGGCGTAGACGGTCAGGGGTACACCGCCGGCGTGCACGGCGCCCATGTCGGCGACGAGGTGCTCGGAGCGGTTGGGCAGCATCAGGGCCACGATCTCGCCGGGCAGCAGGCCGCACTCGACCAGGGCCGCCGCGGTCTCCAGCGCGGCACGGCGGTACTCCGCCCACGTCAGCGTGATCCACTCGGGGTCCGATCCCCCGGGGGCGCGCTGGGAGAGGGCGGGCTTCTCGCCGTGCTCCTCGGCCGTTCGGCCCAGCCAGTCCACGAGGGTGAGGCCGTCGATCTCCGCGTCGACCTCCCGCCGCTTGTGCAGGATGTCGCTGTCGGTGCCGCTGGCGCTCTGCTGCATTGAGACCCCCGATCGTGTCCTGGGTCACCCGTCGTGGGACTTATCGGACCACGGCGGCGCGGGAGCCGCAAGGCTGCAACCGCCGAAACCTCGCGCCCGGCTCAGCCGTAGAGGCCGGCGCGGGGGCGGTCGGGGCGGCTGCGGGCCTCGGCCCAGGCGCGGGCCAGCCGGTCGACGCCTTCGGCCAGCACCTCGGGCGGCTGGGCGTAGGACAGGCGCACGCGCCTCTCCAGCGTGCCGTCGGTACCGAACAGCGGCCCGGGCGCCAGGTGGACGCCGTGCCGGGCCGCGGCCTCACCCAGCGCGCTGGCGGCGGCGCGGGGCAGCCCCGCCCACAGCACCAGCCCGCCCGAGGGCCGGGTGAACTCCCAGTCGGGCAGCTGCTCGCGCAGCGCGGTGACCAGGGCGTCGCGGTTGCGGCGCAGCTGGCGGCTGCGTTCGGCGCGGATGCGCAAGGTGTCGGCGAGCAGGTGGGTGACGGTGAGCTGGTCCAGCAGCGAGCTGGACAGGTCCAGGCGGTGGCGGGCGGCGCTGAGCCGCTCGACCATGGGCGGGGTGGTGCGCACCCAGCCGATGCGCAACCCGCCCCAGAAGGTCTTGGCGGCCGAGCCGACGGTGAACACGCGGCCGTCGGAGTCGTGCGCGGCCAGCGGTGCGGGCAGGTCGCCGGAGTCGATCGCAAGCTCGGCCACGCCCTCGTCCACGATGAGCGCGGTGCCGGCGCGGCGGGCCCCGGCGACCACGGCCGCGCGCTCGTCGTCGTCCATCAGCACGCCGGTGGGGTTCTGGAAGTCGGGGATGAGGTAGGCGAGGGCGGGTTTGATGCGCAGGAAGGCGTCGAGCACGTGGTCCATGTCCCACCCCGAGGGCGTGACCCCCACGGTGCGTACGCGTGCCTCCAGCCGCCGCGCGGCGTCCAGGGCGTTGGGGTAGGTGGGCGACTCCACCAGCAGGCTGTCGCCGGGCTCGGTGAGCAGGTCCATCAGCAGCGCGACGGCGTGCATGGCGCCGCCGGTGACGAAGATCTGCTCGGGGGCCGTGGGCAGGCCCCGCTCGACGTAGCGCCGGGCGATGGCGTGGCGCAGTTCGGGCAGGCCGCGGGGGCTGTAGCCGATCCCGCCGACGTGGGCGGCCAGCTGGTCCACCGCCAGGCGGGCGGCGGACTGGATGCCGTCGACGGCGGCCGGTGCGGCCACGCCCAGGTCGATGCTGTCGGTGCGGGGCATCAGCACGCCCGATCCCGCGCCGCCGTCGGGCAGCACCGTCCAGCTGCCGGCGCCCTGGCGGCTGTCCAGGAAGCCGTTCTCACGCAGCCACGAATAGGCGGCGGTGACGGTGTTGCGGCTGACACCCAAGGCGGCGGCGAGGTCCCGCTCGGCCGGCAGGCGGGTGAAGGTGGGCACCCGGCCGTCCAGGACGAGGCCGCTGACCGCCCGGCCCAGCGCGAGGTAGTAGGGCCGGCCCTCGATCGCGGAGCCGACGAGCCGGGCGAGGAGATGTCCGTTGATCCGGCGCTCACCAACCACGTGGGGTGCCACTTTCCTGAATTGGCGCTTTATTTCCCGGACTGAGCGGGGCCAACATTACCCGAGTGGCCCACCGGCTGCGCGCTGCGACTCGGAAAGGCGTCGACGTGTCCACTCCCGCCCGCACGGCCGTGCTCGTCCGGCGACTGTTCCTGCACCCGCTGCTGCCCCCGCCTCGGGCGCGCCGGCTCGTGCAGCTGTATGCGGGCCTGTGCGCCTTCGGGCTCGGCTGCGCACTGCTGATCGCATCGCGGCTGGGGGCGATGCCCTGGGACGTGCTGCACCAGGGCCTGGCCCAGCGCACCGGCCTGTCGGTGGGCGCGTGCAGCATCCTGACGGCCGGCGCGGTCATGCTGCTGTGGGCGCCGCTGCGCCAGCGGGTGGGGCTGGGGACCGTCAGCAACGCCGTGGTGGTGGGGCTGGCGGTGGACGCCTCGCTGTGGCTGCTGCCCGAGGTGGAGAGCCTGGCGGCACGCTGGATCGCCCTGGCGGCGGGGACCGTGCTGACCGGACTGGCCACGGGCTGCTACATCGGCGCCCGGCTGGGCCCGGGCCCGCGCGACGGGCTGATGGTCGGGCTGGCCGAACGCACCCGCCTGTCGGTGCGCACGGCCCGCACCGGAATCGAGGTCGCCGTGGTGGTCGCCGGCGCCCTTCTCGGCGGCACGGTGGGAATCGGCACTCTGCTGTTCGCGGTGGCCATCGGCCCCCTGGCCCAGCTCGCGCTGCCGCTGCTGCGCGTGGGGCCGGCGGACCCGGCGGCGGCCCAGGCGGGCACGAGCCGCTGAGACGCCCGCAGGGGCGCACGGCCACTGCCGCCACGGAAACGGATGGGCCCGAAACCCGGGATCGGGTCCGGCTGCCACAGGGCCGCACCCCGGGGTCGTATCACGTCGAAATAACGGATTCCCAGGCACGAACCCCCTGGTAGGGGCCTGGTTCCGTTGTCCCGACGGACCTGTTCGGAGCCCCGCGCGCCCCCCGGCACCGCGGGTTCTTCCCCGGACCGCACCGCGGGTATCTGCTAAGGCACATTTGCTCCGCCCTCCACCAGGGAAAGCGCTTCAGCCGGTACCGTGACCACAGTGGGCGGTACATGCCGCCCGCCAGCCGACCGGCCCACCGCGACACCGGCCCGGCGCGGATACCGTCGCCGAGGGGCACGCATGCACCGCTCTCGACGGTCCGCGGGGCGGCCCGGAGTTGGATACGGTACGTCCGCGGACGTGATCTTGGTAGAGAAGGGGGTGAGCCGCGTGTCCGGCTGGATTGAGGATTACGCGCTGATCGGCGACATGCAGACCGCAGCTCTCGTGGGGCGCGACGGCTCCGTGGACTGGCTCTGCCTTCCCCACTTCGACTCCCCCGCCTGCTTCGCCGCACTGCTGGGCGACGAGCAGAACGGCAACTGGTGGATGCGTCCCGCCAACGGCGAGCCGCGCGCCACACGGCGGCGCTACCGCCCCGAGACGATGATCCTCGAATCCGAGTGGGACACCCCCGAAGGGTCGGTACGGGTCATCGACTTCATGCCGCCGCGCGGCGGCGCCCCCCACATCGTCCGCATCGTCGAGGGCCTGGCCGGCACCGTGCGCATGCAGACCGCGCTGCGGCTGCGCTTCGACTACGGCAACGTCGTCCCCTGGATCCACCGCAGCGGCACCGAACTGGTGGCCATCGCCGGGCCCGACGCGGTGTGGATGAGCTCCCCCGTGCCGCTGGAAGGCCACAACTTCCTGCACGACGCCACCTTCACCGTCAGCGCCGGGCAGCGGGTCCCCTTCGTCATGACCTGGCACCCCTCCCAGGTGGAGGAGTCCGACCACCTCGACGCCGAGAAGGCCCTGTCGCGCACCGAGCGGTTCTGGCGCCGCTGGGTGGACCAGTGCACCTACGAGGGCGAGTACCGCGACGCCGTCGTGCGCTCGCTGATCACCCTCAAGGCGCTGACCTACCGCCCCAGCGGCGGCATCGTGGCATCGCCCACCACCTCCCTTCCTGAGGACATCGGCGGCGTGCGCAACTGGGACTACCGCTACTGCTGGCTGCGCGACGCCACCATCACCCTCGAAGCGCTCATCCGCAGCGGCTACACCGACGAAGCCCAGGCCTGGCGCGAGTGGCTGGTGCGCGCAGTGGCCGGCGAACCCCAGCACATGCAGATCATGTACGGAGTGCGGGGCGAGCGGCGGCTGGCCGAGTGGGAGGCCGACTGGCTGCCGGGCTACGAGGAGTCCCGCCCCGTGCGCATCGGCAACGCCGCCGTGGGCCAGTACCAGCTCGACGTCTACGGCGAGGTCATGGACGTGCTGCACCTGGCGCGGCGCAGCGGCCTGCAGGGCGGCGAGCACGTGTGGGGGCTGCAGCGCTCCCTGGTCAACTACCTCGAATGGTGCTGGGACGAGCCCGACGAGGGCCTGTGGGAGGTCCGCGGGCCGCGCCAGCACTTCGTGCACTCCAAGGTGATGGCCTGGGTGGCCGCCGACCGCGCGGTGCGCGCGATCGAGGACTTCGGCAAGGAGGGGCCCATCGAGCGCTGGCGGGCTCTGCGCGACACCATCCACACCGAGGTCTGCGAGTACGGCTACGACGCCACGCGCAACACCTTCACCCAGTACTACGGCAGCAGGGAACTCGACGCCGCGCTGCTGCTGATGCCCGAGGTCGGGTTCCTGCCCTACGACGACCCCCGCATCGTCGGCACGATCGAGGCCATCCGCGACGACCTGATGGTCGACGGCTTCGTGATGCGCTACCGCACCGACCGGGAGGACGTCGCCGACTGCCTGCCCGGCGACGAGGGCGCGTTCCTGGCGTGCAGCTTCTGGATGGCCAACGCACTGCTGTCCATCGGCCGCGAGAAGGAGGCCCGCGACCTGTTCGACCGGCTGCTGGCGCTGCGCAACGACGTGGGACTGCTGTCGGAGGAGTGGGACGCCACCGAGGGGCGCCAAGTGGGCAACTTCCCGCAGGCCTTCAGCCACGTGCCCCTGGTCACCACCGCCCTGAACCTGTCCCATCAGAACGGCCACCGGCGGGGCGGCTGAACCACCCGGCCGCGGGCGGATCCGCCCGCGGCCCGTGCCGATTCGGGCGGGACAGCGCTCCTGCTACGGGGTAGCTGGCGGTCATGAACGACTTCGCGCAGGTCCTCCTGCAGGGCCAAGGCTGGCCGCAGCTGACGGCGCTGGCCGTCGCACTGGTGCTGTGCACGCTCATCGGCCTGGAGCGCGAGCTGCGGCAGAAGAACGCGGGGCTGCGCACCCACACCCTCGTGGGGATGGGCGCGGCCCTGTTCATGGTGGTCAGCAAGTACGCGTTCTTCGACGTCATCGAGCACGACGAGATCACGCTCGACCCCTCGCGCGTGGCCGCGCAGATCGCCTCGGGCATCGGCTTCGTCGGCGCCGGCGTCATCTTCGTGCGCCAGGACATCGTGCGCGGCCTGACCACGGCGGCGACGATCTGGGTGGCGGCCGCGGTGGGCACCGCCGCCGGAGCCGGCCTGTGGCTGGTCGCCGCCGCGGTGACCGCCGCCCACTACCTGGTCTCGCTGGGCTATCCCCCGCTGCTGCGGCTGATCACCCGCCGCCGCCCGCTCACCGCCCCCATCCGGGTGGCCTACCAGGACGGCCGCGGCGCGCTGCGGGCCATCCTCACCGAGGTCACCGGCCGCGGCTACGCCGTGCAGGAGGTCGACACCCAGCGCCGCGACGCGGGCGACACCGAAGGCGGATTCATCGACCTGACCCTGCACGTGCACGGCGGTACCCGGGGCACGCCCATGCAGGAGCTGGCGGCGGCGCTTGCGGAGACGGCCGGAGTGGTGTCGGTGCGCATCGGCGAGCCGAACAACGAGGAGTAGCCGGGAGTACGGCGCGGTGGTCCGCGGGCGGCGCGAACCGCCCGCGTCGCCGGGTGTGCGGGCTTGGCCGAGGCTGCACGCCGTGTCGCCGGGGGCCGCTAGGGTGCTGCCATGTCAGGACGATCCTTGAACGAGATGATGGACGACGGCTGGGCCGAGGCGCTCGCCCCCGTCTCCGACCAGATCGGCCGGATGGGCGGCTTCCTGCGCCAGGAGATCGCCGAGGGCCGCACCTACCTGCCCTCCGGCGACAACGTGCTGCGCGCCTTCCAGCAGCCCTTTTCGGACGTACGGGTGCTCATCGTCGGGCAGGACCCCTATCCCACCCCCGGCCATGCTGTGGGGCTGAGCTTCTCGGTGGCGCCCGACTGCAAACTCCCGGGCAGCCTGCGCAACATCTTCCAGGAGTACAGCGACGACCTCGGTCTGCCGATGCCCTCCACCGGCGACCTGACGCCGTGGACCAAGCAGGGCGTCCTGCTGCTCAACAGGGCGCTGACCGTGGCGCCCGGCAAGCCCGCCTCGCACCGCGGCAAGGGCTGGGAGGAGGTCACCGACCAGGCCATCCGCGCCCTGGCCGAGCGCGACGCCCCGCTGGTGGCCATCCTGTGGGGCCGCGACGCCCGCAACCTGCGCCCGCTGATGCCGGGCGTGCCGTGCGTGGAGTCCACCCACCCCAGCCCGATGTCGGCCAAGAACGGCTTCTTCGGCTCCCGGCCGTTCAGCCGCGCCAACAAGCTCCTGGAGGAGCAGGGCGCCGAGCCGCTGGACTGGCGGCTGCCGTAGGGCCGGTCCGGTCCCGCGGCTCTGGGAGCGGTGTGCGGCAGGGCCGCGGGCTTCGGTGCCGCGGGCCCCGGCGGGCGAGCCACGGCGCGGGCCGCCCGGCTCTTCTGCCGCTCCGCCGTTGGGCCGGCGCGCGGCCGGATGCGGCCGCATGCGGGGCTGCGGAGGGGTTTCGGGTCGATACCCGGGCGTACTTGAATCGGGTCGTCGGTGTGTTGGCGCGCGTGCGCGACGCGCAGCACGGCAGCGGAAACGACAACAGGAAAGGGCGCACGCGCAAATGGCCAAGAGGCTCGGCTACGCCGACGCGCTGAAGGTTCTGGGACAGGACGACTCGGCGGTGCTGGACTTCGCGGAGAAGCTGGCCGGAGGCGGGTTGGGTGCGTTGGGGCTGCCGGGACTGTCGAGCGCGGGCGGGGCGATCGCGCAGACGGGGCGCCGTGCGCTCACGGGCATCCGCGAGAAGATCACCGGCATCAGCCGGATGGATCGCACCGAGCGCGTCATGGCGGCGCACAACATCCTGGTCGCGGTCGCCGTGTTCGAGGCGCTCGACGAGGTGCTGGAGGAGTCCCGCGCCCCGTTGCGGCTGTCGGACCTCGATCCACAGCGCGAGGAGCAACTGTTCCTGTGCGAGCGCGTGCTCGGTGAACACCTCGTCGCCGACCCCGCCGGGGTCGACGGGGGGCGCTTCGTCCTGTCGTCGGGAGCCGACACTGCCGAGATGATCGCGATCCCCCTCGCCAAGTTCGTGCGGGGCCTTGCGGTCTGGGAGGGGATGGACGCGACGACTCGGCACGCAGCGGAGCGTGCCATCGGTGCGCGCCTTCCGGCGCTCGCCCGGAGGCGCTTCGTCGAGTCCTACCGCCAGCTTGCCGCGGATATCCCCGAGTTCGGCGTATGGGCCGCCATGGCCGAGCACGAGGCGACGCAGCAGCGCGTCGCCGACCTCGACACCGGTATGGAAGGCCTGCGCAGCACGGTCGAGGCGATGGACTCGCCGAAGCGCACCCTCGACCGGCGCCGCAGCGAGCTGTGCGCCCTTTACCGGGCTGCTCTGGACCGCCGCGTGCTGCGTTCCGCCGACGCGCCGCCCGGGCTGACGCTGCCGACTCTGGAATCGGGTTACCTGACACCGCGCGGCCGCTTCACCCTGGCGTTTCCCGCCGATCGGCCCTCCACCGAGAACTGGTGGCGGGATGTGCCGCTACACGAGGACGTCGAGTCGCTTCTGGCCGGGCTGCTGACCGTCTCGGAGGCCACCGAGGCGCCGATCGTCGTCCTCGGCCATCCGGGAGCGGGCAAGTCGGTGCTGACGGAGATGCTCGCCGCCCGGCTGTCGGTCTCCGACTTCTTCGCGATGCGGGTGGAGCTGCGCGCGGTCCCACCCAACGCGCCCCTGCACGTGCAGATAGAGGAGGGACTGGCGGCCGCGCTCAAGACCCGGGTGGACTGGCGCGAGCTGGCCGCGTCGGCCGGCGGCGCCCTTCCGGTCGTCATCCTCGACGGTTTGGACGAGCTCGTGCAGGCCAGCGGAATCGACCGCTCGGACTACCTCGAACAGGTGCAGGAGTTCCAGCGGCATCAGGATGCGCTGGGACAACCGGTAGCCGTCATCGTGACCAGCCGGACCGTCGTGGCCGAGCGCACCCGCTTTCCCGTCCGGACACCGGTGCTGCGCCTGGAGCCCTTCAACGAGCGGCAGATCGCCCGGATGGTGGGGATCTGGGGCCACTCCAACGAGTCCGCTTACCTCTCTCGTGGATTGCAACCTCCCACCACCGAAGCACTGCTGGCCTACCGGGAACTCGCCGAGCAGCCGCTGCTGCTGCTCATGCTGCTGATCTACGATTCCGGCGCCAACTCCCTCCAGCGCTCCGGCGAGGCGCTCTCCCGCGGCGAGCTGTACGAGGAGCTGCTGCGGATGTTCTCCGAACGCGAGGTGCGCAAGCACCGGCCCAACCTGACCGACCAGGGCCTGGCCGACGCCGTCGAGGAGGAGCTGCACCGGCTGGAGGTCGTAGCGATCGCCATGTTCGTCCGGCGGCGCCAGCATGTCACTGCGGCTGAGCTGGACGGCGACCTCACCGCGCTGATGCCCGATGCCGGACAGCGCTCTGCGGACGCCGACCTGCACGGGGCGGTGAGCGACGCCCACCAGGTCCTGGGGCGGTTCTTCTTCGTGCACGAGTCCCGGGCCGAGACGGCTTCGGGAACCGCCAGTGTCTTCGAGTTCCTGCACGCGACCTTCGGCGAATACCTGGTGGCGCGCGCCGTCACCGACGCGCTGGACGACCTGCTGGAGGCCCGCCGCTTCGCCGCGCGGCGGCCGCGCGCCGCGCCGCCCGTGGACGACGGGCTGCTGTATGCCCTGACCTCGTTCGCCCTGCTCGCAGGCAGCGCGGCGATGGTGGAGTTCACCGAGGATCTGCTCCGCCGCCGCTTCACCGGCGACCCCGCCGAACGCGCCGACTACCGTGAGCTGCTGCTCGAACTGTTCCGCGAGGCCCACTACCCGCCCGAGAACCGCTCCTATACCGCATATCGTCCCCGCCGACTGCCGATCACCGAGCGCCAGGCCGCCTACACCGCCAACCTGGTCCTGCTGCTCACCCGCGTGGCGCCGGAGGGCGTCGACATCGCGGAGCTGTTCGACAATGAGCACGGCTGGGAGAACCTGAGCGATTGGCGAGCGCTGGCGGGGCAGTGGCGCGGTCTGGCCAACGCCCAGTGGCACGGTCTGCTTGACGCGGTCCAGCTCCGCCACGTCGGCTACGACGGCCACACGCCGCGCACGGTCCTGCTCCCCCTCGAAGCCGACGAGGAGGCCAACGTCGGCGAGTGCGTCGGCTTCGAGATCACCTCCGACACGCGGGACCGGCTATCGGTGATCGACCCCTATTCGATCACCGTGCCTTCGGGCATCACCAGAGGGCTGCTGCGCTCGACGGCGATGCGCATCAACGGCACGCCGGCCCGCATGACGCTGATGCTACTGCCCTACCTGGCCCATGTCGGCACCGACCTGCTGTCCTGGCGGGAGGACACCGAGGAACGAACGGTGTGGAGCCGATCGCACGAGGTGCTGTCGCTGCGGCTCGCTCTGCCCTCCGCCGACCCCGACGAGCAGCAGCGGCGGCTGCGGAGTTACGTGCGGCTGCTGTCCACGGAGGCCCTCGGCACCGTCGAGGCACTGGCGCTGCGCCAGGCGGCGGAGGACCTGGCCTACATCGAGCGTGTCGGCTCTGAGACGGGCGACACCTATCGAACCTCGCTGCTGTCGATCCTGGAGGATTTCCTGGCCGGCATCATGCACTACCGGGACTTCGCAACGCAGGTGCCGGCGGATGCGGTGCACCCGGCGCTCGAACAGTTGAGCGGGCAGGCGAAGGACGCTGACGTCGACGGCACCTTCGCGGCGTCCTGTAGCGACGTCATCGCCGCAATGGACGGTGGCGAATTCGCACGCGCTGCAGAAGGCAGCGCGGATCGTCCCCGATCCCCACGGCCGAGCCGCCGGGATCCGGCCGTCGAAGAGCCTTTTCCCTATGCAGTCGATAGCGGCGACAGGGGGAACTGGGGCTCGGGGTAACGCTCGCTGAAGACGTTCCTGTCTCCTCTTGCGCCTACGCCTGCGCACCCAGTGCGTACTTCGCCAGCTCCGGCACGACCTCGCTGATGGGGTCGCGCAGGACCGCCTGGGCGCGGTCGTCGTAGGGCGTGGGCTCGGCGTTGACGACGACAAGCGGCACGCCGTGGTCCAGCGCGATGTCGCACAGCCCGGCCACCGGGTGCACGCCCAGCGACGTGCCCACCGTCACGAACACGCCGCCTTCGGCGGCCGCCTCGACCGCGGCGTCGAGGACCTGCGGGTCCAGGCGCTGCCCGAAGGAGACGGTGTCGGTCTTCTGGATGCCGCCGCAGTCCGGGCAGCGCGGGTCGGACTCCTCCTCCAGCCGCTCCAGCACCTGCGGCGTGGGCGTGCGGGCACCGCAGTCCATGCAGGCCACCTGGTGGATGGTGCCGTGCACCTCCAGGACGCGGCCCTCGGCGACGCCGGCCGCCTGGTGCAGGCCGTCGATGTTCTGGGTGACCAGTGCGCGCAGCCGCCCCGCCGCGTCCAGATCAGCCAGCGCGCGGTGGGCGGCATTGGGCCGAGCCTGCCAGGCGGGGTTCTCGCGGCGCATCTGCCACACCTTGCGGCGGACGTTCACATCCGACATGTAGGTGTCGAAGTCGAACAGCGCGGCCGCGCCCGGATCCTTGGTCCACATGCCCTGCGGGCCGCGGAAGTCGGGGATTCCGGAGTCGGTGGAGATCCCGGCCCCGGTGAGCACGGTGATGCTGTCGGCGCCGGAGAGCAGGGACGCGACGTCTGCGGGGCGGGAGGCTGCGGTCATGGGCGGTCCTCGGCATCGGGGCGGCGGCCGCTGTGGGCCGCGGGGCCGTGTCGGGCGGGTGCGGCCGTCGTTGCCGGGCGGCCCGGCGCGAGAGCGGCTCCGGGGCGGCGCTGCGGCCTGACGGGTCGGTCCCCATTGTGGCAGCGCCGCGGGCGCGCGTTTCACGACGCGAGGCGCTTCACCGGGAACTCGTGAGATACGGGAAGATCACGTATGCGCCACTTCTCGTCCACAAACCCTTCGGACATACCGCCGCATGGGGCACTTCGCGGTAATCTCGGCTCACAGCGGGGATCACGGGGCACCACGACAGGTCCGCGGGCGCTCGGCCGAGGAGGACCGGCGACGCGCCGAGCCCCGGGAAAGCGGAGGTCACTCGCCACCGATGGGGTTTTCTGGGAGCAGACGGCCGCCGGGCGCACCGGCTCCGGAGTGCCGCGGAAGGCTCAGAACCCGCCCAAGAGTGCAAAAATCTGCTTACTCATGAAACAGCCGCCCTACATCCTCATCGTGAACGGGACGAAGGTCCGCCGCCCCGTCTTCGTCTTGGGCGCGCCGCATTCGGGAGTGCATCTCGTCGCCCGCGCGCTGAGCAAGGCACCCGGTTTCCACATCGGCGCCGGCCACCGGGCGGTGCAGGACGCCGCCCACGCGCTGGCGCGCCGCCCGTCGATCGCCGAGGAGCGGGCCTCGGGCACCTCGGATCTGCTGCGGGCGGCCTTCGCCGAGTCCTGGCAGCTCACCCCGCGCACCTGCCCCTACTGCCCCAAGGGACCGGTCCCCGCGCGCGACGCGTCGGCGCCCTGCCGGCACGCCGGCGACGTCGACCGCTTCGGCGACGCCAGCCCCGATCTGATCTACAGCGCCCCCGCACTGCAGCGGGCGTTCGAGGACGCCTTGTTCGTGCAGATCATCCGGGACGGGCGCGACGTCTCGGCGGCGATGCTCGGCGACGAGCAGGCCCTGTCGTGGTTCAGGCCCGCGCTGTCCAACCTCGACGACGAGATGCCCAACCCCTTCTTCGGGATCGAGGACGAGAAGGACCGCGCCAAGTACCCGCGGCTGTCCACCGCGGCCAAGTGCGCGCTGCGGTGGCGGGGCGCGGTGCGGCTGTCGGCGCGGCTGCGCGGCTCGCTGGGGTCCGACCGGCTGATGACGCTGCGGTACGAGGACCTGTTCGGCGGCGAGGTGGCCACCGCCGAGCAGTTGCGCGAGTTCACCGGCGCGCGGGTGTCGGCGGTGGAGCTGGTGCGCAGCGACTCCCCCGGAATCGGCTCCTGGCGCAGCCGGCTCACCGCCGAGCAGCGCGAGGACGTCCGCACGGTCGCGGGTGCGGAGCTCAAGCGCCTGGGCTACGCCAACGCCAAAACACGCTGAGGGCGCGGACGCCGCAGGCCCGGCCGGGCGTGGACGGCCCCGGCCCGCCCCGGTGCGGTGTGCCGGTCCCCCGCACCGGCCCCGGCGCTACACGTGCGCGCGCCCCATCCACTCCACCGCCGCGTGCCAGGCAGCGTGCCGGGGATCGACGACGGCGAAGTGGTCGGCCCCGGCGATCTCCGCGTACTCGACGGGGTCGCCTGCGGCGCGCGCCGCCTCGGCGTAGGCGCGGCTGTGCTCGACGGGAACCCGCTGGTCGGCGTCGCCGTGCACGATCAGTTGCGCGACGCCTGCCGGCACCTGGTGCAGCGGCGCGGCGTCGGCATAGGCGTGTTCGCCGGGATCGGGGCCGAGGAAGTCGGCGACGGCGCCCTCGCCCAAGCCCTGCCGGTGGGCGGCGCGCACGTCGGTGACCGGGGCCAGCCCGACGACGGCCGTCAGCGGCGAGTCGCGGGCGGCCAGCAGGGCCAGGTGGCCGCCCGCGGAGTGGCCCACTGCCACCACGCGGGCGGGGTCGCCCGGTTCGGCGCCCTCGTGGAGGCGGGCGCCGAGCACGTTCAGAGCCGCGTGCACGTCGTCGAAGGTCTGCGGCCAGCCGCCGTCGTCGTGGCCGGTGCGGCGGTACTCCACGTTCCACACGAGCCAGCCGGCGTCGGCCAGCTCGGCGGCCAGCGGATCCATCAGGCGCAGATCGTGTGCGTCGCGCCACCAGCCGCCGTGCAGCAGCACCGCGACGGGGAACGGGGCGCTGTCGTCGGCGTCGGGTTGGTGGATCCCGACCATCTGGCTGGGGTGCTCCCCGTATGCGAAAACGTGCCTGTTCGCCATCGTGCCTCCCCACTCGCCGCACGGCGGCCCGCGCACAGCCGGGGTCTGGGCCCCTGCTCCAGCAGGTCTTCCGGCGGTCGGTCCGACGTGCCGTGTGATCGTGCCGCGCCTGGAGAGAGTCTCCCACCACCCGGTGGCCGCGAGCGACAGGGTGGTCACGCTTCGCCGAACCCGGGAGGGCACGCAGGGCGCGACCGGCGGGGTTTCGTCGGCGGCCCGCGGGGTCGACCGTCGCGGCGTCCACCGCAGGACCACCGCCGTCGTCTGCACGGCCGCGGCATCCGCTGCGGCGGGACCCTGTCGAGAGGCGGGGCCGCCTGGCTTAGCATGGGGCCATGGGAGAAATCGGAATCGTCGCGCTGATCGCACTCATCGCCGTCGTGGGCGTGCCCGTCGCCATGCTCGTGGGCGGGATCGTCTACGTGGTGCGGCTGGCGCGGCGCGGCACCCAGGCCACGCTCGCCGACGCCGCCAAGCGCCGCGAACTGGCCTGACGCGCGACCGCGCGCCGACCGCCGCGTGGGCGGTCGGGCCGAGGCGGTCCGCATCGACGACATACGACGCGCAGCGGCCGGCCCCGAGCTGCGGGGCCGGCCGCTGCGCGTCGACCGGTCGCTCCCCCGGTCGGCCCCGCAGGGCCGGACCGGAAAGCCGGAAGGGCCGGCTCAGGCCACGTTCATCGTGCCCGGGTCCGGACCGAAGCGCTGGTTCTCGTTCAGTCCGGAGACCGCCTCCACGTCGCCGCTGGACAGCTCGAAGTCGAAGACGTCGAAATTGGAGCGGATCCGCTCGGGGGTCACCGACTTCGGAATGGCGATGTTGCCGAGCTGCAGGTGCCAGCGCAGGATCACCTGAGCGGGGGTCTTTCCGTAGGCCTCGGCGAGCTTGGCCACAGTGGGGTCCTGCAGCAGCTGGCCCTGGCCCAGCGGGCTCCAGGCCTCGGTGGCGATGTCGTGCTCCTTGTTGAAGCTCCGCAGCTCCTGCTGGATCAGCCGCGGGTGCAGCTCGATCTGGTTGACCGTGGGCACGATGCCGCCTTCGTCGAGGATGCGGCGCAGGTGCTCGGGGTGGAAGTTGGAGACGCCGATGGCGCGCACCCTGCCCTCGGCGTAGAGCCGCTCCATGGCCTTCCAGCTGCTCACGAACTCGTCGTTGGCGGGCACCGGCCAGTGGATCAGGTACAGGTCGAGGTACTCCAGGCCCAGCCGCTCCATCGAGGCGTCGAAGGCCCGCAGGGTGGCGTCGTAGCCCTGGTCGCTGTTCCACAGCTTGGAGGTGACGAACAGCTCGCCGCGCGCCAGACCCGAGCCGCGCAGCGCCTCGCCCACTCCCTCCTCGTTGCCGTAGGCGGCGGCGGTGTCGATGCTGCGGTACCCGGTCTCCAGCGCGGTGCTCACGGCGTTGCTGACTTCGCTGTTGTCCACCTGCCAGACACCGAAGCCCAATTGCGGAATCCGCACGCCGTTGTTCAGCGTCACGTCGGGAACCGTGGTCATGAATCCTCCCCCATTGCTCAAGTGCACGATCTTCCTACCCTCAGCGGTAACCTCCCCCGCCTGGGGCGCATTCCGGCACCGCGGGCGATGTGCACAGTGCCACGTCGCCGTGTCCGCCGCGGGGCCGGGTCCCCGGTGGCCGGGATCGCCGCACCTCAGGGGGTGGTGGGGCGGTGGCCGCCGCGAGGGCGGCGCCGCGCCGCGGCGGGGTACGGGCACAGCCCGGCGCCGCCGAGCGGGCGTTCCGCGGGTGCTCACTCGCCGAAGCGGTAGACCACGCCGAAGACCAGCAGCTCGTCGCCCTCAAGCTCGGGTGCCATACCCGGGTAGTCGGCCACCCGGCCCTGGTGAAGGACGTAGGGCTCGCCCGGGCGCAGCTTCTCGATCTCGGCGGCCACAGCGGTCCGGGCCGCGGCCGAGGCCACGTCGCGCTGCCCGTCGCTCTCGGTCCCGGCGGAGCCCAGGGGCCGATAAACCAGGTCGACGGGGCGCGACTGGGCGGGAACGAGTCCGGCGAGCCCGCCGATCTCCTCCATCCCCGCATCCAGCCGCTTCTCACGGGTGTTTCCGCTCATGGCCTACCAACTCCTTACCGCGGACCAGGGTCGGCGCCTGACCACCTGCCCTCCCAGTAACCTCCACGCGGGCGCGCGAAACAAAGCCGCACCGGGCGTCGGGGGCGGTGCCGGGGCCCTAACCTCGGTGGAGAAGGGGCGCGGGCGCGGCTGGAGGGTCTCCGGCCGTCCGCGCGACCGGACCGACGAGCCGGACGGCGACACATGGAATCCACACCGCCCACACCGCCCGCACCGGGCGGCGAAGGCAGCTCAGCCGGCGCACACGCACAGCAGTCCGGGGACGCTGCGGGTGCCCGCACCGCGCCGATCACGCAGACGACGGCCTGCACCCACGGCGCGGCGGAGGCGGCGTCGGGCCGCGTGCTGGTCAGCGCCTGCCTGCTGGGCAGCCGTGTCCGCTACGACGGGCGCGCCAAGACCGTCGCCGATGCGATCGTCGACCGCTGGCGCGCCGAGGGGCGCATCGTGGCCCACTGCCCCGAGGTGGCCGGCGGTCTGCCCGTCCCGCGCCCGCCCGCCGAGATCGAGCCGGGCGCCGACGCCCGCGCCGTCCTGGAGGGGCGCGCCGGCATCCGCACCCCCGCCGGGGAGGACGTCACCCGCCACTTCCTCGCCGGCGCCCGCGCGGCGCTGGCCACCGCCACCGAGCACGGCGTGCGCGCCGCCCTGCTCAAGGAGTCCAGCCCGTCCTGCGGGCTGCACCGGGTCTACGACGGCACGTTCACCGGAGCCACCACCACGGGGCCGGGCGTCACCGCCCTCCTCCTGCAAGACCACGGGATCGCCGTCTTCGCGGAAACCGCCCTGGAGGCCGCCGACGCCCACCTGCGCACCCCGCCCGGCGACCCGGCGTAGCCCGCGCCACACCCACCAGGCCCTTTCCCGCCCAGAACCCGTCACAAGCAGGCCTGCGGATGCGATAGAGTTTTACACGTCCACAGGGCAGCAGCCCACCGGACATCGGGAAGTGGCGCAGTTTGGTAGCGCACTTGACTGGGGGTCAAGGGGTCGTGGGTTCAAATCCCGCCTTCCCGACACGTTAGTGCAGGTCAGGAGCCCGATCGCTAGAGATAGCGGTCGGGCTCCTGCACGTTTGACCGTCATTTGACCGTGGGATCGAGCGTCATCCGGCGCCTCAAAATGTTCAAACGAGTTACTCAGCGACACTCAGCCGTCGTCGGGATCCACCCCCAGGACGCGCAGCAGGTCGGCGGTCGCGACCCGGTAGCCCTCGCCGATCCGGATCACCTTGCACGGGAACTCTCCCGCTCGGGCCAGTTGGTAGGCCTTCGTACGACCGATCCCCAACATGCGCGCGGCCGTCATAAGACCGACCGTCGGCGGCAGGCGGCGTGCCTGCTCCAGCGTTATCTGCATAGCGCCTCCTCGTGGTGTCTGTAGCGGTTACTCGGCTTCAAGTCACGGTCGTCCCGGACGCATCGCCGGTGCTCCCTGCGGTCGGCCACGCGGGAGCTCCGCGACCGTTCTCGCTCGTAATCGAGGTATCGCGGGATCAGAGCGGCCGATGGAGAGCCGGCGACTCGAGGAGCCTGGCTCCCAGGCGGCCCCTGCGATTGCTGACCTCCTGCTGTGGTCACGTGTGGTCGGCCTCGCTTCGGCAGGCCCAGGGCGAGCACCCGTCGGGCTCGGGACCGGTGTCGATGCCGAAGTCGACCTGATCCAAGGGGATGCGGTCGCGATGCAGGTAGGCCGTGCCCTGAAGCGGCATGCCGCGCGCGGTGGCGCCCGGAGGGCCGTGGCGGATGGCGGCATCGAAGGCGACGGCGTCCTCGAAGGAGGCCGGGTCGGTGGCCTTGAGTTCGGCCCAGGACTCGTTGGAGCGGAACGGGCAACCCACACAGGCGGATTTGGGGGTGTCGCCGAGGCCGTGGAGGGTGAGGAACGCGGCGCAGTCGCGGCGACTCCAGCCGATGTCCAGCAGCGGGAAGACGTTGCGCAGATAGCCGACGTCGGCGTCCTTGGCGCGGTGGACCTCGTCGACGCTGATACCGATGGCCTGCTCGGCATAGACGCCCTTCGGAGCCCCGGGCCGGATGCGGATAGCCGAGTAGGCGCCGGGTCTCGCGCTTGAGCGGGCGGATCTTGTACTCGCTGGTGCACTGGCGCCGCCCCATCCGGCGCTCGCCGTGGGTGCCGTGGATGAACAGCGGCATGCTGGCGAACCGGTGCCGGGGGTCGAGGGCGTCGTCGCGGATGTTGCCGGCGGCAACGCGCAGCAGGGGTATCCCGGCATCGGCGGCAACGGC
>NZ_JROO01000019.1 GCF_000826685.1 Streptomonospora alba
ACCTACGACCAGGTCAACGCCGGCGGTTCGGTCTCCTGGGACGCCATGCAGCCGGGCGACCTGATCTTCTTCTACAGCGGTCCGGACCACGTGGGCATGTACGTGGGCGGCAACAAGATGGTGCACGCCTCCAACCCGCGTAAGCCGGTGCAAGAGGTCTCGCTGGACAGCTACTACCAGAGCAACTTCCATTCGGCCGTCCGGCCCTGACGCCCGCATGCGGCGCGCGGAGGTGGTGGCGGCGCTCGACGCAGAGGTCGCGGTCGCGGCGCCGGTCCTGAGCGGCATCTCCGCCGCCGCGGCCCGGCGCTCGACCCGCTGCTCCCCCTGGGGCGTCCTGGCTCTGGCCGTGCACACTGCGGGTGCGCTCGTGCGCGTCTGCGACGCACTGGACGGACCGCGGCCCCCGGCGGCGCGGGTCTCGGTGCTGGGGTACTTCCGGCCCGATGCACGGTTCTCGCCCGAGGTCGACGCCCGGAGGATCTCCGACGCCGCCGAGGCGGCCGACCACGCCGACCCCGGCGAGCCGGGCAGGGCGCTGGAGCGCACGTGGCGCGACCTGCGGCCCCGGGTGGAGGCCGAGCCCCGCGGAAGCGTGGTGCGGACCCGGCACGGCGACGCGATGGCACTGGAGGATTTCCTTCTCACCCGCGTGGTCGAGCTGGTGGTGCACGGCCTGGACCTCGCCGACGCCCTTGAGCACGAAGCCTGGACGGCGCCTCCCGCGCTGGAGGCCGTGGCGGATCTGCTGTTGCCCGCCGGTACGGGCGGTCTGGAGATGAGCACCCTGGAGGCCGTACGCGCGGCCACCGGGCGCGCTCTGCCGAGCGGGCCCGGACCGGACGCGCTGGAGAACGCGGGCGTATGCTTCCCGGCGCTGGGCTGAGGCGCGCCGCTCGGAACCCCGGGTGGGAACCCTGCCCCTAGACTCGGGCCCGTGCCGCGAACGCTCATCGTCACCAACGACTTTCCCCCGCGCCCCGGCGGGATCCAGGCCTTCGTCCACGAACTCGCGCTGCGCCGGCCTCCCGGCTCGGTGGTCGTGTACTGCTCGACACCGTCTCCGCGGGACTCGGCCGCGTGGGGCCGGGCCGAGGAGTTCGACCTGGGCCTGCCCTTCCCCGTCGTACGGGAGCGGACCTCCATGCTGCTGCCCACCCCCGCGGTGCGGCGGCGGGCCGAGCGGATCGCCGCGCTGGAGGAGTGCGACTCGGTGCTCTTCGGCGCCGCCGCTCCGCTGGGGCTGATGGCCCGCGGACTCCGCCGGGCCGGCGTGCGCCGCATCGTGGGACTGACCCACGGCCACGAGACCGGGTGGTCGGTGCTGCCGGGCGCGCGCCGGGCGCTGCACCGCATCGGCGAGGACACCGACACGCTCACCTACCTCGGCGAGTACACGCGCACCCGGCTGGCGCGGGCGCTCTCGCCCGCCGCCGCCGCACGCATGCGCCAACTGGCTCCAGGCGTGGACACCGAGCGGTTCCGTCCCGGCGCGGGGGGAGTGGACGTGCGCGAGCGCCACGGCCTCACCGGCCGCCCCGTGGTGGTGTGCGTCTCGCGCCTGGTTGAGCGCAAGGGCCAGGACACGCTGGTGCGGGCCTGGCCGCGCATCCTGGCCGACGTGCCCGAGGCGGCGCTGCTGCTGGTCGGAGGCGGCCCCTACCGGCGGCGCCTGGAGGCGTTGGCGCACGAGCAGGGAGTCGCCGACTCGGTGTGCTTCGCCGGCGACGTCGCGGCCGAGGAGCTGCCCGCCTACTACGACGCGGGCGACGTGTTCGCCATGCCGTGCCGTACCCGAAACGGCGGCCTGGACGTCGAAGGGCTGGGGATCGTCTACCTGGAGGCCTCGGCGACCGGCCTGCCGGTGGTGGCCGGGCGCTCCGGCGGCGCGCCCGATGCGGTACGCGAGGGCGAGACCGGCCGGGTGGTCGACGGCGCGCGCCCCGGCCCGGCGGCGCGGGCGCTCATCCGGCTGCTGCGCAACCCGGAGCGGGCCGCGGCCATGGGCGAGGGCGGGCGCGCGTGGGTGCAGCGGGAGTGGAACTGGCAGGGCGTCTCGGCGCGGCTGGGGGAGCTGCTGGAGCCCTGAACCGCCCGCTTCCGCCGCGCACGGCGGCGTGCCGCGACGGGGAGCACGGCACGGCCGCGGCGGGGGCGAAGCAGCACCGCCCGCGCCCGCCGCGGCCTCCCGGACGAGCGCTCAGCTGCTGTAGAGGCGCTCGATCTCGTCGTTGAACTGCTTGATCACCACGTGCCGCTTGATCTTGAGCGAGGGCGTCATCTGGCCGCCCTCCTCGGAGAAGTCGATCGGCAGGATGGTGAACTTGCGAATCGACTCCGCGCGCGAGACCGCCTTGTTGGCGTCGTCGACCGCCTCCTGGACGGTGGCGACCAGGTCGGGGTCCTCCACCATGTCGGGGATGTCGCCGGTCTTCGAGTTCTGCTGCTTCCAGAACTCGAAGGCCTCGGGGTCGATGGTGATCAGCGCGGAGACGAAGTTGCGGTTGTCGCCGACGACCATGCACTGGCTGACGATGGCATGGCTGCGCAGCCGGTCCTCGATCACCGCGGGAGCGACGTTCTTGCCCCCGGCGGTCACGATGATCTCCTTCTTGCGGCCGGTGATCGACAGGTAGCCGTCCTCGTCCAGCTGGCCGAGGTCGCCGGTGCGGTACCAGCCGTCCTCGTCGAAGGCCTCCTCGGTGGCCTTCTCGTTCTTCCAGTAGCCGCGCATCACGTGGTCGCCCTTGACGAGGACCTCCCCGTCGTCGGCGATGCGGTGGCTGACGCCCGGCAGCGGCGGGCCGACGGTGCCGATCTTGTTCTTGGACGGGCTGTTCACACCCGTGGGAGCCGAGGTTTCGGTCAGCCCGTAGCCTTCGATGATCGTCAGCCCCACGCCGCGGAAGAAGTGGCCCAGCCGTTCGCCCAGCGCCGAGCCGCCCGAGACGGAGTAGCGGGCCTGTCCGCCGACCGCCGCCAGGATCTTGCCGTAGACGAGCCGCTCGAACAGGGCGTGGCGCAGCCGCAACGACAGCGGGACCCGGCCGGCGTCCAGTGCGCGGCTGTAGGCGACCGCGGTCTCGGCGGCGGCGCGGAAGATGCGGCCGCGGCCCTCGGAGACGGCCTTCTGCTCGGCCTTGTTGTAGACCTTCTCGAACACTCGCGGCATGGCCAGCAGGAAGGTGGGTCGGAAGGTGCCGAGCGCGTCGATGACCTCGGGCCCGGTGGAGGGGAAGTGCCCCATCACCGTGCGGGACTCCACGCAGCCGACCTGGATGATGCGGGCGAAGGAGTGCGCCAGCGGCAGGAACAGCAGCGTCGAGCGTCCTTCGATCGAGAAGACCTCGTGCAGCGGGCCGTGGACGGCGTTGAGAATGGTGAAGAGCAGGTTGCGGTGGGTCAGCTCGCAGCCCTTGGGGCGGCCGGTGGTGCCGGAGGTGTAGATGAGGGTCGCCAACTCGTCGGCGGTGCCGGCCGTGCGCCGCTCAGCGACGGTGGAGTCGGCCACCTCGGCGCCGGTCTGCTGGAACTCGGCGAAAGCCGGTCCGTCGATCTGCCAGACGTTCTCCAGTCCGGACAGCTCGGAGCGCACGGCCTCGACCCGGGCGGCGTGCTCCTCGTTCTCGACGAAGACCGCCCGGCTGCCGGAGTCGCCGAGGATCCAGGCGACCTGCTCCTCGGACGAGGACTCGTAGATCGGTACCGCCACACCCCCCACGGACCAGATCCCGTAGTCGACCACGGTCCACTCGTAGCGGGTGCGGGACATCAGGCCGACCCTGTCGCCGTGCTCGACGCCGGCGGCGATGAGCGCTTTGGCGACCGCGACGACGTCGTCGCGGAACCGCGCGCAGGTGACGTCGCGCCACTGGCCCGCCTCCTGGCGGCGCATGGTGACGGCGTCGGGCTCTTCCTCGGCCCGCGCAAAGAGCGTGTCGGGCAGCCGCGACTCGGCCGCGACCTCCACCTTCACCGGACTGCTGTATTCGCGCACGTGATTGCTCCCGGACGGCTGACATGAACGAGGGGGACAGCAACGACGGTAACAACTCTCCTTACCGCCGGGTAGAACACGTTCTCACCTGGTATCCGAAAGTGATCCTCCGGCGGCCCTGCGAACTCGTCGCAGCCCGGCCTCCGGGACACGCCGGGGTCGTCCCCGATTTCCCCCGGGCGCGCCGCCCCGCGGCGCCGCGGGGCGGCTAACGTGACGGTCAGAAGCGAACAACAGAGAAGGCGGGGTTGAAGTCACCATGGCCGAACCCGAACGCGACAACGATCGTGGCACCGGCCGCCCCGACCAGGGCGGCAACGGATCGCAGGACATCATCGACGAGGCGCTGCGCATGGTCGACTCCCTGCAGCGGCGGCTGCTGGTCGCCGGGGTGCGCCGCGGGGCCTCCGCGGTCTCGGCGCCGCCGCGCAAGGGCGACGTGTGGGAGGAGGCCGTCAAGTACGACCAGCCCCAGCCCTCCCCGATTGAGGAGCTGATGGGCATCGCGCGTGCGAAGGGCCCGGAGGTCGTAGGCCACCTGGGCCGGGCGGGCGTCGCTGTCGTCGGCGCGGTCGGAGAGACGCTGGGCGTGGTCGAGCGCGCACTGGAGCGGCGCACCCCCGACCCCGGGTCCGGCGACTCCGGTGCCGACCGCGGCTCCGGCTACGAGCGCGGCAAGGTGTCGCCGCCCAGGGAGATCTCCCGCGGCGAGTGAACTAGAATCCCGCGGGAACTGGTACAGACCATCTGCCGCGCCGCACGCACAGCCCGCGCTCCGCCGTCCGCCGAGCCGCGAGCGTCGCCCGGCGCCGCTGCGCAGCCGGAGACGACAGGAGGAGCCGCGCATGCGGATGACGATCGGCGTCGACATCGGCGGCACCAAGGTGGCCGTCGGACTCGCCGACTCCGAGGGGCGGATCCACGACGTCGTCAAGCACCCCACTCCCTACGGCGACGGCGAGGCACTCGCCGACGTCGTAGGCGAGGCGGTGCGCGAGCTGTGCGACAAGCACGCCGACGGCGTCATCGCCGCCGTCGGCGTGGGCACCGCCGGTTTCGTCGACGCCGACCGGGCCACCATCGTGCTCGGCGCCAACCTCGGCCTGGCCGAGGAGCCCTTCAAGGAGCGGCTGCGGCGGCGCGTGGACCTGCCGGTGGTGGTGGAGAACGACGCCAACGCCGCCGCCTGGGCCGAGGTCCGCTTCGGCGCCGGCCGCGGAAGCGAGCACGTCGTCTGCGTCACCCTGGGCACCGGTGTGGGCGGCGCCGTGGTCATGAACGGCGAACTCCAGCGTGGCCGCTACGGCGTCGCCGGCGAGGTCGGCCACTACCGGGTCGTGCCCTTCGGCCGCCGGTGCGGGTGCGGCAACCACGGCTGCTGGGAGCAGTACGCCAGCGGCCGCGCCCTGGTCGGCGAGGCCCTCGACCTGGCCCGCGCCGAACCCAAGCGCGCCGAGCGGATGGTGGAGCTGGCCGGAGGAACCGCCGAGGACATCCAGGGGCGTGAGATCACCCGGGCCGCCGAGGAGGGCGACGAGGGTGCCCTCGCCTGCTTCCACGCGGTGGGGGAGTGGGTGGGGCTGGGCCTCGCCGACCTCGCCGCGATCCTCGATCCGGAGGTGTTCGTGATCGGGGGCGGAGTCTCCGACGCCGGCGACATCCTGCTCGGCCCCGTCCGCGACTCCTTCGCCCGGCACGTCACCGGGCGCGCTACTCGCCGCCTGGCCGAGGTGCGCATCGCCGAACTCGGCTCCCAGGCGGGCATCGTCGGCGCCGCCGACCTCGCGCTGCGGTAGGGCCGCACGGCGATACCGGCGCGGCCCGCCGAGTAGGGAGCAGGGGCGTCCGCAGGGCAGCCGTCCGCGCATCGGCGCGGGACGACGCGAGCGCGCGTTCGCCATGGACGGACCCGCCGGACCCGCCCCGGACCGGGCCGCACAAGCCACGACGGGGAGCCCCGAGGATGGGCGTGTCCCGGGTGGCCCCGGCTCTCAGCGCCGAGGCACGGAAGGTCCGTCCGGAACGGCGACGGCCCGGACGGGTGGCCGCCGGTGGCGGTCGCCACCCATGGTGTGCCGCAATACGGGTAGCCAGAAGGTGTGTCCGACACCGAGATCCGCGTGCTCAGCTACAACGTGGACGGCCTGCGCGACGACGCCGATGCGGCGGCGCGGGTCGTCGAGGGCTGCAACCCCGACATCCTGTGCTTGCAGGAGGCGCCGCGGCTGCTGTTCTGGCGCTCCCGGCGCCGCACCTTCGACCGATCGGTCGGCATGGTCCCGGCGATCAGCCGGCGCACCGGCGGGCTGGCCGTCCTCTACCGTCCGGCCGCAGGGATCGAGGTGTACCGCATCGGCCACCGTGTGCTGCGCCGCTACCCGGGCCTGCGGGACCGCGCGCTGGCCTTGACCGCGCTGCACGTGTCGGGACGGCCGCTGCTCGTGGGCTGCACCCACCTCGATCTCCATCCCGGTGCGCGCCTGCACCACGCCGGCGAGGTGGTCGACCGGATGGCGGCCTTCGCCGCCGAGAACCCGGGGCCGTCCGTGCTCGCCGCCGACGTCAACTGCCGGCCCGGCGGACCGGCCTGGCGGCTCATCGCCGCGGGGCTGCGCGACGCCGCCGGAGAGCACCCCTGGGGAGGTGAGGCGACGTTTCCCGCGCAACCGTCGCGCCGGCGCATCGACGGCGTCTTCACCTCGGGTGGGGTGGAGGTGCGCCGCGCCGGGGTGCCCGTCGACCTGGTCGATCCCGCCGACATGGACGCGGCGAGCGACCACCGGCCGGTGCTGGCCGACCTGGTGCTGCGCAGCGACCCCACCGAGTGACGGAGCGCGGTCGGCACCGGGCGCCCCGGCGACGCGGGACGCGCCGGGAAGGGGAGAACGTCGAGGCGGGCGGCCCGCGGAGGGGAGCGGGCCGCCCGCCGGTGTGCGGGGCCGGGTCAGCGCTGCTGCGGGCCCCGGGCCCCGAGGCTCAGCGCCATCGGGCGGTGAAGGCCTGGGCACAGTCCTCGCCGGGGGAGTCGGCGGAGGCCGAGCGGTTGCCGCCCGACTCCCATGCGACCGTCCCGTCGGGGTCGATCTTCACGAGCTTGTACTCGAAGGCCGTGCCCTCGGGCAGCTCCGCCGATCCCGTCCAGGTCGGATAGCCCCCGGCCTCGGTCGACAGCTCGACGCTCTGCGCCGGGTCCCATGAGCCCAGTTCGGGGATCGACCCGACCACATGCACGCTCTGCCCGTGCCAGGTCTCGGCTCGGGCGGAGAACTCGGCGGTGACGGCGGCGCACTCGCCGTCGCCGGGCGGTGGCGCGGTGGCGCCGCAGTCCTGGGCGTCGGCGCACAGGGCGTCCGTGTGCAGAGCGACGGCGCCCTCGGCGGGCACGGTCACGGTCACCTCGCCGCCGGCGACCTCGTAGGCCTCCGACTCGCACGCGTCCGCGGCTCCGATCGTGCCGTTGGCGACGTCGCAGTAGCTGCCGTCGGGCAGCGCTGTGGGTGCGGTCAGCGTCCAGGCCGAGCCGGTGGCGTTGAAGGCGGCGAATCCGCGTTCGCCCCGGTCGAAGGCGATCCGGCCCTGGGAGTCCCGGGCGCGCTCGGTCGCGGGCGTGTCACCGACGGCCGTGGCGAAGGTGGGCATCGCGTTCAGGTCGCGGTGCTCGCAGTACCAGCCGTCCTGCCCGCACTCGGTGGGCGCGGTGACTGCGCCGGCCGGGTTGCCCTCCTCGGTGCCGGTGGACGGCGGGCCCTGCTTGTCGGAGTCGAAGTCGTAGCTCGACATCACCTTGGCGGTGCCGTAAGGCTGGGCGATGGTCAGCGCTTGGGCGAGGGTGTGGCGCTGCCCCATGCCCTGGCGGCTGATGGAGGTGTCGTTGCGCTGGGTGTCGTGATTGTCGACGAAGACGACGGCCTGGTCGCCGTCGACGGCCATGCCCTCGCGCACGGTGTCCAGCACGCCGGTCAGCCGCCCGTCGCGGACCTGGGCGCCGACCTGGCTGTGGTAGCGCGTGTCCGTGACGTCGCCCAGGTGGGTGTAGCCGGGCGGGCGGATGGACTCGGGGCCGCCGCCTTCGAGGACCTCCTGGAAGACGTAGGGCCGCCCGCCGAATCCGGGGACCTCGTCCAGGCGCGTGTAGATCGACTCCAGGTCGCCGGCCGGCATGTGCTTGGCGGCGTCGACGCGGAAACCGGCGACGCCCAGGCCGATCAGGTCGTTGAGGTAGTCGGCGACGGTGCTGCGCACGTGCTCGGAGCCGGTGTCGAGGTCCGACAGCGACACCAGTTCGCAGCCCTGCACCTCGTGGGGGTCGTTCCAGTCGGAGATGTCGCTGCGGCAGTCGCTGAAATCGCCGTCGCCGTAGGGCACGTGGGGGTAGGAGTACTTCCCGTAGGCGCTGCCGTCGCTCCCGGGCCCGCTGCCCGTCGACCCGGTTCCGGTCATGTGGTTGATCACCGCGTCGACGTAGATCCGCACGCCCGAGTCGCGGCAGCGCTCGACCATGTCGGCGAATTCGGCGCGGGTGCCGCGGCGGGTGTTGTCGATGGAGTAGGAGACCGGCTGGTAGTCCTGCCACCAGGGGTGGCCTTCACCCTCCAGCACGACGTGCTCCTGGGGCGGCGAGACCTGCACGGCGCCGTAGCCGTTGGGGCCCAGGACGTCTTCGCACTCCCGGGCGACGGACTCCCAGCGCCACTGGAACAGGTGGACGATGGGCCCGCTGTCGGCCGCGGCCGCGGTGGTGACCGCGGGTTCGGCGGGGGCGGGGTCTGCTGCCGCGGGCGCGGCCGTGGCGGCTGCGCCCGTCGCTGCCAGCACGGCGCACGCGGCCGCGGCGCCGAGTCGTCGGATCTGCTGCATCGCGCCTCCCGGGGCGGATGGGGGGACAGAGCACCGGCGCCGCAATCGCTTTCACGCGGTTTCAGAAAACAGTTGCGCGCCAGGAGGTGAACTTAGCAAGCGGCTGCGCCCGTGTGAATGGGGCCACACGTGACCGTCGGATCCATGGCGTCGCTCCGGTGAGCTGGGCATGGGTGGTGGACGTGGCCGGGGCGACACGGTCGGTGATGTCCGGGGTGCGTCGTGGTCAGCGGCGATCGCGGAGTGTGAAAGTCAGCTGATCGCGAAAATCCACGGAAGAGGATGCAACCGACGCAAACGTTTGCAGACGTGCGTGGCGGCCGGGGAGGAACGTCCAGGCCGCGACTGCGGCAGGCCCAATGGGGCGCGCCTCGCTCCGCGAGCGAGGCGGCCCGCCGCCGAGTGGACCCGCACCATGCGGGGGAAGGCCCCCACCCGGCAGCGGAGGTCGGCGGCACAGAGAGGCACACGACGCGGAGCGTCCCCGATAGGTGCCCAAGAGGGCGGGCCCCCGGGTGCCCTCCGGAGTGCGGCGCGCTCCTAGGCCGCGGCGCCGGGACCGCCCTCGGAGCGCTGCTCGTCGGGGTCCTCGGGGGCGGGCACGCCTTCGGGGTCGGTGTCGGCCTCGGCGGCCGTCCCCTTCTTCTTCCGGCCCTTGCGCCCGCGCTTGCCCTGCGCCTTGCGCTCGGCCCGCTCCGCGCGCTTGCGCTCCTTCTCGCCGGCGCTCTGCTCCTTCTTCTCCTCCTTGGCCGCCGCCTCCAGCTCCGACTTGACCGACTGCGCGTAGCGGTCGACGTACTCCTGGCCCGACAGCTCCATGAGGGCGTACATGATCTCGTCGGTGACGGCGCGCAGTACGCGGGGGTCCTTCTCCATGCCGTAATAGCGGGAGAAGTCCAGCGGCTTGCCGAAGACGACCTTGGGCCGGATGCCGAGCTTGGGCAGGGTGCGTCCGGGCGGCATGATCTTGTCGGCGTTGATCATGGCCATCGGCACCACCGGCGCCCTGGACTCCAGCGCCATGCGCGCCACGCCGGTGCGCCCTCGGTAGAGGCGGCCGTCGGGGGAGCGGGTGCCCTCGGGATAGATCCCCAGCAGCCTGCCCTGCTTGAGCACCTTCAGCCCGGTGCGCAGCGCGGCCTCGCTCGACTTTCCGCCGGAGCGGTCGATGGGGATCTGCCCGACCCCGGTGAAGAAGAGGCGGCTGAGCAGTCCCTTGGGGCCGGTGCCGGTGAAGTACTCGGCCTTGGCCAGGAACGCGATCTTGCGGGGGAGAGGGAGCGGGCCGAAGAAGTGGTCGGAGAAGGACAGGTGGTTGCCGACCATGAGCGCCGGCCCCTCCCGGGGCACGTTCTCGACGCCCTCGGCGCGCGGCTGCCACAGCACCGCGATCACAGGTCCCAGAATCGCCTTGACAATCCAGTAGAACACCGGCACATCACCCCCGCCCACGCGGGGCGCGCCTCGACGAACTCGACACGTCAGCCTTCCCGCTTCCACGAACGATCGCGGTCATCTTCCCATTGTCGTGGGCTGCCCACCAACGGCGGAACGAGTTACCTGCGGGTAGTCGACGGTGCGCCGGCGCCGAGGGCCGACGACCGCCCCCCGCGCAGCGGCCACAACCGGCGGTGGAGCCCCGTTCCGACGTCCACTCGGCGGGGTATCCGGGGAAGCGGAGCGCGTACAAATTTCATAAAGTCGGTTCAGCACGGCTGCGGCCCGCCGGCCGCACCCCCACCGGAGTCGAGGAGGGCCATCCATGCCGACGATGCCGGGTGCCGAGCCCTATCGCCGATCCGGTGGTGAAACCGGAGTGCTGCTATGCCACGGTTTCACCGGTTCGCCCCGCTCCATGCTTCCCTGGGCGCAGCACCTGGCGGACGCCGGGCACACCGTCGACGTCCCGCTGCTACCCGGTCACGGAACCTCCTGGCAGGACATGGCCGCGACCACGAGCACCCAGTGGCTGGCCGAGGTGGAGTCCGCGCTGCTGCGGCTGCACGGACTGTGCGGCACCGTCTTCGTCATGGGCCTGTCGATGGGCGGCTGCCTGGCGCTGCGCCTGGCCGAGCTGCACCCCGACAAGGTCCGCGGCGTGGTGGTGGTGAACCCGTCGCTGGCCGTGGAGAACCTGCTGCTGCCCGTGGCCCGGCTGCTGGCGCCGCTGGTGCCCACCACCCCGGCCGTGGGCGACGACATCAAGAAGCCCGGTGCGTCGGAGGGGTCCTACGCCAAGGTGCCGACCGCGGCCGCCGCGACACTCCCGAGGCTGTGGCGCGCTACAAAACGGGACATGCCGACCATCACAGCACCGATTCTCGCGTACCGGAGTCCGGAAGATCATGTCGTGGGGCCCAGGAGTCTGCGTATCCTCACAAGTAGGGCGGTGAACGCGCAGCTGCGCGTCCACTCCCTGGACAACAGCTACCACGTGGCCACTCTGGACCACGACGCCTCAACCATCTTCGACGGGAGCCTCGCGTTCGTGCGCGAGCACAGCAGAAGCGGGGAAGGGACGAAGCGATGACACATCGCCGGGGCAACGGCCTGCTCGCCGAGACCTACCTCCCGCTCATCGTGCTCCCCACGGCTCTGGCCGACCAGATGCTCGACGCACTGCGCGACCGCGAGATCGCGGCCTATGCCGTGCAGGTGGACGAAGAGGTGTCCGGCGACGGCGACACGGTGGAGGAGTCCGCCACCGACCACCTCTACGTCGACGCCCGCCAGCGTGCGGCCGCCGAGGCGATCCTCCGCGACCAGCTGCCCGACCTGGAGCACCGCGGCCTCGAACCGGGCGGCGCCGAGTCCGGTGAGGGCCCCCGGCGGCAGACGCGGGTGGAGCCCGACGGGGGCGCCGGACCGAGCGCACCCGCCAACGGTGACGACGACGTGTGGGCCGACCTGGTCGCACGCTTCTATGACACCCCGGCGGCCGACGAGGCCGCGTGGCCCGACGCCGAGAACCTCTCCGCGGAGGAGCGCGCCGAGTCCGGCTCCGGCGACGCCGATGCCGCCGAGCCCGAGGCCACGGAGGACGCGGACGCCGACGACCCCCCGCGTGCCCGCGTGGTCCGCCCGGCCGAGCCGGGCGACGACCACGAGCACTTCGTCCCGCCTCCGCCGCCGCCCCTGCCCCGCGGCGACCTCACCAGCCGTCTCTCGTGGGCCGGGCTGTTCGGGGGCCCGTTGCTGCTGCTGGGCTCCATGCTGCTGGGGACCTCGCTGCCCGGCTGGCTGGCCTTCCTGGCCGTGGCCGCCTTCATCGCCGGGTTCGTCGTACTGGTGGTGCGCATGGGCGATCGCCCGCCGGACGACGGACCCGACGACGGCGCCGTGGTGTGAAGCCCGGGCCGGCCGCCTGCGGCCGGCGCCGCGCCCGATCGCGGCGCCCCGCCGCTTCGCGGCACGGCGCCCGCCCGTTCCCCCACCCGGCAGGACCCTTCGCTGATGAGCCCCGAATCCCCCGATCCCGACCCCGCCCCCGCGGCCGCGCCTTCCGCGGCCGCTCCGGGACCGGCTTCCGCGTCGGCGGGATCGAAACCCGCGGGCCCTCCCGCGAGCGCCGCGGCGGGCCGCGGCCCCGGCGCCCGGCCCACCGGGCCGCACGGGTTCTCCACGCCCCTGTGGCGCGCGATCGCCGTCTTCCGCGCCGCGTCGGTGGTCTATGCCGTCTTCCTGATGGCCCCGCACCTGGACCTGCTGGCGCGGCCGGGGGTCGCATGGGCGGTACTGGTCGCCATGGCGGCCTGGACCGCCGCCTCGGCCGTGCTCTACGCCCGCCCGCACCGCCGCGGCAGAGCCCTGCTCGCCACCGACCTCGCGGTCGCCTTCTGCTGCCTGGCCGCCACAGCGGTGGCGGTCGAACCCGGCTACCTGCGCATGGCCCCGCCGCTGACCACCACCTGGTTCGCGGGCGCGGTGCTGGCGGCTGCGGTGCTGGGCGGGCGGCGCATCGCCCTGGTCGCGGCACTCGCCCACGGCGTGGTCGACATCGCGATGCGGACCGGGCTGGGCCTGGCCATCACCGCCGCGGTCCCGCGCGGCGTGGTGCTGCTGCTCCTGGCCGGGTACTCGGTCGGCTACCTGGCGAACTACGCCGCGGTCGCCGAGCGGCGCCTCGCCGAAGCGGTCGAGCTGGAGGCGCGCACCCGCGAACGCGAGCGCCTGGGCCGTTCGATCCACGACTCCGTGCTGCAGGTGCTGGCGATGGTGCAGCGACGCGGTGCCGAGGCGGGCGGCGAGGCCGCCGAGCTCGGCTCGCTCGCCGGCGAACAGGAGGCCCGGCTGCGGGCGCTGATCGGCGGACGCCACGGCACGTCGGCGTCCGATCCCGCCGGGGCGGACGTGGGGGAGGGCGCGGAGGCGAGCAGCGCCCTCGCCGCCGCCCCCACCGCATGGAACGCGGCACCGCCGGCCGCCGACCTGGCCTCCCTGCTCGACGCGCACGCCGGAGCCCGCGTGACGGTCTCGGCCCCGGCGACCGAGGTCGCCATGGCGCCCCGGAGGGCCCGCGAGATCGACGCCGCCGTTCGCGAGGCCCTGGGCAACGTCGAACGCCACTGCCCGCCCGAGGCCCGCGTCTGGCTGCTTCTGGAGCACGAGGGCGAGACGGTCACGGTGACGGTGCGCGACGACGGCCCCGGCATCGCCCCCGACCGCCTCGCCGAGGCGGCCGCCGAAGGGCGGATGGGCGTCGCCCAGTCCATCCGCGGCCGCATCGCCGATCTCGGAGGAACCACCGAGATCACCACGGCCCCGGGCCAGGGCACCGAAATCGAGATGCGCGTCCCCGGATGAGCGGGAGCGCGGGATGCCCGCACCGCTGTCGTCGCTGCACCGTCGGGCGCAACAACCTGGCGCCGACGGCAGAGGACGGCCGCCGCCGCCCCGCCCGCTACCCCAGCGGCGGGCCGTCGCCCGGGACCTCCTGGTAGGAGTAGCGCTGCTCCTTCCAGGGGTCGGCGCGGTTGTGGTAGCCGCGCTCCTCCCAGAAGCCGCGGCGGTCCGCGGTCAGGTACTCGATCGCGCGGACCCACTTCACGCTCTTCCAGCCGTACAGGTGCGGTACCACCAGGCGCAGCGGGTAGCCGTACTCGGGGGCGAGGCGCTCGCCGCCGCGGTGGGTGGCCAGCAGGACGTTGCGGGCGAGGAAGTCGTCGAGGCGCATGTTGGCGCTGTAGCCGTACTCGGCCCACACCATCACGTGGGTGACCGAGGGGTCGGGAGGGGCCAGCCGCACCAGGGCCTCGGTGGACACTCCGCTCCAGTGCTCGTCGGGCAGGGTGAACCTGGTCACGCAGTGGAAGTCGGCGACGGTGCTCACCCTCGGCAGGGCGTCGAACTCGGGCCAGCTCCACCGGAACTCGCCCAGCGACTCGGTGAATCCGTAGACGCGCAGATCCCACCTGTGCGCACGGAACCGCGGCACGGGGCCGTAGTGCAGGGCGGGCCGGTCGCGTGGCACGTGCTGCCCCGGCGGCAGCGGCTGATCCGACAATCGCTCTCCTTCGTGCGCCTCGCCCGCCATCCTGCCAGGGGCGCGAAATCGGCAACCCGACCCCTCCTCTCGTACGGGGCGGCTCGGCGGATGCGTTATAGTCGCAGACATGCAGCAGAGCTTTTGGCGCTTTTATGGCTACCGGCCCACGGCTAGGACGGTCGCCCGCCAAGCGCTGCGCTGACACGGACGACTTCAGGAGCCCCGGGCCGGAAACGGCCCGGGGCTCTTCTGCTGCCCGGTCGTATCCGCCGCCCGGCCCCGCTCCCCGTCCATCCGGCAGACAACCTCCACCGCGTCCGGGAACGGACACCACGTGCCGAAGGGACAGCACACAATGGTCATCGTCATGGGGCCTGGGGCCACACGTGAACATATCGACGCACTCGTCGACCTCGTCACCAGCGCGGGGGGCGAGGCCTACGTGACCCGCGGCGTGAGCCGCACGATCATCGGCCTGGTCGGCGACGTGCGCCAGTTCGAGACCCTGGACCTGCGCGCGATGCCCGGCGTCAGCGACGTCTTGCGCATCAGCGTCCCCTACAAGCTCGTCAGCAGCGAGAACCAGCCCGGCCGCTCCACGGTCAGCGTCGGCGGCGTGCCCATCGGCGGCGACAACATGACCGTCATCGCCGGCCCCTGTGCGGTCGAGACCCCCGACCAGACGCTGGAGTCGGCGCACATGGCCCGCGCGGCCGGCGCGTCGCTGCTGCGCGGGGGCGCCTACAAGCCCCGCACCTCCCCCTACGCCTTCCAGGGCTTGGGCGAGACCGGCCTGAAGATCCTCGCCGACGTGCGCGCCGAGACCGGGCTGCCGATCGTCACCGAGGTGGTCGACGCCGCGGACGTGGATCTGGTCGCCGGCTACGCCGACATGCTGCAGATCGGCACCCGCAACATGCAGAACTTCGCCCTGCTGCAGGCGGCGGGCGAGGCCGGCCGCCCCGTGCTCCTGAAGCGCGGGATGAACGCCACCATCGAGGAGTGGCTGATGGCCGCGGAGTACATCGCTCAGCGTGGCAACCTCGACATCGTCCTGTGCGAGCGCGGGATCCGAACCTTCGAGAAGGCCACCCGCAACACCCTCGACATCAGTGCGGTGCCGGTGGCCCAGAGCCTGTCGCACCTGCCGGTGATCGTGGACCCCTCGCACTCGGGCGGCAAGCGCGAACTGGTGCTGCCGCTGTCGCGGTCGGCGATCGCGGTCGGCGCCGACGGTGTCATCGTCGACGTGCACCCCACCCCCGAGACCGCGCTGTGCGACGGGCCCCAAGCGCTGGTCGGCGAGGACATCCCGCAGCTGGCCGAGGCCGCCGCCACGCTGTCGCCGCTGGTGGGCCGAACCCTCACCGCCGCGCCGGAGCCGGTCGGGGCGGGCGTCTAGCGCCGGACGCGCCGGAGGTTGCGAGTCCGGCGGGCGCCGCGCACGGTGCCCGCCGGACCGGGGCCCGCAGCGGGGCGGCGGGCCCCGCGGCGTCAGACCTTTTCGGGGGCTTCCTCGCCCAGGAAGCTGGGGCGGTGCAGCTTCTTGCCCGTGAGCAGGTACTCGGCCAGCTCCTCGGCGTCCAGCCGCTTCTCGATCTGGCGCAGGTCGGGGATCTTGGCGGCGGTCTCGGCCTGACGCGGTGTGAGCAGCGTGCAGCAGTCCTCGTCGGGCAGTTCCGAGATCGCCAGGGTGCCCATGCGCCGCGCCTGGTCCATGATCTCGGTCTTGTCCATGCCGATCAGCGGGCGCAGGATCGGCAGGTCGACCGCGTCGTCCAGCGCCGTCAGGTTGGTCATGGTCTGGCTGGAGACCTGGCCCAGCGCGTCACCGGTGATCAGCGCCTCTGCGTTGAGGTCGTCGGCCAGCGCCTCGGCGGTCTTGAGCATGAGCCGCCGCTGGGCGATGACCTGCAGCCGGTCCGCGCCGGAGGTCTTCAGCTGCTGCTGGGCCTTGCCGAAGGGGACGACGAACAGCCGCGATCCCACCTGGTACCGGTCGAGCTGGCGCACGAGGCTGTAGGCCTTGTAGATGGACTCCGGCCCGGTGAACGGCATGCCGGAGAAGTGCAGGAAGTCGACCTTCAGACCGCGGCGCATCATCCGGTGCGCGGCCACGGGCGAGTCGATCCCGCCCGACATAAGCACCAGTGCGCGTCCGCTCATCCCCACGGGCAGGCCGCCCTGGCCGGGGATGCCGTCGGTGAAGACGAAGACCTCGTCCTTGTCGACCTCGATGGAGACCGTGTTCTGCGGGCGCTTGAGGTTGACCGGCAGGCCGTACGCCTCGACCACCGCCGCGCCCACGTGCCCGGCCAGCTGCGAGGAGGTCAGCGGGAACCGCTTGTCGCGGCGGCGGGCCCGGACCGCGAAGGAGCCGCTGCGGTCGGCCATCGCCTCGACAGCGGCCCGGGTGACGGTGTCGAGGTCCTTGGGCACGCGGCGCACCAGGTGCACCCACACCACGCCCATGACGTTGCTCATCCGCTCGGCCAGTTCGGCCACCTCGGCGTCGGAGGCGTCGGGCATGCGGACGAAGACGACGCCCGAACCGCGCCGGCTCAGCTTGATCGGGCTCAGACCGCGCGCCGCCGCGCGGATGTTGTTGTGCAGGCGGCGCTCGAACAGGCTGCGGTTGCTGCCCTTGAGCACGATCTCGCCGAGCTTCATCAGCACGCACAGCTCGTGCGGTCCGGACGCGGACCGCTCGCGGACGGCGGCCTCGGCCTCGCGCCCTTCGACGGCCTCGGGCTCGGACATGACGGCCATGACAGCGGCTCCCAGACGACTCGACGGATGAGGGGAGGGCGGAAGGGCGCTTCCCCTCGCCACTTCCAGTATCGGACATCGCAACGACCGATCGGGACGGCCGCATTCCCGCCTGCGAGCCCGCACGCGCCCGTCTCGACGCACCGGCGCGCCCCCCGGCCGCCGAGGGCGGCGGCCGGGGGGCGCGGTGCGGGGCCGGCGCTGAGGAGGCTCAGCCGAAGAAGACCTCGGCCTCCTCGAAGCGTTCGGTCGGCACCGTCTTGAGCTTGTCGGTGGCCGCCGAGAGGTCCACCCGCTTGATGTCGGTGCCCTGCAGCGCCACCATCTTGCCGAACTCCTGGTCGTGCACGGCCTCGATGGCGTTGACGCCCAGCCGCGTGGCCAGCACCCGGTCGAAGGCCGAGGGGGTGCCGCCGCGCTGCACGTGGCCCAGCACCACCGAGCGGGCCTCCTTGCCGGTGCGCGACTCGATCTCCTCGGAGAGGCGCTGGCCGATGCCGCCCAGACGGACGTGGCCGAAGGCGTCCTTCTCGCCGGCGGACAGCTCCATCTGGCCGTCCTTGGGGTGGGCGCCCTCGGCGACGACCAGGATGGGGGCGTAGTTGGTGCGGAACCGGCTCTCCACGTGCGCCACGACCTCGTCGATGTCGAAGGGGCGCTCGGGGATGAGGATCACATTGCCGCCGGCCGCCATACCCGAGTGCAGCGCGATCCAGCCGGCGTGGCGGCCCATGACCTCCACGACCAGCGCGCGGTGGTGCGACTCGGCGGTGGTGTGCAGCCGGTCGATCGCCTCGGTGGCGATGTTGACGGCCGTGTCGAAGCCGAAGGTGTAGTCGGTGGCGTTGAGGTCGTTGTCGATGGTCTTGGGCACGCCCACGACGTTGACGCCCTGGTCGGTCAGCTGGGTGGCCACGCCCAGCGTGTCCTCGCCGCCGATGGCCACCAGAGCGTCGATGCCCAGCTCGCTCATGTTCTGCTTGACGCGCTCGACACCGCCCTCGATCTTCATCAGGTTGGTACGCGAGGACCCCAGGATCGTTCCGCCGCGCGGCAGGATCCCGCTGACGGCCGCCCGGTCCAAGGGCATGGTGTCGCCCTCCAGCGGGCCGCGCCAGCCGTCCCGGAACCCGACGAACTCGTAGCCGTAGTCCTTGATGCCCTTGCGGACCACTGCGCGGATGACCGCGTTCAGCCCCGGGCAGTCGCCGCCACCGGTCAGCACCCCGACTCGCATGCGTACACTCCTCGAATTCCTGTGGACAACCTGACCGCCTCAGTCGGCGCGGGGGCGCCTTTCGGGCGGCGCGGAGCGGGACGACGGCTGTGTGCCGCAGTACAGACGACCACAACGTGGCCGGTGTCACTGAAGGCGGCCGCCGAGCGTTGGAAGCCGCACCCGTGGGGGTAAGTCCCCCGGATGGCGGATCGGAGCTGGGGGCGCGCCTTCAGTCCCGCACCGTCTGCATGGTCTAGACCATAGTCGCCCAACGTGCTGGAGGCCAACCCATGTCCGTCCTTGCGCTCGACGCCGGCACCACCGGCGTGACCGCCCTCGTCGTCGACGAGAACGGTGGTGTCCTGTCCCGCGGCTACCAGGAGTTCGCTCAGCATTACCCCGAGACCGGCTGGGTCGAGCACATTCCCGAGGAGATCTGGCAGGCGACCCTGCAGGCGTGCCAGACCGCCCTGGACGGCACCGACGATCGGCCCACGTGTGTGGGCATCACCAACCAGCGCGAGACAGCGGTGCTGTGGAACCGGAAGCGCGGCAGCTCGCCCCGCAGAGCCATCGTCTGGCAGGACCGGCGCACCGCCGGCATCTGCGCGGAGCTGCGCGAGGCCGGACACGAGGGCCGCGTCACCGAGGTCACCGGACTGCGGCTCGACCCTTACTTCACCGGCACCAAGCTCACCTGGATCCGCCGCAACGACCAGCGGGCATGGAGCGGGGTGGAGTCCGGGGAAACCGCCATCGGCACCGTCGACTCCTACGTCATCAGCCGCATGACCGCCGGCGCCCGGCACGTGACCGACGCCTCCAACGCCTCGCGCACCCTCCTCTACGACATCCACCGGGGCGCCTGGTCGGAGGAGATGTGCGACCTGCTGGGCGTTCCCGTCTCCGCGCTGCCCGAGGTCGTGCCCTCCTACGGCGTCGTCGGCGAGACCGATCCGGACGAGTTCCTCGGCCTGCGTCTGCCCATCGCAGGCATCGCCGGCGACCAGCAGGCCGCCATGTTCGGGCAGAACTGCTACACCCCCGGCACCTCCAAGTGCACCTACGGCACCGGGTCCTTCGTCCTGGTCAACACCGGCGACCGGCCGGTATCCCCCGAGTACGGGCTGCTGAGCACGGTGCTGTGGCAGCACCCCGACGGCCGCCTGGACTACGCTCTGGAGGGCTCGATCTTCGTCACCGGCGCGGCCGTGCAGTGGCTGCGCGACGGGCTCGGACTCATCGACAGCGCCGCCCAGTCCGAGGGCTTGGCCGCCACCGTGCCCGACTCCGGCGGCGTGGTGTTCGTTCCGGCCCTGACCGGCTTGGGAGCCCCCGACTGGGACCCCCATGCGCGCGGCGCCATCTTCGGCATCACCCGCGGCACCCAGCGCGCCCACATCGCCCGCGCGACCCTGGACGCCATCGCCTTCGAGGTGCGCGACGTCGCCGAGTCCATGGCCGCCGCCTCCGGCACCGCGATTCCCGAGCTGCGCGTGGACGGCGGTGCTTCGACCAACGACCTCCTCTGCCGGATCCAGGCCGACCAGCTCCAGGTGAGTGTGGCCCGGCCCGAGGTGCAGGAGACCACGGCGCTGGGCGCCGCATTCCTGGCGGGGCTGGCCACAGGTGTGTGGTCCTCCACCGACGAGCTCTCCCAGACGTGGAATCTGGACCGCCGCTTCGAGCCCGGCGCGCGCGACGACGCCGCCCACCGGCGCTGGCGCGCCGCCGTCGAGCGTTCCAAGGGCTGGGCCGAACTGGGCTGACCTCGCGCGCCGTTCCCACCCGCCCGTCCCGTATCCCCTCCGGAGGATCCCCTCCGCGGCCGCACCGCACGACGGCGCGGCCGCGGAGGGGCGGGCTGCAGGCGGACGCCTGCGGTGGCACAGGCGGATGCGAAGGGGCGGCCCGGCGTGCTACTCCTCGTCGAGGCCCCGGTCGATGGCGTAGCGCGCCAGCTCGACCCGGTTGTGCAGGTGCAGCTTGCTCAGCGTGTTCTGCACGTGGTTCTGCACGGTGCGGTGGGAGACCGACAGCCGCTCGGCGATCTGCTTGTAGCCCAGGCCCTTGGCCACGAGCCGCAGCACCTCGGTCTCGCGCGGTGTCAGCGACGGTGCGTCCGCCTCGCCGACGTGGTCGGGAGCGGCGGCCATCCGCCGGTACTCGCCCAGCACCAGCCCGGCCAGCCCGGGCGTGTAGACCGCCTCGCCGGCGTGCACCAGGCGCACCGCCTCAAGCAGCTCCTCGCGCCGGGCCGACTTGACCAGGTAGCCGGTGGCGCCGGCCTTGACCGCCTCCAGCACGTCGGCCTGCTCGCCGCTGGCCGACAGCACCAGCACCCGTGGCGGCTCGGCGCCCTCCAGCAGCCGGCGGGTCACCTCCACACCCCCGATGTCGGGCAGTTGGAGGTCGATCACGGCCACTGTGGGGCGCACCGCCGGGGCGACGCGCACCGCCTTGGCGCCCTCGCCCGCGGTGGCCACCACATCCAGGCCGGCCTCGGCGAGGTCGCGCGCCACAGCATCGCGCCACATCGGGTGGTCGTCGACGACCATGACGCGGATCGGGGACTGGTCTGCCATGAGGCGACCCTAGCGAACACCGCCGCGTCGGAGGGGTGGCAGGGAGCCGAGCCGAGTCGGCGTCTCAGTCGTCGCCGCCGTTGCCGTTTCCGTTGCCATTGCCGTTTCCACCGTTGCCGCCGCCGTCTTCGCCGTCACCGCCGCCGCCTCCGAACGGGCTGGCGATCAGCTCGATCTCCGTGCCCTCCTCGGCCGAGCCCTGCGGGCTGTAGCGGGTCACGTTGTCGCCCCCGAGGACGCGGGTGACCTTCACCTTGAAGCCCAGTTCCTCCAGGCGCTTCTTGGCGTCGTCGACCTTCCATCCGCTCACATCCGGGATCTCGATCTCGTCGGGACCCGAGGAGACGGTGATCGTGACCGTCTCGCCGGAGCTGACGGTCTCGCCGGCCGCGGGGTCCTGAGAGACCACCTCGCCCTCCGGCACGTCCTCGCTGGCCTCCTCGGCGACCGAGACCTGGAGTCCGGCCTCCTGCAGCTTGCTCTGCGCCTGGTCCTGCTGCATCCCCTCGACGTCGGGGACGTCGAAGCCCGCGCTGACGGTGAGCGTGACTGGCGCCTCCCGGTCGGCCTCGGCACCCGGCTCGGGGTCGGTGCTGATCACCGTCCCGGCGGGCTGGTCCTGGGAGGAGGTCTCCTCCTCGACGACATCGGCGAAACCGTCGTCCTCCAGCGCCGATCGGGCGTCGCCGGCCTGTTGGCCCACCAGGTCGGGCATGTCCACGTGCAGGGGCCCCTTGGACAAGGAGACCGTCACCGTGTCGCCGGGCAGGACGCGCTCGCCCACGGCGGGCTCGACCTCGGCGATGGCGCCGGGCTCCTCCTCGGAGTAGACGCGCTCCTCGCTCACCTCGATCTGCACGGGAACACTGCCCAGAACCGCGCGGGCGCCCTGCTCCTGCATGCCGACGACGTCGGGCACGGGTTCGTAGCGGCCCAGCAGGAACCACCAGCCGAACCCCAGCAGCGCCACGGCGAGCACACCGGCGACCAGGATCATCGGGTAGCTGCGGCGGTCCAGACCGCGGCGCCTGCCGCGCGGCGGATCCGGCGGCTCCGAATCGCCCAGCCCGCCGGTTTCGACCACGAGGGTGCTGTTGTCCCCGCTGGAGGCGGGCAGGGCGTTCGTCGCCCGGTCGCCGGTTCCGGCGGCCGCATCGGCGCCGGCGGGTAGCGCCGCCTTGGCGTTCAGCACCGCCGCGAGGTACTGGCCGGCGTCGCCCAGCCGGTAGCTGGGATCGCGTTCGGTGGCGCGGGTGACCAGCGTGTCGACCTGCGGCGGCACGCCCGCCACGGTGCGCGAGGGGCGCGGCACGTCCTCGTTGACGTGCTGGTAGGCGATGGCGATGGGGGTGTCGCCGGTGTGCGGCTGGGAGCCGGTCAGCAGCTCGTAGAGCATGATGCCGGCCGCGTAGACGTCGGTGCGCGCGTCGGCGGCACCCTGCTCGATCTGCTCGGGCGCCAGGTAGGCGGCGGTGCCCATGACGGCACCGGTGCGCGTGTTGCCCTGCTGTGAGGACTCCACCGCCCGCGCGAGGCCGAAGTCGGCGACCTTGACCCGGCCGTCCTCGGTCAGCAGCACGTTCTCGGGTTTGACGTCGCGGTGGACGAGCCCGGCCTGGTGGGCGGCGCCCAACGCCGCCAGCACCGGCGAGATCACCCCCAGCGCGTCGGCCGGAGCCAGGCGGCCGCGCTCGTTGAGCATGTCGCGCAGCGTCTTGCCCGGCACGTACTCCATGGCCAGGTACACGTGGCCCAGGTCGGCGCCCTGGTCGTAGACCTGCACCACGTTGGGGTGGGAGAGCTTCGCCACCGAGTGCGCCTCGTTGATGAACCGGCGCACGAACGAGGGGTCCTCGGCCAGCGAGGCGTGCATCACCTTGCAGGCCAGGCGCCGGTCCAACCGGAGATCGCGTGCGACGTAGACAGTGGCCATGCCGCCGCTGGCCACCCGCGCCTCGACGTGGTAGCGCTGATCGAGTGTCGTGCCCACCAGAGGGTCGGCAGTCGTCATGTCCACACCCGGGAGTGTAAGGCGTCCGGTGTCCGCGGGCGGCGCCAGCGGGGCACTTGGACGCGGATGGCCGGTGTATAAGCCCCTGGCCTGGGGCGATACACCGGCCGAGGTGACGTTGCCTACCCATGCCGCCGGGCCCCTGCACCGGTCGGTGCAGGGACCCGGCGCAGGGAGGACCGGTTTCTTCAGTCCACCGCCGGGGAGGACGCCTGGGCGTAGCGCCGCACCGGGATCCGCCCGGCGCGGCGGGCGGCGCGGCCGGCGTTGACGGCGTCGCGCATGGCCCCCGCCATCAGCACCGGATCCTGGGCGCGGGTGACGGCTGTGGCCAGCATCACCGCGTCGCAGCCCAACTCCATGGCCAGTGCGGCCTCGCTCGCGGTGCCGATGCCGGCGTCGATGACCACCGGCACCTCCGCCTGCTCCACGATCAGCTCGATGTTGTGGGGGTTGCGGATCCCCAGTCCCGAGCCGATGGGGGCGCCCAGCGGCATGACCGCGGCACAGCCCACCTGTTCCAGGCGCCGCGCCAAGACGGGGTCGTCGTTGGTGTAGGGCAGGACGGTGAAACCCTCGTCGACCAGGCGCTCGGCCGCGTCGAGCAGTTCGACCGGGTCGGGCAGCAGTGTGCGCTCGTCGGCGACGACCTCGAGCTTGATCCAGTCGGTCTCCAGCGCCTCACGGGCCAGGCGCGCGGTGCGCAGCGCGTCGCCCGCGGTGAAGCACCCCGCCGTGTTGGGCAGCGGCCGGATGCCGTTGCGGTGCAGCACGTCCCACACCGAGCCCTCGGCGTCGGGGGAGACGCGGCGCAGCGCGACGGTGGTCAGCTCGGTTTCCGAGGCGGCCAGCGCGTCCTCCAGGACGCGCAGCGACGGAGCGCCGCCGGTGCCGGTGATCAGCCGGGAGGTGAACGAGCACCCGGCGATCACCAGGGGGTCCTCGCCGGCCTGCGCGCCGGGCCGCTGAGCAGCGGGTCGGCGCGGGGCGCCGACCCGGTCGGCGGCGGGCTCAGCGCCCGCCCGGGTGTGCGTGTGGGTCATCATGGCTCCTCAGTCGATACCGCTCGCGGGCCGGTGCGCGTCAGCCTCCTTGGACCGCGGTGAGTACGTCGATGCTGTCGTTCTCGCCGACCTCGGTGGTGGCCCAACCGGCCTTGGGCACGACCTCGTCGTTGAGCGCGACGGCGACGCCGCCGGGCTCCTGCGTCAGCGAGCGCACGACCTCCTCCACCGTCGTCCGCGGTGCCACCGCACGGCGCTCGCCGTTGATGATCACGTCCACTGATCGCCTCCCTCGATGGGGCCGCCGTCCGCGACGGCGGCACGACCGCCGGTGACGCGGGTGGCGGCGAACCGGCGCGCGTAGTCGGGGAGCGCGCCGGTGGTCAGCGCCCGGGCCATGGCGTCGCCGGTGACCGGGGTGAGCAGCACGCCGTGGCGGAAATGCCCGGCGGCCAGGTGCAGGCCGGGCACCGCGGTCGGGCCCAGCAGCGGCTCGTTGTCGGGGGAGCCGGGGCGCAGCCCTACACAGGTCTCGGCGACTTCCAGCTCACTGACGCCGGGCACGAGTGCGTGGGCGTCGCGCAGCACCTCCCACAGCCCGCCGGCGGTCAGCCGGGTGTCGAAGCCCTGCTCCTCCTGGGTCGCCCCCAGCACGATCTCGCCGCTGTCGCGCGGCACCAGGTAGACGGGCGATCCCTTGACCAGGCCCCGCACGGTGCGGGTGACGAGGGGCGGCTCGCCCTCGGGCGTGCGCAGGCGCAGCAGCTGGCCCTTGACGGGGCGCAGCGGCGGCACGACGCCTTCGGGGATGCCCGCGATCGAGGGGGTGTCCACGCCGGCGGCGAGCACCACCTGCCCGGCGGTGATCTCGCCGCCGGAATCGAGCACGACGCCGCGGGCGCGCCCGTCTTCGACGACGAGCCTGTGGACCCTGTCGCGCACGCCCACGGTCCCGCGGCGCTCGGCGGCCGCACGCAGCGCCTGCAGCAGCGCGCGCGGGTCGACCGAGTGGTCGCCGTCAGCCAGATAGCCGCCGCGCACCGAGGGCGCGAGCATCGGCTCCAGCCGGCGGCATTCGCGACCGGTCAGTCGCTGCGTGGCGAGCCCGAGACTCTCGCGCAGGTCGCCGAGGTGGCCGAGCCGGGCCATGTCGTCCGCGTCGAAGGCGACCTGCAGCGTGCCCTCGGCGCGGTAGCCCGCCGACGCGCCGCTGTCCTGCTCAAGCTCGGCGACGAACCCGGGGAAGCGGTCGCGGGAGCGCACGCACAGGCGCATCAGCTCCTCTTCGCCGAAGGAGGCCTCGGTGGCGGGGGTGAGCATCCCGGCGGCCACGGTCGAGGCGGAGGGCCCGCCGAGCCGTTCGGCCACCACGGTGACACTCAGCCCGGCGCGGGCGGCCCGCCAGGCGGTGACCAGGCCGATGAGCCCGCCGCCGACCACGAGCACGTCGACGGGCGACTGTGAGGAAGGGGTTGTCGCTGACACGTCCCTGCTGCCACTTCCTTCGCCGGTATGACCCGGATCAGGTTCATGCGGTCGGAGGCCGTCAGCCTCCCTCTCAGCCGGGTCCCGCCCCGGCTCCCGCGGGTGATCTCTCGTCCGCCTCCCATTCTAGATGATTGAGTCCGATGTCTCCGGTCGCCGGGGAGACGGCTCACCTCCGCTGGGCGGCCTTGTGGCCTGCCAAGCGGCGGGCGTCCTGGGAGAGGAGAAGCGGCAGCGACGGCCGCACGGGGCGGGCCCGCGCCCACCGGAACCGGCGCCCGCCGGCACCCATATGTCCGTATGTCCGTTATGCCGGGTTTCGCGGCATCCAGTGCGCGGAAATCACCACATCCACGCCCTTTTTTGGCAATGTCCGCGCCTTGGATGCTGACCCCCCGCGGCGGGCGATGACCGGGGCCTCCGGTGGTCAGGGCTACGCTTACAGCGATACGCGGCGAGGCGGCGCACGCGGACGCGTTTGGCGCCGGGGCGGATGTGGGACATTTGGATCGTGAATGAGAACGACCGCGACACCGACGCCCTCGTCGGCGAATGGATGACGCTGAAAGAGGCGGCCAAGGAGCTGAACGTCAGCCCCAACCGCGTCAAGCAGTTCATCTCCGACCACAAGCTGCTGGGCGTCCGGCGCAAGGGCGAACTTTGCATTCCCGCCGCCTTCGTCTCCGAGGGCGACGTCGTCAAGGGCCTGCCCGGCACGCTCACCGTCCTCGCCGACTCCGGATTCACCACAGACGAAGCGCTGCAGTGGATGTTCACCCCGGACGACTCGCTTCCGGGAGCGCCCATCGAGGCGCTGAACGAGAACCGCGGCACCGAGGTCCGCCGCCGCGCCCAGGCCATGGCCTTCTGATCGCCTGCCCGGCCGATCGCGATGATCGGCCGGGTGCCGCGCCCGTTACCCTGGCCCGGTGAACGCGAGTCTGCGAGAGCGCCTGGACCGGGCGCGCCTGTACCTGTGCACCGACGCCCGCGCCGAACAAGGCGATCTGGCGGAGTTCCTCGACGCCGCGCTGGCCGGGGGCGTCGACATCGTCCAGCTGCGCGACAAGACACTGGAGGCCCGCCAGGAGTTGGCCGCGCTGGAGACCGTGCGTGCGGCCTGCGCACGGCACGGCGCGCTGATGTCGGTCAACGACCGCGCCGACATCGCGCTGGCGGCGGGCGCCGACGTGCTGCACCTGGGGCAGAACGACCTGCCGGTGCGCCACGCACGCGCCGTGGTCGGCCCCGATCCGCTGATCGGCCGCTCCAACAACGACGCGGCGCTGGCGGCGGAGTCGGCCGATGAGGAGGGCGTCGACTACTTCTGCGTCGGCCCGACCTGGTCCACCCCCACCAAGCCGGGCCGCCCGGCCGCGGGGCTGGAGTTGGTGGAGCGCACCGCCGCGATGGCCCCGGACCGCCCGTGGTTCGCCATCGGCGGCATCGACCTGGCCAACCTCGATCGCGTGCTCCAGGCCGGAGCCCGCCGCGTGGTCGTCGTGCGTGCCGTCACCGAAGCCGAGGACCCCCGCGCCGCCGCGGCCGAGTTCCGGCGCAGGCTCGCCGCCGCGGAGTGAGTCCGGGTGCCGCGGGGCGGCACCCGCAACCTAACAACGTTAGGTAACGATGTCCCCCGCATGCTTTCCCCCACGCCCGGCGCCTTCTAGCGTCAGTGACACCAGTCACGTCCACGCAGCGCGAAGGGTGAGGGCGAATGCGCAGCACCATGCAGGACGTCCCGCTGTCCATCGGCAACCTGGTCCGCTACGGCACCTCGGTCCACGGCCGGACCCGAATCACCACGTGGACCGGCGGCGAACCGCGCCGCGCCACCCTCGGCGAGGTCGGCGCCCGCGCCTCCCGGCTCGCTCACGCTCTGCGCGAGCTGGGCGTCACCGGCGACCAGCGGGTGGCCACGTTCCAGTGGAACAACCAGGAGCACCTGGAGGCCTACTTCGCCGTCCCGGCCATGGGTGCGGTGCTGCACACGCTCAACATCCGGCTGCACGCCGACCAGGTCGCGTACATCGCCGACCACGCCGAAGACCACGTCGTCATCGTCGACGCGTCCCTGGTGCCGCTGTTCGCGCCGATCCTTCCGCGGCTGCGGACCGTGCGCCACGTGATCGTCACCGGGGCGGACACCGGGGACCTGGCGGCCGACGGTGTCAGCGTGCACTCGTATGAGTCCCTCATCGCAGGCCGCCCCGACGACTTCGCCTGGCCCGAGGTCGACGAGCGCGAGGGCGCCGCCATGTGCTACACCTCCGGCACCACCGGGGCGCCCAAGGGCGTGGTCTACAGCCACCGGTCCATCTACCTGCACTCCATGCAGGTGTGCATGACCGACGGCAAGGCCGTCAGCCAGGGCGACACAGCGCTGGCCGTCGTGCCCATGTTCCACGCCATGGGCTGGGGCCTGCCGTTCGCCGCGCTCATGGTCGGCGCCTCGATGCTGCTGCCTGACCGCTTCCTGCAGCCGGGCCCGCTCGCCGACATGGTCCAGGCCGAGCGCCCCACCGTCGCCGCCGCGGTCCCCACCATCTGGCAGGGCCTGCTGGAGGAACTGGAGTCCTCGCCCCGCGACGTCTCCTCGCTGCACAGCGTCGTGGTGGGCGGCTCCGCCTGCCCGCCCGCGCTGATGCAGCGCTTCGAGGAGCGCTACGGGGTCCCGGTGCTGCACGCCTGGGGCATGACCGAGACCTCCCCGCTGGGCAGCTTCGCCCGCCCGCCGGCCGGCGCCACCGACGAGGAGCGCTGGTCCTACCGCCTCAGCCAGGGCCGGCTGCCGGCGTCGGTGCAGGGCAGGCTCATCGGCCCCGACGGCGCACCGATGCCCCACGACGGCTCCAGCGTGGGCGAGCTGGAGGTGCGCGGGCCCTGGGTGACCGGCACCTACTACGGCGACGAAGACCCGGAGAAGTTCCACGACGGCTGGCTGCGCACCGGCGACGTCGGCGCTCTCACCCCCGACGGCTTCCTGCAGCTCACCGACAGGGCCAAGGACGTCATCAAGTCCGGCGGCGAGTGGATCTCCTCGGTCGAGCTGGAGAACGCGGTCATGGCCCACCCCGCGGTGGCCGAGGCCGCGGTCGTCGCCGTGCCCGACCCCAAGTGGGACGAGCGGCCCATGGTCGCCGTCGTCCTCAAGGAGGACGCCGCCGCCGACGCCGCTGAGCTGCGCGCGTTCCTGTCGGACCGGGTGGCGCGCTGGCAGCTGCCGGAGTTCTGGACCTTCGTCGACGAGGTGCCCAAGACCAGCGTCGGCAAATTCGACAAGAAGTCCCTGCGCAGCAGGCAGTCCTCGGGGGATCTCAAGGTCGTCGAGGCCCGCGGCTGAACGGCGCGACTCACACCGGCGCGTGGTGAAGCGCGCTGGGACGGGTGCGCAGGCAGCCCTCGATGGACTGGGCGGGCCGGCGCCGGTCCGTCGGTTCGGGCACGGCGGGGATACCGCCTCCAGCCCGCCCGCGACGGCGGCGCAGGCGGCCGGGGCGGGGCCTGCCCGCGCGTCCCGCGGGCGGAGCCCGGACCGCGGCGCGGCGCCGCCCCGGCCTGCTCCCGGGCACGGACGCCCGGTGCCACCGGCCGGAACCTCCGGCGGCCCCGCCGCGCTACCGCGGCCGGGACGACCGCGGACGCCGTGGAATCACCGGGACGCGAGCAGCTTCTGGATGTGCTTGTTGGACTCCCGGCTGAAGCCGCTCCGCTCGTTCTTCCTGGGAAACGGCACGTCGGGCACGGGGACCCCGAGGAATTCGCAGAGCGGTTCCCAGCCTTCCCCCACGTTGTAGGTCAGCAGCCGGTCCGACGGGATCTCTGCCTGCACGTCGGCGATGTGCTGCTTGTATGCGGAGATCATGTGCCGCTTGTCGTGGATGGAGCCGCCGAAGACGCGCTGCTCCACGCTCATCCGGTCCATCGCCAGGAAGGCCCTCAGGGCGGGGCTTTGCCGCTCCGCGAGCCAGGTGAGCGGACGCGTCAGCGGACTCCGCTTGAAGACCGTGGCCTGCGTGCTCTCATACCACCGTTCCGCATCGCGCACGGTCAGAATCAGCTTCGCCTCGGGGTAGTGGTCGGCGAGCTCGCGCCAGTACGCGGCGGTCGGCCAGTCGACAGCCGAGTTGTAGCCGGCGAAGAGGCCGTCCCAGTCGGCCGAGTGGCCCATGGCGATGTCGAGCCACCGGTAGATTCGCGGCGGATGTTCGGCGATCTCGTACATGTGGTCGCAGGGGCCGTAGCCGAGATGCTCCAACGCCGACTTGAGCGAATAGGTGCCCGTACGCCCGAAGCCGACCCCTATCACCTGCATCGGATCACTCTCCTTGCATTCGCGCCGACGCCGTGGCCGCGGGGGTCACCCGTGGGCCCGGTGCTTCTCGGTCAGACGTTCCAGATCCGCCACGATTCCGTGGGGCGTAGGGGTCTGGGCGATTTGCCGCTGCAGGTTCTGCGCCCCCTGGACGAGGTGCGGGTCCTCCAGCAGCCGCGAGACCCGGTCCCGGATGCCTTCCGCGGTGGCCGAGGCGGCGTGCGCATGCAGCCCCGCACCGGCACCGCTGAGGTGCTCGGCCCGCACCCAGGCGTCCGCGTGCCTGATGGGCAGCAGCAGCTGGGGCACCCCGCACAGCGCCGCGGTCGAGGCCGCGCCGAACCCGCCGTGGTGCACCACCGCCGAACAGGTCGGCAGGAGCATGTGGAAGGGCACGAAGTCCGTCACCCGGACGTTGTCGGGCAGGGCGCCGAGCTTGTCCCGCTCGTTCTCGGTCAGTACCGCCACCACCTCGACGTCGAGGTCGGCGACGGCTTGCACCGCTTCCGCCACGGGAAAGACGCTGTTGTTGAGCTTGGCGTCGAGCGATCCGCGGCCGGACAGCGCGACACGCGGGCGCTCGGGCCGGTCGAAGACCCACTCCGGTGCGGGGCGGCGATCGTGGTAGGGCACATAGCGCATGGGCAGGCGTTCGCCGGGCAGCCGGAACTGCAGCGCTTCGGGCACCTGGTCGATCGTCCACTGGCCGAGCACGGCCTCCTCGTCGAATTCGCAGCCGTGCTCCTGGAGGGACTGCGCGAGCCACTCGCCGAGGGGGTCGTGACGCTCGGCGGGCGGTTGCTGCTCGCTGAGCCGTCGCCATGTCCGGCGCATCGCGGCGTAGATGTCCACCGACCACAGCAGGCGCGCGTGGGCCGCGCCGACGGCACGGGCGGCGACGCCTCCGGCGTAGGTGATGGGGTCCCAGATGACGAGGTCGGGCCGCCATGCGCGGGCGTACTCCACCAGCCCTTCGAGGATCGGGGCGTTGTAGGGCAGCAGCCCGTAGGGCACGGAGGCCTGGTACTTGAGCAGGACTTCTTCCCAGCTCAGTCGCTGGTCGAACGGGTCGCTCCAGTCGGCGATCTCGTTCTCGATGGATCCCAACTCGTCCTCGGCGGACTGCAGCAGCTCGTCCATGCCGTGGTCCTCGCCGACCGGCACGGGGGGCAGGCCGGCCGAGGCGATCGTTTCGGCCATCGACGGGCCGCTGGCGACCCGCACGTCGTGTCCGGCCGCGATCAGCGCCCATGCCAGCGGGACCTGGGCATACAGATGGGACGGTTCGCCGACGGTAGCGAATAGAACACGCATCATGCTCCCTGTCTCGGAAACGTCAGGGGACGGCCAGGACGTCGCGCAGCGCCTTGACGACGAGGTCCTGCCGCTCTTCGGGAAGGGACGGGTACATCGGGAGGGAGAAGATCTCTGCGGCGAGCCGCTCCGTGACCGGCAGCGCTCCCTCTTCGTAGCCCAGGTGCGCGAAGCCGGACATCGTGTGCACGGGCCAGGGGTAGCTGACGTTCAGCGAGATCCCGTAGGCCGCGAGCTCCGCGAGAATCTCGTCGCGCCGGGGATGCCGGGCGACGTAGACGTAGTACACGTGCTCGTTGCCTTCGGCGGTGCGCGGAAGCACGAGCTCGGTGTCGGCCAGGGCCTCGGCGTAGTGCCGGGCGACCCGCCTGCGTCCTTCGACGTAGGCGTCCAGCCGGGGCAGCTTCCGGCGCAGGATCTCGGCCTGGACCGCGTCCAGGCGGCTGTTGTGGCCCGGCGTGCTGACGACGTAGTACCGGTCTTCCATGCCGTAGTAGCGCAGTCGGCGCAGTGCTGCCGCGGTCGCATCGTCGGAGGTTGCCACCGCCCCGCCGTCGCCGTAGGCGCCCAGCACCTTCGTCGGATAGAACGAGAAGGCCGCCGCCGTCCCGAAGGTGCCGGCTAGCCGCCCCCCTTGCCGTGCGCCGTGCGCCTGGGCACAGTCCTCCAGGATCGGCAGGTCGTTGCGCTCGGCCACGGCGCGGATCGCGTCCATGTCGGCGCACTGGCCGTAGAGGTGTACGACCAGCAGGCACCGGGTGCGTTCGGTGATGGCGTCTTCGAGCCGGTCGGCGTCCATCAGGTAGTCGGACTCGCGCACGTCCACGAACACCGGCGTCGCGCCGATCTGGTCGATCGCGACCACGGTCGGCGCCGCCGTGTTGGACACGGTGACGACCTCGTCGCCCCGGCCTACGCCCAGCGCCCGGAGCCCGAGCACGAGCGCGTTGGTCCCGTTGTCGACGCCTGCGCAATGCCGCAGCCCGTGGTATTCGGCGAACTCCTCCTCGAAAGCCCGGACACTGGGCCCTAGAATCAGCTGCCCGGACGCGAAAACGGTTTCGACCGCGTCGAGGATGTCGGCGCGTTCCTCTTCGTACTCATCCAGGTAATTCCATACGCGTATGGCCATGACGCTCCCCTGCAGTCTTGACGAACCGATTCATGCCCAGGCGAATCTATTGGGGGCCCGGGAAGATTTGCCACTCGGCCGCTCATGTTAAGGGCCCCTAGATGTCGGCCGCCCCTAGGGTGCGTCCGCGGAATGCAGTCGGGATAGGGGTACCGGATTCCGGTCGGACCGTGCCATCATCCACTACCGCTGATTGGTTGTTGGGCAGTAGAGGTTGGACGGTGCTGTATGGAGACCGGTGTAGTCGTCCGTTTCGACGAGGAGCGCGGTTACGGTTTCATCGAGCCGGACGCCGGCGGCGAGGACGTCTTCATCCACGCTTCGGCGCTCGAGGAGGAGATCAAGCCGCTGCTGCACACGGGCAGGCGGGTGCGGTTCGACTCGGTCGGCGGCCACCGCGGCAGGAAGGCCTTCGACGTACAGCTCTCCGCTGAGTCGGCGCGGTCGGAGCCGTCGGTGCCGGACTCCCCGCGCACGGCCGCGGAGGAGGACTGCGGGACGGCGGCGCGGCTGGCCGAGGAGGAGCTGAGCCGGCAGATCACCGAGCTCCTGCTGGCAGAGGCGCCCGATCTTACGGGCGCGCAGGTGGCCGTGGTGCGCGAGGCCGTCGGCCGGTTCGCCGAAGAGCACGGGTGGACGCGGTGAGGGCCGGGCCGCGAGGAGTGCGGCTGCGGCCATAGGCAGGGGCGGTGGGGTCCGGGGTCGGCGAGGCACTCTGGGGGAATCGTGAAAGGGATCATACTGGCGGGCGGATCGGGAACGCGGCTGCACCCGACCACGCTCTCAATCTCGAAGCAGTTGCTCCCCGTCTACAACAAACCGATGATCTACTATCCCCTGTCGGTCCTGATGCTTGCCGGAATCCGGGATATCCTTGTTATCTCGACTCCCCGGGACGTTGCGCTGTTCAAGGATCTGCTGGGCGACGGGGCGAGACTGGGAATCGATCTCTCATACGCCGAGCAGCCGGAACCCAACGGGCTCGCCGAAGCGTTCGTCATCGGGGCCGACCACATCGGGAACGACACGTGCGCGCTCATTCTGGGCGACAACATATTCCACGGACCGGTGTTCTCGTCGGTGCTGCAGGAGAACGCCGAGTGCGTCGACGGGTGTGTGCTCTTCGGGTATCCGGTCAGCGATCCCGCCCGATACGGAATCGCCGTGCGGGACTCCGACGAACGCCTGGTCGGCTTGGAGGAGAAGCCGGCGGATCCCAAGTCGAACTGCGCTGTCACCGGTCTCTACTTCTATGACAGCGAGGTGGTCGACATCGCCCGGGATCTCGTTCCCTCGGAGCGCGGCGAACTGGAGATCACCGACGTGAACCGCGTGTACCTCAAGAACGGCAAAGCGCGGCTGGTGGATCTGGGACGGGGATTCGCCTGGCTCGACACGGGCACACACGACGCCCTGCTGCAGGCATGCACCTACGTCCAGACGATGGAGCAGCGCCAGGGGATACGGATCGCGTGCCTGGAGGAGGTCGCACTGCGGATGGGATTCATCGACGCCGAAGCGTGCTACCGGCTGGGCGCCCAGCTGTCGGGAACCGAATACGGCCGCTATGTCATGGACATCGCCGGCGAACACGCTTCGGCCGTCGCACGTTAGGGGGCGGCGGTGCGCATCGTGGTCACCGGCGGAGCCGGATTCATCGGATCCCATTTCGTATTGGGCCTGCTGGGCGGGGAGTATCCCGGACTGCCGGCGACGGAGGTGATCGTCCTCGACAAGGTCACCTATGCCGGCGACCCCCGAGTGCTGGAGGAGGCGGCCGATCCGCGGGTGTCGCTGGTCCGCACCGACATCTGCGACCGGTCGGCGGTGCTGCGGCTGATGGAGGGGGCCGACGTCGTGGTCCACTTCGCAGCCGAGACCCATGTCGACCGATCCATCTCCGGACCGGGCGAGTTCGTGCGGACCAACGTCGCGGGGACGCAGAACCTCCTGCACTGCGCACTCCAGGTGGGCGTGGGGAGATTCGTGCACGTCTCCACCGACGAGGTCTACGGCTCGATCGACCGGGGCTCCTGGAACGAGGACAGCGCGCTGGAGCCCAACTCCCCCTATTCCGCGTCGAAAGCAGCGTCCGACCTGATGGTGCGCTCCTATCACCGGACCTACGGGCTGGACGCCTGCATCACGCGCTGCTCCAACAACTACGGGCCCCGGCAGTTCCCGGAGAAGCTGATCCCCCGGTTCGTCACGACCCTGCTTGAGGGGGGCCGGGTCCCGCTCTACGGCGACGGCTCCAACGTCCGCGAGTGGCTGCATGTCAGCGACCACTGCCGGGGCGTGGCCCTGGTCGCCGCGCGGGGGCGGGCGGGGGAGACCTACAACATCGGGGGCGGCACGGAGCTGACCAATCGCGAGTTGACCGAGAGAATCCTGTCCATCATGGGCGTGGACTGGGGCAGTGTGCAGCAGGTGGCCGACCGCAAGGGCCATGATCAGCGCTATTCCGTGGATCATCAGAAGATCTCCGACGAGCTCGGGTACGAACCGAGGACGAGCCTCGCCGACGGGCTCAAGGAGGTCGTGCAGTGGTACACGGAGAACCGGGAATGGTGGAAGCCGATACAGGCGCCGGCCTGAGCACCGCCTGCGTCCGGGCAGGAGAGGGCGGCCCGTAGCGAAACCCCGCCGGGGGCCGCCGATCCCGCGGAGCGGCGGCCCCCGGCGGCGGGATCACGGCAGCAGCGCGGTCCCCAGACAGGCGACCAGACTGCGCGCCTGGACGTTGAAGTAGTGGCTGTGGTCCAGCAGGCAGGAGATCTGGGGATACGACAGCCAGAGGTAGTCGGGGTCGTCGTCGGGGGCGTCCAGCACCGCCGCATCGAGGACCACGTTGCGGGTGCGCGCGTGGTAGAAGCGCCCTCCCTCCTCGGACTGGACGGCGTCGAAGCGGATGCGCCCGGGCTCGGCCGCCGCCACCCGATCCAGGAACCGCGGCGGGCGTAGGACCCCGTCCCGGTAGTTCTCCGGCGTGCACTGCAGCGTCGGTCCGAGCTCGACCCCTTCGCGGAAGCCCGGTTCGGCGCGCAGGCGCAGCAGGGCGTGCGGGGTATCTCCGATGTCCTTGACCGCCAGAGCCGCCAGGCCAGGGCCGCACGGTTCGATCATCGGCTGGGACCATTGGCGGACCTCCCGCCCCGAGGTGGCGACGTCGACGCCGATGACGTTGAAGAAGCGGCCGCTCTCATGCCGGATCGCACCCGAGTCGGTCCGGTGCCACCGCTCGACCGAGGCCAGGGGGATGCGCGCCGCTGACAACCCGGTGCGGGCGCGGGCTTCGGTGATCCTGCTCAGTACCTCGGTCATCGAATGCCGCGCTCCCCGGTCGGGGTCTCCCCCTCCGCCCAGCGGCAGGCAGGAAAGCACCGTCCTGGCGTCCATGTTCACCACGTCGTCCTCGCCGAGCAGCTCGTACACCTGGCCCAGCGTCAGCCAGCAGAAGTCCTCCAGAACAGGCACCGGCTCGTCGGGCGCCTCGACGACCATGTTGCGGTTGTGCTTGCGCAGGAACCACGATCCCTGCTCCGATTGCAGCGAGTCCGCGATGATCCGCTCCGCCGGCGGGTCCAGGAAGTACTCCAGGTACGGGACCGCTTTGCCGCGGTGCACGCCCGTGTAGTTGCTCCGGGTGGCTTGCACGGTCGGGGACAGCTGGGCGCCGTCGACGTTGCCCGGCTCCGTCTTGGCCTGCATCAGAAGATGCAGCACCCCGTCGAACTCCTTGGCGAGAATGCCGAGTATCCCGATCTCGGGCTGCTCGATTATCGGCTGGGACCAGCGCTCCGTCGGGCCCTGCGGGTGGTGCGCGCCGAGCCCGCACACGGTGAAGAACCCGCCGCTTGCATGGCCGATGTCGCCGGTCTCGGGATCGGCCGCCCAACCGCTGAGCGCGTGGAGCGGTGCGCGTGTCACCCGCGCCTTCCGCTCGCGGACGCGCGCGGCGAACCACGTGCGGAAGCGGGACAGGCTGACGGAACCGTCCGGACCGGTGCGCGTCGAGCGGGCGATCCGGTCGGCCTCCGGCGCCCTCACAGGACGTTCACATCGGGGATGTAGCGGATCCACGCGCCGCCGGCGTCGCGGAACTCCTGCTCCTTGGCCATGATCTCCTCGGCATGGTTCCAGGCGAAGAGCAGCGCGTAGTCGGGGACGTCGGTGTGGAACGCCTCGGCGGGCCGCACCGGGATGTGCGAGCCGGGAGTGAGCCGCCCCTGCTTGGCCTCGGTGGTGTCGCAGACGAACTCCACCAGGTCGGGGCCGAGCCCGCAGTAGTTCGCCACGGTCGCGCTCTTGGCGGTTGCCCCGTAGGCGGCCACGCGCTTGCCCTGCTCGTTCAGTCGCGTCAGTAGCCGGACCAGGTCGTCGCGAACAGCGGCGACCTTGGTGGCGAACGCGTCCAGCGTCTCGCGCCGGGACAGACCCAGCGCATCCTCCTCAGAGATCAGCTCGGCGACGCCGGGGGCGGCCGTGTGGGCACCGGCGTGGGCGAGCGTGTAGCGCACCTCGCCCCCGTGCACCGGGAGCCGCTCCACGTCGACGAGCTCAAGCCCGTAGCGGGCCGCCGCGGCCTGCACCGAGCGCGCGGTGAAGAGGTAGTAGTGCTCGTCGTAGATCTGGTCGAAGGCGGTGTGGCGGACCACGTCGGCGAAATAGGGGTCCTCGAAGACGAACACCCCCGACGGAGCGAGAAGGGTCTTGATCCCCTCCAGGACCGAGTGGAGGTAGGGGATGTGGCACAGCGTGTTGGCCGCGTAGACGACGTCGGCATGCCCTTCGGCGTCGAGGATCGCCTCGGCGGTGGACTCCTCGAAGAACTCGGTCCAGACCTGCACGCCCCTGCCGCGGGCCCGCTCGGCGACGCTTTCGGAGGGCTCGATCCCGAGGTGGCGCACACCGGCCTCGGCGAGGGTCTTCAGCATGACGCCGTCGTTGCTGCCGAGTTCCACTGCGAACGCGTCGCTGCGGTTCAGGCGGGTGCTCAGGAAGCGCTGCGCGATTTCGGTGAAATGCTCGCGCATGACCTCCGACCCCGAGGAAAGGTACGGGTACTCGTCGTTGAACATCCGGTCCCGAGGGACTTCCCGCATCAACTGAACCATGGTGCAGGACTCGCAGATCCCGGCGCTGAGCGTGAAGAAATACTCGTCCTCGACTTGATACGGCCTGGGAAAACGATTGGACAGCGGTTGGCGTCCGAAGTCGATGAATTCCCGCAACGGTCCGTCGCAGACGCGGCAGCGGGGGGTCTCGGACATGACTGGTCTCCTCCGGGGTCGCGGTGAACTTCGGCGGCGTTGCGTGCCGCACGCCGAACCACCGTGCGGGCGTCCGGTCCGGCGCGGCGCGGACGGCGGACTCCGCGGTCGCCGGTCGCGATCCCGTCCATGCTGGCGTGGTGTTTCCGGGTATGCCACCCGTATCTTTTCCCCGGTTGGAACCGGGGAGTCTAGGGGGACGAATAGGGGATTGCGGAGCCGTGACAGCTATCACGGCCGACCCGTGATAGACGATCGAGGCGCCGATCGGGCGTCTCCTGCATGCTGTCGGCATGGATGAAACACTGACGTCCGGACAAGGAGAGAGCGGGACGCCGCCGCCAGGCGAGCATTCCGCAGTGGACGCACAGAGCCTCTACAAAACCTATGGCGAGGTCCGAGCGGTCGACGGCGTCGATCTGCGCATCGCTCCGGGAGAAGTCGTGGCTCTGCTCGGCCCCAACGGAGCGGGCAAGTCCACCACCGTCGACATGCTTGTAGGTCTGACCAAGCCCGACTCGGGCGAGGTGCGCGTCTTCGGCCGCCGGCCGTACGACGCCATCCAGCACGGCATGATCGGAGCGATGCTCCAGGAAGGCGCGCTGCTGGACGACGCCACGGTGGAGGAGATGGTGGGGATGGTGGCCTCGCTCCACAGTGCCCCCATGAAAGTCTCGGACGCGCTGCGGCGGGCGGGCATCGAGGACCTCGCGCGCAGAAGGTCCACCAAGCTCTCCGGCGGGCAGCAGCAGCGGGTGCGCTTCGCCATCGCCGTGGTATCCAACCCCGACCTGCTTCTGCTCGACGAGCCCACCGCCGGCATGGACGTGGCCACGCGCCGTGACTTCTGGGCGTCGATGAAGGAGTTCACATCGACGGGCAAGACGGTCATGTTCGCTACGCACTACCTGGAGGAGGCCGAGGAGGCCGCCGACCGGGTCGTCTTCCTGAGGCGCGGCCGGGTCGTCGCGGACGGTTCGGTCGAGCAGATCCGGTCCCTGGCGGCTGGACGGACGCTGACCGCCACGATCCCCGGCGTCGACGAGGAATCGGTGCGGGCGCTGCCCTGCGTGGTCGACGTCGACGTTCGCATGGCCAAGGCGACCATCCTCAGCTCCGACTCCGATACGACGCTGCGGGCCATGCTCCCGCGGTTTCCTCAGGCCAGGGACATCGAGGTGGTCGGGGTCGGTCTCGACGAGGCGTTCCTCGTACTCACGGCACAGGAAGGCGAGGAGTCATGAAGGGCGGCTACCTGAAGCTCGAGCTGCGGAGGGTGCTCAGGGAGCCGGGCACGATCCTGTTCGTCCTCGGCTTTCCGGCGGCCTTCTACGTTCTCGAAGTCATCATCTTCCAGGGCCAGTGGCCTGAGGAGAAGGCGCAGTACGAGCCGGCGGCCGTGCTGATGCCCGCTATGGCCGCCTGGGGCGTGCTGATCTCCGGGATGCTCGTCGGTACCCGCGTGGTCAACGAGCGCAAGGCGGGATGGCAGCGGCAGCTTCGCCTGACCCCCTTGACGAGCGGGCACTATCTGCTGGGCAAGGCGGCCGTGGGTATGGCCGTCGCGGTCCCCCCGCCCTTCGTCGTCGCGTTGGTAGGGGCCCTGTTCCTGGACGTCCGCCTGGAGCCGACCGGTTGGCTTTTCGTCACCCTGCTCGTCTCGATCGGCGGGCTGCCCTTCGCTGTGCTCGGCTTGTTCATCGGCCAGATGGGCACCCGGGAGAACGTTCAGCAGATCACCATCATCGGCATGCTGGTGCTGGCCATCTTCGGCGGCATCTTCATCCCCCTCCAGTCCCTGCCGACGTGGTTCACCTACATCTCCTACGTCACGCCCAGCTACTGGCTGTCGGAACTGGGCAAGTCGGGCCTGTCCGGTGAGGGGGTCGGCGCACAGAACCCCGTCCTCGCGGGTGCCGTTCTCCTAGCATGGTCCGTGGTATTGGCGGCGGCGGTGATCTGGCGCTACCGCCACGATTCGGCCCGGACCTGATCGGCACACGTCATGACCACATCGGAGGCTGAGCGCACCGCCGCTACGGCAGGATGGCGCGAGGAGATCGGTCGGCGGCTCCTCGCGCCGCCCTCGGCGCACGGCGGACGCGCCCTGTGGACGTCCGTCGGCGTCACGCTGCTTTTCAGCGCGCTGATGCTGCCCTATGCCCTCGACGCGCTCGGCGAGCTCGACACCGCACGGCGGCGATGGGCCGAGGGGGTCGGCACCGCTTACGTCAGCTCCTATCTGCTCTTCGTGGCCCTGGGGGAGACGAAGGCATGGGGCGTTCGCCTGCTGATGTGCGCGCTGCTGCTGTGCCTGGGCGGTGTGCTCGTCGCCCTGATGGGGGTGAAGAACGCCTGGGTCCTGGTCTTCGCGCTGTGCGTGATCGGCGCCTTCGCCCGTACCGTGACGGCGGCGGGCGCGGTCGTCGTCGTCGTGGCCGCGGTCGGGCTGGCCGCGTTCCTGGAAGACTCCCTCGCCAGTGTCATGTCCGAGCTCATCCTGCTCGCGACCGTCGGCGTCGCGATGATCCTGTTCATGCAGCTGGTGGAGGCCAACGAGCAGTTGCGGCGGGCACGCGACCGGATCGCGGAGTTCGCCGTGGTCGAGGAGCGTGAGCGGGTCGCCAGAGACCTGCACGACATCCTCGGCCACAGCCTGACGACGATCACCGTCAAGGCCGGGCTCGTCCGCCGCCTGCTGGAGGATTCGGGCCAGGAGGCGATAGCCGGGGAAGCCGGAGAGGTCGAGCGGTTCGCCCGGGACGCGCTGGCCGACGTCCGGGCCACGGTCTCCGGGTACCGCTCGGTGACCCTCGCCGGCGAGTTGGCCGCCGCCGCCTCCGCTCTGCGGGCCGTGGGGATATCCGCCCGGCTTCCGCACGCCGTGGACGACGTCGATCCGCAGGCCCGGCAGGTCTTCGGCTATGTCGTGCGCGAGGCGGTGACCAACGCGGTGCGCCACTCGCGGGCCGCTCAGGTGGAGGTCCGGCTCGGCCGCGACTGGCTGGTCGTGGAAGACGACGGGCCGGGCGTGGGAGCTGTCCGGATAGGCAACGGGCTGCGCGGCTTGCAGGAGCGCGTCGCGGCGCAAGGCGGGACACTGGAGGTAGAGCGCCCGCCGGGCGGGGGGTTCGCGGTACGGGCCCGGGTGCCCGCCGACAGCGGTCGAAGCAGTACGGCGCATGGGGGTCCGCGATGATCAGAGTTCTGCTGGCCGACGACCAGGCCCTGGTCCGCGGCGCGCTGGCGTCCATGCTCAACCTGGAATCGGACATCACCGTGGTGGCCCACGTGGGCTCCGGAGAGGAGGTGCTGCCCGCCGCGAAAGACGCCCGCCCCGACGTCGCGCTGATCGACATCCAGATGCCGGGAAAGGACGGCCTCGCCGCCTCCGCCGAGCTGCACAGCGCCCTGCCCGACTGCCGCATCCTCATCTGCACCACGTTCGGCCGCCCGGGCTACCTCGCGCGGGCGATGTCGGCCGGCGCCACCGGCTTCGTGGTCAAAGACGCGCCGCCGGAGGAACTGGGCAAGGCCGTCCGCAAGGTGGCGCGCGGGATCAAGGTCGTCGATCCCGCGCTGGCCACCGAGTCGCTCATCCACGGGATCAACCCCCTGACGCAGCGGGAGCAGGAGGTCCTGCGGGCGGTCGGGCAGGGCAGCACCGTCGGTGACATGGCGGCGCGTCTCCACCTGACCGAAGGCACCGTGCGCAACCACCTGTCGGCGGCGATCGGCAAGACCGATGCACGGACCAGTTCGGAGGCGGCCCTGGTGGCCGAGCAGCGCGGCTGGCTGTGATGCGCAGGCGGGCCCCGTGCCGACGGCGGAAGAGCGGGGCTCAGGCCGCTGAGCGCGCGAGCGCCGCCTCGGCTTCCCGGCAGGCGTCGAAGTCGGGCAGCAGTCCCCGCGACATCGCGTCGGCGAGCGACTGGGCCTCAGCGTCGCGGGGCGACTGCACCGGCGGCAGGTCGGGCAGCGCTATGTCCAACTCGGGGTCGAAGACCGATACGGCCAACTCGTTCTCCGGAACGTACTGGGCCGAGAGGAGGTAGCAGACGACCGTCTCGTCCTCAAGCGAGACCACACCGTGGCCCACCCCCACCGGGAGATAGACCGCCTTGGGCTCGGCAGGGTCGAGCGTCACGGCGTCCCATCGCCCCCAGGTGGGCGAGTCCACCCTGAGGTCGACGACCAGGTCGAGGGCCTTCCCCGCCGGGCAGTACACGAACTTGGCGCATCCCGGCGGCGTCGCGGTGAAGTGGAGGCCGCGGATGACGCCGCGGCGGGAGCGGGTGTAGCTGGCCTGCCTGACGGGGAAGGGCCGGTGTCCGAGCGCGTGAGCGAAGTCGGACTCCGTCAGCGCCGAGGTGAAGGAGCCGCGTTCGTCGGGAAAGGTGGGGAAGCCGAACTCGACGGCTCCCTCGACGTCGAGGGTACGGAAACTCATTGCCACCGTATTCTGGACCCGCCCGCGCACTCCGCGACACCCCTAAATCAGTCCCGGGGCCCGCCCTTCTTTCGCGGTACCCCCTGACTTTTCTTCGGTCCCGGGTGGTGTACAAACACCCGGGGGCGGGTCACGCGTCCTTGCGGTGCTTGCTCAGGCTCATTCCCACGGCGACCCCGATGACCACGCCCACGGGGATCAGGATGTGCGCCCCGATCGCGTACATCCCGACGACCCAGCCGATGACTCCACCGAGTATGGAGGTGGCGGACATGATGACGATCTGCCTGGTGCCCTGGCTCATAGCCGGGATCCCTTCATCCGAGTGTTTCAGCGGACGATTGCCGTCCTCTTCGCTGTCTGGTTACATGTTGCCGGTCGGTGCCCCTGGAGACATAGGCGAGTTGTCACGCCCGATGCATGACAGGTGTCATCGGTGGACTCGGCATCGAGCCGGCGACGATTAAAGAACGGTACTGAAGAGATGGCGCACATCGTTTTCCTGGCGCCTCCCGCCGTGGGGCACGTCAATCCGACGCTGGGGCTGGTCTGCGAACTGGTCTCCCGCGGGCACAGGGTGAGTTACCCGTGTACGGAGGAGTTCGCCGACCGGGTCAAGGCCGTCGGCGCCGAGCCGGTGCTCTACGAGACGACGATGCCGGGAGCGGGGGAGAAACCGCTCACCCTGCACGGATACGACGTCGCCCGCGGACTGCTGGCGGGGCTGCGGGAGACGCGGAGGCTCTCGGAGGGCCTGGACGACTGGTTCCGCCGGAACCGTCCCGACCTCGTCGTCTTCGACGGCCTGGTCGCGTGGTGGGGGAGGCTGCTGGCGTACCGGCACGGGATTCCGGCGATACCGTGCTGGGCCAATTTCGCCTCCAACGACGAATGGTCGCTGACCGACGAATACGTCAAGCTGCCCAAGCTCGACCTGCGCCTCTACTGGTTCATCCTCCGGATGCAGCGGCTCGCCGCGCGCGAGGGCCTCTCGGTGATCGAGCTGATGGACTCGGTCGGCCGAGGGATCCGCGGTCACCTGGTCTTTGTGCCCCGGTCCTTCCAGTACGCGGGCGACACCTTCGACGACGGCTTCCATTTCGTGGGGCCGTGCCTGCGGCCGCGCGAGATCGAAGGGCGCTGGCGACCGCCGTCGGACCGCCCGGTCTTCCTGGTCTCCATGGGGACGCTGTACCACAATCAGCCCGGCATCTTCGCGGCCGTCATGGAGGCCTTCGCCGACACCCGGTGGCACGTCGTGCTTGCGACCGGGCCCGACGTCGACCCCGCGGCGCTCGGCGACGTCCCCTCCAACTTCGAGGTCAGTCCCAGCGTCCCCCAGCTCGACGTGCTCGAACACGCGCAGCTTTTCCTCACCCATGCCGGCATGGGCGGCGTGATGGAGGCGCTGCATTTCGGGGTCCCGATGATCGCGGTGCCGCAGATGGCCGAGCAGCGCGCGAACGCCGACCGCATCGAGCAGCTCGGCGTGGGCCGCACGCTGCGGCCCGACGCACCCGACTTCGCCGACCGGCTGCGCGCCCTCGCAGCCGAGTTGCCCGGCGACCCGTCGGTGCGGGAGGCCGTCGCCGGTCTCCAGCGGGAGATGGCGGCCGGCGGCCTGCCCGCGGCGGTCAAGGTGGTCGAAGAGGCCCTCAGCGAATGAGCTTGATGACCTTCCCGAAATCCTCCATGGCCGGCTCCATCACCGTGAAGTAGGTGAGGCCGAGTTCGGCGCTGTGCCGGCGGATCTGCTCGGCGATCTGCGGCGCCGTCCCGACGAACAGCATCGGCACGTCGAGCAGCTGGTCGGTGTCGAGGTCGGGGCCGTACCTGCGCAATGCCTCGGCGGCCGCACGGCGGTCCCGGGTCAGCACCGTCTGCTTGGACAGCACGTTGAACTCCGGCTGCACCGAACGCTCCGCGGACTCGCGCCGGACGAAGTCGACCCGTTCCCGCAGGGCCGGTCCGTCCACCAGCCCCGTCCGCCCGAACTCCGGGCGGAAGGGGGCGCCGGTGAAACTCACGACCTCCGCGTTGCGCGCCGCCAGACGCAGGACGCGCCTGCCGTGGCCCCCGATGGCCAGCGGCGGCCGCGGACGCTGCACGGGCTGCGGGGACCCTTCGTCGGCGAAGAGGCCCTCCAGCTGCGCCACAGCGGACTCCAGCCGACCGACCCGGTCGGCCGCGGTGCCGAAGGGGACTCCGGCCGCAGTGAATTCCTGCTCCACATACCCGGTGCCGAGCCCCAGCTCAAGGCGGCCGTCGAGCAGAATGTCCGCGGTCGCGATGTCCCGGGCCATCAGGGTGTGATTGTAAAAGTTGGCGTTGAGGACGTACGTGGCTATTTTCGGGCGCGTTGTGGCCGATCCCGCCAGGACCGCCGAAGGAAACGGCGACATGAGGTTCAAATGGTCGGGAACCCCGATTGCGTCGTAACCGAGCCCTTCCGCTCTCCGGCATTTCTCCATCCATTCATCCGGAGTGCAGCCGGAGGAGATCATGACAACGCCGAATTTGAGCCGTCGATCGAGCATGGTTAACAGTACCGCGTGTCCTCGCGCGGGGTCCCGTCCCCGGAGGAATTCAGGGGGATAGGGGGAGGTACTAGGGGTTGTTGCCCCCGCTCGGCGGGCGGCAGGGTCTATTGCCGAGCGCGTTTGTATCTCGTTTGTCGTGCGCTCGCTGGAAGGTGGAGAAGGTGCAGCAGATCGCGCGTGGCGGTGGCGACTCATGGCTTCGGTAGCGGAGGGCGCGGAGGTAGCCGTCGTCGGCATCTCGTGCAGGATGCCCGGGGCGACCGGCCCGGAACCGCTGTGGCGGGTGCTGCGGGACGGCGTGGACGCGGTCGGCACGGCCCCGGAGGGACGCTTGCGCGACGGGCGGGAACTGCCCGGGTTCGTCGGCCGCGGCGGTTTCCTGGACGACGTCGAGGGGTTCGACGCCCCGTTCTTCGGCACCTCCCCCCGCGAGGCCGCGGAGATGGACCCCCACCAGCGGCTCTCCCTGGAACTGGCCTGGGAGGCGCTGGAGGACCTGGGCACCGACGTGCGGACCCTGCCCGGCACCGGACTCTACATCGGCGCCATGGTCGACGACTACGCGATCATGCGGGCCGCCGCCCCGGGCGGAGCCGACATCACTCCGCATACGGCCACGGGATCGGCGCGCTCCATGATCGCCAACCGGGTCTCCTTCGCGCTCGGGCTGCGCGGCCCGAGCATGGTGGTCGACACCGGCCAGTCGTCCTCGCTGGTCGCCGTGCATATGGCGTGCGAGAGCCTGCGGACCGGAGAGAACGAACTCGCCCTCGCCGGCGGCGTGCACCTGAACCTCTCCGGCCGGACCGTCGCGAAGATGGGGGCCTTCGGTGCGCTCTCGCCCAGCGGCCGCTGCCATACCTTCGACGAGCGGGCCGACGGGTTCGTGCGCGGCGAGGGCGGCGGCTTCGTGGTGCTCAAGCCGCTCCACGCCGCCGTCGCCGACGGTGACCGGGTCTACTGCGTCATCCCCGGCAGCGCTGTCAACAACGACGGCGGCGGTGACAGCCTCACGGCCCCCAGCACGGCTGCGCAGGCGGAGGTCCTGCGGGCCGCGTACCGGCGTTCGGGGGTGGCGCCGGATTCGGTCCACTACCTTGAGCTGCACGGTACCGGCACGCCGGCGGGCGACCCGGTGGAGGCCGCGGCGCTGGGCGAGGTCCTGGGAGGCGGCCGCGAACCCCAAGCACCCCTCCGCGTCGGCTCGGTCAAGACCAACATCGGTCACCTCGAAGGCGCTGCGGGCATCGCGGGCCTGCTCAAGACCGTGCTGTCGATCCACCACGACGAGCTGCCGCCCAGCCTCAACTTCGCGCGGCCCGGCTCCCGCGTGCCGCTGGAGCGGATGAACCTGCGGGTGCTGACGGCCCCGGAGCCCTGGCCGGAGCGGCCCGTGGCGGGTGTTTCGTCCTTCGGCATGGGCGGAACCAACTGCCACGTCGTCCTCACCGGACCTCCCGAGGACGCCGCTGCCGAGCCGCAGAGCGCGCACCGGCCCGCCGTCGTGCCGTGGACGGTCTCGGCACACACTCCCCGGGCCCTTCGCGCCCAGGCCGCCCGCCTCGCCGAGTACGCCGCGGCCGACGGTGCGCCGGCCCCCGCCGACATCGGCTACTCCCTGACACGGCGCACCGGCCTGCCCCACCGGATGGCGGTCTCAGGCCGGGACCGCGACGAGCTTCTGCGAGGGCTGCGGGCGTTCGCGGACGGCTTGCCGGCTTCCGGCGTCGCCGAGGGGAGGGCCGCGGAGGGAGCCACGGCGGTGCTCTTCACCGGCCAGGGGGCTCAGCGCCCGGGCATGGGCCGCGAACTGCACGCGCGGTTCGGCGTATTCGCCCAGGAGTTCGACCGGGTCGCCGCGCTTATCGACCGGCGACTGGAGCAGCCGCTGGTCGACGTGCTCTGGGCGGAGGCCGGATCGGATCGGGCCGAACTCCTCGACCAGACGCTCTACACCCAGTGCGCCACCTTCGCCCTGGAGGTCGCCCTCTACCGCCTCTTCGAGCACTGGGGCCTGGCACCGGACTACCTGCTCGGCCACTCCATCGGCGAGCTGGCCGCCGCGCACGTCGCCGGGGTGCTGAGCCTTGAGGACTCCTGTGAACTCGTGGCCGCCCGCGGGTCGCTGATGCAGGCTCTGCCGCGGACCGGCGCCATGGTCTCCGTGCAGGCCGCGGAGTCGAGAGTGGCGCCCCTGGTCGCCGCGCGCGCCGGCGCCGTCGACATCGCCGGGGTCAACGGTCCGGCCGCCACTGTCGTCGCGGGCGAGGAGGGCGTGGTCGAGGAGATCGCCGCGCAGTTGCGGGAGGAGGGGGTCAAGACGCGTCGGCTCCGCGTCAGCCATGCGTTCCACTCGCCCCTGATCGAGCCCATGCTGGAGGATTTCCGGCAGGTGGCCGCGGGGTTGACCTATCGGGACCCCGCCGTCCCCGTGGTGTCCAACGTGACGGGCTGCGTCGTGGCGGCGGGGGAGATGAGCACGGCCGGCTACTGGGTCGAGCACGCCCGCCGCGCGGTGCGCTTCCTCGACGGCGTGCGGACCCTTGAGCACGCGGGCGTCACACGCTGCCTGGAGCTGGGGCCCGACGGGGTGCTGACGGCCGCAGCGCGGGAAGCCTACGCATCACCGGCCGCGTTCGTCGCCGGCCTGCGGCGCGACCGCGACGAGCCGAGCACCGCCGTCGCCGCGCTCGCGGAGATGCACGTGCACGGCGAGACCGTGGACTGGGAGGCGTTCTTCGGCGGCGGCGCCGTCCGGGTGCCGCTGCCCCGGTACGCGTTGCAGCGCCGTCCGTACCCGATCGCGCACGCCCCGGCCGACGGCTCCGACGCCGGGCAGGCCGGCGGACCCCGGCCCCCCGCGGCCGCGGACGAGTCGGCGGGGGAGCCGGACGCGAGCGGGCCGGCTCCGGCCGGGCAGGCCGCCTCCGAACACGCCCGGTCGGCCGGCGCCGACCCGCTGCGGCTCGTCCGCTCCCACGCCGCCGCACTGCTGGGCTACGACGGTCCGGACGACGTCGATCCGGTGCTGCCCTTCAAAGACCTGGGGATGAACTCGCTCACCGCGGTGGAGTTCAGAGACCGGCTCGCCCGCGTCACGGGGGCCGACCTGCCCAGCTCACTGGTCTTCGACTATCCGACGCCCTCCGCCCTCGCCGACCGCATCGCCGCCGAGGACGGGGAGGCGGCCCGGCCGGGCACCGGCCGGCCGGCGGGGCCCTCGGCCGAACCGATCGCGATCGTGTCGATGGCCTGCCGCTTTCCCGGCGGGGCCGACTCGCCCGAGCGGCTGTGGGAGCTGCTGAGCGAAGGGCGGGACGCCGTCGGGGGATTCCCGCAGGACCGGGGATGGGACGTGGCCGCGCTGCTGGACCCGGCTGCCGGAGGGCCCGGCACCGGCCTCGCCCGCGAGGGCGGCTTCCTGCACGAGGCCACCGCGTTCGACCCGGAGTTCTTCGGTATCTCGCACCGCGAGGCGGCGTCGATGGAGCCCCAGCAGCGGCTCCTGCTGGAGACCGCCTGGGAGGCCGCCGAACGCGCCGGTATCGTCCCGGATTCGCTGCGGGGCAGCGAAACGGGCGTGTTCGTAGGCGCCATGCCGCAGAAGTACGGCCCGGCGGAGGAGGAAGCCGGCGAGGACGCCGCCGGCTACCTGCTGACGGGCACGACCACGAGCGTGGCATCGGGCAGGATCGCCTATACCCTCGGGCTGGAAGGGCCCGCCCTCTCGGTCGACACGGCCTGCTCGGCCTCCCTCGTCGCGATCCACCTGGCCGTGCGTGCGCTCCGCAACGGCGAGTGCGGCCAGGCGCTGGCCGGCGGCGCCACGGTCATGTCCTCCCCCGGCATCTTCGCCGAGTTCAGCAGGCAGGGAGGGATGTCGCCCAGCGGCCGGTGCAGGGCCTTCTCGGCCGACACCGACGGGACCGGATGGGGCGAGGGAGCGGGCATGCTCTTCCTCGAACGCCTCTCCGACGCCCGCCGCCGGGGCCACCGGGTGCTGGCCGTCCTCCGCGGCAGCGCGGTCAACCAGGACGGTGCGAGCAACGGGCTCACGGCCCCCAGCGGCCCCGCTCAGAAGCGGGTCATCCGCCAAGCGCTGGCGGACGCGCGGCTGGAGGCGTCCGACGTCCAGGCGGTCGAGGCCCACGGGACGGGCACACGGCTCGGCGACCCAGTGGAGGCCAACGCACTCGCGGCCACATACGGAGCGGGCTCCGACGAGCACCCCGTCTGGCTGGGGTCGCTGAAATCCAACGTCGGCCACACGCAGGCGGCGGCCGGCGTCGGCGGCGTGATCAAAATGGTGCTGGCCCTGCGCCACCGGATGCTGCCGCAGACCCTGCACGTCAGTGAGCCCACGCCGCATGTCGATTGGGACGCGTCGCGGCTGCGCCTGCTCACCGAGTCGCGTTCCTGGCCCCGGACCGAGGGGCCGCGCCGGGCGGCCGTGTCGTCCTTCGGCATCAGCGGCACGAACGCGCACGCGATCCTGGAGGAGCCCCCGGAGGAGCAGGGCGCCGCCGACGCACCGCCCGGCGCGGCCGAGGGCGACAGGCCGGAACCGGCGGGACCGCTTGAAGCGGTGCCGATCGTGGTCTCGGCCAAGAGCGAGGGCGCCCTGCGCGCCCAGGCGGGAAGGCTGCGGGAGTTCGTCACCCGACGGCAGCCGGACCTCGCGGATCTCGGCGCCTCCCTGGTCTCGGCACGCACCGCCTTCGCGTGCCGGGCGGCCGTGCTGGCCGGTGACACCCGCGAGCTGGCCGAGGGGCTCTCAGCGCTCGAGCAGGGCCGCGACGCGGCCGAGCGGATGCAGGCGACAGCGCCCACCGAGTCTTCGCGGGTGGCCTTCGTCTTCCCGGGACAGGGCTCCCAATGGCAGGGGATGGCCGCCGGCCTGTGGGAGGCCTACCCTGCCTTCGCCGCGGAACTGGAGGCGTGCGCCGAGGCGCTGGGGCCGTTCGTGGACTGGGACCCCATGGACGTCCTGCTGGACCGCCCGGGCGCCCCGCCGATGTCGCGGGTGGACGTCGCCCAGCCCGTGCTGTTCGCCACGATGGCCTCCCTGGCCGCCCTGTGGCGCGACCACGGTGTGGAGCCCGCCGCGGTGATCGGGCACTCGCAGGGCGAGGTGGCCGCGGCCTACGTGGCGGGCGGCCTTTCGCTGGAGGACGCTGCCCGCGTTGTGGCCAGACGCAGCCAGGCGTGGTCCGAGCTGCGGGGGCGGGGCGCCATGCTCGCGGCCTCGCTTTCGCCCGAGGAGGCCGGAGAGCGGATCGCTCCCTGGGGCGACGCGCTCGCGGTCGCGGCGGTCAACGCTCCCCGGTCGGTCGCGGTCTCGGGATCGCCGGAGGCCGTCGAGGAGCTCGAGGCCGAGTTGACCGCGCAGGGCGTCATGGCGCGGCGGGTTCCCGAGGTCGACGTCGCCGGCCATTCGCCGCAGGTCGAGGTGCTGCGGGAGCGGCTGCTGGCCGACCTCGGGCCGGTGTCGCCGCGCGCAGGCGTGATTCCGTTCTACTCCACGGTGACCGGCGGCCTCTTCGATACGGGCGGGCTCGACGCCCACTACTGGTATCGGAACCTCCGAGAGCGGGTGCGCTTCCACGAGGGCACCCGCGCGGTGCTGGAGGCGGGAACGGCGGCGCTCGTGGAGACCGCGCCGCATCCGGTGCTCGCTTCGGCGCTGCGTGAGACCGCCGAAGAGCACGGTCGGCCGTCGTCCGCACTCGCGACCCTCGCGCGCCGGGACGGCGGCCCTCGCCGCTTCCTCTCGGCACTCGCCGACGCCCACGTCCACGGCGTCGCCGTCGACTGGGAGCGGGTCTTCGGGCGTAGAGAGCCGGTGGACCTGCCCACCTACCCCTTCCAGCGGCGGCGCTACTGGCTGCAGGCCCGCCAGGGGCCGGGAGACGTCTCCGCCGCCGGACTCGTCGCCGAGACGCACCCCCTGCTCACCGCCGGCACCGTCCTTCCCGATTCCGCGCAGCTGCTGTTCACCGGGCGCCTGTCCGCCGAGACCCACGCGCTGCTGGACGACCACCGGGTCCGGGGCACCGCCGTCGCGCCCCCGGAGCTCTTCTTGGACCTCGTCCTGCACGTGGGCGGGCATGTGCAGTGCGACGTCGTCGAGGAGCTGACCGTCGAGCACCCCATGGCCCTCCCGGACACGGGTGCGCTCGTCCTGCACGTACTCGTGAGCCCCGAAGAGGACGGCCACCGCACCGTCCGCATGTACTCGCGCTCGGCCGAGTCCCGGTCCGGCGGCTGGACGCAGCACGCGCGGGCGGTGCTCACCCCCGAGGAGCCGACCGCGCCGGCGGTCGCAGACCAGCCCGCCGGCGGGTCTTCGGAGCCGCCGGACTACGCCGGACTCGCCCGCAACGGCCTCGGCCTGGGCCCTGCGTTGCAGACCCTCTCCCGATCCTGGCGCAGCGGCGCCGAGGTGCTCGCTGAGGCGGCCGTCGGCGACGGCGGCCCGGTCGGCGACGCGGGAAGCGCGTCCTTCACCCTCCACCCCGCGCTGCTGGCGGGCGCGGTGCGCGCGTACCGCAGCGCGGCGGGACCGGCCGCGATGGCGACGACCTGGCGGCGGGTGGCGGTCTTCCGCACCGGCGCGGAGGGCCTGCACGTGCGCATCACCCCGGCGGGACCGGACGAGGCGTGCCTCGTCGCATCCGACGCCGAGGGAAGGGCCGTGTTGACCGCGGAGTCGGTCCGCTTCACCGAGCCCGGACCGGAGTGGAGCAGGCCGACCGGGAAGGCGGCCGCCGACGCGCTGTTCCGCGTCGCCTGGGTGCCGCGCCGCGGCACCCCCGGGGCCGCCGAGGAGCCGGATCCCGAGGTCGTCCGCCACGAACCGCCGGAGGAGCCCTCGGACCTGGCCGGCGCCGCCCGCACCGCGGTCAGCGCCGTCCTCGAACGGCTCCAGCGGGGCCTGCCGGGGGGAGGCCGGGTCGCCGTCGTGACCCGGGGCGCCGTGGTCACCGGCCGCGGAGAGGGTGAAGACGCCGACCCCGCCGGCGCGGCGGTGTGGGGCCTGGTCCGCTCGGCCCGCGCCGAGTACCCGGACCAGCCGGTGATCGCCGACACCGACGGCTCGCCGGAGTCGGAGGCCGCATTGGCCGCCGCGCTGCGGTCCGGCGAGCCGGAGTTCGCGCTGCGCGACGGCGTCGTATACGTGCCACGCCTGGAGCGCGCGGCGGCGGACGCGCAGGCGCCGCCTCCTCCCGGCGACGGGACCGTGCTGATCACCGGTGCTTCGGGAACCCTGGGGCGGCGGATCGCTCGCCACGTCGTCGCCGAGCACGGGGTCCGGCGGCTACTGCTGGTCAGCCGGCGGGGCGCGGCGGCCGAGGGCGCCCGGGAACTGGCCGAGGAACTCGCGGAGGCCGGTGCGCAGGCCCACTGGGCTTCCTGCGATGCGGCCGATCGGGAGCAATTGGTCGCCCTGCTGGCGTCGGTCCCGGCCGAACACCCGCTCACCGGCGTGATCCACGCCGCCGGAGTACTCGAGGACGCGCTGGTCTCGTCCCTCACCGCCGACCAGGTCGACGCGGTGCTGCGGCCGAAGGCCGACGCGGCGGCCAACCTGCACGAGCTGACCGCCGAGCTGCCGTTGTCCTGGTTCGTGCTCTACTCCTCGATCATGGCCACCTTCGGCGGTCCCGGCCAGGCCAACTACGCCGCGGCCAACGCCTTCCTCGACGGCCTCGCCCTGCACCGGCGCAGCCGGGGCCTTCCGGCCGCCTCCCTGGGATGGGGGTACTGGGACGAGCGCAGCGGCATGAGCGAGCACCTGAGCGAGGCCGACCTCGCGCGCATCGCCCGCTCCGGCGTCGTCCCGCTCTCCTCGGCGGAGGGTGCGGATCTGTTCGACGCCGCCCTGGCGGCGCAGGAGGCGCACACCCTGCCGGTCCGGCTCGACCCGGCCACGCTTCGCTCCCAGGCGGCGGACGGTTCGCTGCCGCCGCTGTTCGCGTCGCTGGCAGGCGGCCGCCGCGCGGCGGCCCCGGCGGTCGCCGGAGCCGGGGATTCGCTGGCCGACCGGCTCCGGGGCATGGACTCCCGGGATCGGGACACCGCCCTTCTCGACCTCGTCCGCGAACAGGCGGCCGCCGTCGTCGCCAACCCCGACCCCCACTCGATCGGACCCGACAACGCGTTCAAGGACGCGGGATTCGACTCCCTCACCTCGGTGGAGCTGCGGAACCGGCTGAACGGCAAGACCGGTCTCCACCTGCCGACGACGCTGCTCTTCGACCACCCCACGCCTGCCGCGGTCGCCCGGCACCTGCGCACCCGCCTGCTGGGAGAGGAGGCCGCCCCCGCTGCGCCGCCCGCTGGCGGAGGCGTCCCCGGCGACGCCGAGGACCCCGTCGCGATCGTGGCCATGAGCTGTCGGCTTCCGGGCGACGTGCGCAGTCCCGAGGACCTGTGGGCGCTGCTGCTGGAAGAGCGCGACGCCGTAGGGCCGTTCCCGACCGACCGCGGATGGCCGCCGGACCTCTACGACCCCGATCCGGGCCGCAGCGGGAAGTCGCGGGTGCAATCCGGCGGCTTCGTCTACGACGCGCCCGACTTCGACGCCGCGTTCTTCGGGATCTCACCGCGCGAGGCGGCGGCGATGGATCCGCAGCAGCGGCTGCTTCTCGAAGTCTCGTGGGAGGCGATGGAGCGGGCCGGCATCCCGCCCGGCTCACTGGCCGGGGAGCCGGTCGGCGTCTATGTCGGCACCAACATGCAGGATTACGCCGCCGAGCAGCGGCAGACACCGCAGGACGCGGAGGGGTACCTGCTCACGGGCCGGTCGCAGAGCGTGGTCTCCGGCCGCGTCGCCTACGTGCTGGGACTGGAGGGCCCGGCCGTCACCGTGGACACGGCGTGTTCGTCCTCACTGGTCTCGATGCACCTGGCCGCCCAGGCGCTGCGCCAGGGTGAATGCTCACTCGCCCTGGCCGCAGGCGTGACCCTCATGTCCCGACCGCAGCTGTTCGTCGAGTTCAGCCGCCAGCGCGGGCTGGCCCCGGACGGGCGCTGCAAGGCGTTCTCCGACGCCGCCGACGGCACCGGCTGGTCCGAAGGCGCCGGTGTGGTCGTGCTGGAGCGGCTTTCCGACGCGCGCCGCAGCGGTCACCCGGTGATCGGGCTGGTGCGCTCCAGCGCGATCAATCAGGACGGCGCGAGCAACGGCCTGTCGGCGCCGAACGGTCCGGCTCAGCAGCGGGTCATCCGCCAGGCTCTGCAGAGCGCCGACCTGGGTTCGGCCGATGTCGACGCCGTCGAGGCCCACGGGACGGGGACGGTGCTGGGCGATCCGATCGAGGCGCATGCCCTGCTGGCCACCTACGGCCAGGACCGGGCGCCCGACCGGCCGCTGCTGGTGGGCGCGCTGAAGAGCGCCATCGGCCACACCCAGGCCGCCGCCGGCGTGTCGGGCGTGATCAAGATGCTCTTGGCGATGCGGGAGGGTGCGCTGCCCCGGAACCTGCACTGCCGAACGCCCTCCAGCCACGTGGACTGGTCCTCCGGCGCGGTACGGCTCGTGGACGAGCCGCTGCCGTGGCCGGAGCGGGACGGCGGACCCCGCCGAGCGGGTGTATCCGCGTTCGGCATCAGCGGCACGAACGCGCACGTGATCCTCGAAGCGCCGCCGTCCGTGCACGACGGGGCGCCGGACGCCGAAGCGCGGTCCGCCGGCGACGGGGACGAGGACGGAGCAGGCAGGGCCTGCGTACCCGTCGCTGTGTGGCCGTTGTCGGCGCACACCGCCTCGGCGCTGCGTGAACAGGCCGATCGGCTGCACAGGCACGTGGCCGCTCGCGAGGAGCTGTGCGCACAGGACGTCGGTTACTCCCTGGCCACCACCCGGGCCGCATTCGAACACCGGGCCGCCGCCGTCGGACGCGACCGCGGCGAGCTGCTCGCCTCCCTGCAGGGGATCGCCGCCACGGGCGGCGCGGTGGCCGGAACCGCGACCGGAGGCACGACCGCCTTCCTGTTCACCGGTCAGGGAGCGCAGCGCCCGGGGATGGGCCGGGAGCTGTACGACCGCTTCCCCGTTTTCGCCGAGGCCTTCGACGCCGCCTGTGAGGAGTTCGACCGCCATCTCGGCCGGCCGCTCGGCGGCATCGTGTTCGCGGAGGAAGGCACACCCGAGGCCGCCGAGCTGGACCGCACCGAGTTCGCGCAGCCGGCCCTCTTCGCACTGGAGGCGGCCCTGTACCGGCTGCTGTCCAGTTGGGGCCTCGCTCCCGGCGCGCTGCTCGGCCACTCGATCGGCGAACTGGTCGCCGCACACGTCGCGGGGGTGTGGTCGCTGCAGGACGCCTGCGCGCTGGTGGCGGCGCGGGGCCGGCTCATGCAGCGGCTGCCGGCCGAAGGGGCGATGATCGCGGTCGAGGCCGCCGAAGAGGACGTCCGCGCCGCGATCGCAGGTCAGGAGAACGCCGTCTCACTGGCCGCGGTGAACGGGCCGCGGTCCTGCGTGGTCTCCGGCGACGCCGCCGTCGCCGAGAAGGCCGCCGAGACGCTGGGCGTGAAGGCGAAGCGGCTGCGGGTCAGCCACGCGTTCCACTCACCGCATATGGAACCGATGCTCGACGATTTCCGTGCTGTCGCGGAAGGGCTCTCCTACGCCGAGCCGACCGTCCCGGTCGTGTCCAACGTGACCGGCGACTGGGCTGCGGCTGAGCTGGCCGATCCCGCCTACTGGGTCGCTCAGGCCCGCCGGGCGGTCCGTTTCTACGACGGCCTGCTGGCGCTGCGCGCCGCCGGGGTGGAGCGGTTCGCCGAGATCGGCCCCGCCGGCGTGCTGACCGCGGCGGTGCGCGGCGCCCTGGAGGACGAGCCTGCGGCTCCGGCCGCCGTTGCGGTCCTGAACCGCAGCGGGTCGGAGGCGTTGAGCGCCGCGTCCGCGGCGGCCCGGCTGCACACCGCCGGCCAGCCCCTCGACTGGGAGGCCTACTACGGCGGGGCGTGCCGCCGCGTCGACCTGCCCACCTACCCTTTCCAGCGCAGGCGGTACTGGATCGACGACGCCGCCCCCGCGGAGTCCGGGCAGGCGCCGGACGGCGCGGCAGGCGCACCCGAGGATCGGCGGGAGCGGGAATTCTGGCACGCCGTCGAGCGGGAGGACCTCTCCGGTCTGCGTGCGCTCCTGGGGCTGGCCGAGGACGCACCACCGGAGTCCCTGCTCCCGGCGCTGTCGGCGTGGCGGCGCCGGTCGACGGCGGATTCCTGCGCCTACGGGCTGGCTTGGAGGCCCCGCACCCTGCGGCCGGGCACCCCGGCGGGGCGGTGGCTGGTCGTGGCCCCGCACGGAGCGGATGAGGAGCTCGACGCGGTTCTCCGGCAGCTGCATCGCGCCGGTACCGAGGCCGTCGCGGTATCACTGGAGGCCACGGCCTGCGACCGCGCATCGGCGGCAGACACGCTGCGCGCCTGCGTACCCGACGGCGTCGAGAGCGCCGAAGGGATCATCTCGCTGCTCGGCCTGGAGGAACGCGCCCGCAGCGGCTCCCCCGGCATACCGGCGGGGCCGGCCGCCACCGTGTGCCTCGTGCAAGCACTCGACGACCTGGGGGCGCCGGGCCGCCTGTGGCTGGTGACCCGCGATGCGGTGGCTGCCGGGCAGGTCGGCGGGCGCATCCGCCCGGACCAGGCCGCCGTATGGGGGATGGGACGCGTACTCGGGCTCGAACGGCCGGACCGCTTCGGGGGGCTCGTGGACCTCCCCGAGCAGGTCGAAGCCCCGATCGCCGATGCGTTCGCCGCTGTACTGGCCGGGCAGGACGACGAGGACCAGTTCGCCGTCCGCCCGGAGGGCGTGCTCGTGCCCCGCATCGTCCGCGCCCGGTTTCCCGGCGGCGACCGGGAGTGGCGAACGGGCGCAACGGCGCTGATCACCGGCGGAAGCGGCGGCATCGCCTCGCACGTCGCCGACTGGCTGGCCGACCGCGGCCCCGACCACGTCGTCCTGGCCAGCCGCAGCGGCGGCGAACCGCCCGCGGCCGAGCGGCTGCGCCGGCAGGGCATCCGAGTGACCGCCGCCGCCTGTGACACGGCCGACCCCGAGGCCCTGAGGCGGCTCGTCGCCGATGTCGAAGCCGACGGTCCGTCCGTGCGCTCGGTGTTCCACGCTGCCGGTACCGTCGCGTTCTCCCCGCTGGCGGAGACCGATCCGGCCGAGGTGGCCGAGGTCGCCGCCGGAAAGGTCGCCGGGGCGCGCACCCTGGACGCGGTCTTCGGCGAGCGCGAACTCGACGCGTTCGTGCTCTTCTCCTCGGTCGCGGGAGTGTGGGGCAGCGGCGGCCAGGGCGCCTACGCCGCGGCCAACGCCTTCCTGGACGGCCTCGCCCTCGACCGGCGCCGCCGCGGCCTCGCCGCGACCTCCCTGGCGTGGGGGCCCTGGGCGGGCGCCGGCATGAACAGCCGGGAAGGGGTCGAGGAGTACCTGGTCCGGCGCGGGCTGCGGCCGATGCCGCCCGGCACGGCCCTGGCCGCGCTCGAAGCGGCGCTTGCCGGGGCCGAGCCGTCCGTCGTGGTCGCCGACGTCGACTGGGACCGCTTCGCCGTGGGCTATGCCGCGGACCGAGTGCGGCCGCTGATCGCCGAGATGCGTCCCGCTGACCCCGGCACGGCCGGCGGCGGCGCCGACAGCGACGGGAAACCCGCAGCGAGCACGGCCGAGCGGTTGCGGGACCTGCCCGCCGCCGAGCGGGACCGCGAGCTGCTGTCCCTCGTGCGCCGCCAGACGGCGGCCGTCCTGGGCCACCCCTCGGCCGATGCCGTCGCGCCGGCCAGAGCATTCCACGACGCCGGCTTCGACTCGCTGATGGCCGTCGAACTGCGCACCCGGATCAGCGACGAGACCGGCCTGCCGGTAAGCGCGATGGCGGTCTTCGACTACCCGGATCCGCAGGCGCTCGCCGGCCACCTCGCCGACCTGGTGGCAGGAGGGTCCGGCGCCTCCGAGCCGCCCGTCCAACAGCGCCTGGAGACGTCGACCGCCGACGAGCTCTTCGACTTCATCGACCACGAGCTGGGGTTCTCATGAGCGACGAGAAGCTGCTGGCCTACCTCAGAAAGGTGACCGGCGAACTGCACGAAGCCCGGCGGAAGCTGAAGGAGACCGCAGCATCGCCCGACGACCCGATCGCGGTGGTGGCGGCGAGCTGCCGCTTCCCCGGCGGCGTCGCCGGCCCTGAAGACCTCTGGGACCTGCTGGAGGGCGAGCGGGACGCCGTCTCCCGCTTCCCCGAGAACCGCGGCTGGCCCGCCGACCTGTTCTCGGCCGAGCCCGACGCCCCCGGAAAGGCCTCCACGGACCGCGGCGGGTTCCTGCACGACCCGGCCGGCTTCGACGCCGACGCCTTCGGAATCTCCCCCCGTGAGGCGACCGCCATGGACCCCCAGCAGCGCATCATGCTCGAACTCGCCTGGGAGGCGTTCGAACGGGCCGGAATCGCGCCCTCATCAGTGCGCGGCACACCCGCCGGCGTGTTCGTCGGCGGATGCTCGTTCCAGTACGAGGGCGACTACATCGACGCCCCCGAGGAACTGGGCGGCCACCTCCTCACCGGAAACGTCACCAGTGTGCTCTCGGGCCGCATCAGCTACGCGTTCGGACTGGAGGGCCCGGCCGTCACGCTGGACACCGGATGCTCGTCCGCGCTTGTCGCCATGCACCTGGCCGCGCGTTCACTGCGGCAGGGCGAGTGCTCCCTCGCGCTGGCCGGAGGCGTCGCGGTCATGTCCACGCCCGGGGTGTTCGTCGAGTTCAGTCGGCAGCGCGGGCTCGCGCCCGACGGCCGCTGCAAGTCGTTCGCGGCCGCCGCCGACGGCACCGGATGGAGCGAGGGCGGCGGATTCGTCCTGCTGGAGCGCCTCTCCGACGCCGAGGCGGCCGGCCATCCGGTCCTCGCGCTGGTCCGGGGCACCGCCACCAACCAGGACGGGGCGAGCAACGGGCTGACCGCGCCCAACGGCCGCGCCCAGCGGCGGGTGATCCACCGAGCCGTGGAGGACGCCGGAGTGTCCCCCGACTCCGTGGACGTCGTAGAGGGCCACGGGACGGGGACCCCTTTGGGCGACCCGATCGAGGTCAACGCGCTCATGGAGACCTACGGCCGGGAGCGGCCCGCGAACCGGCCGCTGCGGCTGGGATCGGTGAAGTCCAACATCGGCCACACCCAGGCCGCCGCCGGCGTCGCCGGCGTGATCAAGACCCTGCTCTGCCTGGAGCGAGAGAAGCTGCCCAGGACTCTGCACGTCGACGCCCCCACACCGGAGGTCGACTGGAGCGAGGGCGGCGTGGCGCTGCTGAGCGAATCCGTCGCCTGGCCGCGTGGCGACCGGGTGCGGCGGGCCGGCGTCTCGGGCTTCGGCATCAGCGGCACCAACGCCCATGTGATCTTGGAAGAGGCTCCTCTGCCGGACACGGTGCCCGACGAAAGCACCGGCGACGCCGAGGACGCAGGCGATGCCGGGGACACACCGGGAGTCCCGCTTCCGTGGGTGCTGTCGGCCCGCAGCGAACAGGCGCTGCGGGGCCAGGCGGCACGGCTGTACGACCACGCCGCCGCGAGCGACGACTCCGTCCGCAGCATCGGATCCCTTCTGGCGACCACGCGCTCGTCGTTCGAGCACCGGGCCGTCGTCGTCGGCGCCGATCGCCGCGAGCTCCTGGAGGGGCTGGATCCGCTGCGTTCCGGCGGCTCGGCGCCGGCAGCCGCGACCGGTACCGCACAGACCCCGGCGGAGCCCGTCTTCGTCTTCCCCGGACAAGGCTCGCAGTGGCCCGCAATGGCGCGCGACCTGTTCGAATCCTCGCCGGTGTTCCGCAGGCGCGTCCAGGAGTGCGCCGACGCCCTCGCCGACCATGTGGAGCGGTCGCCGATCGACGTCCTGCGCGCGGCTCCCGGCGGCCCCCCGGACGACCGCGTCGACGTGGTCCAGCCGGCGCTGTTCTCGGTGATGGTCGGTCTCGCCGCGGTATGGCGCTCCTACGGCGTCGAACCGGCGGCCGTGATCGGGCACTCGCAGGGGGAGATCGCTGCCGCCTGCGTCGCCGGAGCCCTGTCGCTGGAGGACGCAGCGCGCGTGGTGGGGATCCGCTCCCGAGCCCTGCTGTCGCTCTCGGGCACCGGGGGGATGCTGTCGCTTGGCCTGCCGGCCGAGGAGGCCCGCGACCTGGTGGACCGATGGGAGGACCGGCTCTGCCTGGCCGCGGTGAACAGCCCCTACGACACCGTGGTCTCCGGCGATCCCGAGGCGCTCGGCGAGCTGCAGGCGGCCGCCGCCGCGCGGGGGGCGCGCGCCCGGATGGTGGCGGTCGATTACGCCTCCCACTCGCCCCATGTCGAGCGCATCCGCGAACCGCTCCTGCGCGACCTGGCGGGAATCCGACCCGCCGACTGCGATGTGTCCTTCTTCTCGACGGTGACGGGCGACCGGTTCGACACGGCGGATGCGGACGGGGGCTACTGGTTCCGCAATCTGCGCGAGCCGGTACGCCTGGACGCGGCCGCCCAGGCGGCTCACCGGAGCGGACTCGCGACGTTCATCGAGGTCAGCCCGCACCCGGTGCTCACCCTTCCGCTGCAGCAGGCTCTGCCCGAGGCCGACGTCCTCGGCACGCTCCGCCGGGACGAGCCCGGCCCCCGGCGGTTCCTGCTGTCACTCGGCGAGGCCTACGCCGCGGGGGCGGACGTGGACTGGTCGGCCGCGTTCGGGGAGACGGCGGGCAGGCGGGGCTCGCTGCCCACCTACGCCTTCCACCGGCGCAGCTACTGGCTACCGCCGCGCCGGGCGGCGGCTGCGGAGGCGCCCGACCGCATCGGGTCGTGGACCTACCGGCCCTCGTGGAGGGCGGTATCGGAGTCCGGGGAACCGGCCCGGGGCCTGTGGCTGCTGCTCACCGCTCCCGAGGCGGACGCGGAGCCGGTCGCGTCGGCCCTGGTCCGGTCGGGAGCCGACGCGCTCCGCGTGGAGGTGGAACCCGCGCCGGACCGGGGCGCCCTCGCCGAGCGGCTGCGCGTGGCCGCGGACGGCCGCGAGGTCGCGGGGGTGCTGTCCCTGCTGGCGGACGCCGACGCCGGCGGCGACGGCGGCCTGGACCGGGGCTCCGTACCCGACGCTGTCCTGGGCACGGTCACCGCATACCAGGCGCTGGGCGACGCCGGAATCGAGTCTCCCCTGTGGTGCGTGACGCGCGCGGCCTTCTCTGTGGGGGCCGGCGACCCCCCGCCCCGCCCCGGGCAGACGATGATCTGGGGTCTGGGCGCCTCACTCGAGGCCGAGCGGCCCGAACGCCCGGTCGGGCTGCTGGATCTGGCCGCCGACGCCGGGCCGCGCGAACTGGACCGTATGGCCGCGACGGTGCCCCGGACGAGCGAGCGGCGGTGCGCCGTGCGTCCGGAGGGCGGGTTCGTCCGCCGCCTGGTGCGCGCCCCCCTGACAGCCGCCGAGGCGCAGATCACCGAGGGGACGGTGCTGATCACCGGAGGGCTCGGAGGACTCGGCGGCCGACTGGCCCGCCGCCTCGTCCGGGGCGGGGCCCGCCGCCTCTTGCTGCTCGGCCGCCGGGGCATGGACACGCCCGGCGCCGACGCGCTGTGCGAGGAGCTGACCGGGCTCGGCGCCACGGTGGCGGTGCGTGCGTGCGACGCAGCGGACCGCTCGGCGCTGGCCGAGGTGATCGGGGAGATCCCCGAGGAGCATCCCCTGACCGCTGTCGTCCACGCCGCGGGGGTCCTCGGCGACGCTCCCGCCGACCGGCTCGGCCCGGACGCGCTTCATCCGGTGCTGTCCGCCAAAGCGGCGTCGGCCTGGAACCTCCACGAGCTCACCCGCGACTCGCCGATCGCGGCCTTCGTGCTGTTCTCCTCGGTAGGAGCCGTCCTCGGCTCCGCAGGCCAGGCGAACTATGCGGCCGCGAGCGCCTTCCTGGACGGCCTCGCCGCGCACCGCAGGGCCCGCGGACTGCCCGCCACCTCCATCGGGTGGACGGTCCTGCAGGGCTCGGGAATGCTCGGCCCCGACGCCGAGCGGTGGTTCAGCGCACGCGGCGCGGCCCCGCTCGAACCGGACGCGGCGTTCGAGGCCCTGGGCCGGGCGGTCGCAACGGGCGAAGCCCACGTGGTGGTCGGCGACATCGAGTGGGGGCCGTTCACCGCCCCGGACGGCATCGCCGCGCCGGGGCCGCTGCTCGACGAGATCCCCGAGGCCGCCCGAACGGGCGCCGAAGAAGGCGCCCAGCAGCGACGGGAACTGCCCGCGGACCGGGACGAGGCCGTGGGCCGCCTGCGTGAGCTCGTGGCGGAGCAGGTCGCCGCAGCCCTCGGCCACGAGCACGGGGCGGCGGTACCCGCGAACCGGCCGCTTCGGGAACTGGGCCTGGACTCGGTGACGTCGGTCGCGCTGCGCAACCGCCTCGGCTCCGCCTGCGGTGTGCGCCTCCCGGTCACCCTCGCCTTCGACCACCCCTCGGTCGCCGCGATCGCCGACTACCTCTACGGCGAACTGGCGCCGGACACCTCCTCCGACGCCGCAGCCGAACTCGAACGGCTGGAGAGCCTCCTGGCCTCCGGGGGCGAGCTGCGGAGCGCCCTACTGGAACGGCTCCGCTCGACGCTGTGGAGATGGGACCGCGCCGATCCCGCCGCGAGCGGTGTCGACCGCGCCGGCGACCTGAGCGAGGCGACCGACGACGAGATGTTCGCGATGCTCGACAACGAACTGGGAACCGCGCATGACAGCCAATGAGAACAGGCTTCGGGAGTACCTGAAGCAGACCGCCGCGGAGCTGCGGTCCGCCCGGGCGCGGCTGCGCGAGTTCGAGGAGCGCAGCCACGAGCCGATCGCGATCGTCTCGGCGGCCTGCCGGTTTCCGGGCGGCGTGCGGTCGGCGAACGAGCTGTGGCGGATCGTCGAGGCCGGGCGCGACGTCGTCGGCCCGTTCCCCGCCGATCGGGGCTGGGACACCGCCTCCCTGTACGACCCCGACGGCGGGCGCCCCGGCACGACCTACGTCCGCGAAGGCGGATTCCTGGAGGACGTGGCGCTGTTCGACGCCGGCTTCTTCGACATCTCGCCGCGGGAGGCGACGTCGATGGATCCGCAGCAGCGGATCTTCCTCGAGACCTGCTGGGAGGCGTTCGAACAGGCCAGGATCGTCCCCGCGACGCTGCGCGGCACCTCCACGGGCGTTTACCTGGGCGCGACCGACCACGACTACGGCCGCGGGATCGCCCGGGTGCCCGAGCGGCTGCGCGGCAGCCTGCTGATCGGCCGCTCGGGTGCGGTCTCCGCCGGACGCGTCTCCTACGTCCTCGGGCTGGAGGGTCCGGCGGTCACCGTCGACACCATGTGCTCCTCGTCGCTGGTCGCCCTGCACCTGGCGGCCGAGTCGCTGCGGCGCGACGAATGCACGATGGCGCTGGCCGGCGGAACCACGGTCATGTCCACGCCCGAGGGTTTCATCGAGTTCAGCGCCCAGCAGGCACTCTCCCCCGACGGGCGCTGCCGCTCCTTCGGCGCCGGCGCCGAAGGCACCGGATGGTGCGAAGGCGCCGGCGTCGCGCTTCTCGAACGGCTCAGCGACGCGCGCCGCAACGGCCACCCCGTGCTGGCCGTGCTGCGGGGGAGCGCCGTCAACCAGGACGGGGCGAGCAACGGGCTGACCGCGCCCAACGGCCGCGCCCAGCGCCAGGTGATCAAGCAGGCGCTGAGCAACGCCAGGGTCGCCCCCGAGGAGGTGGACCTGGTCGAGGCGCACGGAACGGGGACGCCGCTGGGCGACCCCGTGGAAGCCCACGCCCTGATCGCCACCTACGGGCACGGGCGCGAAGACCGGCAGCCGCTGCGGCTGGGGTCGCTCAAGTCCAATCTCGGCCACGCCGCATCGGCGGCCGGAATCGGCGGTGTCATCAAGACGGTGATGGCACTGCAGAACCGCGTCCTGCCGCGGACCCTGTACGCCGACCCTCCTTCCTCCGCAATCGACTGGTCGGCGGGAAGCGTGGCACTGCTGACGGAGAACCTGCCGTGGGAGCACAACGGGCACCCCCGCCGGGCGGGGGTCTCCGCGTTCGGCGCGAGCGGCACCAACGCCCACGTGGTTCTGGAGGAGGCACCGCCGTCCGAGGAGCCGGCCCCGGCTTCCGCCGGCGTGCGGAGCGGCGGCGCCGGCGTCCTCGGCGCGGAGGCCCCGGTCACGTGGCTGCTGTCGGCCCGCAGCGAAGCCGCCTTGCGCGGCCAGGCCCGCCGGCTGGCCGATCACGCGGTACGGGCGCAGGACACCCGCCCCGCCGACATCGCGTGGTCGCTGATGCGCACGCGGACGACCTCCTTCGAGCACCGCGCCGCTGTCACCGGCGCCGACCGCGACGAGCTCCTCGCCGGCCTCGAAGAGCTGGCGACCGGCTCCCAGGGGCAGGGCCTCGTCTGCGGGCGCGTGCTAGGGGACCCGGGGCGGCCCGTGTTCGTCTTCCCCGGCCAGGGAGCGCAGTGGCCCGGCATGGCACGGAGCCTGGCGGAGAGCTCGCCGGTCTTCGCGGCCGCGCTCGACGATTGCGCGGAGGCGTTCGAGCCTCTGGTCGACTGGCCGGTCCCGGATGTTCTGCGCAGCGGGGGCGACCGGCCCTCGGAGCTGGACACGGACCGGGTCGACGTGGTCCAGCCCGCCCTGTTCGCCGTCATGGTGGCCCTGGCCCGGACGTGGCGGGCCTGCGGTGTCGAGCCGGCGGCCGTGGTCGGCCACTCCCAGGGGGAGATCGCGGCGGCCCACGTCGCCGGAGCGCTGTCGCTGGAGGACGCGGCGCGCGTGGTGGCGCGGCGCAGCAGGCGCATCCGGGAGATCGCCGGCGGCGGAGGCATGCTTTCGGTGGCACTGCCGCAGGACCGCATGGCCGAGCTGCTGGCGCAGTGGCCGGGCCTGTCGCTGGCGGCGGTGAACGGCGCCCGTTCGGTCGTGGTCTCCGGTGACGAGGACGGCCTCGAAGGACTGGCCGCGGAGTTGGACGGCGGCGACGTGCGCACGCGGCGCATCCCCGTCGACTACGCGTCGCACTCCCGCCACGTGGAGCGGATCCGCGACGGGATCGTGTCCGACCTCGGCGGCATCGCTCCGCGCCAGGCGGCGGTGCCGCTCTACTCGACGGTCACCGGCGAGATCGCCGACACCCGGGAGATGGACGCCGAGTACTGGTACCGCAACCTTCGCGGCACTGTACAGCTGGACGCCTCCGTGCGCGCCCTTGAGAGGGACGGCCGCACGGCCTTCCTCGAGGTCAGCCCGCACCCCGTCGTGCTTCCCGCGATCGAGGAGACCCTGGACGGGATCGGCGCCGGGCGCACCGTCGCCTGCGGCACCCTGCGCCGCGACGAGGGCGGCCTGCGCCGGTTCCTGGAGTCGGCCGCGCACCTGTACACGCACGGAGTCCGGGTGGACTGGGAAGCGGTCCTCGCCGATCTCGGCGGTGCCGTCACCGACCTGCCGACCTACTCTTTCCAGGGGCAGCGCTACTGGATGGAGTCCGACGACTCCGACGACTCCGACCGGTCCGCGCTCCCGCGGGGCGCGGACGCGGGCGGCGACGACGAGTTCTGGGAGGCGGTGAGCGCGGCCGATCCGCACACGCTCGCCGAGACCCTCGGCGTCGATCCCGACGAGTCCTTCAGCGCGGCCGTGCCCGCACTCGTCCGTTGGCGCGAACGCCACCGCAGCCGTACGGCCGCCGACGCCTGGCGCTACCACGAGGACTGGACCCCGCTGCAGGAAGCCGTCGATCCCCGGCTGGGCGGACGGTGGCTGCTGCTCGACCGCGAACGTCCGCAGGGACACGAACAGCGGGATCGGATCGCCGAGCAGCTGCGGCGGCACGGAGCCCGGGTCGACACGGAGGTCTTGGACGACGCGGCGGTGGAGCGTGAGGCGCTGAGCGCCCGGTTCCGCGACGCGGCGGGAGCGGGCGTAGCGGGGATCGTCTCGCTGCTCGCCCTGGACGGCGGCGAGCAGCCCGGCCACCCCGGGCTGCCGCGTGCGCTCGCCTCCGTGTTCACCTGCATCCAGGCCTTCGCCGACGCCGATATCGACGCCCGGCTGTGGGTCGCGACGTGCGGCGCGGTGGCCGTCGGCGACTCCGAACACGTCCGCCACGCCGATCAGGCCGCGGTGTGGGGCCTGGGCCGGGTGGCGGCGCTGGAGCTGCCCGAGCGTTGGGGCGGCCTCCTCGACCTGCCGACCGGACCGGAGGCCGAGGCACACGGCCGCCGACTGGTCGGCGCGCTGCTCGACGGGGCCGAGGACCAGGTCGCGATCCGGACCGCGGCCGCTTACGGCAGACGGCTGCGGCCCACCGAGCCCGCCCGGAAGGACCCGCCGCACTGGCGGCCGCGTGGTACGGCTCTGCTGACCGGCGGCATGGGCGGGATCGGAGCCCAGGTCGCGCGGTGGCTGGCCCGGCTGGGCGCGCCCCGCCTGGTGCTCACCTCGCGGCGCGGTGCGGACTCGCCCGGAGCCGAGGAGCTCGCCGCCGAACTCCGCGCGATCGGCGCGGATGTCGAGCTCGCCGCCTGCGACGCCGGCGACCCGGCGGGGCTCGCTGCGATCAAGAAGCGGGCCGCGGAGTCGGGGCATCCCGTCCGCACGGTGATGCACATGGCCGGCGCCGGTGTGCTCCGCGGCCTAGCCGACACCGATCTGCAAGAGTACTCCGAGACCGCCTACGCCAAGGTCGCCGGCGCCGATGCGCTGGACGAGCTTTTCAGCGAGCCGGACGAGCTCGACGAGTTCGTGCTGTTCTCGTCGATCTCTGCGGCGTGGGGCAGCGGCGACCACGGCGCCTACGCCTCGGCCAACGCCTACCTGGACGGGCTCGCCGACCGGCGCAGGGGGCGCGGCCTGCCGGCCCGATCGGTCGTGTGGGGGATCTGGGCGCCCCGCGACGGCGCCGGCATGGCGGCCGACCTGGCCGAGGACCAGCTGCGCAGCCGCGGCATCCCGTTCATGGATCCGCAGACCGCGCTCGAAGGCTTCCACCGCTTGCTCGACGGCGACGGCACGGTGGAGGTCCTCGCCGATGTGGACTGGGAGCGCTTCGCGCCCGTGTTCACGATGGCACGGCCGAGCCCTCTGCTGGAGACGGTGCCCGCGGCACAGGCCGCTCTGCGTCGCGACAGGGAGCAGAGCGGCGAGGGCGCCGAGGACTCCCTCGCTGAGCGCCTGGCGGCGATGCGCCCAGTGGACCGGACCCGCACTCTCGGCGACCTGGTGCGGTCCCAGATCGCCGCGGTCCTGCAGTATCCGGGACCCGAGGACGTGGACCCGGACCGGGCCCTGCGCGAGCTCGGTTTCGACTCGCTGACAGCGGTCGACCTGCGGAACCGGCTCGGTGCCGCCACCGGTCTGCGGTTGCCGGTCACCGTCGTCTTCGACCATCCCGACGCGGCTGCCCTGGCGGCGCACATCGGCGGGCTGCTGATTCCGGACGAGGCCGGAGCCGATCACCGCGACGAGCGCGGCGGCGGGCACCGGGCACCGGTGCCGCAGGCGGAACCGGACGAGATCGCCGACATGGACACCGACGCGCTGGTCCGAATGGCGCTGCGGAGCGAGACAGAGCAAGGGGAAGCATGAGCGAGGGTAACGATCAGCTCGTCGAGGCGCTTCGCGCCTCCGTACGGGAGAACGAACGGCTCAAGCAGGCCGAGCACGAACCGGTCGCGATCGTCTCCATGAGCTGTCGCTGCCCGGGGGGCGTGTCCTCTCCGGAGGAGCTGTGGAAGCTGGTGGCCGAGGAGCGCGACGCCGTCGGCCCTCTGCCCACGGACCGGGGCTGGGACCTGGACCGCCTCTACGACCCCGACCCCGACAACCAGGGCACCTTCTACGTGTCCGAAGGCGGTTTCCTCGACGACGCCGCCCGGTTCGACCCCGACTTCTTCGGGATCGCCCCGCGCGAGGCCGAGGCCATGGACCCCCAGCAGAGGCTGCTGCTGGAGACCTCGTGGGAGCTCTTCGAACGCGCCGGCCTCCTTCCGCAGGCCCTCAAGGCCACCGCGACCGGCGTCTTCCTCGGTGCTGCGTGGCAGGGATACGGGGAGGGGTGGCGCAACCCGCCCGAGGGCCTGCAGGGTCACCTGGTGACCGGGATGTCCACCAGCGTGATCTCCGGACGCATCGCCTACACGCTGGGCCTGGAAGGGCCGGCGATCACCCTGGACACCGGATGCTCGTCGTCGTTCGTCGCGCTTCACCTCGCGATGCAGTCCCTGCGCCGGCGGGAGTGCTCGCTCGCCGTCGTCGGCGGCGCCGCCGTGATGTCCGCGCCCATCTCGCTGGTCGGTTTCAGCCGCCACCGGGCGCTGGCCTCCGACGGCAGGTGCAAGGCGTTCTCCGCCCGGGCCGACGGAATGGGGCTCGGCGAAGGCGCCGGAACCCTCCTGCTTGAGCGCCTCTCCGACGCCCGCCGCAACGGCCACCCGGTCCTGGCGGTCGTGGCGGGAAGCGCGATCAACCAGGACGGCGCGAGCAACGGCATGGCGGCTCCCAACGGCACGGCCCAGCAGCAGGTCATCCGCCAGGCGCTGGACAACGCCCGCCTCGAGCCCGGCGACGTGGACACGGTCGAGGCGCACGGCACCGGGACGTCCCTCGGCGACCCCATCGAGGCCGAGGCGCTGCTGGCGACATACGGCCGGGAGCGCTCGCCCGAGAATCCGCTGTGGATCGGTTCGCTGAAGTCGAACATCGGACACGCCCAGGCGGCGGCGGGCGTGCTGAGCATCATCAAGACGGTCGAGGCCGTGCGGCACGGCCGCTACCCCAGGACGCTGCACGTCGACGAGCCGTCCCCGCACGTGGACTGGTGGTCGGGCGCTGTGGCCCCCCTGCGTGAGGCGCGGCCGTGGCCGGGCGCGGACGGGCCGCGCACCGCAGGGATCTCCTCCTTCGGCGTCAGCGGCACCAACGCCCACGTCATCCTGAGCGAAACGCCTCCCGCCGAAGAACCGGCGGCCGAGGAGCCGCGACAGATCCCCGCGGCCGTGCCCTGGCTGCTGTCCGCCCGCACCGAGGAGGCCCTGCGCCGGCAGGCCGCGGGGCTGCGGGAGCGGATCTCGGCCCATGACGTCCCCGAACCGCTGGACATCGCCTACTCCCTCGCGACGGCGCGGACGGCCTTCGAGCACCGTGCCGCGGTGGTCGGCGGCGGGCTGGAGGACCTGCGGGGCGGTCTCGACGCGATCGCCGAGGGTCGCTCGGACGGCGAGGTCGTCCGCGGAACCGCGCGCCGCGGCCGCGACCGGCGGATCGTGTTCATGTTCCCCGGCCAGGGCGCCCAATGGGCGGGTATGGCCCGGCGGCTGCTCGAGGACTCCGCGGATTTCGCCGACCGGATGGCCGAGTGCGACCGCGCCCTCACTCCCTTCACCGGCTGGTCCCTGCTGGAGCTGCTGGCCGACGACGACGCCGGGTGGATGGAGCGCGTCGACCAGGTCCAACCCGTCCTGTTCGCGGTCATGGTGTCGCTGGCCGGCATGTGGCGCGCCGCGGGCGTCGAGCCGGACGCCGTCATCGGGCACAGCCAGGGCGAGATCGCCGCGGCGTGCGTAGGGGGGATCCTCTCCCTCGACGACGCCGCGCGCGTGGTCGCCTTGCGCAGCAGGTCGCTGACCCGCATCGCCGGCGGAGGCGGGATGCTGTCGGTTGCGCTGGCCCCGGAGCGGGTTCGCGCGCTGCTGCGCGAGCGCCCCGGGCTCTCGCTCGCGGCCGCCAACGGCGCCGAGTCCACGGTGGTCTCCGGAGCAGGGGCGGATCTGGATCTCCTCGCCCGCGAGCTGGAGGACTCCGGCACCCGGACCCGGCGGATCCCGGTCGACTACGCCTCGCACTCGGCCGATGTCGAGCTGCTCCGCGACGAGCTGCTCGAAGCGCTGGGGCCGATCGTCCACCGCGACGGAGAGGTCCCCTTCTACTCCACCGTCACCGGCGGCCTGATGGAGATGTCGCAGGCGGGGGCGGAGTACTGGTACCGCAATCTGCGCCGGACGGTGGAGCTGGAGAGCGTCACCCGCCTGCTCGCCGAGGCCGGGCACGACGTGTTCCTCGAGATCAGCCCGCACCCGGTGCTGACGCCCGCGGTGGCCGAGACGCTGTCCGACGCCGAGCGCATCGACTCGGCCGTGGTGGGCGGCACTCTGCGCCGCGACGACGGCGGGCTCGACCGGTTCCTGCGCTCGGCGTGCGAGCTGCACGTCAGCGGGGTCGCGGTGGACTGGGAACGGCTGCTGCCGGGAGGCCGCACCGTCGACCTGCCCACCTATCCCTTCCAGCGGCGCCGCTACTGGATGGACGCTCCGCCGCCGGGGACCGCGGCGCTGTCTGGAGCCGGCCAGTGGCGCTACCAGGTCGCCTGGCGAGTGCTGGACGAGGCGTCGGCCCCCGAGCTCCAGGGCGACTGGATCGTCGCCGTCCCCGCGGGATGGGGCGGCTCGCCCGCCGTGGCCGAGGTCCTCGACGCCGTCAACGCGCATGGAGGGCGGGCCGTCCCCATCGAATTGGACGCGGCCGTGGACGACCGCGCCTCGATCGCGGAGCGCCTGCGCACACGGGAGGCGCCCGCGGGCGTGCTGTCCCTGCTGGCCCTCGCCCAGGAGCCGGTGTCGCCGTCCGGGCGCAGCGCGGGGATGACCCTGAACACGGCGCTGCTGCAGGCCTTGGGCGACACCGGCGGCCAGGTGCCCCTGTGGGCGGCCACGCGCGGTGCGGTGGCCGTGCACCCCGGCGATTCGCTGACCTCGCCGGACCAGGCCGCTACCTGGGGTATGGGCAGGATCGCGGCGATCGAGCATCCGCAGTTCTGGGCGGGCCTGGTGGACCTCCCCGAGCGCATGGACACCGCCGCGGGGCGCCGCCTGGCGGCGGTGCTCACCGGCGAGAGCGGTGAGCCCGAGGTCGCGGTCCGCGGATCCGGCACGTTCGTGCGAAGGCTCACGCCGGCCCCCGACGCGACCGCGGAGTGGAGGCCCGGGGGAACGGTCCTCGTCACCGGCGGCACCGGAGCGCTCGGCGGCCATGTGGCCCGGTGGCTCGCCCGCAACGGCGCCGGGCACATCGTCCTCGCGGGGCGCCGGGGCATGGCGGCGCCCGGAGCCGAGGAGCTGCGCAGCGAGCTGGTCGGACTCGGCGCCGAAGCGACGGTCGTCGCCTGCGACGCCGCCGACCGCGAGTCCCTCTCCGAGGTGCTGGAGGGCCTGGCGGACCTCGACGCCGTCGTGCACGCGGCCGGGGTCCTCGAGGACGGCCTGCTCGACACCCTCACCGGCGAGCGGTGCGACGCGGTGTTCCGCCCCAAGGTCGCCGCGGCGCGGAACCTGCACGAGCTCACCCTGGACCGGGACCTCTCGGCGTTCGTCCTCTTCTCCTCCTTCGCCGGCACGCTGGGCGGTCCCGGCCAGGGCGGGTACGCGGCGGCGAACGCCTATCTCGATGCGCTCGCCCGCCATCGGCGGGACGCCGGCATGCCGGCGACCTCGATCGCGTGGGGGGCCTGGGACGGCGGCGGCCTGGTGGACGAGGAGACGGCCGCGCGGCTGCGCCGTACCGGCATGCCGGCCATGCCCCCCGAGCAGGCCGTCGCCGCGATGGGCCGGGCCGTCGGCAGCCGCGATACCAGTGTGGCGGTCGCCGACGTGGACTGGGCACTGCTGGCCTCGTCCTCGCCGCTGACAGCCGGCAGCCCGGTCGTCGCAGAGATCCCGGCGATCAGGGAGTGGCGGACCCCCGCGCAGCAGGACCGTCCGGAGCCCTCCGGCGGGAAGTGGGCGCAACTGCGCGGAGTGGAGCGCCGGCAGGCGCTGACCGAGCTCGTCACCGCCGAGGTCGCGGCGTCGCTAGGCCACGGCGCCGAGACGCTCGCTGCGGACCGGGCGTTCCGCGAACTCGGGTTCGACTCCCTGACAGCGGTCGATCTGCGCAACCGGCTGGCGGCGGCCACGGGCGTAAGCCTCGCGGTGACGCTCGTCTTCGACTACCCGACCATCGAAGAGCTGGTCGGGCACATCTCCGAGGTACTGCCCGGAGACAGCAGCTCCGCGGAGGAGGAGTCGGCACCGGCGCCCCCGGCGTCGGCGGTGGAACCGGAGGAAGACCCGATCGCCATCGTGGCGATGAGCTGCCGGATGCCCGGCGGTGTGAGCACGCCCGAGGACCTGTGGCGGCTGCTCGATGCGGGCGGGGACGCTGTCGGCCCGTTTCCCGAAGACCGCGGCTGGGACCTGGACGGCCTCTACGACCCCGACCCCGACACTCCGGGTACCTACTACGTCCGGGGCGGGGGCTTCCTGCACGACGCCGCCGACTTCGATGCCGGGTTCTTCGGGCTCTCCCCGCGCGAGGCCCTGACGACCGATCCGCAGCAGCGGCTGCTGCTGGAGGCCTCCTGGGAGGCGTTCGAGCGGGCGGGCCTGGATCCGCGCACCCTCAAGGGCACCAGGACCGGCGTCTACGTGGGCGCGAGCTACAACGACTACGGGACTCGGATCGGTCACCCCAGCGAGCACGAAGGCCATCTGGCCCTGGGCAGTGCGGGCAGTGTGGCCTCCGGCCGGGTGTCCTACACCTTCGGGCTGGAGGGCCCGGCGATGACGGTGGACACGGCGTGCTCGTCGTCGCTGGTGGCGCTGCACCTGGCGGTTCAGGCGCTGCGGCGCGGCGAGTGCACGATGGCGCTCGCCGGCGGCGTGGTCGTGATGTCCTCGATGGACACCTTCGTGGAATGGAGCAGGCAGCGCGCGATGGCGCCGGACGGCCGGTGCAAGGCGTTCTCGGCGAACGCCGACGGGGCGGGATGGGCTGAAGGCGTCGGTCTGGTCCTGCTGGAGCCGCTCTCGCGGGCGCGTCGGCTGGGCCACCGGGTGCTGGGCCTGGTGCGGGGTTCCGCGGTCAACCAGGACGGCGCAAGCAACGGTCTGACCGCGCCGAACGGGC
>NZ_JROO01000002.1 GCF_000826685.1 Streptomonospora alba
CCGCGCCTTGAGGCACGGGCCGGCTTAGAGGACGCGGCCCGCGCCCGAGGACGCGGACCGGGGCGAAGTCGGGCCGAATCAGGCGGGAGCGGCGTCCGGTTCAACCCAGTGCCGACCGTCCGCCGAGGGCACCAGGCCGCCGTCCAGCAGCGGGGCCTCGCCTGCGGCCGGCCCGGTGGCGCCGCGCCGCTGGATCCGGTTCATCTCCGCCATGACGTCAGCCACCACGGGCGCGCGGAACAGCTCTGTCATCCGTTCGCCGCTGGTCGTTCGGGCGGCGCCGGTGCGCTCCACCGCTCCGGTCAGCTCGGCCGAGGAGGAGCCGAACCGCTGCGCGAGTGTGTCGGCGCCCACCAGCGCGGCCTCGGCGGAGGATGCGCCGGCGACCAGGGTGGCGAAGGCCTGCATGTCCTCGGCCTGCATGTTGGTGACCTTGCGTGCCGTCCAGAAGTAGGTCTCCTCGCGCTGGCGCATGTCGTAGAAGGCGGCGAGGAACTCGTAGAAGACCGCGTACTCGCGGCGGTAGCGCCCCTCGAACTCGCCGAAGGCCCGCTCCTCGCTCAGCTCGCCGGCCAGCACGCTGTTGACGGAGCGCGCGGCGAGCAGCCCGCTGTAGGTGGCCAGGTGCACGCCGGTGGAGAAGACGGGGTCGATGAAGCAGGCGGCATCGCCGATCAGCGTGATGCCTGGCGCCCAGAACCGGGTGTTGGCGTAGGAGTAGTCGCGGCGCACGCGGACGCTGCCGTAGGTGCCCTCGGTGATGCGCTCGGTATCGCCCAGCAGGTCGCGGACGATCCCGCAGCGCTGGATGGACTCGCGCAGCGTGCCCTCGCGGTCGGCCTGGATACGGGGGGCCTGGTCGTGGTTGAGGACGGCGCCCACGCTCGTGAGGTCCTCGCGCAGCGGGATGTACCACAGCCAGCCCTCGTCGAACGCGGCGCAGAGGATGTTGCCGGCGTCGGGCTCGGGCATGCGGCCGCCGCCGGCGAAGTAGCCGAAGACGGCGAGGTTCTGGAAGAAGTCGGAGTAGTGGCGAGTGCCGCCGGCGGCCCCGTGCAGGCGGCCGGTGCTGCCGGAGGCGTCGACGACGTGGGCTGCGGCGAGTTCCCGGCGGACACCGGAGGGGTCGCTGTAGACCAGACCGGTGACGCGTCCGTTCGTGGTGACGGCCTCCAGCGCGGCCGATTCCTCACGCACCTCGACGCCGTGGCGGGCGGCGTTGCGCAGCAGGATGTCGTCGAAGGTCATCCGGTCGACCTGGTAGGCGTAGGAGGTCGGGCCGGACAGCTCGGGCGACAGCGCGAACAGGAAGTTCCACGGGTCGGGGCTGGTTCCCCACCGGAAGCTGCCGCCCCGCTTGGTGGTGAACCCGGCGCGGCGGATCTCCTCGTCGGCGCCGAGCAGGCGGCACACGCCGTGCACGGTGGCCGGCAGCAGCGACTCGCCGATCTGGTAGCGGGGGAAGCGCTCCTTCTCCAGCAGCACCACCCGGTGGCCCTGGTCGGCTATCAGGGTGGCGGCGGTGGAGCCGGCGGGGCCGCCTCCGACGACGATGACATCGAATTCCTCTGGGGCGTTCATAAACGCGGCTCCTGGTCTCAGGCGGTCTCGGGGGAGGGGGCGGGGCTCGGCGGCCTTCGTGTTCAGACGTCGAGCAGCAGCCGGGTCCAGGCCGCGACCGTGGGCTCCTCGGCCAGGGTGATGAAGTCGGTCTCGACGCCCGCGGTGCGCCAGCTCTCGACCAGGCTCATGAGGCGGATGGAGTCCATGCCCCGGTCGAGCAGGTTGTCGTGCTCGCCCAGGGAGCCTGGGGGCTCGCCCAGCACCTGCTCGACGTCGGCGCGGAGGCGCTCGACGGTCAGTCCGGCAGCGGTGTCGGCGGCGGGGTTTTCGGACACGGCGGCGTTCTCCTCAGGTCGGCTGTGTTTCGGTCGGACGTGGAGAGTTCCGGTTCCTCGGGGGGAGGCGGCGCCGGGTCAGCGCCCGAAGACCGCCGCCTCGGCGGGCCGGGCGGCGGTGGCGGCGGAGGTGGCGGTGCGGGCGCTGATCGCGTCGAGGATCTCGCCGACCCGCACGGCGACGTTGGACAGCAGCGAGGACGAGATTCCGTGGGTGTGCTCGGTGCCGCCTTGCAGGTAGATGCCGCAGGTGACCTCGTCGGAGGTGGCCAGCCGGTAGTCGCGCTCGACGGCGGGCCGCCCTTGGGCGTCGCTGACGACGTGCTCGGCGACCTCGCCGAGCAGATCGCGCGGGTCGGCCGCGGTGTAGCCGGTCGCGTAGACGAGGTAGTCGGCCTCCACGGCCGTGTGCTTTCCGCTGGCCAGGTCCTCCACGGTCGCGGTCACGCCGCCGGGGCCCTCGTGCACGTCGGTCACGCGGGAGGTGTTGTGGATCCGCAGCCGCTCGGCGCCCTTGACCTTGTCCTGGTAGGCGGCCTGGTACAGGGTGTCGATCAGGTCGGGGTCGACCACCGAGTAGTTGGTGTTGCGGTGGTAGCCCATGATGTCGGCCTTGGTCTCGGCCGAGGCGCAGTAGAAGTCGTCGACGGCCTCGGGATCGAAGATGCGGTTGGCGAAGGGGCTGTCGTCGGAAGGGCTGTAGCCGTAGCGGGAGAACACGGCGTGCACCCGGGCACGCGGGAAGCGGCGGTAGAGGTGCTCGACGCATTCGGCTGCGCTCTGCCCGGCGCCCACGACGACGAAGGAGCCGGGGTCGGCGCTTTCGTCCAGGCGTTCCAGGCGCTGCAGCAGGTACTCGTTGTGCCAGACGCGCTCGCTCAGCCGCGCGCCCTCGGGCAGGCGCGGGGTGAGCCCGGGCGCGAAGACGACGTTGCGGCCGCGGCGCCGCTGCAGGGCACCGTCGGACGTGCGCGCGAGGACGTCGAGTCCGGCGATGCGCCCGGCCTCGTCGCGGACGGGTTCCACGCCCACGGCCTCGGCGCCGTAGTGGACCTGGTCGCCGACGCGGTCGGCGCACCAGGCCAGATAGTCGTGGAACTCCGCGCGCAGGGGGAACAGCGTCTTGTGGTTGATGAAGTCGTGCAGCCGGCCCACGGCGTGCAGATAGGACAGGAAGCCGAAGTCGCTGGCGGGGTTGCGGGTGGTCACCAGGTCCTTGAGGAAGGAGACCTGCATGGTGGCGTCGTCCAGCAGCATGCCGCGGTGCCACCCGAACTCGGTCTGGCGTTCGAGGAAGGTCCCGCTCAGCGGCGGTGTGGCGGGGTCGGCGGCGGCGCGCTCGCGCTGCTCGCGCAGGCCGATGGCCAGCGCGACGTTGGAGGGCCCGAAGCCGATCCCCACCAGGTCGTGGGTGGGCGGGGGCTGCGGCGTGTCGGTCACAGGGGTCCTTTCACTCGCCGGGATCGGTTGTCGAATGGGGAGCACGTGGCCCGGCGCTCACACGCGCGAGTCGAACGCGGGGGCGGGCGACAGCGCGGCGGCGGCCTCGCGTGTCGACAGCGCCATCCCGCAGCGCTGGGCCACGTAACGCAGCGCGTGGCGGTGGTCCTCGGCGCTGAAGTCGGCCGTGGCGTCTGCGATCAGAAACGGCTGGATGTCGCGCATGAACGCGTCGGCGGCGGTGAGCAGGCAGCCGATGTGCGCGTAGACACCGGTGACCAGCAGCTGGTCGCGACCCATGCGCTCCAGCCGCTCGGCCAGGTCGGTGCCCACGAACGCGCTGTAGCGGCGCTTGGTGACCAGCACGTCGCCCTCCTGGGGCCGCAGCGCGGCGGCGATGTCGGACTGCTCGGGCACGGCGCGCATGCCGGCGCCCCAGAAGTCGCCTTCGAGGCCGCGGTGCTCGGGCGGCATGTCGCCCGGCTTGGCGGTGTAGACCACGGGCACGCCGGCGGCGCGGGCGCGCTCGCCCAAGGCGGCGATGTTGGCCAGCGCCCCGTCCAGCGGCTGGGCGCCGGTGCGGTACGGACGCAGGAAGTAGTGCTGCATGTCGTGGATGAGCAGCACCGCCCGCGCGGGGTCGGGGCGCCAGTCAGCGCGGTTGGGCGGCAGTTGGGCCGGGGCGGGCAGCTCGTAGGGCTCGATGTGCGGCAGCGGCATCGGATGTCCATTCGGCGGGGCGGCGGGCGTGGCGGTGCGGTGGCGAGCGTCTTCGGTGGCGTCACTGCTGCGAAGGCGGTGCCGGGACGGTCGGCGGGTCCGCGGCGTCGGGGGCGTGGGCGGCGCGTACCGCCTCGCGCAGTTCGCGCCGGCTGACCTTGCCGACGCCGGTGGCGGGGAAGGCGGCGACGAATTCGACGCGGTCGGGGATCTTGTAGGCGGCCAGTCCGCGTTCGCGCAGGAACCCCAGCAGCTGCGCGCGGGCTGCCCCGGTGCCGCGAGGGACGACGTAGGCGCAGGTGCGCTCGCCCAGGAACCCGTCGGGCATGGCGACCACGGCGGCGTCGTGCACGCCGGGGTGGGCCAGCAGGTGGTCCTCGACCTCGTCGGGGGCGATCTTCTCGCCGCCGCGGTTGATCTGGTCCTTGGCGCGGCCTTCGACGACGAGGTGGCCGGTGGGGGTGAGGCGGACCAGGTCGCCGGTGCGGTAGTAGCCGTCGGCGGTGAACGCCTCGGAGTTGTGCTCGGGCGCGCGGTAGTAGCCGCGGATGGTGTAGGGGCCGCGAGTCTGCAGTTCGCCGAGTGCTCCCTCGGGCACCTCGGTCCCGTCGCTGTCGACGACGCGGATCTCGTCGTCGTCTGAGATGGGCCGGCCCTGGGTGGTCACGACGGTCTCCTCGGGGTCGTCGTCGCGGGTGTAGTTGACCAGCCCTTCGGCCATGCCGAAGACCTGCTGCAGCGCGCACCCCAGGGTGAGGCGTACGCGGCGGGCGGCTTCGGGGGCGAACTTGGCGCCGCCCACCTGCAGCACCCGCAGGCACGACAGGTCGCGGTGGGCCTGGGAGCCGCCGTCGACGGCGTCCAGCCACAGCATCGCCACCGGCGGTACGACCGCGGTGTGGGTGACCGACTCCTGCTCGACCAGCGCCAGGCAGGTGGCGGGGCTGGGATCGGGGGCGAGCACGACGGTGCCGCCGGCGCTGAAGACGCCGAGGAAGCCCGGCGAGCTCATCGGGAAGTTGTGCACGACCGGAAGCGCGGCGAGGTAGACGGTCGCGGTGTCCAGAGCGCAGATCTCGGCACTGGCGCGCACGGAGTAGAGGTAGTCGTCGTGGGTGCGCGGGATGAGCTTGGGCAGCCCGGTGGTGCCGCCGGAGAGCTGGAGGAACGCGACGTCGGCGGGGTCGGGCTCGGCTGTGGCTCCGGGACCTGCGCCGCCCTGCTCGCGGATCTGCTCCAGCGGGGTGAGGCCGGGGCGGCCGCCGGTGTCGCCGGCGACGAGGACGTGCTCGGGACCGCCGGTCTCGGCGCGCACCTGTGCGGCCAGGTCGCGGTAGTCGAACCCGCCATGGGTGTCGGCGACGACCAGCGCGGCGGCGTCGGTGAAGGAGCACAGGTAGGAGATCTCGGCGCGGCGGTGGGCGGGCAGCGCGTACACGGGCAGGGCGCCCAGCCGGAACAGGGCGAAGGCGACCTCGAAGACGTCGGGGATGTTGGGCAGCTGGACGACAACGCGGTCGCCGGCGCCGATGCCCAGTCGCGCCAGGCCGGCGGCGGTACGGTCGGCGCGGACGTCGAGCTCGGTGTAGCTCCAGCGCCGCCCGGCGCCGACGACGGCGGTGCGGTCGGCATAGCGGCGCGCACGCTCACGCAGGAACGCGCCGAGGGTCTCGCCGGTCCAGTAGCCGCGCTCGCGGTAGCGGTCGGCGAACTCCGGGGGCCAAGGGGTGCATCCGGCGAGCATGGCGGTGGGCGCTTCCTTTCGACGGCGGTGCTGGAGGCTGCGGTCGGCGGGCGTGGGGAAAGGGGCCGGACGCGTCAGCGCGGCGGTGCGATGAGCGGTTGGTTGACTCCGAGGGCGAGCAGCAGGGTGCGCAGCTTCGCGGAGGTTTCGGCGAGTTCGGCGTCGGGTTCGGAATCGCCGACGATGCCGCCTCCGGCGAACAGGTCGAGGGTGTCGCCGGCGACGTCGGCGCAGCGGATGGAGACGATCCACTCGCCGTCGCCGCGGGCGTCGGTGTAGCCCACGGCACCGGTGTAGAAGCCGCGGTCGAAGGGCTCGATCTCGGCGATGGCCGCGCGTGCGGCGTCCGTGGGGCTGCCGCAGACGGCCGGTGTGGGGTGCAGGGCGGCGGCGAGCACCGGCGAGGGGGTGGCGGGGTCGATGAGCTCGCCGGTGACGCGGGTGGACAGGTGCCACAGGGTGGCGGTGCGGGCCAGTTCGGGCTCGGGGACCTCAAGGGTGCGGCAGTAGGGGCGCAGGGCCTCGGTGACGGCCTCGACGACGACGGCGTGCTCGTGGCGGTCCTTGGCCGAGCCGAGCAGTTCCACGGCGCTGAGCTGGTCCTTGCTGGGGTCGGCGCTGCGCGGTGCGGAACCTGCCAGCGGGTTGGAGACGACCCGGCCGCCGCGCTTGGCCACGAGCAGCTCGGGGCTGGCGCCGACGAGGGTGCGCGGCGCGGGCGAGGCGGCGGGGAGATCCAGAGCGAAGGTGCAGGCGGCCGGGTCGCGCCAGGCGAGGTTGTTCAGCAGTTGGCCGACGTCGACGGGGCCGGGGCCGCTCAGCCGCAGCGAACGCGCGAGGACGATCTTGGCGGGGCCGTCGTCGCCGTCGCCTCGGGCCAGGCGCTTGAGGAGGCGTTCGACCCCGGCGGCGTGCTCGGCGGGCTCGGGCAGGGGGCGCATGGCCCAGGGTCCGGGCAGCGGGCGCTGCCCGCGGTGGCTGTTCCGACTTTCGGTCAGCGGCGGAGCTTGGCGCACTCGGTCCGGAACCACGAGGCGGCCGGGGGCGGCGGCGTCGAAGGGGATCGCGCCGATCGCGATCGGTCCGGAGGCGGAGTCGGCGGTGCCCTGGGCCAGCAGGTCGCCCACGTCCTCCAGGCGTTCGGCCGCCGCCGCGGCGCCCTCGCCCAGGATCGCTCCGCTCGGGGCCGCGAGGAAGGCGTTCCCGGGGCGGTAGGCGTCGAGGAGGTCTCCGGCCGCCGCGGCGGCGGGGTGGTTGTACTGGTGGAACACCGGCAGGTCTCTTTCTGGCCGGCACCGGCCTGATTCGGGGCCTCGGCGAGAGGTCCGGGAACCTACTGAGCAGGTCGGTGAAGTGTGGAAATGGGGTTGGAGGGGGCGCGGGGCGCGTCGGGCCGGGCTCAGGCGCGCAGCGTCGCGCCCCCGTCGACGTAGAGGTCGTGCATGGTGATGTGGCGGGCGGAGGAGGAGGCCAGGAAGCACACGGCGTCGGCGATGTCGTCGGGGACGGCGATGCGGCCCAGCGGGACGCCCACGCGGAAGCGCTCGGGCGATCCGGCGATCACACCGCGGGCGCCCTCGTCGCCGTCCCACATGCCGCGCTGCATGGGGGTGTCGGTCGAGCCGGGCGAGACGACGTTGCAGCGGATGCCCTGCGGCGCGAGTTCAAGGCCGAGGGACTTGGTGAACATGGTCGCCGCGGCCTTGGAGGCGCCGTAGGCGGCCATGCCGGAGCGGGGTACGCCGGCGGCGTTGGAGCCCACGGTCGTGATGGTGCCCGAGCCCCGCGGCCGCATCCGACGGGCGGCGGCGCGGCAGACGTGGAAGACGCCGGCGGTGTTGACGGCGAAGAGGTGCTCCCATCGGGCGTCGGGGGTGTCGGTGGCGTCCCCGGTCGCGAGGACACCGGCGACGTTGACGGTGTGGGCGACGGGGCCGAGGTCGCGCTCGACGGCGCCGAACAGCGCCTCCACGGCCGCGGAGTCGCGCACGTCTGCGGTGTAGCCCTCGGCCTTGCGCCCGTCGGCGTGCAACCCGCCGACCAGCGAGGCCAGCCCTTCGGCGTCGACGTCGGCGGCGGCGACCACCGCACCTTCGGCTGCCAGCCGGGCGGCCACGGCCCGTCCGATGCCTCCGGCGGCTCCGGTCACCACGGCGACGGTGCCCGCGATCCCGTTGTGGGACACGCCTCTCCTTCCGCAGACAAAAAAGGGTAAGCAAACCTCACTAAGGCAATGCTTACCTTAGCGACTGTCCGTCAGTCTTGACCGGCAGAGTGCATCGTGTCAACCCTGAAAACCCGGACAAAGCGGAGCAATCCGGATGCAATGGACAGTCTTCGGTTGTCTGCAACCTCTCACTCGCCACAGGGCATTCGTTGACCAGCGCGCGGCGGATGGCCCCGCGAGCGGGTAAGCCACCTGTGACGGAGAGGACAGCCGTTTCGGCGCGGACGTGGATTGCGAGTCGGCCACCGAAAGCAAGCGCTCCGGCGGTTGGCACGGAAGACGCCGCATGAGGGATCGGCAGGCGCCTACGAGGTCAGGCCGCTAGGGGGTCAATTCGGCACGCCGCAGGCCCGGAAGCGCCGCCGCGATGACCGCGACAGCGGTCGTGCAGACCAAGCCGCCGACCACGACGGCGATCGCGGGGCCGAGGGCCTGGGCGAGCCCCCCGGCCAGCGCGCCGCCCGCAGCCGGGCCTGCGGTTGCCAGCACCAGCCAGAAAGAGCTGACGCGGCCCAGCAGGGCGCTGGGCGTGTGCCCTTGCAGCAGGGCGCGCTGCAGGATCTCGGCGGTGACCATCGCCATGCCGGCCAGCCCCAGCAGCACCAGCGCCGCCGCGAGGTTCGGGCTCGCGCCGAATCCCGCCATCGCTGCGCCCCAGAGCAGCCCGGCGGCGATCAGCGCCCAGCCCGGGCGGCGGATGCGCCCGGCCCAGCCGCTGAACAGCGCACCGAGGAAGGCGCCCACCGCCGGCGCCGAGTAAAGCAGACCGACCGTACGCGCATCCCCCGCCAGCACCCGCTCCCCCATCGCGGGAAAGACCGCGTACGGCAACGCGAGCAGCCCGCCGCACAGCTCCACGAGCAGCAGCCCGGCGATGACGCGGTGGCGCCGGGCGAACCTCCACGCCTCCCCCAAGGCGCGCAGCGGGCGGCCGGCCTCCTGCCCGACGGCCGCGGGCAGCCTCGGCAGCCACAGCATCAGTACCACCTGAGCGACCGTCGCCGCGCAGGTGGCGGCGTAGCAGACGACGACTCCCGGCCCGGCCACGATCAGCCCGGCCGCCGAAGGGCCGAGCATCGTGGCCAACTGCGTCGTGATGGCCGTCAGCGCACCGGCGGCGGCCAACTGGTCAGCGCGCACGAGCTCGGGGGTCACCGTGACCAGCGCGGTCTCGCCGACACCGTCGACGACACCCAGCGCGGCCGCGCAGATGTAGACGGCCAGCAGGCTCGGCCGGTCGGCCGCCGCGTTGAGCGCGAGAGCGGCGAACACGCCCGCGGCGGCCCCGCGCGCGATCAGCAGCAGCGCCCGCCGCTCCAGCCGGTCGGCCAGCACACCGCCGAGAAGCGTTCCGGCGACCAGAGTCGTGCCCGCGACGGCGTTGACCGTTCCCACGGCCAGCGACGATCCCGTCAATCCGTATACCTGCACCGACAGTGCTACCAGGGTGAGACTCACCCCGACCAGGGCGACGACCCGGGATGCGAACAGCACCCGAAAGGAGCGGCTGGACCGCAGCGGGCCGAGATCCAGCACGACTCCGGGCACGTCGGCGCTCCTGACAATCCGGGTAAGGGGTCGAGTGGCCGGATCCGGCCGCGGACCGGCCGAAGGAGTCGCCGCCTCAGCCCGCCGTCCCCGGCCCGACGCCCCCGAGCACATCCGCGGCCACGTTAGCGCCCAGGGCCGGGAGGCGTCCGCACGGGGCGGCGAGAGGACGGAGGGAGTGGCGAACAGGGCGGGGCTGCGGTGCTGTAGGCAGACGGTCGAAGCGCTCAAGGCGAAACACTCGACCGGACGGGCATCGGTGCCGCACGAAGCGGCATTCCGCATGCACGAACGCGCTCCCGCCGTCAGCGGGGACGCGGGCGGTGCAGTGTCACTCCGGCGGGGTGCGGATGTCCATGGCGCCTTTCAGGCCGCTGTAGTGGAAGATCCGGTCGATCTTGCCCGGCGGGACGATGACGGTGAACGTTCCGCCGGTACGGGTGAGGCGGCGGTGGAGTCGGGCCAGCGCGCCCAGCCCTACGGAGTCGATGAAGGACAGCTCGGTGAGGTCGACGATCATGCGGGGGCCGTAGACGATCTCCGCGGTGCCGGCGGTCTGCTCGAAGCGATCGACGCTGGCGAGGTCCAGCTCGCCTCTCAGGCGCATGACGGTACACCCGTCGCGATCGCTGATTCCCAAGTCCAATTGGCACATCACGGCCCGTCCACGCACTGCGCTCGTACCCGCGGGCGGCGAGCGGCCCGTCGAGTCCCCTGTCTTCGATCCGGACCCATTTTCCAGGCGTGCGCGACCGAGAGGAACCGGAACGCGGACACGGGGTTCTGCGCTGCTGCGGATCCCGTGCGGACACGTGGGCCGACGGCCTGTGCCACCCGAGCGGACGCCTCTCGTCCGTACGTTCCGGACTGAGAACGCCCGCCTCCTTGAACCCGGATCCACCTGGTCAGCGGAGGCCAAGCCCGCGGTCGCCGCTGCGGTACAGCGGCAGGCGCAGCGCGAACACCCCGCCGTCCTCGGCCAGGCGGGCGATCCTGTCGACGGGCCGCTCGCGTCCGGGTTCCAGCGAACGGCCGAAGCCGCGCGGAACACGCCGGGCCGCCCGTTCTGGCAGGCTGATCGCCATGGACGAAATGCGCGACGCCCTCCTCGTCAAGTTCGACGCAGCGTGCACCACAACCTGCCACTACTGCCCTTGCCCGCTGCCGCCCGAGACGGTGCGCTGCCGGCTCTGCGGCCGGCTGCAGGAGCGGGGCGCCGCGGCGGCCCCAGCACAGGGCCAGGGCATGGCCCACGGCCCGGAGCAGGGCGAGGGCCAGGGCGAGGACCGGGAGCACACGTAGTCGGCGGCGGACCCGGCCTGCGCACACGCCGGCGGATCCGAACCGCCCGAGCGACCCCGCCGAACCCGGCTCGTCGAGGGCTCCTGCGCGTCGTCCCGCAACGGGCGGCGACACTCCGCATCCGATTTCCGCGAAAACCTGCTGGAACACACTGTGTCGCGATTCAATTGCCCTGTGCAATGAATCGGTCGCGGGGCGGTACCGCCCCGCCTCAGGAGGCAACATGCGGAAACGACGCACACCGGTGCTTCTCGGCCTGGTCACCGCGCTGATGGCCCTCGCTCCGGCCGCGCACGCCGAGGAGGCGTCCGGCGCGTCCTCAGCCGACTCGGCAGCGCGGGCGGCGCAGATGCCCGACGCCGTGATGCGGCTGTCGGTGACCGTCCCGGACGAAAGGGGGGTCGACAGCACCACTCTGCACTGCCGCCCGGCGGGCGGGTCGCACCCGCGCGCCGATGAGGCCTGCGCAGCGTTGGAGAACTCCGGGGGCGAATTCCGGACCTTGGGCGAGCAGCGCTCCCAGCAGACCACGATGTGCACCATGCAGTACGCGCCGGTGCGGCTTCGCGCCAGCGGCATGTGGCATGGGACGCCGGTGAGCTACAACGAGACGTTCAGCAACGCCTGTGTCGCACACTCGGAGACCGGCGGGGTCTTCGACTTCGAGCCCCGCTGACCCGACTCGGGAGCCCCGCTCCCGACCACCGCCGAACGGGGCGGCGGCCCGCGCGGGCCGCCGCCCCGTTCGCGCCCGCCTTCGCCCGGCCGCGGGCGACCGGACGCCGGCTACTCGGCCGAGTGCTCGGAGGGGCTACTCGTAGGGGTCGGGAGGATCCTCGACCTCCTCCAACGTCTCCACCGAGAACCTGTGGTCGCGGACGCTTCGCAGGTCGCCCTCCGGGGGCTGCCAGGTGCCCTCGGCCCGCCACCAGCTGTCCTCCGGCGGCTCGGGGCGGTCGGTGATCAGCACCCGGTTCACGATCGCGTCCGCCGCGCAACAGGCCATCTGCAGCCGTGCCAGATACCAGCCCTCGCCCTCGGGGTTGGGCACGGCGAAGCCCGTCAGGCGGATGGTCTTGCCTTCCATCGAGCGCTTCTCGTCGGTCCAGGCACGCGAGATGAACTCCTGGATCTCCATCTCGACCGGGCCCTCGGAGCCGGGCTCGCCGAGTTCGTCGTGGGCCTCCTCTTCGCGCGGCGGCGCCGCCGTGGAAGCGTTCTCGGCGGTGTAGGAGCCCAATGCCGGCGGCGCGACGACGAAGACCGCAAGTACCGGCAGGAGCAGCAGCCACGCCACACGCGGGGCTCCGTGGCCGTGTCCGCCGGATTCGGCGTGGCCGGGGCCGCATCCGGCCGGCTCGACGGGCACCTCTCCGCGCAGCACCGACCGCGCCTCCGCGGCGATCACCGTCGCCCCCAGGGCGATCAGCATCGCGGCGGCCGCGATCAGGAACGGGCGGAACCCGGCCTGGACGTAGTTGAGGTAGAGGTCGGTGAACACCGTGCTGCTCAGCGCGCCGGCGCCCAGCAGCACCAGCACGATGCCCTGCGCGATCCTGTTCACAGCAGAAGTCCTCCGATCGCGAACGTGAAGACCAGAGCGGCCGCCAGGGTCAGCGGAACGAAGCGGCGTACGAACGACCACCCGAACGTGCCGCCCTGCAGCGCGATCAGCTTGAGGTCGACCATCGGGCCCACGACCAGGAACGCCAGCTTGGCGGTCGGCGAGAACTCGGTGAGGCTCACGGCGACGAACGCATCGGCCTCCGAGCAGATCGACAGCACAACGGCGAACAGCGCGAGCACCAGCACCGAGACGACGGGCATGTCGGCGACCGCCGCCACCCATGCGCGGGGCACGACGACGTTGACCGTCGCCGCGGCGAGCGCGCCCAGCACCAGGAACCCGCCGGCGTGCATCAGGTCGTGCAGCATCGACTCGCGGAAGATCTGCCAGCGGGGTGCATCGGGGTCGTGATGGGCGCGCGGCGGGCGCAGCCAGTCGGTGCGGCCCAGGCGCGCCCACACCCAGCCCACCGTTACAGCGGCGCCGAACGACGCGGCGAGCCGGGCCAGCACCATCTCGGGCTGCCCGGCGAAGGCGACGGCGGTGGCCACCAGCACCACCGGGTTGATCGCGGGCGCGGCCAGCAGGAAGGTCAGCGCAGCCGCCGGCGCCACCCCGCGCTTGATGAGCCCGCCGGCCACCGGGACCGACGCGCACTCGCATCCCGGAAGGACCATCCCCGCCGCGCCCGCGGTGGGCACCGCCGCGTATGCGTTGTCGGGCACGACGCGCCGGTAGAAGGAGGCGGGTACGAAGGACGTCAGCGCAGCCGACAGCGCCACGCCGAATACCAGGAACGGCAGCGCCTGCAGGCTGATCGCGGTGAAGACCGTGGCCCAGGCCAAGAACGCCTCACTGGTCAGCCGGTCCGACAGCCAGGCGTTGCCCGCGGCCAGTGCCAGCGTGAACAGCGCGAACATCCAGACGGTGGCCAGCCGCCGCGGACCGCGCGGCCGTCCCCAGTCGGGCGGCGGCAGATCGTCGCCGGGGTCGTCCCAGCGGGCGGTCAGGGAGTCGCCCAGGGACGCGTGGACAGGCGGGGCGGGTCCCGTCGGACGTTCGGGCACGCTGCTACTCCGAGAGGGCTCGATGGTGGCCCGCGCCGCGAAAGCGGCAGCAGGCAACGGAACGTGGTCGGCCGGTTCTGGGCATAGTACCGGAAACGGTTTTCATGCCATGCACCGAAGCCGCAGCCGTCCCCGGTGCCCTCCGGCCCTGCGTCGTGCAGCCGTTCCGCCGGTCACCCGGCCTCTGCGGGAGACCGGCGGCGCACCGCGGCACGCGCAACAGACGAGAGGGGCGGCCCCCTCGCGGGAGTCCGCCCCTTGCGTCTCAGCCGGCGGCCGGGCTGCAGGTCCCGGCCGTCGCGGCCTCATCCGGATGGCCGCTCACCGTGGCGGCCACCGGAATCGTCGATGTCGCTGTTGCGCGTGTGCCCCGCCTGGCCGGGTCGTCCCGGCCGGGCGGCGGGTCAGCCCCGCGCGGGCGAGCCTCCGCGGGCGGGCTTGCCGGGGCGGCTGTCGCGGCGGTCGTTGTTGCGTCGGCCCTCGCGGGGCCCTCCGCGGTCGCCGCGAGGACGCTGGTTGCCGCCGCTGCGCTGGCGAGGGCCGCCGCGGCCGCGGCGGGCGCGGTCGGGCTCGACCGGCTCGACCCACGGCACACCGGAGGGCTCGCGCGCACCGGTGACCTCGCTGAGGAGCGCGTCGCCGGGGTTGACCAGGTGCTGTTCGGCCCGCACTCCGGCGTCGCCGAGCAGACGGCGCGCCAAGCGGCGCTGGTTGGGTGCCACCAGCGAGACCACGCGGCCCGACTCCCCGGCACGGGCGGTGCGCCCGCCGCGGTGCAGGTAGTCCTTGTGGCCGGTGGGCAGGTCGATGTTCACGACCAGGTCGATGCCGTCGACGTGGATGCCGCGGGCGGCGACGTCGGTGGCCACCAGCGTCTGCACCTTGCCCTCGCGGAACTTGGCCAGCGTCTTGGTGCGCACGCTCTGGCTCTTGCCGCCGTGCAGCGACGCGGCGGGCACTCCGGCGGCGGCGAGCTGCTCGCTGATGGAGTCGGCGCGGTGCTTGCTGCGCACGAACAGCAGAGTGCGCCCGTCACGGGCGGCGATCTCGGTGATGATGCGGTTCTTGTCCTGCGGGAGCACCTTGAGCAGGTGGTGCTCCATCGTGGTGACGTGAGAGACCGGCGGGTCCACCGAGTGGACGGTGGGCTTGTTCATGTAGCGCCGCACCAGCTTGTCGACGTCGCCGTCCAGCGTCGCCGAGAACAGCAGCTTCTGGCCGCCGGCGGGCACCTGGTCGAGCAGCTCGGTGACCTGCGGCATGAAGCCCATGTCGCACATCTGGTCGGCCTCGTCGAGCACGCACAGCTCGACGTCGCCCAAGTCGCATGCGCCCTGGTTGATGAGGTCGGTCAGGCGGCCGGGAGTGGCGACCAGGACCTCGACTCCGCGGCGGAGTTCGTTGATCTGGCGGGTGTAGGAGCTGCCTCCGACGACGTCGCCGATGCGGGCGCCCAGCAGGCGGCCGTACACCAGCAGCGCGTCGCGCACCTGGTGGGCGAGTTCGCGCGTGGGCACGAGCACCAGTGCCCGGGGGCGACTGGATGCGGCGCGGCGGTCGGCGGCGCGGGAGAGCAGCGGAAGCCCGTAGGCGAGTGTCTTGCCCGATCCCGTGCGGCCGCAGCCGAGCACGTCGAGGCCTGCCAGAGCATCAGGGATGGCGGCGGCCTGGATCGGGAACGGCGTGGTGACGCCGTCCTGCGCGAGCCTGTCCACGATCTTTTCGGGTAGTCCGAGTTCGTCGAAGCCAGGGCATGCGGCATTGTCCGTCAAGTGACGTAAACCTTCCTCATCGATCGGCGGCGTTTCGAGGAAGGCTCCGTCCATGCGGAGAGATCGCCCAAACGCGCCGGATAACGCGACTCGGGGATCGTCGGGGGTCCCCGGTGCCAGGCGGCCCGGCGCGCCGGATGCGCGCAGCACGGAACGACCGCCTTATGCAGCGTACTAGCTTCGGCGTGCAATCCGTGCACGACGCGGGCCGTTCCGACGGTGATCCGGGTCGCATCCGGCGCGGGCCCGCCGCGCACCCCGCCGAGGGGTGCGCGGCGGATCGCCGGACTCAGCCGCGGGCGGCTTGGGCGGCCAGCGCCCTCAGCCGGCCGGCCTGCGCGCGGCGCTCGGCGGCGGCCTGCTCCTGCAGCGTACGGGCGGGTGCGCCCTGCAGCAGGTCCTTGGTGGCCGAGGCCGCCTCGCGGGGAACCGCAAGCAGCGCCGCGGCGAGGTCGTCGACGGCACCGTCGAGCTGGGCTTCCTCGACGACGAGTTCGGCCAGGCCCAGCTCGCGCGCCTCGGCGGCGGAGACGGTGCGCGCGGTCAGGCACAGCTCCATGGCGCGACTGGGGCCGACCAGGTCGACCAGCGGCTTGGTGCCGGTGAGGTCGGGCACCAGTCCCAGCGCGGGCTCCTTCATGCACAGCTGCGCATCGTCGGCGAGGATCCGCAGGTCGCAGGAGAGGGCGAGTTGGAACCCGGCGCCGATGGCGTGGCCGCGCACGGCGGCCACCGAAACGATGTCGGGTCGGCGGAGCCAGGCGAAGCCCTCCTGGTAGCGGGCGATGACCCGGTCCAGCTCGGCGTCGTCGGCGCTGCCGTCGGCGACGCGGTCCATCAGCGAGGTCTCGCCCTCGACGCCGCCGGGGCGGAACATGTTCAGGTCGATGCCCGAGGAGAAGGTGGAGCCTTCACCCGTAACGATGACAATTCGGACAGACTCGGGCAGGGTCTGGCCGACATGGGCCAGCGCCTCCCAAGTACGCCCCGTCATCGCGTTGCGACGCTCGGGACGCGCCAGGGTGACCGTCGCGACCTCGTCGCTCACCGACAGTCGCAGTCCCGCCGCCTCCAGATCGCCGTCGGCGAACCCGCCCGCCTCAGCCATGCGCACCTCCGCACCTCGTCGGCCCGCGGCGCGAACGGCCGCGGAACCCCTATGTGACGTCGGCCCAGCCTAGGCCGCCGACGGGGCGGCCGGCGGCGCGGGGCGCGTCCGAGGCGGAGGCCGCACCCTCCGCGGGGCACCGGGCGAAAGCAAGGGGCATTCCCATGCGTTCCCGCTGGGCCGGGGCAGGCCCTCGTGGTGATCGGCGGAAACGCTGTTCGCGGTGCCGGGCGCCGCGCGGAGGGGCGATCGGCCGCGCCGGAGGTTCCGGCTGGTGAGCGACCGTGGATTCCATCCGAAGAGGGGGTATCCGGATGGCGCCGCCGGGGGGCTAACCTCGGCGGGTGGCACCTCCGCGACCGCGGAGGGTGACCCCGGCCTCGGTCAGCAGCCGGTGAACGAACCCGTAAGAGCGGCCGGTGGCGGCCGCCAGCGAGCGTATGCTCTCGCCGTCGTCATAGCGTCTCTTCAGCTCGCTCGCCAACTCTGCACGTTCCGTGCCGGTCACGCGGGTGCCCTTCTTCAGGGTCTCGGCCACAGCGTCCTCCCATGCTCGTGGGTGATCAACGCGACATTGAAGTGCCCATGATCAGCCATGCGGACGCCGGTGGCTACCCGCAAGCGACACGGTGGAACCGCGCCCACGCGCTGCGCGAGTTTCGGCCCGTCCCAAAAACCGACCGTAACTACGGTGGCGTCAACCGCCGCCGCGGAGCACGCGTCGTGGCCGTCCACGGCGCGGTGCGCCGCGGCTCAGGCGAGGGTGATCAGGTCGGCGAACTCCGCGTTCCACATGTCCTCGGCGCCGTCGGGCAGCATGATGACCCGCTCGGGCGAAAGCGCCTCGACGGCGCCCTCGTCGTGGGTGACCAGCACGATGGCGCCCTTGTAGTTGCGCAGCGCGCTGAGGATCTCCTCGCGGCTGGCGGGGTCGAGGTTGTTCGTGGGCTCGTCCAGCAGCAGCACGTTGGCGCTGGAGACCACGAGCGTGGCCAGGGCCAGCCGGGTCTTCTCGCCGCCGGAGAGGACCGAGGCGGGCTTGTCGACGTCGTCACCGCTGAACAGGAACGAGCCCAGCGTGCGGCGCGCCTCGACCGCGGGCAGGTCGGGGGCGGCGTTCATCATGTTCTCCAGCACCGTGCTGGAGGTGTCGAGCGTCTCGTGCTCCTGGGCGTAGTAGCCGAGGCGCAGCCCGTGGCCGGGAACGACCTCGCCGGTGTCGGGCTCCTCGACCCCGGCCAGCAGCCGCAGCAGCGTCGTCTTGCCCGCGCCGTTGAGGCCGAGGATGACCACGCGGCTGCCGCGGTCGACCGCCAGGTCGACACCGGAGAAGATCTCCAGCGACCCGTAGGACTTGGACAGCCCCTTGGCCGTCAGCGGGGTGCGCCCGCTGGGCGCCGGGTCGGGGAAGCGCAGCTTGGCGACCTTGTCGCTCTTGCGCTGGCCCTGCACCGAGTTGAGGATGCGGTCGGCCCGGTTCTCCATCTGGTGGGCCGCCCGCGCCTTGGTGGCCTTGGCGCGGAAGCGGTCGGCCTGCTTCTGCAGCTGGCTCGCCTGCTTCTCGGCGTTGGCGAGTTCGCGCTTGCGGCGGCGCTCGTCGGCCTCGCGCTGCACCTGGTAGGCGTGCCAGCCCATGTTGTAGACGTCGAGGACGCAGCGGTTGGCGTCGAGGTAGAAGACCCTGTTCACCACGTCCTCGACCAGGTCGACGTCGTGGCTGATGACCACGAGGCCGCCCTGGTGGTCCTTGAGGAAGTCGCGCAGCCAGACGATCGAGTCGCCGTCGAGGTGGTTGGTGGGCTCGTCCAGCAGCAGGGTGTCGGCTCCGCTGAAGAGGATGCGGGCGAGTTCGATGCGGCGCCGCTGGCCGCCGGACAGCGTGCCCAGGGGCTGGTCGAGCAGGCGGTCGTCGAGCTTGAGGCTGCTGGCGATGGACGCGGCCTCGGCCTCGGCCGCGTAGCCGCCCATCATGTGCAGGTGCTCCTCGGCTCGGGCATAGGCGCGCCCGGCCTTGTCGCGGGTCTTGGAGTCGTCGCTGGCCATGCGCTCCTCGGCCTGGCGCATGCGGCGCACCGCGTCGTCGATGCCGCGGGCCGAGAGGATGCGGTCGCGTGCCAGCTCCTCGGGGTCGGTGGCGCGCGGGTCCTGCGGCAGGTAACCCACCGATCCGCTGGAGGTGACGTCGCCGGCTGTGGGGGCGTCCTCGCCGGCCAGCACCTTGGTGAGTGTGGTCTTGCCCGCGCCGTTGCGCCCCACCAACCCGACGCGGTCGCCGGCGGCGACGCGCAGTGTGGTGGGCTCCAGCAGCAGCCGGGAGCCCACGCGCAGTTCCAGGTCAGAGGCGATCAGCATGGAGCGGCAAACCTTCTGGCGGCAGACGGTGCGGGCGGGCGGTGCAGGCGATCTCCGGCCGCGCGGCCGGGGAGTGCGGACCCGCGCGGCATCACGGCAGCGGGTACGGGCGATCGCGCACCCGCCCCAGACTAGTGCCCACCGTCGGCCAACGTACGCCGGAGCACCTGCATGCCGCGCTCCGGCGGCCGCCGCGGCCCGGGGGCCGCGGCGGCGCCTACGTCTGCGGACCGCCCGAACCGGCCCCCGGCTCCGGTCCCGTCTCCGACCGGACCGGCCCCGAGGCCGCCGTTCTGCCGGGAGACCTGCTCGACGGAGTCGAGCCGGTCGGCTCGCCGGACGACGCCGCCGCGTCCTCGTCGCCCGACCGTGCGGTTCCGCTCTGCCCTCGCGCGTTGCCCCCGGTTCCGGAGGCGGCCTTGCCGGGCCTGCCGCCGGGGGTGGCGTATTCGCCGGTCTCGGCGGCCCGGACCAGCGGGCGGTTGCGCAGCAGCGCGGCCAGCACCGCGATCACCGGGGTGGCGAGGAACATGCCGACGACGCTGCCGATGATTCCGCCGACGGTGATGCCCAGCAGGACCACCGCCGAGGGCAGGTCCAGCGCCTTGCCGTAGACACGCGGCGCGAAGACGTGGCTCTCCAGCTGCTGGACGACCACCACGACCACCACCACCAGGACCGCGATGATCCAGCCCTCGGTGACCAAGGCGACCATGGCCGCCAGCAGGCCGGTCAGGAAGGCGCCGATGACCGGCAGGAACGCGCCGACGAAGGTGAGCACCACAAGCGGGATGGCCAGCCCCGGGTCGATCAGGAACACCAGGAACAGACCGATGCCCACCGCGTCGATGAGCCCGACCAGTGCCACGCCCCGCACATAGCGCCCCATCACCCCGTAGGCGACCTCGGAGGCCGCCTTGATGGAGCCGCGCGACTGGCGGGGGAACAGCGACCGCACCCACTCCATGAGCTGGTCACCGGAGTGCACGAAGTAGACGGTCAGCACGATGATGAGGATGAGGCCGAGCAGGATCTCCAGCACCGTCGTCCCCGCCACCCAGGCCTGGCTGACCCACTGCGACCAGTCCTCCTGCATCCGGGACCGCAGCTCGCTCTCGGCCGCGTCGATGGTGGTGCTGGCGAGGTCGGGGTTGAGGCCGAAGGTCTCCAGATAGCTCGGCAGGTCGTCGACGGCCTGCTGGACACTGTCGACGAGGCCCGAGAAGCCGGAGATGGCCGGCTGCACGACCATCGTGATCACACCGGCCAGCACGACCAGGGCCCCGACGCACGCGATGGCGGTGGAGGAGCCGCGGCCCAGCCCTTTGCGCCGCAACCAGTTGGCGGGCGGCATGAGCATGGCGGTGACGAACACCGCCAGGATCACCGGGATCGTGACGATCCGGATGTAGACCAGGCCGTAGACGATGAGCGCCGCCACGACGCCGATGAGCAGCAGCCGCCAGGACATGTTGCCCATCCGCTCCAGCATCCCGTCGGGCTCTTGAGCGGCGGGCTCGGCCGCGGCCTCCGGCGATTCGGCGAGTGCGGGCTCGGCGGCCCCCGCGGCCTCGCCGCGCCGCTTGCGCCCGCGCTTCAGCAGCGACCACTCCGATGGCCGTGTCCAACGCACGTTTTCCCCCTACTTCCGCTCTGCTGCCACCGCATGGCCTGTGCCGTCCGCGCCGCCCCGGCCTCGCGCCCGGTCAGCCGAAGCTACCGCATCGCCGCATCATCGCACCGCCCCTTCGGCGGGGCTTTTCGCGGCCGGGACCGGAGACCGGCGCGCGGGCGGCGGCGCGGGGCTCACAGCTGCCAGGGCTCGCGGCGCACCTCGCTGTCCACGATCTCGTTGCCGAAGGGCGCAAGGGCCACGGGGATCATCTTCAGCGACGCCCACGCCAGAGGGATGCCGACGATCGTCACCGCCAGGCCGACGGCCGCGGCGATGTGGCCCAGCGTCAGCCACCACCCCGCGACGATCAGCCAGACGACGTTGAGGGCGGTACTACCCGCGCCGGCGCCGGATTTGCGGACGAGTTCGCGGCCGAAGGGCCACAGCGCGTAATTGGCCATCCGGAAGGACGCGACACCGAACGGGATCGTGACGATGAGCAGGCAGCAGATGATTCCGGCGACGACGTAGCCCAGGGCGAGCCACAGCCCGGAGACGACGAGCCAGACGACGTTGAGGACCAAGCGGAGCAGTGCCACTGCGGTTCGCATCCCTTCCATATCCGCGCCCGGCCGCCGGGCGGCGGCCGGGATTCGCAAGGCCGGGTGGCCTCTACCCGCGTACGACGGCCTCTGCACGGCCGCCGTTCCGCGCCGCCACCCCCAGCGCACCCTTAGGGGGCGTGCATAGGCCGCACCGTGCGGCGCCGAGCACCCGCCGGACCACCGCCTGAGCAGGGCGTTCGCCGCCGCGCGAGCGTTCCGGTTTGGGGCGGGGGCGCCTCGGCGCGTTAGAATCGCCCCGTGCGTATCACCAAGCTGGGCCATTCCTGCGTGCGCCTGGAGCGGAGCGACGCCGCCCTGGTCGTCGACCCGGGCGTCTTCAGCGAGCCCGACGCCGCGGTGGGTGCCGACGCGGTCGCGATCACGCACGAGCACCCCGATCACTTCGATCTCGACCGGCTGCGCGCCGCCGCCGAGGCCAAGCCCGGTCTGGAGATCTACACCCACGCGGGGATCGCCCCGCAGCTGGAGGAGCTGCGCGCATCGGGCGTCGCGGTGCACACCGTGGCCCACGGCGACACGGTGAACGCGGCGGGGTTCGACGTCCACGTCTACGGCGAGCGCCACGCCGTCATCCATCCCGACATCCCGATCGTGACCAACGTCGGGTTCCGGGTCGCCGACTCCGAGCGCGCCGTGTTCCACCCCGGGGACGCGCTGACGGTGCCCGAGGACCCGGTCGAGACGCTGCTGCTGCCGTTGAACGCGCCGTGGTCGAAGGTGTCCGAGGTGATCGACTACCTGCGCGAGGTGCACCCGCAGAAGGCGCTGGCCGTGCACGACGGCCTGCTCAACGACACCGGCGCCGGCGTTTACGCGAAGAACCTCCAGCGGCTGGTGCCCGACGTCGCTTACACTCGCGTGCAACCGGGCACCGCAGACGCGGTCTGACCTGGAAAATCGCGTGCAGGCGTGCAACCGCGCCCGCGTTCGCCGACGCGGCCGCGAACGCACGTGTGCGAACTCGACCGCAATGTGATCGGCTCATCACGCCACGCCCCTAGGCAGGCGCGCCCTCGGTCAATACGATGGTTGGTATCCGGTTGAACAGACCGGTCCTCGCAAATCATTACCGAAACCGGACATACGACCAAACATTGGTCAGCCTCGATCGGATTCGGTAACGGATGAGCGAGTAATTTCCCCACCCCCCGTGCGCGAGCGGGACTGGGGATGGCATGATTACGTACCGGCTCGCAGGGAGGGCGGCACCGCCTCCCCGGCCGTTTCGTGTGAGCGCCCCGCCGGTTTCGGCGGTTCGGCGCCGTGGTCTGCACCACACCGGGGAACACCGAAGCGACGCATGGCGTTCAGGCCGTGCGGGGTTGCTCACGCTTATGACGTATGACTGCTTTTTCTAACCCTGTCTTCCCAACAGCTTACTAGTGATTTCAGTAGAGGTGGTTCAACCATGTCTCAGGTACGCCGGCAGGCCACGCTGCGCCCCCGCCCGCACTGGGGGTGGCAGGATGCCGCCGCGTGCCGGGGCGAGGACCTTGTGCTCTTCTTCGGCCCCGACGGCGAGCGCCAGCCGGAGCGGGAGATTCGCGAGCGCAAGGCCAAGGAGATCTGTGCCCAGTGCCCTGTCCGGACCGAGTGCCTCGACTACGCGATCTCGCGGCCCGAGAAGTACGGAACGTGGGGCGGGCTGAACGAAGACGAGCGCGCGTCCGAGCGCCGGCGCCGCATGCGTCGCGCGAACGCGGCCTGATCCGATCTTTCCGCCCGTTCCGGGCTGAACTCGAGGCGTACACCGACCCGAGACAACAGTTCTCTGCAGCGGCCCCCGGCCACGCTAACCCGCGGCGCCCCGACGATTCCCGTCGAGGGCGCCGCGGGTTTTCGTCATGCCTGATGCGGGCTTGTGCGCGTGGCCCAGGCGCGTGCACGCTCACAGGTGACGCCCGAACCACTCGGCGGCGGCCGAGCCGACCTCCCGCCGCGCGGCGCCGCCGGCGATCAGCCGCTCGGCGCCGGGGACCTCGCGGACTTCGCCGGGCCCGCCCAGGCGCGTCAGCGCCCATTCGGCCAGTTCGCGCACAACGGAGTCCGACCCCTGCACCAGCGCCAGCACCGGCGCGCGGACCCGGTCCAACGACTCCGCCGCGGCGTCGGGGCGCCCGCCGTTGAGCACCACCGCGGCGATGTCGGCGGGGTGGGCGGCCGCCGCCATCAGCGCCGCGGGCACGCCCCGCTCCGAGCCCAGGACGCCCACGCGCCCCTGCGCGGCCTCGGTCGAGCGGCGCAACCAGGCCACCGCCGCCGCGAGCCGATCGGCGGCCTCGGCCGCGGAGACCTCGGCGGCCCCGGTCTCGGGGACTCCGGACTCGACGGCCTCGCGCTGGCGGGCCGCCTCCTCCGGGGTCAGCAGGTCCAGCAGCAGCGTCGCATAGCCCGAGCGGCCCAGCGCATCGGCCAGCGCGCGCTGCTCCGGGGCCCTGCACCCGTGCTCCAGCGCGGCCACGACCGTCGCGCGCATCCCCGCAGGCGCGCTCAGCTCGGCGTCGAGGTGGACGTCGCCGGCGCGGATGCGCACCGCGCGGGTGGGCGGCGCCGCGGTATCGCCCGGCTCTCCGATCAGCGCGGTCACCTCGTCGTCGGAGAGCTGGCCGAAGTCGCGATACCACTCCCCCACCGCGCGGAAGTTGTCGGGCACGGTGAGAGCGATGATGCGGTCGGCCTCCTCGCCCAGCGCGTCGAGCGCGCCCTGGGCGGCGACCGGTACCGCCAGCAGCAGCCGCGCGGGGCCTTGGCGGCGCACGGTGCGCAGGGCGGCGCGGGCCGTGCCGCCGGTGGCCACTCCGTCGTCGACGACGATCACGTCGCGGCCGCGCAGGACGGGCGCCGGGCGCCCGCGCCGGTATGCCTCCAGCCTCCGCCACAGCTCGTTGCGTTCGGCCGCGACGATGCCGTCGAGGTCGCGGCGGGTCAGCCGCATGCGCGCCAGCGCGGCGTCGTCGTAGCAGACGTGCCCGTCCTCGGCGATAGCACCCACGCCCAGCTCGGCGTGGCCGGGTGCCCCGATCTTGCGCACGACGACGACGTCCAGCGGGATGCGCAGCAGCCGCGCGAGCTCGGCGCCTACCGGGACCCCGCCGCGGGGAAGCGCCAGCACCATCGGGGCCTCGGAGACATGGGGGCGCACGCGCTCGGCGAGGCGGCGTCCTGCCTCGGACCGGTCGGTGAAGGGCAGTGAAACGGGCAGCGGGCTCATAGGCTCTCCGGCGCTCCGCCCCATTGCCGCCGCGGGACGAGAACGCCGCTCGTGGTCCGAATCGCGGACCGGGCACGGCGGAAAGTGGTACGGACATACCCGCACGCGTCAGCGCGCCAACCTCACCGCCGCGCAAATCTCGCCGCGATCCCCAGCGCGCCCCTGGCGCGCCCGCCCCGGCGAGCGGGAGTCAGCCGGCTGCGCTGCGGAATTCGCTTTCCAGAACGGCCATGATCAGGGCGTCGTGGCGGCGCTCGTCCCACAGCAGCGCGTCGCGCAGCCGGCCCTCGACGGTGAATCCGTAGGAGCGGTAGACCGCGATGGCGCGCATGTTGAACGCGTAGACGTTGAGCCAGACGCGGTGCAGCCGGACCCGGTTGAAGGCGTAGTCCAGCACGAGCCGGGTCGCTTCCTTACCCAGCCCCTGGCCGGTGAACTCGATCGCCGAAAGCGCGATGCGGTAGCCGGCGCTCTCGTTGTCGGCGTCGACGTCCTCCAGCGCCAGAGCGCCCACGAACCGCCCGCCGGGCTCCTCGATGATCGCCAGGTCCAAGCGGTCGAGCTGTTCGGACCGTGAGGCGCACCACTCGCGGACCTCGTCGTAGTCGGGACGCCGGTGGGAACCGGTGAGTCTGCGGATCTCCTCGTCGCGGGTGGACTCGAAGAAGTCGTCGGCGTGCTTGGCCGACATGGGGACCAGGTTGACGCGCTCACCCGCCAGGGTGGGTTTCTCGCGCAACGCGCTCAGGTCGATCATCGCTGAAGACTCCCGAGGTCGTCGGTCGGATGAGCGGTGCAGGGGCAGGGCGGCGGGCGTCGCCGTGATCGGATTCGGCGGATTCGGCCAGGGGATCATATGTAAAGGCCGAAACCGCCCCTACACAACCCCTTCGCATCCGCGGCGGGAGGTGGCATACGCTTCCCGAGGCGCCCGCGCGCCGAGAGATCCGATGATGGGGGAGGTCCGGTGGCGGTAGAGCAGACGGCACGCGGGGCGGACGCGCAGGCGCGTCGGGCGCGGTTGGCGGTGGTCGTCCTCTTCCTCGCCAACGGCTTCGCCTACGCCAACATCGTGCCCTGGCTGCCGGTCATCAAGTCGCAGCTGGAGCTGTCCAACACCCAACTGGGCACCGGGATCGGCGCCATGCCGCTGGGTGCCCTGGCCACCGGGATGCTCGCCGGACCGCTGATCGCCCGCTTCGGCAGCGGCCGGGTGGCCGTGGGCTCCGGTGTCTTACTGGCCTGCGTGCTTCCGATCGTGGCCACGGCGCCGGCCTGGTGGGTGTTCGCCGTGGGGATGTTCTGCGTCGGCTGGATGGACGCGTGGATGGACTCGGCGATGAACTCCCACGGACTGCGAGTGCAGCGCCGGTACGGCCGCTCCATCATCAACACCTTCCACGGCATCTGGAGCGTCGCCGCTGTGGGCGGCGGCCTGGTCGGATCGTCGATGGCCGGCTGGGGCGCGCCCCTGCCCGCCCACATCACCGCGGTCACGGTCGTGCTGATCATCGGCGTTCTGGCGATCACGCGACTGCTGCTTCCAGGCCCCGAGATCGATCCACCCGCCCAGCGGCAGGACGATTCCGCCTCGGCCACCGATGACGGGGCCGATGCGGCGGGCGGGCCCGCGGACGGCGCGCGGCGCCGGTGGCGTGTGCCCCGGCGCTCGATCGCCATGCTGCTGGTGGTGAGCGTACTGCTGATGATGGCAGGGGCGATCGAGGACTCCGCGGCCTCGTGGGGGGCGGTGTACATGCGCGACGAATTGGCTGCGCCGCTGTTCCTGGTCGGCCTGCCGTTCGTCGCCTGCCAGGCGATGATGACCGTGGGGCGGCTGAGCGGGGACCGCATCACCGACCGGTTCGGCGCGGTGGCCGTCGCCCGCGCCGGCGCCCTCCTCTCGGCGGCGGGTATGGCTCTGGCGCTGCTGACCTCGGTGCCTCTGGGCGCCATCGTGGGCTTCGGCCTGATGGGGCTGGGCGTCGCCACGCTGTTCCCGCTGTCGCTGGCTGCCGCCGGGGACATCCCGGGCCTGGGCGGCGGACACGGCGTTGCGCTGGCGGCGTGGATGGCCCGGCTCGGTTTCCTGGGCGTGCCGCCGCTGATCGGCGTGGTCGCCGACACCGTGTCGCTGACAGCCGGCCTGTGGCTGATCCCCGTCGCCGGGCTGCTCGCCGCCGTACTGTCGGTCGGACTGCGCCCGGCCCGCACAGCCGCCGCACGCGGCCGAACCGCATAGGCGTGAGGCCGGGGCCTCGCTGCGCGAGGTGGCGGGGGGCGGGATGGTGGGCGGGGTCGGCGTTCGCCGGTTGCCGCGTGCCTGTGGCCGGGCACCGCGACCGGTGCACGCGAACCCAAGCCGCCCACCGCCGTCGCCGCCCCGCCGGGAGCGCAACCCCGCGCCGACCGCAACCGACGTCCGCTATCCCGGGCCGCCCGGTGCACTCGCCGCCCTCGTTGCGACCCGCAGTCTGGCGCCGACCGCACCGACCAACGCCGATCCCGTCCATCCACCGCCCTCGCTGCCACCGTCGGCCCTGTTCGAGGCCGGACAGACGGAGGCCGCTCCCGGTCGGGCCGGGAGCGGCCGAGCCGCGGGAGGCTACTGCGCCTGCGCCGGACGGCGCGTGGCGTAGAGGGTCACCGCGCCGATTCCGGTCGCGATGGCTCCGCCGAGGACGAAGCCGGTCAGGTCGACGCCGGTGGTGGGCAGGTAGCCGCCACCGTCGGAGTCGCCGGACGCGGTACCGCCCGTAGCGCCGTTGCCGCCGTCGTCGGTGCCGCCACCGGTACCGCCGCCGGTGCCGCCGGATTCGCCACCGCCGGCACTGCCGCCACCGCCGGCGGGCGGGTTGCCGGCGTCGCCGCCGCCACCGTTGCCGCCGCCGTCACCGGGACCGGGGGTCTCGCCCCCGCC
>NZ_JROO01000020.1 GCF_000826685.1 Streptomonospora alba
ACACCGAACCGCGCCGAAGCGCGATTTCCGATCCGCTCTTTGTTATGTCTTCACGTTAGCAGGACTCCCGCAAACCCGCCAAATCGGCGAGTCCGATGAATTCCTGCTTCCCTGGCCGACGTTTTCAAGCGCGACGGAGCCGGCAGAAGGATTCGAACGAATCGTGCCGAGCACCGAACACGCTCGAGAGAGCGCCGAGATCGGGATGCGGTCACGCCCACCGTGCGGTGTTCGCTGCGACCGAGGAAGACCGCCGCCCCGGACGCGACCCGAATAGGGCGCATCCTCAAGCGACTCGGCCCACTTTAGCCGTCTTGCTCGGCGATGCCAACTCGGGCGGCCGGTGATGTAGGTCATGGCTTGGTTGCGCGCGAGAAGCCCGGCGACCACCCGGCCGACCGGCGGCCGACCCGCCGCAGTTCGGTCGTCGGCGGACCACCCACAGCGCCGCTCCGGCGCGTCACGAGAACCGCCGTACGCCCTGGCTCCGCCTTCTGAGCAGTACGCGCCACTTGCATTCCTACGGGTGGGCCTCACCACACAGGCGCCTCAGGGGTCGCGTGTTCGATGCCGAAGCATTATCTTACTAGGAAACCAATAAGTCAGCGAGTCCCGGGAGGGAACCATGAGCGAGCCTGTGAAGCTGAGCATCATCTACTACTCCTCGACCGGCACGGGTTACACCATCGCCCGCGAGATCGAGGAGACGGCGCAGAAGGAGGGCGCCGAAGTCCGTCTGCGCAAGGTGGCCGAACTGGCTCCCGCCGAGGCGATCGCCGCTAACCCCGCCTGGCAGGCCAACGCCGAGGCCACCGCGGATGTGGTCGAGGCCGTGCCGGACGACGTCGTCTCGGCGGACGCCGTCATCTTCGGATCGCCGACCCGCTACGGCAACATCGCCTCGCAGCTGAAGCAGTTCATCGACGGGCTCGGCCCGCAGTGGCAGCAGGGCCTGCTCGCCGACAAGGTCTACAGCGGCTTCACCTCCTCGGCCACCACGCACGGCGGCCAGGAGTCGACCCTGCTGGCGCTGTCGAACACCTTCTACCACTTCGGCGGCATCATCGTGCCCCCCGGCTACACCGAGGGGAGCAAGTTCGCCGACGGCAACCCCTACGGCACTTCCCACGTGGACGCCCAGGGCAACAGCCCTGTGGACGACGTGACACGCACCGCCGCTCAGGTCCAGGCCCGGCGTGTGGTGCGCGTGGCCGCCGACCTCAAGGCCGGCAAGTCGGCCGCCTGAACCACGGGCTTCGCGCGGGTGAACCCGCACCCGGCACACCGAGGGGGCCGCGCCTGCGGCCCCCTCTTTCTTACGCCTCTTGTGCCGAGGTCGCCGATCCGCCCGCCGGGGTGGTTCGCGACCGCGTCCCCCACTTCGCTCGGCGTCGCCGTGCCGGCATCGGCGGCCCGCGTGCCGCACAGCAGCGGCGAGCCGACCGCGAGGTCGCCCCCGTCCACACGACCCCATGTCCGCATGCGGATATGGCGACACGGCCGCACGGCGACCTGGCGATATGAGCAGAGAAGGCGCCGCGTCCGGCCCGGAGGCAGGACGCGGCGCCTGGGCCCGGCGGCGGCTCTCCGGAATCGGGGCTGGGAGCGCTCCCGGCCGGAGTGCCGCCACCGGACTCCTTATCGGCCCGGACCTTCAGCCGACCCTGTTCCGCGCCGTCAGCGCGCGGAGCAGGTCAGGTCCGGAACGGAGTTGCTGCCGCTGTGGGTGCCCTGGAAGCCGAACTCCGTGCTCTGCCCTGCGGCCAGGCTGCCGTTGTAGGACACGTCGCTCGCGGTCACCTGCGACCCGCTGGAGCTGACCTCGGCGTTCCACGCGTTGGTGACGCTCTGGCCGTCGTCGTAGGTCCAGGAGACCTCCCACCCCTCGACGTCCTCCTCCGCGGTGACGCTCACCTGGGCGAGGAAGCCGTCAGCCCACTCGTTCTGCACCGTGTAGTCGGCCGTGCAGCCCTCGCCGGGCTCCGATGTGGGCTCATCGGTGGGCGTGGGGGTGGGGGTGGGTGTCGGGTCGGGATCGCCCGAGCCGTTGTAGACGCTGGCGGTCTCGGCCGTCGCGGCGATCCCGTTCTCCCCGTTGAACAGACGCTCGCCCCACGAGGTCAGGCTGTTGGGGTCGAAGTCGTTCGTCAGGTCGAGGTACTCCACGCCGCCGCTGTTGCCGCTGTAGGACCAGCCCAGATAGCCCAGCCCGTACTCCTCGGCGGTGGCCAGGATCGCGTCCTCGTCGGGGTCGCCGTCGCTGTGGTCGTGCCCGAACTCGCCGACCGCGATGGGAAGCCCGTTGTCCACGAAGTGGCCCAGGTAGTCCCTGATCGTGGACGCCTCCTCGTAGACCCCGTACATGTGGATGTCGAAGAGGATGTTGCGGTCCGGGTCGCTTTCGAACACCTGCGCGGCGTTGTCGCGCATGGTGTTGGTCCAGTCCTGGCCCCAGTTGGGGGCGTCGACCATGATCGTGTGCTCGTAACCCGCGTCGCGCAGCCGGTCGACCGCGTCGGAGGTGTCGGCCGCCCAGCTCTCGTATCCCTCGTTGCCGTAGGGCTCGTTGCCGATGTTGAGGATCGTGTAGGCCTCTTCGCCTTCCAGCGCGCTTTGGATGTCGATCCAGTAGTCGACGGCCTGGTCCAGGGAGGACGCCGCGCTCTCCTCGCCGTAGCCGGTGGTGTCGTGCACCTCCAGCACGCAGATGAGCTGGTTCTGCTTGCACTCGCTGATCACGTTGGCTACGTCGTCGGCGCCGTTGCGGGTGTACTGGACACCGTTGCTCAGCACGACGCGGACCGCGTTGGCCCCCAGTGAGCTGATCTCGGCGAAGGACTCGGTCTCCCCTGTGAACCAGGAGTGCGGGTGGTTGACGCCGCGCATGACGAAGTCGTTGCCGTTGGCGTCGACCAGGCGTCCGTTCTCGATCTGGAACCCGGTGTCGGCGCTTGCCGGCTGAATGACGAGGACGAGGGATAGGAGGAGGGTGAAGGCCGCGGAAGCGGCTAAGGCGAGGCGTGTTCGCATGTGAACTCCTCAAGGTGGACGTCGTCACGGGTCATGGACCCGGAACGTGTGGACGTACCGGCCGGCCGGACGGCTTCCCCCTGTTGCGCCTTGGCAACTATAAGCTACGTGACTTAGTTCACTCAACTGTCTAAGTAAGATTCCTCAGCGGCCGTCCGCCCCTCACGCGGACCGTCGGAGCGCACCGCGTATCCGCCAGCACTACGCCGGATCCGCGTCTGCGCCGACAGGGCGACTCGGCGCCCTGTCGACTCGTCGACTCCTCGGTTTATTGCCTCCCGCCCCCCACCGGGGTCCGCTCCGCCCTCGGCTCGGGCTATCCCTCCGCCTCCGGCGGCGGGTCGGACTCGACCGGGGCGCCGCCCCGCTCCATCCGCCACCACCGGGTGATGCCGATCTCGGCGAGGAAGGCCGTGTCGTGCCCGGCCACGATCAGCGCGCCGCGGTAGGCCGACAGGGCCTCGGTCAGCCGGGCGGAGCTGTGCAGATCGAGGTTGTTGGTCGGTTCGTCCAGCAGGAGCAGTTGCGGCGGCGGGTCGGCCAGCAGCAGGCAGGCCAGCGAGACGCGGAACCGCTCGCCGCCCGAGAGCACCCCGGCCGGATCTTCGACGCGGTCGCCGCGGATGAGGAAGCGGGCCAGGTTGGCGCGCACCTCGTGGGGCGTCGCCTCGGGCGCGGCGGCGCGCACGTTGTCCAGCACGCTGACCGCGTCGTCGAGGATGTCCAGACGCTGGGGCAGGTAGCCCACACGATCGGCGACCCGGACCACCGAGACGGCGGCGTGGCGCGCCGATGCGGCGCCGGCGACCGCACGCAGCAGCGTGGTTTTGCCCGATCCGTTGTCGCCGGTCAGGGCGATCCGTTCGGGGCCGCGCACGTGGATGCGGTCCTGCGGGCCGTCCAGCTCCAGCACGGTTCGCCCGGCGGGAACCGCGGTGTCGGGCAGCCGGATGCGGATGCGGTCGTCGTCGCGCACCGCCGATTCCGACTCGGCCAGCGCCTGCTCGGCGTCCTCCAGCTTGCCCGCCTGCATGATGCGGTGCTTGGCCGCCGAAACCTGGGCGTCGCGCTTGCGCTGGTTCATGACGACCTTCGGCTCGCGCTTGGACTCGTTCATCTTGCGGCCGTAGCGCGCCCGGCGGTCGAGCTTGGTCCGGGCCTCGATGAGCTGGCGTTTCTCCTTGCGGACATCGGTTTCGGCGGCCCTGACCGCGCGTTGGGCCGCCTCCTGCTCCGTGGCCAGCTGTTCGGCGTAGGAGGAGTAGTTGCCTCCCCAGACGCGTATGCCGCCGTCGCGCAGTTCGGCGATGCGGTCGACCCGCTCCAGCAGTTCGCGATCGTGGCTGACGATGACGAGCACGCCGCGCCAGGCGTCGACGGCCTCGTACAGCAGGCCGCGTGCCCTGGCGTCGAGGTTGTTGGTCGGTTCGTCGAGCAGGGTGACGGGCGGTCGGCGCAGGATGAGCCCGGCCAGGGCGGCGAGAATCGCTTCGCCGCCGGAGAGCGAGGCCACGGTGCGGTCCAGCGGCTCGGGGCCGCCGAGTGCGATGCCGAACCTCTCCAGTTCGGCGGTCGCGCGCTCCTCGATGTCCCAGTCGTCGCCGACGGCGGAGAAGTTGGCTTCGGAGGCGTCGCCGGCCTCGATGGCCCGCAGCGCTGCGCGGGTGCGGGCGATGCCGAGCAGTTCGGCGACGGTCTGCCCGGTGTCCAGGGTCAGGCCCTGGTCGAGGTAGCCGGTGTCGCCGTCCACCCGGACACCGCCCGAGGCCGGGGAGAGCTCCCCCGTGATGAGCTTGAGCAGGGTGGACTTGCCGGAGCCGTTCAGCCCGATGAGCCCGGTGCGCCCGCTGTCGAAGGCGGCGTTGAGCCCGGAGAAGACAGCGGTGCCGTCAGGCCACTCGAAGACGAGATCGGAGCAGACGATGGAGTGAGACAAGGGAGACCTCCCGGCGATGAGCCGACGGAACGAGCAGAGCAGTCGCGGTTCCGTTGGTCATGCGCATCGGAAAGGGCCACCTCCGTGTCTTGGCGATCATCCGCTGCGGGCGCCGCAGCACCCGCGACGATCAGCGTCGCAGCCGGCGCCTTCGCAGCGCAACGGATTTTCCTCGGAGCCGCGCCGAGCCTTCCCCCGGCCCCACGCGTGGGCTTGAGCGTCGAGCCACGCCCGCACTCGGTCGGCGCTGGACCAGCCCCGGAAGCCGCAGCGGAGGCCGTGGTCGGCGAAGCCGTCGGTGTGGGCGACACGGCGCCACACGACCCAGTACTCGCTGCCGACCCACCGATAGCAGCGGATGTCCCAGTCGTCCCCGAATTCGTCGGCGAGGCCGCCGGGAGGCTCGACGGCGCCGTCCCCGCCGCCGAGGTGGCGGTAGACCGTACTCATTCGACGACCTCCTCGGCAGCGCGAACGAGCGCGGCAAGCACGCGCACGTCCTGTGCGGCGACGGCAATCCCGGCACCGTTGCGCACCGCCCGATAGACGATCCGCCCGTCCGAGTCGGCGTCGTAGGCGATGCACCAGTCCGGGTGGGCCAGAGTGAGTTCGACGACGCGCTCGTAGGAGGGCGGCTCCGGCTGTCGCGGCGTGTAGCCGCCGGGCGCAAGGGCATGCAGGGTCCGTTTCACCGTCCCACCCCCGTGAGCAGGTCGCCGGGTGTGCGCGCAAGGTCCGGCCGAACGGCCAGCAGCCGCCGAACCGGTCCGTTGAGAGCGGCCCGGAGGTCGTCGAGCCCGTCGCCGACGAGCACAGCAGTGGGGGCGGTGGACGTGGGGGAGTCTCCGGCGGTGGATCGGTCGGACGACTCCAGGACATAGGCGCGAACCCGAGCGGCACGGCGGTGCACGCGACGGTTCGGAACGGTTAGAACACTGAGGGTTTCCGACTGCGGCCGCATGAGTACACCTCGGATTCGGTTCCGGGCGAGGGCCCGATGGAATGGGAATCAGTACCGAAGATCGGCCCAGGTGGTGCATTCGCCTGAACGCCGCTGCGACGAGCCGATGCCGTCGACGATCGACGAGACGAGCGCCAGGCTGTCCGTGGCACCGCCGCCTGACGGAGCGGGCACCGCTTCGGAACCGGGAGAGCGGCTGCGTCGGGCTGTCACCTCGACGCGCACCGTTCCCGAGTCGCTGACCCGCACGGTGACTTCGCCCGAACCGCAGTCCGCGGCCCCAGCTCCCCCGCGGCGAAGACCGCGTCGTCGACGCGTGAGGACTCGACCAGAAGCACGTTGACGGCGTGCCGCACCACCGGCACCATCGCGCGACTCGCTGGGACGGTTATCGACTCGTCCATACTCGGCCTCGAAATCTGAACGTACAGATTAACTTCCTGTACGTGCAGCTTGATCTGTACGTACAGGCTTGTCAAGCTGTTCGTTCGGATCGACTGCCAAAGGGGGGTGCCGTGCCTCGCGCCAGCTACCAGCGCATCGCCGACGAACTGCGGAGACGCATAATCACGGGCGAGCTGACCTCCGGCGAGAGGATGCCCTCCCGGCAGGCACTCGCCGATGAGTTCGGTGTCGGGCCTCGTGTGGCAGCCGACGCTGTGCAGCAGCTGGTCGCCGAGGGATACGCGGTCTCGAGAACCGGATCGGGTACCTATGTCCGGCCGAAACCGCCGCTCCGCAGGCTGACCCGAAGCTGGTACCGGGAGTCGCGCGGCGGTTCCCCGTTCCGAGCGGACATGGCTGCTCAGGCGCGTAGCGGCGGCTGGGAATCCGCATCGGAGACAGTGCCCGCTTCTGAAGAAGTCGCCGCTCGCCTGGCCATCGAGCCCGGTGCCGAAGTCATGCGCACCGGCTACACGTTCACCGCAGACAACGAGCCGGTCATGCTGTCCACCAGCTACGAACCTCTGGCAATCACTCGCGGCACACCCGTCGTCCTTCCCGAGGAAGGCCCGTACGCCGGGCGCGGCGTCGTCGAGCGTATGCGGGAGATCGGTCAGCGCATCCTGCACGCGAACGAGCTCGTGACGGCACGGTCGACGGACGTCGCTGAGGCCGATCGGCTGCGCATCGGGCGCGGAACCGCCGTGATCGTGATCAAGCGGACGTATTACACGCAGGACCACCCGGTCGAGACGGCAGACATCATCGTGCCGTCGGACCGCTACGAGTTGGCGTACACGATTCCTGTCGCCCCGGAGTGAGTCGCGAATCCGCCGCGCTGTCGGGAGTCGACGGCTAAAGTTCGAACCGACGAGACGACGGCAGCCCGCGACGAGGGGCCAATGGACGCACGGACACTGCACGACATAGCCGCTCTCCCGGATCCCGTGGAGCGCGCCCGTTCCGCTTCAGCGGCGATGGCGAGCTTGCAGGGACAGAGCGTCGAGCTTTCCCGCATACGCCGCGGCGCCATCGTCGAGGCGCAGGACTCCGGCATGCGGCAGGACGACCTCGCCCGTCAGCTGGGCGTGACTCCGGGCCGTGTCTCGCAGATGAAGAAGGCGGGAGCCGGCGACGACGCCCACCGTGCACCGACAGGGCCGGTCGGGCCGCGGCCGCGTGTCCTCGTCGAGCGGGCGCTCCCCACGCCGCCTACCGTCCGAGGCTCCACATCCCTCTACCTCACCGAGGCCGACCGGCAGGGGATCGCCCCGGAACAAGATGCTCTTCGTCGGGCAGGAACCGGCGAGCGAACACGTGGCGGCCGCTCTTCGTACCGAGTCCGGTGACCCGGTGATCGCCCGCCGCAAGATGTTCTGGGCCGACGGCGTACCGGTGCGCATCGCCACCAGCTTCTTCCGGACGGACATCGGCGAGGGCACCCGGCTCGACGATGAAGGTTTCGTACTGCCTACTCTGCAAGCCGCCATCGAAGACCTCGGGCACACCTTCAGCCATGCGACCGAAACCCTCACCGCGCGTCCGCCGACGCCGTATGAGGCCGATCTGCTCGACGCCGCCGGCGAGTGGGTGGTGCAGATCCTGCGCGTGAGTGTGAGTACCGACGACGTGCCGATCCATGCGCTGGAGACGGTGTGCGCGGCCTCCAGACACGCGTTCCCCATCGGACAGGTCGCCGGCAGCGACCAGTTCTGAGCCTCGGCCGCCGCCCGGCCGTGTTGGGGCCTGCCACCCACGCATACGCAGGCGGTGCACAGCAGTCTGCGGTGCTCGTTCCACGTGAAACGGCCGCGCCGGTGGGCAGGTCCGGCGCGGCCGCGCTATTCGGGTGGGACCCTTCGCGCAGGGCCCGGACGGTCAGTGACGCAGGCCGTAGCCCAGACGGAAGAGGGGTTTCTGGCCGTCGCCGCGGTTGATCGGCTCCTGGTCGACCGAAGACGGCCAGGTGACCGGGAGGCGGCCGCTGAAGCGTTCGTGGCCGAAGACGACGTCGGTCATGCCCGCGCCCTCGGTCCCGGGCAGCCAGGAGGCGACGAACGCGTCCGCGGTCTCAAGCTCCTCCTCGATGATCAACGGGCGCCCCGAGACCAGCATGGCGATGCACACCTCGGTCTTGGCGCAGATGTCGTTGAGCTGCTTGGTGTCGTCCTGACTGAGTTGGAGGTCGCCGTCATCGCCGACACCCTCGGCGTAGGGGGTCTCGCCGCCGACCCAGATGCCGATGTCGCCGGAGTAGTCCTGGCCGGTGTCGGTGCCGACGAACTGCGCGTTCGTGTCGGTGCCTTCGGTCTCCTGCTGGACGGCCTCCCAGAAGGTGGTGCCCTCGGTGGTTTCGCCGCCGCTGCCCTGCCAGGTGATGGACCAGCCGCCCATCTGGTAGCCGAGGTCGTCGGCGGTCTTGCCGCCGACCACGATGTCCTTGCCGGAGTCGGGCGACAGCGGGAGCACGTCGTCGTTCTTCAGCAGCACCTGTGATTGGGCGACGGCATCCCGGGCGGTCTCGCGGTGCTCGGGGGAACCGACGTCGCCGGTGTAGCTGCGGTCGGTGAAGGGTTCGTCGAACAGTTCCTGGTCGAACTTGAGGTCGAGGACGCGGCGGACCGCGTCGTCGATGCGCTCCTCGCTGATGCGGCCGGCGCGGACCTCGCTGACGATGGCGTCGATGTTCTGCTCGTAGTCGTGGGGGACCATGATCATGTCCAGCCCCGCGTTGATCGACTTGCGCAGCTTCTCTGCGTAGGAGTCGCCCTCGACCTGGCGCACGCCGGCCCAGTCGGAGATCACCACACCCTCGAAGCCGAGCTCGCCTTTGAGCACCTCGTCGAGGAGGTACTCGTGCTGGTGCATCTTCAGCCCGTTCCAGCTGCTGAAGGAGGCCATGACCGTGGCGACGTCGGCGCGGACCGCCGCGCGGTAGGGCGACAGGTGGATCTTGCGCAGCTCGCGCTCGCTCATCCGCGCGTCGCCCTGATCCATCTCGTAGTCGCCCTCGCCGGTGCCCCAGGTGGTGCCGCCGTCGGCAACGTAGTGCTTCGCGGTCGCCGCGATACCTTCGGATCCGAGATCGTGGCCCTGGAACCCCTTGATGGACGCGTAGCCCATCTTCTTGGCGAGCCGGGGGACCTCGCCGAAGCCCTCGTAGGTGCGGCCCCACCGGTCGTCGCGGGGCACGCTGACCGCGGGCGCGAAGTTCCAGTCGATGCCGGTGCCCAACACCTCCCGGCGGGTGATGTCCTGCGCACGCCACACCAGCTTGGGGTTGCGTGTCGCGCCCATGCCGATGTTGTGGGGGAACACCGTCGCGCCGACCACGTTGCCGTGGCCGTGGACGGCGTCGACACCGTAGATCAGCGGGATGCCCAGCCGGCTCTGCATGGCCGCACGCTGGTACTCGTCGTACATGTCGGCCCACTCGGCGGCTGTGCCGCCCGCTTCGCCGCCCGGACCGGCGCCGCCGCCGGAGAGCAGCGAACCGAGGCCGTACTCGGCGATGGCCTCCTTGTCGTCCATGACGTTGGTGTGGTTCACCTGCGTCATCTGGCCCGCTTTCTCCTCAAGGGTCATCTGCGCGAGGCAGTCCTCGGTGGAGTCGCAGCGGGGCCCGGACGCGGCGCTCGCGGGGGCCGAGGCCACCATGAACGGCAGCAGCAAGGCACCTGCGGTCGCCGAGCAAACGGCGAGGAACGGAGCGGATCTGCGCGCGGTGGTCGCGCGGGGACCTGCCATCGATCGACCTCCTGATTCTGCGCCGTGCGGCGCTTCGGAAACCCAGCGGCCCCACCCCGGTGTCGTACTTCGAAGGGCGTTCGCCCCTTTCCGTGATCACCCCATGGCACAAAGTAAAATTACTGTAAACAGTGTTTCTAGGAAGCGTCAATAGTCGGGACCGCAGGGGCGTATCGCGGGACGGCGTCGGCCGCCGACCGTGTCGGCGCGGAGTCCGTCGCGCCTCGTGCAGGCGGCCACGCGTACTGGATGCATATCTCCAGAACCCCCGATGACGTGGGAGGACACGCCTGTACCGGCGGTCGTCAGCACGCCGGGCGGTGCTGCGGCGGGGGTGGTCGGTCGCCCCGCGGTGGGCGGCGACGGCGGATGGCCTGGGCGGCGCGATCGGTGAAGTCGGCCCGGGGCCGATCGCCCGACGACGGGTCGGTCGCCGGTGGGTCGTGCCGACGTGTCTCCGAAGTCACTGTCAGCGCAGCGAGCGGCCCCATGGGCCCGCTCGCTGCGGGAACCACGTCCGGGCGGCGGAAGCAGGACGGGGCGCCGCATCCGTCGGGCGCGCAACCGTTCGCCGGTGGCCCGGTCTACGCCGGCCCCGGCCCTTCGCCGCCCTCGCCGCCGCCGCGGCGCGGTGCAGCCCGAGCCTCGTCCCTCAAGCCCCCGGGCCTCAGACCCCAGACCTCACGCGTCGTAGTCCACCGTCACCTCGGCGGTGACCGGGTACGACTGGCAGGTGAGCACGAACCCCTCGGCCACCTCGGCGTCCTCCAGCGCGAAGTTGCGGCGCATGTCCACCTCGCCGGAGGTGACCTTGGCACGGCAGGTACCGCACACCCCGCCGCGGCACGCGAACGGCATGTCGGCGCGCGCGGCCTGAGCGGAGTCGAGGACGGAGGCTCCGGCGGGCATCGGCGCGCTTCCGCTGCGCCCGTCGAGCACGACGGTGAGGTTGCCTCCGGCCTGGGAACCGGTGGCCTCGACGCGGCGCGGCGGAGGCGGAGGGGCGTCCACGTGGAACAGCTCGCGGTGCACCCGCTCGGCGGGCACGCCCAGGTCGGCGAGGACGCCGCGCGCGCCCTCGGTCATCGCGTAGGGCCCGCACAGCCACACGTGGTCGGTGCCCCGCAGCGGGACGAGCGCCTCCAGCACCCGCCGGAACCGGTCGGGATCCAGCCGCCCGGCCAGCAGCTCGGCGTCGCGGGGTTCGCGGGAGAGCACGTGGAGGAGTTGGAACCGGTCGGCGAAGCGGTTCTTCAGGTCGGCGAGCTCCTCGGCGAACATGGCCGTGCGCGCGCTGCGGTTGCCGTAGATCAGCGTGGCCTCGGCTCCGGGGTGGCCGTGCAGCAGCGACGCCGCGATCGACAGCACCGGGGTGATGCCCGAGCCGGCGGCGACGAGCAGGTGCCGCCCGCCCTGGGCGGAGTCGGCGCAGAACGAGCCGGAGGGCGTGGCCACCTCGACCTCGTGGCCGGGGACGACCTCGTTCACCAGCCAGGAGGAGAACAGGCCGTCGGGTACCTCGCGCACGCCGATGCGCAGCGGCCCGCCGTCGGGGGAGCAGATCGAGTAGGTGCGCCGGTGTTCGCGGCCGTCGATCCAGCGGCGCAGCGTCAGCGACTGGCCGGGCCGGAACGCGAAGTCGGCGGCCAGTTCCGGCGGCACCTCGAACGTCACCGCCGCCGCGTCGGGGCACAACCGCTCGACGGAGGCCACGCACAGGGTGTGGAAAACCGGGGCCGTGCGCCGCCGCGGCTCGGTGGAGGTGGCGGTCACTCAGATCTCCTTCATGTGCTCGAAGGGTTCGGCGCACGCCGTGCAGCGGTACAGCGCCTTGCACGCCGTGGAGCCGAACTCGGAGGTCAGCTCTGCGGAGTCGGAACCGCACCGGGGGCAGTGCAGAGCGCGGCGGCGCGGGGTCAGCGACAGCGGCACCGGCCCGTCGCCGCGTGGTGCCGGGCCGGGCGGCGAGATGCCGTGCTCGGCGAGAAGGCGCCTGCCGCGCTCGGTGATCCGGTCGGTGCTCCACGGCGGATCCAGCAGCGTGCGCACCTCCACGCTGTCGAACCCGGACTCCCGCAACGCCCGGTCCACATCGGCGCGGATGGCGCCGATGGCCGGGCAACCCGAGTAGGTGGGGGTGATCCACACGATGGCGCCGCCGTCGCCGTCGGCGTCGACCTCGCGCAGTATGCCCAGGTCGGCCAGGGTGAGCATGGGCAGCTCAGGGTCGGTGACCGCCGCTGCCGCCTGCCGGGCCCGCCGCCGGTCGGATGCGGCCCGGTCGGCCTGTGCGGGTGCTCCCGCGCGCTCGGTGCTCACCACGTGCCCCTGGGGTGTTGTCGGGCCAGCGACTGCATGTCGCCCAGCAGCTCGGACAGCGCCGGGGTGTGCTCGCCGGCGCGCCCGCGCGCGGTGGCAGCGGCGTCGAGGTCGGGGCGGTGCAGGTCGGCGGCTCGGAGGACTTCGTCCAGGACCGCCGCGCACGCCGGGCGGACCGCGTCCGGCGCGACGCCCACGCCCGCTTCGGCCATGCGGCGCTCCACGGGGTGCACCGCGAACAGTTCGGCGGCGTGCGGCCAGACGGCCTCGGCGGCGGCCTCGGTGCGCCGGCGGGATTCCGCGGTGCCCTGCGCCAGCGTCACCGTCCATCGGGCGGCGTAGTCGCGGTGGTAGGCGACCTCGGCGATGCCCTTGCCGGCGACTGCGGCGAGCACGGGGTCCGCGGATCCGCGCAGCTCCTCCAACAGGGCCAGCCGCCACACGGAGAACAGCAGCAGCCGCAGCGTCGACTGCGCGAAGTCCCCGTTGGGGATCTCGGCGAGGGCCGCGTTGCGGAAGCCGCCGGTGTCGCGGAAGAAGGCGAGCGCGTCCTCGGCGGGCACGGGCGAGTCGGGCGGCAGCGGGGGGACCGACTCGGGATCGGCAGCGGCGGCGCGCGCCAGCAGCAGCCGCCCTTGGCCCAGCAGGTCCAGGGAGATGTTGGAGAGTGCGACGTCCTCCTCCAGCTCGGGCGCGTTGCTGCACCACTCGGCCAGGCGCTGGGCGAGCACAAGCGCGTCGTCGCCGAGCATCAGGCAGTAGGCGGCGAGGTCGGCGCGGTCGACCCCCGCGGGCACCGCGGTGTCCACGCCGGCCAGCGGGTCGTCGAAGCCGGTTCCGAAGGCCCACTGCGCGGCGTCGCCGTCGACGTCGACAAGACCCGCATAGACCGACTCCTCGTTCGGTTCGGCAGCGGGAGAGTGCGTCATAGCGGCCTCACATGTGGGGGACGTCGTCGGGGACGGTGTAGAAGGTGGGGTGGCGGTAGACCTTGTCTCCGCTGGGGGAGAACATCGGGTCCTTCTCGTCGGGGCTGGATGCGGTGATGAGCGCGGAGCGCACCACCCACACGCTCACCCCCTCGTTGCGGCGGGTGTAGACGTCGCGGGCGCGGTGCAGCGCCATCTCGTCGTCGGCGGCGTGCAGGGAGCCGACGTGCACGTGGTTGAGTCCGCGCTTGCTGCGCACGAAGACCTCGTACAGCGGCCATTCGGGGGCTGTCGCCTCGGCGTCCATCAGTGGCCTCCTCGTGCTGCGCCGCTGCCGACCGGGGATTGCTCCGCGCCGCGCGCGGCGAAGGCCGCTGCGGCCTCGCGCACCCAGGCGCCTTCCTCGTGGGCGCGGCGGCGGTGGGCGATGCGTTCGGCGTTGCAGGGACCCTCGCCCTTGACGACGCGGGTGAACTCCTCCCAGTCGGGCTCGCCGAAGTCGTAGTGGCCGCGTTCGGGGTTCCAGGCCAGTTCGGGGTCGGGCAGGTGCACGCCCAGCGCGTCGGCCTGGGGAACCGTCATGTCGACAAAGCGCTGCCGCAGCTCGTCGTTGGTGTGGCGCTTGATCCCCCAGTGCATGGACTGCGCGGTGTTGGGGGAGTCGGCGTCGGGCGGGCCGAACATCATCAGCGAGGGCCACCACCAGCGGTCGACCGACTCCTGGACCATGGCGCGCTGGTCATCGGTGCCGCGCATCATCGTCATCAGCAGTTCGTAGCCCTGGCGCTGGTGGAAGGACTCCTCCTTGCAGATTCGGATCATCGCCCGGCTGTAGGGGCCGTAGGAGCTGCGGCACAGCGGCACCTGGTTGCAGATGGCCGCGCCGTCGACGAGCCAGCCGATGGTGCCCACGTCGGCGTAGGCGGGGGTGGGGTAGTTGAAGATCGAGGAGTACTTCTGCGCCCCGCTCAGCAGGCGGCGGGTCAACTCGGCGCGGTCGACGCCCAGCGTCTCGGCCGACGAGTACAGGTACAGGCCGTGCCCGGCCTCGTCCTGCACCTTGGCCAGCAGGATCGCCTTGCGGCGCAGCGAGGGGGCGCGCGAGATCCAGGCGCCTTCGGGCTGCATGCCGATGATCTCGGAGTGCGCGTGCTGGGCGATCTGGCGGATGAGGGTCTTGCGGTAGCCCTCGGGCATCCAGTCCCGCGGTTCGACGCGGTCCTGGCGCTCGATGATCGCCTCGAACTCCGCGTTGAGCCGTTCCTCGTCCGCTGCTGCGGGTGCCGCCATGGCTGCTCCAACCAGCTACTGCCACCGGTCCATTTACTGACCGTTCGGTCTGTAATAGTCTGCCACCACGCTGGCCGAGGGCGCAATGGAGGGACCCAGCCGTGACCGCACTTCTGGAGAGCTACGCACAGGGCACCTGGTACCGCGCATCCGACGAGGGCAGGCCGCTGGCGGACGCGACCACCGGCGAGACCGTCGCCCGCCTGTCCGGCACCGGCCTGGACGTGCCCGGCATGGTCGGATACGGCCGCCGCGTGGGCGGGCCGGCGCTGCGTTCCCTCACCTTCCACCAGCGCGCGGCGATCCTGAAGAGCCTGGCCAAGCACCTGACCGGGTGCACCGACGAGTTCCACGCGCTCTCGCACCGCACCGGCGCCACCCGGCGCGACAACACTGTCGACGTCGACGGCGGCATCGGCACGCTCTTCAGCTATGCGAGCAAGGGCGCGCGCGAGCTGCCCAACGACACGGTGCTGCCCGACGGCGCCGCCGAGCCCCTCGGCCGCGGCGGCACCTTCGTCGGCCAGCACGTCTACACCTCCCGCCCGGGCGTGGCGGTGCAGATCAACGCGTTCAACTTCCCGGTGTGGGGCATGCTGGAGAAGTTCGCCCCGGCCTTCCTCGCGGGCGTGCCCAGCATCATCAAACCCGCGAGCCAGACGGCCTACCTCACCGAACTGGTGGTGCGGCGCATCGTGGAGTCCGGGCTGCTGCCCGAGGGCACCCTGCAACTGCTCGCCGGCGGGCCCGCCGGGCTGCTCGACAACCTCGGCCCGCAGGACGCCGTCGCCTTCACCGGCTCCGCCGAGACCGGGGCCGAGCTGCGCGCGCACCCCGCGGTCGTGCACAACGGGGTGCGGCTGGGCGTCGAGGCCGACTCGCTCAACTGCTCGGTGCTGGGACCCGACGTGTCACCCGAGGACCCCGAGTTCGCGCTCTTCACCGACCAGCTCGTCACCGAGATGACCGTCAAGACCGGGCAGAAGTGCACGGCCATCCGGCGCGCCATCGTCCCCGAGCACCTCGCCGACGCGGTGGTGGACGCGGTCGGCCGACGGCTGGAGCGCGTCGTGGTGGGCGACCCCGCGGACCGTGAGACCACCATGGGTCCGCTGGCCGGGCTGGACCAGCGCACCGAGGTACGCAAGGCCCTCGCCGCGCTGCGCGGGTCGGCCGAGGTCGTCTTCGGCGATCCCGAGCGCTGCACGCCGGCGGGCGCCGACCCCCAGCGCGGCGCCTTCGTCGCGCCGGTCCTGCTGCGCGCCGGGCGGGACGCGGCCGAACCCCACGAGGTCGAAGCGTTCGGCCCGGTCAGCACGGTGGTCGGCTACCGCGGCGTCGACGAGGCCGTCGAGTTGGCCGCGCGCGGGCGCGGGAGCCTGGTCGGCTCCGTGGTCACCCACGACCCCGGCGCCGCACGCGAGATCGTGCTGGGCCTGGCGCCGTGGCACGGCAGGCTGCTGGTGCTCGACCGCGACGACGCCGAGGAGTCCACCGGCCACGGATCCCCGCTGCCCATGCTCGTCCACGGCGGTCCGGGACGCGCCGGAGGCGGCGAGGAGCTCGGCGGAATCCGCGGCGTCCTGCACCACATGCAGCGCACGGCGGTGCAGGCCTCCCCGGACATGGCGACCGCGATCACCGGCCGCTGGACCACGGGCGCCCGGCGCCGCGACGACGGGGTCCACCCGTTCCGCAAGAGCCTGGCCGAGCTGCGCATCGGCGACACGGTCGCCTCCGATTCGCACACGGTCACGCGCGAGGACATCGACCGCTTCGCCGACCTCACCGGCGACACCTTCTACGCCCACACCGACGAGCAGGCGGCGGCGGCCAACCCGCTCTTCGGCGGAATCGTCGCCCACGGCTACCTGGTGGTCTCCCTGGCCGCCGGCCTCTTCGTCGACCCTGCGCCGGGCCCGGTGCTGGCCAACTTCGGGGTGGACCACCTGCGCTTCTCCACCCCGGTCAAGGTGGGCGATTCCATCGCCGTCACGCTGACCGCCAAGCAGATCACCCCGCGGACCAACGCCGACTACGGCGAGGTCCGCTGGGACGCGGTGGTCGCCAACGCCGACGGGCAGCCGGTGGCCACCTACGACGTGCTCACCCTGGTGGCCAAGGAGCAGCCGGGAGGCTGAGCGGGGGCGTGCCGCCTCGTCGATGTGGAGACCCGGCGAGCAATCCACGAGTCGACATGTCGCCGGGTCACCATGTCGCCGGGCCCGCGGAAACGTCGGCGGGGTGCGGCACGGCACCGTGCCGCACCCCGCGATCAGCGCTCCGCCGTCATGTGCGCGACCACTGCTGGTTGCCGCCCCCGGTGCACGTCCACTGGATGACGCGTGCGCTGTCCTGGCTCGACTCGTCGCTCACGTCCAGGCAGAGGCCGCTGTGCCGGGCGACGATGCGGGAGTAGCCGCCGCCGGCGTCCTCAAACGACCACTGCTGGCTCGCCGAGCCGTCGCACGCGGATTGGACCGCGACGGCGCCGGTTTCGGTGGAACCGCCCTGCACGTCCAGGCACATCCCGCTGTGCATCGCGGTGATCCGCGCATAGCCCGAACCGGTGTCCTCGACGGACCACTGCTGGTTGCCGCCGCCGTGGCACGCGTACTGCACAAGCTCGGCGCCCGCGGAGTCCGAGCCGTCGACCACGTCCAGGCATTTGCCGCTGTGGCGGGCGGCCAACTCCTGGAACGAACCGCCGAGGCCTTCGACCTGCCCCGTAGCGGTGTCGATGCTGATTCGGGAGTGGTAGTCCATCGCCAGTGTGCGACCGCCGGGGAACCGCAGCGGCAGCCACACGTACTCCGATTCGTTGGGGACACCGCCGTCGGCGCCCGCCCAGCGGTCTCCCATATAGAGGTAGGACGTCCTCTCCGACCCCTCGACGGGGAGCACGAAGGTGGTCTGGGACCCGTAGCCGGTGGAGTTCCCGAGATCGGACCACCCGCTCCACTCGCACCCGATGCAGTCCGCGGTGGCGTACTGCTGCTGGTTGGGATCCCAGCCGGTGGCGCCGGAGGTGACCAGGTAGTAGACGCCGTTGCGCTGGAACATCGCCGGAGCCTCGCGGTGGCCGCCCGGCCAGGGGTTCGCCACCAGCTCCTCGACCTCGGTGTAATCCGGGCTGAGCCGGTAGATGTGCAGGTCGTAGTTGTTGCGCGCGGAGGAGATCATGTAGCCGGTGCCGTCGTCGTCGACGAACGCGGTGATGTCGCGGGACATGTGGTCCAGCGGCCGGAAGCTGCCGAGCCACCGGTAGTCGCCGTCGACGGTGTCGGATACGGCGACGGCTGCCCGCGCCTCGCTGTAGTCCTGGCCGTTCTCCTTGTGCATCCACATCACGTACTGGTCGGTGCGGTCGTTGTAGATGACCTTGGGGCGCTCGATGTTGGCTGTCTGCAGTTCGGGGTCGGACTGCTGGGTCAGGACGTGGTTGCGGAACTCCCAGTTCTTCAGATCCCTGGATCGGTAGACGGATACGTATTCGAATCGGCTGTCGTCACCGCGGTTCTCGCCGAACCAGTAGTAGTAGTCGCCGACTTCGAGCACTCCGCCGCCGTGAGCGTGCAGGGGATCGCCCGAGGTGTCGGTGAACCGCGTCCCGTTGGTGACGGTGACCGGTTCGGCGTGGGCCGTTCCGGCCGCGGCCGACGGCGCGACCAGGCTCAGCAGTCCGACGACGATCAGAATCCGGAGGCGTTGCGTGGACATTGGACGCTCCTTCGCGAGGAGTAGGGGATGGTCCGAGTCGTGTGTAACGCGTGTCCTCTCCGCCGCATCACCTCCCGCCGATCCCCGGTGTGCTCTCCCGCAGAACCGCGTGCCCGGTCAACCGCACCAGTCGCGGCTCGGCCCCGGCGGGCTGCAGCGCCAGGTCGAGTGCGGCACGCCCGGCCTCCGGCCACGGCAGCCGGACCGTGGTCAGCGCCGGGGCGACGTCGCGCAGCACCGTCACGTCGTCGATACCCGCCACCGCCATGTCCGCGGGAAGCGACAGGCCCGCCTCGCGGAAGCGCGCTATGGCGCCGACGGCGACCGTGTCGCTGATCGCCAGGACCAGCTCGGCGGGCATCCGCCTGCGCAGGCACTCGCCGGCCGCGGCGTATCCGCCGTCGCGGTCGAACCCGCAGTGGATGACACCGGACGGCGGCACCTCGATGCCGTGCCCGGCCAGGCCCGCGACGAAGCCCTGCACGCGGTCGTGGGCGGTACGCGCGTCGGCCGGCCCGCCCAGGATCGTCACCCTGCGGTATCCGAGGCCGACCAGTGCAGCGGCCAGTTCCGAAGCGGCCGCCACGTTGTCGAGGGAGACCGTGTCGAAGGGCATGCCCTCCTCGCTGATGGCGACGACGCGCCCGCCCTCGCTCTGGAAGGCGGCCAGCTCCTCCACCAGCCGCTCCTCCCACACGGTGCTGGTCACCGACCGGCCGCCGGCCAGGATGATCGCCCGGGGCCGCTGACTGCGCAGTGTGGACACCACGCGGGTGGCCTGCTGCGCGCTGTTGCGACTGGAGATCATGGTGACCATCCGGTCGTCGGCCTCGGCGGCCTTGAGCACACCCGCGGCGACCGGGGAGAAGTAGTCGTCGTTGATGCCGTTGACCACCATCGCCAGGTGGTCGCCCCGGCCGCGGGCCACGGCCTGTGCGGCGGTGTTGGCGGTGTAGCCCAGTTCGGCGGCGGCGGCGTGCACCCGGCTCTGGTACTCGTCGCGGACCTTGCGTGCGCTGCCGTTCAAGGCACGAGAGGCTGTGGAGGGCGAGACCCCGGCGCGCCGGGCGACGTCCTCAAGCGTCACCGGAGTGGAACTGCTCGGCGTCTCCACGGATCCCGCCCCTTCCCCGGCCGGCGCCAGCCGGCCCTGTCCTGCACTCAGCCGACGTCGAAACCCTGGTCCTCACCGTAGGACCGGAGCTGCTCGCCCCACTTCTCCGCGCCGTCCTGGACGGCTCCGCCTTCGCTGATCTCCGAGCCGACGGAGTCGCCGAAGACCGAGTTGGCATAGACCTGGTACGGCAGGTACTGCCAGCCCTGGGCCACCTGGCCGGAGGCGTCGGCGAGGACCTTGTTGGCCTGCTGTCCGCCGAAGTACTCGAACTCCTTGTTCAGCCACTCGGGGTCCTCCAGCGGCGCCGACTGCGCAGGGAAGGAACCGGCGTCGAGCTGGGCGTCGACCGAGGCCTCGTTGAGGGAGAACCACTGGAGGAAGCCCATCGCCAGCGCGGTGTCGTCGCTGCCCTCGACGACCGAGAAGCCCGAGCCGCCGTTCTCGGCGTTCTGCGGGTCGTCGGCGTCCCACATCGGAGCGGGGGCGACGCGGAAGTCCCCGGCGTTGTCGGTGAGCGTGCTGGAGATGTTGCCCAACGCCCAGGCACCGGTGGTCCACGTGGCCAGCGAGCCGTCGCCGAGACTGCGCCACCACTCGTCGGTCCAGCCGGGCTCGGGTGCGACCAGGTCTCGGCTGATCAGGTCGCTCCAGTAGTCGTTGACTTTCGCGGTGTCCTCGCCGGTGAAGTCGACGGTGACGCTCTCCCCGTCGTGCTGGAACGGGCGGCCCCCGCCCTGCCAGATGAGGCTGTCGAGTCCGCCCGCGTCGCCGGGGTCGATGGAGGCGATGCGCGAGTCCGGCAGCTCGTCCTTGATCGTTTCGGCGGCCTCGGCGTACTCCTCCCAGGTCGCGGGCGGTTCATCGATGCCGGCTTCGTCGAAGACCTTCTGGTTGTAAAGCATGATCAGCGGCCCCGTGTTGTTGGGCAGCCCGTAGGCGGTGTCGCCGTAGGTCATCTGGCGCCAGGAGGACTCGGTGAACTCGTCCTTCAGGCCGCCCAGGCCCCATTCGTCGACGCTCACCAGCTGTTCGGACAGGGCCAGTTCCGGCAGCGCGAAGTACTCGACCATGGCGAGGTCGGGGATGTTCTCGCCGGAGCTGATCGCGTTCTGCAGGGCGGTGTACTGGTCGGCCGACTGCCCCGCGTTGACGATCTCGACGTCGACGTCGGGGTGCTCCTCCTCGAACGCGGTCACAGCACTCTCGAACTTGGTGCTCCACGTCCACAGAGTCAGCTCGCCGCCCTCCTCCAACGCGGCTTCGATCTCGGCCGAGCGGTCACCGGAGGAGCCGGTGCCGCCGTCCGCATCTCCGCCTCCGCAGCCTGTCGCGAGGAGGGCGAGGCAGATACCGGGGGCAGCGGCCGACAACGCGGTTCTGGACAGACGCATGGGACATTCCTTCGCGATGGGGGGTTACTGCTTGACGCTCCCCGCGGCCAGGCCGGACTGCCAGTACCGCTGCAGGAACAGGAAGGAGGCGATCAGCGGCACGACCGCCAACAGGGATCCGGTGAGGACCACGTTGTAGACCGGTTCGAGGTTGGCCCCTGTCGTGACCTGGTTGTTGAGCTGGTTCAGGCCCACGGTGAGGGGATACAGGGACGGGTCGTTGAGCATGATGAGCGGCAGGAAGTAGTTGTTCCAGGTGTGTACGAGGTTGAACAGCAGCACTGTCGCGAACCCGGGAGCCATCAGCCGGAAGGACACGCGCCAGAACGTCGTCCACGCGTTCGCGCCGTCGATCTTGGCCGCGTCCAGCAGCGAGTCGGGGATGGAGGCGGCGGCGAACACGGTCATCAGGTAGAGGCCGAACGGGCTGACCAGAGCCGGGACGATGATCGACAGGCGGGTGTTGGTGATTCCCAGTTCGGCGAAGAGCAGGAACGTCGGCACTGCGAGCGCGGTCGCGGGGATGGTGATCGCGCCGAAGACGATCGCCCGCACCAGGCGCTTGGCCGGAAAGTCGAACTTGGCCAGCGCGTAACCTCCCCAGGCGCAGATGACCGTCGCACCCACGGCGCCGACCACCGAGTACAGCGCGGTGTTGAACAGCCAGGTGAGGTAGATGCCGTCCTGGTAGGTCACCGTCGTGACGATGTTGTCCCACAGCGAGATCTCCGATCCCAGCCACAGTCCGTTGGACCGGAAGAGCTCCCCGTTGGACTTGGTCGCGTTGACCGTGAGCCAGTAGAGGGGCAGCAGCGTGTAGACGACCATGAGCACCATGAGCGCCTGGAGGACCAGGCTGGTGCGCTTCTTCCGCGGGCCGCGCGAGGTGAGGCGCCGCTGCCGGGGTTCGGGCGCGCCGAGCGCGGGCGCGGGCTCGCCAGCGGGAGCGGAGGCGGTCGTAGCGGTGTCGCTCATCGGGACTCCTGGCGCGCGGTCATCCGCTGGGCCGTGTAGGCGACCACAACCGTGATCAGCCCGAGCACCACGGCTACCGCCGCGGAGTAGGTGACCTGGTTGGCGTTGAAGGCCAGCTGGTAGGCGTACATGTTGGGGGTGAAGTGCGTGCTGATGGAGCCCGGGGCGAGCGTCTGCAGGACGTTGGGCTCGTTGAACAGCTGGAAGCTGCCGATGATCGAGAACAGCGTCGCCACCCACAGGGCGGGCCGCAGCGCCGGAAGCTTGACGCTGAACGCCTTGCGGATCTCGCCGGCCCCGTCGATCTCGGCGGCCTCGTACAGCTCTTCGGGGACCGCGCGCAGAGCCGCGTAGAGGATCAGCATGTTGTAGCCGACGAACTCCCAGGTGACCACGTTGCCGATGGCGGGTAGCACCCAGCTCTGCGAGAGCGGGCTCGGCAGCGCGAGTCCTGTGGCGGCGTTGAGCTGGCCGACGAGTCCGAACTGGTCGCCGTAGATGAATCCCCACATCAGCGCGGCAACGACGGAGGGGACCGCATAGGGCATGAAGATGCCCAGCCGCATGAACCGCATGCCCCGCACACGCCCGGAGTCGAGCGCAAGCGCGACGAGCAGGGCGAGCCCGATCATGATCGGCACCTGGACGACGAGGAATATCCCGACCCGGCTGATGCCGTCGAGGAACCGGGGGTCGGTGGCGGCGTCGACGTAGTTCTGCAGGCCCACGAAGGAGCGGCCGCCGATCAGCTGGTCCTGGAAGAGACTCAGGCCCGACGCGTAGCCCAGCGGGGCCACGACCCCGACTCCGAAGACGAGCAGGAACGGGGCCACGAACGCCAGTCCGGTCCAGTCCCGAGGCGGCCGCCTCCGTGGTGCGGCGGGTGCGGAGACGGCGGCCATCACTCCTCCTCGTGCCAGTCGGGGGCGGCTCTGCCGATCCGCCCGGTGATGGTGTAAGAATTGGAATGCGCTTTCCACAGTAGATATGAGCTATGACACAGTCAAGATCCGGAAAAGACCCGAGTCGGATCGGCGACAGGACGCACGGCACGAACAAAGGGCAGGCAGTGATGAGCCTTGGCGACGGAACCGCTCACGACCTCCCACGCCCCGGCCCGGAGCCGGGCACTCGACCGCGCACGCTGCTGGCGATGGACCGGCGGACCTTCGAGCTCCAATTCACACCGGCCGTCCTCGACCGTCTGCGGAACTCCGCTGAACTGGGAGAACCGCTGCGGATCGGCTCCTTCGACGCCCCCGGACCACGTGCGCGGCTCGCCGAGTGCGAGGTGCTGCTGACGTCCTGGGGATGCCCGCCCATCACCGAGGACGTGCTCGCCGGCGCACCGCGGCTGCGGGCCGTGGTGCACGCCGCGGGCAGTGTGCGCGGGCACGTCCCGCCCGCTCTGCTCGATCGGGGGATCCGAGTGACCACGGCGGCCTCGGCCAACGCGATCCCCGTCGCGGAGTACACCCTGGCGATGATCCTCGCGTGCGGAAAGCGCGTTCCGTTTCTGGCACACGACGCGCGCACGTTCCGGTCGCAGTGGTCCTACGCCTCCGCGCGCGGGCCGCTGTCCAACCGCGGCCGAACCGTCTGCCTGGTCGGCTGGTCCCGGGTCGGGCGGCTGCTGGGGCGGCTGCTCGAACCGTTCGACCTGGAGGTGCTGGTCGTGGACCCCTACGCCGACGCCGAGGACGTCGCCGCCTGCGGCGCGCGCCTGACCACCGCGCAGGACGCCTATCCCCGAGCCGACGTGCTCAGCCTGCACGCCCCGCTGCTGCCGTCCACCCGGCGGATGATCGGCGAAGCGGCGCTGGCGCGGTTGCGCGACGGCGCCACCCTGATCAACACAGCGCGCGGCGGACTCGTCGACACCGCCGCGCTGGAGCGGGAATGCGGCACCGGACGCCTCTACGCGGTCCTCGACGTGACAGACCCCGAGCCGCTGCCCGACGACTCGGTCCTCTACGACTGCGAGAACGTGCTGATCACACCGCACATCGCCGGCTCCCTGGACTCCGAGACCGAACGCATGGCGCTCGCCGCCCTGGACGAACTCGACAGGTTCCGCACCGGACGGCCCGCCGCGTATCCCATCACCCCCGGCACCTACGAGGTGACGGCATGAACGCTTCCGCTGTACTGCTCCCGCCCGAGGACCGCGAACTCTCCCCCTACACCGGCTGGACCCGCGCCCACTGGGTCGCCGTAGCCGAGCACCTGCTGCTGAGCGTCCGCCCCTACGCATCTCCGCGCCACGCCCGGATCGATCTCCCCGGACCCGCCAGTTCGAGCGGGCCCGACAGCGACGGCCTCGAAGGCTTCGCGCGCACCTTCCTGCTGGCCGGGTTCCTCGTCGCCGGCAACGGCGGCGACGACCCGCACGGGTTCCTCGACCGGTACCGCAGCGGGCTCGTCGCCGGAACCGACCCGGAGTCCCGGGAGCGCTGGCCCCGTCCCGACGAACTGGACCAGGCCAAGGTCGAGGCGGCCTCGATCGCCCTGGTGCTCATGCTGACCCGGCCCTGGCTGTGGGACCGGATGGACTCCCGGGAGCGCGGCCGGGTCCTGGACTGGATGTCGGCCGTGGTGGGGGAGAGCTACCCGCCGATCAACTGGGTGTGGTTCCAGATCGTCGTCGAGGAGTTCCTCCGGTCGGCGGGAGGCCGGTGGAGCCGCGCCGACATCGACGCCGGGCTGGCGGTACACGCCGGCCTGGCCCGGGGCGAAGGCTGGTACTCCGACGGCTCGGAACGCTCCTACGACTACTACTGCGGCTGGGCGCTGCACTTCTATCCGCTGCTGTGGGCCTCACTGGCGGCGGAGCCACCCGACCGGGAGCTGATCGAGGGCTGGCGCCGGGACCTGGCACGCTTCCTGGAGGACTACATCGGCCTGATCGGCGCCGACGGTTCTCCGGTGCTCCAGGGCCGCAGCCTGATCTACCGCATGGCGGCGGCCGCCCCGCTGTGGATGGGGGCCTGGAGCGGTGCGACCACGCTCTCGCCCGGCCGTCTCCGCCGCGGCGCTTCGGGCATCCTGCGGCACTTCCACGACCACGGAGCCCTCGACGGCGGACTGCTGTCGATGGGCTGGCACGGCGCCTGGCCGGCGATGAAGCAGTCCTACTCGGGCGGCGGATCGCCCTACTGGGCGGCCAAGGGCTTCTTCGGCCTCATCCTGCCCGCAGACCACCCGGTGTGGACGGCCCGCGAGGAGCCCCTGCCTTCAGATGCGGAGGGCGTGCAGCGAGCCGTGCGCGCACCGGGCTGGATCCTCAGCGCCCCCTCCGGCGACGGCATCGCGCGGATCCTCAACCACGGCACCGACCACGCGCACGAGGGCGACGTGCGCACCGACTCCCCGCTGTACGCGCGCCTGGGCTACTCGTCGGCCACCGTCCCTCCGCTGGTGGGAAGCACGCTCGACGCCCCACTGGACAACAGTGTGGCGGTCCTCGACGCCGACGGGCGGGCCACGCACCGCACCGGTTTCACCGCACTCGGGGTCTTCCACGGCGACGCGGTATCCACCGGCGGCTCGCGCTGGCGCGCGCACTGGATAGACGCGTCGACCGACACCGGCCGCGACCACGGGTCGGGCAGGCGGGGAACGGCGCGCCCGGGCCCGATTCTGGAAGTCTGGTCGGCGGTACGAGGCGCCGACGAGGTCCGCTTGGTGCGCGTCGGCGACGAGCCCGTTCCGGGAGGTCGCCGGCGGTGGCGGCTGCGCGTCGGAGGCTGGCCGGTACTCCGCGAGCGCGGACCGGGCTCCACGGTGGAGGCGCTGACCGGCCACTCGGGGCTGGTGTCGGGCACCGAGCACCTGGGCGACGTCGGCCCCTTGGCCGGCGAGACGGCGGTGCCCTGGGTCTGCGCCGATGTCGCACCCGGCGAGGTGCTCGCCTGCCTGGTGCGCCTGGGGACCGGGGCGGCGGACGCCCCGCGCCCGCGCGTAGGGCTCGACGAGGAGGGCGCGACGGTCACGTGGCCCGACGGCGCCGCGGCACGGATCGCCCTTCCCGGCTGAGAGCCGGACGCGGGGAGCACCCGCAGCCGGATGAATCCGCAGGTCGCCGTGTCGCCGTGTCGACATGGCGGCCTGGCGACGAATCCGCACGGCGACGTATCGGCGGGCGGCGGGTAAAAATCGCGGGCGGATTCCGGGCGCTGTGTCGATCCGGGGGCATCCTGTGCGTGTAGGGGGTGAGAGGCCGGAACCGTTCCGGCCGCGGACCCGAGGAGGAGCACCATGGCTCACTACCTGCTCAGCATCTACCAGCCCGACGGCCCCGCCCCCGACGCCGAGGCCCTCGACCCGATCATGCGCGACGTGGAAGCGGTCAACGAGGAGATGCGCGACGCGGGCGCCTGGGTGTTCGCCGCCGGGCTGCACGAGCCCGCCACCGCCACCGTGGTGCGCGCCCGAGGCGACGACGTTGGCATGACCGACGGGCCCTACCTGGAAGGCAAGGAGCACATCGGCGGATTCACCGTCGTCGAAGCCGAGGACCTGGACGCCGCGCTGGAGTGGGGACGCAAGCTCTCCCGCGCCACCACCCTGCCGATCGAGGTTCGGCCCATGGAGGGCGGAAGCTGCGGGTGAGCGACAACCCGACCGCGGTTTCCTCGGCGGAGGTCGAACGCGTCTTCCGCGAGGAGCACGCCCGCGCCGTGGCCGTCCTGGTCCGCCGCTTCGGTGACATCGACCTCGCCGAGGAGGCGGTCCAGGAGGCCTTCACCGCCGCGCTGCGGCGCTGGCCCCACGACGGGCCGCCGCCGCGGCCGGCCGGCTGGATCCTCACCACCGCCCGCAACCGCGCCGTCGACCGGTTGCGCCGCGAAGCGGTGCGCGAACATCGGCACGCCCAGGCGGCCCTGCTGCACGACGCCGGCGGACCGGCCGAGGAGGGCCCCGTGCACGACGACAGGCTGCGCCTGGTCTTCACCTGCTGCCACCCCGCTCTTTCGCCCCAGGCCCGCGTCGCGCTGGCGCTGCGGCTGCTGGGCGGGCTGACCACCGCCGAGATCGCCCGCGCCTTCGTGGTGCCCGAGCCCACCATGGCCCAGCGCCTGGTGCGGGCCAAGAAGAAGATCCGCGACGCGCGCATCCCCTACCGGGTCCCGCAGGACGCCGACCTGCCCGGCCGGCTGCGCTACGTGCTGGCCGTGGTCTACCTCGTCTTCAACGAGGGCTACGCGGCCCACTCGGGAGAGGACCTCGTCCGCGCGGACCTCTGCGCCGAGGCCGTGCGGCTGGGCCGACTGCTGGCCGAGCTGATGCCCGACGAACCCGAGGTGTGGGGACTGCTGGCGCTGATGCTGCTGAGCGAGTCCCGCCGGCCCGCGCGCACCGGCCCCGACGGCGCGCTGGTCCCGCTGGCCGAACAGGATCGGCAGCGGTGGGACCGCTCCCTCATCGCCGAGGGGCAGGAGCTTGTACGCCGCTGCCTTCGCCGCAACACTCCCGGTCCTTACCAACTCCAGGCTGCGATCAACGCCGTCCACAGCGACGCCCCGACAGCGGCCGACACCGACTGGGCGCAGATCGTCCGGCTCTACGACCGGCTCTACGCGCTGGACCCGACGCCGATCGTGGCCCTGAACCGCGCTGTCGCGGTGGCCGAGACGCGCGGCCCGGCCGCGGCGCTCGCCATCGTCGACGAACTCGATCTCGCCGCCCACCACATCCTCCACGCGGTGCGCGCCGACCTCCTGCGCCGCCTCGGCCGCCCCGCCGAGGCCGCGGCGGCCTACGCCGAGGCGCGCTCGCGCACAGGCAACGCCGCCGAACGGGCGTTCCTCCAGCAACGAAGCGCCACGCTGCCACGAGGTTGACAGCCCTCGGCCGACGCGGGCATCCCCGCTCCCGGGTGACGCCATGGCGACATGGCGACCTCTCGCTTTTGCGGCCGAAGCCGTCCGGACCCGTCGGCGGCGGCACGTCGGCCTAGGGTTCCCCTCCCGCGCGGAAATGCGGGTTCTCGATCAGTCCCAGAACGCTGCCCTGGGGATCGAGCACGGTCGCGACGCGGATCCCCCCGCCCACCTCCCGTACGCCGCTTCTCGACGCGGCCCCCTGCGCCAGGAGCCCGGACAGCGCCGTGTCGACGTCGGCGACGCCCCAGTAGGTGACGGGATGCCGGCCGAGCAGTTCCACCGGTTGGAGTGCGAGTTCGTAGCCCCCGACGTCGAAGCCGACGTAGTAGTCCTCGCTGAAGTAGGGGCCGCGTCCCAGAACGCCGGTGTACCACCGCGTCGATGCGGCCAGATCGGCGGCCGGGTATACGATCGTGCGCAGTCCGAGGAACAAGGCGGCCTCCAAGCCGGGTCGGCATACGGACTCGATCCTGGCCCATCCGCCCTGCCGCCGGCGCGGAGGAACACGGCCGGTGGCGGCCACCCGATGCGGCCGGCGCCCGCGCACCCCACCGCCTCTCCGCCGCGCGGCCGTGCGGATCCGGGCCTTCTGCCCGGCCACCGGCCCCGCCCCGTCACGGCCGTCCGGGGCGGTCCTCAGTCGGCGGGCCCCACCGCCTTCCGGTCGGACACGCCCGTCTCCAGCGCCGGCACGTGCCGGGCGGCGGCGATCGCCGACATCTCGACCGGGCGACATGACGGCACGTCGACACGGGGACACGGCTCGGGGCCGGCGGCACGAGCCGAACCCGCGAACGCGAACGCGGCGGCCATGTCGACGAGCACGGAAGCTTCGATGCAGAAGGGAACGGCCGACCGCATGGCCACCGGCTCCGAGCAGCAGAGATACGTCGTCATCACGGGAGGGCCTGGCTCGGGAAAAGCGCGCTGATCGAACGGCTCGCCGCGATGGGCTACGCCTCGTCGCCCGAGACGGGGCGCGCCGTCATCCGCGACCAGGCCGCCGTCGGCGGGCGGGCCCTGCCCTGGATCGACCCGGACCTGTTCGCCGAGGTGATGCTGTCCTGGGAGATGCGCGCCCACGGCCGCGCCGCCGAGCGCGGGGCGAGCGTGTTCTTCGACCGCGGCGTCGTCGACGTCGTCGGCTACCTGCGGGTGGAGGGCCGCCCGGTACCGGAGCACGTCCACGCGGCCGCTCGCCGGTTCCGCTACGACCGCACGGTCTTCATCGCCCCGCCGTGGCCGGAGATCTACCGCACCGACACGGAACGCAAGCAGTCCTTCGCCCGAGCCGAGCGCACCCACGCAGCGATGGTGGCCGCCTACACCGACTGCGGCTACGACCTGGTCGACCTCCCGCGAGCATCGGTGGCCGAGCGTGCCCGCTTCGTCGCCGCACGGATGGGCGGGTGACCTCGGACCCTGGCGTATGCGGGGATGGGGAATACGCTGTGGGCCATGACAAGGCCGGGAACGAGACGCATGCGGTACGGGATAGCGACGATGGCCGTTGCCGCCTTGGCGGTGACGGCAGCGAGCGGATGTACAGCGGAGCAGCGGAGCAACCTCTTCGGCGGCATCGCGGCCGAGGGGCTGCGCGTGGCGGCCGAGGAGGCGTTCGCCTCGGCGGGGTTCCCCATCGAGGGGCAGCTGGACTGCCAGGTCGAGGAATCCGACAGCTCCCAGGTCACGGCGGACTGCAGTGGGACCACCCAGCAGGGCGCCGACGTCGACTTCAACGGCAGGTTCGACTCCTCGGACACCAATTTCACCGACGGAGTCGACGGCCAGTTCACCGGAAAGGTCCAAGGCGAGACGGTGTTCAGCACGGACTGCCTCGGCTGTGGCGGAGGCAACGGAGGCGGCGGGGGCGGCGGATGACCGGCGCAGCGCCCGCCGGATAGCGCCCTGTCGCCGTAACCGCACGTCGACCTGTCGACAACGGCCCCGCGGGTTCAGCGCCTCCGCGGGATTGACCTCAAGTCAAGTCGAGGTCGTAGCTTCGGGCGTATGGACACGTTCGAGAGCACGACCGCCACCGACGAGGATGAGCAGGCGATCCGGAAGGTCGTGGCGCGGGCACAGGAATCGCAGAGCAATCCGGAGGCTCTGCTCGCCCTGCACACGCCGGAGGCCGTGATCGTGAACCTGGCCGGGCGCCGTGTCCTGGGGCGCGAGGCGTTCGGGGAGGCGATGGCCGCCGCCCTCGCCTCCCCGCTCAGCGACGTCCTGACCACTCTGGAGGTGGTCGATGTCCGCCTCGTGACTCCCGATGCGGCCGTCGTCAGCTGCACCAAGACGGTCCACGACGGCCGCGGCGACGGCGACGCGCAGGCGGTGCTGCCGTCGCAGGGCGCGCTCACCTACGTGATGCGCAAGGACGACGGATCCTGGCGCATCGCTCTCGCGCAGACCACGCCGACGCTCGCGGCACCGGCCACCGGCGACGAGTGACGCCGCAACCGCCCCGGCCGGCTCGCGGGGGCCGCCTCGGACCGCTCGGGTCGCACGCCCAACGGCCGATCGGCGGCCGCGGTCCTCTGCTCATGCCCGTCCCCGCAGCGCTTCCGGCGGGCTACTGCACCGGTTAAGGTCAACGAGCGCGCTTCGCAACGACAGGACGTTCCCAGCCGCGATCCCGCTCCCGCCCGCCCCCCGAGTGCAAGGAGCCCGCTCATGGTCGACGACCCCACCCCCGCCGCACCCCCACCGCCGCCCGGGGTCGACACCACCGTGCCCAGCGTCGCACGGCTCTACGACTACGCGCTGGGCGGCAAGAACAACTACGCCACCGACCGCGAGGCGGCCGAGCGCATGCTGGCCGTCCTGCCCGAAGCGCGCCTGCTCGCCTATGCCAACCGCGCCTTCCTCGGCCGCACCGTCGATTTCATGTGCGAACTGGGAATCGACCAGTTCCTGGACATCGGGGCCGGACTGCCGGCGCAGAACCCCGTCCACGGGGTAGCCCGGCGGCACCATCCCGAGGCCCGCGTGGTCTATGTCGACAACGATCCGGTGGTGCGCGTGCACGCCGAGGCGCTCCTGGCCGACCGATCCGACATCACCGGCGTCGTCCAGGCCGACATGCGCGACCCGGGGGCGGTTTTCGCCCACCCGGAGGTGACCGCCCGATTGGACCTCTCCCGCCCCGCCGGTGTCCTGCTGGTCGCGATGCTGCACGTCCTCAATGACGACCAGCAGCCCTTCGCCCTGGTGCGGCGCTACCTCGACCACCTGCCCGCCGGCTCGCTGGTGGCCATCAGCCACGCCGAGAACGACACCCACCCCGAGCGGGCGCGGTTCCTGGAGCAGTCTTACCGATCGACCAGTGCGTCCGGCCAGATCCGCTCCCGAGCCGAGATCCGCCGCTTCTTCGACGACATGACGCTACTGGAGCCCGGCCTGGTACACGTGGGCGACTGGCGCCCGCGCGCCGACGAACCGTACTACGCCCCCGAGCAGGCGTGGATCCTCGGCGGTCTGGGGCGCTGGGAGGGACCCGCCGCAACCTCCGGCTCCGACGGCACGCGCTGACCCCCGGGTCACCCCTGGATCCGGACCGCTCCGACAGAGAGGTTCGCGCGCAGCCGGAGCCGGTCACCATGGTGATTCGCACGCATGGCGACGAAGAGACACGGCGGCCGCGGCATTCGCGGCGAGCCCCTTCTGAGGCTTGGACCGGCGGGATGCGCGTTCGCCGCACCGGTTCGACGCAGCGGTGGCGAGTTTGCCGCGCGCACGTCTGCCCTCGTCGATGCGATCGGGTCCGCGTCAGCGGCGGATGCCGCCGTAGGGCAGGAGACGAAGTTCCGCCGGCGACCGGCCGCCGTGCAGGAACCCGCTTCCCCCGAGGATGCGGGTACCCCGGGGCGGGAGTCCCTATCGAACCGTCGGCGAGGGGACGCCGGCAGCGTCGCGGCAGCCGAGCAGCCGAAGAGTCCGCCCAAGGCCCATCACCACCGACCACATACGGGCCCCGCAAACGGTTATGCGAAAGGAATGGAGCGATCTCACCCGAAGAGACACCCCCGGGACCACCCCTCGAACCGGTCGGGTCGGCAGCCGGCTCCGCCGGGGCGGTGGTCACGGCTCCGACAGTGGCTGCAGCGGGCCCGTTCCGACGGCCATGAACGGCATACGCTGCTGCTCGTCGGCAAAAGCACCCTTGCGGCCACCGCCGCCTGGGCCATCGCCTACTCGCTGCTCGATGCCGAGGCGCCGGCGTTCGCGCCCTTCTCAGCTGTGCTGATGATGCAGGTCACCCTTTACCAGTCGATGGCCCAGGCGCTGCGCTACCTCGCCGCGGTGGCCGCAGGAGTCGCGCTCCAAGGAGTGATCGGCTTCATCGCCGGATCCGACCTGGTGACGTTCGCGCTGGTTGCGCTGATCGCACTGGCGATCGGCCGGTGGCCGCGGTTGGGAGCACAAGGCACGCAAGTGGCCACCGCGGCCTTCTTCGCCTTCTCCACCTACATCGCCGCGTCCTCGACGCTGGAGCGCGCCACCGAACTCGGGCAGATCCTGGTTCTGGTGGGGATCGGGTGCACGGTCGGGGTGGTCGTCAACCTGCTGGTGATTCCCCCGATGCGCTTCCGCAGCGCCGAGTACGGGGTTCGCGCTCTGGCCCACTCCATGTGCGAACTGCTCTCCGACATTCATCCCGTCCTGCGCGAAGGCGAGCTGGAACCGGAGCGGACCCGCCGGTGGGCTGAGCGCGCGAGCCGCCTGGGGACGATGGTGACTCAGGCACGCAGCGCCCTACGCGTGGGGGAGGAGAGCGTCCGCTACAACCCCCTGCGCCTGCTCCGACGCCACCGTAGACGCTCCTTCGCCGGATACTCCGAGCTGGTGAACGCGTTGGAGCGGGTGACGCACCAACTCGCCTCGGTGACCCGCACGCTCGACCTGGCCGTGCAGGCCCCCGATCAGGGGCCGAACGACGAGGAGTTCCTCACCCTCTACGCGGACTTCCTGGCCTCCCTCGCCGAGATCACCGAGCAGCTCGGTGTCGTCGACGAGGACCGGCTCGTCTCACAGTCTCAGGAGCTGTGCTCTCTGGCCGAGCAGGCCGCCGGCTATGCCGATCGCCTCTCGGGTGGCTCCTGGGGTATCGATATCTTCCGTACCGAACCGGAAAGTCCCTACGGCACTCTGCTCATCGAGGCAGCGCGGCTTCAACAGGAGTTCCAGCACACCTGCGACCTGCTGCAACGCGCCGCCGATCGCCGGGACTCCTCGCGGCCGACTCGCATGTGAGCGATCCCCTGGGCGCCGGCCCTCCTCCGGAGTCCCGGTCGTCGTTGCGCGGCCATCGGTGGTCCGAGCTTAGGAATACTGTCTGTGCGGCAGGTGCGGATCGCCGGAGTCCTTCCGCGGTGCACCCACCGCCGTGGGCGAGCCTTCGGTCCCGGCGGTTCCGGACCTGGTCGAGTGAGACGTCCCCGGCGATGCGGCAGTGACAAGCGAGAGCCTGCAGGGTAGGAGCAACCACCGGGCCACGCGGCGGTATGCGGCTGGAAACCTGCGCTGCAACAAGCCGCATCAGCACCGGGCCGACGGGCGGGGTCCCCTGTGTCCGTAGGGTGGTAGCCGATGCCTCCCTGCCTCGACTTCTCGCGAGGGTCAACGGAGCAATATCGTAAGGCGCGGGTGAACGATCCGTTCTTGGCGACGGCCGTCAAGGGCCGCAGGTGTTCGAAAAGGGGGGACCCTTGAACGACGAGGCGGAGAACCTCTCAGACGCCGTCGCTCGCATGGCGCGCGACCTGCTGGAGCAGGGCTCAGTGCAGACCACGGTCGGGGGCGTCGCCGAACTCGCGGTCTCCGAGGTCGAGGGGGCCGCTTACGCCAGCGTCTCTCTGGTCCACAGGAGCGGCTCGGTCACGACACCGGCCGCCACCGACCCGGTGACCCACAAGATCGACCAGATCCAGGACAGCGCCGGGCAAGGCCCCTGCCTGGCGGCGGTCTGGGACCACGACGTCTTCGCCATCGACGACATGGAATCCGAGACCCGCTGGCCGGAGTTCGTGAAGAACGTCCGCGGGCTGGGTGTGTCCAGCATGCTCTCCTTCCACCTCTACACCCACCAGGACACCCTCGGGGTGCTGAACCTCTACGGCACCGAACCGGCAGCCTTCACCCGCTCCTCACGCGATACGGGCCGGTCGCTGGCCGCCCAGGCGGCGGTGGCGCTGGCCCGCGTACAGAAGGAGGAACACCTCACCACCGCGCTCGGCAGCCGCCAGTACATCGGGGAAGCCACCGGCATCGTGATGGAGCGCTACAAGGTCACCAGTGAGCAGGCCTTCGCGATGCTGGCGCACATCTCCCAGAACCTCAACGTGAAGCTGCGCGAGTTGGCGCAGGACCTGGTGCGCACCGGCGCGCTTCCCGAGCAGCAGGCCGATCAACGCAGAGGACGGCGTTCGAAGCCCGGCGTCTAGTGTTCTCGAATGCCGTGCGAGCTTGCCGACGAGGAACTCCCGAACGGCCTGCGGCGGCTCCGAGCGTCACTCGGCCGGGGCCGTTGCGGCCTCCTCCCCGGCATACGGGTTTTCGGCCACTCGCCTGCCCGGCGGAGCCGGTCGGCCCTGCCGAGGGTTCGAAGGCCGGTGGCGCCGGCAGAGCACCGGGCGGCGTCAGCCGGCGACGGTACCGCCCTGTCGGAGGACCTCTCGCGGGTCCATGCGGTCCTCGCCTACCAACCGGAAGGCCACCTCGGTCAGGTGCGCGCCGTGGTCGCGCGCGTAGGTGCGCAGCGTCTGGAACGCCTGGTCCATGTCGAGGCCGCCGGCATGGGCGAGCACCCCTTTGGCCTGTTCGATGGTGATGCGGCCGTTGAGCGCACTCTGCAGCTGCTCGGTGAGCACCTCGCCGCGACGGATCGCGCGCTCCTGCAGGATGCCCATCGTGGCGACATCGGCCAGAGCCTGCGCGACGCGCGCATCGGCCTCGCCCAGCGCCCCGGGCCGCCGGTTGAACAGATTCAACGTCCCGATGGTCTGCCGACGCAGGCGCAGCGGGACCGCGTGCACCGCGCAGACCCCCTCCTGCCTCGCGTGGGGGACGAACGTGGGCCACCGATGTGTGGCGTCGGCCAGGTCGGCCACGGTGACCGTTTCGCCGCTGCGGAAGGCCTCCAGACACGGGCCCTCATCGGCCTGGAGCTGGAACAGCTCCAGCAGCCGTGTCTGCTCGGTGGAGGAGGCCAGCAGCTGCAGGCTGCCGCGCTGGTCGGTCAGCAGGATCCCGGCCGTCGAGGCATCCAGCAGCTCGACGCAGTGCCCGGCGAGCTGGTGCAGCATCTCGGGAATGTCGTAGTCGTCGACCAGCGTCGCGGTCACCTCTACGAACGCCTGCAGCAACCGCGGCTCCCGCCGCTGGTCCGCGGGTACTGAGCTGTTCATTGGCCCTCCCTGGTGCGGCCGACGTCCTCCTTTGAGGATAGCCAGTGACCGCCCCCGTCCTCACCCGCCGACCAGGTCCGATCGTCTGCCGCCTCAGCGGTCGAGCTCGGTGGGTGCCAGGCGGCGGGCGACGATGTCGGCGGCGACCTCCTCGAGACCGCGTTCACTCGCGAAAGCGTAGGCGCGTAGCCGGTCCAGCGCGCTCGCGGCCGAGACGTCAAGCGCGGCCAGGACCATCCCGGTCGCCTGGTGCACCTGCTCGCGACCGCGGTTGAGGGGCAGACTACCGCTCTCGTGCGCATGCGGATCGGCCGACATGCGCCCCAGGGCCTGCGCCGCGATGTCCACCACGTGCAGGGCGGTGGTCAGTTGCACGGGCGCCAGCCATCCCGGCTGCACGCGGTACAGGTCTACCGAGCCCAGGCTGATCGCGCCGCTGATCACGGGAAACGCGAAGATCGCGCCCACCTGCCCCTCGGCGAGCTCGGCGGCGAAGACAGGCCAGGAAGCCGTCGCCGACGTGGCCAGGTCGGGGGCGAGAACGGGGACGCGGCTCTCGAAGGCCTCATAGCAGGGCCCCTCGCCGAGGCCGAACTGCAGCGACTCGATCCAGGTGCTGACCTCGTCGCTGGCATACAGCATCTGGCGGCTGCGCGCACTGGCGACCACCGAGATCGAGGCGCCGTCGATACCCAGAAGCTCCACACAGGCCCGCACCACTACGGCGACGGCTTCGACACCGCCCGCATCGGCCTGCAGCGCCGCGTCGACGTCGGTGCGCACACGGCTCAGCGACTCCGCAGGAAGCTCAGCGCCGCTCACCGAGCGGCCGCCAAGGGGAGAGCGGCTGGCACCGGCCACCTCCGCAACATCGAGGACGGCGTCGAGACTCCGCCGGGAGCCACCCCGGCCGCTACGTCGCAGCAGGAGAAGTCTGCTTCACACTATGTCCTTCGCTCCCCAAGAAGGTCGCGCTCGTGCGCGACGCCGCGAAGCTAGCGGGTTCACCGATGGCGCGGAGCTGGCTGCGAGTCCCGGTCAAGCCGCGGCCTCTACCTGCCCTCACTCGGCTAGTTTGGTCAGGCCCTGGTCGTCGAGGCCCGCTCCCTTGTGCGCCTGGGCGTGGCAGATCTCCTGGAGCTGCATCTCCTCCAGTGCGTCCGACTTACGCAGTGCGGCCTGCACCTGCAAAACCCTGATGCGCGTGCACGCCCCGGTTCCGTCGCGAACCGGGGTGGTGGAATGATGGGGAACCTGTTACGTTCCTTTTGTTTTATTGTTGAACAAACAGGATGTATGGAGTGGAGTTGCGTTTCTCCCGGGTCGCCCCCCGCATTGCCGCATCGGCGCTCATTCTCGCCCCCGCTGTCACCCTGGGAGCTCCCGCACAGGCCGAGCAGACGACAGGCTGCCTCAGTGAGGACGGCGCCACCGTCGAGGAAGCACGACTCGCCGAGGACGTCCCGCAGGAGATCCTGCGCAGATCCGGGTTCGATCGGAACGTGGCCCACTTCGTCAAAAGGCTCTGCGCGGCACCCGACGCGCACCACGCAGCCAAGGTCGTCGAGCGCCACGGGGACGCGCTTTGGCAAGAGGCGGTGCAGCGGGTCCAGGAGTCCGGGCACGTCAAGGGAGACCTGAGTGCCGGGGACGACCGGCCGCTCTACTGGGCGCGACTGGGCATGACCTCGGCCCTCAACCGCTGGGAACCGGACTTCGACCTCGACGACACCGAGCGCGCCGAGCTCGTGGCCGAGCTGGAGCGCCGCTCCCGAGGCCACGACGACACGGATATCCCTCAGGGCCACGGGCGGTCCGAGAAGCCCCACATCGTCGTGACCGGGTTCGACCCGTTCCAGCTCGACTACGACATCCGCCAGGCCAACCCCTCCGGCGCGGCCGCCCTCGCTCTGGACGGGACGGTGGTCGAGACCGGCGACGGCGCCGCGGTGGTCGAGGCCATGCTCTTCCCGGTGCGCTGGCGCGACTTCGCCGATGGCATGGTCGAGCAGGCCCTCCTGCCGCACTACACCGGTGACCGGCCGGCGGATGCGGTCATCACCGTCAGCCAGGGCAGGGAGGGCCGGTTCGACCTTGAGGCCCACAACGGCGCCTGGCGTGGCGGCTCCGCAGACAACGAGCGGGTCGGTGAGGAAGGGATGATCCCCATCCCCGACGGTGTCCCCACCCTCACCCCGCAGCCGCAGTGGTCGGGCTCCTCCCTCGACCGCTCCGCGATCGTCGAGGAGACCACCGGGGAACCGTTCCCGGTGATCGACAACACCCAGGTGACCGAGATCCCCGCGGGTGAGACCGAACCCGTGATGCGCCCCGACGGGCCCACCCCCGGATCCGAGGCGCGGGCCGGCGGCGGAGGCAGCTATCTCTCCAACGAGATCGCCTACCGCAACACCCTGCTGCGCGACGCTACGGGCCTGGACATCCCGGCCGGCCACGTCCACACCCCGATCCTGCACTTCGGCTCCGGCGACCGCGTGAGCGATCCCGAGTTCGAGGAGAACCGCGCGATCATCGTCGGCCAGGTCGAGGACATCGTCGTGGCCGCCGTCCGCTCCTGAGGTCGTGGGCGGCCGAGACGAACCGCCCACTATCCGTCGACGGCGAAAACGGTGAACCGACCTACGACGCGCTGAACCGGATCGCATCCAACGGCGAGGAAGATCGCGCCTACGACGACGCCGGCGATCAGCTCCGCACCGCTGGCGACGACGAGTTCAGCTACAACAATGCCGACCAGGCCACCAACGCCCGCGGCACCGAATGGGACCACGACGAGACGGACAGCCTCGTCCGAAAGGGTGACGTCTCCAAGGAGTACTCGTCCACCCACCACGATCCGGTGCCTGCCGCTTGCTGCCCCACGCAACCGCGCCCTGACGGGCGCTACCGGGTCGTCCTCACGGTCGAAGGACGACCGAACAAGCAAGAGCCTGGCTCCCGCACAGCGGAAACCAGGCTCTGATCTGCATAAACGAGTGGGCGTACCAGGACTTGAACCTGGGGCCTCATCCTTATCAGGGATGCGCTCTAACCGACTGAGCTATACGCCCGCGTTCCGGGTGGAACTCTACCGCACTCGAACTATCAGGGCGAACCAGGTCGAGGCCGTAGTCGGGTTCCGGGCCACCGCACGGGTGGCCGTGTCCCCTCGTTTCCACTCTAACGCCTTACAGGAGATGTTCGGGACTGCGGGCGGGCCGGTGCCGCCCGGGGGTGCTACTCGGTCTCGGAGAGCGTGATGTCGAAGCCTCCGACGAGGTCGGCAGCCAGGTTGTAAAGCATGGCGCCGATCGTGGACAGCGACGTGATCAGGATGATGTTCAAGGCTCCGATGAGGGCGGTGTAGCCCAGAACCCGGCTCGGCGAGAACCACGACTCGGGCTGGAGGTTGAGTTCGTCGCCCTCGCCCCCTTCGGTGAGGGAGGTGATCAGGTCGGTGATCGCGCTGAAGACGCCCAGGCCCGAGAGGATGCCGTAGAGCACCACCACGGCGACGAACAGGATGATGAAGCACACCAGCGAGATGACGAAGCTGAACCGCATCACCGACCACGGCTCCACGCGGCTCACCGACAGGTGGGCCTTGCGCGTGGACTTGCTGGCCTTGACCGTGGTCGCGGGACCGTTCGGCGCCATCATCGACACTCCCCTTTGCTCGGCCTTCGCCTTCGCGGGGGACGTGCTCGCCGATGAATCGCTGTTGCCGGCCGACTCGCTCCCCGAAGCCGTACCGGCGGAACCGCTCGATCCGCGCGGTGTGCTCTGCGTTCCCGAGCCCCCCTGAGAGCTCTTACCCGTTTTGCTCGCCGAAGAGCCGGCCGCCGCGGACGATCCGGCGGGCTTCGCCGTCCCGCTTCTCGAACCGGAGCCGGAGCCCGCGCCGCTTCCGGCGCCGGAAGCGGTCGACGACGTGACCCTCGCGGAGTCGGCAGGGGTCGCGGACTTCGCCGACGCCCCGCCGGCAGAGCCGCTTCCGCCCGTGGAGGAGGAGCCGGTGCTCCCGCTCGCGCCTGCGGCGCCGGCTCCCGCGCCTGCGCCTGCGGACTTGGCGGCGGGGGAGGAGGCGGATCCGGTCGACGAGGACGACGTGCTGGAGGTCCGGCCTGAGGAGGCCGAACCGGTCGAGGGCGATCCCGAGCCCGACCCCGTGGCGGACTTGTCCGCGGAATCGGCCGAGGCGCTCACAGTCGATGTGTCGCCAGGCGTCCTCGTCGACTTGTCGGCAGCCGCACCGCCGGACCCGGTGCCCGGCTTCGCGGCACCGCCCTTCGCGGAGTCCGCGCTTCCCGACGCCGACGACGAACCGGGCGCCGTGTCGGACTTCGTGCTGGAGGCGTCCGCCTTCCGGCCACCGGCGGCGCTTCCCGAGCCTTTCCCCGCGGAGGGGGAGCTCTCGGCCGCGCCCCCGGTCGTGGCCGTCTCCGCGGCCGTGGTTTTCGCGGAGCTCGTGGAGTCCGCGGACTTCGTCGAGCTAGCGGAGCCCCCCGAGGCCGTGGACTTCGCAGCGCCGTCCGAACCGGTGGAGTCCTTGCTGTCTGCGGAGCTGCCGGCTCCCGTGGAGTCCTCGGCAGCCGCCTTCGCGCTCTGCTCGCTCGCCGCGTCCGTGGCGGCGGCATCCTTCCCGTCCTTCGACGCACCCCCGGCAGCCGTACCCGAGGACGCGGAGGAGGCGGCGCTCGGACCGCCCTTCTTCGCGTTCTCCGTCGCGCCGCTCTCGCTCTTCGAGCCGGCCGAATCGCCGCTCTCCGGCTTCGCGCTCTCCGACTTCCCGCCGGTCTTCGCCGATCCGGTACCGCCGGAGCCCGACCCCTGCTTCGCGGAGTCGCTCTTCGATCCCGCGGACGGCTTCCGGTCGTCCTGCTTCGACCGCTCGGATGCGCCGGTCTTGCCCTTGCCGCCCTTCGACGCGCCCGAAGAGCCCGAAGAGCCGCTGGACGCGTCCCCGGAGGATCCGGCGGAGGTGTCTCCGCCCTGGTCTCGGGCTGTGGCGGCCTGATCCGATTCTGCGGTCGTCGATTCCGTGCTCACGCCGTCCGCCGCGGACTGATCGTGGGCGGTGGACTGCCGTTGCGTGTTGTCAGACATAGCCACGTTACCGCTGGACTTTCCTTGTGACGGTGGAACAGGGTCAAGGGGGATCGATTCGCGGCCGCCTCCGCACCGGCGGACGCCACTGCCACGGGGGCAAACTCTATGCCCGATTCGTCGGTCGGCCGAAACAGCACGCGGAGGGCGGCCGATACCGCCCTCCGCGGTGCTTTTCGGTCGTACCGAGGAGTCTACGGGCGCCCGGCTACGCGCGAATCTCAGCGCGATTCCGGCACTCCGTCAGAACCTCAGGACTCCTCGTCTTCCGATCCCTCGGTGCCGCCGCCCGTCTCGACCGGGTCGGCCTCCAGCTCACCGGACGCGCCCTCGGCCCCGGTCTGGGTCGCGGCGGCCGCGACCTCCTCGACCTGGTCCTCGTCGGCCTCGGCGTTGCGGGCGACGGCCACCACCTGGTTGCCCTCGTCCAGATTCATCAGCCGCACTCCCATGGTCGCCCGGCCCGACTGCTTGACCTGCGAGCAGTGGGTACGGATCACCCCGCCGGCCGACGTGATCGCGAAGACCTCGTCCTTCTCCGGCGAGACCATCAGCGCGCCCACAAGCCTTCCGCGCGTCTCGACGACCTTGGCCGTCAGCACGCCCTTGCCGCCGCGGTTCTGCACCGGGTACTGGTCAGCCGGTGTCCGCTTGGCATAGCCGCCCTCGGTGGCGACCAGCACGTCGGCGGGCCCGTCGGACTCCCGGACGACGTCCATGCTGAGCAGGTACTCGCCTTCCTGGAAGCGCATCCCGATGACGCCGCTGGTGGCGCGCCCCATCGGCCGCAGGGACTCGTCGGAGGCGGGGAACCGGATCGCCTGGGCGTCGCCGCTGATCAGCAGCAGGTCGTCGGTGGCGAAGACCAGCCGCGCCGAGATCAGCTCGTCGTCGTCGCGCAGGTTGATGGCGATGATTCCGGCCGAACGGGAGGAGTCGAAGTCCTCCAGCCGCGACTTCTTCACCAGTCCCTGACGGGTGGCCAGCACCAGGTACGGCGCGTCGTCGTACCCGCGCAGCGCCATGACCTGGGTGATCTCCTCGTCGGGCTGGAACTCCATCAGGTTGGCGACGTGCTGGCCGCGGGCGTCACGGGCCGCCTCGGGCAGCTCGTAGGCCTTGATGCGGTAGACGCGCCCCTTGTTCGTGAAGAACAGGATCCAGTTGTGCGTGGTGGTGACGAAGAAGTGCTGGACGATGTCGTCCTGCCGCAGCTGAGCTCCACGTACGCCCTTGCCGCCGCGCTTCTGCGCGCGGTAGCCGTCGAGCCGGGTGCGCTTCGCGTAGCCGCCGCGGGTGATCGTGACGACCACGTCGTCCTCGGCGATGAAGTCCTCCATACGCATATCCCCCTCGAAAGGGATGATGTGCGTGCGGCGCTCGTCGCCGTACTTCTCGACGATCTCGCGGAGTTCGTCCCCGACGATCCGGCGCTGCCGCTCCGGCGAGGCCAGGATGTCGTTGTAGTCGTCGATCTGAGCCATCAGCTCGTCGTACTCGGTGGTGAGCGCCTGGCGCTCCAGGGCGGCGAGCTTGCGCAGCTGCATGTCCAGGATCGCCCGCGCCTGGACGTCGTCGATCTCCAGGAGCCCCATCAGGCCGGTCTTGGCCTCGTCGGCCGACGCGCTGCCGCGGATGAGCGCGATGACCTCGTCGATGCGGTCGATGGCGCGCAGCAGCGCCCGCAGAATGTGGGCGCGCTCCTCGGCCTTGCGCAGCAGGTAGCGCGTGCGGCGGACGATGACGTCGATCTGGTGCCCGACCCAGTACCGGATGAGCTGGTCCAGCCGCAGCGTGCGCGGCACGCCGTCGACCAGCGCGAGCATGTTCGCGCCGAAGGTCTCCTGCAGCTGGGTGTGCTTGTACAGGTTGTTGAGGACGACCTTGGCGACGGCGTCGCGCTTGAGCACGATGACCAGGCGCTGGCCGGTGCGACCGCTGCTCTCGTCCTTGACGTCGGCGATGCCGGAGATCTTGCCGTCCTTGACCAGCTCGGCGATCTTCAGCGCGAGGTTGTCCGGGTTGACCTGGTAGGGCAGCTCGGTGACGACGAGCGTCTGGCGCCCCCGCGAGTCCTCCTCGACCTCCACGACCGCGCGCATGGTGATCGAGCCGCGCCCGGTGCGGTAGGCCTCCTCGATGCCGCGGCGGCCCACGATGAGCCCGTTGGTGGGGAAGTCGGGACCCTTGACCCGGGCGATCAGCTCGTCCAGCAGGGTTTCGTCGGATGCCTCGGGGTTGGCCAGGAACCACTGGACTCCGTCGGCGACCTCGCGCAGGTTGTGCGGCGGGATGTTGGTGGCCATGCCCACCGCGATGCCGGCGGAGCCGTTCACCAGCAGGTTGGGGATGCGTGAGGGAAGTACGACGGGCTCCTGGGAGCGGCCGTCGTAGTTGGGCCGGAAGTCGACGGTCTCTTTGTCGATGTCCCGCAGCATCTCCATGGCCAGCGGCGCGAGCTTGCACTCGGTGTAGCGCATGGCCGCGGCGGGGTCGTTGCCGGGGGAGCCGAAGTTGCCGTTGCCGTCGACCAGCGGCATCCGCATCGACCACGACTGGGCGAGGCGCACCAGGGTGTCGTAGATGGCGCTGTCGCCGTGCGGGTGGTAATTGCCCATCACGTCGCCGACGACACGGGCGCACTTGAAGTAGCCGCGGTCGGGCCGGTACCCGCCGTCGTACATCGCGTAGAGCACCCGCTGATGCACGGGCTTCAAGCCGTCGCGCACGTCGGGCAGCGCGCGGCCGACGATGACCGACATCGCGTAATCCAGGTAGCTGCGCTGCATCTCGACCTGGATGTCGACCGGCTCGACGCGCTGGCGCGGGCCTTCGGCCTCTTCCGGAGCTTCCGGTGTGTTCGCATCCGTCACTGGATGTCGATCCTTTTCTGCTGAGTCGTTCGCTGCCGTCGGGGATGTGCCGGCGTCAGATGTCGAGGAAGCGGACGTCCCGGGCGTTGCGTTGGATGAAGGAGCGCCGCGACTCGACGTCCTCGCCCATGAGCACGCTGAACATCTCGTCGGCCTGCGCGGCGTCGTCGAGGTTCACCTGGAGCAGAACGCGGCCGTCGGGATCCATCGTGGTCTCCCACAGCTCCTTCGCGTTCATCTCGCCCAGGCCCTTGAAGCGCTGCACGAGGTCGCGCGGCCGGGGGTCGCGCTTGCCGGCGGCGATGCCGGCGGCGACCAGTTCGTCGCGCTCGCGATCGGAGTAGGCGTAGTCGGCGTCGCCGCCGCGCTGGTCCCACTTGATCTTGTAGAGCGGCGGCTGCGCGAGGTAGACGTAACCCGCCTCGATCAGCGGCTTCATGAACCGGAACAGCAGCGTGAGCAGGAGCGTGCGGATGTGCTGGCCGTCGATGTCGGCGTCGGCCATCAGGATGATCTTGTGGTACCGCAGCTTGGAGGCGTCGAAGTCGTCGTGGATGCCGGTACCCAGGGCGGTGATGATCGCCTGGACCTCGTTGTTCTTGAGGATCCTGTCGATGCGCGACTTCTCGACGTTGAGGATCTTGCCGCGGATGGGCAGGATCGCCTGGTAGTGCGGGTCGCGCCCGCCCTTGGCCGAGCCGCCGGCGGAGTCGCCCTCGACGATGTAGACCTCGGACTTCTCCGGCTCGGTGGACTGGCAGTCCGAGAGCTTGCCCGGCAGGGAGGTGGACTCCAGCAGGGTCTTGCGCCGGGTCAGGTCGCGCGCCTGGCGCGCGGCTATGCGGGCGCGGGCCGCCTGGCTGGCCTTGGTGACGACGTCCTTGGCCTCACCGGGGTTGCGTTCGAACCAGTCGCGCAGGTGCTCGTGGGTGACGCGCTGGACGAACGACTTCGCCTCGGTGTTGCCCAGCTTGGTCTTGGTCTGGCCCTCGAACTGGGGATCGGCGAGCTTGACCGAGATGATGGCGGTGAGGCCCTCGCGGATGTCGTCGCCGGTGAGGTTGTCGTCCTTTTCCCGCAGCAGCTTCTGCTCGCGCGCGTACCGGTTGACCACCGACGTCAGCGCGGTGCGGAACCCCTCCTCGTGCGTGCCGCCCTCGGCCGTGTTGATGGTGTTGGCGAAGGTGTGCACCGAGGAGGTGAACGACTGGTTCCACTGCATCGAGATCTCGGTGGAGATCCCCTCGCCCTCCTCCTCGAAGCCGATGATCGAGGCGTGGGCGGGCTCCTTCGTCGTGTTGATGTGCGCGACGAAGTCCGAGATGCCGTTCTCGTAGTGGTAGGTGTGCACCAGCGGGGTGTCGCCGACGAACTCCGGGCGTTCGTCGCGAATGGTGATGGACAGTCCCTTGTTCAGGAACGCCATCTCCTGCATGCGCCGCGCGAGGGTCTCGAAGCTGTAGGTGGTGCTCTCGAAGATCGTGTCGTCGGCCCAGAAGACGGTCTGGGTACCGGTCTCGGAGGTCTCCTCCCCGCGCTCGAGGGGCGCGACGGGGCGCGCGGTGCTGTAGCTCTGCCGCCAGACGTTGCCGTCGCGGCAGATCTCGATCTCCAGGCGCGACGACAGCGCGTTGACCACGGTGACGCCCACGCCGTGCAGACCGCCCGAGACCGCGTAGGACTTGCCGTCGAACTTGCCGCCCGCATGCAGCGTGGTATGGATGACCTCCACCGCGGGACGGTTCTCGACCGGGTGGATGTCGACGGGCATACCGCGGCCGTTGTCGGCCACGCGCACACCGCCGTCGGCTTGCAGGGTCACCTCGATGGCGCTGGCGAATCCCGCAAGCGCCTCGTCGACCGAGTTGTCCACAACCTCGTAGACCAGATGGTGGAGGCCGCGCTCACCGGTCGACCCGATGTACATGCCGGGGCGTTTGCGTACCGCCTCGAGCCCTTCAAGAATCGTGATCGCTGAAGCGTCGTAGGCCAAGTGGAAACACCCTCCTGCTGGGGACGCGTCCCGTCCGGTGCCCCCAGGACATGGGGAGGTCAACCGGGCCGTACGCCACGCAGCACGCATATGCACCGCCGGTACATCCTGCGCCTGGACATCGCCTACCGCCCCGTCTCACACCGCCCTCTCCTCTTGGGGCGGGCTATACCGGCGGAAGCGTCCGAAGAACTACGTACATGATACCGCGCGCACGACTGGAAAGTGGCATCCGCGGCGCTGTGCCGCCCGAGAACGAGTGAACAGACCGGGAGCGGACTCCCTACACGCGAGCACCCCCGTCGACAATTCCCCGCGCCGTTCAGCGCCGTTGAGCGGCATCCCCCTTTTTCAACCGCCGGTCAACGTCCGGTGAGGCCGCGATCACCGAGCGGTCAACGGACCCGCCGCGGCCCGGGACCGCGGCTGCGTCCGGGGGCCTGAACCTTGATGGATGTCACCGTGCCGTGGCCGAGCTCCTCGTTGAGCCTGCGCAGCAGGTCGCGCACCATCGCGCGGGCATGGGCGGCCATGGTCGCCGAATCCGCGGCGACGACCAGCTCACCGGCCTCGTAGGAGACCGGGCGCAGGTGCTGGGCGTTGTAGTCGCCGACGATCTCGTTCCACCGGCCGAAAACGCCGCCGATCGCGACCTGCTCCTGCAAGCCGTGCTCGACCAGCCAGGCGCGTACGGCGTCGCCGAACAGCTGCGGCTCGTTGCGCGAACGTCCCGACCTGCGACGCACAGGGCGGGGGCGCTGCTCAGGGGAGGCGCCCCGCTCGCGGGCGGCGGCCTTAGCCTGGGCCAGCGCCTGGCGAGCGAGATCGGCGCCGCTGGGCGCGGACGGCTCTCCGGCCGAGGAGGGCTCCGGGGCGTCCTCACTCACGTTCGATTCCCCCTTCGACGACGCGGAACCGGGCTCCCTGCAGCTCCGGCGGGATGTCCTCGGCGACGGCTGCGCTGACGAGCACCTGCTCGGCGTGGCGCACGTGCTCGGCCAGGCGCCTGCGGCGCTCGGAGTCGAGTTCGGCGAAGACGTCGTCGAGCAGCAGCACCGGGTCGTCCCCGTCGGCACGAAGCAGCTCGAAGCCCGCCAGGCGCAGCGCCAGCGCGTAGGACCAGGACTCGCCCTGGCTCGCGTAACCCTTCGCGGGGAGCTCGTCCAGGCGCAGATGCAGGTCGTCGCGGTGCGGACCGACGAGGCTGACGCCGCGCTGCAGCTCCTGCACGCGGGCCTCGGCCAGGGCGTCGCGCAGCAGCTGTGCGAGCTGCTCGCGGTCGGCCGGCGGCTGCTCGTCCGAGTCGGACGCCGAGGAGCGGTACTGCAGCACCGGCGGGCCGCCGGCGGTCGTGAGCTCCCCGTAGGCCTTGGCCACCAGCGGCTGGAGTTCGGCGACCAGGGCCAGACGTGCTGCCAGCAGCTCCGCGCCGGCGACGGCGAGGTGCTCGTTCCACACTTCCAGGGTCGACAGGTCGGGCTCGGCGCGCTTGAAGAACTGGGCCGATGCGGACTTGAGCAGTGCGTTGCGCTGCTTGAGGACGCGTTCGTAGTCGGAGCGCACCCCCGCCATTCGGGGGGTGCGGGCGACGAGCAGTTCGTCGAGGAAGCGCCGCCGTTCACCGGGGTCGCCCTTGACCAGGGAAAGGTCCTCAGGCGCGAACAGGACCGTACGCAGCACCCCCAGCACCTCGCGGGGGCGGGTGGCGGGCGCCCGGTTGAGCCGCGCACGGTTCGCCTTACCGGGGTTGATCTCCAGTTCGACGGCGGCCTGGCGCTCGTCCTTGACGATGGCGGCGCGCACGATCGCGCGTTCGGCTCCCTTGCGGACCAGCGGCGAGTCGGTGGCCACGCGGTGGCTGCCCAGTGTGGCGACGTAGCCGATCGCCTCGACGAGGTTGGTCTTGCCTTGTCCGTTGGGGCCGACGAAGGTACTGATCCCGGGGCCGAGCTCCAGGTGAACCGACTCGTACGATCGATAGTCGGCCAGCTGCAAATGGGAAACGTACATCCGACCTCTCCTGGTGCCCGGGAACGCCGATGGCCGGCGGCGAGCCGCACGGGTTCTTCGGTTTCACGTGAAACCCGGAGCGCCCGGTCGGTCGCGGTGATGTGCCGGAGCCGACCGGAGCCCAAGTCCAGTCAACCGCGCCCCGGCGACAGACCCGGGCGCGCCCGCCCGAAACGGCGGCCGGGCGGCGGGGGAGCGGTCAGCTCCCGGGCGTCTGCTCGGGATCGTCGCCGGAGCTGGTGACCTCGTGCCCACCGAACTGGTTGCGCAGCGCGGCGACCACCTTCATCGCCGGGCTGTCGTCCTGGCGGGAGGCGAAACGCGCGAACAGCGCCGCGGAGATCACCGGCGCGGGGACGGCGTGGTCCACCGCGGCCTGCACCGTCCACCGGCCCTCGCCGGAGTCCTGGGCATAGCCCCGGATGGATTCGAGCCCGGGGTCCTCGCGCAGGGCGCGCACGAGCAGGTCGAGCAGCCAGGAGCGCACCACCGTGCCCTGGCGCCAGCTGTCGAAGGTTCCGGGGACGTCGTCGACGATGTCGGAGGCGGCCATCAGCTCGTAGCCCTCGGCGAAGGCCTGCATCATGCCGTACTCGATGCCGTTGTGCACCATCTTGACGAAGTGGCCGGCGCCGACGCCGCCCGCGGTCACGTAACCGCCGTCGTCGGGGGTCAGCGCGGTGAAGATCGGCTCGGCGCGCGCGACGTCCTCGGGCTCGCCGCCGACCATGATGCCGTAGCCCTCCTGGCGGCCCCACACGCCGCCGCTCACGCCCGCGTCGACGTAGGCGATCCCGCGCTCGCGCAGCGCTTCGGCGCACTTGCGGTCGTCGGCGTAGTGGGAGTTGCCGCCCTCGATGATGAGGTCGCCGGACTCCAGCACTTCGGCGAGCTGGTCGATGGTCTCCCGGGTGGGGTCGCCCGCGGGCACCATCAGCCAGATCGTCCGCGGGGCCGCGAGCCGCTGGGCGAGCTCGGCCAGGCTGGCCACGTCGCGCAACTCGGGGTCGAAGTCGAATCCGACGACCTCGTGGCCCTTGTCGCGCAGGCGACCGGCCATGTTGCCGCCCATCTTGCCCAGTCCGACCATCCCTAGTTGCATGAGTGTGTCATCCCCCTAATACGACCTGGATCGGTGTGCGCTCGCCGGCGATGTCAGCCCGACAGCCGGACCGGCATGATCAGGTAGCGGTAGTCGGCGGTCGCCTCGTCGTCGGCGGGCTTGCCCGTGATGATCGCCGGTTTGGTCGAGGTCGTGAACTGCAGCCGGGCGACGTCGGAGTCGATCGCCGAAAGGCCGTCGAGCAGGAACGCGGAGTTGAAGGCGATCTGGACCTCGTCGCCGTCCAGGGACGCGTCCAGAGCCTCCACAGCCTGTGCCTCGTCGCCGGTTCCGGCCTCCAGCACGAGCTGGCCCTCGCTGAAGGCCAGGCGCAGCGGCGTGTTGCGCTCGGCGACCAGGGAGACGCGCTTGACCGCTTCGATGAACTCGCCGCGCTGGACCTCGGCCACCGAGTTGAACGAGTCGGGCAGCAGCGCGCGGTACTTGGGGAACTCGCCGTCGAGCAGGCGCGTGGTGGTGCGGCGGCCGCCGCCCTCGAAGCCGATCATGCCCTCGCCGCTCTCGGCGTTGGCCAGTGCGATGGATACCTCGGCTCCGCTCGTCAGCGACTTGGCGGTGTCGGCGAGGGTCTTGGCCGGGACCAGCGCGACGGCGGAGACGTCGGGATTCTCCGGCTTCCAGGGAAGCTCGCGCACCGCCAGGCGGTAGCGGTCGGTCGAGGCCAGCGTGACGGTGTCGCCCTCGATCTCGATCCGCACACCGGTGAGCATCGGCAGCGTGTCGTCGCGTCCCGCCGCGACAGCGACCTGGCCGACCGCGGCGGCGAAGGCGTCGCTGCCGATCGAGCCGGTCTGCTCGGGCATCGCCGGAAGCGAGGGATAGTCCTCCACAGGCAGGGTCAGCAGTGTGAACTTCGCGCTGCCGCAGGTGACCACGACCTTGGCGCCATCGGTGCTGATCTCCACAGTCTGGGGAGGCAGATTGCGCGTGATCTCGGCGAGCAGGCGGCCCGAGACCAGGGTGGTCCCCGCCTCCTCGGCGTCGATGTCCACCGAGACCTGTGCGGAGACCTCGTAGTCGAAGCTGGAGAGCCTCAGCCGGCCGCCCTCGTCTGCGGTGGCGTCCAGCAGCATGCCGGCCAGTACCGGAACCGACGGCCGGGACGGCAGGCTACGGGCGGTCCAGGCGACGGCGTCGGCCAGTACGTCACGTTCGACCCGGAACTTCACTATCCGACTCACTTTCCTCGAAACCAGGTGGCCCCTGTGAGTGCTGGGGGCGGTGTCGCGGCGGTGGCACCGGTCGCGTCACGGGGACGGCTTCACACGGTACCCGGATTCACCCGCCCCCGCTGCCCACCACACCCGATCGCCGAACCCCTCGGCGGCGTCCGGCTCACCGGATGGGGCCGGAGGTTCGTTCATCCACAGATCCGGGGCTCAGCTGTTTTACCAAGGCACTGAGAGATAAATGGTGGCGTCGTAGTAGTAGGGGCTGTGGATAGTGTGGATAACCATTGTATTCGCAGGTCATCCCCGAAATTTTTGTCCACCGGCCCTGTGGGCGGAGCTTGGGGAGAACTCGGCGCGCTGTGGACGGCCATCGGGGCTGCACAACCGATCCACAGGTTATCCACGGGCGCTCCACAGGTTATCCACCGGATACCCACAGGGCCTGGGAGACCCGGCGAGACGGGCGGCGTCCTCGGCCCACAGGCCGTCCCCAATCCGTCCCCAAGTTGTCCACCGGAATCGGTCGGTTATCCGCAGGGTTATCCACCGGTTTTCCACAGACAATCCGGTCACCTTGGGGATAACTCCGGTTGGATCGCCGTGAAATCGGCACGAGAATTTTCCGCGGCGGCAGGAGCAGCGGCAGCCGGCCCGGCCCGGCAGGGGCGGACCGGACCCTCACCCGTTGCGCGACTGCTGCTTGATGCGGTTGGTCAACTCGGTGACCTGGTTGTAGATGGACCGGCGCTCGGCCATGAGCGAGCGGATCTTGCGGTCGGCGTGCATCACCGTGGTGTGGTCGCGGCCGAACTGCTGGCCGATCTTGGGCAGCGACAGGTCGGTGAGCTCGCGGCACAGGTACATGGCGATCTGCCGCGCGGTGACCAGCACGCGCGAGCGAGACGTACCGCACAGGTCCTCCGAGCTCAGCCCGAAGTAGGAAGCGGTCTGGGCCATGATGGCCGAGGCGGTGATCTCTGGACCCTCGTCGTCGGGGATCAGGTCCTTGAGGACGATCCCGGTCAGGTGCAGGTCCACCGACTGCCGGTTGAGGCTGGCGAAGGCGGTGACGCGGATCAGCGCGCCCTCCAGCTCCCGGATGTTGGTGGCGATCTTGCTGGCGATGAACTCCAGCACCTCGGGCGGCGCGGCCAGTCCTTCCTGGGCGGCCTTCTTGCGCAGAATCGCGATCCGGGTCTCCAGCTCGGGCGGCTGGACGTCGGTTATCAGTCCCCACTCGAACCGGTTGCGCAGCCGGTCCTCCAGCGTGACCAGCTGCTTGGGCGGGCGGTCGCTGGAGATCACGATCTGCTTGTTGGAGTTGTGCAGCGTGTTGAAGGTGTGGAAGAACTCCTCCTGCGTCTGCTCCTTGTTCTCCAGGAACTGGATGTCGTCGACCAGGAGGACGTCGATGTCGCGGTAGCGCCGCCGGAAGCCGTCGGCCTTGCCGTCGCGGATGGAGTTGATGAACTCGTTGGTGAACTCCTCCGAGCTCACGTAGCGCACGCGGGCGCCGTCGTAGAGCCGCTGGGAGTAGTGGCCGATGGCGTGCAGCAGATGCGTTTTCCCCAGGCCCGAACCGCCGTAGATGAACAGGGGGTTGTAGGCCTTGGCCGGTGCCTCGGCCACCGCGACCGCGGCCGCGTGGGCGAACCTGTTGCTGGAGCCTATGACGAAGGTGTCGAAGGTGTACTTGGGATTCAGCCGTGCGGGCTCCGCAGAGGTGTGCGGCTGGTTGCCCCCCGACGTGTCGGGTGCCGCCGGCGTCGGCGGCGGGGGAGCGGCTCCCTGCACGGCCTCGGTGTCGCCGCCCGAGTCGGAGGCGTCGGGCCGCGGCTCGTCCTCGGGCACGGATGCGGCGGGATTCGGCTCCTGTCGCTCCTGCCCCTGAGCGTCCTGCGGTTGCTGCCACGACGTCCCGGTTTCCCAGGCCGGCGTCTCCCAGCGGTTCGGCGCGTCCCAATCGGCGGCGGAGGGCTGGGCCGGGTGGGGCCGGCCGCCCTGCTGCTGGGGTTCGGTCCGCGGAGGGGACGGCCGGTACTCATGGGCGCCGGGATCGCGGCGCGGGGCGAGCAGGTCGTCGCCCGCCGTGTAGGTGCTGTCCGCGCCGGGACCGGGGCCGAAGCCGTGTGCTTCGGTCCGCGGCGGCTCGGGCGCGGGATAGGCGCTGGGCCGCTGATCCGCTCGGCCCTGCGGTGCCGGCGGTTGCTGGTGCTCGTGCTGGCCGTGCTGCTGGTGCCTGGCGGTCTCGTCCTGGCCCGGCTGCCCGAACTGGCCGTCGGGCACCTCCTCGGTGGCCGACGGGGAGCCCGGCAGGTCCTCGGGTGCGATGGTCGGCTGCTGCGAAGGCCCCGAGGCGGACGCGGGCGGGGCGGAGCCCGCCGCGGGGTCGGGGGAGGGCGGTGTGTAGCCGGCGCCCGCGGGCGGGGCGGCGGGCGGGGGCGGCTGCACCGCGGTGGGGTCGACGGTCACCGCCACCCGGATCTCACGGCCGAGCTCGCTGGAGAGCGCCTGGCTGATCGCCGGGCGCAGGCGGGTCTCCAGTACCTCCTTGGCGAACTCGTTGGGAGCGGCCAGCAGCGCGGTGTCCTCGATCAGACCGAGTGGGCGGGTCTGGGGCAGCCACGCGCGCTGCTGCGGGGGGAGAGTGCTGTTGTCGAGGCTGTTGAGCACGCTCGGCCACACCATTGCGAGGTTGACCTGTGCCTCAGACACGGTGACCTGCCATGGTTCGTCCCCTTCTCACTGGTCTCCTCGATGCGCCGTAGAGCGGTTCGGGTCGTCGTCGACGGTGCGGGCGCCGGAGCCCGACGTTCCATTGTCGCGGTTGCGTGGCCGGGTGCGGGACGGGGCCGCGCTGCCGGTCCACAACACGCCGTCTTGTGGGTAACCTGCGGTGTTCTGTGGATCGGTTGTGTACAGAGGAACGCGGAGCGGTAAGGAGCGGATGACCCCCGACGCGGTGTGTTTCCACAACTCCGAGGCGTGATCCACACGTTGTCCACGTGCTTTTGCACAGCTTCCCAGACACCGTCCACGGACGGCGGGTTATCCACAGTTCGCAGATCACAGGGGTTGCGGTACGTGCCCACAGGCTGTGGACACCGCTCCGCAGAGGGGCATGGGCACTGTCGGCCGCGGACCGCGCGTTTTCCACAGCTTAGGGGCGGCTGCGGCTGATGCACAGCCTGTGGAGAACATGTCGCGAAGTTATCCACAGCCTCGGGAAAACCCGTCCGCGGGTCTGTGAGTGTGAGCGTCGTCGCTGGTGGCCGCGGTGGTGGATTTGACCGGTGCGGGAGCGGGCCGTATGTTCGGTATGCTTGGGCCGTCATCGGTCTGCGCTTGCGGCGGTGCCGCAGCGCACCGCCGCGGCGGCCTGTGGCGCCGTCGGCCCGCCCTCGCTTAAGGGCCCCGTGCGGACCTTTCGCAACGCCCTTCGGTGCCGGAGAGCGCAGATACCGTGCCCCGCTGCCGTGGGGCAGCCGTAGTACTTCGATTACACGCCCCTGGAGCCTGCAGTGAGCAAGCGTACGTTTCAGCCGAACAACCGGCGCCGCGCCAAGGTTCATGGTTTCCGGCTGCGCATGCGGACCCGTGCGGGACGCGCTGTCATCGCAGCGCGCCGTAAGAAGGGGCGCGCGCGGCTGACCGTGAGCCACTAACGGCCACGGTCGACCGATCGACCTGCGGGCCGGCTGTCCCTGCGGCAGCCGGCCTTCGTTGTGCGCTCAAGCCGCCGAGGATCCGATCCGATGTTGTCGCCACAGAACCGCATGCGCCGCAGCGCCGAGTTCACCACCGTGCTGCGGTCCGGTCGGCGCGCCGGACGCGAGGCGCTCAGCGTCGCCTATCTGGCGCCCTCGGCCCGGGAGCGGGAGGCCGCGGTTCCGCCGCGCGTGGGTTTCGCGGTCGGCAAGCCTGTGGGCAACGCGGTGACCCGCAAGCGGGTTCAGCGCCGCCTCCGCCACCTGATGCGGGCGAGGATCGGGCAGCTTCCTCCGGGTAGCCTGCTAGTAGTGCGGGCCAAACCCCTGTCCGCGTCCCTGGGATACGACACGCTGGCCGCGCAACTCGACGGTGCCATCGCCTCGGCGACGCGCCCCCGCAAGCACGCGACACGCCGTCGCAAGGGGCCCGGTGCACCGGAGAAAGCGCGCGGCGGCGGGGATCTGGCGGATTCATGACCGAAGAGACTCCGAGCCGGGCGGCGAAAGCCCTGGTGCTGCCCATCCGCGGCTACCAGCGCTTCATCAGCCCGCTGCTTCCCCCCGATATATGCCGCTTCTACCCGTCATGCAGCCATTATGCGGTAGAGGCGCTGCGCGTCCATGGCGCACCGCGCGGGCTCTGGCTGACCCTACGCCGACTCGCCCGTTGCCATCCTTTCCATCCCGGCGGCCTCGACCCCGTCCCGCAGCGCAGCGGTGCCGCCGGGCAGGGGGCCGAGCCGATCGTCGAACCGGGCACCGCACCGGAACCACCGGGGCAGTAGCCGAACCGAAGGAAGAGGGAGTTGGCCGGTGCTGGACTGGCTTTACAACATCGTCGGCTGGGTGCTGATCCACATCCACTCCGCCTTGACGACCGTCGGGTTCAACCCCGATAGCGGCTGGGCGTGGGGCCTGTCCATCGTCGCTCTGACGATCCTGATGCGGCTGATCATGGTTCCGCTGTTCGTCAAGCAGATGCAGACGCAGCGCAAGATCCAGGACATGCAGCCGCAGCTGATGAAGGTGCGGGAGCGCTACAAGAACGACAAGCAGCGCCTTCAGCAAGAGCAGATGAAGCTCTACCAGGAGAGCGGCACCAACCCCCTGATGGGCTGCCTCCCGCTGCTGCTGCAGATGCCGGTCTTCTTCGCGCTGTTCAACGTGCTGCGCAACGTCGCCCAGGGCAATGCCAACTACGGCTTCACCCCAAGCCTGGTCGAGAGCGCCCAGAACGCGGCGATCTTCCACGCCCCGCTGGCGGCGCAGTTCCTGATGAGCAACCAGGAGTTGGCGAACTACGGCGCGAATCCGTTCATCGCCAAGACGGTGATCGTCATCGCCTGCATAATCATGGGCGGAACGACCTTCCTCACGATGCGCCAGAGCATGAAGCGCAGCACCGTGCAGATGCCCGACAACCCCATGGCGCAGTCGCAGAAGATCATGATGTACCTGGCGCCGGCCTTCGGCCTGTTCGGCCTGGGCATGCCCATCGGCGTGCTGATCTACTGGGTCACGAACAACCTGTGGACCATGGGCCAGCAGCACTTCATCTACCGCAAGCCCGCCACGGCCGGCGCGTCGGACACCGCGGACGCCACCGCCTCCCCGAACGGATCCGCCAAGGGGCTGCTCGGCAAGCGCAAAGAGAGCGCGCCAGAGCCGGTCGAAGAGCCTAAGATCGAGCGTAGGCAGCCGAGGAAGCAGCCGCGGGCCAAGCGCAGCGGCGGCAATCAGCGCAAGGGCTAGTTAGGGCTATCGGGTGATCTCCGTACGAGGCGCGCAGGCACACCACGCCCTGGAGGCGCGTCTTCACGGAGGGCCCCTCAGACGTTAGGAGACGGTTGGCTGTGAGCAACGGCAACGAGGACGAGGCGGACGGCGGAAGCGTCGCCGTGGCGGAGGCGCCGCAGAAGGAGGACGAGGCGGCGGTCGACGTCGAGGCGTTGGAGCGCGAGGGCGACGTCGCGGCCGACTACATCGAGGGCCTGCTGGACATCGCCGACTACGACGGCGACATCGACATGGACGTCGAAGGCGATCGTGCGATGGTGTCGGTCGTGGGTGCAACACTCGACGAGCTCATCGGCGACAACGGCGAGGTTCTTGAGGCCCTCCAAGAGCTGACGCGGCTGGCGGTGCATCGCAGCACGGGCAACCGAAGCCGGCTGATGCTCGACATCGGCGGTTTCCGCGACTCCCGGCGGCGCACGCTTTCGCGGGTGGGCAGCGACGCGGCCGCGGAGGTCAAGAAGACGGGGCGGACGAAGGAACTCGAGCCGATGAGCCCGTTCGAGCGCAAGGTCGTGCACGACGCCGTCGCGGCTGCCGGACTGCGCAGCGAGTCGGAGGGCGAGGAGCCCGACCGCTACGTGGTGGTCCATCCCGCCGAGTGACATGGCACTGGACCCCCGGTGTCCTCGGTGACCGGCCGCGGCGGCGGATGCGGAACTCCGCCGACCCGGGTTTCACGTGAAACACAACGTTCCCGCAGGCGCCCCTCACGCATAGGATCGTGGGGGGCGCTTTCGTATCTACCCCCGGGATTTCTCTCCATGTCGACCTGTCGATTCATCGCTGGCCGGTCTGAAAGGGACAAGGTGGTGACTGATGACCTCGGGTGCTGAGGGGAAGGTGACCCCGCCCGAGCAGGCGCAGCACTTGTTCGGTGACGCACTGCCGCTCGTAGGCCGGTATGCGGACTTGCTCGCAGGTGCGGGTGTCGAACGCGGACTGATCGGTCCGCGCGAGGTCCCCCGCTTGTGGGAACGGCATCTGATGAACTGCGCGGTGGTCGAAGAGCTGATCCCGGAAGGGGCCACCGTCGTCGATATCGGATCGGGTGCCGGGCTTCCCGGGGTGATCCTGGGCATCTTGCGGCCGGACCTCTCGGTTACGCTGCTTGAGCCTCTGCTGCGGCGGACGGTCTTCCTTCGGGAATGCATCGAGCACCTCGAACTGCCTAATGTCGAGGTGCGCCGAGGGCGGGCGGAGGACATGCGCTCGGAGATCCGGGCCGACGTCGTCACCGCTCGCGCCGTCGCGCCGCTGGCACGGCTCGGCTCGTGGGCACTGCCGCTGCTGCGCAAGGGCGGGAGTCTGCTGGCGCTCAAGGGAGAGCAGGCCGAGAGTGAACTGGAAGAAGCGCGCGGGGATTTGTCGGCACAACGCCCCTGCGTTGCTGATGTGATCCGGGTCGGGCGCGGTAAAGTCGAACCCGCTACCACGGTTGTTCGCGTGACGGTCACCTCTGAGAGTGGTCACTCCGGCGCGTCCAAGGCCCGCCGCTCCTCAGGTGGCTCCAAGAAGAAGCGCGGACGGAAGAGGTGAAGTCATTCGTGACCCAGTACCAGACCGACGGCGCCTATGTTTCACATGAAACGCCTCGCTGGGAGGACCAAGACATGGCCACCGACGTTTCGCGTGAAACGGACCCCGACGCGATCTCCGCGCCGGATGCCGAGGTGGAGTTCGATACGCCGATAGCGCGCGCCGCCCGTGTGGCGATGTCGGTGCGCGGGCACGGCGACGACTCCTGGCCGCGCCCGGGGAAGTGCCGCATCATCAGTGTGGCCAACCAGAAGGGCGGCGTCGGCAAGACCACCACCGCGGTCAACCTGGCCGCGTCGCTGGCGATGCACGGGAACCGCGTCCTCGTGGTCGATCTCGACCCTCAGGGCAACGCATCGACCGCGCTGAGCATGGACCGGAGCGCCGAATCCCGCTCCATCTACCACTGCCTGGTCGAGGACGCGGAGATTCGGGATCTCGCTCAGCCGGTTCCCGAGGTCGACAACCTGTGGTGCGTGCCCGCCACGATCGACCTCGCCGGCGCGGAGATCGAACTGGTCTCGCTGGTGGCCCGCGAGTCGCGGCTCAAACGTGCGTTCTCCGCCTACGACAGCAGCGAGCTCGACTACATCTTCATCGACTGCCCGCCCTCGCTCGGCCTTCTCACGGTCAACGCGATGGTCGCCTGCGAGGAGATTCTGATTCCGATCCAGTGCGAGTACTACGCGCTGGAAGGGCTCGGACAGCTTCTGCGCAACGTGGAGCTGGTGAAGTCGCACCTCAACCCGGCGATGGAGATCTCCACCATCGTGCTCACCATGTACGACGGCCGGACAAGGCTGGCGTCCCAGGTTGCGGACGAAGTACGCGGACACTTCGGAGATCTGGTACTCAAGACACTAGTGCCCCGGAGCGTCCGCGTCTCGGAAGCGCCGAGCTACGGTCAGTCGGTCATGACCTACGACTCGGGGTCTACCGGTGCGGTCGCCTACATGGAGGCGGCGCGCGAGATCGCCTACCGGGCGGCGATAGGCGCCGGGAACTGATCATGAGACGTGAAGGGAGACGTCGGTGAGCCAGCAGCGGCGCGGTCTGGGCAAGGGCCTTGGCGCATTGATACCGCAAGCGCCCGAGACAGCGAGCCTGGACGCTCCGACCGAGTTCGGTCTGGAGCAGCGGGCGCCCGAGGCCGTCGGCGGCGCTTACCTCGAGGAGATCGAGGTCGGCGCAGTCACCCCCAACCCGAGGCAGCCTCGGCAGCACTTCGACGAGGAGGCGCTCGAAGAGCTGCGCGCCTCCATCGCCGAGGTGGGGCTGCTGCAGCCCATCGTGGTTCGAACGCTCGGTTCGGGGCGCTACGAACTCATCATGGGCGAGCGCCGGTGGCGCGCCAGCAAGGAAGTGGGGCTGGAGACGATCCCCGCGATCGTCCGCGACACCACCGACGACGAACTCCTGCGTGACGCCCTTCTTGAGAACCTCCACCGGCAGCAGCTCAACCCTCTGGAGGAAGCCGCCGCCTACCAGCAGCTGCTGGACGACTTCGGTGCCACCCACGACGAACTCGCCAAGCGCATCGGTCGCTCGCGCCCCCACATCACCAACACCCTGCGCCTGCTGAACCTGTCGCCGTCGGTGCAGCGGCGTGTGGCCGCCGGCGTGCTGAGCGCCGGGCACGCCCGCGCACTGCTGTCCGTAGAGGACTCCGACACCCAGGACCGCCTGGCACGCCGGATCGTCGAGGAAGGGCTGTCGGTTCGGGCGTTGGAGGAGATCATCACGCTCGGCGAGACCGACGAGAAGCGTTCGGCGTCGCGCCGGGCTCCGGCGAGCAGCGCCCCCAGTCCGGAGATGGAGGAGTTGTCCCGGCGCCTCTCCGACACCTTCGACACCCGGGTGAAGATCAACCAGGGGCGGAACAAGGGCAAGATCGTCGTGGAGTTCGCGACGAAGGAGGACCTCGAGCGCATCATCGCGGCGATGGCGCCCGGGGCGGCCGAGGAGGAGTAGGCCGGCGCGCCGCCGCAGAGTCGGGGACCAGGCCGGGACGTCGTCATGTCGACCGGCGGGTGTCGACAAAACCTCATGGCTGCACATGAACGAAGCGACGACGTGCTTCCGTGCTGTGAGCCCTGATCGAACACCTCGCATAAAGAAGTGCCCCCGAGCCCGGTGGCTCGGGGGCACTTCTTGTTCGGGATGAGGCGGTCGCTCGGCGAGGCTGTTTCACGTGAAACGGGCGGCCACTGGCGTTTCACGTGAAACCGCTGCGCGGCGCCTGCGCCTCAGGCCCGGGAATTCAGCCGATGAACTCCTCGAGGTCCTGCAGCAGCTTGCGCTTGGGCTTGGCGCCGTGGATCTGCTTGACGAGCTCACCGTTCTGGTAGACGTTCATCATCGGGATCGACATGACGCCGGCGTCCCGGGAGGTCTCCGGGTTCTCGTCGGTGTTGAGCTTGACGATCTCCAGCTTGTCGCCGTGCTCCTTGGCGATCTCCTCCAGAATCGGGGCGACCTGGCGGCACGGGCCGCACCATTCCGCCCAGAAGTCGACCAGCACCGGCTTCTCGCTCTTGAGCACGTCAGCCTCGAAAGTGCTGTCGGTGACGTGCTTCAGGTCGGCCATGGTGTACTCCTCATCGGTTCGTCGGTCGCATGCGTTCGGTGTGGTGGAAGTCGAAGGGGCGCTGCAGGCGCGCGCGTCACCGGCCCTGATCGGCCAGGAAGCGCTCGGCGTCGAGCGCGGCGGCGCAGCCGGTGCCGGCGGCGGTCACCGCCTGACGGTAGTTGTGGTCGACGACGTCGCCGGACGCGAAGACGCCGGGGATGTTGGTTCGCGTGCTCGGGGCGTCCACCGCCAGATATCCCTCGGCGTCGAAGTCGAGTTGGCCCTCGAACAGCTCCACCCGCGGGTCGTGTCCGATGGCGATGAACAGGCCGCTGAGGTCGAGCTTGCTCTCCTCGCCGGTGACGGTGTTGCGCAGGCGCACGCCCGTGACCTTGGACTCGCCGACGACCTCGGTGACTTCACTGTTCCACAGGAAGTCGATCTTCTCGTTGGCGAAGGCGCGCTCCTGCATGATCTTGCTGGCGCGCAGCTCGCCGCGGCGGTGGATGATCGTCACCGAACGGGCGAAGCGGGTGAGGAAGGTGGCTTCCTCCATGGCGGTGTCGCCGCCGCCGACCACGGCGATGTCCTTGTCGCGGAAGAAGAAGCCGTCGCAGGTGGCGCACCAGGAGGTGCCCCGCCCGGAGAACTCCTCCTCGCCGGGGACGCCCAGCTTCCTGTAGCCCGAGCCGGTCGCGATGATCACCGTGCGGGCGTAGTGGACGTCCTTGCCGACCTTGACCACCTTGGGGTCGGCGCTCAGGTCGACCTCGGTGACGTCGTCGGCGACGAGTTCGGTGCCGAAGCGCTCGGCCTGCTTGCGCAGGTTGTCCATCAGGTCGGGCCCCATGATGGCGTCGGGGAACCCGGGGAAGTTCTCGACGTCGGTGGTGTTCATCAGGGCGCCGCCGGCCGTGATGGAACCTTCGAACACCAGGGGTTCGAGCTCGGCGCGCGCTGCGTAGACAGCCGCGGTATAGCCCGCGGGGCCCGATCCGATGATGATTACGTTGCGGACGTCGCTCACGATCGTCGCCCTCCGGTCGGCTCGGCGGGCAGGTCGCTGGCGGCTGCCCGCGGGGGAAAGTCGTCTGTCTCAACAGATGGTAGGTGCGTCTGATTCCCTCCGGTGCGGGGGGACGTACCGACCCGGCGAACCGTGGGCGCGGACGTGCCGTCGAAGGGCGCACTCGGTTGGCGGCACACGTGGAACAGCGGCGGTCGCGGCGTTCTTCCCCGGCGTCCCCCGCACATGCGACGGCCCTCGCCGAGGGACGCGGCGAGGGCCGAAGGAAGGTGCGTGCGCCCGTCTGCGGGGCGGGCCGACCGGCTAGGGAGCCGGAACGGTCGTCCGTGTGAGGACGTCGTCCTCGGGCGCGGAGTCCTCGGTGCCGCAGCCCGGTGCGAGGACGACCACGTCGTAGGAGTCCTGCGCCTCGTCGCCGGGCCGGGAGCCGTAGTACATCGCCCAGGCGGTGTCCGTCGACCCGCCGGAGGAGTACTCGGCGAGGTCGATCAGCAACGGTTGGTCACCGGAGTCGCCTGCGAGGCTCTGGACGCAGGAGGAGACGTCGGGAGGTATGTCCGAGGAACCTGCCCGGCCGTCCTGTGCCGAGCCGTCAGCGTCGCCCTGAGGGGCGCCCGAGCCGTCCGAGGCGGCGGGGTCGGTCCCGTCGAGCACTGAGGCGGCTTGCTCGTCGATCCCCGCGGCGGTGTAGACGGTCCCGCTCCGGACGACCAGCGGCTGGTAACTCAGCGCTGAGTCCTTGTGGGCCGAGGACTCGGCCGCCCCTCCGCCTGCGGGCCCGGACAGCTGCTCGCCGGCGGTCGGACCGACGGCCAGGTTGCGGACGACGGCGCTGCCGCCGCCCACGACCACGACCGCGGCCGCGGCGACGGCGAGGTAGTTGATCCACCGGTGGGAGGAGCCGAACCGGCGGCGCATGGGCACGACGTCGCCGGGAGGTTCAGAGCCGGCGACGCCGGGCGCTTCGGCCGCGGAGACACTGCCGCCGGAGTCTTCGGAGCCGCCGCTGCCGCTGCGGTTGCCGGCCTCGGCCCGCAGCACGTCGTCGAGGCGCGCGGCGATGGAGTCGGGGAGCGGGGGCGCGGACACCTCCGCCAAGACCTGTGGGACGTCGGCCAGTTCGGATCGCTGTGCGGCACAGGTGGCGCAGTCGGCCACGTGCTGCTGGACGGCGTCCTCCTCGTGGTGCTCCAGCAGCCCTTCGGCCGACAAGGCGAGAGTCTCCGCGTCCACATGAGACGTCACGATGCCCTGTCACCTCCTCTCGGAGATGTGACGTCTCGGGCGGGCCCAGGGTTCCTCAGGTGGGACAGATATGGCAGAAGTCTCGCGCGTCCCCGTGCACAGCGGCTTTTCACCGTTCCCGGAGCGACCTCGAGGATGTCGGCGGCCTCGTCGACGCGATAGCCCATCATGTCGACGAGCACCAGCGCCAGGCGCTGATCCTCGGGCAACCGGCCCAGCGCGGCGTGGACGTCCATCGCCGAGTCGCTGCTGCCGGTGGGATCGGGGGTGCTGACCTTGGTCCGCTCATTGGAGATGACATCGAGGGTGGCGTCGTCGGTGGGGACGGCGGGGCGGACCATCTTGCGGCGCATCCGGTCGTGGCAGGCGTTGATGACGATGCGGTGCAGCCAGGTGCTGACCTGGGCCTCGCCGCGGAACCGGTGCGCCCCGCGGAACGCCGAAAGGAAGGCGTCCTGCAGCGCGTCGGCGGCCTCCTCGGAGTCGCCGAGGACGCGGATCGCGACAGCCCACATCCGCTCGCGGTGGCGCCGGACCAGTTCTCCGAAGGCCCGGTCGTCGCCCTGAGCGTGCCTGGACAACAGCTCCTTGTCCGGGAGCTCCTGAACCGCGTCAATCACCGTAGTCACGTTTTCCCGCGCAGCTCGACCTCGTTGACGATTCCTCGATACCTGGATCCGTCCTGGGGCAGACTAGTGAACCATACGACGACATAGCGTCCCTCGGCAGGCTTGGAGAGCTCGAAGTCGACCTCGCCCTGGACACCGCTCTTGGCGGCTGCGGGGGAGTCGCCGGCGCCGAGCGCGGCGGGATCCTCGGAGTCGCCTACGAGGATCTCCGTGTCGTGGGGGCCCTGGCCCAGGTTGAGCGAGACCTCGTGTACCTCGGTGCTCTGGCCCAGGTCGACGCGCAAGCCCACGCCCGACTTCAGGCCGCCGAGGTCGGCGGAGTTGTATCCCTGCGTGTTCCACGCGGTGGTGGGCTGGCCGTCGATGGCCTTGCCGGCGATGTCGTTGTGCTCGTCGCCGTCGTCGCCCATCGGGTCGAATCCGTCGGCCCCCTGGGGCTCCAGCGTCGCCAACTCGGCTTGGTCGTCCTGGCCGCCCGCCGTGGTCTGGCCGCCGGGACCCTCGTCGCCGCCCGTGCCGTTCAGGTTGGTGCCTATGTTCCAGGCGACCACGACGACCCCGATGAACACGATCAGCGCCAGACTCCCGACCAGCACCCGCGTGATCCCGGCGGGCACGCCGGCCTTGGCGCGCCGCCGCTGGCGCGGAGGGGGCGCCTGCTGCTGCCGGGAGGCCGGTGCCGGCTGGGGTTGTGCCGGGAACTCGCCCGAGCGCCGCGACGTTCCGCGTACGGGTTCGGGCGCCATGGGCGCATTGGGCGGCGAGACGGGCAACGGGACCATGCGCGGGACGTCGGCCAGCGCGTCGGCGACCTCGCGGGCGCTGGAGAGCGCGCCCCCGTGGAGCGGGGCGAGGAACGCCGAGCGGCACACGAGGTCGTTGAGGTGCTGGGAGACGCCCGAGTTGAGCTGGACGGGTTGGCAGGGCGCGCCCGCCACGAGCGGCGCGGCCGGCAGCCCGTTGCGCGCCTCCGCGGGCCAGTAGGCGGTCAGCGCCGCGTACAGCAGTCGGCCCAGCCCTTGGGCGTCGGCCGCTGCGGGGTTCTCCGCGCCGACACCGCGCAGTGCGGCGTCGACGCCGATACCGGTGACCTTGACGGCGCCCCCGAGGCTCCAGATGAGTTTTCCCGGGGTCAGGTTGAGGTGGTACAGGCCGGCGGCGTGGGCGGTGGCCAGGGTCTCCGCCGCCTCGGCCACCAGTCCGGCGGCGCGTGCGGGTTCGAGGGGGCCCTGCCCGAGGAGGTCGGTAAGGGACTGCCCCGCCACCCACTCCTCGACGACGTAGGGGGTGGGACCGCTGTCGTCGGCGTCGAACACCTGGGTGACGCGGGAGTCGGCGATGCGGCTGGTGGCCCGCGCGGCCCGGACGACCTCGCTGGTTCGGGGGAAGTCTTCGGTGAAGGTCCACACGGCGACGAGCCGCGCCAGGGTCTCGTCGGTCGCCTTCCACAGGGTGGCCCCTGCGGTCTGGCTCACCGGGTTGTCGAGTCGGTAGCGGCCTGCGAGACGGGCGCCGGGCTCAATCATGAAGGTGCTCATGCCGGGAGTGACGGACGTGACGGCCGAAGGCGGGCGCTCCCGCGGGGAGCGACCTGCGGAGCGGGTCCGGCCGTGTCTGTGCCTGTCCCCAACCTCCCTTCGGGCAGCTCAAGAAACTCATGGGCGGCGGCATAGAACTGCCGTTCCATGCTAGGACGCCTCTGTGGTCCCTTCGGTGGCCAGGAGTGGGCGGATGAACGAGCATTTGGGTCCTTATGTCGATTACGCAGGGTCATGTCCGCCCGGTGATCAGCGGCTGAGCAGGCGGCTGCGCACCATTTCCAAGAACGTTGTGACTTCAGTCACACCGATGCGTTTGGCGACCAGGACGAACAGCAGCGCGCCCACCGCGCCGCCCGTCGCCATGCCCAGGAGGTTCGGCAGCAGAGTCCCCGGAAGCAGGCCGAAGCCCAGCGCCATGGCGATTGCGAACAGCGCGCTGGGAACACTGGCCGCGTAGAGCAGCAGCAGGGTGCGCAGGATCCGCCGGCCGTCCATTCCGTTGAGCCGGCGGCGCAGCCCTCGCCAGGCCAGGGCGGACCCGACCACGTAATAGGACCCGTAGGCGATCGGCAGGAGCACCACGATCAGCTGCGCGGGCGCGAGGAAGAGCAGCGCGACGGCGAGCGCGGCGTGCGCGGCCTCGGCGGGCAGCGCGAACAGCGACGGCGTCCTGGTGTCTCCCAGCGCGTAGTAGACCCGCATCTGCAGCTGGAACATCGTGAAGGGGATGAGCATCACGGCGAACACCATCAGGATCCGCCCGATCGAGCGGGCGTCCTCGACCGAGGTGTTGCCGTTGGCGTAGATCATCACGCAGAAGGGGATGGCGAAGACGATCATCGCCACCGACAGCGGAACGATCAGCACCGCCGACAGCCGCAGGCCGCGGGAGAAGTCCAAGCGCACCAGGTCCTTGCGCCCGTCGGCGACGTGGGCGCTCATCCGCGGCAGCAGCGCTGTGATCACCGAGACCGCGATGATCGCGTAGGGCAGCTGGAAGAGCATGGACGCGTACTGGTAGGCCGTGATGCCGGCCCCCGCCACCGACTCGCCCTCCTGGGCCGCGCGCACGCCGGCACGCGTGGCGACGTTGGTGGTGACCAGCAGGCCCGCCTGTGCGACACCCACGTAGACCAGCATCCAGGCGGCTGTGCGCACCGCTTCGCCCAACCCGGATCCGCGCAGGTCCAGTCGCGGCCGCCAGCGGAACCCCGCGGCGAACAGCGCCCACACCAGCACCAGTGCCTGCAGTACCTGGCCGCCGGCGGTGCCGACACCCAGCAGGGTCAGCTGGCCGTCGGTGACCGAGTCCGGTGTGGCCGGCCCGGTGATCACCAGGAACATCACGCCGACGCCGATGATGACCAGGTTGTTGAGCACGGGTGCCCACATGGGCGCCCCGAACCGGTTGCGGCTGTTCAGCATCGCGCTGGCGATGCCGCTGGCGCCGATGAAGAAGATCTGGGCCAGCAGGAAGCGCGCCAGCAGTGTGGCCGCATCGTGCTGAGGGCCGGTGAAGTCGCCGGCGTAGATGCGGATCAGCCACTCCGCCGCGGCGATGGCGGCCATCGTCATCACGGTCAGTACCAGCAGGACCACCGTGAACAGCCGCTGCTCGGTGGCCGTGCCGCCGTCGGCGTCCTGCTTCTTGCGCTTGACCAGGAACGGCACGAACACACTCGCCAGCAGACCGCCGATGAGCAGGTCGTAGACGGCGAACGGCACCATGTTCGCCGTCTGGTAGGCGTCGCCGAGAAGCTGTGTGCCAAGCGCGGCGGCCAGGACGATCGTGCGGATGAACCCGGTGATGCGCGAGACGACGGTGCCCGCGGCCATGATCGCGCTGGAGCGCAGCAGGTTGCCCGGTGCCGAGTGCGCGGCACCGCCGATCTCGTTGCCCTCTTCGCCGGGGCGGTCGGCGGTGCCCAGGTCGCCGTAGTCGGAGGGATCGTGGTCGGGGTGCAGGCCGGGCTCGGGCTCGGTGCCGGGCTCGGAGCGCTCCACCGCATCGAGGAACTCGTCGGGCATGGGCAGGCGCCGCCTGCGGGCCGCTTGTGCCGAGCCGTCCGAGCCGGTGCCGTCCTCGGGCTGGCCGTCGGCCACAGGTTGCGTCATGTCGCTGGTGCTTCCTCGTGGGGTGGCGGGGAGCCGCGGGTGGGGGCGGAGCGGGCGGCCGCGGTGGTCAGGGGCCGCGCCGGACTACCGCCGCAGGCGTGCGCGCACCAGGGCCACGGCGTCCGACAGCTCGGGTACGAGCGGCCGGGCGCAGAGGAAGAACAGCAGAGCGCCCGCCAGGCAGCCCACGACCGGTGCTCCGATGTTGGTCGCCGCACCTCCGCCAAGCCAGGTGGTGAACAGCCACAGCACACCGATGCCGACGACGACGCTGGGGATCGCGGCCGCGTGCAGGCGCAACAATGTTGCACCGATGCGCCGCCCGTCAAGCCCGCCGAGTCGGCGGCTGAGGACGAATCCCGCAATGGTCAGCCCGGAGACGAAGGAGAGCATGAACCCGGCTGCCACGCCCACCACGACGAGGTTGGGCGGCAGCACGAGGAAGGCGATGCAGGCCAGTACACCGTGCACGGTGACGTTGGCGATGCTGATCAGCGCGGGCGTGCGGGTGTCGCTCATCGCGTAGAACACCCGCAGCATCAGCTGGAAGACGGTGAACGGCACCAGGCCCAGCGCCATGGCGGTCAGCACGGCGCCGATGTTGGCGGCGTCGCCGGCCGAGGTGTTGCCGCGCGCGAAGACGAGGGTGGCCACCGGCACCGAGTAGATCGCCAGGGCCAGACCAAGCGGAACCAGCACCAGCGCCGACATGCGCATGGTGCGGGAGAACCCGGCGCGCACCTCGCTCCAGTGCTGCTGCTCGGCATGGGCGCTCATCCGCGGCAGCAGCACGGTGATCAGCGAGACCGCGATGATCGCGTAGGGCAGCTGGAAGAGCGTGTAGGCGAAGTTGTAGGCGGTGAGTCCGGCGCCGACGTCGTAGCCGCCCTTCACGCTTTCGGCGCCGGCGCGGTTGACCACGTTGGCGGTGATCAGCAGGCCCAGCTGGGTCATCAGGGTGTAGACGAACATCCATCCGGCGCTGCGCAGCGCCTCGCCCAGGCCCGAACCGCGCAGGTCCAGCCGTGGGCGCCAGCGGAACCCGGCGCGCCACACCGCGACGAGCAGCACCGCCGCCTGGAGCGCCATGCCCGAGGAGGTGCCGGCGCCCAGCAGCACCAGCTCGCCCTGGGTGACGCTGTCGACGGTGCGCCCGGCACCGGCCACCCACAGGAACATCAGACCGACGCCGATGATGACCAGGTTGTTGAGCACCGGCGCCCACACCGGCGCGCCGAACCGGTTGCGGCTGTTGAGCATGGCGCTGATCAGGCCGCTGAGGCCCACGAAGAAGATCTGGGCGAGCAGGAAGCGCGCCAGATAGACCGACACCTCCACCTGCCGGGGAGAGGAGTCGCCCAGGTAGAGGCCGACGATCGGCCCGGCGGCCAGGATCGCCAGCGCGGTCACCGCGAACAGCACGATCAGTGCACCGGTGAACAGCCGGTCCTCGGTCTTGACACCGCCGTCGGCCTCGCGCATGCGCCGCTTGACCAGCAGCGGCACCAGGACGCTGGCGATCAGCCCCCCGATGAGGAGGTCGTTGATGATGAAGGGGATGGTCTGGGCGGTCTGATAGGCGTCACCGAGCAGCCGGGTGCCCAGGGCGGCCGCGATGACCAGCGCCTTAACGAAACCGGTGACACGCGAGACCATCGTGCCGGCGGCCATGACGGCGCTGGAGCGCATCATGCCGCCCGAACCGCTGTCCTCGGCCGGGCCGCCCGGCTCCTGCGCCGCGGCGGAATCGGCGGCTGCGGCCGCAGCGGGCTCGGCCCCCTCCGCGGCGCCGCCCTGACCGCGGCCGGAGGCGGCCGGGTCGTCGCTGCCGCTGGCGGTCTCGGTGGCCACAGACGGCTCCCTTCGGATTACGGGGCTTGCAAGGCTTGGCGGGTGGCGCGGGGCTCGCTCGGCTAGCGCCGGGTGTCGGTGGGGCCGGGGCCGTCCTCGCCCTCGGCCTCTGGCTCAGCCTCGGGCTCGCCGTCGGACGACGCCTCGGGAGAGGTGGAGCCGGTCGGAGGGTCGCTCGCGGAGTCGTCCTCGTCGTCCTGCACGCCGGCACTCTCCGCGGAGGTCTCGTCCGGGGCGTCGTCCGCGGGGTCGGCGGAGGCGGCGGTGCCGTCCTCGTCGCCGGTGCCGGCACCGGCGACGGCCGCGGCGGCTCCGCCCGAGCGGCGGTCGCGAGCCCACTTGCGCAGAGCGCGCGGCGCCAGCGCCACCACCAGCACCAGGGCGCCGAGGCCGCTGATGACCAGCGCCTGGAAGCCCATGCCCGTCGCGTTGACCGGCAGGTACTGCTCCTCGGAGACGGGCTCGCCGCTGAGGTTGTGCAGGTTCATCTGGATCATCGTCCGGCCGTTGACGCGCGCCGACAGCTCGACGTAGACCGTCGTCTTCTCGCCCGGACCGATCTCGATGGTGTCCTGGTAGTTGCCGACGTTCAGGCGTTCAGGGTTGTCCGGGAGCATGGACAGGTTGACTCGGACGGGGTGGTGATCGAGGTCGTTCGCCAGCGGGATCCCGATGGTGCCGGAGTCGCTGGCCAGCGTCACCGGCTCGGTGGGGATGATGCGCACCTTGTCCATGTCGCGCTGGACCGCCTGCTCGACCAGTGCGCGCGCCGGGGCGGCCAGCTCGTCCTCCCGGCGCCAGGCGGCCGACTCCAGCCGCAGCACGGCCGGGCGGAACGGGTCCGCGTCGTCCATGAGGATGCTGTTGAACAGCCGCACCCGGCCCCGCAGGTCCTTGATCGACTCAAGGTAGGACTCACCCAGCTCGGAGTCGGTGCCGCGCTTGGGGTAGGTGAGGTCCTTCCGGTCCTCGCCCGCGCCGGGGCCGGCAGGTTCGACGTCGGCCAGGTCCACGGGCTCCAGCCACGGCAGCGACTTGCTGGATTCCAGCAGCCCCTGGGCGTACTGGGCGCCGGGGTTCCAGTCGGCCGGCGGGTAGGCCACCACCGTGCGTCGGCCGCCCGGGTCCTCGCCGGCGATCATCGCGCTCTCGGCGGCGAAGCGCTGCTGGGCCAGGGCCGCCTCGCCGGGCCGCGAGGCGTCCTGGCTGAGCACCTCGGTCAGTCCCGAGTCGGCGACCAGCGCGGTGCCCTGCTCGCTTTTGCCGAGCGCCACCGGCGCCTGGGCGGTGGGAGTGTGGTCGACCTGCGACTGCGCGGGCATTGCGGGGTCGCGGAGCAGGAATGTGCTGGCGCCGTGGCGCTGGTAGAACTCCCGGGTGGCGGTGTTCATCAGCCCGGCCTGAGGCACCGCGACGGTCTCGTCGGCGGAGCGTCCCAGCACCTGCTCGACGGTGCTGCGCCCCAGCGAGATCGCGGCGTCGGCGTCGTCGGCGAGCCCGTGGCGCAGCAGCGCGGCGATGTCGGCCGAAGCGTAGGGGGTCGAGACCACCGAGTCCTCGGCCAGCGCCGCGCGGGACTGCTCCAGCCACAGCTGCGCCTCGGGGCTGGCGTCCATAGAGGAGGTGGCGGCGTCGTCCTCGGCCGGGTCCGCGCCCTCGGCTTCGGCGCCGGTTTCGGCCTCGGCGGCGGCCCGCGGATCCTCCGCCACGTTGTAGGCGCCGGTCATGCGTTCGATGTCGGCGAGCAGCCCCGGATCGACGGCCCAGGTGACGGGGACGTCGGAAGCGTCGCCGTCACCTTCGTCCTGCGCCTGCGTCGACTCCTCGGGGGCGTCCTCGGCGCCTTCGGCGTCCGCGTCCTCCGCGGGCGCCGACGCGTCTTCGGCCGAGACCGACGGTTCGGGCGAGGAGGGCGTCTGGGTCGGCGAGGGGGAGGTCTCCTCGCCGGGGGTCTCGGGCTCCAAGGAGACCGCGTCGCTCTGGGCGCCGACGGTCAGCAGCCTGCCGAGCCGCCCCTCGGGGCCGAGACTCTCCTGCAGCGAGGAGTCCAGGTAGGTGTCGTCGTCGGCGCGGTGGGGCCGGTCGCTCAGCGGCCACACCCAGGCGATGTTGATGGGGGAGGGGGCCGCGCTCCCGCCGCGGTACGGCAGGAACGTGCGTTGGCTGCCGACCTCCTCACCGGATCCGTCGATCGCCTCGACGACCATGGGGTATACGCCCCAGGAGGACAGCTCGAGGTCCGCGGCGTCGGTGCTCACCGTGTACTCGGCGGATTCGCCCGGCGCGAGCGGGGCGTCCAGCTCCGCCTGACCGGCCTCGATGCCCGGATCGGCCTCCTCACCGGAGGCGAAGGAGTCGAGATCGGAGCGCTCCCGGAACCGGTAGGCCGAATAGCTGAAACGGACCTCGATCTCGTCGAGTTCACTGCCGGTGGTGTTGGTGACCTGCCCGCTGATGCGCACCGTGCTGTTGGCGCCGATGGATTTCGGCGTGATGGACTCGATGGTCAGCGGAGCACTCTGGGCGCCGTCCTCCTCGGGATCGGCGTCGGCCGGGGCCTGGGCAGGGCCGAATGCGGCCAGTGCCGGGATGACGGCGGCGGTCGTGGCCACGACCGCGCCGATGTGGACGATTCGACGCACGCCAGAAGGTCTTCCGTGTCAGGTTGACTGTGGCCCGCGGGGGATTGGGTACGAAGCCGCTCGATGCGGCGATCTCGCGACCCGCTTCCGCACCCTCCCGGGGCGCGCGGGAGTCGCGGCGGACTGGTAAGAACGATACCCCCTTACCGGCAGGGCTCCGTTGCATTACGGCCAGGGCGGAATGTGCCGCGGTACCGTCCAAGACCGGTCCGCGCTGCCGGCAGCGGGAGTGTCCCTATGCACAAGGGCTCCCGCCGATTCGCATGACCGGGGTGCGGCCGCCTAGTCTCTGGTGGTGTGCCGAACACAGCGTTTCCCGGTGAATCCCCCCGCGAGTCGACGGACGGGGCGGCGCCGCCTTCCCCGGGCGAGCTCACCGACCAGCAGCGGGCGGCGATAGCCGAGCTCTTCGGCTCCATCGACTCCGTACTCCAGGAGCTGGGGGAGCTCTTCCTCGAAGGCGGACACGAGCTCGCGATGGTCGGCGGTCCAGTGCGCGACGCGCTGCTCGGCCGCCGGGTCCACGATTTCGACCTCACCACCGACGCCGTTCCCCAGACCATCCTCTCCCTGGTCGAGTCCTGGGCCGACGCCGTATGGACGGTGGGCATCGACTTCGGCACCGTCGGATTGCGCAAGGGCGGCCTCCAGCTGGAGATCACCACCTACCGCAGCGAGTCCTACCAGCCCAAATCCCGCAAGCCCGAGGTCCACTACGGCACCTCGCTCCACGACGACCTGCTGCGCCGCGACTTCACGGTCAACGCCATGGCCGTGCGGCTGCCTGAGCGCGAGTTCGTCGACCCCTTCGGCGGTCTGGCCGACCTCAAGGCCGGCCGTCTGCGTACCCCCGGTAAGCCGGAGGACTCCTTCTCCGACGATCCGCTGCGGATCATGCGCGCGGTGCGCTTCGCCGCTCAGTTGGGGCTGTCCCTCGCGCCCGAGGTGCGCGAGGCCGCCTCCGGCATGGCCGACCGGCTGGCGATCGTCTCGGCCGAGCGCGTCCGCGACGAACTGACGAAGCTGATGCTCAGCGACGCCCCCCGAACGGGCGTCGAGCTGATGGTCGACCTGGGCCTCGCCGTCCACGTGCTGCCCGAGATCCCCCGCATGCAGCTGGAGATCGACGAGCACCACCGGCACAAGGACGTCTACGACCACTCGTTGACAGTGCTCGACCAGGCCATCGAGCTTGAGCGCAAGCGCGGCTTCGAGCCGGACCTCGTGCTGCGGCTGGCCGCGCTGCTGCACGACATCGGCAAGCCCAAGACCCGCGCGTTCGAGTCCGGCGGCCGCGTCACCTTCCACCACCACGAGGTCGTGGGCGCCTCCATGAGCAAGAGCCGGCTCAGCGCGCTGCGCTTCCCCAAGGACGTCGTGGCCGCCGTCGGTAAGCTGGTCGCCCTGCACCTGCGCTTCCACGGCTATGGAAAGGGCGAGTGGACCGACTCCGCGGTGCGGCGCTACGCGCGCGACGCCGGAGACCAGCTGCAGCGCCTGCACATCCTCACTCGGGCCGACTGCACCACCCGCAACCGCCGCAAGGCCACCGCGCTTGCCCGCGCCTACGACGACATCGAGCACCGGATCGAGCGCCTCGCCGAGGAGGAGGAACTCGACAAGGTCCGTCCCGACCTCGACGGCAATGAGATCCAGCAGGTCCTGGACATCAAGCCCGGCCCCATGGTCGGCAAGGCCTGGCGCTACCTCCTGGAGCTGCGCCTGGAGAACGGCCCGATGGGCAAGGAGGCCGCGGCCGAGCAACTGCGCGCCTGGGCCGAGCGTCACCTTGAGGAGACCGGCGGTAGCCCAGGCTCCGAGGGCGAGGCCGCCGAGTAGCGGGGTCTCACACGCGGCCGGCCGGGCCGATGTAGCGCCGTGCCGCCGTGTCCGCAGGCCGGTTTGTCGACAGAGCGCCCTGTCGGCACCGGTTCAACCGCCTCGGGGCGTCGGCGCCGGCTCCCCGCGGCGCAGGTTCCGTGCCCGCACGGCCCAGCAGGCGGCCATCAGTGCGTAGCCCGCCGCGAGCCCGGCGACCGCTGCGGCGCTCTCGCCGGAGCGGGGCACCGCGCCGGCGGTAAGACCGGCACCGGCGACGAAAGCCGCGTTGAACAGCATGTCGTAGATCGAGAACACCCGCCCCCGGTAGGCGTCGTCGACATGTCGCTGAACCATCGTGTCGACGCTGACCTTCGCTCCCTGCGACACCACCCCCAGTACGAACCCGGCGACGGGGAACAGGACCGGCGTGAACGGCAGCCCGAAGACCAGCAGGGCCGCGCATGCCGAACCCAGCAGCAGGGCGATCCACGTGTCGGCGGAGACGCGCGCCGTGGCCCACGGGGTCGCCGCCGCGCCGACGAAGTACCCGACTCCCGAGGCCGCCAGAGCGACGGAGAAGCCCGCGAAGCCGGCGACGCCCCCGGCGGTGAAGGTGTTGTTGTAAAGCAGCAGGGTCACCAGCGTGGCGACGCCGTAGGCGAGCCGGTGCCCGGCGATCGTGGCGAGTCCGTAGCGCGCGGGGCGTCGGCTCCAGACGTGGCGCGCGCCGTCGGCCAGTCCGACCGCCACGTTGCGCACGGCGTTGCGCACCCGGTCCGACTGCTCGCCGAGGTCGGGGCCGAGTTCGCTGCGCCCGAGAGTGAGGGCGGCGGGCGCGGCCAGCGCCATCGCCGCGCCGGCCCCCAGCAGGATGAGCGCTGTGCCCGCGTACCCATCGCCGCCCAGCAGGCGGAGTCCCGCGCCGGCGCCCGCACCCAGGAACGCGGCGAAGGTGCCGCTCGTGGGCGTCACCGCGTTGGCCATCATGAGCTTGTGCCGAGGGACCACGTGCGGCAGCGCGGCTGAGAGCGCGGCCAGCACGAAGCGGTTCACGCTGAGCACCACGAGGGCGGTGGCGAAGAAGGCGGCACCGTCGGAACCGGACCACACCAGCGCTGCGGTGCAGGCGGCGGCCAGACCCTTGGCGAGGGTGGAGACAAGTAGGACCTGTCGACGTGACCACCTGTCGATAAACACACCTGCGAAAGGGCCGACGGCCGAGAAGGGGAGGAGCAGGACGGCGAAGGCGGCGGCGACCTGGGCGGCTGTGGTGTGCTGCTCGGGGGAGAAGAAGATGTAGCCGGCCAGGCCGGCCTGGTACACGCCGTCGCCGAACTGGGAGATCAGGCGAGTGGCGAACAGGCGGCGGAACCGCGGTCCCCGGAGCACCTCACGCAGGTCGCGGTAGAAGGACACCGCCCAAGCCTACGAGGACCGCGCAGCACACGGACGCGCGGCCGCGCCTGGGCGGATGTTCCACGTGAAACGCACGACGAGCAGTGCCGGGTGGCGGCCCCGGGCGTTCCCGGGGACTCCGCCTCCGCCCCGGGGGTTGCGGGGGCGCCCCGCGCCGGACTACTGCCGGTGCAGCGTGCCCCTGGACTCGCTCTCGCTTCCGTCGGACAGTGTGCCGGTCACGGTGATGTCGAGGGAGTCCTCGCCCGCGGGCTCGATGGTGACGTCGCCGCTGTCGGCGCAGTCGGGGTCGCCGCTCACCGAGTAGCTGAACGTCAGTTGGGACTCACTGCCCTGGGCGTTGGGGATCTCCCAGGTGCAGCGGCTGTCGTCGGGTCCGTCGAGACCGTACTCCTCGGCCGAGATGGTCTCCTCGCCGACCTCGATGGTGACCGACCAGGTGCCCATGGCGTTGCCGTCGGCGTCGTACTGCTCGAGAGTCCCGTCCCAGGTGCCCTCGTAGAGGGCTTTGACGCTGCCGTCCGCCCCCTGCTGCTTGACTGAACCGGAGGAGCCGCCCGAGTCGGCGAACAGCCACCACACCCCCACTCCGCCGATCACGACGAGGATGGCGAGGCAGACGGAGATGATCACCAGGACGAGTCCGGCGTTGCCCCCGCCTTCGGGTGGGCGCCCCCCGGGAGGAGGGGGATAGGGACTGCCCGGTGTGCCCGGACTACCGCCGGGCGGCGGTCCCGGAGGCGTCCCGTAGCCGGGGCCGCCGCCACCGGGGGGCTGCTGACCGGGGTACTGCGGGCCGCGGGGGCCGCCGGGCCCCGGCGGTTGCTGCTGCCACGGCCCCTGCGGCCCCGGCTGCTGGGGCCGGCCGGGGTCCTGGGGATAGGTCATCGAGGCTCCTTGCCCTGCTCGGGCGCATCGCCCGGGTCGGCGCTTCACGGGGAACGGCCATTATGGCGCGCGAAACCGGGCACGGGACCGGGGACGGCCGACCCTGGCCCCACGGCACCGGCCGCCGCGGCGCGCCGCCCCGCGTCCGGCCCCGGCGGGACCTGAGACGAGGCGGCACCGCGGCCGCGGCTCAGCGGTCGATCTCGCCCGCGATGAACCGCTCGACCATGGTGTGCCCGTCGCTGTCGCTGTGCTGCTCGGGCGGGGACTTCATGAAGTAGGAGGAGGCCGAGAGGACGGGGCCGCCGATCCCGCGGTCCTTGGCGATCTTGGCGGCGCGGATCGCGTCGATGATGATCCCGGCGGAGTTGGGGGAGTCCCACACCTCCAGCTTGTACTCCAGGCTCACCGGCGCGTCGCCGAAGGCGCGCCCTTCCAGGCGGATGTAGGCCCACTTGCGGTCGTCGAGCCAGGGAACGTGGTCGGAGGGGCCGATGTGCACCGATCCGGCGTTGAGCTCGTGGGGGATCTGAGAGGTCACCGACCGCGTCTTGGAGACCTTCTTGGACTCCAGCCGCTCACGCTCCAGCATGTTCATGAAGTCCATGTTCCCGCCGAAGTTGAGCTGGTAAGTGCGGTCCACGACGACCCCGCGGTCCTCGAAGAGCTTGGACAGCACGCGGTGCGTTATGGTCGCGCCGATCTGGGACTTGATGTCGTCGCCCACGATCGGCACGCCCGCCTGGGAGAACTTCTCGGCCCACTCGGGGTCGGAGGCGATGAAGACCGGGAGGGCGTTGACGAAGGCCACCCCGGCGTCGATGGCGCACTGGGCGTAGAAGCGGTCGGCGTCCTCGGAACCCACGGGAAGATAGGAGACCAGCACGTCGGCACGCGCGGCCTTGAGCGCGGCGACCACGTCCACGGCGTCCTCGGTGGACTCCTCGATGGTCTCGCGGTAGTAGCGGCCCAGCCCGTCGAAGGTGGGGCCGCGGTTCACGGTCACTCCCGTGGGCGGCACGTCGCAGATCTTGATCGTGTTGTTCTCGCTCGCGCTGATCGCGTCGGCGAGGTCGTGGCCGACCTTCTTTGCGTCGACGTCGAACGCGGCGACGAACTCCACATCGCGTACGTGGTAGGAGCCGAACTGCACATGCATGAGGCCGGGCACCCGAGCCTCGGGGTCGGCATCTGAGTAGTAGTGGACGCCCTGGACGAGCGACGCCGCGCAGTTTCCGACACCGACGACGGCTACACGTACCGAACCCATTGGTCCTTGCTCCTTTTTCGTTGCTGACTCGGAATTATCGCGGCGCGCCGGGGACAACGCGCCGGTCTGCGGCGGCCGGGGCCGCCCCGGTTAGTGCCGATTGTCGGTGTGCGGCGGCGCTCCCACGCCTGGCGGGGCGCTCCCGCCGATGCTCGCATCGCTGCTCGCCGACCTCTCGGCGCACCGCCGCTCTTGGCGGATGAGGGCGTCGAGCCAGTCGATCTCGCTTTCGATGGCCGCTGCCCGATGGCGGTTCAATTCAACGGTGTAGGGGTCCTGGAGCTGTCCGCTCAGGCGTTCCCGCAGGACAGACAGCCGCTCCAGCAGCCGCGTGCGCCGACCGTCGAGGATACGCAGCCGCACTTCGGCGGCGGTGCGGCCGAACAGGGTGAAGTGCACCCCGAAGCACTCGTCGTCGGTGGCCGCCGGCGTGCTCTCGGAGAGCAGCTCGTGCAGCCGGTCCCGACCGCGCTCGGTGAGGCGGTAGACGATGCGCGAACGACGCCCCCGCGCGCCGCCGCCCTCGCCCGGCGCCGAAGACGTGACCAGATCGCGGTGCAGCATCGACTTCAGACACGGGTAGAGGGACCCATAGGAGAAGGCGTGGAAGGCGCCGAGGTCGGCGTTGAGGCGTTTGCGCAGCTCATAGCCGTGCATCGAGGCTTCCGCGAGATGCCCGAGGACGGCGAGCTCCAGCACTCGCGCCCGCCCTGCACTCATCCGCGCACCTCCTGATTCGTCGCACCTTAGAAGTCAGCCGCACGGAGGCCGGATCTGTTCCCGCCGCAGGCGTTCGGTGTGCCACCCGCCCGGCGGCGAACTCCGTTCACGGATGCGGACGTCTTGGAGCGATGGGGTCAATGTGTGCTTTATGTGCGTCTGAGTATATCGCGTCGATATAACGCAACCCCCTGTTGAGTATCTAACACCCCGGCACAGGCCGGGCTCCGCGGCCTGTGCCGAAGGAGTCCGGAACGACCTGCGGATTCGTAATCGCGGGAGTGGAGTCGGGCCCCCTGCTTCGCCGAGCGGGCGCACAAGCCCTACGCTCTTCTCCACGCACGCAGGGTGTGCGGGTGCCGCCGGAGCCGCTCCGCCGAGCGGTACGCTCCCGCGTGGGTTGTGCTATCGGGCGGCATCGCTCTACCGTGACGGGTGCTTTACCCGTGAGGCCCGATGCGCCTGTGGCCCGCCCCCGAAGACGGACCCGGCGCGCGGCGGTGGGGCCGGGGCCCGCCGTGGCCGAACGGACCGTCGCCCGACCGTGCTCCGCCACGGGATCCTTGCCTAGAGGTCGCCGAGCAGGAGGAAGCAGAGGACGAGCTTTCCGGAGGGTCGAAAACCATCCGCTGCAGTCGCGCGTCCCATTGTGTGGACGCATGAACCCCCGAAACGACTGGTGCGGTTCGATCCGCGAGCCGGATTCTCCTTCGCGCGGGGCTTATCCCCCTCCCTTACCCGAGTCGCAAGGCCGATCGGCCGCTTAACAGCAATCGAGGACGCGTGAGTACCGAAAGACGACGGAATGCCGGTGGGCGCCGCCGGGCCTCTGGCCCGGCCGACGGCGCACGCGGCAACGGCGGCAGGCGCCGGGCCGGCGGCCCGGCGGCGGACGAACGCGCCGGTGATCGGCGCGGTTCGGGCAACGACGAGGCTGCCGGCTTCTGGGACGACGACCGCCCGCGGCGCAGCCGCGCCGAGGCGGCGGCCGGACCGGACGACGGCCGCAGGCGGCGTTCCCCCGAGCCCGCCAGGCAGGGCGGAAGCCGGCGGGCCGGAGCGGGAGGCGCACGCGCCGAACCCGGACCCGGGCGCCGGGCCGCACACGGAAGCGGAGGCGGCGGCCGCCGCAAGGCCTCGCGCGACGGGTTCGACGAGAACGACGACCGCGGGCCCGTCAAGCGCTTCTTCGCCAAGGCGTGGAAGCCCGCGCTGGTGGTCTGTGCGCTGATGTTCGTCACCGGTGTCGCGGTCCTGGGCATCGCCTACGCGAAGACCCCCGACCCGCGCACCCTCGACCAGCAGGACGACGCGATCCTCGCGTCCACGAGCATCGCCTACGCCAACGGCGACGAAGCCGCGACCACGGGCGAGATCAACCGCGTGCTGGTCAAGCGCGAGGACATCCCGCCGGAAGTGGTCAACGGTGTCCTCGCCGCAGAGCAGCGCAAGTTCTACGAAGAGCCGGGCATCTCGATCACCGGCACCATGCGCGCCGTGCTGAGCGGCGGCTCCGCCGGCGGCGGTTCCACCATCACCCAGCAGATGGCGCGCAACTACTACGACACGCTGTCCCAGGAGCGCACCTACACCCGAAAGCTGCGCGAGATCCTGATCGCCATCAAGGCGGGCCAGGTCATGCACCCCGACGAGATCCTGGAGAAGTACCTCAACACGATCTACTTCGGCCGCCAGGCCTACGGGGTGCAGGCCGCCGCCCAGGCCTACTTCGGCAAGGACGTCCAGGACCTCAACGCCGCCGAGGGCGTCTACATCGGCTCCATCATCCAGATGCCCGGCAACTTCGAGAACCTCGAAGAGGGATCGGAGATGGACAAGTACCTCCGCGACCGCTGGGACTACGCCCGGGACGGCCTCGTCGAGATGCACGAGAACAACCCGGAACTGGGCATGTCCAAGGCCGAGGCCGAGAAGCTGGAGTTCCCCGAGACGGTCGCCTACAACCCCGGCCAGAACGTCACCAACCAAGAGGCCTACATCCGGCAGGCCGTGGTCAACGAACTGTCGCAGCGGTACGGGGTGGAGCCCGGGCAGGCGACCACCGGCGGCTACTCGGTCGAGACCTCGCTCGACCCCAAGCTGATGAAGCAGGCCAGCAAGGCCTTCGGCCAGACCCTGCCCGACATGCCCGATGCGACGGTGCAGCACTTGGCCTCGGTCGAGCCGCAGACGGGCGAGATCAAGGCCTTCTACGGCGGTGAGGACTTCAGCTCCGACCCCAACAACTCCCTGCGCCTCGACGCGCAGGCCGGTTCGGCCTTCAAGCCCTACGTGCTGGCGACGGGTCTCGAGCAGGGGATCGGGCTGAAGAGCACCTTCAACGGCGACTCCCCGCAGGAGTTCCCCGGTATCGCCGAGCCGATCCAGAACGACAGCAACCGGTCCTATGGCGAGGTCAACCTCATCGAGTCGACCGCCAGCTCGATCAACACCGCGTTTGTGCAGCTGGCGATCGAGACCACGCCGCAGGCGGTCGTCCAAACCGCCGGCGACGCCGGTGTCAGCGACGACCAGTTCGAGACCGCGGACATGGGCCCCAACATCGCTCTGGGCACCTACCGCGTCTCGGCCCTGGACCAGGCCGCCGGGTTCTCCACCTTCGCGAACGAAGGTGTGCACATGCCCCAGCACATGATCACCAAGGTGACCAACGCCGAAGGCGACGAACTCGAGCCCAAGGACAAGGCCAAGCTGGAGTCGGGCACCCGGGCGTTCAGCCAGGAGACCGCCGCCGACGCCACCTACGCGATGACCCAGGTCGTCGACGGCGGCGGCGGCGAATCGGCGGCGCTGCCGGACGGGCGCCCGGTGGCGGGCAAGACCGGTACCTCCAACAGCGCCAAGTCGGCGTGGTTCGTCGGCTACACCCCGCAGCTGGCCACGGCGGTGGGGCTGAGCCGCGACGACGGCGAGGCGCTTGTCATCCCCGGTGTGAACGACGTCTACGGCGGTACCACCTCCGCCAAGATCTGGAAGGCGTTCATGACCGAGGCGATGGACGGCAAGGACGTCCAGCAGTTCCCCGAACCCGTGTACTCGGGGTCCTCCGAACGCTACGGCCCCACGCCCACGCCCACGCCGAATCCGACCCCGACTCAGGAAGAGGAGCCGGAGCAGACGCAGGAGCCGGAGGAGAGCACGACTCCGTCGATCCCCGACGAGACGCCGTCGGACACCGAGAGCCCGGAGTGCCGGCCCGAGGACTGGCCCTGCCTCCCCAACGACGAGTCGCCGACCGGCGAACCGTCGACCGATCCCACTAATGAGGATGAGAATCCCCCCTTCGGCGGACTCGGCGGCGGCAACGGATAGATGACAGCGACACCCGATGCGCGGGCCGGCGGCGTCGAAGCCGCCGGCCCGCGGTATATGTTCACCGGAAGCGGGCGAATCGGGCTCTGGCTGACAGCCCTGGGCGCAGTCGGCGCGGTACTGGCCTATCTCGCCAAGTGGCAGTGTCGCTTCGGCGGCGCGTGGATCGAGGGCGGCCAGTACACCTACGGCTGCTATAGCGACGTCTTCCCGCTGTACTACCGCGACGGGCTGGGCGAGGGCGCCGTGCCCTACCTCGACGTGGCTACCGAGTACCCGGTGCTGACCGGCGGGCTGATGTTCGCCATGGCGCGATCGGTCTCCTGGATGCCCGAAGGGCTCGGCCGCGCGTTCGCCTACTTCGACCTCACCGCCGCGGTGCTCGGCGTCTGCCTGATCGTCGCCGTGGTGGGCACCGGCTACATCGCCGGCCGCGGAGGCCTCGACGGTGACCGGGACCTCCGGCCGAGCGCCGCGCTGCTCGCCGGAGGATTCGTCGCCCTGGCGCCGGCCGCGGTGCTCACCGGTCTGATCAACTGGGATCTGCTGGCCGTCGCGCTCCTGGTGAGCGGACTGGTCTGCTACTCCCGCGGGCGGATGTGGGCGGCCGGTGCGCTGATCGGGCTGGCCACGGCCGCGAAGTTCTACCCCTTCCTGCTGTTCGGCCCGCTATTCGTCCTCACGGTCCGCGAGCTGTGGCGCAAGGAGGGCGGCCCGCCGGCCGCCGACTTCCTGCGGGTGCTCGCCGGAGCCGCGGCGGCCTGGGCCGCGGTGAACCTTCCCGTCTACCTCGCGGCGCCGCACAACTGGGCGACCTTCTTCCGCTTCAGCCAGGAGCGCGGCACCGACTGGGGCTCGGTCTACTACGCCCTGGGCGGCTACGGCCTGTTCGACTCCGGCGACCTGGACCTGGTCAACGCCACGGGCACGGGCACGCTGGTGCTCGCCTGCGCGGCGATCGCGCTGCTGGGCCTGCTGGCCCGCCGGCGGCCGCCGCTTGAGCAGCTGGTGTTCCTGGTGGTGGCCGCGTTCCTGATGACCAACAAGGTGTGGTCGCCGCAGTTCGTGCTGTGGCTGGTCCCGCTGGCCGCCCTGGCCTGGCCGCGAACGGTCCGGCCCGGCGTCGCCGCAGCGGTGTTCGTCCTGTGGCAGGCGGCAGAGGTCTGCTACTTCCTCGGGATCTGGCAGCACCTGCTGTACGTCTCGCACGAGGGCGACCCGTCGTCGGCCGGGCCCTCGGAGGGCCTGCCGTTCGAGGGGTATGCGCTGGTGCTGCTGGGCCGCTTCGGCGCCGTCGCGGCGCTGTGCGCGCTGACGGTTGTGGACTGCCTGCGGACGGGCCGTCGACGGCCTTGACTCCTGGTAACCTTGGCTCCCGTCTGGCTCATTGCCCTCCTGCCATGGAGAGACCATGGCCGCAACAGTCCAGAGGAGGTACGAACGCCCATGCGTCGTTACGAAGTTATGGTCATCCTCGACCCCAGCCTCGACGAGCGTACGGTTTCCCCGTCGCTGGAGCAGTTCCTGGGAGTCGTCCGCAACGACGGCGGCACCGTCGAGAAGGTCGACGTCTGGGGGAAGCGCCGTCTTTCCTACGACATCGCCAAGAACTCCGACGGCATCTACGCGGTGATCGACCTTACGGCCGAGCCCGCAACCGTCAAGGAGCTCGACCGCCAGCTCGGCCTCACCGAGTCCGTCCTGCGCACGAAGGTCCTGCGGCCCGCAGCGCACTAGGGACCCAGCCGCATACCGCGGCCACCGGCGCCCACCGCTCGGCGTTCTTTCGTCCGCACGCCTGATCCGTCTACACCAACCGGAGCCGATCCATGGCAGGCGAAACCCAGATCACGCTCGTCGGCAATCTCGTCGACGACCCGGAGCTGCGATTCACCCCCAGCGGTGCCGCGGTCGCCAACTTCCGCGTCGCCTCGACACCGCGCATCTTCGACCGGCAGGCCGGCGAGTGGCGCGACGGCGAGTCGATGTTCCTCACCTGCTCCGTGTGGCGGCAGTACGCGGAGAACGTCGCCGAGACCCTGCAGCGCGGCATGCGTGTCATCGTGCAGGGCAGGCTCAAGCAGCGCTCCTTCGAGACGAAGGAGGGCGAGAAGCGCACCGTCTTCGAGATCGACGTCGACGAGGTCGGCCCTGCGCTGCGCAGCGCCACCGCCAAGGTGACCAAGGTGCAGCGCCAGGGCGGCCAAGGCGGCGGTTTCGGCGGTGGCGGTGGCGGTTTCGGCGGCCAGCAGGGCGGCGGAGGCTACGGCAACCAGGGGGGCGGCTTCGGCGGTTCCCAGGGCGGCCGCTCCGGCCCTCCGGCCGAGGACCCCTGGTCCACCGGCGGCGGAGGCTTCTCCGACGAGCCTCCGTTCTAGGCCGCGGTTGTGAACCACGCGGGCGCATCCGGCCCTCGGCCGCGGCGTCCGCAATCTGTCCGATTGACCATCCCCGGGGTATCCGGGGCTCTTGCAAAGGAGCACCACGATGGCGAAGCCGGCAGCGCGCAAGCCCAAGAAGAAGGTTTGCCTGTTCTGTCAGGAAAAGCTGACCTACATCGACTACAAAGACACCACGCTGCTGCGGAAGTTCATCTCCGACCGGGGCAAGATCCGTGCCCGTCGGGTGACCGGCAACTGCACGCAGCACCAGCGCGACGTCGCCACGGCGATCAAGAACGCCCGCGAGATGGCGCTGCTGCCCTACACCAGCACCGCTCGCTAACGGGGAATCCGAGGGAGGTTTTGTCGTGAAGCTGATTCTGACCCAAGAGGTCACCGGCCTCGGCGCCCCGGGCGACGTCGTCGAGGTGAAGGACGGTTACGGCCGCAACTACCTGCTGCCCCGCGGTTTCGCCATGCGGTGGACCCGCGGCGGGCAGAAGCAGATCGACTCGATCCGCCGCGCCCGGCAGGCTCGGGAGATCCGCAGCGTGGAGGACGCTCAGCAGATCGCCGAGCGTCTGAACTCGATGCGCGTGAAGCTGAACCAGCGCGCCGGCGATGGCGGTCGGCTGTTCGGCTCCGTCACCGCCAACGACGTCGCCGAGGCCGTGAAGACGGCCGGCGGCCCGGAGGTCGACAAGCGCCGGATCGAGATCCGCAACCCGATCAAGTCGGTGGGCGACCACAAGGTGCAGGTCCGTCTGCACCCTGAGGTCAGCGCCACCATCGCGGTCCAGGTCATCGGCGTCTGACCGTAGGCCACGGGCTTCAGGGCCCCGGTTCCCGTGCGGAACCGGGGCCCTTTTCGTGCGTCCGGCCGGTGTGGCGGGTGACGTCGGCGCGACACGCCAGAACCCTAGGTGACTGATTAACGACATACCGTGACTTATCTTGTCCGGTGGGGCCGCGTCTCCACGGGAAGGGTGAGGCCGTATGTCCAGTAAGGATGCGGAGAGAACCGACACCGGCGTCGCGCGCCGCACGGTGCTGCACACCGCCGCCATGGCGGCCGGGGGAGTGCTACTCGGCGGAGCGATCGACCTGGCCGCGGCGGACGAGGCCGTTGCGGGGGTGCGGCCGCGGATCTACCACCGCGGCGAGTGGAACGCCAGGAAACCCAAGAGCTGGGCCGTGGTGCGCTCGGCCCCGCCCGATCGGATCGTCGTGCACCACACCGCCACGGGCAACAGCTCCGCCCGCTCCAGAGACCACGCGTTCCGGCTGTCGAGGTCCATACAGAACTACCACATGGACAGCAACGGCTGGGCCGACATGGGCCAGCACCTCACGATCAGCCGGGGCGGCCACATCATGGAGGGCCGCAACAGGTCGCTGAAGGCGATCAGCACCGACGACCACGTGGTCGGCGCGCACACGGCCAACCACAACTCGCACACGATCGGCATCGAGAACGAGGGCTCCTACATGTCGGCGACGCCGCCGCGGGACCTGATGACCGCCCTCGTCGAGACCTGTGCGTGGCTCTGCCTGGCCTACGGGCTCGACCCGGCGAAGGCGATCGTGGGCCACCGCGATTTCAACCCCACCAGCTGCCCGGGCGACAAGCTCTACGGCATGCTGCCGGGACTGCGCAGAGACGTCCGATCGCGGCTGCGGACCCTGCAGGCGCGGGTCGTACTGCGCGACGAATCGGCGATGCCCGAGGAGCACCGGCCCACCTATCCCGACGTCCCCTCCGGCGAGCGTCGGGCGCCGTTCTACCACGGTCCCGCCGTGGGGCCCGAAGAGGCCTGAGGAAGGTACCTGAGGGCTGCGGGTCCCGCGGGGGCCGCAGCGGACCCGCGGGCAGCGGTCAGGGTCGCGCAGACCCGACCACCAGCCACGCGTCGCCGCGGGCCCGCAGCCCCAGCGTCACTCCGCGGGCGGCCATCCACACGGCGAAGGCGCACCACAGTGCCACCAGGCCGGGGTCGGAGTCTCCGGAGAAGCCGTAGCGGACCGCCGCGGCGCAGGGCAGGAACACCACCATCGTCCAGAAGCTCGCCCACGCCAGGTAGCGCTGATCGCCGGCGCCCATCAGGATGCCGTCGAGCACCATCACGACGCCGCTCAAGGGCTGCATGAGCGCGACCACCACGAGGGCGCCGAGCAGCAGGCGGTGCACCTGCGGGTCGTCGGTGAACAGCAGGGGCGCCCACGGCCGTACCGCGAACACCAGCAGCATGAACAGCAGGCCGGCGAGCACCCCCCATTCGACCATGCGGCGGGTGGCGGCGCGGGCGCCGGCGGCGTCGGAGGCGCCCAGGTAGCGGCCGATGATGGCCTGTCCGGCGATCGCGACGGCGTCCATGGCGAAGACCAGCAACGACCAGATCTGCGTGGCGACCTGGTGTGCGGCGATCTCGGGATCGCCCAGGCGGGCGGCGACCGCGGTGCACACGATCAGCACGACGCGCAGCGACACGGTGCGCACGAACAGCGCGGCCCCGGCGCCGACGGCCGCGCGCAGGCCTTCGGTGCTGGGAGCGGGTGACACGCCGCGGCGGCGCGCGGCGCGCAGCACCACGGCGACGTAGACGGCGGCGCCGGCGCTCTGCGCGGCGACGGTGGCCCAGGCCGAGCCCGCGATCCCCCAGTCCAGTGCGAGCACCAGCAGGGCCGCCAGCCCGATGTTGGCGAGGTTGGTTCCCACCGCGACCGCCAGCGGGGTCGTGGCGTCCTGCAGCCCGCGCAGCACGCCGGTGCCGGCCATGATGATCAACAGGGCGGGTGTGCTGAGCAGGCTGATGCGCAGGTAGGTCAGCGCGTGCGGGGCGACCTCGGGCGAGGCGCCCAGGGCATCCACCAGCCACGGCGCGGCCGGGTAGCCGAGCGCGAGGATGGCCGCACCGATGATCAGCGCCAGCCACAGCCCGTCGATGCCGCTGCGCAGCCCGGCGGCGGCCTCTCCGGCGCCGAAGCGGCGGGCCACGGCCGATGTGGTGCCGTAGGCCAGGAAGATGCACAGGTTGGCCAGCGTCATCAGCACCTGTCCGGCCACGCCCAGGCCGCCCAGCGGCGCCGTGCCCAGGGTGCCCACGATGGCGGTGTCGCTGAGCAGGAACAGCGGCTCGGACACCAGTGCGAAGAAGGTTGGTACGGCCAGCCGGAAGATCTCGCGGTCGTGCGCGTGGCGGAAGGGCGGCGCGGAGAGGAATGCGGGCATGTCCTTGCGACCTTAGCGGACAGGTGTTCGACTGACTGGGCGGGGGTTGTCCACCACTACCGGGAGAGCCTGTGGATAACTTGTGGACAGAGACTGGAGAAATTTCTTTCACGCACAGCCGGTGCACAAGGTATTCGCTGGTCATAGACGATATCGACACACTCGGGCGAAGTTATCCACAGGCGGTGTGCACAAGCTATCCGCAGGATCACCCCAGTCGTCCACAGGATCTCCCCAAGCGTGTCCACAAGCTGCTTTGCGCTGCGGGTCCCGCAGTAGCGAGAATCCAAGCTCGGGCATGCACGTCATGCCGATCGTGAAGCAGGGGGAATCCACGTGAGCGTCGCCGAACACCCGCCGGACGACACCGGCACCGGATTCGAGCGCACACCGCCGCACGACATCATGGCCGAGCAGAGTGTGCTGGGGGGCATGCTGCTGTCCAAGGAGGCCATCACCCAGGTCGTCGAAATCGTGCGGTCCGCCGACTTCTACCGCCCGGCCCACCAGACCGTCTTCGACGTGACCGTCGACCTGTTCTCCCGCGGCGAGCCCGTCGACGCCATCTCGGTCAACGCCGAACTCACCAAGCGCGGTGAGATCGCCCGGGTCGGGGGCGCGCCCTACCTGCACACACTCACCGAGGCCATCCCGACCGCAGCCAACGCCGGCTACTACGCGCGCATCGTCTCCGACCGCGCGGTGCTGCGCCGCCTCGTCGAGGTCGGCACGCGCATCGCCCAGATCGGCTACTCCGGCGACGGCGAGGTCGACGACCTGGTCGATCATGCTCAGGCGGAGATCCATCGCGTCGCCGAGAAGCGCACCGGCGAGGACTACCTGCCGCTGAGCGACATCATGCCGGGGGCCCTGGACGAGATCGAGGCGATCTCCGCCCACGACGGCTCGATGACCGGCGTGCCCACCGGGTTCACCGACTTCGACCAGCTCTCCAACGGGCTGCACCCGGGCCAGATGATCATCATCGCCGCGCGTCCGGCCGTGGGCAAGGCGCTCGCGCTGGACACCCCGCTGCCCACGCCCCGCGGCTGGACCACCATGGGCGACGTCGGCGTGGGGGAGGAGCTGGTGGCCGCCGACGGCACGCCCACGCGGGTGGTCGCCGCCACCGAGGTGATGCGCGGGCGGCCCTGCTACGAACTGGAGTTCGCCGACGGCACCGTGGTGGTCGCCGACGCCCAGCACCAGTGGCCCACCCTGGGACACGCAGCGGGACCCCCGGTGCACGGTCTGGCCACGACAGGAGAGCTCGCCGCAGCGCTGGAGTACGCGCCCGCCGGCGCCGCGCCGGCCGGTATCGCGATCTCCGCCCCCAGGGCGAGGGGATCCGTCGCGAGTCCGGGGGGCGGCCTGGCGGCGGCCACCCGCGCACCGGGCGCGACGGCCCTGCTCGATCCCCAGCCTGTGGACAACGCAAGCGCGAGTCCTTCCCGACGGCATCGCCTCGTCGCCGCCCGGAGGGTGGACAGCGTTCCGGTGCGCTGTGTCCAGGTCGCCCACCCCGACCACCTGTACCTGGCGACCCGGGCGCGGATCCCTACCCACAACTCGACTCTCGCTCTGGACTTCGCGCGGGCGGCCTCGATCAAGAACCAGTTGACCAGTGTGTTCTTCAGCCTGGAGATGGGCCGCAACGAGATCGTCATGCGCCTGCTCTCCGCCGAGGCGCGGGTGCCGCTGCACACGATGCGCTCGGGGCTGATGACCGACGACGACTGGGCGCGCCTGGCCCGCCGCATGGGCGAGGTCGCCAGCGCGCCGCTGTTCATCGACGACTCGCCGAACCTGTCGATGATGGAGATCCGCGCGAAGTGCCGGCGTCTCAAGCAGCAGCACGACCTCAAGCTGATCGTCGTGGACTACCTGCAGCTGATGAGCTCGGCCGGCCGCGTGGAGAGCCGCCAGCAGGAGGTCTCGGAGATGTCGCGGTCGCTGAAGCTGCTGGCCAAGGAGCTGGACGTCCCCGTGGTCGCCCTGTCCCAGCTCAACCGCGGCCCAGAGCAGAGAACGGACAAGAAACCCCAGGTCAGCGACCTTCGTGAGTCGGGTTGCCTGACCGCTGACACTCGGATCCTGCGTGCCGACACGGGAGCCGAGACCACCATCGGCGCGCTTTACGCGTCAGGCGCCCGCGACGTTTCGGTCTGGTCCCTCGACGAAACGCTGCGGCTCGTTCCTCAGACGATGACACGGGTGTTCCATAGCGGTACGAAGCAGACCTTCCGCTTGCGCATGACTTCGGGGCGGGAAGTCACGGCTTCGGGCAACCACCCGTTCCTGACCTACGACGGATGGAAGCGGCTGGATCAGCTCACCCCGGGAGACCGGCTGTCCGTGCCCCGGCATGTCCCCGAACCCGAGCGGGTATGCGCGTGGCCCGATGCGGAGGTCGTGCTTCTGGCGCACCTCATCGGGGACGGTTCGTTCGGGCGGCGCCGACCTGTCCGGTACGCGTCGATGGACGAGGAGAATCTGCGGGCTGTCACGCGCGCGGCCGCTCACTTCGGCGTGACTCCCGTGCGCGACGAGCACGTGAGCGCGCGCGTGACGACATTGCGCCTGCCGGCGCCCTACCGCTTGAGTCGCGGAATGCGGAACCCTGTAGCGCAGTGGCTGGAGGGTCTCGGCCTCTTCGGCCTGCGCAGCGATGAGAAGTTCGTACCGGAGGGAGTGTGGAGTCTGCCCAGGGAAAAGGTCGCCCTGTTCCTGCACCACCTCTGGGCGACGGAGGGCTGCGTGCGCTGGGACGAGGAGGCTGGGCAGGCCCGGACCCACTACTCGTCGGCGAGTCGGCGGCTCGTGGACGACGTCTCTCGCCTGCTGCTGCGCTTCGGGATCATGACGCGCATCCGAACCGTCACCACGGCGGGGTATCGACCCGGCTACCACCTGGTGGTCTACGGAGCGGACTCCCAGAGGCGCTTTCTGGAGGAGATCGGGGTCCACGGCGAGCGTGGGAAGCAGGCGCGTCTGTGCCTGGAGCGGCTGAGCGGAACGCAGGCCGGCACGAACCTCGATACGGTCCCTGCGCAGGTATGGGACCGGGTGCGGACGGCCCTGTCCGAGCGTGAAACGAGGCACCGGGAGCACGCGGCGCAGACGGAGACGCAGTCCCGCGGGAGCACTCTGACGAAGACGGCGCCGAGTCGTGCCCGGTTGCGACGGGTGGCCACGGTCCTGGGAGACGCGGAACTCGAGATGCTGGCCACCAACGACGTCTTCTGGGACGAGATCGCCGAGATCGAGCCGCTCGGCGAGCAGGAGGTCTTCGATGCCACGGTCGCGGGAACGCACAATTTCGTGGCCGACGGGATCAACGTCCACAACAGCATCGAGCAGGACGCCGACATGGTCGTCCTGCTCTACCGCGAGGACGCGCACGACAAGGAGTCCCCGCGCGCCGGCGAGGCCGACATCATCGTGGCCAAGCACCGCAACGGGCCCACGGCGACGGTCACCGTCGCGTTCCAGGGCCACTACAGTCGCTTCGTCGACATGGCTCCGGGGTGACAGGTCGACACGGCCGGTGCAGCGGGGGCGGTGCCCCGCTCGTCGGTCGGTGCCTTCGCACCCCGGTTTCGGTCATGCTCAGAGCCGACGACTGAGGGGCCGATTTGTCGACAAAACGATGTGCGAGCACGGCGATTCGCCGGGGGCGGCGACCACCTGCCCGGCGCTTCGGGCAAACTGGCCTTCGATGCGGAACCGCGGCGGAGGAGGGAGCGGCATGCGTTTCGCGGACGGGCCGCAGACGGAGTGCGCAACGCGGATCGCGGCTTCGGCGGCGCGGGTCTGGGAGCTGGTCACCGACGTCGCGTTGCCGGCGGAGTACAGCCCCGAGCTGATGGGGGCGGAGTGGCTCACCGCGGACGGGGTTCCGGCCCTGGGGGCGCGGTTCGCCGGGTACAACCGCAATCGCCACCTCGGCGAGTGGCGGACCGTCGCCGAAGTGGTCGAGTTCGTCACCGAGCGCGCCTTCGGCTGGGCGGTCCTCGACGTCGACGGACGCTTCGGCCCGCCCGCTGACGATCCCGAGCGCCCGGTGGCGGTGTGGCGCTACTCGCTCGAACCCCAGGACGGCGGCATTCTGCTGCGGCAGTCGGTGCGGCTGGGGCCGGGCCGCTCCGGGCTCACCGCCGCGATCGAGCGCATGCCCGATCTCGAAGAGCAGCTGGTCGTCGGCCGCCTCGACGAGCTCCGTGCCGGTATGGAGACCACCCTGCGCGGCATCAGGTCCCGCGCCGAGACAGGAACCGGATAGCGCTCGCATCGCGTGGAGATCGCCCCCTATAGCGCTCCGATGAGGCAAGGTCGCTCCCGCAAGCCCGTCACGAACCGGCGGCACGCGGAGTGCCGCTTGCGAACGCGAGGTGCACTATGGCTCCCCTGTCCGTCGGCGAGCGCCAAGAGTTCCTGGCCCAGCCGCACGTAGCGGCGTTCTCCGTCAGCGCCGGCGAGGGCCGCGGCCCGCTCACCGTCCCGATCTGGTACGCCTATGAGCCGGGGGAGGACCCGTGGATCATCACCGGTCGGCGGTCGCGCAAGGGCCGGCTCCTCGACGAGCACGGACGGTTCTGCCTGATGGTGGAGTCCGTGCAGCCGCGGGTGCGCTACGTGTCCGTCGAAGGTCCGGCCGAGCGGCATCCGTTGACTGAGGCGCAGCTGCGCGCCATGACCGAGCGGTACATGCTCCCGGAGGCCGTCGAGGACTACTTCGCGGCGGCGTGGGAGGCCCGCACCGAGCTCGACGACGCGGTCTACGTGCTGAGGCCGCAGCGGTGGCTGTCGGCGGACCTCTCCGACCACGGCGGTACGAGTGGTCACCGGGTGCTGTAGCGCGCCTGAACCGGCGGTGCGGCGCCCGGCCGGGCTTGCCGTGGCGTGGCGGCGGCCCGGGGGCGCCCGGTGGCCGGGACGGTTCATCGACACGTCGCCGTACCCGCAGATCGACGCCCGGACCTCGTTCCCGACCGGCGCCGCGAGGGGGCGCCACGACAGCCGAGTCCGATAGGGCGAACGCCGAGGGCCGGCCGCGTTCGTGCGGCCGGCCCTCGGCGGATTCGAAAAGCGCGGCGTCTCAGCTCCAGCGCGCCTCCGGGCGTGTGCGCCCGCTGTCGTCGGTCACCAGCACCCAGCTCAGCAGCGGCCGATCGGAGGCGACGGCCTCCGCGGTCTCGCGCGGCTGCGGTGCAGCGGGCGCCGGGGCGGTGGCCTTGCGCCGCGCCGCGGTGCGCGGGCGGCGGCGTGTCGTCTTCTGCGGCGCCGGGATCACCGGTCGGTTCATTTCGGCACCCCTTTGTTCGCCTTAGTGAAGACTAAAGTTAACTCCTTGTTCACCGAGAAGTCAATCCGCGCGCCCCGCGCGTCCCGGTGGTCCCGAGGTCCCAGGAGGGTTCAGCTGGAGTGGCGCCACTTAGGTGAACGGAAGGTGAACAAAGGGAACGCCCCGCCGAACGGGCGCCCGCGTGGGGAGATGCGGCGCAGCCCGCGGGGGTGACGGCAAACGGCGAGGGCCCGGCCTGCGCGGCCGGGCCCTCGCCGTTCGTCGTGGACGGACACTGGTCATCGGGTCGCAGCGGTGCGGATCGACCCGGCCGGTGCCCTACTCGTTGGGATCTTTGAAGATCAGTCCGACGACCTCCAGGTAGAGCTGCTCGGGGTAGGGCACGAAGAGGATCCGGCTCAGGGCCTGGTCCTGGCCCGCCGACTCCATGACGAAGGTGCCGTACCCGAGGAAGCGCCCCAGGATCGAGCGCTCGAAGCGCATGTCGGTGACCTTGCCCAGCGGCATCATGTTCACCTGGCGGGTGATGAGCCCTTGGGTCAGCAGCAAGCGCTGCGACGTGATGACGAAATAGTCCACCGACCACTCGGCGACGCGCCAGACGAACCAGACCAGGATCAGCAGCCACACCCACCAGATGACCGCCAGCGCGGCCGCACTGCCCGCGATGGGGGTGTTGCTGAGAATGCCCGCGAAGATCAGCGCCCCGAGCACTGCGGCGACGGGGCCGATCAGCACCGCGGGATGCCGCCGGATGGTGACGACGTCCTGTTCGTAGGGCAGTAGATAGCGGTTGACCGATGCCGGCGCCCGGTTCGGCGGTGCGACGAGCCTCATGGCCGGTTGACCCCTATGCGCTCAGGGTGTTCACGAATCGAGACAGTGATTCGGCGGCCGACATGAGTCCTCCGACGCCAGTCTGGATGACTCCGGCAGCGCTTTCCGGTTGTGTGAGTAGATAGAACGCGACGAAAGCGATGAGGGCGTACCCCAGCCACTTCTTCAACCTCGCCATGTGACCGACTCCCCACGAATGCTGATGACCCACTGACCCAAGGTGATTGTTACACCGACATACGGGCCCGTAAAGCCAGATGACCGTTACCGGCGTGGCGTTCCGCCGGGGCGCTGTGGTGCCGGTCACCCCTGGGTCGACGGCGTCGGCGGGGCGGTCAGCGGCGTTCGGCGAAGGCGAGAGCGAGGACCTGCAGGTGCTGGCGCGCGATGCGTTCCACGAGTTCGGGAGTGCCCCGGCCGGTGACGTCGAGAGCGCCCTGGCGTGCCGCGTCCACACATCGCGTGACGGTGGCGGCGTCGTGGACACCGGTGAACTCGTTGTTCAGCCGGTCGACGACGGGGGAGAGGTCGCTCGGCGTAGTGGTCTTCTCGGGCATCTCACTCCTTCGAGGGAAAAGGGTGACCAGTTGCGCTGTGTACCCGCAAGCAGGCGCTTCGTAACCGCCCTCGGGGCCAGTTTAGGGGTCGGGCATAGGGCCGATGGCGTTCAGTGTGCGGAGATGGGGGGCGCGAGGGGGAGTGTTCGGCTGTGGTCAGGTCGGTCGGCCGGAGGCGACTGTGCACCATGATCGGCCTTATGTGTCACGACTCCGTCTCAGTCTGAATTCGGCCTACGCAAATCGATATGTCCTGCGTGCTCAGAACACGTCCTAGGCAGAACGCCGAAGGGCGGCTCAGCACTCTGGCGTCGTTCCCTGATTTCGGACGTCCAATCATCATGATCCAGATTGATACAAAAAGGTCTTACGGTGTCCTGTTCTTACTGTTCGGCGGCGACGCCCGCAGCGACCGGCGGGTGTCGCCGCCGAACAGGCGCCGCAACAACCGCCGTCATCGGGTCGGATGCCCGCAACCCCGCTCAGGTTCGGACGGATTCGTACGGCAGGTTCAGACCGATCCGTAAAGCCGGTCGCCGGCGTCGCCCAACCCCGGCAGGATGAAGCCCTTGTCGTTGAGCCGTTCGTCGACGGCCGCGGTGACCACCCGCAGAGTCGCGTCGGTCTGCTCGCCCAGGTTCTCGGTCAGGGTCTGCAGCCCTTCGGGGGCGGCCAGGAGGCAGATGGCGGTGACGTGGTCGGCGCCGCGCTCGATAAGCAGGCGCAGGGCGGCGGCGAGCGTGCCGCCGGTGGCCAGCATCGGGTCGAGCACGTAGCACTGCCGGCCGGAGAGGTCGTTGGGCAGCCGGTCGGCGTAGGTGGCGGGCCGCAGGGTCTCCTCGTCGCGGGCCATGCCCAGGAAGCCGACCTTGGCGGTGGGCAGCAGCCGCGTCATCCCGTCGAGCATGCCCAGTCCCGCCCGCAGGATCGGGACCACCAGCGGCGTGGGCCGGGTCAGCTGAGTTCCGGTCATGGGCGTCAGCGGCGTGTCCACGTCCACCTCGGCCACGCGAACGTCGCGGGTCGCCTCGTAGGCGAGCAGCGTCACGAGTTCGTCGGTCAGTCGGCGGAACGTGGGCGAATCGGTGTTCACGTCGCGCAGCGTGGTGAGCTTGTGTGCGACGAGCGGGTGGTCCACGACCAGGGTTTCCATTGAACACTCCGGTTGAGCTGGGCAAACGATGGGAAATCGGCGTCCGAGTCTAACCCTGCTCAAGCGGCCCGCTGCCTGTGTACAGCCGGGGATTCGGCGGTCGCGGCGACCACGGGAAGCAACCGTAAACAGATCAGGTGCGCCGTAGTGTTCTGCTGGGCGCCGGGTGTCCGATGTAATAGGGGGTGTGAGTGCCGACTTCTACCACGAGGCAGATTCCCTCTGGGGAAACCGGGTCGCGGGCGACCGCGACCGCTACGATGACGCCGCACCGGACGATCTGCGATCCTGGCCCGATCACAGCCGGGCTGGTGGGGTGACGATGACGGAACTCGACGAGGACGACGGCGGCGACTTCGCGGCCGTGGCCTACCGCGAGGAGGATTTCTGGGATCTCTACCTGCTCCCGGTCGCCCTCACTCAGGACTTCAAGGGCCTGCTGCACGCACTGCGGCAGCAGCCCAGCATCAGCGGGTCCATCGGCATGCTGTCCATCGGCGACGACTTCTTCGTCATCGTGCGGGTCTACGGCGACGATGTGAGCGTGTTCCTCTCCGACGTCACGGCCTCGGTGGACTGGCAGGTCGCACGCGACGTGCTGGAGTACCTCGACATCTCCGTGCCCGATGACGAGGACCTGGACCAGGTGCTGCCCGCCGGCGACATGTCGGTGCTCGCGGACCTGGGCCTGGACGAGATGGAGCTGGGCGCCCTCGCCGGCGACCTCGACCTCTATCCTGACGAGGTCCTGGCCAGCATCGCCGAGCGCGTCGGATTCCACCAGGCGTTTCAGCGTGCTGTGGACTCGATGGGGTAAGGACCCCAGGATCGATGATTGGGGCAGGCAGGCCCCCGGCAGGTCCGGCGCCCGCGAGAGAGGACGGGAGAGCTTTCGGTGTCGATCTTCTCAGCGGTCTTCTGCCGCGCCGCCGATGCGTGGACGGGAGCGGAGACGGAGCTCGACGACGCGACGACCATCGACGACGTCGCCGACGTCATGCGAGACGCCTGCGGTGCCGCAGCCGAAGGCACGATGGTCCTGGTGATGGAGGCCGACGACGAGTGGTTCGCCATCGTCCGCGTCGACGACCACTCCGATCCCCGGGTGTTCCTCTCCGACGTCCGGGTCGTACATGAGAACCCCGTGGCGGCGCTGCTGCTGGACAGCGGCGAGATCGACGCGCCGGAAGAGGGCGAGGGGTCCGGACAGAAGCCCTATCCCCAGCCCGGCGGCGACTTCCGCCTGCTCGACGACCTCGGCACGCCGGCGAGCGACCTGGTCTCGCTGACCACCAGTGAAGGACTGCTGCCGGGGGACGTCCTCGCCGACGTCGCCGAACGCGCGGGATTCGGCGACCCCTTGGAAGCGCTGCGGCTGTGAGCGGAACCGGGAGCGATCCGGCTCCCATGGACCGCGCGCGGGTCGACACCGTGCTGCGCCTGGCGCTGGAGGAGAGCCTCCACACCGCCGACAGCGGCGACGTCCCCGTGGGGGCGGTCGTCGTGGGCCCCTCGGACGAGGTGATCGGCACCGGCCGCAACGAACGCGAAGCCGGCGGCGACCCCACGGCCCACGCCGAGGTCCTCGCCCTGCGGGCCGCCGCCCGCCGACGCGGCGAGTGGCGCCTGAGCGGCTGCACGCTGGCGGTCACCCTGGAACCGTGCACGATGTGCGCCGGAGCCCTGGTGCAGGCCCGCGTGGACCGCCTGGTCTACGGAGCCCGAGACCCCAAGGCGGGAGCGGTCGGATCCCTGTGGGACGTCGTCCGCGATCCCCGCCTCAACCACCGCCCCGAGGTGGTCCCGCCCGACCTCGTCTCCCCGGACCTGGCCGAGCGGTGCGGAGCGGTCCTCACCGAGTTCTTCTCACTCCGCCGTATCCGGTAGAGTACCCAGCGGTGGAGTCGCCTAGTGGCCGAGGGCGCTCGCCTCGAAAGCGAGTGAAGGGCAACCTTCCGTGGGTTCGAATCCCACCTCCACCGCCGAAGGCCGCCGTCTGCGCAGGTAGACGGAAGGCCGACCGGAGTCGCGAAGCCGACCGCGCCGGTGCGTCGCACGTTCAGTGCACACTCGCCGGGGCGGTCGGCTTTTCGCTTGCTCGGGCGGCGATCCGGACGCGGTGCGCGTCCACGGCGTCGGCCACCTCGTCGAGCCGGTCCGGAAACAGTGGCGTCAGCCCGTACGGCGCCCAACGGAGTCCCCTCCGGGCCCTACGAGCTCGAGGGCTGCGCGTGCACAAGCCTGTTGAGGCGCGCAGCGCCCGCCATCTTCAACGATGCGTCATCGGACACGCCCGTGAGGACCCGGGGTTCCGGTACGCAACCCCCGGGAGCCGCCATGCAGGTACTCCTCAAGATCAACCGTCGAGGAGCGGGGCCGAACTACGGGTGAGACGTCTTCTCACCGTGCACCGCGGTGTACTCGGCGGCAAGCCAAGGCCCCAGGTCATCGATGAGCATACTGATCACCTCGGGATCGGTCGTGGGGGTGCGGGCTGTGGCGGCGGCGATCTGCATCTGTCGCCCACGCTCCGGGTAATAGCGACCGAACAGGGCCGCCGAACGGTGGAGGTCGCTGGTCCAGCCGCCCCAGGCCGGCATGATCAGGGTGAATCCCGTGCGGACGATGCGCCGGGCAACGGTGCGGGCCAGCGCGATCCGTGCGTCGGCGGTGGTGGTTTCGGCGGCGCGCGCGCTCCAGCGCATGAGCATGGCAGCGAGGTCGCCGTTGGTGTCGCGGGCGAGCAGGCTGGTCGGGCGGTAACGCGGCAAGTACTGGGCGAGGTCTTCGCCGAGCAGCGGCGTGCATAGGCACGCGACGAAAAAGCCGCCGTCGTGGCGTTCGTGTTCGCTGAGCAGAGATCGCTTGCTGTCCAGCAGGATCCCGGCCCCGTGAATCTGGGGAAAGCCGCGATCGAGTTCGGTCTCGATCGCCCTCGCTGCCGCGAGATCGGCGTCGGTAGGCTCGTCGTGAAGAGCGATCAGCATATCGAGATCAGAGATACCGGGTATCGCGCTGCCGCGGGGAATGCTGCCGTAGAGATAGACACTGTGGAGCCGGTCGCCGGCGAGCGCTGCGACGGTACGAGCCTGAGCGGCGGAGACGACAGGTGCGAACGCTGCAGGCACTCGGTCCCGAGCGCCTTCCCGCGCAATCGTGCCGTCCGCAGCGAGTCCCCGATCGTCCATAGGGTCACTCTGGTCGGGGGTGTACCGTACTGTCACCTGAATTCTGCGAGCTTCGCGTTCCGGGGTCTCGGCCTTCCGGCATCGAACGGTCCAACGGTCGTCGTTGCCGAACTGCGCGATGTGAGGTCAAGGCGACGGCGCGGAGCGCCGTCGGCCCGGCTTGCCGCCCGCCGCTCGGGCTGCGGGCCGGCGCCCGCCGAGCACGCCGTCGGCCGCAGGATCGCGGGGACCGCGCGTCCCCTGGATCTCAGCGCCCTCGGGATCGCGCCGTCGCGTGGGATCCGGCCTTCTCGGTTCCGAGGTCGGCCCATGCTCGGGAGGGAGAAGGGCATGTCCCCCAAGTTCGTCAGCGTCCAGTCGGCCTGTCGGGGGTGCTCAGTCCGACGTGTCGATGTGCGTACCGATCGAGCGCCTGCTCAACGACCCGAGCGCACTGCGGGCACGCGGCGATGACGGGACATGTATGGGCTGGGGAATGGATCCGGCGGGAAGCCGTGGTGATCGGCTGCGGGGCATAGCCACTCAGCAAACGCCTTCACCCCGGGAAAGACCGCAGGCGAGTCGGGGGCCGGCTCTTCGTCTGTGCGGCGATCGGCGGCGGAAGGGGCCGTGATGCCTGCTTTCGAAGGTCGGCGGCGACGGAGGCACTCCACGGATTCCGTGACTGCAGGGTTCGTCGATGCCGCAGTCGACGGGGGCGTCGATGCCGAGATCGAGCGTATCGGCGCCGCGGTCGGTGGCCTCGTCGCGCACGACGGCCGCCACGGAGCCGACGGAATCGCGCCGGTCGCGGTACGGCTCTGGCGGAGGGCGCAGCGGCGGCTGGACGGCGGTCACGTGCCCGGGGCGCGCCGGAACGATTACCGGGCCGCCGTAGCCGAAACCGCCGAACTCGCCGGATGGCTGCTCTTCGACGCCGACGACCAGCGAGCCTCCCGCAACGCCACCGTCCACGCCCGCATGCTGGCGCGCCAGGCCGGTGACCGGTCGATGGAGCGCTTCGCACTGACCAATCTCGCGATGCAGGACGTGGAGATCGGACGGCCCGGGGAGGCGCTGCACATCGCCGACGCGCTGCTGTCGCAACCGCGGATCCCGCCGCGCATCGCCTTGCTGGCGCGCATCCGCCGGGCTCGCGCGCTCGCCGACCTGGGCTGCGGGCCGCGCGCCGCGGACGATCTCCGCGTCGCCCGGGCGGCGTTGGAGGACTCCCTCTCGTCCCGCGACCCCGCATGGACGTGGTGGGTCGACGAGTGCGAGGTCGGGGCGCACGAGGGAGCGGTCTTGCTGGCTCTCGGCGACGCCGCCGAGGCGGCGGCCAGGCTGGAGGACGCGGCGTACCTCGCGGCGTCGCGCTCCGACGCCCGGGGGAGCCTGTACTTCCAGGTGTCGCTCGTCCAGTCCTACGCCGATGCGCGGGCATGGCGGGAGTGCGAAGACACCCTGACCGCGGTTCCCGCGACGCTGGAGACGGTGGTCTCCGGCCGCAATCGGCGCCGGCTGCGTGCGGCGATGCGCGGCGTCCTGAGGGACGAGCGCAGCCCGCGGTGGCTCAGGCACACCGTCCACGACGTCGCGAAGGCGACCGGGAACGGGCCGACGTAGATCGGGGGCGCTTCGGCCCTGCCGAACGCCACGGGTACGGCCGGACGCGGCGCCGGGAAGGCCGGGCCGGGATCCGGGACGAACGTTACGATCGCTGCGCCATCCCCCACACGAGGAGACGCTCGTGCCTCCCGGCGCCGATATACCTGATCCGATCCGCGCCTACCTGCTGGACCGCCTGCTCGTCTCCCGCTGGACGAGGCCGACAGCCTGGTGTATCGCGACGGGGCTGATGACGGCGCCTGTCCTGGCAGCGTTCATCGGCTGGAGGCTCGCCGCCGAGTCCTCCGCTACCGTGCTCAGTACGCATCCGTGGATCGCGGGCTCGGTTCTCAGCGGAGTGGTGACTGCTTTCATTCTCGCCGTCTGCGTCCCCATCTCCAGGTACGAGAGCGCAGAAGCGGGCCTCTCCGCTGCGCGCCCGCCCCGGCCCTGGCAGGCGCGTGCGGCGCGGCTCGCGCTGCGGCGCGGGGAACTCTCCGGCGACGCCGAGGCGAACCGGATCGCCGCGGCCATGGCGCGTAGGAACGCGGACCGGCCGTTCCGCCCGTGGCGGCTCCGGACGCTCCTTCTCGGGATGGCGACGCTTCCGGCCCTCGCGTTCACCTTCGCCGTGCTCGACGGGGACATGGCGGAGATGCTCCTCTGCGGCGCCCAGACCGTCCTGTTCGTCGTCATGGGCACGATAGGCCTGTCCGCGGAGAACCGGGCGCGAATCCGTCGCCGACGCCTCCTCGCTCTGCAAGCCGCCGAGGCCTGGTGCGCCCACGTCGACACGGACGCGCTCCACAGGGGGCTGTGAACGACAGCGGCCACGTGCCGGACGCGCCCTCACCCGGCCCCCTTGTCGGCACGCAGGCACGTCCTTCCGGGGCTCGGATCGAACGCATCCGGATACGGCGGTCGAGCCGCCCGGTCCGCCGGGGACGGGTCCTCATCGGAGGCCGGGCCGCACTCGGCGTCGGGGAGGGCGGCGACGCCGAGGCGAACCGGACGGCCGTCGGCCTGACGCGCGGCCGCCTGCGTCGTCTGTCGGTCCGTCCGCGCTGCGCGGCGGCCCCGGTCGCGGGCCTCGCGCTCGCGGCTTCGCCGGGATTCGTCGCAGCGGTCGCAGCGCTGGGGAACGGAGGTTCTCCGTGTGGTTCGGGCTTTCGACGGGATCGAACGCCCATGTCGGCCGTTGCGCGCCAACGCAACGAAACGCCTGTGCGCCTCTTCCGCAAACGAATCGTAGCGCTGTAGCCCACGTGGTCGGCGGGTCCGGCGAGGCCGGCCGCTGACGAATTCCTCCGGCGGACTTCGCTTCGCCTTCGCCGTCGTCGTGTCCGCAGCGGGGGCCTCGGCAGGTGGAGCCGCGTCGTGGCGGTCGAAGGACGGCCCGCCTACGGCGTAGACGGTCCTGGTCCGGGCGCGCCGTTTTCGCCTACGCCCTGGCGTACGTCCCGACGCCTGTCCCGATCCGCGAGGGCCCCGAACGGTTTCCGCCATGTCGGCCCATCCCTTTCCGAGGGAGGACGCGGCCGAATTCCAGAGTCGGGAGTCGGCCGAAATCGGCGATTCCGCGGTCTCCGTGCAATGACGCAGCGGGCCCGCTCGCAGAAGCGGGCCCGCGGCCGTTCGGTCTCAGGCCGACGCAGAAGGACTGTGGGAAAGGGACTCCTCCACGCTCGCGTGGATCGGTACCAGCTTGGCGATTCCGCAGATCTCCAGCACTCGCCGCACGTTGCGGTTCGGTGCGGCGACGCGGATCTGCTTTCCGTGTTCGAGGGCGCGCCGGCGGACGCTGAGCAGTGCGTGCACGCCGGAGGAGTCGCAGAAGGTCGTCTCGGTCATGTCCACGACGAGGACGCCGGCTGCCGCGTCGAGCAGTCCGGCCATGCGCTGCACCAGCGCGTCGCGATTGTGGATGTCGATCTCGGCTGGCATCGCGGCGACGGTGGGCCGGTCCGCAGGGCGGACCGGCTGGGAGGCGGCTGTACGCATAAGACTTCGTCCTTTGGGACCCAAGGCTGCGAGGTGGCCCTTGGCCGGACCGGGAGTCCTCGGCGGTCTCCACCATGTCTACCAACGGCATTGTCAATGCCGGGCAAATCGTAGTTATGTATCCGCCATTTTGCGCATGTCAGACATAGCCCTCATTCTGAAGCCGTATCGGGCCGCATGATTTCTACGTTTGCGGCGTGGAGCCGAGGGGCAGCGAAATGGGTGGGTCCGGAGGCGCGGCCCGAGGGTGCCCCCAGATCACCGATCAGGTGAGTGCGGGGACATCCGTGCACGCGGAGGTCCCGTAAGGAGGGGACCGGGCTTCCGGTCAGATGATTATGAAGCAACCTACGCAGATCGTCGCAAAGATCGACTACATCGGGGGCGGCGCCGTCGTCACAGTGCCGCAGAGCATCGAGCCCTGGCACACCCGCTGCTTGCGCGAGCAGATGCTGTGGCTGCTCAACGAGCGCATCAGCGAGGTCGTGATCGACTTCACCTCCACCGTCTCCTGCACGGACGACATGTGTGAGGTGCTGGAGCGCATCTACACCCGCACCAGAGCGCGCGGAATCAAGCTTTCGCTGGTGCTGGAGCACGATTCGCCCGCCGCGCGGGCCTTGCACGCGTCCGGTCTGACGCGGCTGCTGCACACGCACACCGACCGCGCCGAAGCCGAGCGCGGGCTGCTGGAACGCTCCGCGGAGAGGCGCAGGTGGCGCGCCTCGGGAGCGGTGCCCTCGCAGCGCGGACGCGGTCCGATCGCCCACACGCTCTGACCGCCTCGGCACG
>NZ_JROO01000021.1 GCF_000826685.1 Streptomonospora alba
GGCCCGGTCGGGATCGCTCGGCCCGGACGCCGGTCAGATGCCGCCGGTGACCAGAGCGCGGAAGGTGAGCGGACCCACCCAGCCGTCGACGGCCAGGCACTGGCCCGCGTCGTTGCAGGTGTCGGCTTGGAAGTCGCGTACCGCCGCTTCGGTGTTGGGACCGTAGATCCCGTCGATCTGGGACTCCTCCAGATGACCGCGCTCCACGAGCCAGCTCTGGGCGGCCGCGACCTTGGGGCCGTTGTGGCCCGGTCCGGCCTCGCCGTACCAGCGGCGCAGGTCGGACCAGGTCTCGGTGTCGACGTCCCCGCTGTCGGGAATGTCCTGGGCGTTCTGATACGCGACCGCGGATTCGGTCACGGCGGCGTCGTAGACGCCGTCGAAGCCGTCGTCTCCGGGATCGTAGTCGGCGGCGCCCGCCAGCAGGTGCTGGATTCCCCGCACGACGTGTCCGCTGTCGCCTTCGGTGTAGGTGTCCCAGGGCAGCGCATCGACCTCCGCCTGGAGTTGGGGCTGGTCCTCGTTCAGTCGATCGGCCGACGCCGACGGTGCCGCCGCGAAGCCGGCCGCCAGCGCGACCGCCGTCGATGCGACGGCCGCCGCCGCCCTGCGCGCCCCCGTTACCCGTGCCATGAGTACGCTCCTCCCTCATCGTCCTTCGGTGCCTACACACAGGAGGATGCCTGAGCGGACCTGCAGGTTTTCCGAACCGACACTCCGCGGCCACTCCCGGTCACCTACCCCCGGCGTGACAACCCGTGAGTGCAGAGTCGCGTCTTGCAACCGATCGCGGCACGGAAAGCCCCGTGCCGCCGCCGATTCAGCGCACCGGGTTGCCGTGCGCGCGCAATTCGGACTTGACGTCGGCGACGGTGAACTCGCCGAAATGGAAGACGCTGGCGGCCAGGACGGCATCCGCGCCGGCGTCGATCGCCGGCGGGAAGTGCTCGACCCTTCCGGCGCCGCCGCTGGCGACCAGGGGGATCTCCACTGCGGCGCGCACCGCCCGGATCAGCTCCAGGTCGAAACCGGCGCGGGTGCCGTCGGCGTCCATCGAGTTCAGAAGCAACTCGCCGGCGCCCAGCTCGGCGCCGCGGGCGGCCCATTCGACCGCGTCGACGCCGGTGCCGCGCCGGCCGCCGTGGGTGGTGACTTCGAACCCGCTGGAGGTGGAGCGCTCGCCTGCGGTGCGGCGGACGTCGGCGGAGAGCACCAGCACCTGATTGCCGAAGCGCTCGGCGATCTCGCGGATGAGCTCTGGGCGGGCGACGGCGGCGGTGTTGACGCCCACCTTGTCGGCTCCGGCGCGCAGCAGCCGGTCGACGTCTTCGGAGGTGCGCACGCCTCCGCCCACGGTCAGCGGGATGAACACCTGCTCGGCGGTGCGGCGCACGACGTCGTAGGTGGTCTCGCGGTCGCCGCTGGAGGCGGTGACGTCCAGGAAGGTCAGCTCGTCGGCGCCTTCGGCGTCGTACCGGTCGGCGAGCTCGACCGGGTCCCCGGCGTCGCGCAGGTTCTGGAAGTTGACGCCCTTGACGACCCGCCCGGCGTCGACGTCGAGGCAGGGGATGACACGCACGGCCAGAGTCATGCCTCGCGCACCGCCTTCAGGGCCTCCTGCAGAGTGAAGGCGCCTTCGTAGAGGGCCGTGCCCATGATCGCGCCCTCGACGCCCTCGGGAGTGAGCGCGGCGATGGCGGTGAGGTCGTCGATGGTGGCGATGCCGCCGCTGGCGACCACGGGCTTGTCGGTGCGGCGGGCGACGGTACGCAGCAGCTCCAGGTTGGGGCCCGTGAGGGTGCCGTCCTTGGTGACGTCGGTGACGACGTAGCGGGCGCAGCCCTCGGCCTCCAGGCGGTCGAGGGTGGCGGCGAGGTCGCCTCCGTCGCGGGTCCAGCCGCGAGCGGCCAGCGTGCTGCCGCGGACGTCCAGGCCGATGGCGATGCGCTCGCCGTGCTCGGCGATGATGCGCGCGCACCAGTCGGGGTTCTCCAGGGCGGCGGTGCCGATGTTGACCCGCGTGCAGCCGGTGGCCAGGGCCGCCCGCAGCGACTCGTCGTCGCGGATGCCGCCGGAGAGCTCGACGCGGACGTCGAGGCGGCCGACGATCCCGGCGAGCAGCTCGCGGTTGTGGCCGCGGCCGAAGGCGGCGTCCAGGTCGACGAGGTGGATCCACTCGGCTCCGGCCTCCTGCCAGCCCAGCGCCGCCTGGAGCGGGTCGCCGTAGCGGCCGCCGGATCCGTCCTTGCCCTGGACGAGCTGGACGGCCTGCCCGCCGGAGACGTCGACGGCGGGCAGCAGTTCAAGGGTGGAGGACATGGGTGCCTTACTGGGTCGCGGTCGGGAGTCGGAAAACAGGCGGGGGTCCGGGGCCGCCTTACAGCGTGCCGACCCAGTTGGCCAGCACTCGGGCTCCGGCGTCGCCGGACTTCTCGGGGTGGAACTGCGTCGCCGACAGCGGGCCGTTCTCCACCGCCGCCACGAACGGGGCTCCGTGGGTGCTCCAGGTCACCAGCGGCGGAGCGATGTGCGGCGAGGCGGGTACCAGCGTCCACTCCAGCACCCCGTAGGAGTGCACGAAGTAGAAGCGCTCGTCGGCGGGGAGCCCGGCGAACAGCCGGCTGCCCTCGGGCACCTGCAGGGTGTTCCATCCCATGTGCGGCACGATGGGCGCCTGCAGGCGCTCCACGGTGCCGGGCCACTCGGCGCAGCCCTCGCTGGCGACGTCGTGCTCGACGCCGCGTTCGAAGAGCACCTGCATACCCACGCAGATGCCCAGCACGGGTCGCCCGCCGGCCAGCCGCTTGCCGATGACGCGGTCGCCGCCGGCGGCGCGCAGGCCCTCGATGCAGGACGCGAAGGCGCCGACCCCGGGCACGACAAGGCCGTCGGCCTCTACGGCGGCGTGCGGGTCGTCGGTGACGGCGACTTCGGCGCCGGTGCGTTCCAGGGCGCGCTGGGCCGAGCGCAGGTTGCCCGACCCGTAGTCGAGGATGACGACGTGTTTGCTCACGGTGATTCCGCCTTTTCGGCTCGTGGGTCGTCGCTGAGGTGCGGAAGCGCCGGGCTCACCCGCCGAAGTAGCCAAGGCGCAGGGCTCCTGCGGCCACGGCCAGCAGCGCGCACACCGCCAGTGCCGCCGCCAGCGCCCGGCTCGACTTCCACGCCGAGACCGTTCCGCCGACCAGCAGTCCGCCCAGGGCGACCAGCGCGACGCCCCACATCTCGCTCACTACAGCGCGCCCTTGGTCGAGGGGACGCCGCTGACACGGGGGTCGGGCTCGCAGGCCTGGCGCAGCGCCCGGGCGAGCGCCTTGAACTGGCACTCGACGATGTGGTGGGCGTTTCGGCCGTAGGGCACGTGGATGTGCAGGGCAACGCGTGCCTGGGCGACGAACGACTCGAAGATGTGCCGGGTCATCGTGGTGTCGTAGTCGCGTCCGATCACCTGCGCCATGCCCTCGGGCTCGCTGTGCACCAGGTAGGGGCGCCCGGAGACGTCCACGGTGACCTCGGCCAGGGCCTCGTCGAGCGGGACCTTGGCGTCGGCGAAGCGGCGGATGCCGGCCTTGTCGCCGAGAGCCTCGGCGAAGGCGGCGCCCAGCGCCAGCGCGGTGTCCTCCATGGTGTGGTGGGAGTCGATGTGCAGATCGCCCTCGGTGCGCACGGTCAGGTCGAACAGGCCGTGCTTGGCGAGCTGGTCGAGCATGTGGTCGAAGAAGCCGACGCCGGTGGAGATGTCGGCGACTCCGCTGCCGTCCAGGTCGATCTCGACGGCGACCTTGGTTTCCTTGGTGGCGCGTTCGACGCGGCCGGTGCGGCTCATGGCTGGCGGTCTCTCCATCAGGGGCGGCGGTGGGGCGGACGGTGCTCGCGCGGGTGCGCCGGTGTCACCGGTGGTCGGCGCTCACCTGCATCAACGCATCGCGGAACGCCGACATTTCCTCGGGGGTGCCGACCGTGACGCGCAGCATGTGCGGCGGCCCGACCTCGCGCACGAGCACACCGTGCTCCAGCATGGCCGCGAACACCGCGGAGCGGTCGGCGAAGTCGCCGAAGAGCACGAAGTTGGCGTCGGACTCGGCCACCGTGAAGCCGTGCGAGCGCAGCCACTCGACCAGCGCGTCGCGCTCCTGGCGCAGCTGCTTGACCTGGCTCTGCAGCTCGTCGGCGAACTCCAGGGCGGTGGCGGCGACCACCTGGGTGACGGCCGAGAGGTGGTAGGGCAGCCGCACCAGCTGCAGCGCGTCGACGACGGCAGGGGCGGCGGCGAGGTAGCCCACCCGGGCCCCGGCCAGCGCGAAGGCCTTGGACATGGTGCGCGAAACGATCAGCCGCGGATACTCCTCCAGCAGGGTCAGCGCACTGGGCGTGCCCTCGCGGCGGAACTCGGCGTAGGCCTCGTCGACGACGACCATGCCGGGGGCGGCCTCGGCGACCGCGGCGATGGTCTCCACGGGCAGGGCGGTTCCGGTGGGGTTGTTCGGCGAGGTCAGGAAGACCACGTCGGGCCGGTGGCGGCGCACGGCCTCGACGGCGGCTTGGGGGTCGATGCCGAAGTCGCGGCCGGAGCGCTCGGCGGGCAGCCAGTCGGTGCAGGTGACACGGGAGATGACCGGGTGCATCGAATAGGAGGGCTCGAAGCCCATGGCGGTGCGTCCGGGGCCGCCGAAGGCCTGCAGGATCTGCTGCAGGATCTCGTTGGACCCGTTGGCGGCCCACACGCGGGTGCCGTCGAGCCCGTGCCCGAGGTAGTCGGCCAGGGCGGCGCGCAGCCGCGTGGCGTCGCGGTCGGGGTAGCGGTTGAGGCCGGCCGCGGCCTCCTCCACGTTGCGGGCCAGCGCCGACGCCAGCGCGGGAGAAGGCGGGTAGGGGTTCTCGTTGGTGTTCAACGCCACGGGGACGTCCAGCTGCGGCGCGCCGTAGGGGCTGCGCCCGCGCAGGTCGTCGCGCAGCGGCAGGTCCTCCAGCGTCGTCTGCGCCGGTGCCGGAGCGTCCGCACCTGCGCCGCGGTTCTGCGGGCTCACTGGGCTCCCTCCTGGCCGCCCCCGAAGCGGGCGGCGACGGCCTCGCCGTGGGCGGGCAGGTCCTCGGCCTCGGCCAGCGCCGCCACGTGGGGGGCGACCGCGGCCAAGGCGTCGCGGTCGTACTCCACGACGTGCACGCCGCGCAGGAACGTCTGCACACTCAGACCGGCCGTGTGCACGGCGCTGCCGCCGGTGGGCAGCACGTGGTTGGAGCCGGCGCAGTAGTCGCCAAGGGAGACCGGCGAATAGGGGCCGACGAACACGGCGCCGGCGTTGCGCACGGCGGCGGCGCGGGCGGAGGCGTCGGCGGTGAGGATCTCCAGGTGCTCGGCGGCGTAGGCGTCGACGACGGCCAGGCCGTGGTCGAGGTCGTCGACCAGCACGATGCCGGACTGGCGCCCGCCCAGCGCGTCGGCGACGCGGTCGCGGTGGCGGGTGGCGGCCACGCGCGCCGAGAGCTCGGCCTCGACTTTGCCGGCGAGCTCGGTGGAGGGCGTGACCAGCACGGAGGCGGCCAGAACGTCGTGTTCGGCCTGGCTGACGAGGTCGGCTGCGACGTAGGCGGGGTCGGCGGTTTCGTCGGCCAGGACCGCGATCTCGGTGGGCCCGGCCTCGGCGTCGATGCCGATCACGCCCTTGAGCAGCCGCTTGGCGGAGGCCACCCAGATGTTGCCCGGGCCGGTGACCATGTCGGCGCGCTCGCACCGGCCGGCACCGTAGGCGAACATGGCCACGGCCTGTGCTCCGCCGACGGCGTAGACCTCGTCGACGCCCAGCAGGGCGCAGGCGGCCAGGATGGTCGGGTGCGGCAGGCCGCCGAACTCGGCCTGGGGCGGCGAGGTGACGGCCAGCGAGGCGACGCCGGCCTCCTGGGCGGGCACGACGTTCATCACGACGCTGGAGGGGTAGGCGGCGCGGCCGCCCGGGACGTACAGGCCCACGCGGTCGACCGGGACCCAGCGCTCGGTGACGGTGCCGCCGGGAACCACGCGGGTGGTGGTGTCGGCGCGCCGCTGGTCGGCGTGCACGCGCCGGGCGCGCTCGATCGACTCCTCCAGAGCGGCTCTGACGGCGGGGTCCAGGGCGGCGAGCGCGGAGTCGAGTTCGGCGCGGGGGACGCGGATGCCGGAGAGCCGGACGCCGTCGAAGCGCTCGGTGAGCTCGAGGAGCGCCTCGGTGCCGCGCTCGCGGACGTCCTCGCAGATGGGGCGCACCTGGTCGAGGGCGGCGGAGACATCGGTCTCGGCGCGCGGGAGCAGCTCGCGCGGGTCGCCGGCGCTTCCTCGGAGGTCGATTCGGGAGATCACGGCTTCATTCTAGGGGGCGGGCGGCCGGGAGGCGGACGCCGCGACGGGGGTGGGGACGGCGCGCGCCAAGGGCGCGCTCGCGGTGGGAATCGTATTGAGGGCAGCCTTGCCGAATACCCCGGAATTTAGCTTCGCCTAACTTCGGGACACCTAACCTAAATCGGGCCGAGCAAGGTTTTCCTAAGTGTCGGAGGTAACCGCTCGGGAAATCGACAATGCATTTGTTCGGCGCTATTGTTAAAGCATGAACGCGACGACACGGACCTCTGATCACGGCCTTTCCAAGTTCCACCGCCTGCTGCTTGAGCAGGTGGGACACGAATTCACAGCGTCGCACCAGTACTTCGCGCTCGCGGCGTGGTTCGACGACCGGGACCTGCCGGGGCTCGCGCGGGTGTTCTACCGGCAGTCGCTGGAAGAGCGCGACCACGCCACGATGATGGTGCGCTACCTCCTCGACAACGGCGTCTCCCCCGACATTCCCGGGGTGGGCCGAATCCAGACCGACTTCACCGAGCCGCGCGAACTCGTGGCGCTTGCCCTGAGCCAGGAGCAGCAGGTGACCGAGCAGATCCGCGGGCTCGCCGGGGCGGCCCGCGAGGAGCAGGACTACACCGGCGAGCAGTTCGTCAACTGGTTCCTGCAGGAGCAGGTCGAGGAGGTCTCGACCATGTCCACGCTGCTCAACATCGTCGACCGCGGCAACGGCAACATGTTCGACGTGGAGACCTGGGTCAACCGGGAGCTGTCGGACCACTCCGACGCCGCAGGCGCACCCGAGACCGCGGGCCCCGCGGTCAGCTGAGGCCCGGCCGACCCGACGGCGGGCCCGCGCGTCCGGGCCCGGCTTCGCGGCTCCCGCCCTCGTCGCAGGTGGCGGGCCCCGCGAAGTCGGGCATACTTGTACAATGCCACACCGGTTACCGCTCTTTCCGCTGAACACCGTGCTCTTCCCCGGCGCGCCCCTGCCGCTGCGCGTGTTCGAAGAGCGCTACCGCCGGCTGATAGGCGACGTGCTCGACGAGCCCGACGACGCCGGGGCGGGCAGATTCGGCGTCGTGGGCATCGAACTGGGCCACGAGGTGGGCGAGGCCTCGGCTCACCAGCTGGCGCAGGTGGGCTGTACCGCCGAGCTGCGCACCGCCCGCCGGCACGCCGACGGCAGCTTCGACGTGGTGATCGAGGGCGGCTCGCGCTTCCGCCTCGACGCGGTGGCCGAACCCGGCGACGAGCACGGCTACATGCGCGCCGAGACCACCTTCCTGCCCGACGAGGTCGGCGAGGGCGCCGACGACTACGCTGAGCGGGTCGGGCGCCTGTTCGGCGTCTACTGCGAGCGTCTGCGGGGCCTCGGCCTCACCGCCGAACCGCAGCGGGAGTTCCCCTCGGCACCCTTGCCGCTCTCCCACGCCGTCGCCGCGGCCATGCTCGTCGACCAGGCCGACAAGCAGCGCCTGCTGGAGGCCGACCACGCCGCCCAGCGCCTGCAGCTGGTCGCCGACCTGCTGCGCCGGGAGAACCGTGTGCTCGCTTCGCTCCCCGTCCTCCCGGCCGGGCGCCTGCTGCAGACGGACGTCTGCCTGAACTGACCGGACACCGACGGGGTGGCGGCCCGGCCCCGCCGCCCACCGCACGACGAGGAGGCGGCGTTGGGCGCCAAGCAGACTCCGGCCACGGCCGCGGCACGGCGCGACGGGATCGGCTACCGGCTGCACCCCTACGACGCCGGCGGCGCGGCCGACCGGGACGGCTCCTCCTACGGCGAGGACGCCGCCGCGGCCCTGGGGATCAGTCCCGAGCGGGTGTTCAAGACGCTGGTCGCCGAGGTCGACGGGCACCTGGTCGTGGGCGTGGTTCCGGTGGCGGGCGGGCTGGACCTCAAGGCGCTGGCCGCGGCCGTCGGCGGCAAGCGCGCGGCCATGGCCGAACCCGCCGACGCCGAACGCGCCACCGGCTACGTGCTCGGCGGCATCAGCCCGTTGGGCCGGCGCAAGCGGCTGCCCACCGTCGTCGACTCCTCCGTCGCCGAGCACGGCACCGTGTTCGTCTCGGCGGGGCGCCGGGGCCTGCAGATGGAACTGGCGCCCGCCGACCTGCTGCGCTCCGCCGGCGCCGAGACGGCCCCCATCGCCGCGGCCTGACCCCGCGCGCCCCGGTACGCCCCGCCGACTGATCCGCATCCCCGGCGTGCAAGGCGATCAGCGCGCGAGTGGGGACCCACGGCCCCTTTCCTCGGTGCCCCTTCGGTCTTACCGTTGTCTCACCGAGGTGAATACAGCGGGGCGCGTGGAGGAGGCGCGATGGTCGCCGGAATCGTGTTGGCCACAACGCTGGGCTACCTGTCCGTCGCCTCCTGCTACATCGCCACGCGGTTGGCCTATGCGCGCATCCGCCGGGAGGGCCCGCAGCGCCCGCCCGTGGGCCCGGCCGACCTCGACCCCTTCGAGCTGGCCATGCTCGCCGGCGGCCGCCAGCGCACGGGCGAGGTCGCACTCGCCGAGCTGTACCTCAGCGGCCGCGCGGTCGCGCGCGGCCACGGCCTGGTCTCCCGCCCCCAGCAGGCCGAACAGCACCCCGCCCGGTTCTCCCCCGCTCCCTTCGCCCGGTTGCTGGACGTGCGGCTGGACCCTTCCCGCCCCGTGGCCGCCGACCAGCTGGTGCGCCTGGCCGCCAAGGCCGACCCGGCCACGGGCGTGCTGTGGCGGCTGCGCCGGCTGGGCCTGTTCCTCTCCCCCGAGCGGCTGGCACGGGTGGCGCTGCCGCGCAGCGCCGCCTGGGGGGTGCACATGCTCATCGGCGGTCTAGGGGTGATCGCCGGCGGGGGCGCGGTGCTGTGGGCGATGATCCCCGAGGGCGAGCGGGTGCACGCGGTGCCGCTGGTGTTCGCGGGCGTGATGATCGTCTACCCCTCGCTCGTCTACATCTGCGCCCGGGTGGTCGGCGGGATGCAGGGCCCGGTCGCCGTCGCGGCCGCGGCGACCGGCGCCGCGGTCCCCGTGGTGCCGGCGCCCCGTGAGCTGGCGGCCCTGCTCGCTCTGCTGGCGGGCTGGTCGCTGCTGCACGGCCTCTACCGGCTCACCGGCGGCAAGCTGGGCCCGCGCACGGCGGCGGGCGACGCGCTGCTGGAGGAGGCCGGCGCCCTCGACGAGGATGCCGATCCCACCGACGCGGCGCTGCGGTCGACGGCCCTTCTGGGGTTTCGCGCGCTGCGGCGCGGGCGGCGCCCCCGGCGCCGAGGCGGTCCGCAGCCGCCGGAGTGCGCCGAGTTCGCCGCGGTGTGCTCCTTCGCCGCCGCGTGCGGCGACGGGGTGGGCCACCCCAACAGCGGGCTGGGCGGCAACTTCGGCGGCGACGGCGGCACAGGCGACTGGGGCGGCGAGGGAGCCGCGTCCCCGACCGTGCGGCGGCGCTCGGGCCGCGGCCCGGAGGCCGCTGCGTGATGCCTCGGCAGCGGACGGGCGCTCCCCGGTTCGGAACGGTCGCGGATTCCCGGTCGCCGTGCACGGCGACGGGCGCGGCCGCCGCTCGGCGCCGGATCCCCGACCACGGCCGAAGGGGCCGCCCTCGCCGGACGGCATCGGGACTGGGCGCTCAGCCGGAGCCCCGTGCCTCTTCGCCGTGCGGCGCCTCGGTGTCCTCCGGGTCCGTGCGACCGTCCCCGCCGTCGTCAGCGCCGGCATCGGCGTGAGCGGCCTCCGCGGCCCGGCGCTCCGCGGGAAGGTCGCCGCGCCACAGGCTGACGGCGTCGAAGAGCCCGTACTGCAGCACAGCGACGAACGGCCAGGCCATCAGGGCGCTGAGAGCCTGCAGTCGCAGTCCCGACCGGATCACCGTGCCGGGATCCGCGGCCTCGACGGCCCGGCCGAACTCCCCCGCGTCGATGAGGGTGCCCACCTGCCAGGCGGCGAGCGCGCCGAGGGCCGAGCCGGCCGCCATGGCCAGCAGGCTGACCATGCGCAGATCGGAGGCATCGCGCGCGGCCAGCCGGTACTGGACCATGTAGACGGTGTAGCCGCAGACCAGCCCGGCCCCCATCATGATCAGCGCGAAGTAGCCGTCGACCGCGAAGTCGGCGTCGGAGACGGGCACGGGCACGATCCCGCCGTCTGGGCCGACGGTCACCCGCGGCCGCGGGGCCAGCAGCCACCACAGCAGCCCCAGCGGAACGCCCAGCGCCGCCGTGCAGCCCAGGACGGCCCCGCCCACGGCGAGCTTCCGGCGCGTCATCAGCCGCCGCACCCCCTTGTCCGGTCGAATCTCTTGGCTCCTTTCCGGCCCGCGCGGCGGGAAAACCGGTGCTGCTCGGCCGCCGGGTCGGCCTGTCGTCCTTCCTCGGACGGGCCGCGCCACCGCTCTCCCCCTGGAGTCGGTCGGCGGGACCGCCGCGCAACTGCGCTGGACAGCGTACGCCCGGTCCTTCCTCCCCCGGCCGGGAGGGCCGGAGTTCCAGCGCATCGTGCGCCACCGCCGCACCCTGATGAGCCCGCCCCGGTCGGCGGTCACCGCCTCGGACCGACGGCCGCCGCTGAGTGCGGCAATGGGGCGCAGCCCGCCCGGCGAGCGGGCCGGCGTGCCGCCGAGCCGACCGGCAGCGTGCGCGGAGTACACGGTCCCCCTCGGCGGCACGGGAGGAGCCCGCGACGGGCAGCGTCCCCCGCTCGGTGGTGGGCGGCGGGCGGGCACACGCTCTTCGCGCGGACCGGCGCGGGCCCCGTCGCCCAGCCCGCTCGGCACACGGCCCCTGCGACCGTCCCGGCCGGGCCGTGTCGGATTCCGCCGGCGCGGCCCCTGAGCTCATCCTTCGGAGCGCTCGGGGCCCTCGTCGAACGGCTCCTCGCCGTCCTCCTCGGAGGCGTCCTCAGCGGATTCGTCGTCCTCGGCCAGGATGCGGTAGAGGCCGCGCTTGGTCTCGGAGAGCAGCCGCTTGGCGCGCGAGGCCTGCTCGTCGGTACCGGCCTGGGCGACCTGCGCGGCCGCGGCCGCCAGTTGGTAGGACAGTGAGCCGATCTCTGCGTAGCGGGCGAGAGCGTCCTCGTGCTCCTCCGAGACCGCTGCCCAGGGCGGAGTGAGGTCGGCGGCGTTGCGCTCGACGTACTCGTGGCCCTCGTCGGTCAGCTCGAAGGGGCGGCGCCGGCCCGAGCCCGTTTTCTCGGCGGGGTGCACCAGCCCTTCGTCCTCCAACTGCTGGAGCATCGGATAGACCGAGCCCGGGCTCGGACGCCAGGCGTTGCCGCTGCGGTCGCGCCCCTCGCGGATGATCTCGTAGCCGCTGCGCGGCTCCTCGGCCAGCAGCAGCAGGATTCCGGTGCGGACGTCGCCGCGCCGGGCCCGCGTCCCACCGCGGCGCCGGTGCCCTCCACCCCCGCCGAACGGACCGCCCCCGAAGGGTCCGTGCGGGAACGGGGCACCGCCCCACGGCGCGCCGGGAGGCCCAGGAGGCATCGGCGGCGGACCTCCGGGGCCGCCGCCGCGCGGACCCTGAGCCCAGTCCGCCATCCGCTCGAACGGCCCGCCGTGCCCGCGGTGGAAGCCGCGATGGCCCCGCCGGTGGTCTCGCAGCCGCTCGCGCGCCTCGCCGGTCCAGGCACCGGCTTCGCCGGCGCTCGCGTCTTCGGGCCATGGGGCGCCGCGTCCGGGCATGCCGGCGCGTCCGCCCCACGACCACGGCATAGGTATCGCAGTCATGTTCGTACTCCCGTACTCATCGATACTTCTTTACCTATCTCGATACGTTCGATCTTATCGAGATACGTTAAAGATATATCTATAACTTTTCACCGTCAACGGTCGGCCGGAGGAAGCTCTCAGCGCTGGGCACGGGTGCGGAACGTTCACCCGGGGATCGACGCGCTGACGCTCGGCGGTGGCACTGTGGGACACCGCCGAGCACTCGGGGCTCGGCGCCAACCGGAAACCCCGGCTCGGAAAGGACCCCCGTATGCCCCGCACCCGTCCCCGCACGCGCCTCGCCCTCTCGGCGGCCCTGGTGGCCGCGACCCTGGCCGCCGCCCCTGCGGCCCAAGCCGACTCCGGCGGCCGACACGGCGGTCCCGGCCACAGCGGAAAGGACGCGGTGCGCTTCGCGACGTTCAACGCCTCGCTCAACAGAGCCGAGCAGGGCGCGCTCGCCGAGGACCTCTCCGACCCCGGCGACGGGCAGGCCGCGGCGGCCGCCGAGGTGATCCAGCGGACCCGCCCCGATGTGCTGCTGGTCAACGAGTTCGACTACGACGACCAGGGCCGCGCCGCCGAGCTGTTCCAGCGCAACTACCTGTCGCGCCCACAGGACGGCGCCGATCCCATCCGCTACCGGTACCGCTACAGTGCTCCGAGCAACACCGGCGTCGCCTCAGGCTTCGACCTGAACAACGACGGGCGCACCGTCACCGAAGCGGGCGAACCCGGCTACGGCGACGACGCCTTCGGGTTCGGCGCGTTCCCCGGCCAGTACGGGATGGCGGTCTACTCGCGCTACCCCATCGACCGCGACGCCGTGCGCACCTTCCAGACGTTCCGCTGGGCCGACATGCCCGGAGCGCTGCTGCCCACCGACCCCGAAACCGGTGAGGACTTCTACTCCGAGGCGGAGCAGAAGGCGCTGCGGCTGTCCTCCAAGAGCCACTGGGACGTGCCGATCCGCCTCGGCGCGGGCAGGCCCGTGCACCTGCTGGCCGCCCATCCCACTCCGCCCGGCTTCGACGGCCCCGAGCAGCGCAACGTCGCCCGCAACCACGACGAGAACCGGTTCTTCGCCGACTACGTCTCCCCCGGTGACAGCGGCTACATCTACGACGACAAGGGGCGGCGCGGCGGGCTGCGCCCCGGATCCCGGTTCGTGATCGCCGGCGACCTCAACGCCGACCCCGACGACGGAGACGGGCACCCGCGCGCCACCCTCCAGCTGATGGAGGCCCACCGCGTCAACGGCGGCGTGCGGCCCACCAGCGAGGGAGCACCGCAGGCCGCCGCGGAGCAGGGCGGCGCCAACGACGAGCACACGGGCGACCCCGCCCTGGACACCGCCGACTTCGGCGAGCCCGCGCCGGGCAACCTGCGCGTGGACTACGTACTGCCCTCCCGCGGGCTGCCGGTAGCCGATACCCGCGTGTTCTGGCCCGCCCAGGGCCGCCCCGGCGCCGAGGCCGCAGCCCGGGCCTCCGACCACCGCCTGGTCTGGCTCGACGTGCGCAGCCCCCGCTGAGCACCCGGGCCGCCGGGGCAGGAGGCCGCTACCCGCCCCGGCGGCCCTGGGCAGCGTGTAACGCCGCCTGCCACGGGGTAGCCGCGCAGTGGAGGACGCGCGGCCGCCGGCCGCCGGCACGGGGGTGAGCATGAACCGGTCCGCCGATTCCGGGTCCACGCAGGACGGCGAGCGGGACTCCGCACTCTCGGAGTACCGGCGCCGGCGCGACTTCGCCCGCACCGCCGAACCCGAAGGCGCCGCCGACCAGGGCTCCGGCGAGGGCCCGCTGTTCGTCGTCCAGCGCCACATCGCCCGGCGCGAGCACTACGACCTGCGCCTGGAGGTCGACGGCGTGCTCAAGTCCTGGGCCGTGCCCAAGGGCCCCTCCACCGACCCCGGTGACAAGCGCCTTGCGGTGCCCACCGAGGACCACCCGCTCGACTACGCCGAGTTCGAGGGCACCATCCCCGCCGGAGACTACGGCGGAGGCACGGTGCTGGTCTGGGACACCGGCACCTACGCCAACACCACCGCCAAGAAGGGGCGGCGGATGGGCATGGCCGAAGGGCTGGAGCACGGCCACGTCTCCTTCGAACTGCACGGCGAGAAGCTGACCGGCCGCTTCGCGCTCAACCGGTTCCGCTCCGGGGAGAAGGGCGAGGAGGAGGCGTGGCTGCTGGTCAAGGAGCGCGATTCCGCCGCCGGCGCCGACGACCCCGTCTCCACCCGGCCGGAATCGGTGCGCACCGGCCGCGGGATCCGCGAGGTCGCCGAGGAGGAGGGCCGCACGCTCAAGGGCCGTCCGCGCGATGAGGAGGAGTGATGAGCGCGTCGTCGGAGCGGATGCGTGCGGGCAGGCGCACCGTCGCGCTCGGCAATCCCGACAAGGAGCTGTTCGGCGAGGGCGGCGCCACCAAGCGGGAGCTGGCCGAGCACTACCGCGCCGTGGCGCCGATGATGCTGCCGCATGTTCGCGAGAGGCCGCTGGCCCTGCACCGCTTTCCCGACGGCATCTTCGCCGACGGCGATCCCTCTTCGAGCGGGGGCTTCTTCCAGAAGCAGCTGCCCGCCCACGCGCCCGACTGGGTCGGCGGGGTCGAGGTGCGTCGCGAGCAGGGCGGCTCCATCACCATGGCCGTCTGCGACGACACCGCGAGCCTGATCTGGCTGGCCGACCAGGCGGTGGTCACCCCGCACCCGTGGTTGAGCCGCACCGGCGACCTGGAGCGTCCTGACCGCATCATCGTCGACCTCGACCCGGCTGACGACGACTTCGGGCGGGTGCGCGAGGCCGCCCGCGACGTCCGCGCCGGGCTGGAGGAGGTCGGGCTGGTCGCCTTCGTGATGAGCACCGGCTCGCGCGGGCTGCACGTGGTCGCACCGATCCGGCCGGAGCGGCACTTCGACACGGTGCGCGAGTTCGCCCGCCGCCTGGCCGACCTCGTCGCCGGGCGCCGCCCCGACGCCTACACGACCGAGTTCCGCAAGGACAAGCGCCGCGGCCGCCTGTTCCTTGACGTGCTGCGCAACTCCTATGCTCAGCACGCCGTGGCGCCCTACTCCGTACGCGCGCTGCCGGAGGCCCCGGTGGCCGTGCCGCTGGCCTGGGAGGAGCTGGAGGGGCTCGACTCGGCCCGCCGGTGGACGCTGCGCACGCTGGGCGAACGGCTGGAACGCAACGAGAAGGCCGGCGGCGACCCGTGGCAGGGCATGGCCCGGCGCGCCCGCTCGCCGCGCAAGGCGGCCGAGCGCCTGGAGAAGGCGGAGCGGCGCGCGCGGTGATGTGCGCACGGCGCCGTCCGCGGCCGGGATCCCGCGCCTGCGCGGTGCGCCGGCCCGCTGAGGCGGCGAGGCGCTCCCCGCCTCCTGGTGCGCGGCGGGCCCCGGCGGCGGACGCACCGCCGCCGGGGCCCTGCTCGCGCGCCTGGGCCGACCTCACACCTCGCCGAGGCCGAAGCCGGTGAAGCGGATCAGGTCGGGCATGGTGAAGTCGCCCTCCCGGTCCCCCTCCAGCGTCGGCTTCCAGCCGGGGTCGTTGCTCAGGTAGGACGACGAGTCGGCGGCCAGCAGCCCGAGGAAGACTTCGGCCACGATCCGGCCGCCCACCGGGCCCAGGCGGCGCCCGCCCTCGAGCACCTCGGACTCGCGCAGGATGTAGTACCACAGCGGCGCGGCACCGCGCCGGGGCGCCTCCAGCTGGGAGTCGGCCAGCGGTTGCACGCCCATCGCGCGGGCCACCGCCTGTCCCGAGGGCAGCCCCAGGCTCACACCGCGGGTGAGGTTGCGCCGGGCCAGGGACGCGATGCCCTCGGCCGCCTCCTCGGGCAGCTCGGTCAGCGGGGGCGCGAGGTAGGGATCGATCGCCCGCGAGGGCGCGGGACCGACGCCGTCCGTCCCGAGCGGGAACGACCGCCGCCACTCGATCTGCCAGCCGGGCGGCAGCGCGCGGGCGCCGCCCAGGTGGGTGAGCGGGTCGCTCTCGGCGATGGGCTCGGCGGTGAAGATGGGCAGTTCGGGCACACTCGTGTTGAACTTGTAGCGCGCCCGGACCATGGAGTGGGCGAAGCGGTAGGCCGCCACGGAGAACTCGACGGGCATGAACGGGTTGTTGCGCCACCGGTAATGGCGGAGGTCGGGCCGCTCGACGGCCCGGCCCCGACCGGTCGAGGGCACGCTGTGAAGCACGTCGGCGAACGTCTCCTCGCCGACGACCCGCCGCAGGAAGTCGTGGATCACCACCCACTGGTAGTGCCAGCGCACGATGCGCTGGGCGGCCGCGAAGTCGTCCTCCTCGGGCACCTCTCCCGACTCCCGCAGCTGGGGCAGCCGATCCAGGACCTTGTTGTGGAACAGCTGCAGAGTCAACTGCAGGTGGGTGACGAAGAGGTTCTCGTCGTTGCGCGGATCGGGGATGATCGCCGACTCTTGTGCGTTGCGTTGGAGGTCGAGCTGGCCGTCGCGGCTCGTCACCAGGAATCGGCCCGGGTTGTGGTCGTCGTACAGGTAGGGCTGGTCGGCGGGCCCGCGCCCGTAGACCGAGTCCAGGTCGAAGAACGGCGAGCGGAAGTTGGTCAGCGCGTCGGGATCGTTGCGCTGCACCTGCAGCGGTGACGGGTCGTGGGTGATGTCGTGGTCGATGAACTGGCCGAGGAACGTATAGCCCGAAGGGACGTCCGGGTTGTCCATCCCCGGGTCCCCCGGGCTGCGCTCCACCATGCGCCCGGCGAGGTCGATGATCTCCGCTTCGCTGAGAACGAGCGGAGGCAGGCGGCGGAACATCCGCCCGAACCGGCCTTCGAACATCGGCGACTCGGGCACGTGGCCGGTCCCGCGCGGGGCGAGGCCGTGGCCACGACGGGACGCGGACGCGGGCCGTCCGGGCGTTGCGCCGGAGTCGGCGCGCTGTTCGGTCAGCACTGGCGTTTCGGCGGTCGGCTTCATGACGGCGTCCTCATTTCCTGGTGCTTCGATCGTGCGGATGCTGCGGTGCGAGGACGGGCGGCCGCCGGCCGGCGCGGGCATCCCGGTGGGAGGCTCCGGCGACGGTGCGCCGAGAGCGACCGGGGGTAGCGGGCGGCCGTCGCGCAGCGTTCTCCCTGGCACGATCGGCCCGCAAGCGGGCGGCCACAATGCGGATGGCCGCCTGCGGACAGTCGGGCCGCGCGGCGGAACCTACGGCCCGTTTGCGGGTCGATGACGCGGACATGCATCGGATGACGGGATTTTTCGGCTCGCGAGCACGAGCGGTTGGCGCGTCGTGCGATGCCAGCGACGGTGCGTGCCGCATGGGCTGCATGATCATTCGGAAGCTTCCGCCGTGCGCCGTCAATTCGGGGGAAGATCACGGCAATGACATACGCTTCGATTAAACTTCCGGTAATCCGGCACGCACAGAAATGCACTGGTTTCGGATCTTCGGAAAACCGAGTTTTCGGGTGTCCTGATCAGCGTCGCCCGCGCACCCGAACGGGCTCGCGCCCGGCCGCCGACGACGACCCGGTCCGCCCGCGGCACCAGCCGACCGCGACATCCCGGATCAGCCGTCTCCGCGCAGCGGAGCGAGCCGTGGGATGCCGGGCGGCCGTGCGGCGCCGACCGCCGCGGGGGCTATGCGGCGCCGCTCCCCGGCGGGGTCTGCCGCCGACTCCCGCCCGGCTCCCGCCGCGGTCCCCTCGGCGTGCGGCGGCGAGTGGACCCGCCGGCACTCAGCGCTTGGTGTACATCTCCTCGATGGCGTCGTCGTAGCGCTCGGCGATGCGTGAGCGGCGCAGCTTCAGCGTGGGGGTGAGAGTCTCGTTCTCGACGCTGAACTGCTCGGGCAGGATGCGGAACGCGCGGATCGACTCCGCGCGCGAGACCGCGGCGTTGGCGGTGTCGACCGCATTCTGCACCTCGGCACGCAGAGCGGGGTCGGCGTCGAGGCCCTCGCGCGGCTCGTCGGAGGCGTATCCGTGGTCCCGCTTCCACCGGGCGAGTTCGTCGGGGTCCAGGGTGATCAGGGCGCTCACGAAGGAGCGGCCGTCTCCCAGGAGCATGCACTGCTCGATGAGCGGGTGGGCGCAGACGCGCTCCTCGGTCGGCACCGGCGCCACGTTCTTGCCGCCGGCCGTCACCAGGATCTCCTTCTTGCGGCCCGTGACGCTGACATAGCCGTCGTCGTCGATCTCGCCGAGGTCGCCCGTGGCGAACCAGCCGTCGACGAAGGCGTCGTCGGTGGCTTCGGGCCGGTTCCAGTAGCGGCCGAAGACCGGGGCGCCGCGGACGAGGATCTCGCCGTCCTCGCCGAGGCTCACCTCGACGCCGGGCAGCGGGCCGCCGACGGTGCCGGGCCGGACCCGGCCGGGGGTGTTGGCCATCACCGCGGCCGTGGTCTCGGTCAGGCCGTAGCCCTCGTAGACCTCCAGGCCGATGCCGCGGTAGAAGTGCAGCAGACGCGTATCCAGGGCACCGCCGCCGGAGATGACGCGCCTGCACCGCCCGCCCAGTGCCGCGGTCAGCTTGCGGTAGACCAGCAGGTCCATGACGCGGCGGCGCAGGCGCAGCATCGGCCCGGGCCCGCCGGAGTCGACCGCCTTGCTGTAGGCCACCGCGGTTTCGGTGGCGGCGTCGAAGATGCGCCGGCTCAGCCCGCTGGTGCGCCCGCGCGCGGAGGCGTGGATCTTCTCGAAGACATAGGGCACCGCGAGCAGGAAGGTGGGCCGGAACGTGCCCAGGTCGGCGATGAGCGAGGCGACGTCGGCGGTGTGTCCCAGGCGCGCGCCGGAGTGGATGACTCCGACCTGCACCATGCGCCCGAACACATGGGCCAGCGGCAGGAAGAGCAGGGTCGAAGCCGGCGTTCCGTCGGCCTCGGGCTCGAACATCGCGGGCAGCGACACCTCGACCGCCTGGATCTCGGCCAGGAAGTTGCGGTGGGTGAGGACGCACCCCTTGGGGGTTCCGGTCGTACCGGAGGTATAGACGATGGTGGCCGGATCGTCGTGGTCGACACCGGCGCGCCGCTCCTCGACCGTGCTGTCGGGAACCTCGGCGCCGGCGGTACGCAACTGCTCCAGGGCACCGGTGTCGAAGCACCAGACCGTCTCCAGCGCCTGCGGGCCCGCCGGGGACGTGCGCAGCTCCTCGACCATGGCGGCGTGGTCGGTGTCGTCGACGACGCAGGCCACGCAGCCGGCGTCGCCGAGGATCAGCGAGGCCTGCTCGGCCGAGGAGGAGGGGTAGATCGGCACCGAGACGGCGCCGGCGGTCCAGATCGCATAGTCCAGCAGCGTCCACTCGTAGCGGTTGCCCGACAGCAGCCCCACCCTGTCGCCTGCTTGCACGCCCCGGGCGACGAGGCCCTTGGCCAGGGCCACGACCTCGTCGCGGACCTCGGCGGCGGCCATGTCGTGCCAGCGCCCGCCCTCCTGGCGGCTGAGCATGGCACGGCCGGGGAACCGGGAGGCGCGCTCGAAGAGGGTGTCGGCCAATCCTCCCTGCACGGGGAGTTCGATCTGCGTGGGATTGGCAATGCTCATCGTCACCACTCCGGTTTATCGGACAGACGACACGAAACCGCCCACACGAAGGCGGCACAGCGGCATGATCTAGCTCATAATCCGCGCGGATCCGCGGAGGCTTCCGAACGGCCCACCGGCGGGCGGCGCCGCGCCTCTAGGGCGGTGAACTGCGAATTCTCCATACTGTCGACTGCTCGGCGGGTATGTCGCCTCCGTACCGGAGTCCGGGGCCGAGCCGGAGCGCGCCGATCGCCCCCATAATCGGGCGTGTCGCGGGTAGTCGGTCCATAGGCAGGGAGTCGGCGAGAGTTTCCCGCCTCCCTGCAGACAGCGATCGACGGATCGAGAAGAGCCATCCCCCGAGGAGGAATCCCATGGGGACCCGTAGGAACTGGATCGAACGCAAGGCGCGCCAGGTCATGGGTGGCAGGCTCGACGGAATGGGAGGCGGGTCTCCCGTCTCCCGGACGCACCGCCCCCATCTCAAGGGTGGCGCTGTGCAGGCCCGCGGCCTGGGCGGCACTTTCCGGCGCACGCTGAACCGCGGCATGAGCACGGGCTCCGGTGCCGGCAAGCGGCACGGCGGCGGAATGCAGCGCGGCATCCGGAAGGCCGAGACGCGGCTGCGCCGCGCGATCCGCCGCTGACCGCGCTAGTACACCGAACGCGAAGCGCCGCACGAGGGGACCGTACCCTCGTGCGGCGCTTTCGTGTGCGGCGCAGGCGCTTGTGCACCCGCCGGGGCGCACGGTCCGGCGCTGCGGGAGGCTACGCGCCCCCGTCGCCGGGCAGGTTCATGCGGACCATGAGCGCGGTGCCCTCGGCGGTCACCTGGCCGTTGTGGCGCACCTCGCCGGAGACGAAGACCTTGCGGCGCTCGGTTCCGCTCACGCGGGCGGTGATCTCCAGCGGGGCGTTGAGCGGCGTGGGGTTGCGGTAGTTCACGTCCAGGTTGGCCGTGAGACCGGGCATCCCCTCGGCGCCCGCCGCCGAGCCCAGGGCCTGGTCGAGGAGGGCGGCGAGCCAGCCGCCGTGCACCAGTCCGGGCGGCCCCTGGTACGTGCCGTTCAGCACCACCTCGCCGCGCAGGCCGCCCTCGGGAGCCGTCTCCATGCGCAGCGGGGGCGCGGCGGCGTTGGTCGGGCCGGAGACGACGTTGGTGAGGGTGCCGTACTCGACCCTGCCGTCGGGCCAGACCTGCTGGACCATGGTGCCGATGTCGTGCCGGTCGCCCTTGAGGCGGTCGTTGGCCGCCGCCACGGCCTCGCGGGCCGCGGCCAGCTCCCGCGATCCGGCCTTGGTGTGGGCGACGGTGTCGACCAGGGAGCGCACCTCGTCGACCAGGGAGGCCAGCTCCGCGGGGATCTCCCCCTCGGGGACCACCGAGAGCCCGAAGTCGCGAGGGTCGGGGAGTTCGGCAACCGGCTTCGCGTCGACCGTCATGGCTTCCTTTGCTGTGCTGAGTGTCCTCTGCTCGGCGGGGTGTCCGCGCGCCGCCGGAGCGGCGACGGGCGGCCCGGTCCCCGTCCGCATCGCCCTGACCGCGCTGCTCGTCTGCGGCGGCCGATGCGGAGTCGGCGCGCCGCCGACCGACCATAGATGTTACTCGCTAGTAGCTTCATGGTCGCCGACTCCGGCTCCCGAAAGCAACGCGACAACCGTCACAGCCGGATCCGCGGTCACCGCTACCGGATTCAACAGGCCGGGACTGAAGGCCCTATTTCGTGAATCCGGCCACCGCACCGCCGACCGGGCAGCGCCTTGCGACGCCCGCGTCGCGACGAGGTACGCCCCGGAACCCGAGAGCCCCCTCGGAACCGCCGAGGCCGTGGTGGCGGCTGCGGGTGCTTCTACGGGTGCTTTCCAGGTCCTGGACGCGGGCGGCGGCTCCGGCGGCTTCCGCTGCGGGCGGGGCCGGGAGCCGATCAGTCCAGCCGCTTGCGCATGTCCAGATGCCGGATCCCCGCGTCCAGGAACTCCTCGCCCCGGGCGGCATAGCCCAAGCGCTCGTAGAAGCGCAGGGCGTGGGTCTGGGCGTGCAGCTCGATCTCGCCCAGTCCCAGCTTGCGGGCCCGCTCCTCGATGGCACGGACGAGAGCGGCCCCCGTCCCCGTCCCGCGGGCCTCGGGCAGCACGGCCAGGCGCCCCAGGACGCCCCGCTCCCCCGCGGCGACGAGCCGGCCGGTCCCCGCGGGCACGCCGTCGATACGGGCCAGCAGATGGTCGGCGCCGGGATCGTGGGAATCGGGCTCCTCGGCGATGGGAACCTGCTGCTCGGCGACGAAGACGGCGCCGCGGATGGCGAACACGGCGGCGCGGTCCTGGAAGGTCTCCGCGAGATCGATCGTGCGCACGCGGGAAGTCTAGGCGCCCGGCCGCCGCCCGCCGCCCATGCGGGCCCGCGTACTCCGTCCGGCTCCGGCCGTCGCCCTCACAGCAAGTCCGCCTACGCTGGCGGTATGAGCGAGGACTCCGGCGAGCGCGCGCAGTTCTGGCGGCATCCCGGCCTGCCCGGCGTGGAGCTGCTCAAGGCCCACTACGTCCGGCACACCTTCCCGCGGCACACCCACGACACCTACACCTTCGCCCTCATCGAGGCGGGGGTGGAGGTCACCTACTACCGGGGCGTCGATGTCAGTATCAGCGCGGGCGGAGTGCTGGTCGTCGAGCCGCACGAGGTGCACACCGGCCACGCGGGCGTGGCCGGGGGCTGGCGCTACCGGGTGCTCTACCCCGAGGTCGGCGTGGTCGCCGCCGCGGCGCGCGACCTCGGCATGGACGCCGTCCCGTCCTTCACGCCCGAGGAGATCCGCGACCCGTCCTCAGCACGCCTCCTGCGCGCCGCTCACCTGGCCACCGAGCAGGGCGACCGGCTCAGCGCCTCCACCTTGACCCGCCGAGCCCTGCACCGGCTGCTCGCCCGGCACACCCGCGCCCGCTCCGCCCGTCCGCAACCGCCCGGCTCCGCCCAGGCTGTCGAGCGGGCCCGCGAGCTGCTGCACACCAGGCTGGCCGATCCGCCCGGGCTGGAGGAGCTGGCGGCGGCCGTGGACACGCCTCCCTACGCGCTGCTGCGCGCGTTCCGCTCGATCCACGGGCTGCCGCCGCACACCTACGTGAACGACGTCCGCGTGCACCGCGCCCGCAGACTGCTGGGCGAGGGGACGGCGCCGGCCGACGTCGCCGCCTCCCTGGGCTTCGCCGACCAGCCGCACTTCACCCGGCACTTCAAGCGCAGCACGGGAGTGCCGCCCGGCGCCTTCCAACGCGGCGTGCTGGGCCGATCCCCATCGCAGTGACTCCCCCGAGCAGGCCGCCCGGCACGGGAGCCGACGAGGCGTGCCGCGCAATTTCGTTCAAGACCGCGCCGGGACGACGCCGCTAGCGTCGGTGGACGTGACCACCTCCACTGCATCGCTGCCGCCCCCGGTCCGCGACGGGCTGGGGATGGGCACCGCCGTCGGCCTGTCCGGAACCGCTTTCGGGGCCGCCGCCGTCACCGCAGGGCTCTCGGTGCCCCAGGCGTGCGTGCTCAGCCTGCTCGCTTTCACCGGCGCGTCGCAGTTCGCCCTGGTGGGCGTGGTCGCCGGCGGAGGCGGCTTGGCGGCGGGCGCCGCCGGCGCACTGCTGCTGGGCGCGCGCAATACCCTCTACGGCCTGCGGATGGCCGACCTGCTGCACTGGCGCGGACCGAGGCGCCTGCTGGTCGCCCACGGCATCATCGACGAGACCGCCGCCGGGGCACTGGCCCAACCCACCGCGGCGTGGGCGCGCACGTCCTTCGTCACGGTCTTCACCTCGCTCTACCTGACCTGGAACCTGACCACGCTCGTCGGCGCGCTGGCCACCGAGCGGATCGGCGACACCGACGCCTTCGGGCTGGACGCCATGAGCGCCGCCGTGTTCCTGGCACTGGTCGCCGCACGGCTGCGCGACAACCGGCGGGAGCGCCTGGTCGCGGTGCTGGCGGCGGCGATCGCTCTCGCGGCGGTGCCGTTCGCACCGCCCGGCGTGCCGGTGCTGCTGGCCGCGGCGGCCGCGCTGATCGTGCCGAGCGGCGGCCCGGCAGGTTCCCCCGGCGACGACGAGGGCGGTGACGGCGGTGCGCCCGGTTCGGACGGTGGCGATGCGGACCCCGGACGCGGGGAGGTGCGGGCATGACCCTCTGGCTGGTCATCATCGGCACCTGCGCGGGGTGCTACCTGCTGAAGCTGGCCGGGCTCTCGGCGCCGCGGCGGCTGCTGGACCATCCGCTCGTACGGCGCTTCGCGATGACGGTGCCCGTGGCGCTGCTGGCCGCGCTGATCGCCGTGCAGACGGCGAGCGACGGCGGCCAGGAACTGGTCTTCGACCCGGCGCGCGTCGGCGGCGTGGCCGCAGCGGCCATAGCCCTGCTGCTGCGCGCACCCTTCCTGGTGGTACTGGCCGCGGCTGCCGCGACGGCCGCTGGACTGCGGCTGCTGGGCCTGTGATGGCCGACCGCCGCGCGGCCGCTCTCCCGCGCGGCGGTGCCGCTCGCCCGCGGCGTCCGCGCGGGCGCACCGCGCGCGGGTCCGCCGGCGGGTGCGGGGACGCTCCTCCCGCCACTTCCCCGCTCCCGAGGTGACGGACCCGCCTCCAGCGGGCAGAAGCACCTGGGACCATCCCGCGAGCCGGAGGACGCGATGACCGACCAGACCGGGACCGCAGCCGCTGCCCCCAAGGGCGCCGACGAGATCACGCGCCCGGGCGGTCCGGAGCCGTCCGGGCGGTGGCGCACAGCGGCCGAGGAGGTCGCCGACGTGCTGGCCGCCGCCGGGATCCGCCACTGCTACACGGTGCCCGGCGAGAGCTTCCTGGAGCTGTCCGACGCCGTCGAGCAGCACGAGGACATCCGGCTCGTCTCCACACGCCATGAGAACGGCGCCGCGTTCATGGCCGAGGCCGAGGCCAAGCTCACCGGAGTCCCCGCCGTCGCGGCGGCCACGCGCGGGCCGGGCGCCGCCAACCTTGCCGTGGGCGTGCACACCGCCCGCCAGGACTCCACGCCCATGGTCGTGTTCCTCGGTCAGGTCACCAGCGACTGCCTGGGCCGCGAGGCCTTCCAGGAGGTCGACCTCACCGCCTTCTACGCGCCCATCACCAAATGGGCCACCACCGTCACCCGCGCAGACCGGCTCGCCGAGATCACCGCCCAGGCCCTGCGCGTGGCCACCACCGGGCGCCCCGGGCCGGTGGCCGTGGCGGTGCCGGGCGACCTGTTCGGGCAGCGCGTCCCGCCGGAGCCCAAGCTGCCGGGGACCGAACCGCCGCGGCCGCCGCTGGGCGAGGACGAGCGCGACAGGCTCGCGGAGTGGCTGGTCACCGCGCAGCGCCCGGTGATCGTCGCGGGCGGGGGGACCCGCAACGCACGCGAAGAGCTGGTCGCCTGCGCCGAGCGCTACAACGTCGGCGTCTACACCTCATGGCGGCGCCAGGACGTGTTCCCCAACGACCATCCGCTCTACCTCGGGCACCTGGGGCTGGGCTGCCCCGAATCGGTGCTGCGCACCTTGGAGGAGGCCGACGCGGTCCTGGTCGTCGGCTCGCGGCTGAGCGAGATCACCAGCCAGACCTACAGACTGCCCACCGCCGCCGGGCCGGGGCCGGACTCGCCGGTCGCCCAGATCGACATCGACCCCGCGCAGATCGGCGCGGTCACCGGAGTGTGGCTGGGGGCGGCGGCCGACGCGCGCCGGGCTCTGGACTCTCTGGCCGCTCTGCCGGTGGCCACGCCCGACCGCGACTACGGCGAGGCGCACCACGCATGGGAGCGCACCGCCACCGCGCCCGCAGACGCCGCCACGCACCCCGGCGGCCTGATGCATCCGTGGGCGGTGGTGGAGGCGATGCGCAAGGCGCTGCCCGACGACACCGTCATCACCAACGACGCCGGGAACTTCGCCGCGTTCCTGCACCGCGGCTGGACCTACCGGCACCCTCGCACCCAGCTCGCGCCCACCAGCGGGGCCATGGGCTATGCGGTCCCGGCTGCGGTTGCGGCCAAGCTCGCCGCGCCCAACCGCACGGTCGTGGCCGCGGTGGGCGACGGCGGGGTGCTGATGACCGGCCAGGAGCTGGAGACCGCGGTCCGGCTGGAGCTTCCGCTGACCGTGATCGTCTTCCAGAACGGCCTCTACGGCACCATCGCGATGCACCAGGCGCGGGAACTGGGCCGCAGGGCGGGCACCGATATCAGCGGCCCGCTGGACCTGGCCTCCTACGCACGCGGCCTGGGTGCCCTCGGCGCCACGGCGACGAACCCGGTCGAGCTGGCGGACGCGCTGGACGCCGCGCTCTCGGCCGAGTTGCCGATGCTCATCGACGTTCGCACCGACCCCGAGATCATCAGCCCGGAGGCCACCATGACGAGCCTGCTTCACGCCTCCGACCACCGTTGATCTTGTACCTACCGTAGCGGGATAACGTTTTCCGTGCCTGCAGGTACAAGATCAACGCAGGGTTCGGGGGGATCAGTCTTCGCGCAGGAGGTGCAGTGCCGCGGCGAGGTCGTCGGGGTAGGTGCTCTCGAACTCCACCCGGTGGCCGCGGGTGGGGTGCTCGAAGCCCAGGCGCATGGCGTGCAGCCACTGGCGCCGCACCCCCAGGCGCTCGGCCAGCGCGGGGTCGGCGCCGTAGAGGTGGTCGCCCACGCAGGGGTGGCGCAGCGCCGCCATGTGCACCCGGATCTGGTGGGTGCGGCCGGTCTCCAGCTTGATCTCCAGCAGGCTCGCGGCGCGGAACGCTTCGAGGGTCTCGTAGTGGGTCACCGAGGGCCGCCCACCCGCCACGACCGCCCACCGGCCGTCTCCGGCGGGATGGCGGTCGATGGGAGCGTCGACGGTGCCGCGCAGCGGATCGGGGTGGCCCTGCACGAGCGAGTGGTAGACCTTGTCGACCACACGCTCCTTGAAGGCGCGTTTGAGGACGCTGTAGGCGGCCTCGCTCTTGGCCAGCACCATCAGCCCTGAGGTGTTGGCGTCGAGCCGGTGCACGATGCCCTGCCGCTCGGCGGCGCCGCTGGTGGCCAGTTCGATACCGGAGGCCAGCAGTCCCTGCAGCACCGTGGGGCCGGTCCAGCCCACCGTGGGGTGGGCCACGACACCGACGGGCTTGTCCACGACCACGATGTCGGCATCCTCGTGGACGATGCCCATCCCCGGTACCGGCTCGGCGCGCGCCGAGGGCGGCTCCGGCGGCGGCGGGAGGGTGACCTCAAGCCAGGTGCCCGCCTCCAGCCGGTCGGACTTTCCCACGGAACCGCCGTCGACGGCGACGTTGCCCTCGGAGATGATCTCGGCGGCGCGGGTGCGCGACAACCCGAACATGCGGGCGATGGCGGCGTCGATGCGCTCGCCCTCGACGCCGTCGGGCACGGGCATGCCGCGGTGGTCGCCGGCGCCGGCCTGCGTGCTCATGGCTTCTGCCCTCCGTCGTCGCGCCGTGCGCTGGATGGCTCCGACGCCTCGGGCGCCGAGTCCGGCGGGAGGGGCCCGTCCTCGGCCGCGCTGTCGGCACCGGGACCGCCGGCACCGGGGCGGCCGTCGGCGGCGGGCTCTTCCGTTTCCGCCTCGCCGTCCTGCGCCGCCTGCGGTCCGCCGGAGTCCGCGTCGCTCGGCTCGTCCGACTCGCGGCTGCCGTCGATGTTGACTCCGCGGAAGGCCAGGAGCACCGCGAGGACACCGCCCACGACGATGCAGGAGTCGGCGATGTTGAACACCGGCCAGTTGGGCACCCGGATCCAGTCGACGACCGCGCCGTGCAGCGGCGCCGGCGGGCGGAACGCCCGGTCGACCAGGTTCCCCAGCGCGCCGCCCATGATGAGCCCGAGCACGACGGCCCAGGACCTGCTGGCCAGCTTGCGTGCCATGAACACGATGTAGCCGACCACGCCCACGGCGATGAGGAAGAAAAGCCAGGGCATGCCCTGGCCCATGGAGAAGGCCGCCCCCGTGTTGAACACGAGGGTGAACTGCAGCAGGTCGCCGACCACCGGCATCGACTCGCCGGGAGCGAAGGCGGACAACGCCGCCTCCTTGGTCGCGTAGTCGGCCGCCAGGGCCGCTGCCGCGACGGCCGACAACAGAACGAACCGCCGCGGCCGACGCGCGGCGGGTCCGTTCACCGTCCGATCTTGGGCCCCGGAGGGCTCGACGTCACTCAGCGACGCTCCTCGCGCTGTTTGCACTGCACACACAATGTGGCGCGGGGGAACGCCTGCAGCCGCGCCTTTCCGATGGCCTTGCCGCAGGACTCGCAGACCCCGTAGGTCCCCGCGTCCATTCGCTGGATCGCCCGCTCGCTCTGCGCGAGCAGCTCACGGCTATTGTAGTTCAGCGCCAGGTCGTGCTCGCGCTGGTAGGCCTTGGCGCCGGTGTCGGTGGGATCGTCGCCGGCGCCCTCGACCGAATCGGACAGCCGCTCGGCCAGCTCCGACTCGGCGGCCGCGATGCCCTCGCGCAGCTCGGCGATCTCGGAGTCCAGGCCGCTGCGGACCTCGGCCAACTCGGACTCGGTCCACGGGTCCTCCCCGGGCCGTACGGGGAGATCGGCCGCGTTCACCGTGCTCGCCATAACCCCGTCCCCTCTTCCGCGGGCCTCTTCGCCGGACGTTCCGGTCGTGGTCGTTGACGCCATCAGGCACCTCACCCCCTGGGCCGCACGCGTCAGCGGCGGCCACCAACCCCGTTCTGACGTGCGGTTTCGCCAACGTCGGCGACTCTCCGCACAAGATGCCGGGTAGCTTAAACGCCCGTCGAGAGCGAATCAACCATCGACAACCCAGCGGGGAACACTCCGGGCCTTCTGCCCATCCGTCCCCCTTGTGTTCCCGATCCGCGGTCCCCGTACGCCTTTCCGGGGGCGGCGCGCCGGCCGGCCCGGGCGCGCCCCCGGGCCGGCGCTACTGCGGCCTGGCGAACCCGCCGTAGTCCTGGGCGAGCACCTGCAGATGCGGCTCGTCGAAGGTGGCCGGGCCGCCGTGCGGGCCGGTGCTCACCTCGATCACCCAATCGACGTCCTCGGCGTCGTCCTCACCGGCCAGCATGACGCGATGCACGGCGCAGGGCTCGTACCCCTGGTCCTGCAGCTGCTCGGCCAGTTCCTCGGCGTCCTCCCGCTCGGAGAGCGTCACGAGCACGGTGCCCTCTTGTCCGGTCGCGGCCACGGACCGCCTCCTTTCGTCGATCGCCATGTGCTGCCTTACCCTCGGCCGCGTCCTGCGCAGCGGCGGGCCGCCGCGGAGACACGGCTCGGCACGCAAGTATGCACCGAGCGATCGGCGGCGGCTCCCGCGAGGTCGGTGCGGCGGAGCCGCGCGGACCGCCCGGAGCCGCGGCGCGCACATCGCCCGAGCATGTCCCCGAGGTGGGCTATCCTCGGGGCACGGCACGGTGTGGATGGGGACGAGTACCTTCGGACACGGCCCAGAGCGACCCGGGGACGGTGGGAGCCCGGGGGTACGACCGTCGGGAAGATCACCCCGGAGCCGCCGGAAGAACGGCCCGGTGCGCGCTGCGCGCCGGCCCAGTAGACCCGGCAGCCGCGCAAAGCGAGAGGGGACGAGGCGGCAGGCCCGCCTCGCCCAAGGAGGGTGGTACCGCGGGGCCCGCAGCCTCGTCCCTCCATCAGGTCAAGCCGATGCCCTGGTGAGAGGTAGCCCGATGCCCGACCACAGCGCCGCCCGTTCCTTCCCCGTGCTTCCGTCCCAGATCGACCTGCCCGCCACCGAGCACGAGGTGCTCAAGCGCTGGTCGGAGCGGAAGATCTTCGAACGCTCCCTGGAGCAGTCGCAGGGCAACCCCAACTGGGTGTTCTACGAGGGCCCGCCCACCGCCAACGGCCAGCCCGGCGTGCACCACGTCGAAGCGCGGGTCTTCAAGGACGTCTTCCCCCGCTTCAAGACCATGCGCGGCTACCACGTGGACCGCAAGGCCGGCTGGGACTGCCACGGCCTGCCCGTGGAGGTCGCGGTGGAGAAGGAGCTGGGCCTCAGCGGCAAGAAGGACATCGAGGAGTTCGGCGTCGCCGAGTTCAACGCCCACTGCCGCGAGTCCGTGCTGCGCAACGTGGGCGCGTTCACCGCCATGACCGAGCGCATGGGCTACTGGGTGAACATGGACGAGGCCTACCGCACCATGGACCCCGAGTACGTGGAGTCGGTGTGGTGGGCGCTCAAGACCATCTGGGACAAGGGCCTGCTGGTGCGCGACTACCGCATCAGCCCCTACTGCCCGCGCTGCGGCACCACGCTCTCCGACCACGAGCTCGCGCAGGGCTATGAGACCGTGACCGACCCCTCGGTCTACGTGCGCTTCCCCGTCACCTCCGGCCCGCTGGCCGGCCCCGAGCGGCCCACCTCCCTGCTGGTATGGACCACGACCCCCTGGACGCTGGTCTCCAACACCGCGGTGGCGGTGCACCCCGACGTCGCCTACGTCGTGGCGACCGACGGCGCCGAGCGGCTGCTGGTCGCCGAACCGCTGGTCTCCGCGGCCCTGGGCGAGGGCTGGACGCTGACGGGCGAGCGCTTCGAGGGGTCGGAGATGGAGCGCTGGACCTACCAGCGCCCCTTCGAGCTCGTCGCCTTCGACGAGCCCGCGCACTTCATCGTGCTGGCCGACTACGTGACCGTCGAGGACGGCACCGGACTGGTCCACCAGTCGCCCGCCTTCGGCGCCGACGACATGACCGTGTGCCGCGCCTACGGGCTGCCCGTGGTCAACCCGGTGCGCGCCGACGGCACCTTCGAGGGCGGCCTGGACCTGGTCGGCGGCACCTTCTTCAAAACCGCCGACTCCGCCCTGGTCGAGGACCTGCGGGCACGGGGGCTGCTGCTGCGCAACCAGCCCTACGAGCACAGCTACCCGCACTGCTGGCGCTGCCACACGCCGCTGCTCTACTACGCGCTGCCGTCCTGGTACATCAAGACCACAGCGATCAAGGACGAGCTGCTGGAGCAGAACGCGCGCACCAACTGGTTCCCCGAGAACGTCAAGGAGGGGCGCTACGGCGAGTGGCTGCGCAACAACATCGACTGGGCGCTCTCCCGCAGCCGCTACTGGGGCACGCCGCTTCCCGTGTGGGTCTGCCCCGAGGAGCACTACACCGTCGTGGGCTCGCTGCAGGAGCTCGGCGGGCTGGCCGGGCGGGACCTCAGCACGCTCGACCCGCACCGGCCCCACGTCGACGACGTGGCCTTCGACTGCCCGCACTGCGGCGGCCGCGCCGAGCGCGTGCCCGAGGTCATCGACGTGTGGTTCGACTCCGGCGCGATGCCGTTCGCCCAGTGGGGCGCGCCGCACCGCAACAACGAGGCCTTCGAGGCCACCTTCCCCGGCCAGTACATCTGCGAGGCCATCGACCAGACCCGCGGCTGGTTCTACTCGATGATGGCGGTCAGCACCCTGGTCTTCGGCCACTCCTCCTACGAGAACGTGGTCTGCCTGGGCCACATCCTCGCCGAGGACGGCCGGAAGATGAGCAAGCACCTCGGCAACGTGCTTGAGCCCATGGACGTCATGGAGCGCCACGGCGCCGACGCGCTGCGGTGGTTCATGGTCGCCAGCGGGTCGCCGTGGATGCCGCGCCGCGTGGGCCACGAGGCGCTGGAGGAGATCGTCCGCAAGGTCCTGCTGACCTACTACAACACGGCCTCCTTCTTCACCCTCTACGCCGGCGCGGGCGGCGCCTGGAGCCACGGCAGGCTCGCCGAGGCACCCGCGCCCCAGGACCGGCCGCTGCTGGACCGGTGGCTGCTCTCCGAGCTGAACCGTGTCGTCAAGGGCGTCGGCGAGGCCCTCGACCGGTTCGACACCGCCGGTGCGGGACGGCTGCTGACGACCTTCGTCGACGACCTGTCCAACTGGTACGTGCGCCGTTCGCGCCGCCGGTTCTGGGCGGGGGCGGACACCCCCGAGGGCAACTCGGCGTTCGCGACGCTGTTCGAGGCTCTGGAGTCGCTGACCCTGGTCATGGCGCCGCTGGTGCCCTTCATCACCGACCACGTCTGGGCGGCGCTGCGCCGGCCCGAGGCACCGGAGTCGGTGCACCTGGCGCACTGGCCCCAGGCGCGCGAGGACCTCGTCGACACCGAGCTGTCGGAGCAGATGGCGCTGACCCGGCGGCTGGTGGAGCTGGGCCGCGCGGCCCGGGTGGACTCGGGAGTGCGTACCCGCCAGCCGCTGTCGCGGGTGCTGGTGGGCGCCGCCGGTTTCGCCCGGCTCCCCGAACAGCTGCGCGACCAGATCGCCGAGGAGCTCAACGTGCAGGAGCTCGACCCGCTCTCCGCGGTGGACGGCGACCTCGTGGAGCACACGGTCAAGCCCAACTTCCGCGCTTTGGGCAAGCGGTTCGCCAAGCGCACCCCGCTGGTGGCCGAGGCGATCGGCGCCGCCGACGCCCGCGCGCTGGTGGAGCAGGTGCGCTCGACAGGCTGGGCCCACATCGAGGTCGAGGGCGAGCCTGTGGAGATCAGTTCCGACGAGGTCCTGATCAGCGAGCAGCCGCGGGAAGGCTGGGCGGTGGCGGCCGAGAGCGGCGAGACCGTCGCGCTGGACCTGGAGATCACGCCGGAGCTGCAGCGCGCCGGTCTGGCCCGCGAGTTGGTCCGCCTCATCCAGGACGCCCGCAAGTCCGGCGGCCTGGAGATCTCCGACCGGATCGACCTGTGGTGGTCGGCCGAGGATCCGGTCACGGCCCGGGCGCTCCACGAGCACGAGCGCACGATCGCGGGAGAGGTGCTGGCGGTCAGCGTCACGGAGGGCGCCCCGCAGGGCGACGCCCACAGCACCACCTCGGAGGACTTCGGCGTAACGGTCCACCTGCGCAAGGCGGCCTGACGACGGCGGTCGGCGTCCGTTGCCGGCGGGACGGCGCCCGTCCCGCCGGCACCCGGCTCCACTCGGCCGGGGCGGGCGAGGGTGTTCCCGTCGCCGGGGACGCGCGGTGACGGGCACAGGGCCGCGCACCGGGAAGCCCTCCGGGAAGGCGGCGGGCGGGGCACCGAAGAGGGTGCGGCCTGCTGTGGCGGATTCCCGCACCGGAGTCCGGCCCAGCGGCGGAATGGCGCGCTAGCGGTCCTTCTCGGACTCGGCGTCGTCCGCCGTGGTCTGCGCCTCGGTGTGCGTCGCGGCCGAAGCCGCGTCGCCGGGCCGGTCGGCCGGCTCAGCCGAGGACTGCTCCGGCTCCTCGGCCGCCGGATCCCTGCCCGGGGCTTCCTCCGGCTCGGTATCCGGGGAGTCCTCCGGTTCCGGGGCCGGAGCTTCCTCCGGCTCGGTGGCCGTGGCCGCGCGCAGGTCGATGGGTTCTGTCTGGGGGTCGGCGTCCGCCGCGGGGGCTGCCGGGGCTGCGTTCCACTCCTCGGCGGGCTCGGATTCGGCCGCCTGCACGGAATCGCCGTCCTCGGACTCCGTCGGCACCTCGTCCGCAACCGCCTCGTCCGGGACCCCCACTCCCCCGGAGGCGTAGTCCGCGCTCGCGTCGGAGCCGGCTCCCGCCTCCTCGCTGCCGGGGCCGGCCGTCGCCCCGCTGTCGCCACTCCCGCTCAGGCCGCCCACGAAGGCGCTGAAGGAGAGGTCCCTGTCGGACTCGTCGACGGGAAGGTCCTGCGCAGACACGTCCGCCGACTGCGCCGACGGCACACCGGCGGGGGGCTCGGTCTCGGGCTCCTGGGCGGGTTGCGCCGACTCCGCGGTCTCCCCGGCTACGGATCCGCCCGCGGGTTCCGCCGCGGACGCGGTCGGCGCCTCTTCGGACGGACCGGCACCGCCGGGGTCCGGGGCGGGCGCCGGTTCGGCTCCGTCGAAGTCCCTCGCGGCCCATTCCTCGGGGACGCCGTCGTCGGCAGGCGTCTCCTGTACGCCGGAGGCGCCTGCGTGCTCGAAGGTGCCCGGGGCGACGGCGCCCTCATCGGGCTGACTGGGCAGAGGGTGGGAGGGCGGCCCTGCGGGCCGCACTGTTCGGGGAGCCGCCGCGCTCTGCGCGGATACGCTCCCGGTCGCCTCTGCCGCCCCCTCGGTGGTGCGACCCTCCTGTGCTGCGGGTTCCGCCGGCGTGCCCGGAGGCTGGGCGGGGACGGACGCCTTCCCCAAACCGTCCGTCCGTGCCCGCAACCGTCCGGCGCCGCTGAACGCCGCTTCACTCGCAGAGCTCTGCCTCAGGTACTCGCGCGATCGCACCGCCTCGGCGACGAGCAGCACCGCACCGATGCCGCCCAGTACGAGCGCGATGTAGACCAGCGCCGTCTCTGCGAACACCACACCGAAGGCGATGACCGCCAGAGCCGCCACCAGGACAGCGAGACTGAGGATGAACACGGAATAGGAGAGCTTTCACTCAAGGGTTCTGTTGTGCGCTGACACGCCACGGCGGCACAGTCCGTCACCGCAGTCGCTCGCGCGCCTGGATCGCAGCGGGTCAGCGACGCTCGTGCGGAGCCTCGCCGGGGTGGTAGCCGCCGTGCTGCGCGGGCTCGGGCTGAGCGAACGGGTTGCCGCCCGAGGGTGCGCCGTTGGCCGGGCCGCCGGGAGGCATGCCCGGATTGCCGCCGGTGGGCGTCATCGTCTGGAAGCCGCCGGTCGTGTTCGGGTTCTGCTGCTGGCCGGAGTTGTGCTCGTTGGCGCCCTCGGCGAGCTCGCGCAGCTGGCGCTCGAAGTAGTCCTTCAGGCGGCTGCGGTACTCGCGCTCGAAGTCCTTGAGCTCGGCGACCTTGTGCTCCAGCTCCTCGCGCTGCTGCACGAGGGAGCCCATCACCTGGCGGTGGCGCTCCTGGGCGTCGCGGTCGAGGTTCTCGGACCGGGCACGGGCCTCGTTGACGATCTGCTCGGCCTGGCGGCGGGCCTTGCCGAGGATGTCGTCGGCCTCGTGGCGGGCGCGGCCGAGGGTCTCGTCGGCCTCGCGGCGCGCGTCGGAGATCGCCTGGTCGGCGGTCTGCTGAGCCAGCGCCAGCACGCGGGCCGCGGTGTCCATGTTCTCCTCGGACCCGGGCAGGCCCATGTTGGCCGCCATCGCCGGGATCTGCTGCTCCAGCGACTGCGCCTGCTGCTGAGGTTGAGGCTGCTGGGGCTGCTGCTGTTGCTGCGCCTGAGGCTGGGGCTGGGGCTGCTCCTGGCGGGCCGGCTCGGGCTGCTGCTGAGGCGGCTCCGGCGGAAGCTGCTGCTCCTGGGGCTGCTGCTGCTGGAAGTCCTGCATCCCGGCGTTGGGCACCTTGCCGCGCAGGCACTCCGCGAGCTTGCCCCGCAGCTCCTCGTTCTCCTGGATCAGGCGGTCGAGCTCGGTCTCGACCTCATCGAGGAACGCGTCGACCTCTTCCTCGTCGTAACCCGGCCGGAGCCGGGTGGTACTGAACTGCTTGTTCCGCACATCCGCGGGTGTCAGCGGCATGTTCGTCTCCTTGGCGCGCTTGGACTGTGTCCGTAGGGACGCTACCTGATCGTGACCTTACGGCAATCCAGATCATGACCAAGGCCACATATCGAAACCAGGGCTTACTTTTCCGACATCTGTGACCTTTTAGGTGAACGAGACCGAACTTACGATCTGGAGAAGGATCACCACGATGAGGAAGAGGACGGTGAAGCTCAGATCGAGCGCCAGTCCCCCCAGGCGAATCGGCGGGATGAACCGGCGCAGGAACCTCAAGGGCGGGTCGGTGATCGTGTAGACGGTCTCCGCGAGCACCAGTACGAACCCGGTCGGTCGCCACGACCGCGCGAACGCCTGTACGAGTTCGAAGACGAGCCGCCCGATCAACACCAGCATGAACAGGTTCAGCAGGATGATGACGACGGACTGGACGATACTCACGGCCGTTCCCGGACCCCATCTCTGGACGTCTGTGATGATCTAACTCTGGTTGAAGAACCCTCGCTCAGCGATCCGTGCTTTGTCTTCAGCAGTCACCTCAACATTAGCCGGGGACAACAAGAACACCTTGGTGGTCACGCGATCGATACTGCCATGAAGCCCGAAGATCAGCCCCGCCGCGAAGTCGACCAGACGCTTGGCGTCGCTGTCGACCATCTCGGTGAGGTTCATGATCACCGGCACACCTTCTCGGAAGTACTCTCCGATGGTACGCGCCTCGTTGTACGTCCGGGGATGCAGCGTGGTGATACGTGCGAGATCGGCGGTCGCGGGCGCGGTGTGGGTCGGAGTGCGCCTGTCCGCAGGAGACATGGTGTAGTCATCCGCATCCGTCAACGAGTCGATGCGCGGGTCGCCACTGTGGTGATCGAGATCCCGGTCCCGCCGGCCCTCGATGCCTTCGTCGAAGTCGTCGAAGTCATCGTATTCGTCCGCATAGCGGTGATCGTAGCGGTCGTCCTCCACGAGGCCGAGGTAGACCGCCATCTTGCGCATCGCGCCGGCCATCTCTTGCCCTCCGTCGTCCCTGTGGTGCGGCACCGCAGATGACTCAGTCCATGTCGGGCCCCTCCCGAGCCCCCGTCTCGCGGGCGAACTCGACAGATGGGCGCCAATGTCCATGTGGGGACATTACCCCACGTTCGGGCCGCGATCGTCGAGCAACGCCGTTCCCACCCGCAGGTGTGTCGCCCCCTGGTGGACCGCCGCCTCCAGGTCCCCGCTCATCCCTGCCGAGACCGTCCTCGCCCGAGGGTAACGATCCCGGACCTCGGCGGCGACCGCACCGAGCCGGGCGAACGCCTCAGCGGGATCGCCCTCGCGGGGCGCCACCGCCATGACTCCGCCCAGGACGAGCCCGTCCTCGGCCGCCACGGCGTCGGCCACGGCCAGGGCGTCGCGGGGGTCGGCGCCCCCGCGCGGCCCCAGCACGCCGGCCCGGGAACCGGGATCGAGGTCGACCTGGACCAGGCACGCCACCTCGCGGCCCTCGGCGCGGGCGTGTCTGCCCAGGGCGGACGCCAGCCGCGCACGGTCGAGGGAGTGGACCACGTCGGCGTAGCGGGCAACCGAGCGGGCCTTGTTGGTCTGCAGCTGGCCCACGAAGTGCCACCTCAGATCCAGGTCGGCGCATTCGGCCGCCTTAGGCGCGGCTTCCTGGTCGCGGTTCTCACCCACGTCGGTGATTCCCGACTCGGCGAGGATGCGGACGTCGGAGGCGGGGAAGGTCTTGGTGACCGCGACGACCGTCACTTCCTCGGGGCCGCGCCCGGCCGCGGCGCAGGCGGCCCCGATACGCTCGCGCAGGGCAGCGAGGTTGGCGCCGATCCGCTCGCGGCGCGCCGACGCGCCGGCTCCACCGGCCTCCGGTCCCGCGGCCGTCACTGCGTGCTCCACACGAATCCCGCGAAGCGGCCGGTGGGGGCACCGCCGCGGTGCGAGAACAGCTCGGGGCTCTCCAGCGTGCAGCGGTCGTCGGAGGAGACATGGCCGACATCGGCCGCGCGTAGTTGGGCGGTCACAGCGGCGCGCAGGTCGACACCGGCGGTGCCCGCCCTGGTGCGGACCGCCGCCTCGGGGACGCTGCGCGCGACTTCGGCCTGCACGTCGGGGCCGACCTCATAGCAGAAGCCGCAGACGGCCGGGCCCAGTACCGCGCTGATGCGAGCGGGCTCGGCACCCAGCCGGGCCATCCCGGCGACCATCGCCGGAACGACACCCTGCTGGGTGCCCAGGCGGCCGGAGTGGGCCGCGCCGACGATCCCCGCATCGGCGTCGGCGGCCAGCACCACCAGGCAGTCGGCGGCCAGTGCCGCCAGCACCAGGTCGGCGCGGTCGGTCACCACGGCGTCGACGCTACCGGCGCTACCGGGCTCGGTGGCTCTCGCCACCCGCGCACTGTGCACCTGGTCCATCCACACCACGCGCTCGGCGGAGAAACCGAGGCGCTTGGCGGCCACGCGCCGGTTCTCCGCGACGGCGTCGGGGGCGTCGTCCACTCCGTGGCCGAGGTTGAGGGTGTCGAACGGCGGGGTGCTGATCCCGCCGTCGTAGCGCTGGGTGAAGCCGGCCTGCACTCCGGGCCCCAGCTCGATCACGGCACTCATGGTGTGCGCAGTTCCTCCGCATCCTCTGCACTGGTCGGGACGCGCAAAAGCGTACCGGTGGCGGGAGGTCCCGCCACCGGTACGCTCAAGCGCCGCGATGGGCCGTGCTATTTCAGGAAGTCGGGCACGTCGAGGTCGTCGGGGTCGTCGAAGACCACGCGGCGCCGCGGCGTGGGCACCTCGCCCGAAGGCGAGTACTGGCCGTCGGTCCCGGTGCCGCGCACCTGACCGTAGTCGTCGTCGACGGCGCCGATGCCCCGGTCCCGGGCGTCGTCCTCGGCCTCGGCCTCGACGGGTTCGGGGTCGGGCTCGCGGCGCCGGGCCTCCTCCCGCGGCGGCTCCGTGCGCACCGGTTCGGGCTCGGGAGTGCGCTCGGGCTCGGGCTCGACGGCGGCCTGGGTCCGCTGCGGCGGGTCCTCGCGGACCGGCTCGCGCACGGGCTCGGGCGCCGGTTCGCGGACCGGCTCGGGGTCCCGAGCGGGAGCCGCGGGCTCGGCCGCGGCCTGCGGACGCGGCTCCTCGGCGGCCGAGCGCGCCGGCTGCCGCTGCTCGACGGCCGGGGCGGCGGGCTGCTCGCGGACCTGCTGCGGCTCCGGTGCCGGGACCGCGGCTCTCTGCGGCGGAGCGGCGGCCTCGTTGCGCGCTTCGTCGAAGCCGGCCGCTATGACCGTCACGCGCACCTCGTCGCCGAGTGCATCGTCGATGACCGCGCCGAAGATGATGTTGGCCTCGGGTGCGGCGGAGTTCGCCACGAGTTGCGCGGCCTCGTTGATCTCGAACAGCCCGAGGTCGGATCCGCCCTGGATGGACAGCAGCACCCCGTGGGCGCCGTCGATGCTGGCCTCCAGCAGCGGCGAGGATATGGCCATCTCCGCCGCCGCCACGGCGCGGTCGTCACCCCTGGCCGAGCCGATCCCCATCAGCGCCGATCCCGCACCCTGCATTACCGACTTGACATCGGCGAAGTCGAGGTTGATCAGTCCTGGCGTGGTTATCAAATCGGTGATGCCCTGGACACCGGAGAGCAGCACCTGGTCGGCCGCCTTGAACGCGTCCAGCACGCTGACCTGGCGGTCGGAGATGGACAGCAGCCGGTCGTTGGGGATCACGATGAGGGTGTCGACCTCGTCGCGCAGCATCGCGATCCCGGATTCGGCCTGGGTGGCGCGGCGCTTGCCCTCGAAGCCGAACGGCCGGGTGACGACGCCGATGGTCAGCGCGCCCAGCGAGCGCGCGATGTCGGCGACCACCGGAGCCCCGCCGGTGCCGGTGCCACCGCCCTCTCCGGCGGTGACGAAGACCATGTCGGCCCCCTTGAGGACCTCCTCGATCTCCTCGCGGTGGTCCTCGGCGGCCTTGCGCCCGACGTCGGGGTTGGCGCCCGCGCCGAGCCCGCGGGTGAGTTCGCGTCCGACGTCGAGCTTGACGTCGGCATCGCTCATAAGCAGCGCCTGAGCGTCGGTGTTGATGGCGATGAACTCGACGCCCTTGAGTCCCTCTTCGATCATCCGGTTGACGGCGTTGACGCCGCCGCCGCCGATTCCGACGACCTTGATGACCGCGAGGTAATTCTGCGGTGCTGCCACGACGAGGGGCCTTTCCGCTCGCATCGGCCGATCGCGCCGTTCCGCCTCAGCGGAATCTGCCGCACTGCGGCGGCGAACGAACCGATCGGCTGTCCGGTTCTACAGTCTTTCCACTGGGCCCCCTCAGACCGGCGCGGGGCCGATCGGGTTCCCATGCAGGGCTTCGGGCTCGCAGCCGGGCGGTTCCCCCTCCTGGGTGCTTCCCGCCGTAACCGCCCTAAAGTGTCAGGTCCATACTTATGTCAACCAACGGTATTGCTTCCCGACAGTAAGCCGCTGCCTGGCTACAGGCAACTAACCACGGGTTCAGCCTAACGGCGTGTCGCGCAGCGAGGCGATGTCCCACCCGGCGCGTCGCGTCCGGACACCGCGCTGTTCGGGCCGCGCGCCGTCCGCTGTCCTGCACGCCGCCGCCCGACGCGGCGCTCCGCCCGGCGCCTCACTCGACAACGGCCATCTCCGGCGCGCTGACGTCGTAGTGCCGGTCGGGACCGGGCGGGTGTTCGTTGAGCAGAACGGTCAGGATCGTGCTCTTGCGCTCGGAGCGCTGAGGCGTGCCCCAGGAGACGGTGGCGCCGCTGTCCAGAGTCAGCTCGACGGCGTCGCCGTCGCCGGCCTCGACGGTGTCGATGCGCCCGCCGACGGCGGCGGGCACGCGTTCGAGAACCGTCGCGGCGGTGGCGACGGCGGGGCTGCCCTCGGGTTCACCGGAGACGCTGATCAGCGGGTAGTTGTCGGGGCGCTTGTCGGTATCGGCGATGCGCACGCCGTCGCCGTCGATCAGCCGGAAGCCGTCGCCGGCGCGCATGGCCATCATCGGGGTGCGCTCGACGACCTCCACCCGCAGGGCGGCCGGCCAGCTGCGGACGACCTCGGCCGACTCCACCAGCCGCAGCTCCTCGGCGCGGCTTCGGGCCGCGTCGGTGTCGACACGGGCCAACGGGGTGCCGGTGGGGACGTCGACGGAGGCCACCACCCCGTCGGCCTCCAGCCGGGAGGTGCCGGTGACCTCGACCTGGCGCACCACCAGCAGCCGCGAGCCCAGCAGCACCCAGACGACCACCGTCAGCACCGCCACGATCAGCAGCACCACGAAGGCGACCTTCCAGGGATCGGAGCGGCGGGCCGCAGTGCGCTGCTCGGACTCGCCGGCGCGGGCGGCGGTCTGCCCGGTGGTCGCGCTCACGCTGCTCTCGCCGCCTTTCCGCCCGGTGGGCAGGCGCCTAGTCGGCGGCCTGCTCCAGCGCCGACAGTGCCTCGACGATCCGCGGCCCCAGTTCGGTGACGTCGCCCGCGCCCATGGTCAGCACGATGTCGCCCGGCTCGGCGGCGGCCGCGGCGCGCGCGACCGCCTCGGCGCGGTCGGGCTCGTAGCCGACCGTGGCGTGGGTGATCCCGCGGGTGATCAGCTCGGAGCTGACACCGGGTTCGGGATCCTCCCGGGCGGCGTAGACCGACAGCACCACGACCTCGTCTGCCAAGGACAGCGCCTTGGCGAACGCGTCGGCGAAGATCCGGGTGCGACTGTACAGGTGGGGTTGGAACACCGCCACGACCCGCCCCGGCGATGCGTCCGCGGCGCCGCGGGTGTCCAGAGCGGCGCGGGCCGCTTGCAGGTCGGCGGCGATCTCGGTGGGGTGGTGGGCGTAGCTGTCGTAGACCGCGACGCCGCCGGCCTCGCCCTTGAGCTCGAAGCGGCGGGCGGCGCCGGTGAAGCCGGCCAGACCGGCCACGGCCACCTCGGGGTCGTAGCCCAGCACGTCGGCGACGGCGACGGCGGCGGCGGCGTTGAGCACGTTGTGCCGACCGGGCACGGCCAGCTCGGCGTGCAGCGGCTGCGCGTCGGGCGCCGTGAGGGTGAAGGAGGTGCGGAAGCCTTCGGCGGAGACGTCGGCGACACGGTAGTCGGAGTCGGCTGCCTCGCCGTAGGTGAGCACGCGCTTGCCCAGGCCGCGGGCGATCTCGGAGACCCGCCGGGCGCCCTCGTCGTCGGCCCCGACGACGAGTGTGTCGCCGACCCGCTCGGCGAAGGCCGCGAACTCGGCGTGGATCTCGTCCAGGCCGCCGTAGTTGTCGAGGTGGTCGGCCTCGACGTTGGTGACCACGGCGATCTCGGGCGAGAGCATCAGGAACGAGCCGTCGCTCTCGTCCGCCTCGGCGACGATCACCTCGCCGGCGCCGGCGTCGGCACCGCGGCCGGTGGTGACCAGCGCGCCGCCGATGACATAGCCGGGCTCGGCGCCGGCGTGCTGCAGCACCACCGTGAGCATGGAGGTGGTGGTGGTCTTGCCGTGGGTGCCGGCGACGGCGGTCCCGCGGCGGCCCAGCAGCAGCGCGCCCAGCGCGGCGGCGCGCGGGATCACCCGCAGGCCGCGCTCGCGCGCCTCGGCGAGCTCGGGGTTGTCCTCGCGCACGGCCGAGGAGACCACGACGGTGTCGGCGGTGCCGACGTGGGCGGCGTCGTGCCCGACGTGGGTGGTGGCGCCCAGGGCCGCGAGCTCGTGCAGCAGCGGGCCGTCCTTGGCGTCGCTGCCGGTGACTTCGGCGCCCAGCTGCAGCAGGACGCGGGCGATGCCGGACATGCCGACGCCGCCGATGCCGATGAAGTGGAGCCGGCCCAGTTTGTCCACGGGCACGGGGTCGGTGGGCGGGATCAGGCTCACCGGGTGTCCTTCCCGTCGTCGACGAAGGACTCGTCGACCTCGATCTCGGATTCGTCGACCTCCGCCGGGACGGGATCGCCGCGCTCGCCGCGGGCGATGGCCAGGACCTCGCGGGCGAGTTCAGTGTCGGCGTCGCGCCGGCCCATCCGCGATGCGGCCTCTGACATCGCCACCACGCGGTCGGTGTCGGTCAGCAGCGGGATGAGGGTGTCGGCGATCCAGCCGGGGGTCAGGTCGGTGTTCTCCACGAGCAGCCCGCCGCCCGCGTCCACGATGGGTTCGGCGTTGAGGCGCTGCTCGCCGTTGCCGATGGGCAGCGGCACGAAGGCGCCGGGCAGGCCCACGGCGGTCAGCTCCGCGCACGTCAGCGCACCCGACCGGCACATGGCGACGTCGGCGGCGGCGTAGGCGAGGTCCATGCGGTCGACGTAGGGCACCACCACGTACGGCACACCGTCGCGGGTGCGGTCCTCGGGGCCCTCGGCGTTGTTGGGGCCCACGACGTGCAACACCTGCACGCCGGCGGCGGTGAACCGCTCGGCGGCGGCGAAGGCCGCCTCGTTGACGGCCCGGGCGCCCTGGGAGCCGCCGAAGATCAGCAGAGTGGGCAGCTCGGGGCGCAGCCCGAAGTGCGCGCGGGCCTTGTCGCCCAAGGCCAGCCGGTCCAGTTTGGAGATCTGCTCGCGCAGCGGAATGCCGATGTAGCGGCCGTGGCGGATGTCGCTGTGGGGGTGGCCGGTGTAGACGTGGCCGGTCAAGCGCGCACCGAGCCGGTTGGCCAGGCCGGGCAGGGGGTTGGCCTCGTGGACGACCACCGGGATGCGGCGCCGGCGCGCGGCCAGGTAGCCGGGGGTGGCGACGTATCCGCCGAAGCCGACGATGACGTCGGCCTCGAGTGCGGCGAGGTGGTTGCCCGCGGCGCTGATGGCGCTGGCCAGCTTGCCGGGGACCGACAGCAGCCGGGGGGTGAGCCGGCGCGGGAGGGGCACGGCCGGGATGGTTCCCAGCTCGTAGCCCCGCATCGGGACGAGGCGGTTCTCGAGTCCTCGTTCGGTGCCCAGACACATGATCTGAGTCTGCGGGTCGATACGCATCAGCGCATCGGCCAGGGAGAGCGCGGGCTCGATATGCCCGGCCGTGCCGCCTCCGGCGAGGGCTACCCTCATCGTCGCCGATTCCTCCTCGCTTGCACCTGAGTGGGGCGCGATCGGTTCGTGGCCTGGGCCGCGGCAGCGGGGCGCTTGGCCCCCGCGCCCATCGCCGCGAAGTCCAGGCCCAGCCAGCTTAGGGCCCTTTGCACCCGGCTGGGACCGCGCGCCGCCAGGGCGGCCCGGGCGGCGGGCTCGGACTTGGCCAGGGCCAGCAGGATGCCCAGCGCGATCATCATGGGGATGAGCGCGGACCCCCCGGCCGAGACCAGGGGCAGCGGGATTCCCGTGACGGGCATGACACCGATGACCGTGCCGATGTTGACCATCGCCTGGATGATGACCCAGGCGGTGATCGCGGCCGCGGCCAGCCGTGCGAAGGGGTCGTTGACGCGTGCTGCCACGCGCAGCCCAGCGTAGCCCAGAACGCCGAACAGGCCGATGACGAGGAGGCTGCCGATCAGGCCCAGCTCCTCGCCGATGATCGCGAAGATGAAGTCGCTTTCCGGGTGGGGAAGGTATCCCCATTTCTCGTGGCTGCCGCCGATGCCCACGCCGACCACGCCGCCGGTGCCCAGGGCGTAGAGGCCGTGCAGCAGTTGGAACCCGGAGTCGCTGGGGTCGGTCTGGGGGTTGAGGAAGGAGGTGACCCGGGCCAGGCGGAAGGGTTCGACCGCGATCATGATGGAGGCCAGCGTGGCCACCATGGCGATCATCGCCACCAGCAGCCGGCCGGGGGCGCCCACCACCCACAGCAGGGCCAAGAAGATGGCCAGCAGCACGAACGACGTACCCAGGTCGGTGCCGATGAGTACGAGGACGACGAGGGCGCCGCACCCGGGCAGCAGCGGGATCAGCAGCTGGCGCCAGTCCCCCAGCTGCTTGAGCTCCTCCTTGCGCGCGAGCACGGTGGCGCCCCACAGGGCGAAGGCGAGCTTGGCGGGTTCGGAGGCCTGGATGGTCATGCCGGCGATCTCCAGCCAGCGCACCGCGCCGCTGCCGTAGGCGTCGCCGTGGAAGGCGGTGAGCAGCAGCAGCCCCACCGACACCAGCATCGCCGGGTAGCCGATGAGCCGGAAGACGCTCACCGGCAGGTGCGAGGCGAGCACCAGCAGCGGCAGGCCGAAGGCGGCCGCCAGGACCTGCTTCTGGAACAGGGAGAAGGCCGATCCGGTCTCGGTGTAGGAGTCGACCATGGAGGAGGACAGCACCATGGTCAGGCCCAGCGTGGTCAGCAGCGCGGTACTGCCGGCCAGCAGGTAGTAGGAGGTCAGCGGCCGGTTGAGGATGGTGGGCAGCTCGCGTACCCACGAGCGCTCACCGCCGCCGCCCGCTTCCCGGCCGCGCCCGGACCGATCGGCTGAGCGCACCGATGTCGACACCGCCATTGACGCCCTCCGCCCGACGCAGTTCTTCCAGCGTCGACCAAGTGTGGTGGCTCGGCGGGGCGAATGGTCGGACATAACGCGCGTGTTGGGCTCTTCGCGACGCAGGTGGTGGCCGAGATCGGCCGGAACCGCTTTCGGGAGCCGTGCGCCGTCCCCGGCGGGCGTGCCCCGCCCACCCCGCTGAGGCCGGACGGGGCACCGGCCTCAGCCGCGCGCGGCCACGGCCGCGGCGAAGCGGCGGCCGCGGTCCTTGTAGTCGGTGAACATGTCCATCGAGGCCGCCGCGGGCGCCAGCAGCACGGTGTCGCCGGGACGGGCCAGGCCGGCCGCCGCCGCCACGACCTCGGGCATGGCGTCGTCGCCGAGCGCGCCGATCTCCACCACCTCGGCGCCGGGGGCGTAGCGGGCCAGGGCCTCGCGCAGCGGCTCGCGGTCGCGGCCCATCAGCACCGCCGCGCGCAGCCGCGGCGCGGCCTCGCGCACCAGGTCCTCGACCTCGGCGCCCTTGAGCAGTCCGCCGGCCACCCACACCACCGACGCGAACGCCGAGAGCGCGGCTGCGGCCGCGTGCGGGTTGGTGGCCTTGGAATCGTCGACGTAGTCCACGCCGGCCACCGAGCCCAACCGGGCCATGCGGTGGGGTTCGGGCGCGAACGCGGCCAGCCCCGCACGCACCGCCGCGGGCGCCGCCCCCACCGAGCGGGCCAGCGCGGCCGCGGCCAGCGCGTTGGCCACGTTGTGCGGTGCCGCAGGCACCACGTCGGCCAGCCCGGCCAGCTCCTCGGCACCGCTGTGGGGGTCGGCCACGAACGCGCGGTCGACCAGCAGGTCCTCGACCACGCCGAGCTGTCCGGCGCGCGGGGTGGCCAGGGTGAACCCGTGCAGCGGGGTGCCGGGGTCGCCGGCGGTCTCGGCCAGGTGGCTGGACCACGGGTCGTCGGCGTTGGCCACGCGCAGCGTGCCGGGCGCGTAGATGCGGCCCTTGGCTAGAGCATAGGGCTCCAGGCCGCCGTGCCAGTCGAGGTGGTCGGGGGCCACGTTGAGCACGGCCGCGGCGTGGGGGGCGATGGTGGAGGACCAGTGCAGCTGGAAGCTGGACAGCTCCACGGCCAGCAGCGCGGGGGCGGGATCGGACTCGCCGGGCAGCGCGGCCTCGACGACGGGTGTCCCGACGTTGCCCACGGCCACGGCGTCGCGGCCGTCGGCGCGCAGCATGGCCTCCAGCATGCGCACCGTGGTGGTCTTGCCGTTGGTGCCGGTGACGGCCAGCCACCGCTGGCCGGCCGGGCGAAGCCGCCAGGCCAGCTCCACGTCGCCGATGACCTCGATCCCGGCCTCGCCCGCCTGGACCAGCAGGGGCGCGTCGGGGCGCCAGCCGGGCGAGGTGACGACCAGGTCGGTGCCCTCGGGCAGGGTGTGTTCGCCCAGCAGGACGCGGGCGCCCTCGGCACGCAGGCGGCGGGCGGTTTCGAGGGTCGCGTCGTCCTCGCGGGCGTCGACGACGCTCACCCGAGCGCCGTGGGCCAGCAGGACGCGGGCCACCGGAGGCCCGGAGACCCCGAGCCCGGCCACGCATACGGGGCGGTCCTTCAGGGCAGCGCCGAAAGCGGGGTCGGCGGGGGCGCCGCTGGGAGCGGGCGTCGGCGCGGGGCTGCCGTCGGCCGGGGTCAACGGGGCATCCATTCCAGATAGAAGAGGCCGATGCCCACGCCCACCATCAGCCCCTGGATGATCCAGAAGCGGATGACGATCGTGGTCTCGGCCCAGCCTTTGAGTTCGAAGTGGTGCTGAATCGGCGCCATGCGGAAGATGCGTTTGCCGGTCAGTCTGAAGGAGCTGATCTGCACCATCACCGACATGGTGATGAGCACGAACAGGCCGCCGATGACCAACAGCAGAAGCTGGGTGCGGGTGGTGATGGCCAACCCCACGATGAGCCCGCCCAAGGCCAGCGACCCGGTGTCGCCCATGAAGATCTTGGCGGGCGGGGCGTTGTACCACAGGAAGCCGATGCACCCGCCCAGACAGGCGGCGGCGACCACCGCCAGGTCCAGCGGGTCGCGCACGGGGTAGCAGCTGGGGGCCAGGTAGGCCACGCAGCTCTGGCGCAGCTGCCAGTTGCCGATGATGACGTAGGCGACCAGCGAGAGGATCATCGCGCCGGTGGCCAGACCGTCCAGGCCGTCGGTGAGGTTGACGGCGTTGGAGAAGCCCACGATGAGGAACAGCGCCCAGGCCACGAAGACGATCAGCAGCAGCGGCGGCCCGAAGTCGCGCAGGAACGACAGCTGCGGCGAGGCGGGGGTGTAGCCGTAACCGTTGGGGAACTGGGTCACGCCCACGGCGAACCCGGCTCCGATGACGGTCTGCCCCAGCATCTTGGCACCGCTGCGCAGGCCCAGGCTGCGCCGCTTGTAGATCTTGATGAAGTCGTCGAGGAAGCCGACGGTGCCCATGCCCACGAACAGGAACATCACCAGCAGGCCCGAGACCGTGGGCCGCGTCATCAGCACCAGGTGCGAGGCGAAGTAGCCGATGATCGCGCCCACGATGATGACGATGCCGCCCATCGTGGGCGTGCCCTGCTTGGTCTTGTGGCCCTCGGGGCCGTCGTCGCGGACCTCCTGGCCGAACTTCAACCGGAACAGCAGCCGGATCACCAGCGGCATGATCAGCAGCGAGACGAGCAGTGACAGGCCCGCCGCGACAAGAATGCCGGTCACTTGGCGTCCTCCCCGGACATCTCCCCGGCCGGCTGAGCGGGCGGCGCGCCCTCCGTCAGCTCCTCGGCGACCTTCTCCAGCCCTGCCACGCGCGATCCCTTCACCATGACGACGTCTGCCCCGCGCAATCGCGCGCGCAGGGCCGCGGTCGCCTCGTCGGCGTCGCGGACCCGCACCACCTCCCCGTCCCATCCGGGTTCGGCACCGGCGCCCTCGGCCATGGGCCCGGCCTCCTCCCCGACGACCACCAGCGTGCGCACGCCGCTGCGGGCCGCCATCGCTCCGGCGCGTCGGTGCTCCTCGACCGAGGTCTCCCCCAGCTCGGCCATGACGCCCAGCACCGCGTGGGTGCCGCGCCCGTCCCGGCCGCCGAACGCCTCCAGAGTGCTCAGCGCCGCGGCGACGGACTCGGGGTTGGCGTTGTAGGCGTCGTTGACGACGGTGACGCCGTCGGGGGCCTCGGTGACCTCCATCCGCCACCGGCTGCGCGGGCCGGCCTCGGCCAGCGCGGCGGCGATCTCCGCGGGGTCCATTCCCGTCTCGGCGGCGACGGCGGCCACCGCCAGGGCGTTGTGCACCTGGTGGGCGCCGACCAGCGCGAGTCGTACCGGGGCGGAGCGCTCGCCGATGCGCAGGGTGAAGCCGGCCCGCCCGGAGGCGTCGAGCTCGACGTCCTCGGCTCGCACGTGTGCGTCGGGAGCCAGGCCGTAGGAGACCACGCGGGCGGCGGTGCGCTCGGCCATGGCGATGACGGCGTCGTCGTCGGCGTTGAGCACCGCGACGCCGCCCTGGGCCGCCGAGGGCAGCGCCTCGACCAGTTCGCCCTTGGCGCGGGCGATGGCCTCGCGGCTGCCGAACTCGCCGACGTGGGCGCTGCCGACGTTGAGCACCACGCCGATGCGCGGCGGGGCGATGTCGCACAGGTGGGCGATGTGGCCGATCCCGCGGGCAGCCACCTCCAGCACGATGAACCGGGTCTGGGAGTCGGCGCGCAGCACGGTCAGCGGATGGCCGATCTCGTTGTTGTACGAGCCCGACGGCGCGACGGTGGGGCCGAGGCGGTCCAGGACCTGGGCCATCATGTCCTTGGTCGTGGTCTTGCCGGAGGAGCCGGTGATCCCGACGACGTCCGCGCCGGTCAGCTCGCCGGTCACGGCCCGGGCCAGGCGCCCGAGGGCTGCGATCACCCCCTCGTCGCCTCCGTCGGTGAGCAACTGCGGCGCCGCGACCGGCCGGGATCCCAGGACCGCCGCGGCGCCCGCGGCGACAGCGGACCGGGCGAAGTCGTGCCCGTCGACGCGTTCGCCGCCGAGGGCGACGAACAACGAGCCGGGTTCGCAACGCCGGGAGTCGATGACGACGGGTCCGAACACGACGTCGCTTGGACGCGCCGGTCCGCTTATTCGGGATTGGGTGATCTCAGCGATCCGATCGAGCGTCAGCGCGATCAAATCCACTCCTCATGTCTGGCCCGGCCCATTGCGCCACGGGGCGCCTCGACCAGGGCGACGGCGCGGTTGTCAGGGGATGGCGCGCTCCGTCGCCCCCGAGGCGGCGAGGATACGCCGCGGGCCGGGCTGCGATTGCCGGACCTACCTTAGAACATTTGATTGCCCGCGTTGTGCGCAGACCGGGCTGGTCGGCCGTGCCGCGGGCCCGCTGATGCGCGGGTCCGCGGCGCGGCCCCCGCGGCGCCCCTGGTTCGGCGTGCCGCGAAGACCGCCGCCCCGCCCTCTGCGGGATGCGGCGACTCAGGCCTGTGACCTGCCTGCGCCCGCGTGTGCATGGCTCGTCCGTGCGTGGTGGCGCCCTCCTGCCTCAGTGGGCGGTGCGCCGCCGCAGCGCGGACAGCAGCACGTCGTGGTCGTCGAAGGGCAGAACCTCGCCGGCGACGTACTGGCCGGTCTCGTGGCCCTTGCCGGCCACCACCACGACGTCCCCGGGGCCGGCGCGGCGCACCGCGAGCTCGATGGCCTCGGCGCGGTCGGGCTCGACGGTGACGCGGGCGCGCTGGTCCCGCGGCACCTTGGCGACGCCGTCGAGCATGGCGCCGACGATCTCGACCGGATCCTCGGTGCGCGGGTTGTCGTCGGTGATGACCAGGGTGTCGGCGAGGCGGGCCGCGGCCTCGCCCATCAGCGGGCGCTTGGCCCGGTCGCGGTCGCCGCCGCAGCCCAGGACCATGGTCACCCGGCCCTTGGTGATGCCGCGCAGCGCGGTCAGCACCGCCTCGATCGCCCCGGGCTTGTGCGAGTAGTCCACGACCGCGGTGAAGTCCTGGCCGGCGTCGACGCGCTCCATGCGCCCCGGCACGCCCCCGGAGGCGGCCACGCCCTCGATGGCGGTGTGCAACGGGATACCGGCCTCGACCAGGCCCACGATCGCGGCCAGGGCGTTGGCGACGTTGAAGGCGCCGGGCAGCGCCACCGAGGCGTCGGCGCGCATGCCGCCCGGCCCGGCGATGCGGAAGGTGCTGCCCTGGGCGCCCAGCTCGACGTCCTCGGCGCGCCAGTCGGCTTCCGCGTCGCCCTCGGTGGAGAAGGTGGTCACCGGCACGTCGCCGCGCACCCGGATCTGGTCGATGAGCACCCGGCCGAAGCGGTCGTCGCTGTTGACCACCGCGATGCGGCAGTACTCGGGCGTGAACAGCCGCGCTTTGGCGTCGAAGTAGTCGCGCAGGTCGCGGTGGAAGTCCAGGTGGTCCTGGGAGAGGTTGGTGAACACGGCCACGTCGTAGTGCGTTCCGCCGACCCGGCCCAGGGCCAGGGCGTGGCTGGAGACCTCCATGGCCCCGGCGGCGACGCCCTCGTCGCGCATGCGGCCGAAGAGGCCGTGCAGGTCGGTGGCCTCGGGCGTGGTCAGCGACGAGGCGACGCGCTCGCCGCCCACGCGCATCTCGACGGTGCCGATGAGCCCGGTGGTCATCCCGGCGGCGCGCAGTCCCGAATCGACGAGGTAGGTCACGGTGGTCTTGCCGCTGGTGCCGGTGGTGCCGATCAGCAGCAGGTCGTCGCCGGGGTGCCCGTAGACCCAGGAGGCGACGCGGCCGAGTTCGGCCCGGGGATCGGCGACGGTGACCACGGGCAGCCGGGTGCCGGCGGCGCGGTCGTAGCCGGTGGGATCGGTCAGCACGGCCGCGGCTCCCGAGGCCGCGGCCTGGGCGGCGAAGTCGGCGCCGTGGGCGCGGCTGCCGGGCAGCGCGGCGTACAGGTCGCCGGGGCGCACGGCCCGCGAGTCGTGGGTGATCCCGCTGATCGCGGTGGCGCCGGGGCCGGCCGCCGGATCCCCACCGTCGTGGGTGCCGCCGTCCTCGGCGGTCTCGACGTAGGTGACGAACGCGTCGGGGCCCAGCAGCCGAGCGAGCTCGGACAGCGGGCGGGGCTGGGTCTGGTCAGGTCGCATTACCGGTGGCACGTCGCGAGGTTATCGGCTGTGGGCGCCGACGGGTAAATCCGCGCCGGTCGCGGTGCGGGGCGCCGCGGCCGGCAGGGCTCAGCCGTCACCGAAGAGGCGGATGTTGGGCGGCTCGGTCCCTGTGGGCGGGACCTTCTCCGACTTCAGCGCGAAGGACATGATGTCGGTGAACACGGGTGCGGCGGCCTCGCTTCCGTAGTACTCGTCCTTGGGGTCGTGCAGCACCACCTGCACCACCAGTTCGGGGTCGTCGGCGGGCGCGAAGCCGACGAACATCGAGGTGTGACCGTCGTAGTCGCCGGTCTCGGGGTTGACCCGGTTGGCCGTGCCCGTCTTGCCGGCGACACGGTAGTTGGGGATCTGAGCGGACTCGGCGGTGCCGTGCTCGCCGGTGACGGCCTCCAGCATCCGGGTGAGCTCCTCGGCGGTTTCGGCGCTGACGACCCGCTCGCGCGGCGGCTCGTCGGATGCCTCGAACCCGCCGTCCTCGCCGACGGTTCCGGAGACGAGGGTGGGTTCCACCCGGACTCCGCCGTTGGCGATGGTGGCGTAGACGCTGGCCATCTGGGCGGCGTTGACCGAGAGGCCTTGTCCGAAGGAGATGGAGGGCAGCTGGGTGCCCCACCAGTCGTCGGGGTCGGCGAGGATGCCGGCGTTCTCGCCGGGCAGGTCCAGCCCGGTGGGCTCGCCGAAGCCGAACTTGCGCAGGTAGTCGTGGAGCCTCTGGGCGCCGAGCTGCTGCCCGACCTTGATGGTGCCGACGTTGCTGGACTGGGCGAGGATCCCGTTGAGGGTCAGGTTCTGGGTCTTGTGGAAGTGGTCGTCCTTGAACCTGCGGTCGTGGATCTGCACCGAGTAGGGGACCTTGTAGACGCGCTCGGGGGTCGTCAGGCCCTCTTCCAAGGCCCCGGCCAGGGTGATGACCTTGTTGGTGCTGCCGGGCTCGAAGGCGTCGGCCACGGCGCCGTTGGCGCGGTCGTCGGCGGAGTAGTCGCTGTAGTCGGACTGGTCGTAGCTGGGGTAGTCGGCCATGGCCAGCACCTCGCCGTTGGGGCGCATGACGATCGCGCTGGCGCCTGCGGCGTCGAGCTCCTCGGCGCGCTCGGCCAGCGCCTGCGAGGCGTGCCATTGGATGTCGCGCTCCAGGGTCAGGCGGACGTCCTTGCCGGGCACCGGCTCCTGGGCCAGCCCCTCGGCCATGGGGATCCGGACGCCCCCGGCACCCATCTCGACCTGCTGCTTTCCGGGCTCGCCGGCCAGGGTGCCGTCCATGATGCCCTCGAGCCCTTCGAGACCGTGGCCGTCGGCCCCGGTGAAGCCGACGAGGTCGGCGGCGCCGGTCTCGTCGGGGTAGACGCGCTTGTAGTCGGTCAGCGCGCCCACGCCGCTGAGGCCGAGCTCCTCCATGGCCTTCCAGTCCTCGGGCGCCACCTTCTCGGCGACGACCTCGTAGCGGCGGGGTTCGGCGTCGACCTTGCGGGCCACCTCGGAGCGGTCCAGGTCGAAGCGCCGGGTCAGCTCGTCGACGAGCCGGTCGCGCTCGTCGTCGCGCACCGCCACCGGATCGACGAAGACGGTGCGCGCCTCCACCGAGAGGGCGAGGGCGTCGCCGGAGGAGTCGGTGATATCGCCGCGCGTGGTGGGGATGTCGATGCTCTTCAGGCGCATGTCCTCGGCGGCGGCGGCGTATTCGGGGGCGTCGATGGCCTGGATCTGGACCAGGCGGCCGGCGAAGACCAGCAGGATGACGCCCATGAGGATCCCGGCGGTGTTGAGGCGGCGCCGGGGGTTGCCGCGCCTGACGGGGCGGCGCGGCGGCGGGTTCGTCCCCCCGCCGCCTCCGGGGCGCCGAGGCGGCGGTCCCGAGCGGGGGCGGCGGGGCGGCGGCGTCTCCCGTGCCGGACGGCGGCCCTCGCTGCCGCGCGGCCGAGCCTGGCGGTCGCGCGGTGCGGGGCCGCGGCCGGAGCGGGGCGAGGAGCCGGGTCGACGCGGGTCGCGGGAGCGGCCGTCGCGGGACGAACTCAACTGCACCCCCCGCGGCCGGGACCGGCCGGGCGACGGAGGCGCGCACGGGAGCGGCGGCGGGGGCTCATCGCGAACCCGCTTCGGGCTGGGCGCCGGTGCCGGGCAGGCCGGACGGGGCGCCGCCCTCGTCGCCGGTGACGCGGCGCTCGTCCAGATCCAGGAACAGCGGCGCCTGGCCGGGCTCCATTCCCATCTCCTCGGCTTCGTCGGCGATGCGCTCGGAGGACTCCAGGTGGACGACCTCCTCGCGAAGCGCCTCCTCCTCGTGAGCCAGCTTCTCGTTGCTCGTCTGGAGCTCGCTGATGGTGAAGGAGTCGGCCACCAGTACGGTGCGCAGCGCCAGCAGGCTGATCAGCGCGCCGCCGAGCAGGCCCAGCACCAGCAGGACGAAGGGCATGCGCGGCGCGCGTACCGCGGGGCGCGGCGCGGCCGCGGTACTGCGCCGGCGCGCCGGCGCCGGCGCGGTGCGCCGCGGCGCGGGCCTGCGCGCCGGAGGTGCCTTGGTGGCGGCGCGGGTGCGCCGGGCGCTCTCCTCGGTGGCGCTGCTCATCGTGGTCCTCCCCGCTGTGTCTCCCACTGGGTACGCGGCCGGACGGCGGCTGCCGTCCGCCGCGCGGTCATGGCCGGCGGATGCGCTCGGCTGCCCGCAGCCGCGCCGAGGCCGCCCGCGGATTGGCTTGGTTCTCGTCCTCTGCGGGGGATTCGGCGCCCCGGGTCAGCAGCCGCAGCTGAGGGCTGTGATCCGGCAGCGGGACCGGGAGGTCGGTCGGTGTGGTGTCGGTGGCCAGGTCTTGGAGGGTCCGCTTGGTGATGCGGTCCTCCAGTGAGTGGTAGGAGAGCACGGCGATACGCCCGCCTACGGCGATGCGCTCCAGCGCGGCCGGCAGCGCGCGGGATAGGATCTCCAGTTCGGCGTTGACCTCGATGCGCAGCGCCTGGAAGGTGCGCTTGGCGGGGTTGCCGCCGGTGCGCCGGGTGGCGGCGGGGATCGCGTCGCGGACGAGGTCGGCGAGTGCGCGCGTGGAGTCGAGGGGCTCCGCTTCACGGCGGCGCGCGATGGCCTTGGCGATGCGCCCGGCGAAGCGCTCCTCGCCGTACTCGCGCAGGATGCGGGCCAGCTCGGCGACGGAGTAGGTGTTGACGACGTCGGCGGCGGTGCTGCCCTGGGTGCGGTCCATGCGCATGTCCAAGGGGGCCTCGTGGGAGTAGGCGAAGCCGCGCTGGGACTCGTCGAGCTGTGGCGAGGAGACGCCGAGGTCGAGCAGGACGCCCTGGACCTCGCTCCGGCCGAGGTCGTCCAGGACGCCGGGGACGTCGTCGTATTCGGCGTGGACCAGCTCGACGCGGTCGCCGAAGGGCGCGAGCCGGCTGCGGCTGCGCTCCAGTGCGGTGGTGTCGCGGTCGACGCCGACGAGGTGCAGGCGGGGGTGGGCCTCCAATAGGGCGGCGGCGTGCCCGCCCAGGCCCAGGGTGCCGTCGACGAGGACGGCTCCGGGCTCGCTCAGGGCCGGTGAGAGCAGGTCGACGATGCGGCCGAGCATGACCGGCGTGTGGCCGGTTCCGGGCTCGTCGCCGATGTCCGCCATGAGCACAGTGCCCCCTCCTCACTGACCGCCCGGCTGCCGCAGCGTGCGGCCGATCCACCGCGGCGTCCCCCTGATGCCGCGGCGACCGGGGGCCGTTCCCCTGGCGCCGGTGCCGCCGCGCTCCCCTGCGGCGCACCCGCGTGTGGGCTCGGCCCGCTCACGGTCGGTGCCGTCGTCTCCTGACTGCCGGCCACATGGCCGGTCTCAGCCGTGCTTCCTGTGCTGTGCATGCGGCCCGTGCCGTGTCCGCCGTCCGGACTGGCCTCCAGACGCGCCCGCTGACCGCGCTGAGGCGGTCGCCACCTGGCGCCGGGGAAGATGCGCCAGCTGACTGCGGGCCGCGCCTGAAGGCCGACGTCCGGACAGGACTTGGTCGGCGTGGCTTGCGGACCGGTGTGCGCGGGTGTCGAAGCCGGCACCGCGGTCGCGCGAAGTCACAGCACCCCCGGCAACACCTCCTCCGACAGGTCCGCGAATGCCTGCTCCTGTTCGGCTTCGTAGCGAGACCACGCCTCGGAGTCCCAGATCTCCAGGCGTGTGTTGGCCCCGATGACGACGCAGTCGCGTTCCAGACCGGCGTAGGTGCGCAGACCGGCGGGAATCGTGATGCGCCCCTGCTTGTCGGGAACCTCGTCGGAGGCGCTGGCGAAGAACACCCGGCTGTAGTCGCGGACCGCCTTGGCGGTGACCGGCGCCGAGCGGAGGGCCTCGGTGATCCGCTGGAACTCATCCACCGGAAAGACGTAGAGGCAGCGCTCCTGTCCCTTCGTGATCACCAGTCCCCCCGACAGTTCGTCGCGGTACTTCGCCGGAAGGAACAGGCGTCCCTTCTCGTCGAGGCGCGGCTCGTGGGTCCCGAGAAACAAGGCCCACCTCCCAAGCCCCCAAGCAGAGCAGTCTCCTGCTCCACGATGCACCACTGTACTCCACTCTTCCCCACGGTCAACAGTTTCAATCGCCGTCGCGAGACATAGCGGCACGAGAAAGCGCAGGTCAGCACCGGTGGAGCGGAGTGGGGTGGCCAGGAGCGGCTGCACCGCCGCCCCACGGCGCACCCGTGCGTCCCCCTTCGCCGGAGCGAGCGTGTGATACAGCACGCACGGCACGGCGCTCCGCGGTTTTCGGGTTTTGGTTTGCTTTCGCCGACTTTGGCTCTAGCCTCGGTTCCATCGGCTCCGGTCCTCAGAGAGGGGATACGTGTCACTGGGCACGCGTCAGAACACACAGGGGGACGGGCTCCCCGACGGCGACAGCGGCGTCATCGCCGCGGCGGAGCGGATCCGCGAGGCCGTGGAGTCCGTGATCGAGGGCAAGCCGGACGTCGTGCGCATCGCGCTTACCGTCCTGCTGGCCGAGGGCCACCTACTCATCGAGGACATCCCGGGCGTGGGCAAGACGATGCTCGCCAAGTCCCTGGGACGCGCGATCGACTGCTCGGTCCAGCGGGTGCAGTTCACCCCCGACCTGCTGCCGGCCGACATCACCGGCGTCAGCGTCTACCACCAGGACCGGCGCGAGTTCGAGTTCAACCCCGGCCCGGTCTTCGCCAACATCGTCCTGGGCGACGAGATCAACCGCGCCTCTCCCAAGACCCAGTCGGCGCTGCTGGAATGCATGGAGGAGATGCAGGTCAGCGTGGACGGTGAGACCCGCCCGCTGGAGCGGCCCTTCATGGTGGTGGCCACGCAGAACCCCGCCGACATGGAGGGCACCTATCCCCTGCCCGAGGCCCAGCGCGACAGGTTCATGGCCCGCATCGCCGTGGGTTATCCCACCCCCCAGGCCGAACTGGACATGATCGACTCCCACAGCGCGGAGTCGCCGCTGGACGCGCTGCAGCCCGCGGCCTCCGCGGCGGACGTGCACGCCATGGTCGACCGCGTCAAGGCCATCCACGTCGCCCCCGGCGTGCGGCGCTACGCCGTCGACCTGGTCACCGCCACGCGCACGTCCCCGGCGCTGCGGCTGGGCGCCTCGCCGCGCGCGACGATCCACCTGGTGCGGGCGGCGCGCGCTTACGCCGCACTGGAGGGGCGCCACTACGTGGTGCCCGACGACCTGCAGGCCCTGGCGGTCCCGGTGCTGGCGCACCGGCTGCTGCCCAGCCCCGAAGCCCGGATGGAGCGGCGTGCGCCCGAGCAGGTCGTCTCCGAGATCGTGGCCCGCCTGCCCATTCCCAATCCGCGCTAAGCCCCCGGGGAGCCACGCGTGAGTCTGCTGCCGGCCTTCACCGTCCGCGGCTGGGGACTGCTCAGCGGCGGGGCGGCGCTGATCGTCAGCGGCCTGGTCATCGGCGAGCACGACCTGGTGGGGTTCGGGGTCCTGGTGTTCGCGCTACCGCTGCTGGCCGCCCTGACGCTGTCCGGTGCGCCTGGGCGCGTCGTGCACAGCCGGGCGCTTCAGCCCTCGCGCGCCACGGCGGGCACCGACACCCGCGTGCTGATCCGGGTCGCCAACGCCTCCACGACGCTGCCGGTGAGCGGCCTGCGCGTGCAGGACGGGCTGCCCTTCCAACTGGGCCAGGCGCCCGGGTTCAACGTGGGCTTCCTGGGGCCGCGCGCCGTGCGCGATCTGACCTACCGGGTGCGGCCCCAGGTGCGCGGCTCCTACCCCGTGGGGCCGCTGGCGGTGTCCTTCGCCGATCCCTTGAACTGCCTGCGGCGCCGACGCTCGATCGGCGGACCGGCGACGCTGCTGGTCACCCCGCCGGTGGTCCCGCTGGCGCCCGTGCCGGTGCCCGGCGGCACCGCCGAGGACGGCGACAGCTCGGCGCGGACGCCGGCGGGAGGCACCGAGAACGACCCGGTGCCGCGCGGCTACCGGCACGGCGACGACATGCGGCGGGTGCACTGGCGCAGCACGGCCCGCCACGGCGAGCTTATGGTGCGCCGTGAGGAGCACCGGCTCAGCGACCGCAGCGCCGTCCTGGCCGACCTGCGCTCGCGCGCCCACGCCGGAGCCGGTCCGGAGTCCTCGCAGGAGGTCGCGGTCAGCGCCGCTGCCTCGGTGGCCCTGCACCTCATCGGGCGCGGACACGAGCTGCGGGTGCGCACCGACAGCGACGAGGTGCCCGCCGCCAGCGGGCCCGACGTCCTCGACGCCCTCGCGGTGGCCTCCGCCTCCGACTCCGCGAGCCTGGCCGGTGCCGCCGAGGCGGTCGGCGACGCCCACATCAGCGGACAGGGTCTGCTCGTTGCGGTACTGGGCGCGCTCACCGCCGCCGACCTCGACGCGCTCGCCCCCCTGCCCGGCGGCCGCCACACCTGCGTGGCGCTGCTGTGCAGCCGTGCCGCCTGGCCCGGACACGACGCCGTGCTCCGCTCGTCGGCCGCCCTGCGCGAGGCGGGCTGGCTGGTCGCCGAGATCGACTCGGTGGCGGACCTGGCCCACGCCTGGAGCGCTGCGGTGCTCGGACACTCCGGCGCGGCCGTCCGGTGAGAGGAGCCCGCCCGATGCGTCCTACCGGTCCACGGCCCGCGTCCCCCCGCACCGCGCTCGTCCGGAGCCGCTCCGACCAGCCCCCTTCGTCCCCCGTCCACCGCGTCCTTCGGTAAGGAGGAACGGCGCACGCCCCCGACTCCCTTCGCCCGGCTCGGGGGCCGCCGGTACACGATGCTCGCAAAGGCCGCCCTCACCCTGGCGACCGCCGCAGCACTGCTGCTCGCGCTGCCCGCGCTGGCGCCGCTGATCGCCGGCGACTCCTGGTGGGGCCCCGCCGCCGCCGTGGTCGCCGCCTGCGCGGCGGCCGGCCTGGGGCTGCGCGCGGCACGCGTGCCGGTGGCCGTCGTCCCCCTCCTGCAGGCCGCAGTGGTGCTGTGCGTGCTGATCGGCGCGTTCGTCCCCTACGCCGCACCGCTGGGGTTCGTGCCCACCTCTGATTCACTGAGCGATCTGGTCGCGGTGTTCACCGAGGGGCGCGCCCAGATCGGAACCGAGACCACGCCCATCCCGGCGACGCCCGCCCTGGCACTGGTGGTCGCGGCCGCGATGGGCCTGCTGGCGATCGTCTCCGACTTCCTGGGGGTGACCGCCCGGGCGGCCGCGATGACGGCGCTGCCCTTGGCGGGGCTGCTGCTGGTCCCGCTGCTGGTGGACGACCAGGGCCTGTCCCCCTTCGCCTTCGCCGGGGCCGCGGCGGGCTACGTGGTACTGCTGGCGGTGGACGGCTGGGTACGCGACGCCGGCTGGGGTGTGCCCGTGCGGGCCGCCCACGACACGGCGGCGCCGGTGCTGGGCGGCGTGCAGCACATCGCCGCCACGGCGGGCGTGGCCGCGGTGGCGGTGGCTCTGGCGCTGGTGGTCCCGCTGGCGGTCCCGGGACTGTCCTCCAACTCCCTGTACGCGCTGGCCGACGGCAGCAGGCTGGGCGGTGAGACCGTCACCACCACCCACCCGCTGGTCAGCCTGCGCAGGGACCTGTCCTCGACGTCCGATCGGCCGGTGCTGACCTACAGCACCGACTCCGAGAACCCCGACTACCTGCGCATGTACTCGTTGGACGCCTTCGACGGCCAGAACTGGACCATGTCGCGGCTGCGCGCTGAGGGCGACGGCGACCTCGACGACGAGGTGCTGCCGTCTCCGCCGGGTCAGACCTACATCGCAAGCGAGCGCACCACCACCGAGATCACGCTGGCCGACCGCTTCGAGACCGACTTCCTGCCCATGCCCTACCCGCCGCGCGAGCTGTCGGCCTCCGGCGAGTGGTACGCCGATCCCGACACGCTGATGGTCTTCACCACCGGTGCCCCGGCCCGCGGCGACGACTACGAGGTCACCAGCCTGGTCAACGAGCCCGACCTCGATGCGCTGGCCGCCGACATGGAGCCCGGCGGCGAGTTGGACGAGCGCTACCTGGAGGTGCCCGGAAGCGTCGACGAGCGCACCGCGGAGTTGGCCGCGTCGATCACCTCCGAGGCCGATACCGCCCACGACAAGGCGGTGGCGCTGCAGGAGTGGTTCACCCGCCGCGGCGGGTTCTCCTACGACCTGACCCCGCCCTCCGTCCCGGCCGGCGAGGATCCGCTGTCCTACTTCCTGTTCGACAACCGGGTGGGCTACTGCGAGCAGTTCGCCGGCGCGATGGCGCTGCTGGCCCGCCAGGCGGGCATCCCCGCACGAGTGGCCATCGGCTACACCTCGGGCGCCGGCGCCGGCGAGGGGACCTGGGAGGTCACCGAGTCCGACGCCCACGCCTGGCCGGAGCTGTACTTCCAGGGCGCCGGGTGGCTGCGGTTCGAGCCGACCCCCGCCTCTCCCGGCGGCCAGGGCACGGCCACGGTGCCCGACTACGCCGAGGGCATGCCGTCGGCGCCGCAGGGCGGGCAGGCCCAGGGACCGCAGAACCCGCAGGGTGACAGCGGCACGGGCCCTTCGGCCGAGCCCGAGGCTCCCCAGGACCAGACGGAGTCCGAGGACCCCGCCGCGACCGAGGAGGAGGGCCGGGACGGTCTGGCCGGCGGGCCGGACGACGGCCGCGGACTGGGCTGGTGGGCGGCGCTGGTGCTGCCTGCGGTGCTGGTGGCAGCGGTGCTGCCCGCGTTCGCCCGGTTCCTCGTTCGGCGCGCGCGATGGGTGCGTGCGGGCTCGGCGACCCAGCGCGCCCGCGCCGCCTGGCGGGAGCTGCGCGACGACAGCCGCGATCTGGGCCTGGCTTGGGGCGCGGCCGAGTCGCCGCGGGCGGTCGCCCAGCGGCTCAGCGACGATCTCGGTCTGGAGGAGCAGGCCCGCGCCGCGGTGTGGCGCCTGGCGATGGGCGAGGAGAGCGCGCGCTACGCACCCGAGTTCGCCCAGGAGGGGACGCCCTCCGACGACAGCCGGCGGGTGCGCGCGGCGCTGCGGGCGGCCTGCGGGCGCGCGGCCGCGCTGCGGGCGGTCGTGCTGCCCCGGTCGTTGCTGCCGGCGCCCCCGGCGCCCGTAGCCGCCCCCTCTTCGACGGCCGCCCCCGGAACCGCTGCGGGATAGGCCCGTGGGAGCCCCTCCCCTGGCCCACCGCACCCACGGGGGTGGGACGGAGACCGCCCCACCCCCGACGTTTCCGGCGGGGTCCTCGCGTTCGGGGCCGCTCCTCGGGCCGCGCACACGAGAACGCGCCCTCCGGAGGGGGCTCCGTCGGGCGCGTTCCAAACGAACTCGGGTGTGGCCGGGCGCCGACCGCGGTGCGGGGGCGGTCTTACCTCTCGTCGCCCTCCTGGCGACGGCGCCACCGCTCCTCGAAGCGGTTCATCATTCCCGGGCGCTGCTGGCGCCGGCGCTGCTTCGGTTCGGCGTCGTTGGCCTGCGGCTGGGCCGCCGCCTCACCGCCGCCGGCGACGCGCCGCCAGGCGTTGAGTCCCCACAGCAGGCACGCCAGCATGACGATGAAGCCGATGACACCGACGATGACCTGCTGGAGGATCGCACCGCCCATAAGGAGCGAGATCCCGACGACGAACCCGATCGACGCCTGGACGATCGACCGCTTGTAGTGCACAGCGGGGTTCGTCTGGCGCACCGTGTTGGCGAACTTCGGATCCTCGTTGTACAGCGCCTGCTCGATCTGGTCGAGCATACGCTGCTCGTGTTCAGAGAGCGGCACGGCGCCTCCCAATGACAGTCCCCGAGTAGGGTGAGGTGTGCTGACCAACAGGTCGTTGTTCAGTGGTATGCCCAGAATAAGGTGCCTTAGCGCCTACTGAAAAGAAAAGATGAGCGTGTAGCTGACCCACATGGGCCACTTTACCCTCACCGTCGAACCGCAACACCGCTGCGCTCGCCCTCCTACTGTCCCCTGCATTGCCCTGGCAAGCCGCCGGCCGGCGCCCGCCGGTCGAAGGCCTCCCACTCCCTCTAACGGGTCCGCTCCCCCGAAAGTTGCAGTACTATACGTCATTCTCATCACGCTTGGCCAAGGCCGCCGGCCGGATGGCCCCGGTGCCGAAGCGCCGCGTGACGGCGTCCATCGCCTGCTCGGCTTCGCGCCAGCCGGTTTCGGGCTCGTCCAGGCTGAGCTGGCGGTGGGACTCGGAGACCGGCGCCAGCCCTTCCACGCGCACCCCCACCAGCCGCAGCCGTACCCGCTCCAGTCCCGCTGCGTCGTACAGCTCCCGAGCGGCGGCGTTGATCTCGTGGGCGACGTCGGTGGACTCGGGCAGCGTGCGCGAACGGGTGATGGTGGTGAAATCGGCCCGGCGCAGCTTCACCACGACGGTCCGTCCCACATGGCCGCCGGCGCGCATCTTCCGCGCGACCTTCTCCGACAGCCGCAGCAGCTCCCTGTGGATCATCGCGGGGTCGTCGACGTCGCGGGGGAAGGTCTCCTCGGCCCCGATGCTCTTGTCGGGCGAGGAGGGGACGACAGCGCGGTCGTCGCGGCCCTGGGACAAGGCGGCCAGGCGGTCGCCCAGGGCCGTCCCGAACTCGCCGCGCAGCGTGGCCGCCGAGACGCGCGCCACGTCGCCGACCGTGCGCAGGCCCAGCCGGGTCAGCGTCTGCTCGGTCTTGTCGCCCACCCCCGACAGCGCGCCCACCGGCAGCGGGTGCAGGAACGCGGTGACCTGCTCGGGGGGTACCACCAGCAGGCCGTCGGGCTTGCATCGGGTCGAGGCGAGCTTGGCGACCAGCTTGCTGGGCGCCGCACCCACCGAGCAGGTCAGGCTCTGCTCCTCGTGTACCCGGTGCCGGATCAGCTCGGCGATGCGCACCGGGTCGCCCAAGCGGCGGCGTGCGCCGGAGACGTCCAGGTAGGCCTCGTCCAGCGAGACGGGCTCGACCTCGGGAGACACCGAAAGCAGGATGTCCATGACGGCCTCGGAGACCCGCTTGTAGTGGGCGCCGTCGGGCGGGAAGACGACCGCGTCGGGGCACAGCCGCAGCGCGCGCACCATCGGCATGGCCGAATGGACGCCGTAGGAGCGGGCGATGTAGTCGGCCGAGGAGACCACGCCCCGCGGTCCGGTCCCACCGACGATGATGGGCATGTCGCGGGTCTCGGGGTGCTCCAGCCGCTCGACGCCGGCGAAGAAGGCGTCCATGTCGATGTGCAGGACCGTGCATTCGGCGGCGGCCTCGCAGCCGCCCTGCGGCAGCGGTTCGACGCCGCCGGGCCCGACGATCCCCCGCAGCGCCTGCCCGCGCTCAAGCTGGCGTCGGCTCATGCCACCAGTGTGCCGCCGGCGTCCGCTACAGCGCCACCCCGCCCCTGGTCAGCGGGCTTCACAGGGGCCTGCGGGCCAGCAGGTGGATCTGGGTGGCGATACCCGACAGCGCGGGGTGCGTCGAAGCGGCCTTCTCCAGCTCCAGCAGCTGCTCGCCGACGTGGGCCTCGCCGTCGAGCACCCGGCCGGGCAGCAGGTCGGCGAAGACGCGCACCCCGCGGATGTCGTCGCCGCCCAGCCCGGCCCGCTCGGCCAGATCGACGAGCTGTCCGGCGGTGAAGCGGCGCGGCATGGGATCGCCCGGGCCCCAGCGGCCCTCGGGATCCTCGATCAGGCGGCGGGCGTCGGCGAGGTGGCCGGCCAGCGCCCGGTGCATCACCCCCGCCACGGCGTTGGCCGCCAGCACGCTGACCGCGCCGCCGGGCCGGGTGAGTGCGGCGACGTCGGCCAGGGCCCCGGCCGGGTCCTCGACGTACTCCAGCACGTTGTGCATCAGCACCAGGTGGGCGTGAGCGGCAGGCAGCAGGTGGGCCAGATCCCCCGTCTCGCCCTGCATCGCGCGCACACGCACCCCGGCCTCGGCGGCCCGGCGCTCCAGCGCGGCCAGCGAGTCGGGGCTGGGGTCGACCACGGTGACGCGGTGACCCAGCTGCGCCAGCGGGACGGCCGCGCCGCCGGTGCCGCCGCCGGCGTCCACGATGTCCAGACCGTCGCTCTCGCCGTCGGTCGGCTCCTGCTCGGCCAGCGCCGCGCGCAGCACCTCCCAGACCACTTCGGTACGGGCGGCGCTGGCCGCCCGATGCGGGCCGGACCCCGCGCCGGGCTCGCCTGGCACGGCGCCGCCGTGGGGCTTGTCGCTCACACCGGCTCCCCTTCTGCTTGCTGGTGTCGAGGCCTGCCGACGGCGCGCCGTCCGGTCAGGGCGCGAGCTGGGCCTTGTTCTCCATCAGCCGCGAAAGCAGACCGTTGATGAAGGAGGGCGACTCGTCGGTGGACAGCTGCCGGGCCACCGCGACCGCCTCGGAGATCGCCACCCCGTCGGGGATGTCCTCGTCCCACAGCAGCTCGTAGGCGCCCATCCGCAGGATGTTGCGGTCGACCACGGGCATGCGGTCCAGGGACCAGTCGATGGCGTAGTCCTCCAGCAGCGTGTCGAGGCGCTCGCGGCGCTCGTCGACGGCCAGGGCCAGCCGCATCGTGAATTCGTTGATGGGCGGCTCGGTCTGGGCCTGGCGGCGCTCGATGACCGCATCGACCGTCGCACCGCGCACCTCGGCCTCGTACAGAACCTCGACCGCGCGCCGACGCGCCTTGCGCCGCGCTCCTCCGCCGCCGCTCATCGCTTCTCCGCCCGGGCGCGCCGAGCGCCGCTCACAGTGAGCGCCATCAGTTGACGCGGCCGAGGTAGTCGCCGTTGCGGGTGTCGACCTTGACGCGCTCGCCGGTGGTGATGAACAGCGGGACCTGGATGACCGCGCCGGTCTCGATGGTGGCGGGCTTGCTGCCGCCGGTGGAGCGGTCGCCCTGCACGCCGGGGTCGGTCTGGGTGATCTCGACCTCGACGGCGGCGGGCAGCTCGACGTAGAGCGGCACGCCCTCGTTCATCGCGACGGTGACCATCGCGCTTTCGAGGAGGTAGTCGGCGTTCTTGCCGACGACCTTGGTGTCGACCGGGATCTGGTCGTAGGTGTCGGTGTCCATGAAGATGTAGGACTCGCCGTCGGTGTAGAGGTACTGCATCTCCCGACGGTCCACATTGGCGACCTCGACCTTGGCTCCGGCGTTGAAGGTCTTGTCGACGACCTTGCCCGAGGTGACGTTCTTCAGCTTGGTGCGGACGAACGCTCCGCCCTTGCCGGGCTTGACGTGCTGGAACTCCACGACGTTCCAGAGTTCTCCGCCGTCGAGCTTCAGGGTCGTGCCGTTCTTCAGGTCGTTCGTCGTGGCCACTTGAGTCGTCTCTCCAGAGGTCGGGCTCGGTCGGTGGCGGGCGGGCGCCCTGTGCGGGCCGCCGCGCAAGCGCGTACTGCCGCCGTCGTCACCGCAGTCTAGTGGGTTTCACCCGGTGCGGGGTTCACACCCGGTCGGGGGTGTTCACGTGCCGATCGCCGCATAAGCCGAGTCCAGCAGCTCCGGCTCCGGACCCGACAGCACCGCGGGCCGCCCGACGCCGTCGAGCACGATGAAGCGCAGCACGGCCCCGCGCGCCTTCTTGTCGACGCTCATGGTGCGCCGCAGCTCGGGCCAGGCCGCGCCGGAGTAGGCGGTGGGCAGCCCCACCGAGGCGAGCACCTTGCGGTGGCGTTCGACCAGCGCCGCGTCGATGCGCCCGTCCAGGCGGGCCAGCTCGGCGGCGTAGACCATGCCCACGGCCACCGCGTAACCGTGCCGGAAGGTGTAGTCCTCGGCTCGCTCGATGGCGTGGCCGAGTGTGTGGCCGTAGTTGAGGATCTCGCGGCGGCCGCTCTCGCGCAGGTCGGCCGAGACGACCTCGGCCTTGACCGCGACGGCGCGCTCGATCAGCTCGCGGGTGTGCGCGCCGTCGGGGCGCGCGGCGCCCTCGGGGTCGGCCTCGACCAACTCCAGGATGGCCGGGTCGGCGATGAACCCGGCCTTGATCACCTCGGCGAGGCCGCCGATGTAGTCGGCCGCAGGCAGGCCCGCAAGCGTGTCGAGGTCGCACAGCACGCCGGCGGGCGGGTGGAAGGAACCGACCAGGTTCTTGCCCTCGGCGGTGTTGATGCCGGTCTTGCCGCCCACGGCCGCGTCGACCATGCCCAGCAGGGTCGTGGGCACCAGTACGCTGCGGACCCCGCGCAGCCAGGTGGCGGCGACGAACCCGGCCAGGTCGGTGACGGCGCCGCCGCCCACGCCCACCACGGCGTCGGTGCGGGTGAACCCGGCTTGGCCGAGCCTGCTCCACAACCCGGCGGCGACCTCGGCGGTCTTGGCGGCCTCCCCGTCGGGCACGGCCATGGGGTGGACGGTGTAGCCGGCCGAGCCCAGCGCGCTCAGGACCGGCCGCGCCAGCTCCCCCAGCCCTTCGGGGTGGACGACGGCGACCTGCGCGGCGCGCTCGCCCACCAGCTCGGGCAGGTCGGTGCGGACGCCGCGGCCCACGACGACGTCGTAGGGCTCGGCGGCCCCGCCCACGCCGATGCGGGTGGCGCTCATCGGGCCCCGCCCTGGTGCTGGGGCAGGCTCTCGACGACGGCGTCGACGATCTCCTCGGGGTGGTAGCCGCTGGTGGGCACCGTCGCCTTCGCCAGGCCCTCGTAGACGGGCAGCCGCTCCTCCAGCAGCTTGCGCAGCCGGGTGCGGGGGTTGCCGGCCAGCAGCGGGCGCGGGGTGTCCAGGCCGACGCGCTTGGCGGCGTCGGCGAACTCCACCTGGAGGTAGACGACATGGTGGTGGGCCAGGTCGGCGGAGGTGGCCGGGTCCAGGACCGATCCCCCGCCCAGCGCGACGACGCCCTGCCACGAGGCCAGCGCCTCGGCGACGAGCTCGCGCTCAAGCGCGCGGAAGGCGGGCTCGCCGTCCTCGACGAAGATGTCGCCCACGGCCTTGCCGGCGCGCGCCTCGATCTCGGTGTCGGTGTCCAGCAGCTGCGCGTCCAGCCGCTCCGCCAGCGCCCGGCCGACCGTGGTCTTGCCCGCACCGGGCGGGCCGATCAGGACCGCGATCGGTGTGCTCATTCGGTGTCTCCTCGGGTCTCGGGCGGCCGGCGCCCGCCTCGCCCGACCGCTAGTGGATCTCCAGCGTATCCAGGTAGGCGCGGGCGTTGCGGGCGGTCTCGGCCAGGGAGTCGCCGCCGAACTTCTCCACTGCGGCCTCGGCCAGCACCAGCGCGACCATGGCCTCGGCCACCACACCCGCGGCCGGCACCGCGGTGACGTCGCTGCGCTGGTGGTGGGCCTGGGCCGGCTCGCCGGTGGAGACGTCCACGGTGTCCAGCGCGCGCGGGACGGTGGCGATGGGCTTCATGGCCGCGCGCACGCGCAGCGGCGCGCCGGTGGTCATTCCGCCCTCGACGCCGCCGGCGCGGTTGCTGCGGCGGCGCACGCCCTCGGCGCCGGGTTCGATCTCGTCGTGGGCGGCCGAGCCGCGCCGGGCGGCGGTGCGGAACCCGTCGCCGACCTCGACGCCCTTGATGGCCTGGATGCCCATCAGCGCGCCGGCCAGCCGGGAGTCCAGGCGCCGGTCCCAGTGGACGTGGCTGCCCAGCCCCGGCGGAAGGCCGTAGGCCAGCACCTCCACGACGCCGCCCAGAGTGTCGCCGGCCTTCCTGGTGTCGTCGACCTCGGCGACCATGCGCTCGCTGGTCTCCGGGTCGAAGCAGCGCAGCGGGTCGGCGTCGATGCGCTCCAGGTCGCCGGGCTCGGGTCGGACCGTGTCGGGGACCTCGATCGCGCCCATCGACACGACGTGGCTGAGCAGCTCCACGCCCAGCGCCTGGCGGCAGAACGCACGGGCCACCTCGCCGACGGCGACGCGCGCCGCGGTCTCGCGGGCGCTGGCACGCTCCAGCACCGGCCGTGCCTCGTCGTGGCCGTACTTCTGCATGCCCACCAGGTCGGCGTGTCCGGGCCGGGGGCGGGTGAGCGGGGCGTTTCGCGCCACACCCTCCAACTCCTCGGGCGGTACGGGGTCGGCGGACATGACCCGCTCCCATTTGGGCCACTCGGAGTTGGCGACCTCCACGGCCACCGGGCCGCCCTGGGTCAGACCGTGCCGGACACCCCCGACGAGGGTGACCTGGTCCTGCTCGAACTTCATCCGGGCGCCACGGCCGTAGCCGGCGCGACGGCGGCGCAGTGCGGCGGCGATGTCGTCCGAAGTCACGGCGACGCCGGCCGGAAGGCCTTCCAGTATCGCGACGAGTGCGGGTCCATGGGACTCCCCCGCGGTCAGCCAGCGCAACATGTCTCCGATCATTTCATGTGCGGGGCCGCCGCGGCACATCGAGCGGCCCGGGACGGGGTCGGAACGGGGTCAGACCGCAGCGGTCGCCACCGCCAGATCTCCCACCAGCAGTGCGGCCAGCGCTCCGCCGATCATGAACGGTCCGAAGGGGATCCTGGTGCGGCGGGTGGCGCGGCGCAGCGCCACCAGGGCCAGGCCGTAGACGGCGGAGGCGACGAAGGCGGCGAGGGTGCCCGCTACCACAGCGCCGGGCCCGGCCCAGCCGAGATGGAGGCCGACCAGACCCGCGATCTTGACGTCGCCCCAGCCCATGCCGGCCGGGTAGACGAACCACAGCAGCCAGTACAGGGCGGCCAGGCCCGCCATGCCGCCCAGCGGTTCGGCCGCCGCGAGGAGATCGGCCCCGGCGAGCGCGGGCGCGCCGGGAGCCGCGGGGACGCGGGCGGCGCGCTCCAGGACGGCGGCGCCGAGGACCAGGGGGACGGCGACGAGGTAGGCGGGACCGACGATGGCGTTGGGCAGCCGCTGCACACGGATGTCGACGGCCGCCAGCGGCACGCCCACGGCCGCGAAGAACAGCAGCGCGGCCAGCCACAGCGGGTTGTGCTCGGCGCCCGCGACTCCGACGGCGGCGCCGCAGGCGGCGAACAGCAGCGCGGTGGCCGCGGCGACGGCGGCCGAGGTCGGCACGGCTTGCGCGCAGGAGGGGCAGTGGCCGCTGCGGGCGAATCCGCGCACCCGCACCGCGGGCAGCCACGGCAGGAACGGGACGGCCGCACCGCAGTGGGGGCAGGCGGGCGGGGGCGGCGGAGTGTCCTCGTCGGAGGCGGGGTCGTGGCGTGCGAAGAGGGGGACCAGCCGCCCGGCGCAGGCACCGGCCGCCGCGCCCGCGGCACCCAGCACCAGTACCAGAGCGGCGTCGGCGATACCGGGCATGGGCGGAACCTAGCCGATCCCGGGGTGCGGCGCCCACTCCTCCCGGCCATCTGTGGACGGAGCCGGAGAGGGGCGGACGCGGCCGCGGCAGCCGGTGGTCATTCGGGGCGTTCGGCGCGCACGACGGCGCTCAGTTCCACCCCGCCGGGCAGCATCGGGGCGAGTTCGGAGGAGAGCCGGTCGGCGACGCGCCGCAGCGACTCGTCGTCGCGGCGGTCCAGTTCCAAGCGGATGCCGATCTCGGCGCGCTCGGACTCGTGGATGCGCACGCGCCCGATCCCGAACTCGGTGTGGGTGACGCGGTAGATCAGCGCGAGGATCTGCGGATCCTCCTTGGGGGCGGGCACGGTGCCGTGCTCGGCCAGTGTGGTCAGGAACCGGCCCTGCACGGCGTAGGTGACCGGCCCGGCGACGTCGACGACCACCGCGTCGGCCCCTTCCTCGATGGCGGCCCGGCAGGCGTCGACCGCCGTGACGGGCACCGGGCGGGCGTCCTCGCGCCAGGCGCGGGCGGAGTCGACGGAGGTGAAGGCGAGCACCCCGCGGCGGCCGTCCTGGCCCGTCATCAGCGGCAGCGCGATGTCGCTGGTCTTCTCGCGGGTGTGTCCGGCGTCGTCCTGCTCGGTCTCGCCGGCCACGGCCACGACGGGCACCAGCAGGCGGGACTCCCCCAGCACGGCGAGCACCTGCCGGTCGCCGGCCTCGCCGCGGGAGTAGGCCTCGAGCCGGGATACCACGGCCGTGTCGGCCGAGCCGTCGTCGTCGCGGAAGCGCTGGGCGCCGGAGATGGTGGGGCGGGTCACGCGGTCGAGGCTCCTGCTCTTCGGGGCGGATCCGCCCCAGTCGGGATGTCTTGGACCAGCCTAACCAACCGGGCGCGGCGTCGAGCGGGAACGCGTATTCGGCGGCGCGCCTCGGTGGAGGCCGGCGGCGGTGAGCGGCGGCCTCCGGCGCCGCGGCCGCCGAAGCGGCCGTAGCGGAACCCGACTTCCGGCACACACACGAATACAATGAGCGACGAGGATCGGCAATGCCACAGGCAGGGGGACGTCATGGCGGAACAGCAGCTCCAACCGGGCACCTGGCGAATCGACACCGCGCACTCGATCGTCGGGTTCTCGGTGCGCCACATGATGGTCAGCCGGGTACGCGGGCGCTTCGAGCGTTACAACGCCGAACTGACGGTGCCCGAGGACCCGATGCAGTCGTCGGTGCGCGCCACCGTCGACGCCGACTCCATCAACACCGACAACGAGCAGCGCGACAATCACGTGCGCTCGGCCGACTTCTTCGACACCGCCACCCATCCGCAGTGGGTCTTCGAATCCACCGGCACCCGGACCTCCGGCGAGGACCTCCTGATGGAGGGCAACCTCACGATCAAGGGCAATACGCGGCCGATCGAGCTGCGGCTGGAGTTCAACGGCGTCACGCGCGACCCCTACGGCCTGCTCCGCGCCGGCTTCCACGCCGAGACCGAGATCAGCCGCAGCGACTTCGGTGTCGACATCGAGATGCCCATGGACGGCGGCGGCGTCGTGGTGGCCGACCGGATCAGGATCGACATCGACGCCGAGTTCACGCTCGAAGAGTGAGCGCGGGCCCGGCGGCGTCCGGCGCGGCCCGGCGGGCGGACGATCGCCCGCCGGGCCGCGCGGATATCCTCGTGGAGCCGCCGAGCGGCGGCCCTGCGCACGAGGGTCCGCAGTCGCACAGGAGCAGCGGAGGAGCGCCGTGCCCGACACACCGTTCACGGCCGAGGCGGTCTCGGCGATCACCGCGCACATGAACGACGACCACGCCTACGAGACCCTGGTGATATGCCGCGCCCTGGGAGGGGTTCCCGGTGCCGCCGAGGCGCGGATGACCGGCCTCGACAGCGGAGGCGGCGACTACGCGGCGCTCGTCGGCGGCGCGGAGGTGGCGGTGCGCATCCCGTGGTCGCAGGAGCTGGCCGAACGCTCCCAGGTGCGCCGTGAGGTCGTGCGCATGTACCGCGAGGCCTGCGACCGCCTGGGCCTGGCGCCCGGCGGCGAGGAGGCCGGCGAGCACTGAGGCCGCCCGCACCGGGGTGCAGTGCGCGTCCCCGAGTGTGCTTCCCGCACCGGCGCACCCTGAAGGCCCCGGTGGCCGGGGCGTGTCCGCAAGGTCGTCGGCGAACACGCCCTCGGGTTCAGCCGGTGACGTACTGCTCGGAGTATTCCGCGGTGGGAGCGATGGGCGTGATGACGTCGATCAGGACGCCGTTGGGATCGGCCACGATGAAGTGCCTCTGCCCGAAGTCCTCGCTGCGCAGTTCACGGACGGGGGGCAGCCCTTCGGTGGTTACGAGCCGTTCCCATTCGGCGTCCACGTCCTCCACTTCGAAGTTGAGCAGCAGGCCCTGTGCGGGGACTCGGCGGCCTTCGGGGACCGTGGGGTGGGTGTGGTCGAGGAGGGCGAGCTCGTAGCCGGGGTCTCCCGGCCGGCGCAGGCTGACGTACCAGTCGGCCTCGAACGTCGTCTCGAACTCCAGCAGCCGGGTGTAGAAGTCGCGGGACTCTCGCAGCTTCGCTGTGCCGATCACGGGATAGAAGCCGGTCAGTTTCATGCCTGCGCCCTTTCACATACCATCAGTATGCGAGTTACGTTATTCGCATACCACCGGAATGTCAATGAGGAGTGCGATGCGGCAACACGGCATCCGGGCGCAGCAGCGGGAGCTGACCCGGCAGGCGCTGCTGCGGGAGGGCAGGCGCCTGTTCTCGGACCGCGGCTACGGTGCTGTGGGCCTGGCGGACGTCGTCCAGGCGGCCGGGGTCACCAAGGGCGCGCTCTACCACCACTTCGCAGGCAAGGCGGACCTCTTCCGCGCCGTCCTGGAAGAGCTGCAGCAGGAAGTGGGCCGACGCGTGGCCGCGGCCGCCGACGCCCACGACGATCCCTGGACCCGGCTGACCGCCGGCTGCCAGGAGTTCCTCACCGCGACCACCGAGCCGGAGGTCCAACGGGTCATGCTTGTCGACGGTCCGGCCGTACTGGGGTGGAGCCGATGGCGGGCGATGGACGAGGCCGCCTCGGCCCGCCACCTCGCCGATGCGCTGTCCTCCCTCGTCGACGCGGGCATCATCGCCCCGCAGCCGGTCCAACCGCTGGTCCACCTGCTTTCGGGGGCGATGAACGAGGCCGCCCTGTGGCTCGAGTCCTCCTCCGACCCCGAAGACCTGGAGCACACCAGAGCCGCGCTGGGGCGATTGCTCCAGGCGCTGCGCATCGGCTGATTCGACGACCGCGTCCCAGGGCGCGGTCACTCCGCCGTCGCCCCGCGGAAACCACGCGACCGGTACTCGGGGCGCCCCCGAACGACGTCAGGAGCCGACCACTAAGGGAACGGTCCGGGGCGCGGGGCATGCCCTGTCGCCTCGGGCTCGCCTAAGCTGGAGGCACCAGGCCCGGCGCGGCGCCGTCTCCTCAGCCGCCGCCGCGGCACCAGCGAGTTCCCCGAGAGCGCCGCAACCACGATGGTCGATCCCGAGTCCGCAGACCCCGACTCGCCCACCCGGAACATCGCACCGGCCGACGCGACCACCCGGCTCGACGCCGACCGCGCCCGCACCCGGTGGGTCACTCGCGTCCTGCACCCGCGCACCGGCGGGAACCCGGCTGTGCCGGACACCGTTCCCGCCGCCGCACGCACCCGCGCGCTGACGCGTCCGGCCCCGGCCCTCGGGGCGCCGGGCTCGTCCGGTACGCCCGGGCGGCCCTGGTGGCGCCGGTCGGCGGCCGTGCTGTTCGCCTGGTTCCCGCGGCTTCTCGCGCGCGTGGTGGTGGGCCCGGCCGGCGACATCGACTACGCGGTTCCCGCCGAGCTGCGCCGCAGCTACGCCGTGCTGAAGCGCATCGGCGCCGGCGGCGAGGCCGTCGTCTACCTCGCCGAGCCCGCCGGGGCCGGGCACAAGCGGAGCCGCGCGGGCTCCGGCGGCACCGGGGAGCAGGAGGTCCGGCGGCGCGTGGCGCTGAAGGTGTACCGCCCAGGCCACGACGTCAACCGCGAACTACTCGACCGGCTGCAGGCCCGCGGCCGAGAGGACCCCCACACCCCGGCCATCCACGGCTACGGCCGCGCCCGCAGCTCCTGGGGCGAGGAGGTGGCATGGGAGGCCCAGGAGTACTTCCCCGCCGGATCGCTGCGCTCGATCATCGATCATGCCCCGGTCGACGACGCGGCGGCGCGCGCCGTCGTGGCAGCCGTCGCCGACTGCCTGCACCACTGGCAGGAGCAGTTGCAGCACAATCACACCGACGTCAAGCCCGAGAACCTGCTGATCCGCTCCGCCGACCCCGCAGTGTTCGCTTTGACCGACTTCGGCGGCGCGGTGCGGGCCACGATGAGCCGGGTCTACGGCGGCCTGGCCGTCACCGAGGCCTACGCGGCCCCCGAGGTGGTCGAGGGGCGCCGGGAGGCGCCGGCGGCGTGGTGGTCCCTCGGCGTCATGGTGCACGAACTGCTCACCGGGCGGCGTCCCGAGGGCGGCGAGAGCTGGCTGACGGCGCGCAGGAGCGAGGTCGACGTCTCGGCCGTCACCGACGAGTCGTGGCGGCTGCTGGTGCGCGGACTGCTCACCCCCGCCCCGTCGGCCCGGTGGGGCCATGCCGAGGTCCGCCAATGGCTGGCCGGCGAGCGCCCCAGCATCGCGCGGCCTCGCCGGCACGCGCCCGTCCGCTTCGCCGACGCCTCCCACGACGACCCGCCCAGCCTCGCCTTCGACCTGCTGGACCGGTGGGACCGGGGCGAGGTGTGGCTGCGCACCCACTGGCCGACGCTGCGCACCTGGCTGGACCGCGAGGTCAACGACTACACCTTCGACCGCACCTACCTCACCGACCTCGACGCCCATCCCGAACGGGTGCACCTGGCCATCAGCGCGCTGGCGGCGCGCTTCGTGCCGGGTATGCCTCCGCGCTTCCGCGGTCTGGAGGTCGGTGCCGAGGGCGTGCTTGCGCTGGCCCGCGGCGGCTCCAGCAGGCACGCCGTGCTGCGCGAGGCCCTGGAGCTGGGAGCGCTGGACCTTGCGGCGCGGCACTGGTGCGGCCACCCCGGCTGCCGCGCCGAGGGGGCCGGCCGCTGCGCGCCGCTGGAGCACGTCCAGCACGAGGTTCCGCTGATCATGCGCCAGGTCGAGGCCACGGCGCAGGGACTGGCGTCGGGGCCGGCCGCGGCCGCCGGCGCCGCCGACCTGCCGCGGTTCGCCTGGGACTCCGCCTGGGCCCTCGCCGCCGAACTGGTCCTCGACCCCGAGGCGGCAGGACGCGAGCGCGGACGCCTGCGCGCGCAGTCGTGGCATCCGCGCCATCGCAGTCCGGCCCCCCACGTGGACTGGTGGCGCGGGCAGCGCGACATCGGGCTGCGCCGGCGCTCCGGCGAGGTCGCCGGAAACGCGGCGCTGGTCACCGCCTCGCTGCTGCTTCCGGTGGCCGCGCGCCTCGGCGCCGCGGAGCGCGACCGGGAGAAGGAGGAGAACCGCGTGCGGCGGCGCGACCGCTGGGCGGCGGTCACCGACGCCGTCGGTGACCGCTGGCAGCGCGTGCGGGAGCGCGTGGGCGGCCCGCGCACCCGGTCTGGAGAGCCGGACTCCGGGGCGCCGTGGGGCGCGACACCCTACGGCCGGCCCGGCGCGCCCTACGGCCGTCCGCTCACCGAGGCCGAGCAGCGCAAGGCGCACCGCCGCGAGGAGAAGGAGCGCAGGCGCGTCAATCGGAGCATGCACCAGCTCGAACGGGCGGAGGGCGCCGGCCGCTGCCGCAGGTTCGCCTACCCCGCCGCGGTGTCGGGCGTCGTCGACGGGCTGGGGCGGCTGCTGCGTGCCGACGGTTTCTACCCCGACCGTCCCGGTCCGCTGGCCGACGCCTACGCCGGTTTTGTGGAGTTCTCCGGCAGCGCCGTGGTTTCGGCGGTGGCCGGCGCCGCCGACGCGGCGGTGGGGCTGCTGCCGGCGCAGGCCGGGGACCGGTGGTGGCTGCCGATGGTGCTGGCGGTGCTGCTGGTGGTACTGGGCCGCACGGCGGCCGGCCGCGGCCGCGCACGCACGCGGCTGACGGCCTATCGGCTCGCGGTCGCGGGGTCGGTGCTGATGCTGCTGGTCCTGGCGTCCACCGGGCTGCTGATGGTGGGCGCGGGCGTGCTGATCCCGTTGTACAACCTCCTCGGCTGAGGGGCGGCGGCGCCGGGAGCCGGCGGGACGTCGATCGGGACGCTGCGGCGGTGGGCCGGTCCCGACGGCGCGGAAGCGGGCACTATCATCGCCCCGGACCCGTAGCGGATCGGAAAGGGCGGCATTCTGGTGGGCGATGCGATCGAGTTGGCGGCGGGAGAATACCGGGCGGCCATCGGCCGCCGAGGCGCGGCGATGTGCCGACTCGCCTTCGCAGAGCAGGAGCTGATCTGGCGGTGCCCGCCCGACGAACCGCCCCCGGCCTCGCACGGCCTGCTGCTTGCACCCTGGCCCAACCGGATCCGCGACGGCCGCTACACCTTCAAGGGCGTCGAGCACCGGTTGGAGGTCACCGAGCCCCGGCGCGGCACGGCGCTTCACGGGCTGGCCTATGACAAGCCGTGGCTGCCGGTGGAGATCGGTTCCGACCGGGCCCGGCTGACCTGCGTGCTCGACGGCGCCGAGGGCTACCCCTACCGCCTGGAGCTGTCCGCGGAGTACGAACTGGAGGCGTCCGGCGGTCTGTCGGTGACCCTCGCGGCACGCAACACCGGCGACTCCGCCGCTCCCTACGGCATGGGCGCCCACCCGTTCCTGTCCGTCGCGGCGCCCATGGACGAGGCGGTGCTGAAGCTGCCCGCCTCCCGCCGGCTGCCCGTAGACGAGCGGCTGCTGCCCGCGGGAGCCCCGGAACACGTCGAGGGCACCGAGCACGACTTCCGCACACCGCGGCCCGTCGGGGCCACGGCCTTCGACACCGCGTTCACCGACCTGGAGCGCGACCCCGACGGCCTGGCCTGGACGGTGCTCACCTCGGGCGGAGCGTCCATGGGGGTGTGGGCCGACTCCTCGTGCGGCTGGCTGCAGGTGTTCAGCGCCGAGGGGCTGTCCGAGGGGCTGAACCGGCGCGGGCTCGCGGTGGAGCCGATGACCTGCCCGCCGGACGCGTTCAACTCCGGCACCGACCTGACGGTCCTGGAACCGGGCGAAGAGACCGCCTCCCGCTTCGGCATCGTGCGCCTGCCCCACCCCTGATCCCCCGGAGCCGGGCACGGGGGCCGCGGCGCCCGGCCGTCAGCCGCAGGGAGGCGGGGCGGCCCCCTGCTCGGCCAGGCAGGACTCGAGTCGTGCGAGGTCCTCGGGGGTGTCGATGTCGTCGGGGCTGGCCACGTCGTCGCAGGCGACGTTGGTGACCAGGTGGGAGTAGGCGCGAAGGAACGGGCGCGCTCCCACGTCGCCCTCGGCGAGAGCATGGACGCTGGGCCAATGCTCGCGGCCCAGCAGCACGGGGTTGCGCAGGTTGCCGGAATAGGTGGCCACGGCCGCGCGCGCACCCTCGGCGTGGGCCGCAAGAAGCCGCCGCACGGCTGCGGCGGTCACCAGGGGCTGGTCGACCAGCCCCACGACGACGGCGTCGACCTCCTCGGGCAGGGTCTCCAGGCCCACCCGCAGCGACGAACCCAGTCCGCTCTGCCAACCGGGGTTGTGCACTGCGGCCGCGTGCTCGACGTCGGCCTCGACCGCCCCCGTGATCACGTAGACCGGTGCGCAGCCGCCTTCGCGCAGCGTGCGCGCACCCCGGTCGACGAGCCGTTCACCTGCGACCTCCACCAGTGCCTTGGGGCGGCCCAAGCGGCGCCCCTCTCCCGCGGCCAGCAGCAGTCCGGCGATCGGCGCCGTGCCCGCGCCGCCCTCGCCCTGCTCGCGTGTCGTCATGCCGCGATAATGCCACGCCGGGCCTGCGCGGCGTCCGGCGCTTGCGCGCCCTACCCCGCGCTCCGCGCCCCGCTCCCCCCGTCCTGGGGGAGATCCGGGCGGGTCGGCGACCGGGATTACGTGCCGACGTGACCGCTTCCGGCCGCCTGGAGCCGGGCCCTGCCGGGCGTGTCGCCGCTCCGGGCGGGATCGCGCGGCCCGCGGCGGCAGGGCGTCACCGCGAGCCCGCAGTCGGAATCCGGGGTTCGTCGTCCGCGCCCGCGGCTGCGAGCGGTTCGGTGTGGATGCGGCCCGAGGTGGTGGACAGCGGGCGCCCGCTGCCGCCCCACCGGGTCTGGATGAGCTCGGCGGCGATGGAGACGGCGGTCTCCTCGGGCGTGCGCGCGCCCAGGTCGAGCCCGATGGGTGAGCGCACCCGCGCGAGCTTCTCCTCCTCGACCCCCGCCTCGCGCAGCCGGGCCAGGCGGTCCTCGTGGGTGCGGCGGCTGCCCATCGCCCCGATGTAGCCGGCCGGGGTACGCAGCGCCACCTCCAGCACGGGCACGTCGAACTTGGGGTCGTGCGTCAGCACGCAGACGGCGGTGCGCTCGTCGATCTGGGCCTCGACCTCGGCGAGGAAGACGTGCGGCCACTTCACCACGACCTCGTCGGCGCGCGGGAAGCGCTTGGCTGTGGCGAAGACCGGGCGCGCGTCGCACACGGTGACCCTGTAGCCCAGGTAGGCGCCGATGTCGGCGACGGCGGCCGCGAAGTCGATGGCTCCGAAGACGAGCATGCGCGGCGCCGGGGCGAAGGACTGCACGAACACCTCCAGTTCGTCGCCGCGCCGCTGGCCGTCGGCGCCGTAGCGCAGGATGCCGGTGCTGCCCTGGGCCAGCATTCCGCGGGCGTCGTCGTCGACCGCGGCCTCCAGGCGGTGACCGCCCAGGTCGCCCTCGGCGCGGTCGGGCCAGATCACCCGGCGTGCGCCCAGGCGGCCGGGCCCTCCGGCGACGGTGGCCACGGCGACCGGGCGATGCGACTCGATGTCGGCGATGACCGCCCCCAGGTTCGGATGCCGGGCCGGGTCGACGGGTTCAACCAGCACGTGCAGGGTGCCGCCGCAGGTCAGACCGACGGCGAAGGCCTCGTCGTCGCTGACGCCGTAGGTGGCGCGGGCGGGCTCTCCGCTGGAGACGACCTGCTGGGCGAGCTCGTACACGGCTCCTTCGACGCAGCCGCCGGAGACGCTGCCGGCCACCTCGCCTCCAGGGTCGACGGCCATGGCCGCTCCTGCTTCGCGCGGTGCGCTGCTGTAGGTGTCGATGACCGTGGCCAGGGCGAACGTGTCGCCGGCGGCGTACATCTCGGCGACGGCGGCGCGGATATCACGCACGGGGCCCTCCTCCCTCGTGCCGACCGCCGATCACGGCGGTGGCGAGCTGCTCCAGCGCGTCCAGGCTGTGGCCGGACACGAACTCGTCGATGTGCGGCCAGGCGGCCCGCATCCCCGCGGTGAGCGGCGCGTAGCCGGGCTGGGCCTTGTGAGGGTTGACCCACACCACCCGGTGGGCCAACCGGGCGAGCCGGGCCATCTGCGTCTCCAGCAGCGAGGCGTCGCCGCGCTCCCAGCCGTCGGAGGCGATGATCGCCAGGGCGCCGCGGGCGGCGCCGCGGCGCCCGTAGAGGTCCAGGAACTCCTTGAGTTCGCCGCCGAGCCGGGTGCCGCCGCTCCAGTCGGGGATGGCCTCGGCCACGGCGGTGAGAGCGGCGCCGGGATCGCGCACCCGCATCTGGGGGGTGAGGCGGGTGAGCCGGGTGCCCACGCTGAAGGCCTCGGTGTGGCGCGGGTGGCCGCGCACCACGACGTGGGCCAGGCGCAGCAGCGCGTCGGCGTAGGGCGACATGGAGCCGCTGATGTCGATGAGCAGCACGACGCGGCGCGCCCGCGTCGAGGGGTGGCGGCGCGGCAGCCGCAGCGGCTCGCCGCCGGTGCGCAGCGCGGCGCGCAGCATCCGGCGATGGTCCAGCCGCCCGTGCGCGGCGGGTTCGAGGCGGCGGGTGCGGCGCTGGGGGCGGTCGGCGCTGATGCGCGAGATCAAGCGGGCCACCTCGGCGCGCTCCTCCCGGGTGAGCGAGGCGATGTCGGCCGAGCGCAGCACCTCGGTGTCGCCGGCGGCGAGCAGCCCGGTGGTGTCGGCGTCGTCGCCCTCGGCGGCGGCCGGCGGGTTCCACATGGCCGGCACGGTGGTGGAAACCGTGCGGGTGGTCCGGGCGGGCGCGGGACGCGTGCCGAAGTAGTGGACGAAGCACGCGTCGTAGCGGGCGAGGTCGGTCCCGCAGGAGCACAGGGTGAGCCGGCCGGCCCAGTAGACGGGTTCGGGGCGGGTGACGTCGAGGGTGTCGACGGCACGCAGGAAGGCGGCCGCGCGGCCGGTGTCGGCGCCGACTCCCGCCGCGCGCAGCGTGCGGACGAACCCCATCAGGGTTTCGGTGGCGTCACGGGCGGCCGGCTCCACGGAGCTCACCCCACCGGTGCCCGGTCGTGCCCGTTGAGCAGAGACCCGAGTTTGGCCCGGACGGCTTCGTGGTCCTCGCGGTGCTTGATCAGCGCGCCGAGGCTGCGGGCCGCAGCGTCGGGGTCGAGCTGGTGGGCGCCCAAGGCCACCAAGGCCGCGGTCCAGTCGATGGTTTCGGCCACGCCGGGCGGTTTGACCAGGTCCAGGCCTTCGCCGGCGGGGTCGCGCAGCCGCTGGCCGGCGGCGGCGACCTGGTGGACGAGCCGGTCGGCGGCGTCGGGCAGCCGGCGGCGGATGATGGCGACCTCGCGTTCGAAGCCGGGGTTGGGCATCCAGTGGTAGAGGCAGCGGCGCTTGAGCGCGTCGTGGACCTCGCGGGTGCGATTGGAGGTCAGCACCGCCACCGGCGGGGTGTCGGTGCGCACGGTGCCCAGCTCGGGGATGGAGATGGTGAAGTCGGAGAGGAACTCCAGCAGGAACGCCTCGAACTCGTCGTCGGCGCGGTCGATCTCGTCGACGAGCAGCACGCAGGGGCCGGTGGAGCTGGCCTCCAGGGCGCGCAGCAGGGGCCTGGCGAGCAGGAAGCGGCGGTCGTACAGCCCCGATTCCAGCTGGTCGGCGTCGTTGCCGGCACCGGCGGCCTGGGCGGCGCGCAGGTGCAGCAGCTGGCGCGGGTAGTCCCAGTCGTAGAGGGCCTGGGCGGCGTCGATGCCCTCGTAGCACTGCAGCCGGATCAGGGGCGCGCCGAGTGCGGCGGCCAGGGCCTTGGCCAATTCGGTCTTGCCGACGCCGGCGTCGCCTTCGAGGAAGAGCGGGCGCCCCATGCGGGCGGCCAGGAAGCAGGCGGTGGCCGCGCCGTCGTCGGCCAGGTAGTCCTGCGCGTCGAGCCGGCGGCCGAACTCCTCGGGACCGGTGATCGCCTCGGCGGTGGGCGGTGCGTCAGTCAACGTCCGGGCCTCCCCTCCTGCTAGGGCCCAGGCTAGACGGTCGGAAGGCTACGGCGGGAGCTTCAGCGGGCACAAGAGTCGACAAGCCGCGGCGCACGCCGTCGTCGACGTGTGCGGATACCGGCGGCGGGCACGCGTGTCGGCCCGGTCGCGGGGGCCGACCGGCCGAAGGGGCCCGGTCAGAGGACGATGCGGTCCAGCAGCGAGTCGTAGGCGGCGATGGTGGCTACGGCCGTCCACAGCAGCACCTTCGCGCGGGCGTTGCGCGGACGCGGACGACGGTGGCCGGATTCGGTTTCCATGCCCCCATGAAGCACCGTTCCGGCGGGGATGTCCAGCCTCGGGCGCGGACCACCGCGGCGGGTCGGCACGCGGTGGGACCGGTCACTGCGGCGGTCGGGGCTCCTCGGCCTCTCCGCGGGCGCGCAGCAGGAGTCGGAAGTCCTCCAAAGCCCTGCGGGCTCGGTCGCCGTCGTTGCTCTGGATGCCCATGACCCCCAGCGTGGAGCCGTCGGCGAGGTCGACGGTGGGCCAGGGCTCGCCGATCGGCATGCGGGCGTCGAGGATCTCCGGCCACTCCAGTACGTGGGTGCGGATGCAGTTGACCACGGTCACGCGGGTCTCGGTCGCCTGCAGGCGCGGCCGGGCCAGCAGGTGCAGCCCGCCGGCGCCGACGACGCCGAGGGCGGCCAGGCCCAGCCGGTCCGACAGCCGCCAGTCGTCTGGAAGCACCACGGCCAGCGCCACCATCGTCAGCACGATGAGCGCGGCCAGCGCGTAGCCGACGAGGCGCATGTTGCGCGGCCGCCAGGTCACCGGCAGCGGGGGCGGCTGCCGTTCCGACGCGTCCTCGTCCACGGTGTCTGCGTCTCCTCGCTTCACATCGTCGGCGTCCGGCCCGTCATCCGCGTCGCCGCTACCCGGCGACCCGCTGGCCGTCGGCGGCGCGCAGGCTTCGCAGGACGGCTGCCGTGTCGAGGGCCGCCGTGGCGGCCTCCCAGCCCTTGTCCTCGCGGCTTCCGGGCAGGCCCGCGCGGTCGCGGGCCTGCTCTTGGCTATCACACGTGAGCACGCCGTTGGCGACGGGGGTGGACTCCGCCAGCGCGACCTCGGTCAGGCCCTGGGTCAGCGACTGGCAGACGTAGTCGAAGTGCGGCGTGCCGCCGCGGATCACCGCGCCCAGCGCCACGACCGCGTCGTGGGTGCGGGCGAGCTGCTGGGCGACGACGGGGACCTCGATCGCGCCGGCCACGCGCACCACGTCGGGCTCCTCGGCGCCCCAGTGCGCCAGGGCCTCGCGGGCGCGGGCGAGCATGGGGTCGACGACCTCGGCGTTCCAGCGGGTGGCGACGACGCCCACGCGCACGCCGGCGGCGTCGACGGGGTGTTCCTCGGGGCGTCCTGTTCCGCTCATCGGGGTTCCTTCCGGCTGTGGTGGCTGTGGCGGGTCCGGCCGGCGCCGGGCGCGGGGGGCGGCCCGCCGGCGGCCTGGGGCGGACGCTCAGGTGGCGGCGACGATGCCCGGCAGGTCGTGGCCCATCCTGTCGCGCTTGGTCTGCAGGTAACGAAGGTTGTCGGTGGTGACGGCGCTGGGCATGGGGATGCGCTCGGTGACGGCGACACCGTGCTCGCTGAGCCCGTCGGTCTTCTTGGGGTTGTTGCTGAGCAGCCGCACGGAGTAGGTGCCCAGGTCGGCGAGGACCGCCGCGCCGGCGCTGAAGTCGCGGGCGTCGGCGGGCAGTCCCAGCTCCAGGTTCGCGTCGACGGTGTCGGCGCCGGAGTCCTGCAACCGGTAGGCCTGCAGCTTGTGCAGCAGCCCGATGCCGCGTCCCTCGTGGCCGCGCAGGTAGACGATGACGCCGCTGCCCTCGGCGGCGATGGCGCCCATGGCGGCCTCCAGCTGAGCGCCGCAGTCGCAGCGGTGAGACCCGAAGGCGTCTCCGGTCAGGCACTCCGAGTGCAGGCGCACCAGCGGGTCGGGCCCCTCGGTGGGATCGCCGAGGACGAGGGCGACGTGCTCGGCGCCGTCGGCGGTGCCGCGGTAGCCCACGGCGCGCCATTGGCCGTGGCTGTTGGGTATGCGGGTCTCGACCACGCGCTCGACCAGCGGGGGCCGGGCGACGGGGGCGGAGGTGGGAGCTGCGGGAGCCGAGATCGCGCTCGCCGTTCCCGTCGCCTCGACGTGGTGCACCAGCTGCTCGATGGAGATCACACGCAGGCCGTGCTCGTCGGCGAACTCGCGCAGCCGCGGCAGGCGGGCCATGGCGCCGTCGTCCTGGACGACCTCGGCGATGACGGCGGCGGGCCGCCTACCCGCCAGGCGCGCCAAGTCGACCGAGGCCTCGGTGTGGCCGCGGCGGGTCAGCACGCCGCCGGGCCTGTAGCGCAGCGGGAGCACGTGGCCGGGTCGGGCGAGGTCGCCGGACTCGGTGTCGGCTCCGGCCAGCAGGTTGACGGTGCGGGCCCGGTCGGCGGCGGAGATGCCGGTGGTGACGCCGGTGCGCGCGTCCACGGTGACGGTGTAGGCGGTACCCAGGCCGTCCTGGTTGTCGGCCGTCATCAGCGGGAGCTGCAGCCGGTCCAGGTCCTCGCCGAGCATGGGCACGCAGATCAGCCCCGAGGTGTGGCGGACGGTGAAGGCGAGCAGCTCGGGGGTGGCGGCCTCGGCGGCGAAGACGAGGTCGCCCTCGTTCTCGCGGTCCTCGTCGTCGACCACGACCACCGGGCGCCCGGCGGCGATGTCGGCGATCGCCCCGGCGACGTCGTCGAGCAGGGACGCGGGCGATCCCGCCGCGGAGGCGCGCGCGGGGCGGTGCGCATCGGTGGACGCGGGCTTTTCGGTGGTGATTCCGGTCATCGCTGCGGGGACTCCTTGACCGTGGCCTGCGGTGCTGGGGGCGGCTGCGGGGGCGGGCGGTGCGGACGCCGCGCTCTGCGCGCGCCCGGCGCCGGCCTGCCCGCTCATCAGGCGCCCGCCTGTGCGTGGGTCACCAGGCGCTCGACGTACTTGGCGATGACGTCGGCCTCGAGGTTCACCGGCGCGCCGATGCCCTTGGTGCCCAGCGTGGTGAGGTCGAGCGTGGTGGGGATGAGGCTGACGGTGAAACTGTCGCCGTCCACGGAGGCGACCGTCAGGCTCACACCGTCGACGGTGATGGAGCCCTTCTCGACGACGTAGCGGGCCAGGTCGGCCGGCAGCGAGAACCGGACGGTCTCCCAGCGGGAACCGCTGATGCGCTCGACGACCTCGGCTTTGGCGTCGACGTGGCCCTGCACGATGTGGCCGCCCAAGCGGTCGGAGACCTTGGCGGCGCGCTCCAGATTGACCGGCGATCCGGCGGTGAGCGCACCGAGGCCGGAGCGGTCCAGCGTCTCCTTCATCACATCGGCGCTGAAGCTGTCGCCGGATGCGGCGGTGACGGTCAGGCAGACCCCGTTGACGGCTATGGAGTCGCCGTGCTCGGCGTCGGCGGTGACGATCGGGCCCCGCACGGTCAGCCGTACGGCGTCGCCCGCGACGTCGCCCGCCTGCTCGATCGCGGTGACTTCACCGAGTTCTTCGACGATTCCGGTGAACACGTTCCATCCATCCCCTTACCCGGCTCAGGGCTCCGGGGAATGGTCTGCAGGCGGTCAGCTCCGCCCGGGGAGAACCGGGTACAGCGGACGCAGGGCCCGCGGCTCGGTCGATCCCACGCGTACTGCCTCCCATCCGGACTTTCACCGTCGGTACCGGAATTCCACCGGTTCAACCGGCCGATGGCCTCGGCCGGGTCGCGGACTGTCACCGCCGGTTCGGACTTTCACCGACCCCGGAGCACGCGTTGTGTCAACGTTTCTTTCCAACAGTCTGCCACGTCCGGTCATTCCCGGCCGGCAGCGGGGCCGTCCAACGGCGCGTCGGCGGCCTGCCCGCGGCCGTCGGTGCGGCCGGGTCCCTCGGGGCGCTCGGCCAGGCCCATGCGCACGAACAGCTCGGGCGCACCCAGCGCCGACCAGGCGCCCATCAGCGCGAAGACCACGTACTCGCGCACCACGCCCGCTGTGCCGGCGGCCTGGGGCACGATCACGTCCGCTGCGGCCAGGATCAGGAAGATCCCCGAGACGCCGATCACATAGCGCGCCGCGCGCGAGACCGCCGGGCCCGCGGCGCTGTACCAGCCGCGCACCGCCAATGCCGAGAGTCCGGCCACACCGCCGAACAGCCCGCCGGCGACACCGGCCGTGTGCTCCAGCGACGCGCCGTTGAGCCCGGGCGGCACCGTCCCGGTCCAGTCCTCGGGCGGGGTCCAGCCGGAGTGGAAGAGCGCTTGGACGCCGGCGGCGACCAGCACCGGCAGCACGGAGGCGGCCAGCGCCAGGCCCGCCTGCGCCGGCAGGCCCAGGCGGCGCCAGCGCCGCAGGACCGCGTCCTCGTACCGCAGGGCCGCCCACAGCAGCCCTGCGGCCACGAGCCAGCCGGCCAGCAGGTCGGTGATGAAGTGCGCGCCGAGGTAGATGCGCGAGAGGCCCACGGCGAGGACGATCGCGGCGCACGTGCCCCGCACCCACCGCCTGGGGAACCGCACCGCCGCGTACCCCCACGTCATCAGGGAGGTCACGGCGTGGGCGGAGGGAGTGCCGAAGGTCGTCGGAGCGATCAGCGGACGCACGGAGAGGTGGTACCAGGAGGGCCGCGGGCCGTACAGGGCGATCTTGAGCAGGTCGGCGACCACGCCGGCGCCGGAGACGTACACGAACAGGCGCGCTCCGATACCCGCGTGCAGGCACCAGAAGACGAAGGTGACCAGCACCGGCAGCATCGCCAGGGAACCCAGGGAGCTGATCGCCTCCATGGGCGGCGCGAGCCACCCGCCCACGCTCTGGACCCACTCGACGACGACGATCTCGACGTCCCACACCGCGTCCATGCACACCTCGCCCGGTTCAGAGCCTGGAGCGCGCCTTACCGGTGCGTTCCGACACCGAATTCCAGACCTCGGTTACGGGTGATCGTAGACGCCCATCCGGCCCTACCCCAAGCCGAGCCCGGGCCCCGCGGGCGGGCGGGGCGGCGGTGCGGCTTCCGCGGCGGCCGTCAGGGCGAGCGGGCGCGTTAACCGGCGGCCTTCTCCGCCTGGGCGCGCAGCGCCTGGACCGCGGCGGCGGGATCGTCGGCCTTGTACACCGACGAGCCGGCGACGAACACGTCGGCCCCGGCCGCCGCGGCGCGCTCGACCGTCTCCTCGGTGATGCCGCCGTCCACCTGCAGCCAGACCGAGCCCCCGTTCGCCGCGACCAGATCGCGGGCGCGGCGGATCTTCGGCAGCACGAGATCGAGGAACCTCTGCCCGCCGAACCCGGGTTCGACGGTCATCATCAGCAGCATGTCGACCTCGGGCAGCAGATCGGCGTAGGACTCCAGCGCGGTGCCCGGGTTCAGCGCCAACCCGGCCCGCGCGCCCTGTCCGCGGATCTCGCGCAGGGTGCGCACCGGAGAGCGGGCCGCCTCGGCGTGCACGGTGACGCTTCCGGCCCCGGCCTCGGCGTAAGCGGGCGCCCAGCGGTCGGGGTCCTCGATCATCAGGTGGCAGTCCATCGGCACGGTCACCGACGTGAGCAGCGATTCCACAACCGGCAGGCCCAGGGTCAGGTTGGGCACGAAGTGGTTGTCCATCACGTCGACGTGCAGCCAGTCGGCCGTGCCGGAGACCGCCGCGGCCTCGTCGGCCAGGCGCGCGAAGTCGGCGGAGAGGATGCTGGGTGAGATTTGGATTGCCACGCCGCCGATTCTATTAGCGGGCCGCGGCCCGCCAGGGCCCCGCGCCGAACCGCGGGACCGGTCGAGGACCGGCCGCCGGGCCGCGCCCCGCAGGCGGGGCCCGGTGCGGACGTCAGCGCTTGCGCACCAGGGCCAGGAACATCGCGTCGGTGCCGTGGCGGTGCGGCCAGAACTGCACGTATTCGCCGCCGGGGCCGGCCGCGATGTCGGGGACCTCGTCGAGGTAGTCGGCGGCCCGCAGCACCTCGGCGTCGCCGCGCTCGCTCAGGACCTCTTCGACGATGCCGCGTGTCTCGCCCGAATGCGGCGAGCAGGTCACGTAGGCGACCACGCCGCCGGGCCGGGTCGAGTCCAGCGCGCTGCGCAGCAGGCCGCGCTGGAGCGGCGCCAGGCCCTCGGCGGTCTCGGGCGTGCGCCGCCAGCGCGCCTCCGGGCGGCGGCGCAGCGCGCCGAGGCCGGTGCAGGGGGCGTCGACGATCACCCGGTCGAAGGAGCCCGCGCGCCAGGCGGGGAGGGTGGAGTCGGCCACCACGGCGCGGGCCGCGTCCCGCGGCGAGCGCTCCACCGCACCGGCGACCAGACCTGCGCGGGCGGGTTGCACCTCGGCCGCCAGCAGGCGGGCGTCGCGCTTGCCGGCGAGCCCGCCCAGCAGGGCGGACTTGCCGCCGGGGCCCGCACAGGCGTCGAGCCAGCGGGCGTCGGAGCCGTCGACCCCGACCCGGGTCAGCGCCAGCGCGACGAGCTGGCTCGCCTCGTCCTGGACGGCGGCGCGGCGTTGGCGGACCTCGCGCAGCAGCGCCGGGTCCCCTTCGGTCAGGTAGGCGCCGTAGGGCGAGAACCGGGCCTCGGTGGCGCCGCTGGCGAGGAGGTCCTCGACGGCGGCGCGCCCGGGCTTGGCGACCAGCGTGACCCGCGGACGCTCGTTGTGGGCGGCGAGCAGCCGCTCGGTCTCGGCGAAGGGCGGGGTCTGCCCGTCTTCGGCGCCGGACCCGCCGGCGCCCGCCGGCCCGCCCGCGGGGTCCTCCCCCAGAGCGGCGGCGAGTGCCTCGACGATCCAGCGAGGGTGGCTGTGGACCACGCTGAGGTGGCCGACCGGGTCGGCGGCGCGGTCGGGGGCCACGATCGCGGTCCAGTCCTCCAGGCTGCGGCGGCCGACCTTGCGCAGCACCGCGTTGGCGAACCGCCCCCGGTGGTGTCCGACCACCCGGCGGGCCAGGTCGACGGTCGCGCTGACGGCGGCGTGCGGCGGGATGGACGTGGACAGCAGCTGGTGGGCGCCCAATCGCAGTACGGGCAGCACCTCGCTGTCGACGGAATCCAGCGAGCGGTCGATGCAGGCGTCGAGGATCGCGTCGTAGGTGCCCTGGCGGCGCAGCGCGCCGTAGGTCAACTCGGTCGCGAGCGCGGCGTCGCGCCCGTGGATGCCGCGCTCGCGCAGCATCGAGGGCAGGAGGAGGTTGGCGTAGGCGTCGCGGTCCTGCACCGCCCGCAGCACGTCGTAGGCGGCCCGGCGCGCCGGATCCTTCGGGGCCGGCGGCGTGTTCTTGCCGCCCTTCTCCCCGTTCTTGCGGGGCGAACGGTAGGGCGAACTGGAACGATCACTCACAGGGAACTCTGCCTTCAGCCTCACCGGAGGGGTCTGGACCGGCCCGCGCGCTACGCCCCTGGACACGGCGGCGGAATCGCCGATCTGGCGCAGGATGCGGGAGCGGGCCGGACTTCGAGGATACTCACTGTGCGTACCCGGCGCCGGGCGCCCGTCCCGCCGCCGGAATGCGGATTCCCGGAAGAGTGGTTCAGCCGCAGGTCACGTGGCGCCCAGCACGTCGTCGTCGGTGGGGCGGACACCGCGCGCCCACTCGACGGCCGCCATGCTGCGCTTGCCCTGGGGCTGGACCTCGCCCAGTTCCACAGGGTGGGTGGCGGTGCCGGCGAACACGCGGTCCTTGGTGACGCCGAGACGGCCGGGCGGCAGGGCGTCGGCGTCGGTGACCGGGCGGACCGGGCCGAACTTCAGGCGCTCACCGCGGAAGGTCGACCACGCGCCGGGCGAGGGCGTGCAGGCGCGGATCAGCCGGTCGATGCGCATCGCCGGGGCCGTGAAGTCGACCTCGGCATCGGCGGGGGCGAGCTTGGGCGCGACGGAGGCGCCGTCCCGGCCTTGGGGGCGCGGGGCCAGTTCACCGGCCTCGATGCCGTCCAGCGTGCGCAGCAGCAGGTCCGCTCCCGACTCGGCGAGGCGGGCGAGCAGGTCGCCGCTGGTGTCGCGCGGCCCGATGGGTTCGACCACGGTGCCGAACACGGGCCCGGAGTCCAGCTCGGGCTCGATGCGGAAGGTCGCCGCACCGGTGAGGTCGTCGCCGTGCAGCACCGCGTGCTGAACCGGCGCCGCTCCGCGCCACTGCGGCAGCAGCGAGAAGTGCAGGTTCACCCAGCCGTGCTGCGGGATGTCCAGGGCCTCCTGGCGCAGCAGCGCGCCGTAGGCCACCACGGGGCAGCAGTCGGGGCCGATGGAACGCAGCCGGTCGAGGAACTCGGGGTCGCTCGCCTTCTCGGGTTTGAGCACCTCCACGCCCGCTTCCTCGGCCACCTGGGCGACCGGGCTCGGCGCAAGGCGACGCCCCCGCCCTGCGCGGGCGTCGGGGCGGGTCGCGACCGCCGCCACCTCGTGGTGGGACGCCAGCAGCGCCTTGAGCGAAGGCACCGCCGCCTCGGGGGTTCCCGCGAAGACCAGTTTCATCCGACCGCTCTTCCTCACCTGGTTGTGTTCCGCCTGCCACCTTGTCTACCAGCCCGTCCGAGGCTGCGGGCGGGGCTCGCTGAACACGGCGGCGTCGGTGCAGGACCGCGGGGGTGTCGGCGGGTTCTGGTAGACCTGTTGTGCGATGACTCCGCTGCCCGAACCCGACGACGGGGCCCTGTTCGACGTGTCGACCTCCGGCGCGGGAACCGGGCCGACCGACGCGAGCGGGCGCGGCGGAGAGCAGACCGGGCGCTCCGCGGGAGGCGGCGGCAAGGGCGCGGCGTCCGCGAAGAAGGGGGGCACGGCGGCCGAGGGCACCGCGGCCGCGGTGAAGGCCAAGCGCCCCAAGCAGCAGCGCCCGGCCGAGCACGATCCCGTCGCCCGCGTCGCCGTCGACACACCGCTCCCCCACCTCGACCGGCTGTTCGACTACCGGGTGCCCGAGAGCATGGACGCCGATGCGGTGCCGGGCTGCCGGGTGCGGGTCCGGTTCAACGGGCAGCTGCTCGCGGGCTTCCTGATCGAACGGTGCGCCGAGTCCGAGTTCCAGGGCAAGCTGGCCTACCTGCACCAGGTGGTCTCGCCCGAGCCCGTACTCACCCCCGAGATCAGCGGGCTCGCCCGCGCGGTCGCCGACCGCTACGCGGGCACGCTCAGCGACGTGCTCCGGCTGGCGGTGCCCCCGCGCCACGCCCGTGTGGAGAAGGAGGACCGCCCGACCGGCGCCGAAGCCGCCGCTGAAGCCCCCGAGCAGGGAGGGCCGCAGGAGCCCGCGCCGGGCACGCCGCACGGAGGCGGCGCCGCGTCGACGCCCGCCCCCGCCGCGGAGCCCGATGAGGCCGCACAGCAGGCCCAGGCGCCGGTTCCCGCCCCGGACGGGACCGCCCCGGCTTCCGACGACGGCTCGCCCGCCCCCCAGACCCCTCCCGCTCCGGGCCCCGGTCCCTGGGCGGACTACCCCGCCGGCCGCTCCTTCCTCGCCGCGCTGCACTCGGGCGCGGCGCCGCGCGCCGTATGGAACGCCCTTCCCGGCCCCGACTGGGCCGACGCGATCGCCGTCGCCGCCACCACCGCCCACGCGGCGGGGCAGGGGGCGGTCGTGGTGGTGCCCGACGGCCGCGACGTCGAGGCGGTCGACGCGGCCATGACCCGGCGGTTGGGCGAAGGCCGCCACGTCGCGCTGACCGCCGGTCTGGGCCCCGCCGAGCGCTACCGCCGGTGGCTCACGGTGCTGCGCGGCCGGGCCCGCGTGGTCGTGGGCACCCGGGCCGCCGCCTTCGCTCCGGTGCACGACCTGGGCCTGGTGGTGCTTTGGGACGACGGCGACGACGTCCACGCCGACCCGCACGCGCCCTACCCCCACGCGCGCACGGTCCTGGCCATACGCGCGCACCGGGCGCAGGCGGCGGCGCTCATCGGCGGCTTCACCCGCACGAGCGAGGCCGCGCAGCTCGCCGAGTCCGGTTGGGCGCACCCGTTGGCGGCCGACCGCACCGCCGTGCGCGAGCGGGCGCCGCGTGTGCAGGCCTCGGGCGACGACAGTGAGCTCGCGCGCGACGAGGCGGCCCGCACCGCGCGGATCCCCAGCCTCGCCCTGCGCGTCGCCCGCGAGGCCGCCCGAAGCGGCCCGGTCCTGGTCCAGGTGCCCCGTCGCGGCTATCTGGCCGGCTTGGCCTGCGCCTCCTGCCGGACCCCGGCGCGGTGCGGCTCCTGCCAGGGGCCGCTGGCGGTCCGCGGCGCCCACGCGATGCCCTACTGCCGCTGGTGCGGCAGGATCGCCGGCGAGTGGAGCTGCGTACCGTGCGGCGGAACCCGGATGCGCGCGAACGTGGTGGGCGCCCGACGGACCGCCGAGGAGATGGGGCGGGCGTTTCCCGCGCTGACCGTGCGCACCTCCGGGCGCGATGAGGTGCTGGCCGAGGTCGGCGAGCGCCCCGCACTGGTGGTCGCCACGCCCGGTGCCGAGCCCGCGGCCAAGGGGGGGTATGCGGCCGCTGTGCTGCTGGACGGCTGGGCCCTGCTGGGCCGCGCGGACCTGCGGGCCTCCGAGGAGGCGCTGCGCCGCTGGTGCAACGCCGCGGCGCTGGTGCGGCCGGCGGCGGAGGGAGGTCGGGTCGTGGTGGTCGCCGACGCCCAGCTGCCGGCGACTCAGGCTCTGGTGCGCTGGGATCCGGCCGGGTTCGCCGAGCGGGAGCTGGCCGAGCGGCGGGAACTGGGATTCCCTCCGGCGGTGACGATGGCTTCGGTCACCGGCCAGCCCGCCCATGTGCGCGAGCTGCTGGACCAGGTCGACCGGCCCGAGTCCGCCGAGCTGCTGGGTCCGGTGCCGGTGGGCGGCGCAGGCGGCGAGTCCGGCGACTCCTCCGCCGAGCGCGCCCTGCTGCGCGTGCCGCGCGCCGACACCCTCGCCCTGGCCGCCGCCCTCAAGACCGCGGCCTCGGCCCGCAGCGCTCGCAAGGACGAGCACCTGGCCCAGATCCGCATGGACCCGCTGCAGGTGGTTTGACGTGCTCCCCGCTCTAAAGGACGGGGATTCCGGCCTGGGTCGCCTGACCCTTCCGGGGGCTTCCTGCGTAAGGCGGAACCGCGGCGCATGCGGGAGCCGCTCCGCCGCCGCGACCCGCCGGCGCCGGGGAGCGTCGGACCGGCCGCGCCCTCGGCCCGCAGCGCCCGGGAGGCCGGACCGCCCCGGATCCGCAGGGACCCGCTGCAGGGTGCGGATACGGAATCCGCGGTGCCACGGGGTTCGGAAACGGTTTCCGCCGGCGCCCGCCGGATCGGCCTCCCTCTGTCGGTCGAGTCAATGCGAAACCGCCCGTGAACCGGGCCGACTCTGAATACTTGGTCCCATGCACGCGAGGAGGCATGATGGCTGTCATGAGCATCGGCGAAACGGATCCGCATCCGCGCCCGCTGACGGTGGAGGACCTGGAGCGCATGCCGGAGGACGGCAACCGCTACGAGCTGGTCGACGGGCGGCTTGAGGTGTCGCCTTCTCCCACTTCGCCGCATTCGCTGATAGACACCAGGTTGAGTCATGTGCTCACCGGTTGGGCTCCCGAGGAATTCATCGTCCTCTCGGGCCCGGGTGTCAATTTCAATGCCGACCACACACACCACCGGATTCCCGACCTCGCGGTGATTCGGGACGAGGACTATGAGGCGCCGTACCTGACTCGGCCGCCTCTTCTCGCCGTCGAGATCGTCTCGCCGAGCAGCGTGTTCCGCGATCACCACACCAAACGCGTCGAGTACGCGAAATTCGGCATCGAGTCCTACTGGATCATCAGCCCCGACGCCGAGGAGCCCGGCGTACTGGAGTTGCGTCTCAAGGACGGCCAGTACCGCGAGGCCTCGCAGGTCTTCGGTGAAGCGGAGTTCGAGACCGACGCTCCGTTCCCTGCCGCGTTCGTTCCGCACTGGCTCATGGCACCGGACCGCTCCTGGCGCAGGCACGTCTACGGCGCCCCGGCTGCGGGAGCCTGAACGGCGGCGGGGCCGCACGGCGCGGGCGGTCGGTGCTCTGCCGTCCGCGAGACGAGGACGGGCGCCGGCTCCGCCCGCGCTTCCCCGCGGTCCTCACACCGCATCCTCCTGGTGCGCCGGGTGGGACCGGTAGAGGTCGCGCAGCAGGGCGACCTCGGCGTGGTGGTGGATGATCTCGCGGTTGACGTGCAAGGCCAGAGTCGCGAACGAGTGCTGCGACCACTGCGGGGATTCGGCGGCCCCGACCGGGGCGGCGAACTCGGCGTCGCCGAGCTTGCGCACCTCGCCGCACCAGCGGCGGTAGGCGCGCTCCAGCCGGTCGAGGGCCTCATCGGCGCCGCCCGGCCAAACGGCGTCCTCCGGCGACATCGCCCGGTCGCCGAAGTGGTGGTCGATGCGCATCTCCAGGACGAGCACGATCATGTGGCTGAGCCGCCAAGCGATCGTGGTGACCGGCGGCGGCTCGGGCGGGGGCCAGGCCCGGTCGATCGAAAAGGCGCCGTCCGGACGCGGCCGCACCGACCAGCAGCCCTCGACCGGCTCCCAGAAGTACTCGTCGTCGTCGAGTCCCCGCAGCCTGGGCCACATCGTGTTGTCCCAGTGGAACTCCAGCTGGTCGATGATCTCCGCGCCCCACTCCGGCGCCGCCATGGCCACTCCCCTGCCGCTCGCCCGCTCCGCATTCTCCCGCGGGTCTCTCGGACGGCAACCGCGCGGCCCGCGCCGCGCGAGCCGACTCAGCCGCGCCGGCCCAGCCCCGCGAGCACGCCGGTGGGCTCCCCGCTCACCTCCTCGTCGGGATAGGGCCACCAGGCCATGTCGGCGAGCCCGGGTTCGATGAGGGTGAAGGGGTCGAACACCGCGGCGGCGAACTCCCGGCAATGCGGGTCGCGCGCGTCGGCGACGGGCTGGGCGACGGCGACGTGCCCGCCGGGCCCCAGCCGTGGGTACAGGGCGCGGACCAGGTCGTGGACGAGGACGCCGTCGCGGCGCAGCGCGGTGGTGTCGGTGAGCAGTACCCCGACCGGCTCGGCGGTGTCGATGAGCCCGCACCGGGTGAGCCGGTCGATCAGCGTGTCGGGGTCCATGCGCTCCACGGCGAGCACGGCCGCGCCGGTGTCGGCGTCGTCCGCGCGTCCGCCCCGCAGGGCGGCGGAGGACTCGGCGTCGACGTAGACGACCCGGGAGCCGGGGGCGTACTCGCGCGCGGCCCTGCCGATCCCCTCCCCCGCGGGCAGGCGCGAACCCAGGTCGACGAACTGGCGGACGCCGGCGTCGGCGGCCAGATAGCCCACGGCCCGGCGCAGGAACCCGCGCCGGGCCTCGATCGGGGAACCGCCGACCTGCGCCGGAACCCTCGCGTACCGACGCGCCGCACCCGGCTCGCCGGCCACCCCCGCCTCGTCGGATCCGCCGGGATCGCCGGTGGTTCCGGGCTGCGAGGCGGGGCGGCCCCGGCGCCGCCCGATGTTCACGACGCGCTGATCGGGGACCTCGGCCACGGGCCGGTCGTCGTCGATGTGCACCGCTTGCCAGTGGTCAGTCACGATCGCGCTCCCCCGAGCCGTCGGCCCCTTCGTTAGCGATCGATGTTACCGGTTGTGAGTCAAATCATTCACCCTTGGAAAACTTCACCATCCTTTCCGACGTGGCGGCGGGGCGGCGGGGGCGCCGATGCGTCATCCTCGGCGGCGGAACCGACTCCGGGGGCGCCCTCCGACCGCAGCGGCGTCGCGATCGGCGCCGGTTGGCGCCCTGTCGTACCGGTCGGGGATACTGTGACCCCCCTGACCTCCGGCCCGGGGCCTTTCCGGCCCCGGAGGGAACACCGGGCGCGGCCTCCCGGAACCCGCGGTGAGATCGTGGTCGGTGTGCGGCGCCGCCGCGGCCGGCGTCCGGCGGCGTGCCGCACCTGAGGCCTGCCGTCGTCGGAGCGCGGACGAGGCGAGCGAGCACGGGGACCGGAGGGAGCGGACGTGACCGAAGAGGCGCACGGCGAGGAGCAGCCGCGGACCGGCGCCGCATCCGGTGCGGCGCCCGGCGCGCCCGGTCGGCCTCTCGAAGGGGTGCGTGTGGCCGACCTTTCGCGGGTGCTGGCCGGCCCGTACGCCACCATGCTGCTGGCCGACATGGGCGCCGACGTGGTCAAGATCGAGCATCCCGGCCGCGGCGACGACACCCGCGCATGGGGGCCGCCGTGGGCCGGAGACGAAGCGAGCTACTTCCTGTCGGTCAACCGCGGCAAGCGCAGCCTGGCGGTGGACCTGAAGGACCCCGACGGCCTGGCGGCGGTACAGGACATCTGCGCGGGCGCCGACGTCGTGGTGCAGAACTTCCGCCCCGGCGTGGTCGATCGCCTGGGCCTGGGCTACGGCGACGTCAGCGCTCGCAACCCCGCCGTCGTCTACTGCTCGATCAGCGGCTTCGGCCCCGAGCACGAGCCCGCCGAGCGCCCGGGATTCGACCTCATCGTGCAGGCGGAGAGCGGGTTCATGGCCGCCACCGGCGAGCCCGGCGGCCCGCCCGCCAAGGCCGGGGTGGCCATCACCGACGTGCTCACCGGCCTCAACGCCGCGGTGTCCGTACTGGGCGCGCTGGTGCGGGCGCGCGCCGCCGGACGCGGCGAGCACATCAGCGTGTCCCTGGTCAACTCGGCACTGTCGGGCTTGGCCAACGTCACCCAGCAGGCGCTGGTCACCGGCACCGAACCCGAGCGCGTGGGCAACACCCACGGCTCGATCGTCCCTTACCAGGCGTTTCCCACCGCCGACTCCGACATCGTCATCGCGGCCGGCAACGACGCCCTCTACCGGAAGCTGTGCGCGGTCCTGGGCCGCGACGACCTCGCCGCCGACCCGCGGTTCGCGACCAACCCCGACCGGGTGGCCCACCGCGCCGAGCTGGTCGCCGAGATCTCGGCGGAGCTGCGCGCCCGCCCGGCCCGGGAGTGGTCGGAGCTGCTGCTGGAGGCCGGTGTTCCCGTCGGACGGGTCCGCGGCGTGCTCGACGCGGTGCGCAGCGCCGAGCAGGCCGGTGACGACGTGCTGCTCGGCACCGACCACCCCACCGCCGGACCGCTGGACCTGGTGCGCGCCGGGTTCCGGCTGGACTCCGCGGCCGCGGACGGCGACCGCTCCACCGCCCCGCCCCCGCTGCTGGGCGAGCACTCCGCGCACGTGCTCGGCGAATCCGGAGTGCCCGCCGACCGCGTCGCCCGGCTCATCGAGCGCGGCGCGGTACACCAGGCGCCCCGCAGGGACGGGTCCGGACACGCGCCGCCCTCCGGCTGACCGCATCCGAGCCCGCGCCGCCGCGCCCCGCTGCACCACCTGCCCGCGACCCGAAGGAGGCACCCGGCAATGAGTGAAAAGAACCGGCCCGAAGCGCCCGACCCGCAGGACTTCCTCGCGCTGGACGCCACGCTGTCGGCCGAGGAGGCCGACATCCGCGACACCGTCCGCGCCTTCGCCGACCGGGAGCTGCGCCCCGGCGTCGGCGACTGGTTCGAGGAGGGCACGCTCCCGGACCCGCGCGGGCTGGCCCGGGCCTTCGGCAAGCTGGGCGTGCTGGGCATGCACCTGGAGGGCTACGGGTGCGCGGGCGCCGGCGCCGTCTCCTACGGCCTGGCCTGCCGCGAGCTGGAAGCGGTCGATTCGGGGCTGCGCAGTTTCGTGTCCGTGCAGGGGTCGCTGGCCATGTTCGCCATCCACCGGTTCGGTTCCGAGGAGCAGAAGAACACCTGGCTGCCGCGTATGGCGGCCGGCGAGGCGATCGGCTGCTTCGGGCTGACCGAGCCCGACTCCGGAAGCGACCCGGGATCGATGCGCACGCGTGCCCGCCGCGACGGCTCGGACTGGGTGCTCGACGGCACCAAGATGTGGATCACCAACGGCTCGGTCGCCGACGTGGCGGTGGTGTGGGCCGCCACCGACGAGGGCGTCCGCGGGTTCGTGGTGCCCACCGACACCCCCGGGTTCGCCGCCAACACCGTGCACCGCAAGCTTTCGCTGCGCGCCTCGATCACCTCCGAGCTGGTGCTGGAGGGGGTGCGGCTGTCCGGCGACGCGGTGCTGCCCGGATCCTCGGGCTTGGGATCGCCGCTGTCCTGCCTCAACGAGGCCCGCTACGGCATCGTGTGGGGCGCGGTCGGCGCGGCGCGCGCCTGCTACACCGCCACGCTGGACTACGCCACCACCCGCGAGCAGTTCGGCGGCCCCATCGCGGGCTTCCAGCTCACCCAGCGCAAGCTCGCCGACATGGTGCTCGATGTGAACCAGGCCGGACTGACGGCGATGCGGATCGGCCGGCTGAAGGAGGAGGGCGCCTGCCACCGCAACCACATCAGCCTGGGCAAGTTCGGCAACGTCGCGGCCGCCCAGCGCGTGGCGCGCGCCGCCCGCTCGCTGCACGGGGCCAACGGCATCACCCTGGAGTATCCGGTGATGCGGCACATGGTGAACCTGGAGACGGTGGCCACCTACGAGGGCACCGAGGAGATCCACGCGCTGAGCATCGGCCAGGCGGTGACCGGGGTCTCGGCGTTCCGGTAAGGCGCTGCGGGGTGCGGGCGACGCGCCGAGGCACCACAATGGGGACATCCGAGTTAGGGAGACGTCCATGCCAGACCAGGCCGGCCGCTTTCCCCGTACACGGCTGCGGCGCACAGCCAACGCCGTCATCGCGGGCTTCATCAGGTACGGCATCAGCCCCGGCGACATGCGGCTGCTCACCACGCGCGGCCACCAGTCGGGATTCCTGCGCACCACGCCCGTCAGCCTGGTGGAGAACGAGCTGGGCAGGTTCCTCGTCGGTGCTTACGGCGAGGCGGGCTGGGTGCGCAACATCCGCCGCGACCGGTTCGGCACGCTGCGCCACGGCGGGTGGATCGAGCTGATCAGCGTCGTGGAGGCCGACCGGGAGCGCGCGGCCCCGGTGCTCAAGGCGTACCTGGACCATCCCCGGGCGACGGTGGTGGCCGACCAGTTCACGGCCGCGCCCGATTCCCCGGTCGAGACGTTCGAGCAGGAGGTTGCGACGCACCCGGTCTTCGAGATCGTCCGCAGCACCACGATCCGGCTGTAGGGCACGGGGCCGGGCCCCTCGGTACAACCAAAGCAGCACGCGGTGTCGACACCCGGCAGGATGTGCCGGACGCGCCGTTCGACCACGCTGGCTTCCGGGCGGGGGCACGTGCTCCCGCCCGGAGGCTTGGCACGGAGCACGAACGGAGCGTCGGACCATGGACACCACTGTCGCCGGGCAGGGGCACGCGCCCGCGGCGGCCGTATCCGGCCGGGCTCGGCTCACGCTGCTGGACGTGCTGCGCGGGACGGCCATCCTCGGCACCCTGGCGAGCAACATCTGGATCTTCGCCGCGCCGGGCGGCGAGATGGGCGTGATCAGCGGATCGGGGCAGCTGGTCGACGTGGGCGCGCTCATGGCCGACCCCTCGCCGGGCGCCGCCGCGGAGGCGTTGATGCGCGCCGGTTCCAACGGCAAATTCCTGTCGCTTCTGACCCTGCTGTTCGGCGCGGGACTGGCGGTGCAGTTCCGCTCGGCCGCCAGGCGGGGCCTGCGCTGGCCGGGCCGCTACACGTGGCGCGCGCTCTTCCTCTTCGCCGAGGGAACCCTGCATTTCACCCTGGTTTTCGCCTGGGACGTACTGATGGGCTACGCCGTCACCGCCCTCGTGGCGGCCTGGCTGCTGACGCGGTCGCGGCGCGCTCGATCGGCGGTGATGTGGGTCATGGGCGGCCTCCACATCGCCGTGATGGGCCTGGTGACCTTCGCGCTCGCGGCGCTGTCGCCCTCGGGAGGCGCCGGCGCGGAGCCCGCTGCCTCCGCCGTCCGCCTCTACGCCGAGGGCGGCTACCTGGAGCAGGTCACGGCGCGGCTGGAGAACGCCGCCGTGCTGCGGATCGAGCCGGTGCTCACCTTCGCGCTGATGATGTTCCTGTTCCTGGCGGGCGTGCGGCTGCTGCGGGCCGGGGCGTTCGACCCCGGCCCCGCGGGGGCCGCTCTGCGCACGCGGCTGATGGTCTGGGGATTGGGCGCCGGGCTGCCGATCAACGCGGCGACGGCTCTGGCCGGTGACGCGTTCTTCTTCCTCGACCGCTACGTGGCCGCGCCGGTGGTGGCGGTGGGACTGGTGGGACTGGTCGGCAGACTGCTGGACAGCTCTGCGGGCCACGATCGCCCCGGCCCGATCGCCCGGGCTGTGGCGTGCCTCGGCAGGACGGCGTTGTCGGGCTATGTGCTGCAGAACGTGCTGGCGATGCTCCTGTGCTACGGATTCGGTCTGGGCCTGGCGTCGCGGCTGGCGGGTTCGGGCCCGTGGTGGGTGATCGGTGCGTGGGCCGGGATCGGCCTGTTCCTCGTCGCCGGGTCGGTGCTGTGGCTGCGCCGCTTCGAGCACGGACCCCTAGAGGCGGTGCAGAAGGCCGTCCTGGCCCGCGTCCCCGAACGGGAGCGGACCCGGAGGACCGACGTCACCCGGTGAACAGGCGCGAGGCGGTGGAGGTGACGCTGATGACGGCGTAGCCGAGGAGGACCGCCACGATGGTCCACGACACCACCAGCAGCAGCAGGCGGCTCCTCTCGGCGGCGGGGCCGCTCGACTCGGGCGCCGCCGCAGCGGCTCCTTCCGCCGCGCCCGCGGCCGCGGGCTCCTCCTCGGCCGGCTCGTAGAAGCGCGCGTTCACACGGCGGATCAGCAGGTTGGCCGTGAACCCCACGACCAGCAGCCCGACCATCGTGAACAGCGGCGCCTGGTACGCGTCCCGCGTCAGGGTGCCGGGGTCGCCTTGGGCGTCGAGGAAAGCGTTGACGATGAGCGGCCCGGCGATTCCCGCCGCCGACCACGCGGTCAGCAGCCGGCCGTGGATGGCGCCGACCTCGTAGGTGCCGAAGAGGTCGCGGAGGTAGGCGGGCACGGTGGCGAACCCGCCGCCGTAGAAGGAGATGATGATGCCCGCTGTGGCGACGAAGACGATGGTCGAGCTTCCGCCGAGCGTGGCCATGAGGATGTAGAGGATGGCTCCCACGCCCAGGTAGAAGGCGTAGATGGGTTTGCGTCCCACGACGTCGGAGGTCGAGGACCACACGAACCGGCCGGCCATGTTGAACAGCGACAGCACGCCGACGAACCCGCCGGCCGCCGCCGCGGTGACGGCCGAGGTGCCCGAGGCGTCGCGGAAGAAGTCCTGCAGCAGCGGGCTGGCGTGCTCCAGGATGCCGATACCGGCGGTGACGTTGGTGAACAGCACGGTCCACAGCAGCCAGAACTGCGGGGTGCGCAGCGCGTTGTCGGCCGAAACGCCCTCGGAGCCGGCCACCGGCGCGCGGTTGTCGGAGGCGGGGTCGTAGCCGGCGGGCCGCCACCCCTTGGGCGGCACGCGGACCAGCAGCACGCCCATCATCATCAGCGCGAAGTAGCCGATCCCCAACGTGGCGAACAGTCCCACGAGCGCGTCGCCGGAGGCCACCGAGCCGGGGGACGTGGAGTCGTAGGCGGGGTCGTAGAGCGCCATGAGCTGGTTGGACACCGGCGAGGCCACAAGCGCGCCGCCGCCGAAGCCCATGATCGCCATTCCGGTGGCCAGTCCGGGCCGGTCGGGGAACCACTTCATCAGGGTGGAGACCGGCGAGATGTAGCCGATGCCCAGTCCGATGCCGCCGAGGACGCCGTAGCCGAGATAGACCAGCCACAACTGGGACGTGGCGATGCCCAGCGCTCCCACGAGGAAGCCGCCGCTCCAGAACACCGCCGCGACGAACATGGCCTTGCGCGGCCCGTTGTGCTCGACCCAGGTTCCGCCCAGCGCCGCGGACAGCCCCAGCATCACGATGGCGATGGAGAAGATGACGCCGATCTGGGTCTGGCCGGCGTCGAAGTGCGCGACCAGTGAATTCTTGTAGACGCTGGTGGCGTAGGCCTGCCCGATCGACAGGTGCACCGCGAGCGCCGCCGGCGGGATCAGCCAGCGGTTGTAGCCCCACGACGCGACCGATCTCTCCCGTTCCAGCACGCTCAGCGCGGACAAGCGGTCCCCCTTTGCGCGGCCTCGGGGCGCCGCGGCCCCGAGCATGGGCATCTGCACCGGCTACGCGCCGCAGCGAGGCGGTGACGCATACCGCATACAGCCGACCGGCGACATGATGCCACGCACCGATCACAGAGGGAACCCGCGCAGGACGGGCGTTCAAGCGACGCGACGATTATGCGCGCCATCACGAAGTGCTCGGCGATAGCGGAGGGCGCCGGACCACACCGCCCGCGAACCGTGCCGGAAGAAAGGGGGAGAAAGCGGAGGCGCCGTTCAATGCTCTACTCGACGCCGTCGCAACGGCCGATACCCGATTTCAGCGGGAGACGTAACGCGGGAAGTCCGCGGCGTCCGGTCGGATGCCCGTGCTTCCGAGAGGGGGTTCGATACGGCCGCGGAACCCGTAGTGCATCTGCCGGCTGTAAACACCGTGGAAGGGTTCGGGTAGACCGTGATATCAGCCGTTCGGGGGTCGATCAGCGGTAGACAGGGAGTTTCCCCAGGGCGTAAAGCTCCGGGAAACCGCGATGCCCTTCCCGGCGTTTCCCGTGGAAACCACCCCGGCGACTGATTCGACGTCCTCTACCGGCAGCTTCGCCCGGTCGTCGGAGAGTGCCCTCGATGCGGTGACCACCAGGTCGGGGATGGCGAAGTCGCCCTCCTCGACGTCCCGCGCAACCGCCACGCCACGGTCGTCGCGCAGTGGCCACCGGAGGGTTGCGCCTCCACCTGTCGCATGACCTGATGCGCAAAGAGAACGTGCTCGGGCATGGGGACTGCGGTCACGCGGATGCGTCCTCCGAGAATCCCCGCCTTCGAGCCCTCGGGAACGTCCCTATGTGCAGCCATCGCAAACCGGGTCCGCTTCGACCTTCTGCGGACGCTCGCATATTTCACGGGCGTTCCCTTCTCCGACATGTTCACGCCGGCGAGACGGGCCGACCACCGTGGACTACGCAGGGAAACCGGCCGGATACGGCAGGATTCCGCATTCCTCCGGCGTTGTACCTGCCACCGTGCCGGCGCCCTGTCGTCCACCTGCCGGATTCCCGGAACCCTGCGCACCCGCCCGCACGAAAACGCGCCCGGCCGCGACCCGGAACGGGCCGCGGCCGGGCGTGCGTCAGCGCCGGGCGCCCCGGGTCGGGACGCTCGCGCCGAATGGGAGGTCAGGCGCCGGCGGCGGACTTCAGCGCGGCGGCGCGGTCGGTCTGCTCCCAGGTGAACTTCGCGTCCTGGCGGCCGAAGTGGCCGTAGGCGGCCGTGCTGGAGTAGATCGGGCGCAGCAGGTTGAGGTCGCGCACGATCGCGGCGGGACGCAGGTCGAAGACCTCGTCGACGGCCTTCTCGATGACCTCGGGGGCGACCTTCTCGGTGCCGAAGGTCTCGATGAAGACGCCCACCGGGTGGGCCTTGCCGATCGCGTAGGCGGTCTGCACCTCGGCGCGGTCGGCCAGACCGGCGGCCACGATGTTCTTGGCGACCCAGCGCGTGGCGTAGGCGGCCGAACGGTCCACCTTGGACGGGTCCTTGCCGGAGAAGGCGCCGCCGCCGTGGCGGGCGTAGCCGCCGTAGGTGTCGACGATGATCTTGCGGCCGGTCAGGCCGGCATCGCCCATCGGGCCGCCGATCTCGAAGCGGCCGGTCGGGTTGACCAGCAGCCGGTAGTCGTCGGACTCGAGCCCGTAGCTCGCGACGATCGGGGCGATGACGTGCTCCTTGATGTCCGGCGTCAGGAGCTCGTCGATGTCGATGTCGGGGGCGTGCTGGCTGGACACGACGACCGTGTCCAGGCGCACCGGCTTCTGGCCCTCGTACTCCACGGTGACCTGGGTCTTGCCGTCGGGACGCAGGTAGGGAACCGTCCCGTTGTGGCGGACCTCGGACAGGCGCTCCGACAGGGCGTGGGCCAGCTTGATCGGCAGCGGCATGAGCTCGGGGGTCTCATTGTTCGCGTATCCGAACATCAGGCCCTGGTCGCCGGCGCCCTGCTTGTCGAGGACGTCGTCCTCGTGCTCGACACGCGCCTCGTAGGCGGTGTCGACGCCCTGGGCGATGTCGGGCGACTGGGCGTCGAGGGAGACCGAAACGCCGCAGGACTGGCCGTCGAAGCCCTTGGCGGAGGAGTCGTAGCCGATCTCCAGAATCTTCTGGCGAACGATCTCTTGGATGTCGACGTAGGTCTGAGTGGTGACCTCACCGGCCACGTGTACCTGTCCGGTGGTGATCAGGGTCTCGGCGGCGACCCGGCTGGCCGGGTCGTCTTTGAGCATCGCGTCGAGGATCGCGTCACTGATCTGGTCGGCCATCTTGTCGGGGTGGCCTTCGGTGACCGACTCGGAGGTGAAAAGGCGACGGGACACGTTGAGTGACTCCTTGCAGCGGCTGCTGGCTGACAGTTGTCGGCTCGGCTCGGCCATCACGGAGAGGAACGGGGGGCTCCTCCGCGAAACCGACCGACGCGGTTGGTTTCTGAGGACCACTGTAGTGGGGCGTCGCTCGGCGCGCTCGGGCGGGCTCGGCGGTTCGGCCGTTCGGCGGCGGGTGAGAAGGCGACACGGCGGCGGCGCGTCAGCGCGGAATGCCTACTCAAGCGGCAACCTGCGGAGTGTGACGCACGACACAGGAGAATTTCCGGTACCGCCCTGATCGTGCCCATGTGCAGGGAATTTCCGTAGCGTAGAGCGAAACGCGAAGCTGGACACGCAACAGCTGCGGTCGGAGGGCCGGCCCGCGCAGCGGCCCGCACACGACGGGTGCCGCCACGCTGGGTAGCCGGGATCGCTCCTATAAGGGGGTGCCTCCGAAGGCGGTCTGCCGCGCCACCAGGTCCCAGACGCGGTCGGCCAGATCCTCCTTGGGGCCGTTGGGGATCTCGGTGGCCGACCCGTCGGCTCCCAGCACCACCGCCTGGTTGTCCTCGGTGCCGAAGGCCCGCCCCTCGCCCACCTGATTGACCACGAGCAGGTCGCAGCCTTTGCGCTTGAGCTTGGCGCGGCCGTTGGCCAGCACGTCGTCGGTCTCTGCGGCGAATCCCACCACCACCTGGTCGGGCCGCGTCCGCTCGGTGGCCAGCTCCAACAGGATGTCGGGGTTCTCGGCGAGCTCGACGGGCGCCGGTCCGTCCCCCGTCTTCTTGATCTTTCCGGCCGCGGTTTCGGCCGGCCGGAAGTCGGCGACGGCAGCAGCCATCACGACGGCGTCGGCGGTGCCTCTGCGAGCGAGCACGGCCTCGCGCATTTCCCGGGCCGATCCCACGGACACGACCTCGGCGCCGGCGGGCGCCGAAAGGAACACGTTGGCCGAGACGAGAGTCACTCGAGCGCCGCGTGCCAGCGCTGTGGCGGCCAGCGCATAGCCCTGGCGGCCCGAGGAGCGGTTGCCGATGAAGCGCACCGGGTCGATGGGCTCACGGGTGCCGCCCGCGGTGATCAGGATGTGGCGCCCGGCCAGATCGGCGGGCAGGTCGCCGCGGGCGAGCACGCGCTGCGCGACGGCGAAGACGTCGTCGGGCTCGGGCAGGCGCCCCGGGCCGGTGTCGGCTCCGGTGAGCCGCCCCACGGCCGGATCGATCACCACGGCTCCGCGCGAGCGCAGCGTGGCGACGTTGGCCCGGGTGGCCGGGTGCTCCCACATCTCGGTGTGCATGGCCGGGGCGAAGACCACCGGACAGCGCGCGGTGAGAAGCGTGTTGGTGAGCAGGTCGTCGGCCAGGCCGTTGGCGGCCTTGGCCAGCAGGTCGGCGGTCGCGGGCGCGACGAGGACGAGGTCGGCGCGGCGGCCGATGCGCACGTGCGGGACCTCGTGCACGGATTCCCACACCCCCGCGGCGACCGGGCGGCCGGAGAGGGCGGCCCAGGTGGGCTCGCCTACGAACCGCAGCGCGTCGGCGGTGGGGACGACTTGGACGCTGTGCCCGGACTCCGTCAGGCGACGCAGCAGCTCGCACACCTTGTAGGCGGCGATGCCTGCCCCCACGCCCAGGACGACCTCGGGCCGGTTATCGGTATTCACCACTAGATCTCAGCAGATGCCGCCGCCTCATGTGCGCGGCGCCCCGGCCGGACGGTGTTCCGCGGGCCGCCGGCACGGCGGCCCGCGGTGGAACACGCCCGGGACGGGCTCAGGCGCCCTCGTAGGGCTCGGCGGTGAGCAGTCCGCCCTTGACCTCGCGCAGCGCGATGGACAGGGCCTTCTCCTGGACCTGGGTCTCGACGAGCGGGCCGACGTACTCCAGCAGGCCCTCGCCCAGCTGGGCGTAGTAGGCGTTGATCTGCCGGGCGCGCTTGGCGCTCATGGCGACCAGGCTGTACTTGCTGTCGACGCATTCGAGGAGGTCGTCGAGCGGCGGGTTGGTGATGCCTTCGGCGACGGGCTCGGTGCCTGCCACGTGCGTCCCCCTGGACGGTCGGACGGCCCCTGCGGGGCCTGCGGACTCTGATTCTGCTGACAGGATAGTCGACCCGATCCCCCGCTCCGGCCGTGGCGGCGCGGCGATGTGGATACGGCTGGGATTTCACGGCCGAGCGCCTCCTAGGAGGACTCGGGCGTTCCCTCGTCGCAGAGGCCGATCAGGGCCAGCAGCCGCTCGCGTACCTCGTCCACGGAGGTGTTGACGAGAGTGGTGTCGAACTCCTTCTCCGCGATGAGCTCGACGCGCGCGGTGTCCAGGCGGCGCTGGATCACCTCGGGAGGTTCGGTGCCGCGCCCGGTGAGCCGACGCACCAGCTCCTCCCAGGAGGGCGGGGTCAGAAACACCTGCAGCGCCTCGGGCATCGTCTCGCGCACCTGGCGGGCCCCTTGCAGGTCGATCTCCAGCAGCACCGGCTGCCCGCTGCGCAGGCGCTCCTCGACGGGGGCGCGGGGAGTGCCGTAGCGGTTGCCCGCGAACTGGGCCCACTCCAGCAGCTCGCCCCGGGCGATCATGCCGTCGAAGCCCGCATCGTCGGTGAAGCGGTACTCCACGCCGTCGGTCTCGCCCGGCCGCGGGGCGCGGGTGGTCACCGACACCGAAAGCCACACCTCGGGATGCTGGGCACGGATCTCGCGCACGACGGTGCTCTTGCCGACCCCGGAGGGTCCGGACAGGACGGTCAGCCGCTGCGCCGGGCCGGAGCACCGGCCTCCTGCGGTGGAGGCGGAGGCGGAGTCGTTGGACACGTGCGGATCTAACTCTCGAGGAAAGGGCCGGCCGCGCGGCGGCCGGCGGTGCCCCCAGCGGGGAGGCGGCGGATTCGGCACTCTCGCCGCAGGCCACCGCGACCGGACCGCCCCGCTCACCCGGCTGCGGGTGCTGGAGCTCGATCCTGCGGCGCCGCCGACGATTGCTCATTTATATCACCGCACCGCGCGGGAGCCGTCCGCTGCGCTGGTGCGACGGGCGCCGCTCGCGGCGCGTACGGCGCTCGGGAGCCGCGACGCCGCCGGTGCCGGCCTCCGCGGGGCTGCGGAGGGCACGGCACCGGCGGTCGCGCTGGGCCGACCGCTGTCGGGCGGGCGGCCCCAAGCCGTGAAAAACGGCACATCCGCCTTCGCGCGCTACTCGGCTCCGCCGAATTCACGCTCCAGCGCCGAGCGCTGGTTGGCGCCCAGCCCTCGGACTCGGCGGGACTCGGCGATGTTCAACCGCTCCATGATCTGCTTGGCGCGGACTTTGCCGACGCCGGGCAGGGATTCCAACAGAGCCGAGACCTTCATCTTGCCGATGACGTCGTCGGTCTGCCCGTCGGAGAGGACCTCGGACAGCGAGACGCCGCCGTGCTTCAGGCGGTTCTTGACTTCTGCGCGCTCTTTTCTGGCCTTCGCGGCTTTCTCCAGAGCCGCGGCGCGCTGTTCGGGTGTGAGGGGAGGAAGGGCCACGCCGGGTCACCTCGGTTTTCTCTCGTTTGTAGAGGGCGGACGCCTGCGCAAGTTAGTAGGTTCTGCCCCTGTTCGGCAACGCAAAGTTGCCTTTCAAGCGCCATTTCATCAAAGTAATTACTCTATGTAATGGATTGATTGCAAAGAGGCACGAAAATCAGGACTTTCGGCCCGGTTGAAGTCCGGTCCAACCGTACCCCGACCGGGCCGCCCTGCGGACCGCGCAGGTCATGGCCGCCGCGCCTGCGCTGAGTTTCGGTCCTGAGTTTTCCCCTGTGATGGGGTGACCGCAACCGGTCACATTGTCGGCCTCTGTGCGGCGCGTGGTCACGCCGAGGTCGCCTCCACCCGCCGCAGGGCGGCCGCGATCGAGGCCGCCGCGGCACCCGGGTCGGAGGCCCTGGTGATCGGCCGGCCGATCACCAGCAGGTCGGCGCCGGCCTCGTAGGCCGCCTCGGGCGTGGCCACGCGAGCCTGGTCGCCGTGATCGGAGCCCAGCGGCCGCACCCCCGGAGTGATCAGGGTCACGTCGGGGCCGACCTCGGCGCGCAGCGAAGCCACCTCCTGCGGCGAGCACACCAGCGCCGCGGCGCCGGACTCCACCGCCATCACCGCCAGGCGCCGCGTCGCCTCGCTCACCGGGCCGCTCATCCCGATGTCGTCCAGGGACGCGTCGTCCAGGGACGTAAGGATCGTCACAGCGGCGATCGAGGTCTGGGGGGCCGCCTCGACCGCAGCGCGGACCATCTCACGCCCCCCGGCCGCGTGCACGGTCAGGATGGAGGGCTTGAACCGCGCGAGGTTGCGCACCGACCCCGCCACGGTGGCCGGGATGTCGTGCAGCTTGAGGTCGAGGAAGACCGAGGTCTTGTTCCCGCCGCGCAGGGTGCCCACTACCTCGGGGCCGTAGCGCAGATACAGCTCCAGCCCCACCTTCACGGTGCTGACGTGGGGAGAGACCTCGGAGGCCCAACGTGCGGCGGTCTCGATGTCGGGTGCGTCGATAGCGACGGCGATGGGCGCTGCCACGGTGGATCTCCTTCGGCTCAGTGGGGTGGGCAGGACGTTTCCGGTGGTTCTACCGGGTGCGGGCGCCTGTGCCCGCACCCCGTGTCGAGGCGGGCGGACCGTTCGGCTGATCAGCGACGGCGCGCTGTCCCGAGCGGTTCCCCAGTACGCCCGGTTCATGCATTCCAGACGACACGCGGCGCGCAGCGCCTCCTCTCGGGACGGTGGCGTGCGACCTACAGGCACGCGGCGCGTGGCGCCTCCTCTCGGGGCGGTGGTGGGCGACGGGCGGGCCTGCGCGTCGGCGCCGCTGAGGCGCCCGCAGCGCCGTTTTCCGCGCCCGAGGGTAGTCCGGAGTGTGCCCGGAGAAATCGGGCGTCGAGAGACGATCTGAGCGATTCGGTGGTCATCGTCCCACCACGGCTCCCGTCGGGCGGTGTGCGGCTCCGACGACGTCGCCGACCCGGTCCACACCGCGCTCCTCCAGCAGCTCCTGCAGCTCGCGCAGGATGCGCACGCACGCCGAGGGGTCGGCGAAGTTCACCGTGCCCACCGCCACCGCCGAGGCGCCCGCGGCCAGGAACTCCAGCGCATCGGCGCCGGTCTGCACACCGCCCATCCCGATCACGGGCACCTCCGGCAGCGCCTCGCGGGTGCGGTAGACGCAGCCCACCGCGATCGGGCGGATCGCCGGGCCCGAGACCCCGCCGACGCCGCCGGCCAGCGCGGGCCGCAGCGTGACCGGATCGACGGCCATGCCCCGCAGGCAGTTGACCATGCTCAACCCGTCGGCGCCCGCCTCCACGCAGGCGCCGGCCAAGTCCACCGGGTCGGGCGCGTCGGCGGCCAGCTTGGCGAAGACGGGGACGCCGTCCTCGGCCGCGCCGCGCACGGCGCGCACGACGCGGGCGGCCTCGGCCGGGACGTCGGCGAAATCGCGCCCCTGGCCCGCGGAGTTGGGGCAGGAGAGGTTGACCTCGATCATCGCCACGCCCGCCGAGGCGGGCAGCCGCCGGGCCAACTCGGCGTACTCCTCGGGGCCGGAGCCGGCCACCGAGACCACGGCGGTACCGCCGCGCGACCGCAGCCAGGGCAGGTCGCGCTGGAGGAACACCTCGATACCGGGCCCCTGCAGGCCGACCGAGCTGACCATGCCCGAGGGGGTCTCGGCCATGCGCGGCGCGGGCCGCCCGGCACGGGGCTCCAGCATCACCGACTTGGTCGCGATGGCGCCCAGGCGCGCGATGTCGAAGAAGCGGGCCAGCTCGCGCCCGGTGCCGGCGCATCCGGCCGCCGCCATGACCGGGTTGGCCAGCTCCAGCCCGGCCAGTCGGGTACGCATGTCGGGATTCACGCTCAACCGGCCTCCCGCTCGGGGGCGCCCTCCGCGCCCGGCTCGTCGGACCACGCCTTCCAGCCGGGCGCGCCCAGCGCGTCGAAGGGGATCGTGCCCACGTCGTCGAAGCGGACCCGCTCGCCGCGGAAGACGGGGCCGTCCACGCAGGCGCGCGCCATGCGGGTGAAGCCGTCCTCGCCCACCACCGGGACGACGCAGCTCATGCACAGGCCGGTGCCGCAGGCCATCGCCTCCTCCACCGCCACCTGGGCGGGCAGTTCCAGGCGCGCGGCAGCGGCGGCGACCCGGCCCAGCATCGCCATGGGCCCGCACGCGTAGACGACGTCGGCACGCGCGTCGGCCGTGACCCGCTCCAGGGCGTCGGTGACGCGCCCGCGCACCCCGAACGAGCCGTCGTCGGTGGTGAAGGTCGCGGTCTCGGCGATGCGGCGGGCGCTGATCGCGCTGAAGACCCGGTCGGCCGAGGAGGCGCCGAGCACGAAGTCCACCCGGCAGCCCCGCCGCCGGAGCGCGTGCGCCAGCGGGAACAGCGGGGCCGCGCCCGACCCGCCGCCCACGAGCACGCAGTTGACGGGGTCGCGCGGCAGCGGGAAGGGGCGGCCCAGCGGTCCCACGACGTCGAGCAGATCGCGCGAGCGCCGCTCGGCCAGCCACGCGGTTCCGGGACCGCGCACGGCGAAGAGGAACTCCACCGTGCCGCCGTAGTCGGGCTTGACGTCGTGGATGGCGAAGGGGCGGCGCAGCAGCATGCTGGAGTGCTCGCCGCCCACTCCCACCGACAGGAACTGGCCCGAGCGGAACCGCTCGGCGATCTGCGGCGCCACGACCGTGATGGCGTGGTAGGCGTCGACCCGGCGCACGGTCAGCACAGGACTGCGTGTCTGGACCGGCCCGTTGTCACTCACTCGCGCTGCCCCCGCCTCGATCCGCTCGGCGGCGCGGCCTGGTGCCCCGCGCCGCCCGGCCCCTACCGGCCGCCCCTGTGGCGGCCTTGTGCTGCCCGGCCGCCTCGGCGCCCCCTCACGCGGATGCTCAGTCCCCTGCCCCGCGCAGCGACGCGGCGTGCTCCTGCAGGGAGCGCACGCCGATGTCGCCCCGCACGAGGGCCTCGATGCCCTGGACGGCCGCGGCGAGCCCTTGCACCGTGGTGACGCTGGGCACCTCGCGTACGACCGCCGCGGTGCGGATCTCGTAGCCGTCCAGGCGCGGACCGGACTGCCCGGCGCTACCGAAAGGCGTGTTGACGATGAGGTCCACACCTCCGCGGTGGATGAGTTGCACGATAGTGGGTTCGCCGGCCGGCCCGGGACCGTCACTGTGCTTTCGCACGACCCGGGCGGTCACGCCGTGGCGCCGCAGCACCCCGGCGGTGCCCTCGGTCGCCAGGATCTCGAAGCCGAGGTCGGCCAGCCGCTTGACCGGGAACACCAGGTTGCGCTTGTCGCGGTTGGCCACCGAGACGAACACCGCGCCCGAGGTCGGCAGGGAGCCGTAGGCGGCCAGCTGGGACTTGGCATAGGCCGTGCCGAAGTCGGCGTCCAGGCCCATGACCTCGCCGGTGGAGCGCATCTCCGGGCCCAGCACGGTGTCGACGCCCTCGCCCTGGCGGTCGATGAAGCGGTTGAAGGGCAGTACCGCCTCCTTGACCGACACGGGCGCGTCCATGGGCAGCGTGCCCCCGTCGCCCTCGGCGGGCAGCACGCCCTCGGCGCGCAGCTCGCGCACGCCGGTGCCCAGCATCACCCGCGCGGCCGCCTTGGCCAGCGGGACGGCGGTGGCCTTGGAGACGAAGGGCACGGTGCGCGACGCCCGCGGGTTGGCCTCCAGCACGTACAGCACCCCCGAGGCCAGCGCGTACTGCACGTTGAGCAGTCCCCGCACACCCGTTCCGCGGGCGATGGCCTCGGTGGAGGTGCGGATGCGCTGGATGTCCTCGCGCCCCAGCGTCACCGCCGGCAGCGCGCAGGCGGAGTCGCCGGAGTGGATGCCGGCTTCCTCGATGTGCTCCATGATGCCGCCGAGGTAGAGCTCGGTGCCGTCGTAGACGGCGTCGACGTCGATCTCGATGGCGTCGTCGAGGAACCTGTCGATCAGTACCGGGTACTCCGGGCTGACCTCCGCGTTGCGCTCGATGTAGTCGGCCAGCATCCGGTCGTCGTAGACGATCTCCATGCCGCGCCCGCCCAGCACGTAGGAGGGGCGCACCATCACGGGGTAGCCGATCTCGGCGGCGACCTCGCGGGCGCCGTCGAAGGAGTGGGCGGTGCCGTGCTTGGGCGCCGGGAGCCCCGCGTCGGCCAGCACCTTGCCGAACTCGCCGCGGTCCTCGGCGAGGTCGATGGCCTCGGGGCTGGTGCCGACGACGGGTACGCCGGCGGCCTTGAGTCCGCGGGCCAGGCCCAGCGGGGTCTGCCCGCCGAGCTGGACGACCACGCCGACGACCTCGCCGGTGGCGCGCTCGGCGCGCACGACCTCCAGCACGTCCTCCAGCGTCAGCGGCTCGAAGTAGAGCCGGTCGCTGGTGTCGTAGTCGGTGGAGACGGTCTCGGGGTTGCAGTTGACCATGACGGTCTCGTAGCCGGCCGCGGACAGCGCGAAGGACGCGTGCACGCAGCTGTAGTCGAACTCCACCCCCTGGCCGATGCGGTTGGGGCCCGAGCCCAGGATGACGACCTTGGGGCGGCTGCCCTGGGGGACCTCGGTCTCCTCGTCGTAGCTGGAGTAGAGGTAGGGCGTTTTGGCGGCGAACTCCGCGGCGCAGGTGTCCACGGTCAGGTAGACGGGGTGGATGCCCAGCGCGTAGCGCAGCTCGCGCACGACCTCCTCGGTCTTGCCGGTGACCTCGCCGATCTGGGCGTCGGAGAAGCCGACGCGCTTGGCGGCGCGCAGCCGCTGGGCGTCCAGCCTGCCGCGCGCCAGGTCTCGGGCGGTCTCCTCCAGCAGCAGCAGCTGGTCCAGGAACCAGGGGTCGATGCCGGTGGCCTCGTGCAGCTCCCCGACGTCGGCGCCGGCGCGCAGAGCCTGCTGGATGCGGCGCAGCCGCAGCTCGCCGGGGACGGCGGTCGATCGCACCAGCTCGTCCTTGTCGCCGGGCTCGCCGGCCCAGGTCAGGCCGACGCCGTTCTTCTCCACCGAGCGCATGGCCTTCTGCAGCGCCTCGGCGAAGGAGCGGCCGATGGCCATGGCCTCGCCGACCGACTTCATCGTGGTGGTCAGCGCGGGGTCGGCGCCGGGGAACTTCTCGAAGGCGAACCGGGGGACCTTGACAACGACGTAGTCGAGGCTCGGCTCGAAGCTGGCCGGGGTCTCGGCGGTGATGTCGTTGGGGATCTCGTCGAGGGTGTAGCCCACGGCGAGCTTGGCGGCGATCTTGGCGATGGGGAACCCGGTGGCCTTGGACGCCAGCGCCGACGAGCGCGACACCCGCGGGTTCATCTCGATGACGATGATGCGCCCGGTGGCGGGGTGCACGGCGAACTGGATGTTGCAGCCGCCGGTGTCGACGCCGACCTCGCGGATGACCGAGATGCCGATGTCGCGCATGCGCTGGTATTCGCGGTCGGTCAGCGTCATGGCCGGGGCGACGGTGACCGAGTCGCCGGTGTGCACGCCCATCGGGTCGAAGTTCTCGATGGAGCAGACGACGACCACGTTGTCGTTGCCGTCGCGCATGAGCTCCAGCTCGTACTCCTTCCACCCGAGGATGGACTCCTCCAGCAGGACCTCGGTGACGGGCGAGAGCGCGAGCCCCTGGCCGGCGATGCGGCGCAGTTCGGCCTCGTCGTGGGCGAAGCCGGAGCCCGAGCCGCCCATGGTGAAGGAGGGCCGGACCACGACGGGGTAACCGAGCTCCTCGGCGGACTCCAGGCACTCCTCCAGCGTGTGGCAGATGCGCGAGCGGGCGGACTCGCCGCCGATGCGCTCGACGATGCCCTTGAAGGTCTCGCGGTCCTCGCCGGACTGGATCGCCTCGACGTTGGCGCCGATCAGCTCGACGTTGTACTTGGCGAGCACCCCGGAGTCGTGCAGGGCCACGGCGGCGTTGAGCGCGGTCTGGCCGCCCAGGGTGGGCAGCAGCGCGTCGGGGCGCTCCTTGGCGATGATCTTCTCGATCATCTCCGCGGTGATCGGCTCGACGTAGGTGGCGTCGGCGATCTCGGGATCGGTCATGATCGTGGCCGGGTTGGAGTTGACCAGGATGACGCGCAGGCCTTCGGCCCTGAGTACGCGGCACGCCTGGGTCCCCGAGTAGTCGAACTCCGCGGCCTGCCCGATCACGATCGGCCCGGATCCGATCACGAGGACGGACTTGAGGTCGTTACGGCGCGGCATGTGTGTCCCCTGGCTTACGACTGGGCGGGCTCGGCCGGCCGGCCGGAGCTGTCGGACGAATCGGTGGAGGCGGCCATCAGGTCGCAGAACGCGTCGAAATGCTCGGCGGCGTCGTGCGGGCCGGCGGCGGCCTCGGGGTGGTACTGGACGCTGAACGCGGGTCGGTCGAGCAGGCGCAGCCCTTCGACGACGCCGTCGTTGAGGTCGACGTGGCTGACCTCGGCGCGTCCGTAAGGCGTCTGGAAGGGTCCGTCCACGGGCGCCTCGACGGCGAAGCCGTGGTTGTGGCTGGTGATGTAGACCCGCCGGGTGTGCACGTCCTGTACCGGCTGGTTCACCCCGCGGTGGCCGAACCGCAGCTTGAAGGTGCCCAGGTCCAGCGCACGGCCCAGGATCTGGTTGCCGAAGCAGATGCCGAACAGCGGCGTGCGCGACTCCAGCACGGCGCGCATCACGGCCACCGGCTCGTCGGCGGTGGCGGGATCGCCGGGGCCGTTGCTGAAGAACACGCCGTCGGGTCCCGGACCGAGGATCTGCTCGGCGGTGGCGCCGGCGGGCAGCACGGTGACCTCGCAGCCGCGCTCGGCCAGGCGCTGGGGTGTCATCGACTTGATGCCCAGGTCCACCGCTGCGACGCGGAAGCGTGTGGGCACGCCCTCGGGCGGGCGGACGGTGTAGGGCTCGGTGGTGGAGACCTCGCGCGCCAGGTCGGCGCCTGCCATCTGCGGGCTGGCCAGCACGCGCTCGCGCAGCCGCTCGGGGTCGGTCTCGACGGTGCTGATGACGGCGCGCATGGCGCCTCGGTCGCGCAGGTGGCGGGTCAGGGCGCGCGTGCCGTCAAGCGCGATGCCCACCACGTTCTGGCGCACCAGTTCCTCTTCGAGGGTGCGCCGGGCGCGCCAGTTGGAGGAGACGCGGGCGGGCTCGCGCACCACGTACCCGGAGACCCAGATGTATCCGGACTCGGGGTCGTCGTCGTTGACACCGGTGTTGCCGATGTGCGGCGCGGTCATCACGACGATCTGGCGGTGGTACGAGGGGTCGGTGAGGGTCTCCTGGTAACCGGTCATGCCGGTGTTGAAGACGATCTCGCCGAGCGTCTCGCCCTGCGCGCCGAAGGACCTGCCGTGGAAGGCGCGCCCGTCTTCGAGGACGAGGACGGCGGGGACTGCGCCGCCGGATGCTGCTTGTGGAGTCACTGAATCTTCCCATCGAGGACCGTGGGGACGCCGCGCAGGAACGTCGCCTGGATGCGGCCGGGCAGGCGCATGCCCCGGAAGGGGGTGTTCGCGCTCTTCGAGGCCAGGGCCGCCGGGTCGATGTCCGAGGCGGTGTCCGCGTCATACAGCGTAACGTTGGCGGGCTCGCCGGGGGCGATCGGACGACCGTGACCTGCGAGACGTCCGATGCGAGCCGGTGCGGCCGACATCCGCTCGACCAGGCCGGGCCAGTCGAGCAGGCCGGTGTCGATCATGGTGTGCTGCGCCACCGACAGGGCGGTCTCCAGGCCGAGCATGCCCATGGCCGCCGTGGCCCACTCGGTCTCCTTGGCCTCGGCCGGGTGGGGCGCGTGGTCGGTGGCCACGCAGTCGACGGTGCCGTCGGCCAGGCCCTCCCGCAGCGCGTGCACGTCCTCGGCGGTGCGCAGCGGCGGGTTGACCTTGTAGACGGGGTCGTAGCTCTCGGCGAGGTCGTCGGTCAGCAGCAGGTGGTGGGGGGTGACCTCGGCGGTGACGTTGCAGCCGCGGCTCTTGGCCCAGCGCAGGATCTGCACCGAGCCCTTGGTGGAGACGTGGCAGACGTGCAGCCGCGAGCCGACGTGCTCGGTGAGCAGGCAGTCGCGGGCGATGACGGCCTCCTCGGCCACGGAGGGCCAGCCGGCCAGACCCAACCGGTCGGAGACCACGCCCTCGTTCATCTGGGCGTCCTCGGTCAGCCGGGGCTCCTGGGCGTGCTGGGCGACGACGCCGTCGAAGGCCTTGACGTACTCCAGGGCGCGGCGCATCAGCAGCGCGTCGGAGACGCACGTGCCGTCGTCGCTGAAGACGCGCACGCCGGCCGCGGAGTCGGCCATGGCGCCCAGTTCGGCAAGCTGGACGCCGCCCAGTCCGCGGGTGACCGCGCCGACGGGCCGCACGTCGCAGTGGCCGGACTCGCGGCCCAAGCGCCAGACCTGCTCGACCACGCCGGCGGTGTCGGCGACGGGGTCGGTGTTGGCCATGGCGTGCACGGCGGTGTAACCGCCGGCCGCGGCGGCACGGGCGCCGCCGGCCACGGTTTCGGCGTCCTCGCGGCCGGGTTCGCGCAGGTGGGTGTGCAGGTCGACCAGGCCGGGCAGGGCGACGAGCCCTTCAGCGTCGACGGTTGCGGCGCCGGCGGCGTCGATCCCGGTGCCGACCTCGGCGATCGCACCGTCGCGGATGAGGATGTCGGCCGCGTCGCCCCCGGCGATGCGGGCGCCGCGGATGAGGTATGCGGCACTGCTTGGCGTCATAACGTCCATCGCTTCTGTGTCCGTGATTGCTGGCAAGGCGGGCGCGCGGCCGCCGCCCGGGGTATCGGGCGGGCGACCGGGGCAGTCGGGGCTATGACCCGCCCAAAAGCAGGTAGAGCACTGCCATGCGCACGCTGACGCCGTTGGTGACCTGCTCGTTGACGGTGGTGCGGGTGGAGTCGGCGACCTCGGCCGAGATCTCCATGCCGCGGACCATGGGGCCGGGGTGCATGACGATGGCGTCGTCCTGCATGCGCGCGAAGCGTTCGGCGTCGAGCCCGTAGCGGCGGCTGTACTCGCGCGCGGAGGGGAAGAACGCGTCGTGCATGCGCTCGGCCTGGACCCGCAGCAGCATGACCACGTCGCTCTTGGGAAGCACGGCGTCGAGGTCGTATGAGACCGAGCAGGGCCAGGTGTGCACCGAGACCGGTACCAGAGTGGGCGGCGCGACCAGGGTCACCTCGGCACCCAGGGTGTGCAGCAGCAGCACGTTTGACCTGGCCACGCGGCTGTGCAGCACGTCGCCGACGATGGCCACGCGCAGCCCGTCGAGGCGGCCCAGGCGTTCGCGCATCGTGAAGACGTCCAGCAGCGCCTGGGTGGGGTGCTCGTGGGTGCCGTCGCCGGCGTTGAGCACGGCGCCGTCGACCCACTCGGCGAGCCGGTGGGCGGCGCCGGAGGCGTTGTGGCGTACGACGACGCTGTCGGCGCCCATGGCCTGCAGCGTCAGCGCGGTGTCCTTGAGGCTCTCGCCCTTGGAGACGCTGGAGCCTTTGGCGGAGAAGTTGATGACGTCGGCCGAGAGGCGCTTGGCCGCCAGTTCGAAGGAGGTGCGGGTGCGGGTGGAGTCCTCGTAGAAGAGGTTGACCACGGTGCGTCCGCGCAGGGTGGGCAGCTTCTTCACCGACCGGTCGCCGACCTGGGCGAGCTCGGCGGCGGTGTCGAGTACCAGCAGCGCCTCGTCGCGGGAGAGGTCCCCGGTGGACAGCAGGTGGCGCATCAGCCCTCCTCGCCGGGACGCGGTTTGGCCGGGCCCAGCAGCACGGCGTCGTGGCCGTCGGGCTCGCTCAGCTGCACGGTGACGGTCTCGCGCAGCGAAGTGGGCAGGTTCTTGCCCACGTAGTCGGCCCGGACGGGCAGCTCGCGGTGGCCGCGGTCGACCAGGATGGCCAGTTGCACAGCGCGCGGCCGGCCGATGTCGTTGAGGGCGTCCAGCGCGGCGCGCACGGTTCGGCCGGAGAACAGGACGTCGTCGACGAGGACCACGAGGCGCCCGTCGACGCCCTCGGGCGGGACGTCGGTGCGGCCCAGCGCGCGGGCCGGGGCCAGCCGCAGGTCGTCGCGGTACATCGTGATGTCCAGCGAGCCCCGGGGAACGGTGCGCCCCTCGACGCCTTCGATGCGTCGGGCCAGGCGCTCGGCCAGCGGCACGCCGCGGGAGGGGATGCCCAGCAGGGTGACGTCGTCGCCGCCCTTGGTGCGTTCCAGGATCTCGTGGGCGATGCGGGTCAGCGCCCGCTCGATCTCGGGGCCGTCGAGGACGGTCCGCGCCGTCGCCGCGGCGCGGGGCCCGGAGCCGCGCGGATCGGCGGAGCCTTCCCCGAACACTTGCGAATCACGTTCGGCGCGCGATTGCGCACACACAGTAGTGACCCCCTTCCCTGCCTCACAGGACAGGCCGTTAAAGGATGTCGAACGGCTTCACGCTACCAGCGGGCCCCGGGAGGGCCGGCCGCGCCCGCCGGTGAAAACGACTGGAAGTATGACTCTCGTCACACCTCACGTTGTTGACATATACCCCATCAGCCGGTGAACCGGACACCACGCGCGGTGTACGTATCGGGCGGATGCGCGGAATCCCAGTGTCAGCGGGCTTTCCGTACACCAGGGAACGCCGGGATGTCCGCATCGGTGGTGAAATGAGAGCCCTCTCACTTACACACGGTTTGGCCACTGAATCGTCGCTTTTCGCCCCAACGGCTTGACCTGGCAACCGAACAGCCCTACCGTCACTGTCCGTAACCAGTCTCGGGCGGGGCCGCTCCGTCCGGGCCCGGCGGCGGGAGCCCATCGGGCGCCTTCGGCCGGGCACGGCGATCCACGGCGGACTCGGGGCGCCACCGCCCACACCAGCCACCTCACGGCCGGGGAGCGACGAAGAAGATGCCATCCGAATACGCCAAGTCCCTTGGTGCGCGGCTGCGCGCCATCCGCACTCAACAAGGGCTTTCCCTGCACGGAGTGGAGGAGAAGTCCCACGGCCGCTGGAAGGCCGTCGTCGTAGGCTCCTACGAGCGCGGCGACCGCGCGGTGACCGTCCAGAAGCTCGCCGAGCTCGCCGACTTCTACGGCGTGCCCATGTCCGAGCTGCTGCCCGGCGGCGCGGCGCCGACCCCGCTGGGTCCCACGCCCAAGCTGGTCATCGACCTGGAGCGCATGCAGCAGCTGCCTCAGGAGAAGGCCGGCCCGCTCGCCCGCTATGTGGCCACCATCCAGAGCCAGCGCGGCGACTACAACGGTCGCGTGCTGTCCATCCGCCAGGAGGACCTGCGCTCGCTGGCGGTCATCTACGACCGCTCACCCGGCGACCTCACCGAGGAGCTGATCAACTGGGGGGTCCTCGACCCCGAGGCGCGCCGCGCCGTCGACGCCTTCTAGAGCCGGTCGACCCGGCCGACCGCACGGACACGTACGGCTGCCCGGGCGCCGCCCACCCGGTCGGCTCCAACGGGACGACCCCCTGGCCCGCGGCCGCGAAGCGGCCTGCGCCGCAGCGCCGGGGCGGTGCCGCGCGGCGCCGCGCTCGGCGCCCGCCGGCGCGCCCCCCTGAGTTGACGTGCGCCCGCACACCTGCGCCCCAGCGCACGACGACGGCCACGTCCCCGC
>NZ_JROO01000022.1 GCF_000826685.1 Streptomonospora alba
GTAGTAGTTGTTGTAGACGTGGACCGGCTCGCCGAACCGCACGCGCGGGTGGCGGCTGTGGGTGTTCTGGAAGTGGTTGTGGTGGTAGGACACCCGCAGGTGGCCCTGGTCTTCGGTATGGCTGTCGGAGTGGCCCAGCAGCATCACGTGGTCGTGGTCGCGCGCGTAGTTCCACGAGACCGTGATGAAGTCGGATTCGCGCTTGATGTCCACGGCGCCGTCGCTGCCGGTTCCGAAGCTGTTGTGGTCGATCCAGACGTTGGTGGTGCTCTCCTGGACGTTGATCGCGTCGTCGTCCCAACCGTCGAAGTTGATGTTGCGGATGACCACGTTGCTGACACCGTCGAGGTCGAACCCGCCCCCGGTGACGGAGGCGTCGGATCCGACGCCGATGAGGGTCTTGTCCGAGGCCACGTCGTTCATGCCGGAGAGGTCGACGCCGCCCTCCAGGCGCACCACGGTGGGCCCGCTGCTCTGCATCGCGTCGAGGAGGGCCCCGGCGCTGCTGACGGTGACGGTCTCGCCGCCGGCGCCGCCGGTGGTGCCGCCGTTCTGCGTGGCCCAGCCTTCCAGGTCGGTCGAGGGCTGCGGGTCGCCGCCGTCGCCGCCGCCGTCATCACCTCCGCCGTCGTCGCCGCCGCCGTCGTCACCTCCGGTACTGCCGTCGCAGACGGTGCCGTTGAGGGTGAAGGACTCCGGTGCGGCGCTCTGACCGGACTGGGTGGCCTGGAAGCCGAAGGAGACGGTATCGCCTGAGGCGATGCCGGCGTTGTAGGAGACGTTCTCGGCGGTGACGGCGGAGCCGGACTGGTCGATCTCGGCACTCCACGCCCCGGTGACCTGCTGGTCGCCGGGGAATTCCCATTCCAGCGCCCACCCGTCGACGGAGTCGCCCAGATTGGTGATCTGCACGTCGGCGACGAAACCGGAGTTCCACTCGTTTACGGTGTAATCGACCTCGCAGCCTGCGGCTGCGCCGGCCGGAGCGGCGGTGGCGAGCACGGCCGAGCCCAGGGCCAGGGCGCAGCCGGCGGCCAGTCCGCGCAAGGACGGCCGGAGCCCTCCGCCGTGCATTGGGGGATGCGGCATTTCGGGATTACCTCCTCGGTTCGCCGCCGCCGCGATGGCGGGCCGCTCATCGGCCCGCCTGGGGGAATCGCGGCGGCGGACACACCCGGCCGCGGACACACGGAAATCCGTGGGCGGCGAAAGCGCGACGGATGCACGGGTTCCGGACCGGGCACGTCGGACGCGCCGTGGCCCGAACTCCGCATTCCATTGCGCACCATACATGGAAAGCGCTTTCCATGTATCTAAAATATTACGCACCGGATCTGGCGGATGTCAATCTCCGGATGGGCGTTCGACGCGAATTCGACACCTATCCGATTACCGCGGCTTTCTGACCTGCGCGCGTGGAATCCGACCGGAAAAGGACCGGTAATCCTACGGATGCGGGACGTGGGGTGCCGATGCGCTCCGCGCCGCGTACCCGCGGAAGCCAGGCGCGACCGCCCCGAGCGGAGAGGCTCCGGCCCGGTCGCCGCGCGCCGCCCGCCACAGCCGTGCCGGAAAGCTCCGCGCCGCACTTCGCCCGGTGGTACGTTCCCCGGGAATGATCTTCGAGTTCCGGGGAGGGCACGTGCCGGGCACAACAGGCTCCGCGGAAGGCGCCGACTCGCCGGCACGAGAGCGCGTGGTGCTGCTCGACAGCGGCAACCGCCCCACGGGGACGGCGGACAAGCGCCTGGTGCACGGCCCGCACACACCGCTCCATCTCGCGTTCTCCTGCTACGTGTTCGATGCCGGCGGCAGGCTGCTGGTCACGCGCCGAGCGTTGGACAAGGCCGCCTGGCCCGGGGTGTGGACCAACTCCTTCTGCGGGCACCCGGGCCCCGACGAGCCCATGGAGCAGGCCCTGCGCCGGCGGGCCCGCCAGGAACTGGGGATCGGCATCGAGAGTGTCGCCGTGCTGCTGCCGGAGTTCGCCTACCGGGCCACGGACGCATCGGGGATCGTGGAGAACGAGTTCTGCCCGGTCTACCGAGCCACCACGCGCGATGTGAACCCGCAGCCCGCTCCCGCCGAGGTGGCGGAGTGGCAGTGGGTCGACTGGGAGGACTTCGCGGCCGTCGCCCGGCGCGCACCGTGGGCGATCAGCCCGTGGGCGGCCCGCCAAATCCCCATGCTCGATGCCGACCAGGACTGAGCACGGAGGCCTCCACTGACCGCGCGGCGCGGCGGTGGCTGCGGCCGAGGCTCATCCGCCGGGGATCTCGCCCGTGCGGGCGATGTTGCGCGCGACGTCGCGCACCTTGGTGTTGGTGTTCATCGAGGTGGTCTTGATCAGCTCGAACGCCTGGTCTTTGGTGATCCGCCGACGCTCCATGACGATCCCGATCGCCTCGCCGATCTCCTCACGCGTGGCGTAGCCCTCCCGCAGGGTCGCCTCGCGCTGGGCTCCGGCGATGGCCAGCGCAGCGTGGGACGCGAAGACCCAGCCTAATTCAGGGGCATCCTCGCCGAAGGCGCGAGGGCGGTACGAATAAAGGTCGAGTGCACCCAGATGTTCGTCGCGGGTGTAGAGCTCGAACCCGAGCATCGAGCCGACTCCCAACTCGACCGCGCGCGGGCGGTAGCAGGGCCAGCGCGGGTCCTCGGCCATGTCGTCGACACGGAAGGACTGCTCGTGGCGTGAGGCGTCCAGGCACGGCCCTTCGTCGCATTCGGCCTGGGCGCGGTCGGATTCGTGGACGAGATCCGCCGTGGCGGCGGGGGTGTAGAACTCGTGCTTGCGCCGGTCGATCATCAGGATGCCGGCCTCGTCGCAGCCCTCGATCCACTCGACCGCCATGGCCGCGATCCGGTCGAGGACATCCTCTACGGAGTCCCGGGCGAACAGCTCCCGTGCCATATCGGCGAATATTCGCGGGTGGGCTCCCGGCATCGCTGGGTCTCCCCTCTCCGACATGAGCCGTCTCCCCCTCACTCCCGCGGCCTACCGCAAAGCCCGCATCCCGGCCGGGCCGCCCTGCTCGGCGTGCGCCCGGCGCCCCACGCGGCAGTGGAACCGCCGCCGCCGTGCGGCGACCGCCTGCGGCTTCGGACGATCGGCGCCCCGGTCCCGATGCAGCCGTCGTATACCCCGCTGCCCCGGAAGTGGCCCGTCCTCACGTTCCCCCCGGGTCCCGCCGCGGCGGCGAAGGACGCGGTGACCACCACGCCGCGTGCCGGAGCGGCGTCGCTCACGAGGTGCGGCAGCGCGTCGGCGCTCCCGGACACGGCCCCCGACGGCCAACGGCCCCGAGAGGGGCGCTGCGAAAGAACCCGGCCGCACCGGGGAACACAGGACAGACGGCCTCGGTGCATCAAGCACCCGCGGCGTCCGACCGGAACGAGGGGCCCTGCCGACGTCACGGGCTTGGCGCGTACGACAGCGTCGCTGCCTGCTTTACGCAGGTCAGCGGCACTTTTTCATGCTCAGGACGCGTAGGGCGGGCGGGGCTCGAACCCGCGACCCAAGGATTATGAGTCCTCTGCTCTAACCAGCTGAGCTACCGCCCCGCCACGGGGCGGGAATGAGTCCCGCCGATGGCTGCCCGGCCGGGGTGCTCGGTCGGGAACGCCGTAATCTTAACAGCACCCCCCGCGTCTCCCATTCTGCCGGAAACCCGCTGGGAAGAGCGCCACCGGACGCCCGCGCCGTCACCGCCCCCAAGCGGACCGCACACGCAGGTGGGGCGGGGAGCGGGTACGCACGGCGGCACGGCTAGGGTGGGGTTTCGCGGCGCCGTTCGGCAGCGCCGGCGGGGTGCCGCGTGCGGGGGCGGACGCCGGAAGGCCGCGGGGCCGTGGATAGCATCGCCGGTCGCACAAACGTCTCAGGAGAAGAAGGTCATGGCCCAAGTACCTGTCAACGTCACCGTCACCGGGGCAGCCGGCCAGATCGGCTACGCGCTGCTGTTCCGCATCGCCTCGGGCCAGCTTCTGGGTCCCGATACGCCCGTCAAGCTGCGGCTGCTGGAGATCCCCCAGGCCGTCACCGCCGCCGAGGGCACGGCGATGGAACTGGACGACTGCGCGTTCCCGCTGCTGAAGGGGATCGACATCTTCGACGACGCGCGCCAGGCGTTCGAGGGCGCCAACGTCGCCCTGCTGGTGGGCGCGCGTCCGCGCAGCCAGGGCATGGAGCGCGGCGACCTGCTGGAGGCCAACGGCGGCATCTTCAAGCCCCAGGGCGAGGCGATCAACGCCGGTGCCGCCGACGACATCCGGGTCCTGGTGGTGGGCAACCCCGCCAACACCAACGCGCTGATCGCCCAGTCCCACGCGCCCGACGTGCCGGCCGACCGCTTCAACGCCATGACCCGCCTGGACCACAACCGGGCGCTCACCCAGCTCGCCAAGAAGGTCGGGGCGCCGGTCACCGACATCAAGAAGCTGACGATCTGGGGCAACCACTCGGCGACGCAGTACCCCGACATCTTCCACGCCGAGGTCGACGGCGCCAACGCCGCCCAGCGGATCGGCGACGAGGCCTGGCTGCGCGACGAGTTCATCCCGACCGTGGCCAAGCGCGGCGCCGCCATCATCGAGGCCCGCGGCGCTTCCTCCGCCGCATCGGCCGCCAACGCCGCCATCGACCACGTCTACGACTGGGTCAACGGCACGCCCGAGGGCGACTGGACCTCCGCGGCCTTCCCCTCCGACGGCTCCTACGGCGTCCCGGAGGGCCTCATCTCCTCCTTCCCCGCCGTCTCCCGCGGCGGCCGGTGGGAGATCGTGCAGAACCTGGAGAACGGTCCGTTCTCCCGCGAGCGCATCGACGCCTCCGTCCAGGAACTCGCCGAGGAGCGCGACACCGTCCGCAAGCTCGGCCTGGTCTGACCGCCCCTTCCGGCTGCCGACGCACACGCGCGTCTTCGGGTGCGGCGCCCTTTCGGGGTGCCGCACCCTTCGTGCGCCGGTCACGGTTGCCTACGATGTCGCACATGCCGCGAACCGACCTCCCTTTCGAGGAACTCCCGCACTACCGCGCCGCCCCCACTGCCCCCGCCGACTTCGACGACTTCTGGGCACAGACCCTCGACGAGGCCGCCCGCCACGACTCCTCCGCCGTGGTCCTGCCGCACGCCAGCCCGCTGACGACCCTGGAGGTCGCCGACGTCGGGTTCGCCGGCTACGGCGGGCACCCGGTCAAGGCCTGGCTGGTACTCCCCCGGCAACGCAGCGGCCGGCTGCCCTGCGTGGTGCGCTTTCCCGGCTACGGCAGCGGGCGCTCCAGCCCGCTGGACGCACTGGAGTACGCGTCGTGCGGCTACGCCCAGCTGGTGATGGACGTCCGCGGGCAGGGCACCAACGAGAGGGGAACCGGTGACACCCCCGACCCCGAGGACTCCCCGCACCCGCACCGGCCGGGCTTCATGACCAAGGGCGTCCTGGACCCGCGCCGCTACTACTACCGCCGGGTTGTCACCGATGCCGTGCGCGCGGTGGCTGCCGCCCGCACGCTCGACAGCGTCGATCCCGACCGCGTGGCCGTGGCGGGCAGCAGCCAGGGCGGCGGGCTCGCCGTGGCGGCGGGCGCGCTGGCGCCGGGCGTGGCCGCCGTCATCGCCGACGTGCCGTTCCTGTCCCACTTCCGGCGGGCGGTCGAGGTGGCCGCGGAGGGGCCCTACCTGGAGATCGCCGAGTACTGCCGCGCGCACCGCGACAGCGCCGAGCGGGTCTTCGCCACGCTTTCCTACACCGACGCCCTGAACTTCGCCTCGCGCGCCACCGCTCCGGCGGCGTTCAGCGCCGCGGGGATGGACCCCGTCACACCGCCCTCCACGTGCTACGCGGTCTACAACGCCTATGCCGGCCCCAAGCGGATGCGGCTTTGGCAGTTCAACAACCACGAGGGCGGCGGCGTGTTCGCGGTCGAGCGGAATCTGGCCTTCCTGGCCGAGCACCTGGGGTGAGCGCCGCCCCCGCCCGCGGGAACCGGCCCGCGGGCGGGGGCGGGGCGGGGCGGCGCCCGAGGGCGGCCGCGTCAGCGCGCCGCCTGTGGACGAGTGGCCCGGACGGTCACCGGGAGCAGGCAGTATGGAATACGTGAGTCTCATCGATCAGCTTCCCGCCCGCCCCGAACCCGACTCCCTCTTCGAGGCGTTCGCTTCATGGGCCGAGGAGCGCGGGCTCACCCTGTACCAGCACCAGGAAGAAGCCCTCATCGAGGTGGTGTCGGGCTCCAACGTCATCCTGAGCACCCCTACCGGCTCCGGCAAGAGCCTGGTCGCCTCCGGCGCGCTGTTCGCCGCGCTCGGCCGCGACGAGTGCGCGTTCTACACCGCGCCCATCAAGGCCCTGGTCTCGGAGAGGTTCTTCGAGCTGTGCTCGATCTTCGGCACCGACAACGTCGGCATGATGACCGGCGACGCCAGCGTGAACGCCGACGCCCCCATCGTGTGCTGCACGGCCGAGGTCCTGGCCCAGATCGCGCTGCGCGACGGCGCCGCCGCCGACATCGGCACCGTGGTCATGGACGAGTTCCACTTCTACGGCGAGCCCGACCGGGGCTGGGCCTGGCAGGTGCCGCTCCTGGAGCTGCCGCAGGTGCAGTTCCTGCTGATGTCGGCCACCCTGGGCGACGTCAGCCGGTTCGAGGACGACCTCACCCGCCGCACCGGCCGCTCCACCACCGTGGTCAGCTCCGCTGAGCGGCCCGTGCCGCTGTACTACTCCTACCGCACGACCCCGCTGCACGAGACCCTCGAGGAACTGCTCGAAACACACGAGTCGCCCGTGTACATCGTGCACTTCACCCAGGCACAGGCGGTCGAGCGCGCCCAGTCCCTGACCAGCATCAACATGTGCTCGCGGGCGGAGAAGGACGCGATCGCCAAGGAGATCGGCAATTTCCGCTTCACCACCAAGTTCGGGCGCAACCTCTCGCGTTACGTGCGGCACGGCATCGGCGTGCACCACGCCGGCATGCTGCCCAAGTACCGGCGCCTGGTCGAGCGCCTCGCTCAGGCCGGCCTGCTCAAGGTCATCTGCGGCACCGACACCCTGGGCGTGGGAGTCAACGTCCCCATCCGCACCGTCCTGTTCACCGCCCTGAGCAAGTACGACGGATCGCGCGTGCGGCGGCTGGGCGCCCGCGAGTTCCACCAGATCGCCGGGCGCGCCGGGCGCGCCGGTTTCGACACCGTGGGCAACGTGGTCGTGCAGGCCCCCGAGTACGTCATCGAGAACGAGAAGGCGCTGGCCAAGGTCGGCGACGATCCCAAGAAGCGCCGCAAGGTCGTGCGCAAGAAGGCGCCCGAGGGCTTCGTCGGTTGGGACCGCAACACCTTCGAGAAGCTGGTCGCCTCCGAGCCCGAGCCGCTGAAGTCGCGGTTCAAGGTCAGCAACGCGATGCTGTTGAGCGTCCTGGCCCGGCCCGGCGACTGCTTCGCGGGCATGCGCCACCTGCTGACCGACAACCACGAGGACCGCGCGAGCCAGCGCCGCCACATCAGCGAGGCCATCGCCATCTACCGCTCACTGATCGACGGCGGGATCGTGGAGCGCCTGGAGGAGCCCGACGAGAACGGCCGCGTCGCCCGCCTGACCGTCGACCTCCAGCCCGACTTCGCGCTGAACCAGCCGCTGTCGACGTTCGCGCTGGCGGCGCTGGAGCTGCTCGACCCGGCCTCCCCCACCTACCCGCTCGACGTTCTGACCGTGGTCGAGTCCATCCTGGACGACCCCCGCCAGATCCTCGGCGCCCAGCTGAACAAGGCCCGGGGCGAGGCCGTGGCGCAGATGAAGGCCGACGGCGTCGAGTACGAGGACCGCATGGAGCGGTTGGAGGAGATCGACTACCCCAAGCCGCTGGAGGAGCTGCTCGACCACGCCTACGAGGTCTACCGGCGCGGCCACCCCTGGGTGGGCGATCACCCGCTGCGTCCCAAATCGGTGGCCCGCGACCTCTCCGAGCGGGCGATGACCTTCACCGAGTACGTCGGCCACTACGACCTGGCGCGCTCGGAGGGGCTGGTCCTGCGCTACCTCGCCAGCGCCTACAAGGCACTGAGCCAGATGGTGCCCGAAGACGCCAAGACCGAGGATCTGCGCGACATCATCGAGTGGCTGGGCGAGCTCGTGCGCCAGGTCGACTCCAGCCTGCTCGACGAGTGGGAGCAGCTGACCAACCCCGGCGACGAGGAGACCGCCGAGGCGGACGCGGCCGAGGAGCGTGTCAAGCCGGTCACCGCCAATCCCCGGGCGTTCCGGGTCCTGGTGCGCAATGCGATGTTCCGTCGCGTGGAGCTGGCTGCGCTGGGCCGCTACCGCGAGCTGGGCGAGCTCGACAGCGAGGACGGCTGGGACGCCGAGGCGTGGGAAGCCGCCATGGAGGACTACTTCGACGAGCACGACGAGCTCGGCATCGGCCCCGACGCCCGCAATCCGGGCATGCTGCTCATCGAGGAGCACCGTGATACGTGGCAGATCCGCCAGATCTTCCACGACCCCGCCGGCGACCGCGACTGGGGCATCAGCGCCGACGTCGACCTCACCGCCTCCGACGAGGCCGGCCACGCCGTCGTCCGCGTCACCGACGTCAACCGGCTGTAGCCGCTTCCCGGCAGGCACCGCGGCCCCCGCCCCTGTGTGCCAGACCCGACGACGTCCTCAGTCCAGCAGGTCGGCGTTGACCGCCCGCGCCTCCTCTGCCAGGGCGGTGTCCTCCACGACCGTGCGGCCGGCGCGGCGCAGCCGCTCCACGCCCTCGGCGTCGACGAAGAGCTCCGGCTCGCGCCAGGCGATCACCACGCGCGGGATGGGCGTGGCCAGGATGAGGTCGGTGCACGTACTGGGCCGGGAGGTCCGCTCCGTGCAGGGCTCCAAGGAGCTGTAGAGGGTCGCCGAGACCAGTCGCGGGTCCTCGGGGGCCAGTGAGCGCAGCGCGGTCTCCTCGGCGTGGTCCAGCGGGTCGTCGCGCCGCGAATAGCCCTCGGCCAGGACCGCGCCCCAGGCGTCCACGACGATCGCGCCCACGGAGAACGCGGTCGTGGACGGCGGGCACCGGCGCGAGAGCGCGACGGCCGCGCGCAGCCAGTGGCGGTCGGCGTCGCTGGGCCGGGGCCCGGTACCGGGGGTGCGATCGGTTTCGGGCGGGGAGGCGGACGACTTCATCGGCGGGACTCCGGGGTCTGGGGCAGGTATCGCAGGATCGCCATGCCGCCGAGGGCGCGCGTCTCGGCGAGCCGCATCGGATTGTCGGGGCCGTCGGCGAAGGCGCCCGGCCCCACGAAGGGCGGTGCGTCGGCCTGGCCGACGAAGAAGGGGGCGACGGCCAGCCGCAGTTCGTCGGCGAGCCCGGCGGTCAGGAACCGGGTGTGCACGCCGGTGCCGCCTTCGACCAGCAGCCGTTCGACGCCGCGGGCGGCGAGGTCGGTGAGGATCGGGCCGAGTTCGCGCCCGGCCTCGACGACCTCCACACCGCCGCCCGCCTCGGCGAAGCGCCGCACGGCGGCGGGGTGCGCGTCGGTGCCGACGTAGACCAGTTTGGCGGCGTCGCCGGTGGTGAACACCCGCGCCGACGGATCGATTCCGCCGTGCTCGCTGAGCACGACCTTGACCAGATCGGCGGTGCGCCCTTGGGCGAGCCGCCGCGAGCGCCGCTCCGGCGAGCGCACGAGCAGCCGCGGGTCGTCGGCGCGGACGGTACCCGCCCCCACGAGAATGGCGTCGCAGCCCGCCCGCAGCTCGTCGACCTCGTCGAAGTCCTCCGACGAGGACAGCCGGAGGCGCTCGGGCCCGGCGTCGTCGATGCGCCCGTCGAGCGACATCGCGCAGCTGAGCAAGGTGTAGGGGCGGGACATGCCGCCAGCTTAGCGCCCGCCGCACCCGCGCCCTCGCACAGCCTCCGCCCCCACCTGCGAAGACACAGCCGGTCACGAAGATCACACACCGGCCGTCCGCATCCGACGCGCCGGTGGAGTGGGCTCGGTGGATCCAGACGACGCGTACGACGGCGATCGTCCGCCGCCCGGTCGTCACCATGCTCCTCGGGAGGCGTCCGATGGCCGGTGCACGGCCTGTGCGGGATCACCTTACGGGCAGCCGCCGTCGATACCGGCGCGGCGGCGCCGCACGCTGGACAGCACACGGCCCCGGCGACCGGGGACGGCGGTCGGCCGGGGCCGTATGGCATCCGGTGCGCTCGTGCGCGGGACTAGAACGGGTACCGCTGGATCTCGCTCTGCATGGTGACCCACTGGGTCTCGGTGAAGGCCTCCAGGTTGGCGCGGGTGCCGCCGAAGCGGGCACCGGTGCCCGAGGCGCCCACACCGCCGAAGGGGGCCACGGCCTCGTCGTCGACCGTCTGGTCGTTGATGTGCACGATGCCGCTGGGGATCCGGTCGGCGAGCTCCATTCCGCGCATGGGGTTGCCGGTGAGGATTCCCAGCGACAGGCCGTAGTCGCCGGCGGCGGCGATCTCGGCGGCCTCGTCGAGGGTGGAGAAGGTGATGACCGGCGCCACCGGGCCGAAGACCTCCTCCTCGAAGGCCGGGGTGCCGGCGGTGACCCTCTCCAGCACGGTCGGGCGGTAGAACTGGGCGTCGTAGGTGCCGCCGGCGCGCACCGTGGCTCCTGCCTCGACGCTGCGGGTGACCAGGTCGTGGACGCGGTCGCGCTGGCCGATGTCGATGATCGGGCCCAGCGCGACGCCCTCCTGGTCGGGATCGCCCACGGTGAGCGCGTCGGCCTTGGCGGCCAGCTTGTCCACATAGGCCTCGGCCAGCGACTCGTGCACCAGGTGGCGCCCTGTGGTCATGCAGATCTGGCCCTGGTGCAGGAACGAACCCCAGGCGCCCACCGAGGCGGCGCGGTCGACGTCGGCGTCGTCGAGCACGATCAGCGGCGAGTTGCCGCCCAGCTCCAGGTGGGCGCGCTTGAGGTGGCGCCCGGCGGCCTCGCCGACCTTGCGGCCCGCGGCGGTGGAGCCGGTGAAAGAGATGACGGCGACGTTGGGGTCGGCCACGAGCTGCGAGCCGGCCTCGGTGCCGCCGGGCAGCACCTGCAGCACCCCCTCGGGCAGGCCGGCTTCGCGGAAGACCTCGGCGATCACGGCGCCGCCCGAGACCGCGGTGCGCGGGTCGGGCTTGAGCACGACGGCGTTGCCCAGGGCCAGCGCCGGGGCGACCGAGCGCATGCCCAGGATCAGCGGGAAGTTGAAGGGCGCGATGACGCCGATGCCCCCCACCGGAACGCGGCGCGCCAGGCTCAGCCGCGGCTGGGCGCTGCGCAGCACCTCGCCGGTGGGCTGGGAGGCCAGCGCCGCGGACTCGTAGGCCTCGGTCACGGCCAGGTGGACCTCGAAGCCGGCCTTGCCCGCCGCCGACCCGGCCTCCGCGCGCAGCCAGGAGGCGATCTCGTCGGCCTTGTCCTCGAATTCCGCGCCGGCCCGCCGCAGCACTGCGGCGCGCTCCTCGAAGGAGCGGGCCGCCCAGTCCTTCTGGGCCTTGGCGGCGCGCTCGGCGGCATCGGTGACGTCGGCGGCCCCGGCCGAGCCGATCAGGCCCAGCTCGCTGCCGGTGGTGGGCGAGGTGACCGGGGCGGTGCCGCCCTGGGCGGGCCGCCATGCGCCGGTGAAGATGTTGCCGCGCCACTCGCGGTCGTTGAGCAGTGTCATGGTCGCTCCTCGGGCGTCGAAGGTGGGGAGGGCCGGAAGGGGGCGCGGGCGGCGCACCGCCGCTCCGCCCGCTGTGGTCGAATCGGCGGGCGCCGCCGCGCCTCCGGCGCCCGGCGCCCGCCGTGGTCGTGTGCAGCGCCCGGCCCGCCGCGCTTCGCACGCCGCGCCGCAACGGGCGCTAGTGGGCCTTGCCCGCTTCCTGCGGCTGGGCGGTCGCGGACTGCGATGCGTTGCGGATCTCGGCGTAGATGCGCGTGCGCAGCTCGGCGAAGCGGTGCTCGCCGCGGGTGTTGATCTGGTCGCGCTCGTCGGGCAGGTCGATGGTCACGTCGTCCTGGATGATCGTCGGCGAGGACGACATCACCAGGACGCGCTCGCCCAGGTAGACGGCCTCGTCGATGTCGTGGGTGACGAACAGGACGGTCATGGAGAACCGCTTCCACAGCGTGCGGATGAGGTCCTCCAGGTCCGCCCGGGTCTGGGCGTCGACCGCGGCGAAGGGCTCGTCCATCAGCAGCACGCGGGGCTCGTAGGCGATGGCCCGTGCGATGGCGACACGCTGCTGCATGCCGCCGGAGAGCTGCCAGGGGTAGGCGTCGGCCGACTTGAGCAGGCCCACGGCGTCCAGCGCCTCGTCGCTGAGCTCGCGGCGGCGCTGCTTGGGCAGCTTCTTCTCCTTGAGCGGCAGCTCGACGTTGTCGCGCACGCGCAGCCACGGGAACAGGCTGCGGCCGTACTCCTGGAAGACGACGGCCATGTCCGGCGGGGGCCCGGTCACCGAGGTCCCGGCCAGCACGACACTGCCGGAGCTGGGACGCATCAGTCCGGCGATGCACTTGAGCAGCGTCGTCTTGCCGCAGCCGGAGGGACCGACGAGGCAGGCCAGCTCTCCCTCGCCGAGGTCGAAGGTGAGGTCGCGCAGCGCCTCGACCTCACCCTGCTGGCCTGGGTAGATCTTCTGCAGTCCGGTGACGTCGAGCATCGGGGCCTTCTTATGCGGGGCGGTGGTCTCGGGTGCCGTTGCGGTCGGTGTGGTCGCCATAATCTCGCTCACTCCCCGCGCGCCGCTGCGCGCACGCCGTTGTACCAGTACAGCACGCGGCGTTCGGCGAGGCCGAACAGTACGGAGAGCCCGAAGCCGAGCAGGCCGAGAAGCAGGATGCCGCTCCACATCTCCGGGATGGCGAAGCTGCGCTGGAACTGGATGATCGTGTAGCCCAGTCCGCTGCTGCTGGCGAACATCTCGCTGATCACCATGAGGATGATCGCGATCGACAGGCCCTGGCGCATGCCCGCCATGATCTGCGGGCTGGCCGAGCGCAGCACCAGCGTGGTCAGCCAGCGCCGACCCCGGACGCCGTAGCAGCGGCAGGTGTCGATCAGCACCGGGTCGACGGCCCGCACGCCTTCGATGGTGTTGAGCAGGATGGGCCAGATGCAGCCGGAGACGATCACGGCGAGCTTCATCGTCGTATTGACGCCCATGAACAGCATCAGCAGCGGGACCAGCACCGGCGGCGGGATCGCGCGGAAGAACTCCAGAACGGGTTCGAGCACGGCCCGCAGGCGGGCGGAGAGCCCGAGCACGACGCCCAGGGCGACGCCCAGGACGCTGCCCAGGGTGAATCCGCCGATCAGGCGCCCGATGCTGGGAAGCACATCGGCCGCCAGCCGCTCGGCGCCCCAGACCTCGACGAAGGTCGCGGCGATCTCGCCGGGGGTGGGCAGGTAGTACAGGCCCGTCACCGCGCTGGCGAGCCACCACGCGCCGATGAGCACCAGGGGAAGCAGCAGGAGGTGCAGGGCGCGCAACGCGATCCGGCTGGCGCCGGAGGCGCCGGGGCGTCGCGCTGCGTCGCGTGTGTCGGTGCTTGCGGCGCTCACGCGATCTCCTCTCCGCGGACCGAGGCGTGCCAGCGCAGCGCCCGCCGCTCCAGTGCCCGCACGCCGACGTTGACGGCGACCCCGAGGGCGCCGGTGGCGATGATGAGTGCGTAGACCAGTTCTGTCGCGTCGCTGTTCTTGGCGACGGAGATCTGCTGGCCCAGGCCGGGTGTGCCGATGATCAGCTGTCCGGTGATGGTCAGGATGAGCGCGACGGCCGCGCCCAGCCGCAGCCCTGTCAGCACGTAGGGCAGGGCCGAGGGCCAGGCGATGTAGCGCAGGCGCGACAGCCGGCCCAGCCCGTAGGAGCGTGCGGTCTGCTCGGCGACCGGGTCGATGTCGGAGACGCCGTAGAGCACCTGGATGTAGATCTGCCAGAACGCGGCGTAGACCACCAGCAGCAGCGTGGAGGCCATGTCGGTGCCGTAGAGCAGGATCGCCAGCGGGATCAGCGCCACCGACGGGATGGGCCGCAGGAACTCCACCGTGGAGTGGGTGAAGGCCCGCAGCACGGGGACCGAGCCCACGGCGAAACCGAGCAGCGACGCGGCGGCGAAGGCGATGCCCAGGCCGATGCCCCAGGTGAGGACGGTGTCGCCGACGGCGGTCCAGAATTCGGGTAGCACCAGCCGCTCGCCGAGCGCGGCGAGCACCTCCGAGGCCGGCGGGAGGAAGCGGGCGGGGATCAGGCCGATGCGCGGCACCGCCTCCCACAGCAGCAGGAAGCCGACGACTCCGACGATCCCCAGTACGGCGCGGTTGGGCGAGCGCCGCGGCACGCGGGGGCGTCCCCCCGCCCCGGAGGGACGGGCGGGGGGACGCGCATTCTCGGCGGTATCGGTCTTCATCGGAACAGGGCGTCCATGTCGGGCTGCGACTCGATGACGCCGTCGTGCATCATCAGGTCGGCGATGGACTGGGCGGGCTCCTGGTAGTCCTCGGTGGGCCAGCGCGGCAGGCGGATCTGGTCGATGGCCTCGGAGTCGAGCTCGGTGTACTCGCCGAGGATGCTGCGGGCCTCCTCCGGGTTGTCCTGGGCGTAGGTGAGGGACTCGTTGATGGCGGCGGTGAAGTCGTCCACCAGCTCCGGGTTCTCGTTGATCATCTGCTCGGTGGTGAAGTAGTAGGCCACCGACAGGTCGGGGTCGGCGTCGACGAAGTTCGAGGCGACCTCGGTGGCGCCGTTGTTGAGCGTGGCGGTCAGGAACGGCTCGACGACCCAGGCGGCGTCGACGTCGCCGCGTTCCAGAGCGGCCGGCATCTCCGGGAAGGGCAGCTCGACGAACTCGACGGTGTCGGAGTCGCCGCCGTCCTTGCGGATGGAGTTGCGGACGGTGGTGTCGCCGATGTTCTCCAGATTGTTCACGGCGACGGTGGTGTCCTCGAGGTCCTTGGGGTCGGTGATGCCGCTGTCCGCGGGCGCCACGACGCCGCCGAAGTCGCCGCCCTGCTCGCCGGTGCTGGTCACACCGTTGGCGACGATCGTCAGCGGCAGGTCGTTGCTGCGGCCGACGATGAGCGAGGTGATGTTGCCGAAGGCGAAGTCGTAGTCGCCCGAGACGACGCTGGGCACGGCCTGGGCACCGCCCGTGGTGTTCTGGATCTCCATGTCGATGCCGTGCTTTTCGAAGATGCCCTTGTCGACACCGAGGTGCAGAGGTGCGACGTCGACGATGGGGATGGCTCCGACCTTGATGGACTGGTTGCCGCCGCCGTCGCCGCCGCCGTCTTCCTGGCCACCGCCGCAGGCTGTGCTGGCGAGCAGTGTGACCACAGCGGCCACGGGGAGAGTCATCCGGCGCATGTTGGGTCTCCTGGTGGGTGAATAGTCGGGCACGCACCACTCACGTCGGTGCGAGTGGGGGATCATCCCCAGACCTCGGCAGCGGTCTCGACGATCAGCCGCAGCTTGGCTACCTGCTCGTCATAGGTGAGGTCGTTGCCTTCGAAGGTGCTGGAGAATCCGCACTGAGGGGCGAGGCACAGCTGCTCGAGCGGAATGTAGCGGCTCGCCTCCTCGATACGGCGCTTGAGGTCGTCCTTGCTCTCGAGGGCGCCGCGCTTGGTCGTGACCAGGCCGAGGGCCACGTACTTGCCCTGCGGGACGAAACGCAGGGGTTCGAACCCGCCGGAGCGGGCGTCGTCGAATTCGAGGAAGTATCCGTCGACGCCGAGGTTGCCGAACAGCTCTTCGGCGATGTAATCGTAGCCGCCCTCGGCCACCCAGGAGGAGCGGAAGTTGCCCCGGCACATGTGGGTGGTGATCCGCATGCCCTCGGGGCGGCCGGCCAGGGCGGCGTTGATCTGGCTGATGTAGCGGCGGTGGATGCTGTCGCCGTTGTCGCCGCGCTGGTCGATCATGGCGCGCTGGCGCGGGTCGTTGAGGTAGGCGAGGCTGGTGTCGTCGAGCTGCAGGTAGGAGCAGCCCAGCTCGCCGACCCGACGGATCTGCTCGGCGTAGGCGGCCGAGAGGTCGTTCCAGAACTCCTCGGTGTCGGGGTAGACATCGGAGTCGATGGAAGCCTGGCCGCCGCGGTAGTGGACCATGCTCGGCGAGGGCATGGTCAGCTTGGGCGTGTTGGTGGTGACGGTGTCGCGCAGGAACGCGAAGTCGTCGGCGAAGATCGTGTGGTCCAGCCCCACCTTGCCGCTGACCTGCAGGGCGGCCGGGGTGAACTCGATGTCGCCCTGCTCGTTGTGGAAGGTGACGCTCAGGTCGCCGGGAGCCTTGGTGATGCCGCCGAGCTGGTAGATGAAGTCCATGTGCCAGGAGGCGCGGCGGAACTCGCCGTCGGTGGCCGAGGAGAGCCCGACCTCCTCCTGCATGCGCACGACGTCGCGGATCGCGTCGTCCTCGATGCTGCGCAGCTCCTGATCGTCCAGCGCGCCCTCGGCGTGGCGGGCGCGGGCGTCGAGCAGCCGACGCGGACGCAGCAGGCTGCCCACGTGGTCGGCGCGGAAGGGCGGTTCGCCTCGGCGGCTGGCGGGGGGTGTCATGGTTTCGCCGGTCTCCCTTCGAGTCCTCGGTGCGAGCCAGCGCGGACGGCATCCGGCGCTCGGCACGTGGGGCCCACCCGGCTGCGATTCTGCGGCGCTGGATCGGGACAAGCGGCGGGTGGCCGCCACCGGGCTGCGTGCCGGCGTGCGGCAGGGGCCCGGTCGCCCGCCATCCGGGGCGGAGCCGCGGTCGAGTGCCTAGGCACCGTACCGCATCCGCAGCTCGATGTACGAGATACGAACAAGCGTTCTTCGAGCGAACATAAGTGAGGCCGATCACCCACGTCAACCCCCATATAACGGACGGCTCTACCGGAGGTATCCGGCTTTACCTGGGACGTCTCTTGTTCGGTATGAGAACATCCCCCTAGGCGCATGAACGCGGAGCTGCACGGCGCGCACTGCGCGTGTCCCGAAATGCCGCCGCAACCGAAGGGAAGAGACATGAGCACGGACCTCACCGAGCCCGGCACCCACCCCAAGGGGGAACACTACGTGCAATCGCTGGAGCGCGGTCTGGCCGTGATCCGCGCCTTCACGGCCCAGAGCCCGGCGATGACGCTCAGTGAGGTCGCGCGCGAGACCGGACTCACGCGCGCCGCGGCCCGCCGCTTCCTGCTCACCCTGGTCGACATGGGCTACGTGCGCACCGACGGCCGGCTCTTCTCGCTGACCCCGCGGGTGCTGGAGCTGGGCTATGCCTACCTGTCCTCGGCCGGACTGCCCGAGGTGGCCCAGCCGCATCTGGAGCGCCTGGCCGCGGAGCTGCACGAGTCGTCCTCGATCTCGGTGCTCGACGGCGGCGACGTCGTCTACGTGGCCCGGGTGTCCACCTCGCGGATCATGAACGTGGCGATCAACGTCGGCACCCGGTTCCCGGCGTATGCGACCTCGATGGGGCGCGTACTCCTTGCGGGCCGCCCGGCCGAGGAGCTCGACGCCTATCTGGACAACACCGAACTGGCCCGGCTGACCGCCTACACGCTGACGACACCGGGCCGGCTGCGCGCCGAGATCGACCGGGTCCGCAACCAGGGCTGGGCGCTGGTCGACCAGGAACTTGAGGAGGGCCTGCGCTCGGTGGCCGCACCCGTCCGCGACCGCGACGGGCGTGTGGTCGCAGCGGTCAACGTCTCCGCGCATGCGAGCCGCTCCTCCGTGGAGGACATCCGGCGCGACCTGCTTCCGCCGCTGCTGGCAGCGGCCGCCCGCATCGAGGCCGACCTGGAGATCTCCCAGCGGGCGTCGGGGCACCCCTAAGGCCCGCCCGCTTCCCGCCACCGCAGGAAGCGCTCCGCGCCGTCCCCTCCCCTCCCCGTCGTCCCCGCCCCTGAATTTTCCTCGCCGTCCGCTCACCGAGTGTCACACCGCCTCCGGGAATGCCCGCGCGACCCGCTCACCGGGGCGTTCGCTCCGGCTTCACCCACCCTTGACCCGTGGGATGACCGTGGGCAATGATGTGCGTATTAAGAACACGCATTCGGCATACGAACAGATTTGGACCCACTTATGATCGTGCCGCTGGACGAGGGTGTACGCGAACTCGTCGGCGACGGAGACACGGTCGCGCTGGAGGGTTTCACCCACCTGATCCCGGTGGCCGCCGGTCACGAGATCATCCGGCAGGGCCGGCGTGACCTCACCCTGGTCCGCATGACCCCCGACATCGTCTACGACCAGATGATCGGCGCGGGCTGCGCCGCCAAGCTCGTGTTCTCCTGGGGCGGCAACCCCGGCGTGGGCTCCCTCCACCGGTTCCGCGACGCCATCCAGTACGGCTGGCCCCGCCCCCTGGAGATCGAGGAGCACAGCCACGCGGGCATGGCCAACCGCTACGTCGCCGGCGCCTCCGGCCTGCCCTTCGCGGTCCTGCGCGGCTACGCCGGCACCGACCTCGTCGACCAGACCGACACCATCAAGACCATCGAGTGCCCCTTCACCGGTGAGAAGCTGGCCGCCGTCCCCGCCCTCAACCCCGACGTCTCGATCGTGCACGCCCAGCGGGCCGACCGCGAAGGCAACGTCCAGCTCTGGGGCATCACCGGCATCCAGAAGGAGGCCGTGCTCGCCGCCAAGCGCTCCCTGGTCACCGTCGAGGAGATCGTCGACGAACTCGATCCCGTCCCCGGCCAGGTGGTCCTGCCCGCCCGCGTGGTCAGCGCCGTGGCGGCCGTGCCCGGCGGCTCCCGCCCTTCGTACGCCCACGGCTACTACGCCCGGGACAACGGCGCCTACCAGGACTGGGACGCCGTCAGCCGCGACAGGGAGGAGTTCTCCCGATGGCTGGCGGAGGGCCTGGGCGCCCAGGCCCCGCTGCCCGGAAAGGCAGGCTGAGATGACGACAGCAACCGGCTACACCGCAGACGAGATGATGACGGTGGCCGCCGCCCACGCCCTGACCTCGGAGATGGCCTGCTTCGTGGGCATCGGCCTGCCCAGCACGGCCGCCAACCTGGCCTGCCGCACCCACGCACCGGGCCTGTGGATGATCTACGAGTCGGGAACCCTGGGCACCCGCCCTGACACGCTTCCGCTGTCCATCGGCGACGGCGTGCTCGCCGAGACCGCCGACACCGTCGTCTCGGTGCCCGAGGTCTTCAACTACTGGCTGCAGCCGGGCCGCATCGACGTCGGATTCCTCGGCGCCGCGCAGATCGACCGCTACGCCAACATCAACACCACGGTCATCGGCGACTACACCGACCCCAAGGTGCGGCTGCCCGGCGCGGGCGGCGCCCCCGAGATCGCCGCTTCCTGCCGCGAGGTCGTCGTGGTCGTCCGCCAGAGCGCCCGTACCTTCGTGGACCGCGCCGACTTCGTGACCTCGGTCGGCCACGGCCGCGGCGCCGGCGAGCGCGAGCGCCTGGGGCTGCGCGGCGCCGGACCCACCCGCGTCATCACCGATCTGGGCGTCCTCAAGCCCGACCCGGCCACACGCGAGCTGACCCTGGTGCAGCTGCACGCCGGCGTCACCGTCGACGACGTCCGCGCCGCCACGGGCTGGGAGCTGGCCGTCTCCCCCGAACTGGCCTCCACCCCCGAACCCACCGCCGAAGAGCTGTCGGTGCTGCGCTCGCTGACCGGGCGAGACTAGGCGGCGGGCCGGCCAACCGGGGAGCGCGCCCGCGGCGCGAGAGAGGGACTGATAAGCAATGTTCCATCGGCGACCCGAGCCGGACGGCGGCGCGCGGCGCCGGCGCCTCCCCCGGCGCCCGCTCGGCGGCTCTGCCCGCACGTAGAGGAAAGGCCCACAATGACCGACGTATTCGTCCTGGACGCGGTGCGCACCCCCTTCGGCAAGCACGGCGGCGCGCTCGCCGGGGTGCGCCCCGACGACCTCGCCGCCCACGCCGTCCGCGGCCTCGTCGAGCGTACGCCCGGACTCGACCCCGCCGGAATCGACGACGTCTACTTCGGCGACGCCAACGGCGCCGGCGAGGACAACCGCAACGTCGCGCGCATGGCCGCGCTGCTGGCCGGGCTGCCCACCTCCGTGCCCGGCGCCACGCTGAACCGGCTGTGCGGTTCCGGGCTGGAGGCGGTCATCGCCGCCAACCGCGCGATCGCGGTGCAGGACGCCTCGCTGGTGCTGGCCGGCGGCGTGGAGTCGATGAGCCGCGCCCCCTGGGTGCTGCCCAAGCCCGCCAAGGGCTTCCCCGCCGGGCACGAGACGCTGCACTCCACGACGCTGGGCTGGCGCATGGTCAACCCGGCCATGCCCGAGGAGTGGACCGTCTCGCTGGGCGAGTGCACCGAGCAGATCGCCGAGCAGTTCGGCATCGAGCGCTCCGAGCAGGACGCGTTCGCGCTGCGCAGCCACAGCAAGGCCGCCGAGGCCTGGAAGAAGGGCGTCTTCGACGCCGAGATCGTCCCGGTGCCCGGAGTGGAGCTCACGCGCGACGAAAGCATCCGTGAGACCTCGCTGGACAAGCTCGCCGGGCTGAAACCGGCGTTTCGCCCCGACGGCACCGTCACCGCGGGCAACTCCTCGCCGCTGAACGACGGCGCTGCGGCCCTGCTGATCGGCGACGAGGCGGCCGCCTCGGCCACCGGCGCGACCCCGCTGGCGCGCATCGCCGGCCGCGGTGTCGCCGCTGTGGAGCCGCACCGCTTCGGCGTCGGCCCGGTGGAGGCCGCCCGGACCGCACTGTCGCGCGCGGGCATCGGCTGGGAGGACCTGTCGGTCGTCGAGCTCAACGAGGCCTTCGCCGCCCAGTCGCTGGCCTGCCTGCGGAGCTGGCCGGGTCTGGACCCGGAGATCGTCAACCCCAACGGCGGCGCCATCGCCGTCGGCCATCCCCTCGGCGCATCGGGTGCGCGCATCCTGGGATCGCTCGCCCACGAGCTGCACCGCCGCGGCGGCGGCTGGGGACTCGCCGCGATCTGCATCGGCGTGGGCCAGGGCCTCGCCGTGGTGCTGCACGCCTGACGGCGCGCGGCAGGGCCCGCACCGTCGGGTCCACGTCCGGATACGTTTCCGCACAGGCAGGAGGCACAGGAGCCATGAGCACCGATCCGCGCGCCGACGGGGTCCCGCTCGCGGCCGGATACCAGCGCGACCACGAGGTGCATCCGCCGCTGGACTACCCCGGCTACCGCAGCACCGCGCTGCGCCACCCCAAGCGGCCGCTGCAGCTTCTCCCCCACATGCTGACCGAGGTCACCGGACCGGTACTGGGCGAGGGCCGCATCGGCGAGACCGACAACGACCTCACCCGCCAGCACGAGGACGAGCCCCAGGGCCAGCGCATCATCGTCCACGGCCAGGTGCGCGACAGCGACGGCCGGCCCGTGCCCAACACGCTGATCGAGATCTGGCAGGCCAACGCCGGCGGCCGCTACCGCCACGCCGTCGACAACTGGCCCTCCCCGCTGGACCCGAACTTCTCCGGCGTGGGACGCACGCTCACCGACGCCCAGGGCCGCTACCGGTTCGTCACCATCCGGCCGGGCGCCTACCCCTGGGGCAACCACGACAACGCCTGGCGTCCCGCCCACATCCACTTCTCGCTGTTCGGCCAGGCCTTCACCCAGCGCCTGGTCACCCAGATGTACTTCCCCGGGGATCCGCTGTTCTTCCAGGACCCGATGTGGAACTCCATCCCCGACGAGAAGGCGCGGCAGCGGCTGGTGGCCAGGTTCGACTACGCCAACACGGCGCCCGAGTGGGCGCTGGCCTTCGAGTGGGACATCGTGCTGCGCGGGCGCGAGTCCACCGTCTTCGAGTCGGAAGTGGACGACGGCTGATGAGCAAAGGCGAGACCACACCCTCCCAGACCGTCGGCCCCTACCTGCACATCGGGCTGCCCTGGCCCGACGGCCCCTACGCGCTGGCCGAGGAGGCCGAAGGGGGCTTCTGGATCCGCGGCACGCTCTACGACGGCGCGGGGGCCCCGATCCCCGACGGACTGATCGAGACCTGGCAGGCCGACCCCGAGGGCCGTTTCGACCATCCCGACGACCCGCGCGGCGCCCAGGCCTGGCCGGGCTTCCGCGGCTTCGGCCGGTGCGAGACCGACGCGGAGGGCCGGTTCGGGATCCGCACCCTCAAGCCCGGTCCCGTCCCGGGATTGGGCGGAGCGATGCAGGCCCCCCACATCGACGTTTCGGTGTTCGCCCGGGGCATGCTCAACCGGACCGTCACCCGCATCTACTTCCCCGAGGAGGCCGAGGCCAACGCCGCCGACCCGGTGCTGGCGGCGGTCCCCGAGCCCGAGCGCGCCACGCTGATAGCCCGGCCCGCCGAGGACGGCTACGTCTTCGACATCCGCGTGCAGGGTAAGGACGAGACCGTGTTCTTCGACATCTGACCTGCGGGGACGGGCACCGGAGAGCACACGGCGAACGAGGCGAACGAGGCGAACGGGGCGATGGGAACGAGCGAGGAACCGTGAGCGAGGACAGCGGTGCGGCGGGCGGCCTCTTCGGAGGCGTCTTCGGCCGCGGCGGAATCGGCGCAGAGACCGGCGACCGGGCATGGTTGCGGGCGCTGCTGGACGCCGAGGCGGCGCTGGCCCGCGCCCACGCCCGCATCGGGCTGATCTCCTCCGAGCACGCGGAGGCCATCACCGCGGCGTGCGTACCGGAGCACTTCGACGCCCGGCGGCTGGGGGCGGATGCGGCCGGGGCAGGAAACCCCGTCGTGCCGCTGGTGGCGGAGCTGACCCGGCAGGTGGGCGGCGAGGCCTCGCGCCACATCCACCACGGCGCCACCAGCCAGGACATCATGGACACCGCGGCCATGCTCGTCAGCCGCCGCGCGGGCGCCGTCGTGGCCGACCACGCCGCCTCGGCGGCCGAGCGCCTGGCCGCGCTGGCCGCTGAGCACCGCGGGACGGTGATGGCCGGGCGCACCCTGCTCCAGCAGGCGCTGCCGACCACCTTCGGCGCGGTGGCCGCGAGTTGGCTGGAAGGGCTGGAGACCGCGGCCGACCGACTGGCCGAGGTGCTCGAACTCAGGGCCGCCGCGCAGCTGGGCGGTGCCGCCGGAACGCTGGCCTCGCTGGGCGCCGACGGCCCGGCGGCGGCCGCGGCCTTCGCCGAGGAGACCGGGCTGGCCGAGGCGGAGCTTCCCTGGCACACCGAGCGCGGCCGCGTCGCCGACATCGCCGCGAGCCTGGGCCGGGTCTGCGGAGCGGTGGGCAAGCCCGCCGGAGACATCGTGCTGCTGGCCCAGACCGAGGTCGCCGAGGTCGAGGAGTTCGGCGGCTCGGGTGTGGGCGGCTCCTCCACGCTGCCGCACAAGCGCAACCCCATCGCCGCGGTCTCGGCCGCCGCCTGCGCCGAGCAGGCTCCGGGACTGGTGTCGACGCTGTTCGCCGCCCAGGTGCAGCAGCACCAGCGGGCGGCAGGCCCCTGGCACGCCGAATGGCCGACGCTGACGCGGCTGCTGGAGGCCGCGGGATCGGCCGCGGCCTGGCTGGACACCTCCCTGGAGCGGCTTGCGGTGCGGCCCGAGGCCATGCGCGCCAACCTCGCGGCCTCCGGCGGCTTCCCCATGGCCGAGCGCGTCACCGCGGACCTAGCCGGCGAACTGGGCCGCGCCCGGGCCCACGAGAACGTGCGCGACGCCTGCCACGAGGCCGCCCGCACCGGTCGGGACCTGGCGGATGTGCTCGCCGACCACCTGGAGGGCCGCCGCGGCCGCGCCGAGATCGACGCTCTGCTCGACCCGGCGGGCTACCTCGGCTCGGCCCCCGAGCTGGTGGACCGGGCACTGGCCGCCCGCGCCCGCCGCCGCGGCGCGGAAAGGCAGGCCTGATGGCGCGCCCGCCCGAGCGCCCGCATCGGCGCCCGTACCGGCGCCCGGCCGGGCCGAGCGCCGATGCGGCTCCCGCCGCGACCGCACCGCCCGGACGTCGTTCGAACCGTTGGAGGAGACCGTGAGCGTCGACGTGCACCACGTCGCCCAGGGCCCGCCCCAAGCGCCGCTGCTCGTGCTGTCGGGGTCGCTCGGCAGCACGCTGGAGATGTGGCGGCCGCAGATCGAGGCGCTCTCCCGGGATTTCCGCGTCGTGTGCTACGACACCCGCGGCCACGGCGGCTCCCCCGTGCCACCGGGCCCCTACAGCCTGGCCGACCTGGGCGGCGACGTGCTGCGCCTGCTGGACCGCATCGGCGCCGAGCGCGCCCACTTCGCCGGACTGTCGCTGGGCGGCATGACCGGCATGTGGCTGGCCGCCCACGCGCCCGAGCGCATCGACCGGCTGGCGCTGCTGTGCACCGCGCCGAAGCTGGAGCCCGAGGGGTGGCGCCGGCGCGCGGCGACGGTGCGCGAGCAGGGCACCGGCGCCGTGGCCGCCGGGGTCGTGCAGCGCTGGTTCACTCCCGGCTACGCCGAGCGGGAGGCCGGCGTAGCCGAACGCATGCGCGCCATGGTGGCCGGCACGCCCGCCGAAGGCTACGCGAGCTGCTGCGCCGCCATCGAGCACATGGACCTGCGCCCGGACCTGCCGCGCATCGCCGCGCCGACGCTGGTCGTCGCCGGTGCCGAGGACCCCGCCACCCCGCCCGACCACGCCGAGCGGATCGCCGCCGCCGTGCCGCGTTCGCGGCTTCGGCGGGTCGAGGGCGCGCACCTGGCCAGTTGGGAGTCCGCCGAGGAGGTCAACGGCCTGCTGCGCGCCCACTTCGGCGCCGGCGAGGACGTCGAGGGCGGCGACACGCGAACCGCGACGGAGAAGGACCGATGAGCACGAACGAGACCCGCCCCGCCGACGACGCGTCCCGCCACGCCGCGGGCATGCAGGTACGCCGCGAGGTGCTGGGCGACGCCCACGTGGATCGCGCCGAGGCCGCCAAGACCGGCTTCACCGAGCCCTTCCAGGACCTGATCACCCGCTACGCCTGGGGCGAGATCTGGACCCGCGAAGGCCTGGACCGCCGCACGCGCAGCTGCATGGTGCTGACCGCGCTGACGGCCAAGGGCCACTGGGAGGAACTGGGCATGCACGTACGCGCGGCCGTGGGCAACGGGCTCACGCGCGACGAGATCGCCGAGGTGTTCCTGCAGGCGGCGATCTACTGCGGCGTGCCCGCTGCCAACAAGGCCTTCGGCATCGCCCAGCGCGTGCTGGACGAACTCGAAGAAGACGGCGGACATTGACACCGGGGGATTCGGCGGTCTGCGGTCCTCCCGCCCGTCCGCCCCGGCCTGCCGCGGCCGCCCCGGCCCCGGCAGGCGCCCGCGCCCGTCCGTGAACACCGCCCCACACGCTTTCTCCTCGAAGGGAGGCAAGCGGCGCAACGCCGCGGTGCCGGCACGCCGGACCCGCCGCCGCGCCGCGGAGCCGAACATGCGCACCACAGTCGGAATCATCGGAGCCGGCCCCGCCGGGCTGTTCCTGTCGCACCTGCTGCATCAGCGGGGAATCGAATCGGTCGTGCTGGAGCGCCGCGACCGCGACTACTGCGAGCGCCGCCAGCGCGCGGGCGTCGTCGAGCACGGCGTCGCCGAGGCGCTGCGCGAGTCGGGCCTGGGCGAGCGCATGGACCGCGAGGGCTTCCGCCACGACGGCATCGAGCTGCGCTTCGAGGGACGCGGGCACCGCATTGACTTCCCCGGTCTGACCGGGCGCCACGTCATGATCTGGGCGCAGACCGAGATCGTCAAGGACCTGATCGCCCGGCGCCTCTCCGACGGCGGGCGGATCCTCTTCGAGGCCGAGGCCACGGCGATCGAGGGGATCGACGGCGAGCACCCGCGTGTGCGGTTCGCCTCCGCCGAGGGCGCCGAGGAGACGTTGGAGTGCGACTACGTGGTGGCCTGCGACGGTTTCCATGGCATCGGGCGCTCCAGCCTGCCCGAGGAGGTCGTGCGCACCTACGACAAGGTCTATCCGTTCGCCTGGCTGGGCATCCTGGCCGACGTGCCGCCCTCGTGCGACGAGCTGATCTACGCCCGCCACGACCGCGGGTTCGCGCTGCACAGCATGCGCTCGGAGTCGGTGAGCCGCCTCTACCTGCAGGTCCCCGCCGACACCGACACCGCCGACTGGTCCGACGACCGCATCTGGTCGGAGCTGGCCACTCGCTTCGAGCTCGCCGACAGCGCCTGGAAGCTGGACACCGGCCCCATCACCGACAAGAGCATCACGCCGATGCGCAGCTTCGTGACCGAGCCGATGCGCCACGGGAATCTGTTCCTGGCCGGCGACTCCGCCCACATCGTGCCGCCCACCGGCGCCAAGGGGCTGAACCTGGCGATGCGCGACGTGATGCTGCTGGCCGAGGGGCTGGACGCGTGGTACGCCCGGGGCGAGGCCTCCGGGCTGGATTCCTACTCCGAGCAGGCGCTGCGCCGGGTGTGGCGCGCCGAGCACTTCTCCTACTGGATGACCTCGCTGATGCACACCGACCCCGCGGCCACGGAGTTCGAGCACCGGCTGCAGCAGTCCCACCTGGAGCACATCGCCGCCTGCGAGCCGGCCGCCGCCGCGCTGGCGGAGAACTACACGGGGCTGCCCCACGTCTGAACCTCTGAACCCGCCCGGCGACGCCGCGCTGCCGGCGGCGATGGGCGGGGTGTGCGGCGTGTGCGTTGGAGCGGTCCGGGGCGGGGCGACGGCGCCGGCCGCGCGGCCCGGACCGGCTCCCACGGCCTCGGTGCCGCGGGCGGGCCGGGTTCGCGAGGCGGGCCGGACGCTTCGGGGGATTCGGTCTGACCGCAGCTTCCGGACGCCTGTTACCCAATGCCGCGAAATGGTGACCGGCGCCACTCGGCGGGCATAGACTCCGAGAACCATCGGCCCACTTCCCCCCTGAAGAGGATGGCGATGCCTCGTTTCGAATCACCGGAGTTCATGAAGCGCGCCGGCTACGCCTACACCCCCGAGAACGAGTCCGACCGGATCGACCCGGCGAAGGCGAGCATCGCCCGGGTCTACTCCTATTACCTGGGCGGCAAGGACCATTTCGAGGTCGACCGGGACATGGCCAACTACGCCGAGTCGGTCGTTCCCGGGGTGACCGACCTCGCCATGGGCAACCGCGCCTTCGTCCAGCGGGCCACCCGCTACCTCGCCGCCGAGCGGGGCCTCGACCAGTTCCTGGACATCGGATCGGGTCTGCCCACCGACGGCAACGTGCACGAGATCGCGCACGAGTCCATCCCCGACGCCCGTGTGGTCTACGTCGACAACGATCCGATCGTGCTTGCGCACGGGCGAGCCCTGCTGGACGACAACCGCACCACTCTGGTTCTGCAGAACGACCTGACGAAGCCGGAGGACGTGCTGAGCGAGGCGGAGCGGACCGGGCTGCTCGACCTCAAGCGACCCGTGGGGCTGATGCTCGGCGGCATCCTGCACCACCTCAGCGACGCGCAGGATCCCGACGGGGTCGCCCGCCGACTGCGCGACGCCCTGGCACCGGGCAGCTGCCTGGTGGTCAGCCACTTCTGCGAGCCCGACTTCGCACGGTCTCCCGAGGAGGCCAAGCGCGCCCGCCGCCTCCAGGCCGCGTTCCTGGAGCGCTTGAAGACCGGGATGTGGCGCAGCCCCGAGCAGATCCGGAGCTACTTCGGCGACTGGCACCTCGTCGAGCCGGGCGTGGCCTCCCTCAACCGGTGGCGTCCCCTGCCCCCCGACGCCAAGTCCTTGGGCAGCTACACCATGCCCCCGCGCAACGAGAACCTCATCGTCGGCGGCGTCGCCGTCAAGCAGTGACCCGGCCACCCACAGCAGCCTCCTTCGGCGGCAGGGGTCGGAGGCGCCCCCGCTCGTAAGCGCCCCGGCTCCGGCCGCCGCTGCCCCGCTGCCGCTGCGTGCGCGCTCCGCGCGGGCACGGCGGGGCGGGTCACACCCCTGGCCCGCCTCCCTGCCCGCCGACCGCGCTCTCCAGCAGGTCCAGGAGGCGGACCTGCCCCTTCACCAGTTTCGTGCGGGCGGTGGGCAGGTCGAACCACGCGGCGCGGTCGACCTCGGGGAACTCCTGCGTCGTGCCGGAGCGCGGAGGCCATTCCATCGCGAAGGTGTCGCCCGCGATCCGCGAGGCGTCGAAGTCGCCTTCGAGCGCGAAGCAGGTGACGGTCTTGCCGCCGGATTGGCGCACCTCCCCCAGCGCGAACGGCTCCCCGTCGGGCGCGGGCCGCCCCAGCTCCTCGGCGAACTCCCGCCGGGCGGCGGCCAGCGGTTCCTCGTCGGCGGTGTACTCCCCCTTGGGCACCGACCAGGCGTGCGCGTCCTTCTTCGCCCAGAAGGGGCCTCCCATGTGCCCCAACAGCACCTCAACGGCCCCCGCCCCGTCCCACCGGTACAGCAGCAGCCCGGCACTGGTCCTCGCCATACATCCCTCCCCGTGTCCGACACCGCCCATTGAACAGGGCCACGATGAGACCCCCCTAGAACGGCCCGGGGACTCAGCCGCCTCGATCGGTCTGGGCCGGAGGATGCCCGCAACGGTTTCGATGCGGATACGACCGACCGCGTTCGCCGGGAACCGTGCGCTGGAATCCTGACCGCATGACGCCCCACTCGCCCCCGTTTTTCACCGAACCGAACGCGGAGTGCCTCCCGCTTCGTATCAGACCTCGGCTCGACAGCTGGGAACGCGGCGGGCACCCGGATCAAGTGCGGCTGGAGGAGTACCTCGTCCACGTCCAGGAGATTGTGCAGCCGCGGCTGGAGCGGACGCCCGGCCCACGCGTCCTCCGGCTGGATGTCGTCCTGCCCGGTTCCGTCCCACTATTGGAACACCACGACCTGGACAACTATCTGTTTCCGCTGGTCAAGCGGATCAGTAGAGACAGTGGATGCCACTTCGCCTCGGTGTGGGGAACCAAGAGCCACGCGGGAACCCCGCGGCTCTGCCTCGACCGGGCACGGCCGGCGACCAGCCGCCCCGTCTTCGGTCACACGTACGAGGTCTCCACCACAGCCTCAGCCGAATCCCCCGCATACAAGGAGCAGATCGCCGATCAACTCGGGAGCGCCGTTCCGCTTCGGGACGGGCCGGTCAGCCTCCACCTCGGATTCTGTGTCGGACCGCGACGCTGGTGGCCGAACCTTTGGAAACCGACGATCGACGCCCTCGAAAGAATCTTGGGCGGCACCACGCCGACCAGCCGGTGGCACCCCCGCGACGGGCGGATCGTCCAACTCGGCATGCATTGCCGTATCGACCGTTCGTTGGGAAACGACGTGGTTATCCGGGTCGACGCGGATCCTGCGACGGTAGAGGGCACCACCTGACCCACCGCACAGAGCGCCACCCAGCCGACAAGGACCGCCATGAAGAGTACCCCGCTGTGAGCGGGTGGTTGCGGCATGTGTGGCGCCCCGGGAGCCCCCGTCTCCAAACCGGCACGGCAGCGCAGGGGCGCGGCACGCACGCGCCCGACGCCGGGCCGTCTCGCCTCGCCGATCAGCTGCCGGTGTAGGTACCGAAGGTCCAGGACGCGCCCTCAGGATCGGCGATGGTCACGTTGCGCGACCCGTAGTCGGCGTCGTAGGGCGCTAGCTGCACAGTCGCCCCCGCCGCAACCGCGCGCTCGTGCACTGCGTCGGGGTCGACGGTGACGACGTACAGGACGGCGCCATCGGCCCCGCGCTCTCCGGCGTTCGTACTGCCGAACATCAGCCCGCCGCCCTCGGGCCAACGCAGCTCGGCGTGTTCGATTCGGGTCCCATCGGCGCTGCGGTACACGGCGCGCTCCTCGAAGCCGAAGACGCCGGTCAGGAAGCGCAGGGCCGCCTCGGCGTCCCGGTATCCCAGGCAGGGCCACACACCCGGGTTCGGCGCCGCAGTCGCGCTCGTCTCCGCCATCTCCCTCATCCCTCTCATCTCGTCCATGGTCTCGACTCTGGCACCGGTCCGATGTCGCCGTCTTGGAGAAACGGGAGCTCTTCGCACATCCACTCGGTGGGCGTGCACTCCGCCATCGCCCGCCATTCGCGGTTCATGTACGCCTGGTCGTAGTAGCCGCACGCAGCGGAAACCGCGGCCAGGTCTCGTGCGCCTGCACGTAGGGCGGCTGCGCTGCGCTCGAAGCGGATCACCCGCGCGGCCTGCTTGGGCGTCGTTCCGACCTCGGCGGCGAACCGCTCGCCGAGGTGTCGACGGCTCCACCCCACCTCGCGCGCGACGCGGTGCACGGGCACACGCCCGCCCGTGCGGACGAGCAGTTCCCATGCGTGGCGCACTTCCGGGGCGACGGTGTAGCCGACGCGTCCCTCCATCAGGGCCCGGTCCAGTCGCTCGAACACGTCCCGCCATCCGCATGCCTCGGCCAACCGCTCGGGGAGGTCCCGGGCCCAGGAGACCGGAAGGGCCTCGATTTCAACGGTCGTTCCGGCCAGTTCGGCGGCCGGCACGCCGAACAGCGCGCGGGCTGCCATGGGATCGACCGAGACGTGCACGCCGCGCTGCGGTGTGCGCTGCGCGATCTGCACAGGCCGCAGATGCAACCCGCCGACACCGGCCTCAACGGTGCGCGGGCCGTTCTCGCTCCCCGGTCCGCCGATGATGTGCAACGGGTCGTCCAATGCGGCGATGAACGTCAGGTACCGCGATGGCAACCCTGCATGCACGCTCGGTGCGGCCGCGCTCGTGGCGTAGGCGACGTAGGGCTTGACGACCCCTCGCAATGCCGGGTGCGGGAGGGCGGCGGCCCATGCCCCGGTTGTCTCCTCCACACTGCGGATTCTAGACGTCCGGGACGCCGGCGGGAGCTGAGCGCTCCAGGTCAGGGACCGAACCCCGAGGGTTCCCGCAAGCCGATCACCGATGCTTCGACGCCCTGATGAGCCGGATCGCGGGCCGTTTCGCACGCGTGGAGCCCCGGCGGCGAATCGGGCGGAGAAGGAGTACTAGGCGAGAAGCTTTTCTCCCTGGCCCACGCCTCGAACCCGCCCTTGGGGAAGGGGAGTCGCATACCCGAAGGGTGGAGGTCGTCGATGAGCACCGACGCATTGGTCACCGTGCAGTCCCCTTTTCGGCAGGCGTCAGCGATCAACCCGGCCGTTCCCCGAACGGTGAGGCCATGTTTCTCGGCAACCTTGCGAGCAGGCCGATCGTCGAGAACCAGAGTGTCACCATGTTTGATGGGGCAGGAAGCTCAATCCGTTGCTGCCTCGGTGAGTTCTTCGACCGAGACCTGTCCGCGCATCATTTCGACGGCACGCTGAGGGACGATCAGGGCCTCCCGCAGCGCCGCGACCACCGCGGACGCGTAACGGGGAGAGACACGTACCGACGCGAGGTCGGGTTGGGGCTTCCATCCCACTGCATCCTTGAACTCCACGTCCGTCGGTGTACGCGCCGACAGTTCGCGCGATTCCTCGGAATCCAACAATCCGGTGTGTCTGAGCTGGGTCACGGCGAGGCCCCACGAGACACGGTAGGTCGCCGACACGCGAACCAGATCCTGACGACGCGCCTCCTCACCGGGCTCCTCGGCGACCGTTCGTGTCACGTCAGCGGGAAGCAGGAACTCCGCGGCGAACGCTTCCATGCTCTGTTCCCGCTCCTGACGGGACGCGTGCACACCGAGATCACTGGAGAACTCGTCTCCCAGCACCATGTGCGCGAGTTCGTGCGCGGCTGTACTCCGCCTGCGTCCCGGCTCCTGCTCCTCGCTGACAACGGCCACCGCGACCTCCGCATCGACCAGGGAGGCTCCGTCCGATGGAAGGGGGACGACCGTGGTGAACTGACCCGCTCGCTCACACGCCTCGGAGACCGAATCGATCGGCCCCGTGCCCAGACGAAGCTCGTCGCGCAACCACCGGGCGGCTTCCCTAGCCTCCTCGGTGCCGGTCACCGTTCGGGGATAGCGCCGTATCGGCTCCGGCCGCAGAACCCCGGCCTCGACAAGTTGACGTACGTCCCGCAGCCATACGGAGAGCTGCACCTCGGTTCGGTAGGCACTGCGCGCGGCCACGCTGTCGCCAACGTCCTCCCTGTCGGGGATGCCCGCCCGCCGCGAGATTATCTCCGGCATGGACGAGAGAAGGTGCGACACGGAAGATTCGAGCACATGGGCAAGCCGGGTGAGCTCCACCGCGTCAATACGGCGGTCCCCCTTCTCCAGCTTGGAGATCATGCTGCGTTCCAGCCCGACCGCATCAGCAAGCGCCTGTTGGGATAGGCCAGCGGCTGCCCTGCTCTCCCGCACCCGCTCACCGATCCGCACCCAACTCAGGCCTTCCACCATACGTGCGATGATCGCACATCGTCACGGTCCGGAGTAGCGCTTGGACTGAGGGTAACGTCCCCTGGCACCGGACATCCCACAACACAAAGGAAGCCAGGCCATCTGGCCTGGCTTCCTTCGACTGCTCCCGCGACTGGATTCGAACCAGTAGCCTGCCGGTTAACAGCCGGCTGCTCTGCCGATTGAGCTACGCGGGATCGGACCCTGGCGCCGATCGGCGGGCTCTGCCCGCTTCGGCGACATATCTAGACTAGCGCATACGCAGGCGTGCTCGTGACACGTTTTCCGGACGCCCGGCAGGTAGCGTCAGGGAGCAGGGCAGCACCCACCGATGACGGGAGAGGGACCTATGCGCTACCGGATGACGTTCGCCGCCGGACTCGCAGTGGGATACGTGCTCGGGGCCAAGGCCGGCAAGGCCCGCTACGAGCAGCTGGTCCGCACGGCCCGGCGCGTCGCCGAGAGTCCGGCCGTGCAGGAGACCGCAGGGGTGGTCGGCGCCCAGGTCAGCGGGGCGGGCAAGGCCGTCTACGGCAGGGTGTCCGAACGCATGCCGGTCTCCTCGCTGAAGGACTTCCTGGCCCGGCCGACCGAGGAGGAGGCCGCGCACCTGAGCGGGACGGGGCCCGACGGCGCCGGCGGCGCCGACACCGGGTCCCGCTGACGCGATGCGCCTGACGCGCCGCACCGGGCTGCCCGAAGGGCTGCGCTCGCGGATCTCCCTCCAGCGCGGCGAACGCGTCCTCGCCGTCACCGGCGGGGGTGCCGACGCGGCCCTGGTCGCCACCGACCGCGCGCTGCACCTGCCTGACGGCCACGCCGTGCCCTGGGAGCACATCGACCGCGCCCGGTGGACCGAGGAGGGCCTCACCTTCACCGAGGAGGGCCACGGCCGGCGGGTGTTCGGGGTCGAGGATCCGGGACGGCTGGCGGAGGTCGTCTACGAGCGCGTGACGGCCACGATCGTGGTCTCGCGCCACGTCCCGCTGGAGGGCGGCGGCGAGGACGGCGAGGGGTTCCGGCTCGTCGCTCGGCGCCCGCCCGGCGGCACCGACGTCTCCTGGCAGGTGCACGTCGACGAGGGCGTCGACCCGCAGGACCCCCGTGTCGCCGCGCTGGCCGGCCCCGAACTGGCCGCGCTGCGCGCGCAGATGGGGGTCTGAGAACCGACCCGCGCCGATCGCGGCGGCGGCCTTGTCCCCGAACGCCGCCGGTGTTCCGGCACGGCCGGGCCAAGGCCGCCGATCGGTGCGGCTACCCCTGCTGCCTCCCGGAGTCCCGGTCGGCCAGGCCTTGGGCCAGCACTTCGGCAAGGTGCAGGGCCGGGCGGCCCGCCTCCTGGTCGATCTGCGTGCGGCAGCTGAAGCCGTCGGCCAGGACCAGCGTCTGCGCATCGGCCTCGCGCACCGCCGGCAGCAGCACCCGCTCCCCCACCGCCGTGGACACGTCGTAGTGCTCGGCCTCGAAGCCGAAGTTGCCCGCCAGCCCGCAGCAGCCGGAATCCAGTACGTCGCCGTCGATCCCGGCGCGCTCCATGAGCTTGCGGTCGGCGTCGAAGCCGATGACCGCGTGCTGGTGGCAGTGCACCTGGCTGATCGCCTTCGCGTCCACCTGCGGCGGCTCCCACTCGGGGGCGTAGGTGTCGAGGAACTCCGAGAGCGTGTACACCGACGCGGCCACCCGCTCGCTCGCGTCCCCGGGCAGCAGCTCCAGCAGGTCCGAGCGCAGCGCGGCCGTGCAGCTGGGCTCCAGCCCGACGACGGGCACCCCCGCCTGGACGTGGGGGGCCAGCGCGCGCAGCGAGCGGCGCATCACCTGCCGGGCCACGCTCAACTGACCGGTGGAGACCCACGTCAGGCCGCAGCACACCTGCCCCTCGGGGAGCACCACGCGGAACCCGGCGTCCTCCAGCACCCGCACCGCCGCGGCGGGCACCTGCGGGTGCAGGTAGTTGCCGAAGGTGTCGGGCCACAGCACCACAGTGCCCCGCCGCTGGGCCGCCGGTGCGCCGTCCCCCTCGCCGGCGGGCGCGGCGGTGCCGCGGCGGCGCCCGAGGACACCGCCGAGCAGCCGCTGGGCGGTCCCCGCCTCCTGCCTGCGGGCGCGGCGGCGGAACCACCGGGTGAACGTCGTGCGCGCGAACTCGGGGATGCGGCGCTGCGGCGCGATGCCGCCCACCCGTTTGAGCACGTCACCGAGCCCGCGGGCGCCGCCCGCCCGGTTGACCTCCGCGGGCGCCACCGCCGCCAGCCGCGCCCACAGCGGCAGCCACCCCATCGAGTAGTGCGACGCCGGCCGCACGCGGTTGCGGTAGTGGTGGTGCAGGAACTCGGCCTTGTAGGCGGCCATGTCGACGTTGACCGGGCAGTCGCTGCGGCAGCCCTTGCACGACAGGCACAGGTCCAGGCTGTCGCGGACCTCCTCCGAGGCCCAGCCGTCGGTGATCACCTCGCCGTTGACCATCTCGAACAGCATCCGGGCTCGCCCGCGCGTGGAGTCCTTCTCCTCGCGGGTCACCATGTAGCTGGGGCACATCACCCCCGGGCCCTCGTGGCGCCGGCACTTGCCCACTCCCACGCAGCGGCGCATCGCCCGGGCGAAGTCGCCCTGATCCTCCGGGTAGTCCAGGACGGTCAGGGGTCCGCTGGTCACGGCCGCCTGGCGCAGGTCGTCGTCCATCGGCCGGGGGTCGACGATGACGCCGGGGTTCATCCTGTCGTTGGGGTCCCAGACGGACTTGAACTCGCCGAACGCGCGGATGAGCCGGTCGCCGTACATCCGCGGCAGCAGCTCGGAGCGGGCCTGACCGTCTCCGTGCTCGCCCGAGACCGACCCGCCGTGCTCGGCCACGAGGTCGGCGGCCGATTCCATGAAGGAGCGGAAGCGGGCGCGCCCCTCGGCGTCGCTCAGCCCGAAATCGACACGCACGTGCAGGCAGCCCTCGCCGAAGTGGCCGTAGACCACGCCGCGGTAGCCGTAGTCGTCCATCAGGCGGTCGTAGGCGCGCAGGTAGGAGCCCAGGCGCTCGGGAGGCACCGCCGCGTCCTCCCACCCCGGCCAGGCCTCGGTGCCGTCGGGCGCCCGCGTGGCCAGCCCCGAGCCCTCCTCGCGGATGCGCCACAGCGCCCGGGCGTGCGCGGGGTCGGCGACCACGGCCGAGTCGATCGGGCGGGCCGCTCCCGTCAGCGAGCGCAGCATGGTCTTGCCGCGATCGGCGGCCTCGGCCGCGTCGGCGCCTCCGACCTCCACCATCAGCCAGGCCCCGCCCGCGGGCAGCTCGGTGCGCCCTTCGCCGGGGCGCCGCACGCGCGATACGAGCTGCTCGTTGAGCCCTTCGACGGTCAGCGGGCTGTGCTGGAGCAGCTCGGGCACGGCGTCGGCGGCCGCCGGCGCGTCCGGGTAGCCCAAGACGACGAGGATGCGCGCGGGCGGCGACTCCACCAGCCGCACCGTCGCCCCGAGCACGGTCACGCAGGTGCCCTCGGTGCCGGTGAGCGCGCGGGCGAGCTGGCCGCCGTTCTCCGGCAGCAGCCGGTCCAGCGCGTAGCCGGAGACGCGCCGGGAGAGCTGGGGCATGCCGGTGCGCAGGTCGCCCATGTAGGTGTTGACCAGGTCGCGCAGGGACGCGTAGATCCGGCCCTCCCGTGTGGGCAGGGCGGCCAGCCGGTCGAGCTCGTCGCGGCCGGTGGCGCCGACCGTCATGCGGGTGCCGTCGTGCAGCAGCACGTCCAGCGACTCGACGTTGTCGGCGGTGGTGCCCCAGGCGACCGAGTGGGAGCCGCAGGAGTTGTTGCCGATCATCCCGCCGATGGTGCACCTGCTGTGCGTGGAGGGGTCGGGGCCGAAGGTGAGCCCGTGGGGGGCCGCGGCCGCACGCAGATCGTCGAGGATGACCCCGGGCTGGACGCGGGCGGTCCGGCTCCGCGGGTCGATCTCCTCGATAGCGGTGAGGTGGCGCGATGTGTCGATGACCAGCCCTTGGCCGATGGAGTTGCCGGCGATGCTGGTGCCCCCGCCGCGCGGAGTCAGCGGCACCCCGTAGGTGTTGCACGCGGCCACTGCCGCGACGACGTCGTCGACGGTGTGCGGAAGCACCACGCCCAGGGGGACGTGCCGGTAGTTGGAGGCGTCGGCGGTGTAGAGGGCCCGGGTACCGGCGTCTAAGGCAACCGTGCCGGAGACGTCGCGGCGCAGGGCGCGCTCGAAGCCGTCGAGGTCGATGTCGGGCAGGACCGTTGGGGAGGGCGTTTCGGGCATGATCCCAGCGTGGCGCGGCTCGCGTGGAGAGACAACCGCCGACGCGTCGGCGATTCCTGACGTCAGGTGTCAGTTCGAGGCGCCAGGCTGGCGGCATGCACAGTGACTCGCCGAAGGCGACATCCGCCGCAGCCCTGCCCGCCGTCTCCTGGAAGGAGTTCGCCGCAGCCCAGTCCGCCTTCGCGGCCGAGGTGCGTGCCGCGTTCGGTGCCGCCAAGCACCACGTCCTGGCGACGCTGCGCGGTGACGGCTCCCCGCGGGTCAGCGGCACCGAGGTGGATCTCCGCGGCGATCAGATGCTGCTCGGATCGATGCCGGGCGCCCGCAAGGCGCTGGATCTGCGGCGCGACGGCCGCATGGCCCTGCACGCCGCTCCCGAGGAGTCGATGGATCCCGGCGACGCCAAGGTCGGCGGCATCGCGGTGGAGGTCACCGACCCGGCGGAGGCGCGCGCCCTGCTCTCCGACCCCGGCGCCGACCCGGCCGCCTTCCACCTGTTCCGCATCCTGATCAGCGAAGCCGTGATCACCTCGGTGGCCTCCGACGAGCTGCGCATCCGCCACTGGCATCCCAAGCGCGGCCTCGTCGACACGTACCGGGACGGCTGAGGTCCCTACCGCGGCTCCCCGGATCCGCCCGAGGCGTCGAGAGAGGTCTCCATGGCGCGCACCAGCTCGCCCTCGGGGTCCATGTCGAGGTTCCAGAGCATGAGGCCGCCCAGGCCGCGGTCGCGGACGTAGGCCCCTTTGACGGCGACGGTGTCGGGGGTGTCGTAGGACCACCACTCGTTGCCGTCGATCAGCCAGTAGGTGCCGTTGACGGGGTCGAAGAACCGCCGCCCGTCGCGCCGCTGGAGTTCGGCGTAGGAGGCGGCGTGCTCGCCGTAGTCGCCCGAGGCCGGGGCCTCGGGCGTCTCACCGCGCCCGTACGCCTCCCCCGCCGGCACGCCGCGCCAGCCGCGGCCGAATCCGGGGAAGCCCACAACGAGCTTCCCGGCGGGCAGCCCGTGCTCCAGGTAGCCCTGCACGGCGCTGTGCACGCTCTCCTCCGGCGCGGCGGGCCCGTCGGCGTACAGCGGGGCGTGGTGGCCGGTCGTGCCGCTCCACGGGCCGGCGAGGTCGTAGCCCTGCACGGTGGCGAAGTCCAGCGCCTCGTAGGCCTCCGGCTCGTAGCCGTCGTGCATCCGCCCGGTATCGCCGGGAAGCGACGCCGACAGCGTGTACTCGCGCCCGGTCTCGCGCTCCAGCGCCTCCAGCTGGCGGCGGAACTCGCGCACGAGCAGGGTGAAGTTGCGCCGGTCGTCGGGGTGCTCGATGTTGTCGGGGTGCCCGTCGCCGCCGGGCCACTCCCAGTCCAGGTCGATCCCGTCGAAGACGCCCGCCGCCGCGCCGGGGCCGCCCTGCGGCTCGCCGTCGCGCACCGGCAGGTCGCCGCGCAGCCACAGGTCCAGGCACGAGGAGACGAACTCCCGGCGCGCCTCCGGGGTGCGCGCCGCCCGGGAGAAGTGGACGGAGGTGTTCCAGCCGCCCAGCGAGATGCTCGCACCCAGGCCCGAGTACCGCGCGCGCAGCTTGCGCAGCTGGTTGATACCGCCGGCCAGCGGCTGGTCGTAGGAGTCGGCCTCGCCGTCGACGCTGTCGGCGGCGTCGTAGCGCCGCTGGTAGAGCTCCCAGCGGGCGTCCTCCGCGGGCAGGCGGCAGCGGCCTTCGGCGCTGATCTCGCCGAAGGCCCACATCAGCCGGGTGAGCCGGGCGGCCGCGCCGCTGTCGGCGACGTCGGAGATCCGGTAGCCGCGCACGGCCGTGTTCCAGTCGGCGAAGTAGGCGATGCGGTGCACGGGGGACGGGCTCCTTGCCGCGTCGACGGCGGCCAGGACGCCTGCCGCGAGCACGACCGCCAGCGCCGCCGCCG
>NZ_JROO01000023.1 GCF_000826685.1 Streptomonospora alba
CCGGCGGCGTCAGCGCGGCGGTGCCGGCGAGACCGTCTCGGTTCGGTCCTCGTCCCCCTCCGCCTGCGCAGCACGGGGCGGCGGCGACGGATCGCCCGAGCCCTTCCGGGCGGCGCTGCCGCCCGCGCGGCCCGACCCGACGCGCTGCTTGTTGTAGATGTCGAACGCCACAGCGGCCAGCAGCACCAGGCCCTTGATGGCCTGCTGCCAGTCGACGCCCAGGCCGATGATGGACATGCCGTTGTTCATGACGCCCATGACCAGAGCGCCCACGACGGCACCGATCACGGTTCCCACACCGCCGGAGGCCGAGGCCCCGCCGATGAAGGCCGCGGCGATGGCGTCGAGCTCGAACATCTCACCCGCGCCCGGGGTGGCCGCGTTGAGCCGCGCGGCGAAGACCAGGCCGGCCAGCGCCGAGAGCACGCCCATGTTGACGAACACCCAGAACGTGGTGCGCCGGGTCTTCACCCCGGAGAGGCGGGCGGCCTTCTCGCTGCCGCCCACGGCGTAGATGCGCCGACCCGCGGTGGTCGACTTCATCAGGAAGGCGTAACCCACGATCAGGGCGAGCAGCAGCAGCCCCACGATCGGGATCCCGTTGTAGTCGGCCAGCGCGTAGGCGAACAGCATCACCACGGCCGCGGTCGCCGCCGACTTGGCCGCGGTCATCTTCGCGGAGAGGGCCGGCAGACCGTAGTGCAGGTTGCGGGCGCGCACCCGCCACTGGATCCACACCAGGGCGACCGACCCGGCGGCGCCCAGCGCGAGCGTCAGCAGGTGGGGCCCCTCGGTGAAGCCGGGGATGAACCCGCTGGCCCACATGCGCACCGACTGCGGCAGCGGGCCGATCGAGCGCCCGCCCAGCACGATCAGGGTGGCGCCGCGGAAGATGAGCATCCCGGCGAGGGTGACGATGAACGCCGGAATGCGCACGTAGGCGATCCAGAATCCCTGCCAGGCGCCGATGAGACCGCCCATGACCAGGGCCAGCGGCACCACCACCAGCGGCGGCAGCCCCCAACTGGTCATCAGCACGGTCGAGGCCGCGCCGGTGAACGCGACCACCGAGCCCACCGAGAGGTCGATGTGCCCGGTGATGATCACCAGCATCATCCCTACGGCCAGGATCAGCACGTAGGAGTTCTGCATGATCACGTTGGTGATGTTCAGCGGCCGCAGGAGCAGGCCGCCGGTGAGGATCTGGAACAGCACGACGATGACCGCCAGCGCGATCACCATGCCGTACTGCCGCGCGTTGTTGCGCACCAGGTCGCGCAGTGTGCGCACGAGTGGTGTTGATTGCATGGCCCGTCACGCCTTCGTCGTGGTCATCAGCTTCATCAGGTTCTCCTGGTCGGCCTCCTCGCGCGGCACCTCCCCGGTGATGCGCCCTTCGCACATCGCATAGATCCGGTCGCACATGCCCAGCAGTTCGGGCAGTTCCGAGGAGATCATCAGCACGCACGCCCCCTCGGCGGCCAGGCGCTGCACGATCGTGTAGATCTCGTACTTGGCGCCGACGTCGATGCCGCGCGTGGGCTCGTCCAGGATGAGCAGGTCGGGTTCGGCGAACATCCACTTGCCCAGCACGACCTTCTGCTGGTTGCCGCCGCTGAGCTCGCCGGTGGCCTGGTTGACGCCGTTGCTTTTCACCCGCATGCGGGTGCGCATCTCGTCGGCGGCCACAGCCTCGCGGGCCGGGTCGATCAGCGTTCGCCTGCTGACGCGGTGCAGCCCGGCCAGGGTCAGGTTGCGCCGGATGTCGTCGTCCAGGATCAGCCCGAGCTCCTTGCGGTCCTCGGGCACGTAGGCGATGCCGCCGGCGATGGCGTCGTCGACGTCGCGCACGTGCAGCGGCTCGCCGTCCTTGTAGACGGCACCGTCCACGTAGCGCCCGTAGGACCGGCCGAACACGCTCATCGCCAGCTCGGTGCGGCCCGCGCCCATCAGCCCCGCCAGTCCCACGATCTCGCCGCGGCGGATGCTCAGCCCCGCGCCGTCGACCACCCGCCGGCCCGGCTGGGTGGGGTGGTCGACGGTCCAGTCGCGCACCTCGAAGCGCACCCCGCCGATGTCGGGGGTGCGTTCGGGGTAGCGCTCGTCGAGGTCGCGGCCGACCATCCCGCGGATGATGCGGTCCTCCTCGACGCTTCCCGAGGACGTGGCGATCGTCTCGATCGTGCGCCCGTCGCGCAGCACCGTCACCGAGTCGGCGACCCGGGTGACCTCGCCGAGCTTGTGGGAGATGAGGATCGAGGTGATGCCCTGCTCCTTGAGCTCCAGCAGCAGGCGCAGCAGGTTGTCGCTTTCGGCCTCGTTCAGCGCCGAGGTCGGCTCGTCCAGGATCAGCAGCTCCACCCGCTTCGACAGCGCCTTGGCGATCTCGACGAGCTGCTGCCGGCCCACGCTCAGCGTCGACACCGGCGCCGTGGGGTCCTCTTCCAGGCCCACGCGCCGCAGCATCTCGCGCGCCATCGAGGCCGTGCGGCCCCAGTCGATGAGACCGGGGCCGCGCGTGCGCTCGTTGCCGAGGTAGATGTTCTCGGCGACCGACAGCTGCGGGATGAGCGCCAGTTCCTGGTGGATGATGGCGATCCCGGCCTTCTCGCTGTCGCTGATGCCGTGGAACGCGCACTCGCGACCCTCCAGCAGGATCTCGCCGGAGTAGTCGCCGTGCGGATAGACGCCGCTGAGCACCTTCATCAGGGTCGACTTGCCGGCGCCGTTCTCGCCCATCAGGGCGTGGATCTCGCCGCGTTCGACGGCCAGGTCCACGTCGTCCAGCGCGACGACACCGGGGAACTCCTTGGTGATGCCGCGCATCCGCAACAGTACGTCGCTCATGTCCGGCACCGCCTCACGACAGCTCCGATTCGTCGTAGTAGCCGCTGTCGACGAGGGCCTCTTCGTAGTTGTCCTCGTCGACCGAGACCGGCTCCAGCAGGTAGGCGGGCACGACCTTCTCTCCGTTGTCGTAGCTCTCGGTGTCGTTGACCTCGGGCTCCTTGCCGTCCAGCACCGATTCGGTCATGTTCACGGCCACCTCGGCGAGCTCGCGGGTGTCCTTGAAGACCGTCTGGGTCTGCTCGCCGGCGATGATCGACTTGACCGAGGCGAGCTCGGCGTCCTGACCGGTGATCACCGGAAGCGGGCGGTCGTCGCTGCCGTAGCCCACGGCCTTGAGCGAGGAGATGACGCCGATGCTGATGCCGTCGTAGGGCGAGAGGACCGCGTCGAGCTGCTCGTTGGAGTAGTGGGAGCTGAGCAGGTTGTCCATGCGCGACTGGGCCTCGGCGCCGCTCCAGCGCATGGTGGCGATCTGGTCCATCTCGGTCTGGCCGCTGAGGACCTCCAGCTTGCCTTCGTCGATGTAGGGCTGCAGGACCGACATGGCGCCGTCGTAGAAGAAGTAGGCGTTGTTGTCGTCGGGCGAGCCGCCGAACAGCTCGATGGTGAAGGGGCCTTCCTCGTTCTCCAGGTCCAGGGACTCCTCGATGTAGGAGGCCTGCAGCACGCCCACCTGGAAGTTGTCGAAGGTGGCGTAGTAGTCGACGTGCTCGCTGCCGTTGATCAGGCGGTCGTAGGAGATGACGGGGATGTCGCTGTCGGCTGCCATCTGCAGCACGTCGGTGAGCGCCTCGCCGTCGATCGCCGCGATGACCAGGGCGTCGACGTCGCGGGTGATCATGTTCTCGATCTGGGCGACCTGGTCCTCGACCACGTCCTCGGCGTACTGCAGATCGGTGGCGTAGCCGGCTTCCTTGAACATCTTGACCATGTTCTTGCCGTCGGCGACCCAGCGGTCGGACGACTTGGTCGGCATCGCGATGCCGACGGTGCCGTTCTCGCCGCCCTGCTGGGCGGCGTCGCCGACGCCGCCGCAGGCGCTCAGCGCGAACACCATGACCGCGGCGAGGGCCGCGGAGAGGATGGCGGAGGGAGTCCGCTTCATCGTGTGCTCCTTGGGGTGGGTTTCCATGGGGGGATCGGGGGCGGTGCCGCTCAGGCGAGCGAGAGGGCGAGCTTGAGCACCGTCCACGAGACCGGCGGGAGTACGGCCGTCAGGCGGCCGCCCTCCAGCCGGACGTCTGTGTTCTCACGCGGTACGACGCGGTCGGGCCGCTCGCGGGTGTTGGCGGCGTAGACGTCCTCGTCGTGCAGGGTCAGGCAGGAGGCGACGCGGTCGGCGCGCAGGCCGCGCAGGTCCACGTCGACGGTGACCGGCTCGTCGGTGGCGCGGTTGACCAGGAAGAGCGCGGCCTCGCCGTTTTCGGGGTCATGGGTGGCGACCGCGTCGACGAGGGGCACCTCCCCGTAGCGGGCGGTCTCGCGCACCGGGCTCTGCGGCTCCACCCGAAGCACGGTGCCCTTGGCGTTGGCGGAGGTCAGCGCGAAGGGGTGGAAGGTGGTCTGGCGCCAGGCGGGACCGCCGGGCTCGGTCATGATCGGCGCGATGACGTTGACGAGCTGAGCGAGGCTGGCGGCGGTCACGCGGTCGCTGTGCCGCAGCAGCGAGATGAGCAGGCTGCCGAAGACCACGGCGTCGGCGACGTGGTACCGGTCCTCGATGACGCGCGGCGCCACCGGCCACTCGGTGCTGGGCTCCTCGGCCTCGAAGCGCATCCGGTACCACACGTTCCACTCGTCGAAGGAGAGCCGGATGCGTTTCGTGGCGCCCAGCTTGGCGCGCACGGCGTCGGCGGTGGCGACCACGGACTCGATGAAGGCGTCCATCTCGGCGCCGGAGGCCAGGAAGCTGGCCAGGTCGCCGTTGTGCTCCTCGTAGTAGGAGTGCAGGGAGATGTAGTCGACGTGGTCGTAGGTCTGCTCCAGCACCTCGGCCTCCCAGGCGCCGAAGGTCGCCATCTCCGGGCCCGAGGAGCCGCAGGCGACCAGCTCCAGGCCCGGGTCGCTCATCCGCATGGCCCGCGCGACCTCGGCGGCCAGCCGACCGTACTCGTGGGCGGTCTTGTGGCCGATCTGCCAGGGGCCGTCCATCTCGTTGCCCAGGCACCACATGCCGATGCCGTGCGGCTGCGGGCTGCCGTTGGCGATACGCAGGTCCGACATCCGGGTGCCGCCGGAGTGGTTGGCGTACTCGAGCAGGTCGATGGCCTCCTGCAGGCCCCGGGTGCCCAGGTTGAGCGCCATCATCGGCTCGATGCCGAGCTTGCGGGTCCAGGCCGCGAACTCGTCCAGCCCGAACTGGTTGGTCTCGGTGGAGTGCCAGGCCAGCTCGCGCCGCACCGGGCGCTGGTCCTTGGGCCCCACGCCGTCCTCCCACCGGTAGCCGGAGACGAAGTTGCCGCCGGGATAGCGCACGGTGGTGACGCCCAACTCGCGGACGAGGTCGGCCACGTCGGTGCGGAACCCGTCGGCGTCGGCGGCGGGGTGCTCGGGCTCGTAGATCCCGGTGTAGACGCAGCGCCCCATGTGCTCGACGAACGAACCGAAGGTACGGCGGTTCACGGGAGCGACGCGGAAGGCGGGATCGATGGTCATCGACGCGTGGAGCATGGGCGGGGTTCCCCCAAGGGCTGGTCGTGCTGTGTGTCGGGTCGTGCGCGGGGCCGGCGGCGGGCGCCGGCCCTGCGGGGCGTGCGGATCGCGGTCGGGTCAGGGCTTCAGGCGGGGCCGGCCGTCGGGGCCCCAGTGCACCTTGTCGATTCCGAAGACGAAGTTGCCGGGCCAGGTGGTCGTCGTCGGCATGGGGGTTCCTCTTTCTCGCGAACGGGGGCACCGATAAAGGCGGGGGGCATCACGCCGTCACTTCAGACCGGCGTCGGTGACGCCCCGCACGACTTGGCGCTGGAAGAGCATGAAGACGACGATCAGCGGGACCGCGCCCAGGACCGAGGCGGCCATCTGCTGGGCGTAGAGGATCCCGTAGGCGCTCTGGACAGTGCCCAGGCCCACGGGCACCGTCATCAGCGCCGGATCGGTGGTCGCCACGAACGGCCACAGGAAGTTGTTCCACGCCTGGACGAAGGTGAAGATGCCCACGGCGGCGAGGATCGGTACGGACATCGGCAGCACCACGTTCCACAGCACACGCAGGTGCCCGGCGCCGTCGATCCTCGCGGCCTCCTCGTAATCGCGCGGGATCGCGTCGAAGAACCGTTTGAGGATGAAGATCATCACCGGGGCGACGACCTGGGGAAGTGCGACGCCCCAGTAGGTGTCGACCAGGCCGAGGAACGTCATCTCGTCGAACAGCGGCACGATCAGCACCTGAGGCGGCACCAGGATGCCGGCGATGAACAGCACGAACAGCCACTTGCGCCCCCAGAACTCGGTCTTGGAGAAGGCGTAGGCTGCCATCACGCACGTGACCAGGGTCAAAACGGTGACCATGACGGAGACGATCACGCTGTTCATCAGCCACTGCATCAGCTCGCCGCGCGCGATGACCGTGCGGTAGGCCTCGAAGGTGGGCTCCAGCGGAAGCCAGCGCACCGGCACGGCCGTCGTCTCGGGCTCGGGCTTGAGGGAGGTCAGGATCGCCCAGACCAGCGGCAGGAGCCAGACCACGGCGAGGAACAGCGCCAGGACGGCGATCGCGGCGCCGCCGGGGGTGACCTTGAAGCGGCGGCGGGGCCGCGCCGAGGCGGGGCCGGCAGGGGTGCCGGGCCGCTCAGCGATGGTGAGGGTTGCGGAGGTCATGCCGCGTCCTCCTTCCGGGAGAACAGGCGGAGCTGCAGGACGGATACGACGATGATCACGGCGAAGAACAGATACGAGATCGCCGATGCGTAGCCGATGCGCAATCCGGTGAACCCGCTCTCGAAGATGTAGCCGATGATGGGCCGGGCCGCGTAGTTGGGACCGCCCGATCCGTTGGTCATGAGGTAGGCCTGGTCGAACAGCTTGAGCGAGGCGACCATCTGCAGCAGCACGATCAGCGTGGTGGTGCGGCGCAGCAGCGGCACGGTGATCGAGGTGAACCGCCGCCAGGCGCCGGCGCCGTCGAGGGCGGCGGCCTCGTAGAGGTAAGCGGGGATGCCCTGCAGCGCCGCCAGGTAGAGCAGGTAGTTGAACCCGACGGTCCACCACACGGTCGTGAGGGCGATGGCCGGAAGCACGGTGTCCTCGCCGGTGAGCCAGGACACCCCGGGGATTCCAACGGTGGCCAGGAGGTCGTTGATCATGCCGAATTCGGGCTGGTACATCCACTCCCAGATCAGCGTCACCACGGCCACCGGCATCAGGAACGGCGCGAAGTAGGAGAACCGCAGGAACCAGCCGATGCGGGCGGTCGCGCGATGGGTCAGCAGCGCCATCGCCAGCGCGATCGCCACCAGCGGCGGCACGGTGATCAGGGTGAACAGCAGTGTCACCCACAGCGACTGCCACACCGCGGGGTCGCCGAACATCTCGACCCAGTTGGACAACCCGACGAAGGAGGAGTCCTCCTTGGCGAGGCTGCGGTCGGTGAAGCTGGCCCACAGTCCGGCGATCAGCGGCCAGATCAGGAAGACGGCGAACAGGACGGTGAAGGGCAGGACGAACCAGATACCGGCCGCGGACCGCCGTGCGGTTCCGCTCACGGCAGGGGGGGATGAGGACCGGGGCGCCGGCGCGGCGTCCGGCGTCTCCGTGGGATTGGCGTGCACGGTCATTTCACGCTCCGGAGAAGGGGGGGGCGGCGCACGGCTTACACCGGCGAAGTGGTGTCGATGAGGTTCTGGGCGGCGCGCTTGAACCGGTTTAGGGCGGCCTGGGGGGTTACCGCGCCGGTGTGCACTCCGGTGAAGATCGCGCCAGCGTCCGCTTGCAGCTGGGCCGCCGATCCGCTGAACCAGGCCGAGGGGTCGAACTGCACGTTCTCGGCGGCGTGCCGGTAGTTCGCCTGCGGCTGCAGATCGGCGTATTCCCGGCCTTCGGTGACCGGCGTATACGCGGGGACATGGCCTCCGCCGGCCCAGGTGACACTGTTCTTGAGCATCCAGGCCGCGTACTCGACGGCGGCGGCGACGGCGTCCTCGTCGGGTTCGCGGCGCACCGGAAGGACGAAGCAGTGGGAGTCGCCCTGCCCCAGTTCCTCGCCGTAGATGCCGGGGAAGGGCCGCATGCCGAAGTCCATCCCGGCGTCCTTGAGCGTGGGCAGCTCCCAGTTGCCGGAGAGCATCAGTCCGGCGATCCCGTTCTGGAAGTTGGCGGGGGTGGCCGCCCCGTCGGACGACTTGGGCGCCAGTCCGTCCTGGGAGAGGCGGCGCAGGAAGTCCAGGGCCCGCAGCGCCTTGTCGTCGTCGATGCCCAGTTCGCCCTCCAGCGTGAGCTCACCGCCGAGCTGGCGGTAGAGCGACCAGAACGGGCGCCAGGCGTGCGTCGTGTCCGTCACGACGCCGTACTGGCCGGTCACCTCCTTGACGGCCGCGCACACCTCGAAGAACTCGTCCTCGTCGCTGACGGCTACGAGGTTGCCGTCGGAGTCCAGGACCCCGGCCTCCTCGCAGACGGGCCGGTTGAAGTAGTTCACCATCAAGTGGGTGTCCAGCGGGATGGCGAAGAGCTCGCCGTCGATCGTGCACTTGTCCCAGATGTTGGGCGTGATGGTGTCGCGGGTGATGCCGTGCTGGGCGAGCAGGTCGGTGGGCACAGGGGAGAGGAGGGTGCCGGCGCCCAGGCCGCGGATGCGGGAGACGTGCAGGGTGGCGATGTCGAAGGCGCGACCGCCCGCGGCGCCCATCGCGAACTTGGTGTAGTAGGGGTTTCCCCACTGGAATGTGGAGGGTTGGAAATCGATGCCGGGGTGCTGCTTGCGGTAGGCCTCGTGCATTTCCACCATGCGGGCGCCGTCGCCGCCGGTGAAGAGGTTCCACTGGCGCAGCCGCTGTTTGCCGCTGAGCACCGTGTCGGCCGGGCCGCAGCCGGCCAGGGCCGTCCCGGCCGCGGCCATGCCGGCGGCCAGGAACGCGCGCCGTCCCAGGACGGGGGCCGACCGGGAGCCGGTGGTCTCTTGTTTGCGCATGGCGACTCCTCTGCTCTCGCTGCGCTGGTGCGGCCGCCCCCCAAAGGCCGCTGGATGGAGGCGCGTCTGCGGCGCCCCTGCGGGCCGGCCGGAGGCGAATGGGGCGCCTCGGCCGGCCTTCACGCGAAGGTCGCGCGCTGGGTGCGTGTGCTGTGCGTGCCGGTCGGTGTACGTGCTGTCGGCGGATGCGGGTGCAGGTGTCGCCCCCACCGGCGACCGCCCGGCGGGGGCGCCGGTGTCGGCGGGGTGCGGCCGCAGGGGTCGGACCCGCGGCCGCATTCGCGTGTCAGACCTGGACGAAGTCGATGTCGGCCATGTCGCAGAAGACCTTCCAGTCGGCGGCGGTGCGACCGAGGTTCATCACCATGTGGTGGGTGCCGCCGGCGCGCAGCCAGGCGTCCATGCAGGCCCGCACGCCCGAGGCGGGGCGGAACTGGCCGTAGGGCATCTCCAGGGCCGGCAGCTTCTGGGAGTCCAGGACCTCGCCCTCGGCCACCACCAGCCGGAAGCGCTCGCCGCCCAAGGCGACCAGCGAGGCAAGCGTCGCCGGGCCGGGCTGGATGCGGAACAGCAGTGTGGGCGGGTCGTCCAGGCCGCCGATGCCCAGCGGGCGCTTGATCAGCCGCACCGGCTCGTCGTCGCGGGCGACCTTCCAGTTGCCCTCCCCCATGTGGCTCATCAGGATCGAGTCGGTGGGGAAGTCCATCGCATACATCTCGGTGAAGTGCCCGTCGCCGGCGAGCTGGTGGCCGGCGTAGACGACGGAGGCGGCCAGCGCGTCGCCTTCGCCGGCGAAGCCGTAGCCCTGGGCCATCAGGCTGGAGGCCGATGCCATCGGCAGCCGCGTGAACCTGCCGTCCTCGGCGATGGCGTCGAAGTGCGTGGAGTAGGCGCCGCACGCGCGGTCGACGAGCAGCCGCTCCAGGGCCAGTTGCATGCGCGCGTGGTCGTCGCGCTCCTGCTTGGACAGGCGTTCGTCGACCTCGAAGCGCTCGTCCTCCTCGGCCATCAGCGCCTCGACCGCCGAGGAGGGCAGCTCGGCCATGGTGCGGTGCAGTTCGCCGGGGGCGATGTACTCGATCTCCGGGCCGAGCTTGCGCATCCAGGCGGTCTCGTCGACACGGGCGTCGCCCATGCCGTTCATGGCGTAGCCGAAGATGCCGATCTTGAGGCGCTTCCAGGCGGTGACGGCGCGGGCGGCGCGGGCCCAGCGGCCGACGCGCTCGCGGAAGGCGTCGCCGGGCCACTCCTCGGTGATGACGTCGAAGGCGCGGCCGGCGCGCACCATGGCGTTGGCGGTGTCCTGCGCACCGTGGATGCCCTGGTTGTAGGTCATGTCGTCCATGTCCCACTCCGGTGTCACCACCGGGTCGGGCTGGATGTTGGCCAGGCACAGCGGAAGCCGCGCCTCGTGCAGCACCCGCGTGACGCGCAGGGAGGGGCCGTAGGTGAGCATGACGACGAGGACGCCGTCCAGGTCGTCGTTCTCGAAGCCCTGCATCGCCCGCTCGGCGTCGGCGCGCCCGCGTACCGGGTCGGCGACGACGCAGTCGGCCACGTCGGCCAGGCTGTCGGCGATCCGGCGCGCGTAGCCGGCTTGCCGGTCGGTGATGCCCGGGATCATGTCGTCGTAGAGGGGCTGCATGATGCCGAGGATCCCGATGGTGGGAAGGCGTTCGCTCACGAGTCGGTCCCTTTTCTCTGGCCGTAGACGTTCTGGTAGCGGTCGTAGAGGGCGTCGATGTGCTCCTGGGCGAGCCGGTGGACGGGCCCGTGCTGGCGGGCCAGGTGCACGGTGCGAGCGACGTCTTCGCACATCACAGCCGCCTTGACGGCGGACTTGGCGTCCTTGCCGATGGTGAAGACCCCGTGCTGGGCCATCAGCACCGCCGGCGACCGGTGGCCGGTGAGGGTGGCGACGATGCCGCGGCCGATGTCGTCGCCGCCGATGAGGGCGAAGGGCCCCACGGGGATGTCGTCGCCGAACTCGTCGGCCATCGCCGTGATGGCACACGGGACGGCTTCGCCCCGGGCCGCCCAGGCCGTGGCGTAGGTGCTGTGGGTGTGCACCACCGCACCGACCTCGGGCATGTGGCGGTAGACGTAGGCGTGGGCGTCGGTGTCGCTGGAGGGGGAGCAGCCGTCCTCGATCGGGGCGCCGTGCAGGTCGCAGACGACCATCGAGGCCGGGGTCAGATCCTCGTAGGTGACTCCGCTGGGCTTGATGACGATCAGGTCGGTGCCGGGTACCCGCTCGGAGATGTTTCCGCTGGTCCAGGTGACCAGGTTCCAGCGGGTCAGCTCGGCGTGCAGGGCGCACACCTTCTCGCGCGTGGCGTGCAGCGCTTCGGCGGTCTCCGGGGGGAGTGTGGACAGTGCTGTCATGGCGTCCTTCAACGGGTGAGGCTCTCGTTGCGGACGGCGCGCAGGCGGTGCAGCGCGTCGCTGCCGCCGCGGCCGAAGTGGTCGTGCAGCTCGGTGTAGACGGCGTAGAGCCGGTCATAGGCTGCGGCGCGCTCGGGGTCGGGCAGGACGGCGTCGCGGGTGGCGCCGCCCATGGCCGCCGAGGCGGTCCGGATGTCGGCGTAGGCGCCGGCCGCCACGGCGGCGTGGATGGCCGAGCCCACCGCCGGGCCCTGGTCGGAGTCGGCGACGTGCAGGGGGCGGTTGAGCACGTCGGCGTAGATCTGCATGACGTAGGCGTTGCGCTTGAGGCCGCCGGCGACGGTGACCTCCTCGACGGGCACGCCGGAGCCGGTGAACGCGTCGAAGATGGTGCGGGTGCCGAAGGCGGTGGACTCCACCAGCGCGCGGTAGACCTCCTCGGGCCGGGTGGCCAGGGTCAGCCCGCAGATCACGCCGGAGAGGCTGTGGTCGACCAGCACCGATCGGTTGCCGCTGTGCCAGTCCAGGGCGACGAGGCCGTGGCCGCCGACGGGCTGGTCGGCGGACTTGCGCGAGAGCAGGTCGTGCGCGGAGACGCCCAGCTCGTCGGCCTCGCGCTGGTACTCGGCCGGCATGTGGCTCTGGGCGAACCAGGCGAAGATGTCGCCGACGCCGCTCTGGCCGGCCTCGTAGCCCCAGTAGCCGGGGGCGATGCCGTCGCGCACCGCGCCGCACATGCCCGGGACCTCGGCCAGGGACTCGCCGTTCATCACGTGGCACGTGCTGGTGCCCATGACGGCGAGCATCCTGCCGGGTTCGACGGTCTGCGCCGCGGCGGCCGTGACGTGGGCGTCGACGTTGCCGACGGCCACCGCGATCCCCTCGGGCAGCCCGGTGAGGGCTGCGGCGGAGGCGGAGAGGCCCCCGGCGCGCTCGCCCAACTGCATGAGCGGATGGGCGAGTTTCTCCTCGGCGAAGCCGGCGAAGTCGGGGTGCAGCGCGGCCAGGTAGTCGCGGTCGGGCCAGGCGCCGTCCTGGTAGATGCCCTTGTAGCCGGCGGTGCAGACGTTGCGGGTCTCGGCGCCGCACAGCACCCACACGATCCAGTCGGCGGCCTCGATCCAGCGGTCGCTGCGCCGGTAGACCTCGGGGTCCTCGCGCAGGACCTGGAGGCCCTTGGCGAACTGCCACTCGGAGCTGATCTTGCCGCCGTAGCGGGCCAACCAGTCCTCGCCGCGTTCGGCGGCCAGGGCGTTGATGTCGTCGGCCTCGCGCTGGGCGGCGTGGTGCTTCCACAGCTTGGCGTATGCGTGGGGGCGGTCGGCGAACTCGGGCAGTTCGCACAGCGGGGTGCCGTCGGCGGTGGTGGGCAGCACGGTGCAGGCGGTGAAGTCGGTGCCGATGCCGACGACGCGCTGGGGCGACACGCCCGCGGCGGCCAGTGCCTTGGGCACGGTGTGGCGCAGCACCGCCCGATAGTCCTCGGGCACCTGCAGTGCGGTGTCGGGGGCGAGCGGAGTGCCGGAGCCGGGCAGGGTCTGCGAGACGACACCGTGCTCGAACTCGTGCACGGCGCTGGCCAGTTCGGCGCCGTCGGCGACCCGGACGACGACCGCGCGCCCCGAAAGGGTTCCGAAGTCGACGCCGATGACGACGTCGTCGTTGTGAGCGCTCACATTCTCGTCCTTCTCGTCCATGGGGATCCTCCGAGGGGCGGTCGGCTCAGGCGCGGGCGGGGGCGGTACTGACTCGGGCGACCAAGCGGGCGGGCACCACGCTGCGCGCCGGGTGCAGGGAGGTGGATTCGGCGGGGGCCTCCAGCATGTCGATGAGCAGTTCTATGCCGCGGCGGCCCACTTCGCTGAAGTCCTGGGCCACCGTGGTCAGCGGCGGGGTGAAGAACTCGGACTCGGGGATGTCGTCGAAGCCGATGACACTGACGTCGTCGGGCACCCGCACCCCGGCCTCGCCCAGCGCCCGCAGCGCACCCAGCGCCATCTGGTCGTTGGCCACGAACAGGGCGGAGACGTCGGGGTCGCCGGCCAGCTGCGCGCCGATCCGGTAGCCCGAGCGGGGCCGCCAGTCGCCGTAGAGCGGCTCCGGCACCGGAGCCCCCGCCTCCGCCAGCGCCCGGCGCCAGCCGGCGATACGGCCCTCGGACTCCAGCCAGTCGTCGGGCCCGGCGATGTGGTGGACCGTGCGGTGGCCCTGGTCGAGCAGGTGGCGCGTGGCGAGGTAGCCGCCGCCTTCCTGGTCGACGCAGGCCACGGGCAGGTCCGGAGCCTCGCCGCCCTCGACCGCCACAACCGGGCGATCGGCGGGCTGTCCGGCCAGTCCTTCGACGACCGCGCGTTTGGGCGCGATGACGATGTAGCCCTCGACCGACTGCTGGGCGAGGTAGTCCATCGCCTCGCTGACGGCTTGGCGGGTGACCGTCTGCAGCGTCACCACACTGAGGAAGTAGCCGTCGGCGCGGGCGGCGTGCTCGATGCCCGACAAAGTCTGAGCGGGGCCGTAGTGGGTGGTGTCGAAGGCGACGACGCCGATCACGCCGGTGCGCCGGGTGACCAGCGCCCGCGCCGAGGAGTTGCGGCGGTAGCCCAGTTCCTCGATCGCGGCCTGGACCCGGGCCTGGGTCTCGGTGCGGACGTTGGGGTGTCCGTTGAGCACGCGCGAGACGGTCTGATGGGACACTCCGGCCAGCCGCGCTACGTCGGCCATGACCGGACTGCGCCCAACGGGTACCGACATGCGTACTCCTGCTGCATCGACGTGCGAAACGCGCTGTTTGCGCGCTGGTGACGTGGGCAACATTGTTAGCGCTAACATTCGTCCCCGTCAAGAGGTGCACGTAACCCGGCTCACAACAGGTCGGCAAACACGGCCCGGCGGAACCCGCGGTGATGCGCCCGACACGCGCGGCGGTCGCCGTCGGCACGCCGGGGCGCGGCGGGGAGAGCGGGAGGTGAGGCGGCCAGGCGGCCGGCCAGCGGCGAGTCCGGCGCGGGCCGAGGCGGCCGGCGCGGGCCGAGGCGGCCGGCGCGCAGTCGGTCGCTCGGCGTCCCCGGCGGGTCAGCCCTCAGGGGCCGTCGCGACGACCACCGTGGCGCCCGCGTCCTCGTCGGCGGCCACGCGCGCGGCGAGCCCGTCGGCCGCGGCGATCGCCGCGGCTGCGGGCGCCTGGCGCTCGCTGACCTCGAAGAGCAGGCACCCGCCCGGCGCGAGCCAGTCCGGCGCCGCTGCGCTCACCCGGCGCAGCGCCGCCAGCCCGTCGCGGCCGCCGTCGAGCGCCGCACGCGCCTCGTGATCGCGGGCCTCGCCGGGCAGCAGCGCGATCTCGCCGGTGGGCACGTAGGGCACGTTGGCCAGCAGCACGTCGACGCGCCCGTGCAGGCTGCGCGGCAGCGGATCGTAGAGGTCGCCTGCGTAGACCCGCCCGCCGACGTCGGCGAGGTTGCGCTGCGCGCACCGCACGGCCGCCGGGTCGAGGTCTGCGGCGTGCAGTTCGGTCCCGGGGCGGGCTGCGGCCAGCGCCGCACCGAGGGCACCCGACCCGCAGCACAGGTCCACCGCCACCGGCCGCTCGGGCGCCAGGTCCACCGCCCGGCCCACGAGGAACTCGGTCCGCCTGCGCGGGACGAACACCCCGGGCTCGACGGACATGCGCCGTCCGCAGAACTCCGCCCAGCCCACGACGTACTCCAGCGGTTCCCCCGCCTCCCGCCGCTCGACCATCGCCTCCAGGCCGTCGCAGCCGCGGGTGCAGGAAAGCAGGATCTCGGCCTCGTCCTCGGCGAATACGCATCCGGCCCGGCGCAGCCGGGCGACGACGGAGGAGAAGGAAAGGGATGGCGTCGAAATCGGCATGTAGCCTCTCGGGGTGCCTCTGCGGGCCTCCCCGGCGGCCGCCTAGAGCGAGTCGGTGAAGCGACCACAGGCGGGAAGCGCCCTGCCTACCACAGCGGGGATCGGGCTCACCTCCTCGGTCCGGCGCCCGGTACGACGGGCACGGCGGCACGGCCGCCCGAAGGCGCGGCGACTCCGGCTCCGGGTGTGCGCCACGCTAGCACGGTGCCGGGCTGAGCCCGGCGGCCATCGCACCGGGCGCCCGCCGGTCGCGTTCACGGCGGAGGGCGGCGAAGGCGGTGGGTTGTGCCCGCGCCCGCCGCAGCCGACGTCCGCCGGTCACCCACCCGACGCGGCGGCCGGCCCGGTCCCGGCTCTTCGCATCAGCGTTGATCTTGTACCTACGGTCATTGTGAGCGATCACATGTGACCGTAAGTACAAGATCAACGGGGGAAAGCCCGGTCGCCTAGGTCGCGCAGCCGGCCGCGGTAGGCCCGCCGGTCGGCGCTGCTTCCCGCGCCGACCACGCTCTCCCCTCCCCGCGAACACGCGGTCATCCGGCGAGCCGCTCGTACCAGGCGCGGGCCGAGGTGTCGGTGAGGGACGCGATCTGGTCGATGACCACGCGCAGGGCGGCGGTGTCGTCCGGCGCCTGCTCGTAGGCGGCGCGGAAGGGGCCGTCGAGGGTGGCGGGGGCTCCCCGGTGGACCGCGTCGACGAGTCCGGTCACGATCTCGCGCTCGCGGGCCTGGTAGGCCGCGGCCTCCGTGCGACCCATGACGTAGTGGGCGGTCAGCGCCTTGAGCAGGGCGCATTCGAGCAGGCTGCGGCGCGGGAGGACCAGGTCGGCGGTGTAGCGGGTGATGGGCTCGGGGCCGCAGGACGCGCGGGTGGCCTGCACGGCCGACCGGGACAGGCGGCCGATCAGTTCGCTGGTGAGGTTCTTCAGCGCCGCCAGCGACCCCAGGTCGCCGGAGAACTCCTTGGGCCAGAAGGGCTCGGCCATCAGCTCGGCGAAGACCTCTTCGAGTTCGCCCCGCCCGGCGTCGGCGTAGAGCGCGGCGGCCACCGCGCACACCTCGGCGCGCTCGGCGCTGCTGTGCAGCGCGGGAAGCCGGATCATACCGGCGTAGAGCGCGTCCTCCAGGTCGTGCACGGAGTAGGCGACGTCGTCGGCCCAGTCCATGACCTGGGCCTCGAAGCACAGCGGCGGCAGACCGCCGCCGGCGTCCGCGGCGCCCGCGCGGATCCATTCGAAGACCGCCAGGTCGTCGGGGTAGCAGTTGAACTTCTGCCCGTCTCCGCTGCCGCGCGGCCAAGGGTATTTCAGTGTGGCGTCCAGCGTCGCGCGGGTGAGGTTCAGGCCAGCGCTCGCCGACTCCGCGGACGGACCGATGCCTGCGGCGCCGGCGAGTGCGCCGCCGTCGACGACGACCTTGCCCTCAAGCCGGGTGAGCAGCCGCAGGCTCTGCGCGTTGCCCTCGAAACCGCCGCAGGCCGCCGCTGCGGCGTCCAGGGCCTTCTCCCCGTTGTGGCCGAAGGGCGGATGTCCCAGGTCGTGGGCCAGGCACGCGGCCTCGACGAGGTCGGGGTCGCACCCCAGCGCCCCGCCGAGCTCGCGGCCGATCTGGGCGCACTCCAGCGAGTGGGTCAGCCGGGTGCGCGGGAAGTCGCTGGCGCCCGGCTGCACCACCTGGGTCTTGGCGGCCAGGCGGCGCAGGGCGAAGCTGTGCAGCACCCGCGCCCTGTCGCGTTCGAACGGGCTGCGGGAGCGGCTCTTCGCGGATTCGGGGGCCCAGCGCTGCCGGTCGCCGGCGCTGTATCCGGGCGGTGGGGTCTCGTCGATCGCTGCCATGGTCACAGTCGACTCTATGCAACGCCACCGACAGCGGCGCCGCCGCAACCCCGTACGCTGCGGCGACCTTCCGCTGCGGGCGCCGACGGGATCAGGCCGCGTCGACCTCGATGTCGGTGCTGTCACCGAAGAGCCAGTAGTACCAGAGCGACGCGGTCTCCCTGGTGATGTACCACATCTGGGTCTCCCGCTCGATCACAGCGGGTCCCGAGCGCGACGGCGAAGTGGCCGCCTCCATACCGTGGTCCTCGGCCATCTGGCGCGAGCGCAGGCTGTGCCACGGGTCGCTGACGATGACCACGCTGGACCAGTCCCGCTCCTCGAAGACGCCGGCGACCGCCGTGATGCTCTGCAGGGTGTCGCCGCCCTCCTCGACGGCGACGACGTCGTCGGCGGGCACGCCCTGCTCGACCAGCCAGTCGCGCCCGGAGCCGCCCTCGGTGTAGTTGTCGCCGGGCTGGTTCCCGCCCACGGTGACGAGGACGGGGGCGACGCCCTCGCGGTAGAGCTCCTCGGCGTGGGCGAGCCGCGCCTCGAAGATCGGCGAAGGACGGCCGTTGTACTGGCTGGCGCCCAGCACGAGGATCGCGTCGGAGGCGGGGCGCTCGTCGGCGCGCGCGGTGTACCACACCCACGCCCACGTGGCGGGCGGGGCCGCGAGCACGAGCAGCAGCACCAGCGCCACGAACCAGCGCAGCCGGAAGCGGCGCCGCCGGGGCGGCCGGGGCGGCGACCCGCCCGGCCCACCGCCGCGCCGGTACGGCGCGCGGGGCTCGGGCCCGGCGGGGTCGGGCTCCCGCTGGGACCCGGGGACCGTGCCGGGCGATGGGCCGGTGCGCCGCAGGACTCTGGTCCGCTCCTCGCCGCCGGCACCGACCGGATCGGCGCCGGCACCCGGATCACCGCCGCCGTAGGGGGCGGCGCGGTCGGCCGGTCCGGAGGACGCGGTGGGGCCGTAGGCGTCCGCCGCCCGCTCCCCCGGTGCCTCGGCCCCCGGGTAATCCTCGCGGGAGAGCGGCTGCGTGCGGTCTTGAGGGGAATCCGGCACGCCGGATCCCGGCCGGGAGAAGACCCGGGTCGCGCCCGGTTCGTGTCCGGCCGGCTCGTTCGGCACGCCGGCGCCGCGATCGTCGCCCCCAGCTGGCACCGCTCACCCCCCGGTTCGCTCGTCGGATACCTGACGATAACCGACACCGCGGGCGTTGCTGCGCCGGGCGGCATCCGCCTGCGGGGCGCCGCCCGGCGCCGACGGGGCCGCGCCGGCCCGGGCCCCGCGCCGGCTCAGCCGCGCACCGCGGCCCGGCCGGCCTCCAGCCGGGCCACGGGCACGCGGAACGGCGAGCAGGAGACGTAGTCCAGGCCGGCGCGGTGGAAGAAGTGCACCGAGTCGGGATCGCCGCCGTGCTCGCCGCACACGCCGAGCTTGATCCCGGGCCGTGCGGCGCGCCCTTCCTCGACGGCGATGTCGATGAGCCGCCCGACGCCCTCCACGTCCAGCGATTCGAACGGGGACACCCCGAAGACGCCCTTCTCCAGGTAGGCGGAGAAGAACGAGGCCTCGACGTCGTCGCGGGAGAAACCCCAGACGGTCTGGGTGAGGTCGTTGGTGCCGAAGGAGAAGAACTCGGCGCTCTCGGCGATCTGCCCGGCCGTCAGCGCCGCGCGCGGCAGCTCGATCATGGTTCCGACGGGGAAGTCCAGCTCGACGCCGTACTCCTCGGCGACCTCGCTCAGCACGCGCGTGGCCTCCTCGCGGATGATCTCCAGCTCCTGGACCGTGCCCACCAGCGGAATCATGACCTCCGGCCGGGGGCGGCGGCCCTCGCTCAGCAGCTGAGCGGCCGCCTGGGCGATCGCGCGCACCTGCATGGTGAACAGGCCGGGTACCACCAGGCCCAGCCGCACGCCGCGCAGGCCCATCATCGGGTTCTGCTCGTGCAGCCTGCTCACCGCCTGCAGCAGCCGCCGGTCCTCCTCGGGATCCTCGCCGCGCGACTCGGCCAGTGCCACGCGCACCGAAAGCTCGGTGAAGTCGGGCAGGAACTCGTGCAGCGGCGGGTCGAGCAGCCGCACGGTCACCGGCAGGCCGTCCATGGCCGCGAACGCCTCGGCGAAGTCGCCACGCTGCGGGGACAGCAGCCCGTCCAGGGCCTCCTGCTGTTCGGCGTCGTTGTCGGCGAGGATGAGCCGCTCGACGAGTCGGCGGCGGTCACCGAGGAACATGTGCTCGGTGCGGCACAGCCCGACGCCCTCGGCGCCCATGCGGCGGGCTCGGGCGGAGTCGTCGGCGTTGTCGGCGTTGGCGCGCACCAGCAGCCGCCGCGCGGAGTCGGCGTGGCGCATGATGCGGTCCACGGCGCGCACGAGGTCGTCGGCGTCGTCGGCGGCGGGGTCGATCTCGCCCTCGAAGTAGCGCACGACGGGCGAGGCGACCACGGGCACCTCGCCGAGGTAGACGCGGCCGCTGGTGCCGTCGATGGAGACGACGTCGCCTTCCTCGACGACCTCTCCGCTCGGCGCGGTGATCCGGCGGTTCTTGACGTCGATGTCGAGCTCCTCGGTACCGCACACGCAGGTCTTGCCCATGCCGCGCGCCACGACGGCGGCGTGGGAGGTCTTGCCCCCGCGGCTGGTGAGGATGCCCGCAGCCGAGAGCATGCCTTCGAGGTCGTCGGGGTTGGTCTCGCGCCGGCACAGGATGACGTCCTCGCCGTCGTGGGCCCGCGTGACGACGGCTTCGGAGTCGAAGACGACCTTGCCCACCGCGGCGCCGGGCGAGGCGTTCATGCCCCTGCCCAGCAGGTGGCCCTGGGCGTCCTCGGCGAAGCGCGGGAACATCAGCTGGGCGAGCTGGTCTCCGGTGACACGGGAGAGGGCCTCGTCGAGGGTGATCATGCCCTGGTCGACGAGCTGGTCGGCGATACGGAAGGCCGCGGCGGCGGTGCGCTTGCCCACCCGGGTCTGCAGCATCCACAGTTTGCCGCGCTCGATGGTGAACTCGATGTCGCAGAGGTCGCGGTAGTGGTTCTCCAGCGTCTCCATGATCGACAGGAGCTCGCTGTAGCTCGCGGGGTCGAGGCGCTCCAGGTCGGCCAGCGGAACCGTGTTGCGGATGCCGGCGACCACGTCCTCGCCCTGGGCGTTTTGCAGGTAGTCGCCGTAGACGCCCTGGCGGCCCGATGCGGGATCGCGGGTGAAGGCGACGCCGGTGCCGGAGTCCATGCCCATGTTGCCGAACACCATGGCGCACACGTTGACCGCCGTGCCCAGGTCCACGGGGATGCGCTCCTGGCGGCGGTAGAGCACGGCGCGCGGCGCGGTCCAGGAGCCGAACACGGCGCGCACGGCCAGGTCCATCTGCTCGCGCGGGTCGGAGGGGAACTCCCTGCCGGTGTGCTCGGCCACGATCCCCTTGAACAGCTCGACGAGCTTGCGGTGGTCGGCGGCGTCCAGGTCCAGGTCGCCGGTGACGCCCTTCTGCCGCTTGACCTCCTCGAAGGCGTCGTCGAACAACTCGCCGCCGATCCCCTGCACGGTCTTGCCGAACATCTGGATCAGCCGCCGGTAGGAGTCCCAGGCGAAGCGCTCGTCGCCGGACTGGGCGGCGAGGCCGTGCACCGACTCGTCGTTGAGGCCGATGTTGAGGACTGTCTCCATCATCCCGGGCATGGAGAACTTGGCGCCGGAGCGGACGCTGACCAGCAGCGGATCGTCGGCCTGGCCGAGCCGCTTGCCCATCGCGCGCTCCAGAGTGCCCAGCTTGGCGTCGATCTCGGCGTCGATGCCCTCGGGCATGGCGTCGTTGGTCAGGAAGTACCGGCAGGCCTCGGTGGTGATGGTGAACCCCGGGGGCACGGGCAGGCCCAGATTGGTCATCTCGGCCAGGTTGGCGCCCTTGCCGCCGAGCAGATCCTTCAGATCCTTACTGCCCTCGGCGAACTCGTAAACGTACTTGGGCACGGTGGCTCCCTGCTGTCGGAAGGACCGGAAACGGCCGCTCGTCCTGGAATGCGCGCGACTCTACCCAGCTGACGCGTTTCCACCTCTCACCCCACCCTAATACCGATGTTTTCGCAGGCCGAAGCATTTCTACAGGTCTATACCAATGGTCTCTTCTTCAAGCACCTCCACCCCGGCCGCACAGACCGCTGGATGAGACCGGGGACACACCGATGCGCAGGTGGGTGCGGGTGGGACCCGTGGTGATCCCCGTGCGGCGGCGACCTCCGAGAGACCTCTCCCCCACTGGTCCACTACGCCGGCGCGGCCGCCCGGGAAGGCGGCGGTGCCGCCCGCCGGCGGTGGTGCACCCATCGCCCTGCGCACCGGATGCGCGAACAACCCGCGCGACCCGCGCGCGAGCGGCTGCACGGCACCGCGGGACGCTGCGAAGATGCGGACATGTCCGAATTCAGTGCTCTTGACACCACCGCCTCCGACACCGAGCGCCAGGAGCAGATCGTCGCGACCCTCGTCGACGCCTTCTCCGACCTCATGACGGCCGCCCCCGACGCCTTCCGCACGAAGTTCCGCAAGATGGCCGCCGACCCCTTCGCCTTCTACCGGGGCAGCGCCTGCCTGTTCTACGCCGACGTCGCCGGCGTGGAGGACCCCTGGATCGACGAGCGCACCTCGCGGGTGTGGATCCAGGGCGACCTGCACGCCGCGAACTTCGGCACCTACATGGACGCCCAGGGTGCGCTCATCTTCGACGTCAACGACTTCGACGAGGCCTACCTGGGCCACTTCACCTGGGACATCCAGCGGTTCGTGGCCAGCGTGTCCCTGCTGTGCTGGCGCAAGGCGTTCTCCGACGAGGACATCGAGGCGCTCGTGGGGACCTATGTACGCTCCTACGTCGAGCAGGTGCGCTGGTTCGCCGAACACAGCCGCGACGAGTCGTTCTCGCTGCGGCTCGACACCACCGAGGGCCGCATCCGCGAGGTGCTCCAGCGCAGCCGGCTGAACAGCCGCGTGTCCCTGCTGGACTCGATGACACGGGTGCAGGACTACGACCGCCGCTTCCGCGAGGGCGACGGCGTGCGGAGGCTGGCCGCCGAGGAGCGCGACGCGGTCTGCGCGGCCTTCGAGGCCTACCGGGCCACCATCCCCGACGACAAGCGGTACTCGTCGATCGCCTACCGGGTGAAGGACGTGGTGGGCAAGTCGGGCTTCGGTATCGGCAGCGCCGGACTGCCCGCCTTCAACGTCCTCATCGAGGGCTTCAGCGAGGCCTTGGACAACGACATCGTGCTGTCGATGAAGCAGGGCAATGTGGCGGCGCCCTCCCGCGTGGTCACCGACACCGGCATCAGCGACTACTTCCTCCACCACGGCCACCGCACCGCCCTCTCCCAGCGCGCGCTCCAGGCCCACGCGGACCCGCTCCTGGGCCACACCACCTACGGCGGCACCGGCTTCGTCGTCTCCGAACTCTCGCCCTACACCGCCGACCTGGACTGGAGCGACCTGACCGAGCCCGACGAGATCGGCGCGGTGGTGGACTACCTCGGACGGGCCACGGCCAAGGCCCACTGCGTCTCCGACCGGGACTCCGATCAGTCCCTGGTGCCCTTCCAGACCGAAGACGCGATCATCGAGGCGCTCGACGGCCGCGAGGAGGAGTTCGTCGCGTGGAACACCGACTTCGCCCGCCGCTACTCGGAGCAGGCCCGCAGGGACCGCTCCCTGTTCGTCGACGCGTTCCGCAACAACGCCGTCCCGGGCGTCCGCTCCACCGGCGTCTCCCGTACACACGCCTGATCCGGGTAGTCGACCTGTGCCGAGCGACACAGGATTACTCATCGGTAACCTACGGCTCCGTAGGTTATAGTCGACAGTGACAACGCCTCCGCCGCGGCGCGGGGCGGCGGGGTCCGCGCGGCCCCGCACCCGCGCCTTGGCGGACCCGCAGGAGGACGGAGGATCAGGTGTGCGCCCCAAGCGAACCGAGGACATGGTGACGCCCTCGGCCCCCCGGCCCCCGAACCAGCAGCACGAGGGCGCGTGGGGCATCGCAGCCGACCTCGTCGAGGCGGTCAAGCCGCGCCTGCGCGGCTGGCTGCACCTGGGCACCGCGCCCCTGGCGCTCGCGGCCGGAATCGTCTTGATCAGCCTGGCCCCCACCACGGCGGCCCGCGTCGCCGCGTCCGTCTACGCGGCCTCGGCGGTACTGCTGTTCACGACGTCGGCCGTCTACCACGTCGGCCGCTGGTCCCGCCGCCCCTTCGCCGTGCTGCGCCGGATGGACCACGCGAACATCTACCTGATCATCGCCGGGACCTACACGCCGTTCGTGGTGCTGGTGCTCGACGGCGGGCTGCGCACGGCGATGCTCACGCTGATCTGGACGGGCGCCGTCGCCGGCGTGCTGTTCAAGATGTTCTGGCTCAACGCGCCCCGCTGGCTGTCGACCGCCCTGTACCTGGCGATCGGCTGGGTGGCCGTGCTGTTCATTCCCCAGCTGGTCAGCGGAACCCACCCCGCGGCCTGGATCCTGGTACTGGCCGGCGGGCTGCTCTACAGCGCCGGCGCCGTCGTCTACGCCATGAAGCGGCCCGACCCCGCCCCGCGCTGGTTCGGATTCCACGAGGTCTTCCACTCACTGACCGTGGCCGCCTACGTCTGCCACTACATCGCCGTGTCGTTCGTCGTCTACACGGCCGGGTGAGCCCGTCGGGCGCCGGACACGGCACCGGGCTCGCCGGCCGGAGGCCGCCGGTGCGGTGCGGCGAGTGGAACATGTTCCGCGTGCGTGGCCGCGCCCCCGGCGTCCCGGCGCGTCCCCGGCGAATGATCAGTCACGATTCGCTTACACATAGGGGCGAGCGGCCCGCGCCTCGGGACGTGCGGCCGTCGTGAAGATACCGTGAGAACCGGTTCCGCCGGATGTGTGCATCCGGCAGACCGAAGGAGGCGACCGGAAACCACATCCCCCCGGGTCCGGTCGCCTCTTTCGCTTGTTCGGCCCCGCCCCTGTCGGCGCCCTGCTTCCGGCCGCCTCAGCAGCCCGGCAGGCGCTCCACCAGGTACATCTCGACCTGGTCCAGCGAGACCCGCTCCTGGGACATCGTGTCGCGCTCCCGCACGGTGACCGCGTTGTCCTCCAGGGTGTCGAAGTCCACGGTCACGCAGAACGGGGTGCCGATCTCGTCCTGGCGGCGGTAGCGGCGGCCGATCGCGCCGGCGTCGTCGAACTCCACGTTCCAGCGCTTGCGCAGCGCCGCGGCGAGGTCGCGGGCCTTGGGCGAGAGGTCGGCGTTGCGCGACAGGGGCAGCACCGCCGCCTTGACCGGCGACAGCCGCGGGTCCAGCCGCATGACCGCGCGCCGTTCCATCTTGCCCTTGGCGTTGGGCGCCTCGTCGACGTTGTAGGCGTCGAGCATGAACGTCAGCACCGCGCGGTCGACACCGGCCGCGGGCTCGACGACGTAGGGCACGTAGCGCTCTTCGGTCTCCTGATCGAAGTAGGACAGGTCCACGCCCGAGGCCCGCGAGTGGGTCGACAGGTCGAAGTCGGTGCGGTTGGCGATGCCCTCCAGCTCGCCCCACTCGGATCCGGTGAAGTTGAAGCGGTACTCGATGTCGACGGTGCGCTTGGAGTAGTGCGAGAGCTTCTCCTGCGGATGCTCGTAGAGCCGCAGGTTCTCCTTGGAGATGCCCAGATCGGCGTACCACTGCATGCGGCTGTCGATCCAGTACTGGTGCCATTCCTCGTCGTTGCCGGGGCGGACGAAGAACTCCATCTCCATCTGCTCGAACTCGCGGGTGCGGAAGATGAAGTTGCCCGGCGTGATCTCGTTGCGGAACGACTTGCCGATCTGGCCGATGCCGAAGGGGATCTTCTTACGCGCGCTCTGCTGCACGTTCAGGTAGTTGATGAAGATGCCCTGGGCGGTCTCGGGCCGCAGGAACGCCAGGCCCGACTCGTCGTCCTGCACGGCGCCGAGGTAGGTGCGCAGCATCGCGTTGAACATGCGCGGCTCGGTGAAGGACTTCTTCGCGCCGCAGTTGGGGCAGGCGAGGTCGTCCACTCCGTTCTCGGGCGGGTGGCCGTGCTTCTCCTCGTAGGCCTCGATCAGGTGGTCGGGGCGGAAGCGCTTGTGGCAGGACTGGCACTCGGTGAGCGGGTCGACGAACGCGTTGACGTGGCCCGACGCCTCCCACACGTCGCGGGCCAGGATCACGCTGGAGTCCAAGCCGACGATGTCCTCGCGCTCCTGGACCATGGCGCGCCACCACTGGCGCTTGACGTTGCCCTTCAGCTCCACGCCCAGCGGGCCGTAGTCCCACGAGGCGCGCAGACCCCCGTAGATCTCGCTGGAGGGGTAGACCAGACCCCGGCGCTTGGCGAGGTTGACGAGGGCGTCCATTGCCTCAGACTTGGCGGCCATTAGCTTCTCGATTCTCCATCCGGCTGGCGGTCGGCGGATCGCGCAACGCGATGTACTGACGGTGAGTGCCCAGCTTAAGGGACCGGGGAGGGCGGACGCGCACCGACGACGATACGCACCGAAACGGTGCCGCTTCGACGGGTTTTCCGCCCTGTGCCCGGTTCGCGGCCCGGCGCCCGGACCGCGCACACGGCTTCAGGCTGTTGCCCCGCCCCCGGAGCCGGGGTCGGCGTCGTAGCCCTCGGGTACGCGGCGCGAGACCACCTCGAAGGCGCTGGGCTCGTTGAAGGCCGTCGACAGCAGCGGGACCGCCGCTATACGCACGTCGAAGTCCGACAGCGCCCGCCGGTAGGCACCCGGGCCGTCCCACTCGGTCACCACCGTCCACAGCTGCGGATCGTCGGCGGCTCGGCCGACGCGGGATCCGCGGAAACCGGGGCGCCGCGACATCGCCTCGACGGCGGCCTCGGCGCGGGCGACGAACGCGTCCTCCTCGCCGGCGGGGACTGTGTGGCGGGTGATCACGAACACGGGCCCATCCTCTCACCGGGCCGCCGCCCGCCGGACCCGATCGCGCGGGCCCGCCGGGCGCATCGCTCAGCCCGCACCGAAGACCCGGTCCGCGATCCGCGCCGCCGCGTTGCCGTCGTCCAGCGGGCAGAAGCGGTCGGTGAAGGCCTTGTACTTGTCGCCGTAGGCCGCACCGACCTCGTCGACGTTCAGCAGCGCGTCGATGACGTCGTCGGAGTGGTGCAGCAGCGGTCCCGGCGCCGTCTCCTCGAAGTCGAAGTAGAAGCCGCGCAGGTTGTCGCGGTAGCTCTCGATGTCGTAGGTGAAGAACAGCATCGGGCGGCCGGTGTTGGCGAAGTCGAACATCATCGACGAGTAGTCGGTGATCAGCACGTCGGTGATCAGGAACAACTCCATGATCTCGGGGTACAGCGACACGTCGTAGACGAAGTCGCGCCCGACGATCGGCACGCTGTCGACGACCCGCGGGTGGCGGCGCACCAGCAGCACGTGGTCGTCGCCGAGCTTCTCGTACATCCGCCGCAGGTCCAGGTGCAGATCGAGCTTGTGCTTGCCGCGGGTGTAGTACTTGTCGTCGCGCCAGGTGGGCGCATACAGCACCACCTTCTTGCCTTCGGGAATGCCCAGCCGGCGCCGTGTGCGCTCGGCGATCGCTTCGCGCCCCGGCGAGAAGAAGATGTCGTTGCGCGGGTAGCCGGTTTCGAGGATCTCGCCCTCGAAGCGGAACGCGCGCCGCAGGATGGGGGTGGCCCACGGGCTCGGCGAGACCAGGTAGTCCCACTGCCGGGTCTCCCAGGCCAGTTGCTCGTGGTAGTCGCGGGACTTGCCGCGGATGTTCTCAATGTCGAACCCGATGCGCTTGAGCATCGATCCGTGCCAGGTCTGCACGACGACCTGGCCGGGGCGGCGGGTGAACCACGCAGGCTGGCGGGAGTTGGTCACCAGGTAGGAGCTGCGCGCCAGCGCCTCGTAGTAGTCGCGGCCGTTGTGGCGCACAGGGGCAAGATCGTCGGGCAGGGTCACCTGGCCGTCCTTGACCAGCCACGACATCGGGTAGTCGGCCCAACCCTCACGCGAGCGCAGTTCGGCGTAGATGCTGTGCGGACTGTCGGAGAACTGGCGCCCGGTGTAGCTGTCGAAGAGGATGCCGGGCTCCAGCGGCTCCGCGCGCAGCGCCGGGTAGACCTTGTCGCGCAGGCGCTGCTGGGCGTAGGTGCCCTTCTCCTCCGCCCGCAGGTCGCTGCCCACGCGAAGCACGGGCATCTCGCTTCCGGTGTCCTCGAAGGTGTAGGCGCGCTCGGGGGTCTCCATGCGCAGCGGCAGGCGGCGCAGCAGCTCGGCGTCGATCTCGGCGCCGATGTCGGTGGCGGGGCCGTCGTCGCGGCGCACCCGCGCCCACAGCTGGTAGCTGCCGGCCGGAAGCGGCAGCGTACCCGAGAGGGTGGGGATGTCGGCGGGGGTGAACACCGCGCGGAAGGAGTCGCCGTCGCGCGTCAGCGAGACCGCGTGCTCCTCGTCGCGGCCCAGGGCCTTGAACACCAGCTCGGCGCGCGCCTGGGCGGAGTAGTAGCCCTCCAGCACCAGGTTGCGCCCGGACCAGGACACCTCGCGGACCACCGGGTGCGCCCAGCCCCCGCGCAGGCGCATGTAGCCGGTGCTGGTGCGCTGCACGGCGACCTCGTGGTATCCGTCCACGGCCGCGTAGGCGGCGGACTCCACGTCGTCGGGCATGACCACCGCGGCGGTGCGGCCGTCGGGCGCCGCCAGCTCGGCCCGCCACATCTCCTGGCGCAGCATGCGGGTGCCCTCGTCGACCGCCTTGTCGACCAGGTCGCCGACGGGCACCCGCGCGCAGAAGCGCGCCCCGTCGACTTCGAGGGGGTACTCCAGGTGCGCGGTGCCCGGCGAACGGGCCAGCCGCAGGCAGCGGGTCTCGGCCGCGGGCGGGCCGACGAACTCGCCGCTCAGCACCAGCTCCGGACGGGCGCCGGCGCGGCTGATGCGGTGCCCGGACAGCCGGGCCTGCACCGGTGCGACCGATATGGACAGCCGGCGCCCGCTGTCCCACGTGGGCCGCACCCACACGTCCTCGGCGACCTCGCGGTAGGGCGGGCGCTCCGGCGGCCCGCTGACGGGGTTGCCCACGATCCGGCGGCGGACCAGGCCGCGGTTGATCACCACCAGCTCCAACTGCCAGCGGGCCTCCTGCCGCGCCTTCGAGGTGCGCAACCGGGCCGGGTCGACGGTGATCTCGAAGCCGCCGTAGTCGTGCCGGGCGGCCGTGGGCACGTCGGGCAGCCGGTACTCCGCGGCGCGGCGCACCTTGACGGCCACGGCGATGCGCCGCCCGGTGTCGGCGTTGACGGCGAACGCGAAAACCTGCTGCTGCCAGCGGCGGGCGGCGCGCAGATGCACGATGCCCACCCGGCCCGAGACCACCAGCCGCCCGTCGCGCCACTCGACGGACTCGGTCTTCTGGCGGACCTTGAGCTCGCTGTCGGCACGGTAGAGGTCGCGGGGCACACCGGCGGCGGCGTCCTCGAAGAAGGGGTACCGGAGGTAGTAGTGCAGGCCGCGGCGGACGACCGGCGCCTTCTTGAGCTCGACGCTCTTCTGGAAGATGACGGTCTCCAGCAGGCGCTCCTCCTGGCGCTTGCGCACCAGGAAGTAGTTCAGCCGGTGCAGCGGCGCGAGGGCGTCCAGGACATCGCGCGAGACGGTGCCCAGGTAGGCGTTGGCCAGGTCGAGGAAGCGCCTGCGCGCGGCGTCGTCGGCGTCGTCCAGGCGCAGCAGGATCGACCGCATGTCGCTGCGCAGCGCGCGGCTGTCCCACAGGTCGCGGTCGGACCCGGTGAGCACGGCGGAGAGCTCGGCGAGCGCGGTGAGCCGGCGGGAGACGGCGGGCGCGGCGCTGTAGTCGTCGCTGTCGGCGCGGTCGCGCGCCAGGTGCACGGGGGCCACGAGCACGTCCACGGCGCGGGCGGCGAAGTGCGCCCGCACCACGTCCAGGTCGGTGTCGCGGTCGGGGTCGTGGCCGGAGCCCGCTGCGGGGGCGAAGCTGCCGGCGGGCAGGCGGTCCCAGAACGTCCGGCGCCACAGCTTGTTGCCGTGGCGGCGGTCGAGGAGCAGGGCGGGCAGTGCGTGCACGTCCGTTGCGATGCGGGTCTCGGTGAAGACGCTGCGCTGGGCGGAGGAGGGACGCGAGCCCAACTCGTTGAAGCGGTAGATGTCGCCGGTGGCGAACTCGGAGCCGGAGGCGTCGAGGCTGGCGCCCAGGTAGGAGAGCGCGTAGCTGCTCAGCATGTCCCCGCCGCCCAGGAACATCAGGTACTCGCCCGAGGACGCGGCGGCGCCGACCGACCGGGCCGCGCGGTGGGACTCGGCGGTCTCCGCCGACAGCGACACCGCGAGCCCTCCGGGCGGATCGGCCGTGAACTCGCGGGCCGTGGCCAGGCCCTCGGAGCGGACGGTGTCGACAGCCTCGTCGCTCTCCTCGTCGGGCGACTCCTGCAGCTCTTCGGCGCCGGCCCGGGTGTCGCCTTCGGCCTCGTCGGCCTCGTCGGGGTCGATGTCGACGCCCGCCGAAGCGGGATCAGCGCCGCCGGTCTCCGTGCCGCCGTCGGCCGGGCCGGTGCGAGGCGCCACGGGCACGAGGACGGCTTCGACGTCGTCGCGGCGCTGGTCCTGGCGCGCCAGGGAGTCGAGGCTGTCCTGCAGATGCGGCTCGGTGACGTCGAAAGTCACGATCACACTGAACTTCGGCACGGAAAAGATATCTCCCGACGTGTCTGCTACGGAGCACGAAGATCGGACGGCGGGGGATCGCGGTGGCGTCGGCACGTCAACCTAGGTCACCGCGTGTAAGTGGTCGGTAAACCTCCGACACCGCCACAGGCGCCCGCACGGCCCGCACGAGTCGGTCGCCTCCCCTCGCGACCGGGGACGGAGCCGCTGCGTCCGCCCACCGCCTTCTCCGCGGGCCTCCAGGGTCTCCGCCGCCCTGGCTATGCACCACCGTGTCTATCGTCGGCAGCTTGGATTTCGCTGTGAACGCACTACCGTCCACGTGGCACAGGCGCGCGGCGCGCAGCGAGGCGCCTCCCCGCTCGACGGCGGAAGGCTCCACCCCGGCGAACAGAATAGCGCCATCGGGCGGGGCCGCCGCACGACCGCGCCCACGGCACCGCTCGTGGTCGTCCGCTCAGCGGGGGAATCCGTGCGGTGGTAGGCGTGTGACGCGATTCCCGTCTCCGGCTGGTGGGGGCGGCTCGCTCGCTGCGCGCCATGCCGAAGCCTTCCGGGGCAGCGGCTTGTGCGTGGTCCCGCCGGGGCGCCTTCCCCGCCGTTGAGGGTGGCGCGTCCCGGGCCTAAGCTTCCGGAGCAGGAGTCGCCGCAGCGGAGCGCGGGGGCGGTAAGGGCGGAGGAGACGGTGTCGGCCAAACGCAACAAGCGCGGAGCGAGCCGGTCCACCGGCCGCGACGGAGCGGCAGGGGCTTCGCGGCCACTGCCTCCCGGGGACACGCTCTACACACCCGGCGCCGGCCCGCTGCGCCGAGACATCGAGCGGCGCAGCGCGGTTCCGCTGGTGTGGCTGCACAACGCGCCGAACCTGCTGCTGCCCGCGGTGGTGGGCGCGGTCCTCATCGCGGGCCTGGTGGTGGCGGGGGTCGTCGGCGCCGTCCTGCTGGCGCTGCTCGCGGCGTTCTTCGGGTGGCTGGCGTTCCTGGCCTGGCCGCGCCTGCGCGGCGGTGAGCGGGCGATGCGCGTCGTGGCGGTGGGGGTGCTGCTCGGTCTGGGGCTACTGCAGAGCGGCCAGTTCTGAGGAGGCGCTGAGACCGGCCGCGCCGACGGCGTCCCCCGCTCCCAGGGAGACCGCATTCCGCAATTTTGACAATCGTTTTCGTTTTCGTGATAATCGAAGAGTGTCCACCGTTACCACCGGCGTCCCCGCGCAGGATCGCACCTCTGCGGGCGCGGCCCCGGCCGTGCGCGTGGCCGACGCCGCGGTCGCCTACGACAGCACGACCGTCCTCAGCGGAGTGAGCCTCGAGGTCCCCGCCGGCGAGATCCTGGCCGTCCTCGGCTCCAACGGTTCGGGCAAGTCCACGCTGGTTCGCGCGATGCTGGGGCTGGTGCCGCTGTCGTCCGGAAGCGTCGAGCTGCACGGCACGCCGCTGCGCCGCTTCCGCGAGTGGGGCAGGATCGGCTACGTGCCCCAGCGCCTGTCGGCCGGGGGCGGCGTCCCTGCCACTGTGCGCGAGGTCGTGGCCTCCGGACAGGTCGTCCGGCGGCGCCGGCTGCACCGCGCCACCGCCGCCGAGCGCGCCGCTGTGGGCGAGGCGCTCGAAGCCGTCGACCTCGCCGACCGCGCCCGCGACTCCGTGCACGAGCTCTCCGGGGGCCAGCAGCAGCGGGTGCTCATCGCCCGCGCGCTGGCGGCGCGCCCCGACACCTTCTTCTTGGACGAGCCCATGGCCGGCGTCGACGCCGCCAGCCAGCGCGCGCTCGCCCGCACCGTCACCCGGCTCAGCGCGCAGGGCGCCACCGTCGTGCTGGTGCTGCACGAACCCGGCCCGCTGGAGCCGCTGATCGGCCGCAGCATCGTCCTCTCCGGCGGGGGCATCGTGCACGACGGCGCTCCGCCCCGTCCCGAGGGCGACTGCGCGCGCCCCGGGCACGAGCACGTGCACCCCCACGCCGATCCCGACCCCGCCTCGGCCGCCCTGCCCGACATCGAGGTGCCACGCCGTGGCTGAGATGCTCCAGCTGGACTTCATGCGCCGGGCGCTGCTGGCCGCCGTGCTGGTGGGCATGGTGGCGCCGGTGATCGGCACGTTCCTGGTGCAGCGCCGCCTGGCGCTGCTGGGCGACGGCATCGGCCACGTCGCGCTCACGGGCGTGGCGCTGGGCTTTCTGACCGGCACCTCCCCGGTCGTCGCCGCGGCGATCGTCGCCGCGATCGGCGCGGGACTGATCGAGCTCGTCCGAGTGCGCGCGCGCACCAGCGGGGACGTCGCGCTGGCGCTGCTGTTCTACGGCGGCATCGCCGGCGGCGTGCTGCTGATCGGACTGGCCCCGGGCACCACGACCGCCACCCTGACCGCCTACCTGTTCGGCTCCGTCAGCACGGTCACCAGCGGCGACATCGTGATGGTGGCGGTGCTGGCGGTGCTGGTGCTGGCTACCGTGGGCTACTTCGGCCGCGAGCTGTTCGTCCTCTGCCAGGACGAGGAGGCGGCCCGCGCCCACGGATTGCCGGTGCGCATGCTGAGTCTGGTCATCGCGGTCACGGCCGCGCTCACCGTCGTCCTGGCGATGCGGGTGGTGGGTGTGCTGCTGGTGAGCGCGCTGATGGTGGTGCCCGTGGCCGCCGCGCAGCAGCTCAGCCGCAGTTTCCGGGTAACCCTGGCACTGGCTGTGGCCATCGGCGTCGCCTCGGCTCTGGGCGGACTCTCCACCGCCTTCTACGCCGACGTCGCGCCCGGAGCGGCCATCGTCTTGCTGGCCCTGGGCGTCTTCGCGGCGGCGGTGGCGGCCGGCTACCTGGTACGCAGCGCGCGGGGCATGGCACGCAGCACCCGCGACGCCGCAGGGGCACCGGCTGAGGGTACGATGCCCCAGACCGAGCAGGGGGGCGTAGCATCATCATGAGCACACGACGCGAGACCGTTCGCCAGGCCCTCAACGAGAGCACCGGGTTCCGCAGCGCCCAGGACCTGTACGCGAACCTGCGGTCGGAGGGCTCCAAGATCGGCCTGACCACCGTCTACCGGGCGCTGCAGGCGCTCAGCGACTCCGGCGAGATCGACGTCCTGCGCACCGACGACGGCGAGGCCGTCTACCGCGCATGCATCACCGACACCCACCATCACCACCTGGTCTGCCGCGACTGCGGAAAGGCCGTCGAGGTCGAAGGCCCGCAGGTGGAGCGCTGGGCCGAGGCGATGGGTACGCAGCACGGCTTCACCGACGTCACGCACACCGTGGAAGTGTTCGGCACCTGCGCCGCCTGCGCCGCGGCCTGACGTCGGCGAGCGCCGGAGCGCGCCGCGGGTTCCCTCCCGAGCGGCGCGCTCCGGCGTCCGTGTCAGTTCCCGGGGCCCGCCGGTTGCAGCGGCTCCAGCTCGGGGCGCTTGGGTGCGAGCCCGTCGCCGGAGGAGCGTCCGGTCAGCCGCCGCCCGATCCAGGGCACCAGGTGTTCCCGTGCCCACACCAGGTCCTCCTGGCGGGCGGAACGCCACGGCCGCGGGCGCTCGGCGGGCCAGGGTTCGCGCCAGTCGGCGGGCGGGCAGGCGTCGAGGACCTCGCAGACCCGGAGCGCGATGCGCCGGTGGCCCTCGGCCGAGAGGTGCAACCGGTCACTGCTCCAGGCCCGGTGGTCCCTCAGCACGCGCATGCCCCACAGGTCCACCACGTCGCAGCCGTAGTCGTCGGCGATCGCCCGCACGTGCATGTTGTAGGTGGCGATCCTGCCGCGCAGGTGGCGCATGACCGGTTGGAACCCGGTATCCATGCCGGTGAAGACCACGATGCGCGCGCCGGTGGCGGCCAGCCTGCGGATCGCGGCCTCGAAGATCCGCGCCGTGACGTCGGGGTCGGCGCCCGGGCGGATGATGTCGTTGCCGCCGGCGCAGAGGGTGACCAGGTCCGGCTGCAGCTCGACGGCCCGCGGCACCTGGTGCTCGGCGATCTGGCGGATGAGCCTGCCGCGCACGGCCAGGTTGGCGTAGCGGACCTCGCCGCGGCTCGCGGCGAGGTGCTCGGCCAGCCGGTCGGCCCAGCCCCGATACCGCGCCGATCCGGTTCCTTCGCTCTCGGGATAGGGGTCGTCCAGACCCTCGGTGAAGCTGTCGCCCAAGGCGACGTAGGAGATGATGTCGCTCCCGCTGGCAAACCCGCTCATGATTCCCGATGATGCACCTACGACCTCGGGTTACGCGACAGTAGGTTCGAGCCTGGGGTGCTCTGTAACAACCGTCACCCCTCCCGGGCCGGGGCGAGGCCGGTGGGCGGGAGGGGTACTCGGCGGCTACTCGGGCCGGTGGGCGCGCTCGCGTGCGTCGAGGTGCTGCAGGTCCGGACGCTTGGCTGTGACGTGGTCGCCGGAGGAGCGCCCGGTCAGCCGCCTGCCGATCCAGGGTGCCAGGTGCTCGCGGGCCCAGTGCGCGTCGGCGCGGCGCGCGGCGCGGCGGTCCAGCGGCGGCAGCGGCGGCCAGGCGTCGTCGCCGCTGCCCTCTGCCGGCACGCCCAGCGTCTCGCAGACCTTCAGCGCGAGCCTGCGGTGGCCCGCGGAGGACATGTGCAGCCGGTCGGCGTCCCAGGCACGCGCATCGCTCAGGGTGTCCATGGACCACTGGTCGACCAGGTAGCAGCCGTGGCGGTCGGCGATGGACCGCACGTTCAGGTAGTAACGGGCGAACATGCCGATGCGCAGCCGCATGAAGCCGCCGCTGAAGTTGACGCCGGTGAACAGCACGACATCGGATCCCGCGTCCCGCAGGCGGCGCACCGCCAGCTCCAGTACGCGGGCGAGCCGGTCGGGATCGGCGCCGGGCCGCAGCAGGTCGTTGCCGCCCGCGGAGAGTGTCACCAGGTCGGGGGCCATTTCGAGGGCGCGGGGCAGCTGGTCGGTGATGATCTGGCTCATCAGCTTGCCGCGCACGGCAAGGTTGGCGTAGCGCAGTCCCGGCACGGGCTCGGCCAGGTACTCGGCGACGCGGTCGGCCCAACCGCGGTAGAGGGTTTCACCGCCGGTCTGCTCGGGCGGATACGGGTCTCCCACCCCTTCGGTGAAGCTGTCGCCCAGCGCCACGAAGTCGAGTGCGCGGCGGTCCAGGTCCAGCGGGCTCACCGCGCCTCCTCGGTGTTCTGCTCGCCGGTCGCGGGCCCGGGTTCGACCGGGTTGGGCACGGCCCCGCCGTAGCGGCGGTCGCGGCTGGCGTAGATCTCGCAGGCGTGCCAGAAGTGCCGCCGGTCGAAGTCGGGCCAGAGGGTGTCCAGGAAGACCATCTCGGCATAGGCCGACTGCCACAGCAGGAAGTTCGAGGTGCGCTGCTCGCCGGAGGAGCGCAGGAACAGGTCGACGTCGGGCAGCTCGGGCTCGTCGAGGTATTGGGCCAGCGTGGCCTCGGTGATGCGGTCGGGGTTGAGCCGGCCTTCGGCGGCCTTGCGCGCCAGGGCCGCGGCCGCGTCGGCGATCTCGGCCCGGCCGCCGTAGTTGACGCAGAACTGCAGCGTCAACGCGGTGTTGTCCTTGGTCATCTCCTCGGCGTCCTCCAACTCGGAGATGACGCTCTTCCACAGCCGCCCGCGCTTGCCGGCCCAGCGCACCCGCACCCCCATGGCGTGCAGCTCGTCGCGGCGGCGGCGGATCACCTCGCGGTTGAAGCCCATGAGGAAGCGGACCTCGTCGGGCGAGCGCTTCCAGTTCTCGGTGGAGAAGGCGTAGGCCGACAGGCAGTCCACGCCCATCTCCAGGGCTCCCTCGACGACGTCGAACAGGGAGGACTCGCCCGCCCGGTGGCCCTCGGTGCGGGCCAGGCCGCGCTCCTTGGCCCAGCGGCCGTTGCCGTCCATCACGATCGCCACGTGGCGCGGGACCAGCTCCTTGGGCAGCTCCGGCGGCCGGACCCCGCTGGGATGGGGATTGGGCGGGCGGTAGGCCCGGCGGGAGGAGGAGGTGTTGAACAGGCTCAAGAGCGCTCCACAAGACGCAGCGATCGGATTCCGTTTTCCAGGTGCCACTGGAGGTAGGCGGCCACCAGTCCGCTGCACTCGTTGCGGTGGCGGTCCTCACTGGCGTCGGCCGTGGGCCAGTCGCCGCCGAGCAGGGCCAGCATCAGCTGCAGGGTTTGTGCAGCGGGGTGGGTGGCGCCGTGGGGGCGGCACACCGAGCACACCGACCCCCCGGCGTGCACGGCGAAGGAGCGGTGGTCCCCGCGCGAGCCGCAGCGGGCGCACTCCTGCAGTGCGGGCGCGTAGCCGGCCACGGCCAGCGAGCGCAGCAGGTAGGCGTCCAGCACCAGGCGGGAGTCGTGGGTGCCTTCGCCCAGGGTACGCAGCGCGCCGATGAGCAGCAGGAACTGCCGCAACTGGGGGTCGTTCTCGACCGCGACGACCTTTTCGGCGGTCTCCAGCATGGCGGTGGCCGCGGTGTAGCGGGAGTAGTCGTCGACGATGGACTCGCCGTAGGCGCGCAGGGTCTCGGCCTGGGTGATCACATCGAGCGTGCGGCCCGTGTAGAGCTGCAGGTCGACGTGGCTGAAGGGCTCCAGCCGGGCGCCGAAGCGCGACTTGGTGCGCCGGACGCCCTTGCCCACCGCGCGAACCAGCCCGGTGCGCCTGGTCAGCAGGGTGACGATGCGGTCGGCCTCGCCCAGCTTCTGGGTGCGGAGGACGACTCCCTCGTCACGGTAAAGGCTCACTCCCCCATTGTCGCGGATCAGTACCGCCGACGCGCACGCGGAGCCGCGGGTCTCGTCTTCGTCGCCGCATCGTTCCCGGGGGTGATGCAGGACCCGTGCCCGGTGCCCGGACGCCTTGGCGATCTTCGCGTCGTCAGTGAGGAGCGGAAGATCCGACGCCTCTGCGAGAACGACGTACATGGCGTCGGAGGAGGTGAGGTTGCCGCGTAGTTCGTGGCAGCGGAACCGCAGGTCCAGCATGGGATACCGCGTGATGCCAAGTTCACCGAAGCGCGCCAGCATCGTCCGCGCCCGCTGATCAGAGATCCGGACATCGGGTTTGGAAGTGATGGAGAGCCCGCGGATCACGCCGGCGACTCCGGCGTCGATGAGCGCCGGCGCATGCGCCCGGCGCTTGAGCCGACGACGCAGGAGGGCGTCCTCTTTGCGCGCCGCGAGCAGGCGGACGACGGTCGAGCAGTCTGGAAGCGTTCGCATGGGCAAATCGGGCAAACCACTCCCAACACTCCCCTTTTATCTCGATTTGCTCTACGATCACGCGCGAGTAACGACAGATCCCTAGCGAACGGGGGCTCGACGCCATGGCACGTGGACGGCGCGGACAGCAGAGGAGGAGTGGGCGCCGAGAGCGCGAACGGTCCTCACGAGCGCGGCCGGCGAGGCGCAGCGGGCCGAAGCGGATGCTCCTGGGAGTGCTCACGGCGGTCCCGGTGGGCCTGGGGCTGGCCGCGGTGCTGCTCGTGGCCGCGGGCCCGCCCTCGGCCAACCCCCTCACTCAGGGCTCCCAGGCCGGTACGGCCCCGCCGGGAGCCGACGAGGCGCTGCCTCCGGCCGCCGACGACTTCTTCGACGACCAGCAGACCGGCTCCGCCGGGCAGGGCTCCCCGGGCACCGCCGACGGCGGCGACGCGGGGGCCGACCAGGGCGGGGACGCTCCGGGGCCCGATGCGGTGGTCGAGGACGACACCACACTGGCCCCCTCCGAGCAGCCCGAGGAGGACGGACAGGACGGGCAGGGCGCCGACTCCGGCGACGGTTCGCAGGACGGCGGATCCGGCGACGGCTCCGGCGGCTCCTCGGGCGGCGGTTCGCAGGGCTCGGCGCTCGCCCAGCAGGTCGTGGAACTGGCCAACGAGGAGCGCGCCGAGGCCGGATGCGACCCGCTGAGCACGGACTCCCGCCTCACCGCGGCCTCGGAGGCCCATACCCGGGACATGGCCGAGCGCGACTACATGGCCCACGAGAGCCCCGAAGGCGAGGGCCCCGCCGAGCGCGCGCAGGAGGCCGGCTACGGCGCCTGGTCCGGCGAGAACGTCGCCGCGGGCTACACCTCGGCCGCGGACGTGGTGGAGGGTTGGATGAACAGCCCCGGCCACCGCAGGAACATCCTCGACTGCGGCAACACCGAGGTCGGTGTCGCCGAGACCGACACCAAGTGGGCGCAGAACTTCGGCACCGGGTGAGGCGGCCAAGCCGCCCTGGACACGCCGCGGCGGCGCCGGCGGAGATCCGCCGGCGCCGCCGCGGGGCGCCGATCGAGGGCGCGGGACCCGACTAGCGGGTCACTCCGCCTCGGTGGCCCGGGCCTCGGCGCGGGCCTGGCCGATGGCGCTGCACACCGCCTTCAGCGAAGCGGTGGTGATGTTGTGGTGGATGCCCACGCCCCACACGGTGCGCCCGTCGATCTCGGCCTCCACGTAGGCGGCGGCGCGGGCGTCGCTGCCCACCTCCAGCGAGTGCTCGACGTAGTCCAGCACCCGGACCTTGGTGTCGACGTCGGTCAGCGCATCGCAGAACGCCGAGATCGGGCCCTGGCCGCTGCCGGCGATCTCGCGGATCTCCCCCTGCACCCGGACGTCGGCGCTGATGCGGTAGCCGCCGTCCTCGGCGCTCTCGGAGCGGTGCGCCAGCACGCCCACCGGGCCGTCCTCGTTCAGGTACGTCCGGGAGAAGATCTCCCAGATACGCTCGCCGTCGACCTCGCCGCCGTCGGTGTCGGTGAACTCCTGGACCTTGTGGGAGAACTCGATCTGCAGGCGGCGCGGCGGGTCCAGCGCGTGGTCGCGGTGCAGGATGTAGGAGACCCCGCCCTTGCCGGACTGGCTGTTGACCCGGATGACGGCCTCGTAGTTGCGGCCCACGTCCTTGGGGTCGATGGGCAGGTAGGGCACGTGCCAGCGGTAGTCGGACACCGGGGTGCCCGCCTGGGCGGCGTCCTCCTCCAGGGCGGTGAGGCCCTTCTTGATGGCGTCCTGGTGGGAGCCGGAGAAGGCGGTGTAGACCAGGTCGCCGCCGTAGGGGTGGCGCGGCGCGACGGGCATCTGGGTGCAGTGCTCGACGATGCGCCGCACGGCGTCGATGTCGGAGAAGTCGATCATGGGGTCGACACCCTGGCTGAACAGGTTCATGCCCAGGGTGACCAGGTCGACGTTGCCGGTGCGCTCGCCGTGGCCGAACAGGCAGCCCTCGACGCGGTCGGCGCCGGCCATCACGCCCAGCTCGGCCGCAGCCATGCCGGTGCCGCGGTCGTTATGAGGGTGCACCGACAGGCAGACGTGTTCGCGACGGGACAGGCTGCGGCTCATCCACTCGATCTGGTCGGCGTAGACATTGGGGGTGGCGCGCTCGACCGTGGCCGGCAGGTTGAGGATGATCTCGCGGCCGGGACCGGGCCGCCAGACGTCCATGACGCCCTCGCAGACCTCCAGCGCGAAGTCCAGCTCGGTGTCGATGAAGATCTCGGGCGAGTACTCGTAGCCGACGTAGTCGGCGTCGCCCAGGTAGCGGTCGATGTTCTCCATGACCGCGCGGGTGCCGTCGACGGCGATGGCCTTGCAGGCTTCGCGGTCGACGCCGAAGACGACGCGGCGGAACTCCGGCGCTGTGGCGTTGTACAGGTGCACGGTGGAGCGCTTGGCGCCCACCAGGCTCTGCACGGTGCGCTCGATCAGGTCCGGGCGGGCCTGGGTCAGCACGGAGATCTGCACGTCGTCGGGGATCAGGTCGCCCTCGATGAGGCTGCGTACGAAGTCGAAGTCGGTCTGGCTGGCAGCGGGGAAGCCGACCTCGATCTCCTTGTAGCCCATGCGGACCAGCAGCGCGAAGATCTCGTGCTTGCGCTGGGGGTCCATCGGCTCGATCAGCGCCTGGTTGCCGTCGCGCAGGTCGGTCGACAGCCAGCGCGGTGCGGCGGTGATGGCCTTGGAGGGCCAGGTGCGGTCGGGCAGATCGACCGCGGGAAAGGGGCGGTAGCGCTGGAAGGGCATACCACTGGGTTGCTGCTGCGGCACCATGGAAAAGGCTCCTTGGAAGGAATGCGCCGCCAGACGCCTCCGACAGAAACGGTGGTGGAGACGGGCGACTGCTCGCGATCAGCGGCCGACTGTGAACACGTCGAAGCCCCGCGGCGAGGGAGTCGACCTGGTTAGCGACCCCCGCCGCGGCCGCTAAGGAGGAGCAGCTCGCGCAGCATAGTGCTAGCCACCGTAGCAGAAGCTTCGTCGCCGGCACGGCATCGCAGGCTCGGCACGACGCCGCCGCGGCCGTCCTCCCGGCTTCTTCGAACCCGGAAACCGACCCTCTGAGCAGGAACTATGCACGATTTCCGGGTCTCGGGACCCGGCGGCGAAATCTCCCGCCGCCGGCTGCGGCCGCCCGCTCAACCGCGCACGGCCGCGGCCAGCGGCTCGGGCAGGTCGGCGGCCGTGCCCACCGGGCGGCGCCGCAGCAGGGACTCGGTCTGGCGGTGTGACAGCCCCAGCCCCGCCAGCGCCGCACGGGCCTGGTCCTCCGGCAGCGCGTCGAGCCAGCGCACCCACAGCGCGGCCCGTCCCGCTGCCGTGAGCGGCCCGTGCGCGCGGAAACGGGCGACGCCCCCGTCGGGGTAGACGTCCAGCCGCAGCCGCTCGGCCGGGCGCGGCGCCGCCACGACGAACATGTGGGGGGTGTCGGGCAGCAGCGGGGTGCGCTCCAGGAGCGGGAACCACTCCCCCGTGCCGTCGGCCTCCGCGTTGCCGCTGACGGCGGCCTCGGCGGGGGCGTTGTGCAGGAAGTAGGAGGTGTCCACCTCCAGCAGCCGCGGCTCGCCGGCGGCGGCCAAGCCGATCTCCAGGTGGTCGTTGCCCGCACCGCGGCGACGCGCGTTCTCCCATCCCTCGCCCATATGGCGGGCCCGGCCCGGCGCGATGGCGTTCTCCGGCGCACCGTAGAAGCCGTTGCTGCAGGCCAGCACGCGCCCGCCGACGACCAGGGCGGCCAGGTCCATCGACTCGGTGACCAGCAGCCGCGGGTCCGGCAGGGCCTCGCCGTGGACCCGCAGCCGGGCGACGCCCCCATCGGGGTGGATGTTCAGCCGCACGTGGGTGTAGCGGTGCGGGTCCTCGACGGCGAAGGCGTTGGCCGTGTCGCCGGCGACGGCGGTGCGGGGCACGAGGGTCGTCCACTCGGCGGCACCCAGTTCGCCGGTGGAGGGGTGGCCCTCGAACCCGGCGCCCTCCACCGACACCTCGGGCGGGTGGTTGCCGGTGAAGTGGGCGGTGTCGACGACGACGCCGTGCACGACACCGGGCACGGCCAGCCGCACGACAGCGTGGTCGTGGCCCTGATCGCGACGGCGCCGCGTCTCCCAGCCGTCGTAGATCTTGCCCTTGTGTCCGAATGCGGCGGGGTCGAATCCTGCCGCGCCGGGCTTGATCAGGTTCTCGCGCTCGGCGAACGACTCGTCGCTGGCGTGCACGACGGCTCCGCCGCGACTGCGCAGGGCGAGGTCGGGCAGGAGCTGGAACGCGGGGCCGCTCACCGGCGGTCACCTCCTCGTCGGATGCGGTGCGGTGCCGTCCGCCCGTCCCGGCACCGCACCGCCGACTCAGGCGGTCGCGCCGGGCAGCGGCTCGAACTCCTTGACGGCGTCGAGGGCCGGTCCGTGGGGCGTGTTGGCCTCACGTTCGATCATGACCTCTACGAGCACAGGACGCGAGGTCCGCTGGGCCTCCTTGCGCGCCCAGTCGATGGCGGAGCGGACGTCGCCGGGCTCGGTGACGCGGCGCCCGGTGCAGCCGTAGGCCTCCATGATCTTGACGTTGTCGGTGCCGTAGTCGTCGTAGTGGATGTCGACCTGGTAGTTCATGCCGTAGGGGATCTCGGCCTGGCGGATGAGTCCGAGGTACTCGTTGTTGAGCATGATCAGCACGAACGGCACGTCGTACTGGGCGGCGACCGCCAGCTCCTCGACCGTGTACTGGAAGCTGTAGTCGCCGACGACGCCGACCACCTCGGCCTCGGGCTCGGTGCGCTTGAGCGCCTTCTTCACGCCGATGGCCGCGGGGATCTCCCAGCCCAGCGGCCCCGCCTGGCCGCAGACCTGGTAGTGGCGGGGCAGGTGGGCCTTCTGGTGCTGTCCGCCCCAGATCTGATACAGCCCGATCGCGGTGACGAAGTAGGCCTCGGACCCGAAGGCCTCGTTGATCTCCTTGTAGACCCGCGGCGCTTTGATCGGGGTGGAGTCGAAGTCCTCGCGCCGGCCCAGCTCGGACTTGAGCTCCTCGACCCGCCTCGCCCATGCGCCGGGGTCGCGGGCGGGCCCGCGCCGGGCGGCGCGCTCGGCCAGCGACTTGAGGAACAGCCCGGCGTCGGAGACCACGCCCAGGTCGGGCTCGAAGACCTTGCCGAGCTGGGTGGGCTCGATGTCGACGTGGATGAAGCGCCGGTCGCCGCGGTAGACGTCGAGCTTTCCGGTGTGGCGGTCTCCGAAGCGCGCGCCCACCGCCAGCACCAGGTCGGATTCGAGGAAGGAGGCGTTGCCGTAGCGCTGCGAGGTCTGCACTCCGGCCATGCCGGCATAGAGCGGGCTGTCCTCGTCGAAGGCGCCCTTGCCCATCAACGTGGTCTGCACGGGCACGTTGAGAATCTGGGCGACCTCGCGCAGCGCGTCGGCGGCCTCGGCGATCACGACGCCGCCCCCGGCCAGGATCAGCGGCCTGTCGGCCTCCAGCAGCATGTCCAGAGCCCGCTCGACGCGCGGCGGGTGCGGCCATACGGGGTGGATCGGCAGCGGCGCGTCGATGGTGGGGTCGTACTCGACGAACTCCTGGGCGATGTCCATGGGAAGGTCCACCAGGACCGGTCCGGGCCGCCCTTCGCGGGCCACCCGGAAGGCCTCGCGGAAGATCCACGGCGCCTGGCCGGCCTCCTTGAGCTGGACGGCCCACTTGGTCACCGGCGCGGCGATCTCGACGATGTCGACAGCCTGGAAAGCCTCCTGGTGCAGCTTGGTCGAGACGTTCTGGCCGGTGATGCAGACCATCGGGATGGAATCGGCCATGGCGGTGTAGAGGCCGGTGATCATGTTGGTGCCGGCAGGGCCGGACGTGCCGATGGCCACGCCGACGCCGCCGTTGGTGCGCGCCCAGCCGTCGGCCATGTGAGTGGCGCCCTCTTCGTGGCGGACGGTCAGGTGCTCGATCCCGCCCACCTCCTCCATCGCCTTGTAGAGCGGCAGGATGGCCGCTCCCGGGCAGCCGAACGCCGTGTCGACGCCCTCGGACTTGAGGACCTCGACCACGGCGTTCATCGCGGGCATCTGTACCATGTTCGCTGAACCCTTCAGTGCTGGTTGGGTTTTCCGAGGCCGCCGGCGGAAGTGCCGGGTGCGGCCAACACCCGGGCGCCCCGTCGCGGTCGCACCGCGAGGTGGGCGGCGCCTTCCGCCGGCGGCACCGTGTCACTTCTGCTCGGCGCCGAGCTGGTCGACGAGCTTGAGCAGCGCGGAGTGGTCGAGGCCGCCGTGGCCCTGGGCCTTGAGAGCGCCGACGAACTGCGCCACCAGGGCGCCCATCGGGACGGGCACGCCGGCCTCGCGGGCGGCGGCGGTGACGATGCCCATGTCCTTGTCGTGCAGCTCGATGCGGAACCCCGGTTCGAAGCGGCGGTGGCGCATGGCCTCGCCCTTGCGGGTGAGCACGGTGCTGCCGGCCAGGCCGCCGTTGAGGACGCGCAGACCCGCCTCGGTCTCGACGCCGTGGGCCTCCAGGAACACCAGCGCCTCGGCCACCAGCTGGATGTTGCCGGCGACGATGAGCTGGTTGGCGGCCTTGACGGTCTGCCCCGCCCCGGAGGGGCCCACCAGCACGGCGGTGCCCAGCGGGGCGAACACGTCGGCGGCGGCGTCGAAGTCGGCGGAGTCCCCGCCGACCATGATGGACAGCACGCCCTCGACCGCACCGGCCTCGCCGCCGCTGACGGGGGCGTCGAGCACCCGCAGGCCGTGCTTGGCGCCCTCCTCGGCGACGGCGCGCGCGGTGTCGGGGCGGATCGTGCTCATGTCGATCACCAGGGTTCCGGACGACGCGCTGTCGAACACGCCGCCGGTGGAGAACATGGCCTCTTCGACGTCGGGCGAGTCGGGGACCATCGTGATGACGACGTCGGCGCCCGCCACGGCCTCGGCGGGCGAGGACGCGGCGGTGCCGCCCTTCTCGGCGAAGCGGTCGGTCTGCTTGGGGCTGCGGTCGTAGCCGCGCACGGCGAAGCCGGCGGAGATCAGGTTGGCGGCCATGGGCAGGCCCATGATGCCGAGCCCGACGAACGCGATCGTGCGGGGTTGGGACATGGCGGTTCCCTCCTTCAAGGGCGGTGCGGACGGTGCGGGAGCAAGGGCGGCGCGACAGGACGGGCGCGCCTCGGCCGGCGCTTCGGCGGAGCAGGGCCGGGCCCGACCGCGCGGGCGCGGACTCCGGGCCTGAGCGGCGGGAGGCGGGCCGGAACGGCGGGCGGCCCGGGCGGTCCAGGCGCCCGGTGCGGCCGGTATCGGAAGCGGAGGAAGGTCGAGGAAGAAGGAGTCGGCCGCGGTCAGCTACGCAGCCGGCCGAAACTGTCGGCGGTGGCGACGGTGGGCTTGTACTCCAGCCCCACGTGGCCGTGGTAGCCGCCCTCCTGGGCGGCGGCGAGCAGGTCCATCAGGGGCAGCTGCCCGGTGCCGGGCTCGCCGCGGCCGGGCGCGTCGGCGATCTGGATGTGGCCGAACTCGGCGGCGTGGTCGCGCACGACGGCCGCCACATCGTCTCCATTCACCGCCAGGTGGTAGAGGTCGGCCAAGAGCGCGACGTTGGCGGCGCCCGCCTTCGCGGCGGCGGAGACGAAGGCGCGGCCGTCGGCGGCGGTGATCAGCGGGTAGTCCGCGGAACCGCTGATCGGCTCGATGAGCACGGTGCCGCCGACCGGCTCCAGGGCCTTGGCGGCGGCCAGGACGTTCTGCATGGCCGTCTCGTCGTGCTCGGCGGGGTCGACGCCTTCCTGGCGCAGGCCGTAGAGCGCGTTGAACGCCGTGGTGCCGGTGCGTTCGGCGATTCCGGCGACGACGTCGAGGTTGTCGCGGACCTCCTGGACCCGGTCGGGGTGGGAGAGGACGCCGCGATCGGGTCCGGGCAGCCGCCCGGCGAAGAGGTTCAGGCCGGTGAGGCGGACGCCGGCGTTCTCGACGGAGGCGACGAACGCGTCGACCTCGGCGTCGCCGGGCGCGGCGCTCTCGAAGGGCCACCAGAACTCGACGGCGTCGAATCCGGATTCGCGCGCGGCGGCGGGGCGCTGGTGCAGCGGAAGCTCGGTGAATAGCAGCGAGCAGTTGACGGTGTAGGGCAGCGAGTGGCTCATGGCTCGCCTCCTCCAAGAGGACGGACGGGGTCGGGCGGTTCGGGGACGCGCTGCACCGGTCCGGGCGGAACCGGACCGGTTCGCACGGGCGGTGGGGGTGAGGGCCGGGGGACGGGACGCGGTCGGCGCGGCTGGAGGAGGGGCCGACCGGAGTGGCTGGACGGAGTCCGTGTGCGCTCCGCTCGCTCGGGTGAAGAGATTCCGTTATGTGGAATTGCTCTTTCACTTCAAGGAATTGATGTGAGTTTGCGCCACACTGCGGGGGTTGTCAACCACCCTTCGCGGCATTCCCGTGCGCCCGACTCGCCCTGACAGGGCTCCACACCCTGCGCCGTCATCACTCCCACGACCGACCGACTCCACGCTCTCCCCCCTCCGAACCGCAATCCGGGATGCAGTACCGAGATTCCGAAGTGTGAAAACCTGATCCGCGACGGGCGTCGCGGCACCCTCCGGCCCGCAGGAGGGGCGCCGAACGGGCACCGGGAGATTGAATCCGACGGGGCCGAGACGGGAAGGTGTCCTCAGTCGGACAGGGCCTGGACCACGGTCGGCCGCCGGGCCCGGCGAAGGAGGCACGATGCCGGACAGCGCCGCTGCGAGCGCCCCCGATCCCGGTCTCGCACGCGTGAACGCCCTCTCCCCCGAGGAGTTCGCCACCGAGTTCGGCTCCTGCCTCGACGTGCGGCGCTGGATCGGCGAACTGCGCGACCGGCGCCCCTTCGCTTCGCGTTCGGCGCTCCTGGAGGCCGCCGACGAACTCGCGCGCACACTCACCGACGACGAGGTGGCCGCCGCCCTGGCCCGGCACCCCCGCATCGGCGAGCGCGCTGCCGGCACCGGCGCCGAAAGCACGTGGTCACGCGGTGAGCAGGAGGGGTTCTCCGCCGGCGAGGCCGAGGTGCGCGGGCGTTTCGCGGCCGCCCAGGCCGACTACGAACGGCGCTTCGGCCGGATCTACCTCGTCTGCGCAGAGGGCCGTCCGGCCGGCGAACTGCTGGCCGACCTCACCCGGCGCATGGCCAACGACCCGGCGACCGAGGCGCGCGTCGTCGCCGACGAACTCCGCAAGATCGCCCTGCAGCGTGTCGGAAAGGTACTCGATCGCCGATGAGCCACGTCACCACGCACGTGTTGGACACCGCCCTCGGCCGCCCCGCCGCCGGTGTACCGGTGCGGCTGGAACGCCCGGCCTCCCACAACGCCGGCGCCGACGGACACACCGGCAGCAGGACGGTGATCGCCTCCGGCGCCACCGACGACGACGGGCGCGCCCGCGACCTGGGCCCCGACCGCCTGGCGGAGGGCTCCTACCGGCTGGTCTTCGACACGGCCCACTACTTCGCCCGCACCGGGCAGCAGGGCTTCTATCCGGAGGTGGCGGTAGCCTTCGAACTCGCCGACGAGGAGGCCCACTACCACGTTCCGCTACTGCTCAGCCCGTTCGGCTACGCCACCTACCGCGGCAGCTGAGTGCTCCTTCGGGCACTTCGCCGCGCAGCCGGGCGACCGGCGTCTGGACATCGACCCCCACCCGACCAAGGAGCCGGACATGGCGATCCGCCTCGGGCGCAACGAGTACGGCAAGGCCGAGGTGCGCCTGGTGCACGTCGACCGCTCCGCGGCCGCCCACCGCATCACCGACCTCAACGTCAGCACCCGGCTGCGCGGCGACATGGTGGCGGTGCACACCCGCGGCGACAACGCCCACTGCCTGACCACCGACACCCAGAAGAACGCGGTCTATGCGCTGGCCCGCGAGCACGGCGTCGGCGCCGCCGAGGACTTCGGCCTGCTGCTGGCCCGCCACTTCACCACCGAGCACGACTACATCGACGGCGCCGGTGTGGAGCTTGAGCAGTACGCCTGGCAGCGCATCCCCACCGCCGAGGGGCCCCACGACCACGCCTTCGCCCGCAGCGGAGCCGAGACCCGCACCGCCGTCGTCACCAGGGACGGCGACCGCGAGTGGGTGGTCGCCGGGTTCGACGGGCTGACCGTGCTCAAGTCCGCCGAGTCGGAGTTCCGCGACTTCCCCAAGACCCGGTTCACCACCCTGGCCGAGACCGACGACAGGCTCCTGGCCACCGACATCACGGCCCGCTGGCGCTACACCGGCGGCCGGTGGGAGGCGGGCGCCACCGACTGGGACGCGGTCTACGAGCAGGTGAAGGCGGTCATGCTGGAGACGTTCGCGACCACCCGCAGTCTCGCCCTGCAGCAGACCCTGTACACCATGGGCGAGGCCGTCCTGCGCGAGCACTCCGAGATCGCCGAGGTCCGCTTCTCCATGCCCAACATCCACCACATCGCGGTGGACCTGTCCCCCTTCGGCATGGACAACCCCAACGAGGTCTTCCACGCCGCCGATCGCCCCTACGGCCGCATCGAGGCCGCGGTCGAGCGCGACGACGCCGCCGGTCCAGGCCGGGCCTGGGACGCGATCCCCGGCTTCGTATAAGAGGAGGCGCGGGCGCCGCGGGCCGCGCGCCTCACCCCCGTGTCAGCAGGCGGCCGCGCGGGGGCCGCCGTCCGTCCGGGTCGATCGGGTCTCCGCGCAGCCAGGCGGAGCGGACCCGCCCGACGAGGTCGCGGCCGTCGTAGGGGGTCAGCGGGTGCCGGTGGTGCAGCGACGCGGCGTCGACGCGGACCGGGTCCTCGGGGGCGACGACGGCGAAGTCCGCGTCGCGGCCCGGTTCCAGGACGCCTTTCGTGCTGAGCCCGGCGATCTCGGCGGGGGCGCGTGACATCCAGGCGGCGACGTCGGCGAGGCGGTGGCCGCGCGCGGCCGCCGCCGTCCACACGGCCGAGAAGCCCACCTGCAATCCGGAGATCCCGCCCCACGCTGTCGCGAAGTCGCCGGTGGCGGTGTTCTTGAGTGCGGGTGGACTGGGCGAGTGGTCGCTGACGACGCAGTCGATCACGCCCTCGGCCAGGCCCTGCCACAGGGCGTCGCGCTCGGCGGCGCCGCGGATGGGCGGGCAGCACTTGTACTGAGTGGCGCCGGGCGGGACGTCCTCGGCGGCCAGGGTCAGGTAGTGCGGGCAGGTCTCGGCGGTCACGGGCACGCCCTCGGCGCGGGCCCGTGCGATCTCCGGCAGCGCCGCCGACGACGACAGGTGCAGGATGTGCGTACGGGCTCCGGTCGCCCGCGCGGCCTCGACGACCGCGCGCACCGCCGCGGCCTCGGCCTGCTCGGGACGCGACGCGGCGAAGGCCGCGTAGTCGCGCCCGTGGGCCGCCGGCGCCGCCGCGAGCACCGCGGGATCCTCGGCGTGCACGATCAGCAGCCCGCCGAACGCCCCGATCGCCTCCGCGGCGGTGCGCAGCTCGGCCGGGCCCAGGTGGCCGAACTCCTCGACACCCGACGGCGCGAGGAACGCCTTGAATCCGCAGACGCCCGCCTCGTGCAGCCGGCGCAGCTCCCCCGCGGTCTCGGGGCTGCTGTTCTCGGGAACCGCGCCGCCCCAGAACGCGACGTCGACGGCGACCGCCCCGTCGGCCGCCGCGCGCTTCTCCTCCAGCGCGTCGAGCGTCGTGGTGGGCGGGACGCTGTTGAGCGGCATGTCGACCAGCGTGGTGACGCCGCCGGCCGCGGCGGCGCGGGTGGCGGTGGCGAAGCCCTCCCACTCGGTGCGCCCCGGCTCGTTGATGTGCACGTGGCTGTCCACGAGGCCGGGCAGCAGCACCTCGTCGCCTGCGGTCTCGACCGTGCGGGCGGCCCGGGCACTGTGCCCGTACTCGCCGACCCAGGCGATGCGCCCGTCGCGCACGCCCACCGAGACCGCCCGCTCCCCCTCGGGGGTGACGGCGCGCAGCGCCCGCACGATCAGATCGCAGTCGTCTCCGCCGCCGGCGGGGGCGCCCTCCCCCCGGTACTCGCCGCCTCCGATGCTCATGGAGACCCCCTACCCCACGCGGCGGGCCGCCAGCGCGGCCAGGTCGCCGGCGGTCGCGCCGCAGGCCGCGGTCACCTCGGACTCGTCGAGGGCGCCGCACTGCAGGCCGCGGGTCAGCACGGAGGCGAGCGCTTGTGCGGTGGCGGGCTCGTCGAGGACGGCGCCGCCGGCCGAGCCGAGGTAGTCGGCCAGCCGGGCGGCCGCGGGGGCCAAGGCGCGGCGGTAGAAGACGTAGGTGGCCAGGTAGCGGGTGGGCAGCTGGTGCGGGTGCATGTCCCACCCCTGGTAGAAGGCCCGCTCCAGAGAGCGCCCTACCAGCCGCGCGTGCAGCCGCCAGGCCGCGTGCACCTGCTCGGCCGGGCCCACCGGCAGCACGTTGGTGGAGCCGTCCGACAGCCACACGCCCGTTCCCGCTGCGGCCACCTGCATGACGGCCTTGGCGTAGTCGGCGGCGGGGTGGTCCATCGCCTGGTGGGCGGCCGTCACTCCGCAGGCGGCGGTGTAGTCGTAGGTGCCGAAGTGCAGGGCGCTGACGCGGCCCTCGCCCGCGCGCACCATGGGCGCCAGCTCGGCGGTGCCGCCGGGGCCCATGACGCACTGCGGGGTCTCCACCTGCAGCTCGAACCGCAGCCGCCCCTCGTCGAGGCCGAGCATGCCCTCGATCCGGGCGCAGGCCGCGGCAGCCGCCGCCACCTGCTCCACCGAGGTGATCTTGGGCAGAGTGATGCGCACGCCCTCCGGCAGGTCCCCGGCCGCGTCCCGCAGCGCGCTCAGGAACAGCGCGAGGCTCCGTGCGCCGCGGTGCCGCTCCGCGGCCTCCATCCCCTTCATCCGGATTCCGATCCAGGGCGGGGCAGCACCGTCGCGGACGTCGGCGCCCAGCGCGGTGGCGGCGGCGGCGACGTGGGCGTCCTCCTCGGCGCCGGGCCGAGCACCGTAGCCGTCCTCGGCGTCGACGCGCAGGTCCTCGACGGGTTCGCGCTCCAGTTTGGCCAGCACGCGGGGCAGCGCCGCGGCGACGTCCCCCTCCTCCAGGCCGGTCGCCGATGCCAGCTCCGCCGCAGAGGGGGCGTACTCGCGCAGCGCGGCGGCGGCCCGCGCACCCCAGTCGGCGGCCGCTCCGCGCCCGATCCGGTCGGCGGGCACGTAGACGGTGTGCACCGGCTGCCGCCCGCCGCCGGTGCCGGGGTAGTCCCGCAGCAGCCGCGCGTCGGCGCCGGCAAGGCGGGCGTCGAGCTCGGCGTTCAGCTCCTCCAGCGACCGCTCCAGGAGCGGTCCCGGGGCGCCGGAACCGGCTTCCGGGCCGTTTCGCGCGCTCCCGGCGCCCTCGTCTCCGACTGCATCCACTTCTCGGCCACCGCCTCGTCTCCAGCGGGTACGGTCACGACCGACCTCGGTTCCGCATACTCCCGCGGTCCCGGGGCGGGCATCAGCATGGCCTCGCGTCCCGCATCCGACTTCTGTATAGCGGACATTAACTTTTACAATTCGAAAACGACAAGAGTCGGCGGGCGCCGGCGCACCCGGCGCCGCGATCGCCGGGCACAAGGATGGGAGCAGCTGACGTGGCTACCTCGCAGGCGGCGGCCGACGCCGACCCCGGACCCCGCACGCGCTCGGGCGGCGTGCAATCGCTGGACCGCGCGTTCTCCCTGCTGGAGATCATGGCCGAGGCCGGCGGCGAGGTCTCGCTGAGCCAGCTCGCCGACTCCTCGGGACTTCCGCTGCCCACCATCCACCGCATCATCCGCACCCTGCTGGCCAACGGCTACGTCCGCCAGCTGCCGTCGCGGCGATACGCTCTGGGCCCGCGGCTGATCGGCCTGGGCGACAGCGCCTCGCGGATGCTGGGCACCTGGGCGCGGCCCCACCTGAGCCACCTCGTCGACGAACTTGGCGAGACCGCCAACCTGGCGATGCTCGACGGTGACAAGGTGGTCTACGTCGCGCAGGTGCCCTCCCAGCACGCGATGCGGATGTTCACCGAGGTCGGCCGGCGGGTGCTGGCGCACTCGGCGGGGGTGGGCAAGGCGCTGCTGGCCCAGCTGCCGGAGAAGGAGGCGCTGGCGGCACTGCGCAGAACCGGCATGCCCGCCGCCACCGACCGCACCATCACCGGAACCGAGACGTTCCTGGCCGAGATGAACCGCATCCGCGAGCGGGGCTATGCCATCGACGACGGCGAGCAGGAGGTCGGTGTGCGCTGCCTGGCGGTGCCGGTCCTGGGCGGCCCGGCGATGATGGCGGTGTCGATCTCAGGCCCGGAGGCCCGGGTGAGCTGGGACTTCGTCGCCCGCGCCGCCCCGATCGTGCGCCGGACGGCTCTGCAGTTGGCCGGGGACCTGGAGCACCGCGACTAGCGGGCCGCCGAACGGGACCCGCCCAGCAGGAGCCGGGCCCGGGCCGCGCCCGGCCCGGGCTCAGGTCTGCTGGTCGAACCCGAGCCGGCGCAGCTGCTTGGGGTCGCGCTGCCAATCCTTGGCGACCCGAACCCGCAGGTCCAGGTAGACCTTGGTGCCCAGCAGCGCCTCGATGTGGCGGCGTGCGACCGATCCCACCTCGCGCAGCCGCGCTCCCTTGGCCCCGATCACGATCGCCTTCTGGCTGGGCCGCTCGACGTAGAGCGAGGCGTAGATGTCGAGCATCTCGCGGCCGGGGCGGGTGTCCTCGCGCGGCAGCATCTCCTCGACCGTGACCGCGATCGAGTGCGGCAGCTCGTCGCGGACCCCCTCCAGGGAGGCCTCGCGGATGAGCTCGGCCACCATCATCTCTTCGGGCTCGTCGGTGAGGTCTTCGACGGGGTAGAGCGGGGGCCCCTCCAGCAGGTGCCCGCAGAGGACGCCGGTGGCGGTGTCGACCTGGAACCCGGACTCGGCCGAGACGGGCACGACGTCGGCCCACTCCCCCAGCTGCTCCACCGCGACGAGCTGCTTGGCCACGCCGGCCCTGTCGGTGCGGTCGGTCTTGGTCACGAACGCGACCACCGGGGTATCGCGCTGCGCGGCCAGCTCGCGGGCGATGTAGGTGTCGCCGCGCCCGATCGGCTCGTCGGCGGGGACGCAGAAGCCGATCACGTCGACCTCGACCAGGGTCGAGCGCACCAGGCTGTCCAGCCGCTCCCCCAGCAGGGTGCGCGGCTTGTGCAGCCCGGGGGTGTCCACGATGATCAACTGCGAGTCTTCGCGGTGCACGATCCCGCGTACGGTGCGCCGGGTGGTCTGGGGCTGGGTGCTGGTGATGGCCACCTTCTGGCCGACCAGCGCGTTCATCAAGGTCGACTTGCCCACGTTGGGGCGGCCGACGAAGCAGGCGAAGCCGCTGCGGAAGCCCTCCGGGTAAGAGGGCATCGCCAGCGGGGTCCGCAGCTTCTCCAGGTCGAGGTCGTCCATCTCTCCAGTCTCGTCTGCTCCCGCGGCGGACGCCACCGCCGCGGTATCGGGCGCTCGCGCGCTCAGGCGTGCAGGGCTGCGGTGGGGGTGCCGTCCGGGCCGGCCAGCACCACCAGCGGTGTCTTCATGTCGGCCGCCACCGCCCGGTCGGCCTCGGCGGCCTCCGAGGCTGCGGTGACCACAGCCGCGGCCTCCAAGGCCCCGGCCTCGCTGGAGACCGCAGCGGCGACGGCGGCCTGCAGCGCCGTCAGCTTCAGCGACGGCAGCTCCACCGTCGCGGCCGTGTAGGTGCGGCCGGTCTCATCACGTACTGCCGCGCCCTCGGCGGCCTGGGTACGGGCGCGCGTGGCGCGCGCCAGGGTGATCAGCTTCTCGTCCTCGGGGTCGAGCTGGTCAGGCGTGGAGCTCTCGGTCACTCTCGCCCTCCTCCCATCGGGGTCGTCTCTCGGCGCGGCCGCGGCCGCGCCCGGGCGCGTGGCGGGCCTGGAGGCCGCGCTCGGCGGCCTCAGCGCGGTCGCGCGAACTCACTCTTCGCCCGCCTCGGCCGGTTCCAGCGCCTCGACCAGGACCGTGGCGGTCTGGTTGCGGCGGCCCACCGTGTCCTCGGCGGTCAGCCGCAACCCAGCGTATTCGGCCTGGGAGCCGGTGATGGGCACGCGCCCCAACGCATAGGCGAGCAGCCCGCCGACCGTCTCCACGTCGGCGACGTCCAGCTCGGTGCCGAACAGCTCCGCCAGCTCGCCCAGAGGCAGGCGGGCGGTGACGCGTGCGCGGCGCTCGTCCAGGCGCTCGATGGGCGGAACCTCGTCGTCGTACTCGTCGGTGATCTCGCCGACGATCTCCTCGACGATGTCCTCGATGGTGACCAGCCCGGCCGTCCCGCCGTACTCGTCGATCACCACCGCCACGTGGATGCGCCGCTGCTGCATGTCGCGCAGCAGCTCGTCGATGGGCTTGGAGTCGGGCACGTAGGAGGCGGCGCGCATCACGTCGCCTACCGTCTGGCCCTTCTGCGCGCCGCGCTCCGGCGCCCCGCCTCCGTTCGTCCACTCCTGGTGCGCCCGGGCGACGACGTCCTTGAGGTAGACGATGCCGATGACGTCGTCCTCGTCCTCACCCAGGACCGGGATGCGGGAGAATCCGCTGCGCAGCGCCAGGGAGAGCCCGTCGTCCAGGGAGGCGTCGCGCTCGACGAAGACGATGTCGGTGCGCGGCACCATGACCTCGCGCACCGAGGTGTCGTCGAGCTTGAACACCGAGTGGATCATCTCCCGCTCCTCCGCGTCGATCACGTGGCCGCGTTCGGCGAGATCGACCAGGCGCCGCAGCTCGCTCTCGCTGGTGAAAGGGCCGCTGCGGTCACCGAGGTTGCGCGGGGTGAGTGAGCGGCCCAGCCGGACCAGGACGCGCGAAACGGGTCCCATGAGCCACGCCAGCGGCACCACCGCGTTGACTCCGGCCGCGGCCACCGAAGGCGCGAACTGGCGACCCAGGATGCGCGGCGTGACGCCGACGAACACGTAGTCGACGACGATCATCACGCCGACGGAGCAGGCGATGGCGGCCCAGCCGGTGCCCAGCCAGCCGATGAAGCCCACCGCCAGCGACACGGTCGCCAGCACCTCGCAGGCCACGCGCAGCAGCAGCACCGTGTTGAGGTGCTCGGCCGGCTCGGCCAGGACCCGGCGCAGGCGCCGGACCGCCGGGCTGTCGTCGCCCGCCTCGGTCTCCATGCCTCCGCTGCGGGTGACCGCCACCTCGGCGCTCACGAAGAACGCCGCGGCCAGCACGAACACGGCCGCGAGGGGGAACGCGTAGGCAGGATCGAAGGGCGCGCCGGCCGCAGCCGCCGCCAGATGTCCCCCGTCTGCCACCGCCGTCGGCGCCGGGCTCGAAGAGCCGGCGCTCATCGGGCGGTGTCTTCTCTCTCGTGCGGACGGCCGCCGGCCGCACCCTCATCGGCCCGCCAGCCCGAGAGCAGTTCGCCCTGCAGGCCGAACATCTCCTTGTGCTCGTCGGGCTCGGCGTGGTCGTAGCCCAGCAGGTGCAGGATGCCGTGCGTGCACAGCATGTCGGTCTCCTCCTGGGCGCTGTGGCCGGCCTTCTCGGCCTGGCGCGCCGCGACCTGCGGGCAGATGATCACGTCGCCCAGCACGCCCGGTTCGGAAGGGCGGTCCTCCTGGCCTCCGGGACGCAGTTCGTCCATCGGGAACGAGAGCACGTCGGTGGGGCCGGGTTCGTCCATCCACCGCACGTGCAGCTCGGTCATCGGCTCCTCGTCGACGAGGACGATGGACAGTTCGGCCAGCGGGTGGATCCGCATGGCGTCCAGGACGTAGCGGGCCAGTCGGGACAGTCGTTCCTCATCGGCGGGAACGCCCGACTCGTTGGCGACGTCAATACTCATTGCTCAGCGCGCCTTCGTCTCGTGCTCGGTGTCGGGGGCGGCGGCACGCCGGCGCCGACCGCACCGCGCCGTGCGCGAAGGGCGGTCGGGCCGCGGCCGCGTCATCCTCTAGGTGCCGGTGCCGTTGCCGGAGCGGGACCCCCCTGACCGCCCGCGCGTGCCCTGGGACCCCTTCTGCTGCTGGCCGTCGTACCGACCATAGGCCTCGACGATGGCGCTGACCAGCTTGTGCCGCACCACGTCGGTACTGGTCAGGCGGCGGAAGCCGATGTCGTCGATGCCGTGCAGGATGTTCTCGATGGTGCGCAGCCCGCTGGTGGTGCCGTCGGGCAGATCGACCTGGGTGACGTCGCCGGTAACCACGATCTTGGAGCCGAAGCCCAGGCGGGTCAGGAACATCTTCATCTGCTCGGGCGAGGTGTTCTGCGCCTCGTCGAGGATGATGAAGGAGTCGTTGAGGGAGCGCCCGCGCATGTAGGCCAGCGGCGCGACCTCGATCGTCCCCGCCGACATCAGCTTGGGGATCGACTCCGGTGCCAGCATGTCGTGCAGCGCGTCGTAGAGCGGGCGCAGGTAGGGGTCGATCTTCTCGTAGAGCGAGCCCGGAAGGTATCCCAGCCGCTCGCCGGCCTCGACCGCGGGGCGGGTCAGGATGATCCGGTTGACCTGCTTGTTCTGCAGCGCCTTGACCGCCTTGGCCATGGCCAGGTAGGTCTTGCCGGTGCCGGCCGGGCCGATGCCGAAGACCACGGTGTGGCGGTCGATGGCGTCGACGTAGCGCTTCTGGTTGAGGGTCTTGGGCCGGATGGTGCGCCCGCGCGACGAAAGGATGTCGTGCGTGAGCACGTCGGCGGGCCGTTCCTCGTCGCCGCCCGGAGAGCGCAGCATGCCCAGCGTGCGGTCGATGGCGTCGGGCGTGACCACGGTGCCGTTCTTGACGAGTTCGAGCAACTCTTCGATCAGCCGCACCACCACCGAGGTCTCCTCGGGGCTGCCGCTGATCGTGATCTCGTTGCCGCGAACGTGGATGTCGCTGTCGAAGGAGCGCTCGACGGTGTGGAGCAGCTCGTCACCGGAGCCCAGCAGGTGGACCATCATGTGCTCTTCGGGCACGACGATCTTCACCTGGTGAGTGCTCTGTTGTGTTGAGTCGACCATGATGTGGCCTTGCGGCCGTCTCGCCCCTGCCTCTCGCGGTCCGAAGGTCGGGTTCGCCTGTCGCGCGGCCCCGCTCGGGAGGACGTGATCACCGTGGCCGCAGTGATCGAAGCGAACTCTGTCGTGCGTTTTCAGTCTACCAACGGCGCTGCGCCGCTCTCCTGCATTATCCGGGGGCACCGCTCATCCGGGGGGCCACTCCATGCCCCGCCCGCCCAGCAGGTGGCAGTGCAGGTGGAAGACCGTCTGCCCGGCACCCGAGCCGGTGTTGAACACCAACCGGTACCCGGTGCCGGCGATCCCCTCGTCTTCGGCGATGGCGTGGGCCTCGCTCACGATCGCGTCGACCAGACCGCTTCCGGCCTTGGCGGCCGAGGCGGCGTCGGGGTGGTGCTCACGCGGGATGACCAGCACGTGCGTGGGAGCCTGCGGGTTGATGTCGCGGAAGGCCAGCACGCGCTCGCCGTCGCGGACGATCTCAGCGGGCACCTGGCCGGCGGCGATCTTGCAGAACAGGCAGTCGGGCTCGGTCGTGGTCACCGTAGGGCCTCTCCGTCTCCGTGGTCCGATGCGGCCGCCCGCGGCGGCCGGATCGCCGGTCGCGCGGGCGTCCTCCATGATGCCTGAGCTCGACGCCTGAGCGGAGCGCACCGCCGCGGGCGCCGGACGGGGCGGTGCCGCCGAATCCCTCTCCGCCGCCCGCCACCCGCCGCCCCTCGGGCGGTCCGGCTGCCGAACCCGCGCCCGATCTTCTACGGTTGCGTCATACCGTGCACGTGCGGTGTGTGTCATATCCCCGCTCGCTCAGCCAACCGTCCCCTCAGCAAGTGGTGCTCCCGTGAGGTCTCCCCACCCGTCCGCCCGCGCGGACGCTTCCCGCCCGCTGCGCCCTGCCCCATGCGCCGCGGGCCCTTCTTGCGCACCGCGCAATGTGGGCCGCGCCGTCCTGTACTGTCAGCACACCGCCGAAGCGGCGGCGCCTGCGAGGCACCGGGGCGGCCCGGGCTCGCGAGGCGACACGGCGATCGGCCAGCGCTGCTTGATCCCGGCGACGACGACGCGGAACGAGAAGTACAGGTATGCCCTTTCGTAAACCCGACGAGAAGGGCGCGCGTCAAACGGATGTGACTGAAACGATGGTCGCAGGGGCCACAGCGGCACCGTCCGCTGTCGACTGGGACGCCGACCAAGCCGTCACCCAGCTCTACACGACGCAGTACCGTCCACTGGTCCGACTGGCCACCCTGCTCGTTCGCGACTCCGCCACCGCCGAAGAGGTCGTACAGGACGCCTTCGTCGCGATGCACGGCGCCTGGCGCCGGCTGCGCGACCCCAACAAGGCACTGTCCTACCTCCGCCAATCCGTGGTCAACCGGGCCCGGTCGGTCCTACGGCACCGCGCCGTGGTAGAAAAGCACGCGCCCAAGGCCCTACCCGACGCACCCAGCGCCGAGCAGGGGGCGATGAGCGAGCTCGAGCGAGCGGCGGTCATCGAGGCCCTGCGCCATCTGCCCTCCCGACAGCGGGAGGCGGTCGTACTGCGCTACTACGGCGACTTCTCCGAGGCGCAGATCGCCGACGCGATGGGCATCAGCCGCGGCGCAGTCAAGAGTCACACCGCACGGGGTATAGCCGCGCTCCGCTCGGCTCTGGAGCAGACGACATGACCGAACCACCCCACGACCCCATCGAGGAGCGGCTGCGCGCCATCCTGCGCGCCGAAGCCGACTCCGTCGATCCCTCTCCCGAGGCGCTGAACGCCATCCGGTCCCGCACCCAGCGCACGAGCTGGGCTACGGTCCTGCTCAACGCCTCGTGGCTGCGGCCCTCGTTGGCGGTGGGAGCCGCGGCGCTGATCGTCGGTTCGGTGCTGCTGGGAACCCCGCAGGTGCGCGATCAGATCCTGCCGCAGTCGCTGACCACCCCGGCCTCGGAGTCCGGGACCAGTCCCCGGGACGACCCCTCCGGTGACGGAGCCCCCAGCGAGGCCCCGTCCACACCCGGACCCGCCGAGCTCCCGAGCGAGGGCGCGGTCCCCCCGCCGGGGAGCCCCTCCCCGGGTCCGACCGAGGGCGATTCCACGCCCCTCGGCACCGACGACCCCTGCACCGCCGGCTCCCCGGCCCCGCGGCCCAGCGCCTCGCCCGACGGAACGGGGGACTCCGCGGACGGCACGTCGGGCACCGGCTGCGGCTCCACCGAGGAGCCCTCCGACCCCACCCAGGAGCCTCCGCCCGACGATCCCGGCGACGGCTCGGAAGGCGACTCCAGCTCGCCGCCCGACGACGGCGCGGGCGGCGGCGACGGCGGGGTGGACGACGGCACGTCGACCACCCCCCCGGATGACACGACCTCGGGCAGCGGAGAGGGAGACACCGCGATGGCCGGGGTCGCCTGACGGCCGGCGAGCGGTGCGGGGCCGGGCCCCTCGACGCCGGTCCCGCCCCGGATCGGCCACCGCGGCGATTCGTCGTCGAGCCGGTGGACGATCCGGCGGTCGCGGGCCGGGCTCACCACCGTCCGCAGCGCGCCTGCAGCACGGCCAGGGCGGCCACGCCCGCCGTGGACGTGCGCAGCACCGTGGGCCCCAGCAGGGCACGCACCGCGCCCGCGGTCTCCAGCGCCCGCAACTCGCCGTCGGCGAACCCGCCCTCGGGTCCGACCACGACGACGATCCCGCCGGTATCCTCTGCCTCCTCACCTGCGCCGGGGGCATCCCCCGACAGCAGCGGCCCGGGCAGCGGAAGCGACGACAACCGCGAGTCGGCGTCCTCGTGCAGGAGGATCCCCGCGCCGGCGGCCGCCACCCGCGCGCACACGTCGCCGATGCCGGCGAGCTCGGCCACTTCGGGGATCCGGCTGCGCCGCGACTGCTTCGCGGCCTCGCGGGCGGTGGAGCGCCACTTGGCCAGCGACTTGGCCGCCCGCTCGGGCCGCCAGCGCGTGATGCAGCGCTCGGCCGCCCACGGCACGATGCGGTCGACTCCCGCCTCGGTCATCACCTCGACCGCCAGCTCGCCGCGGTCGCCCTTGGGCAGCGCCTGGACCACGGTCAGCCGCGGGCGCGGCGCCGCTTCGGCGACGCGCTCCTCGACCGCGCAGACGACACGGTCCTTGCCGACCTCGGCCACCCGGCAGCGCGCCCGGGTACCGGCGCCGTCCACCAGATGGACGGTCTCGCCGACGGCGATTCGCCGCACCGCGGCGGCGTGGCGGCCCTCGGCTCCGGAGAGCACGGCGGTGTCGCCGTCCAGTTCACCCGGCTCGCTGAGGAAGACCGGAGCTGTCACACCTGCCCCCATCCCACGGCCGGGCCCCTCCGCCCGGCATGACGACCCGGCACACACGCGGGCCGGCACCACGCCGTGCGCGGTGCCGGCCCGTCGCGCCGGAGTTTCCGGCACACCTTCCGCATGGCGGCCCCGGAGGCGTCAGCGCGCGCCGAAGGCGTCACGCAGCCGGGAGAACAGGCCGCCGTGGCCCGGGCTGAACTTGCCCGGAGGCTGGTCCTCGCCGCGCAGCTCGGCGAACTTGCGAAGCAGCGCCTCCTGCTCCTCGTCCAGCTTGGCGGGGGTCTCGACGTCGACCTGGATCATCAGGTCGCCGCGCCCCGCGCCGTCGAGGTGGCGGGTGCCGCGGCCGGACAGGGTGATGACGTGCCCGGAGCTGGTACCGGGACGCAGGTCGATCTCCTCGGTGCCGTCGAGCGTGTCGAAGGTGAACGAGGCGCCCAGCGCGGCGGCGGTCATCGGCACCGTTATGGTGCAGTGCAGATCGTCTCCCCGCCGTTCGAAGGTCGGGTGGGGGCGCTGCACGATCTCCAGGAAGATGTCGCCGCGCGGCCCGCCGTTGGGTCCGACCTCACCCTCGCCGGCCAGCTGGATCTGGGTGCCGTCCTCGACACCGGCGGGGATCTGCACCTTGCGGGTGACCTTTTCGCGCACCCGGCCCTCGCCGGCGCAGTCGGCGCAGGGGTCGGTGATGATCGTGCCCTGCCCCGAGCACTGCGGGCACGGGCGCGTGGTCATGACCTGCCCCAGGAAGGAGCGCGCGACCTGCGAGACCTCGCCGCGCCCCTGGCACATGTCACAGGTGTGGCGGTGGGAGCCCTTGGCCGTGCCCTCGCCCTGGCAGGTGTTGCACAGCACCGCCGTGGGGAAGGTGACGTCCCTGGTGACGCCGAAGGCGGTCTCGGCCAGGTCCAGGTCGATGCGGACCTTGATGCTGCGCCCGCGGCGCGCCCGCTCGCGCGTGCTGCGCCCGCCGCCGGCCTGGCCGCCGCCGAAGAACGCGTTCATGATGTCGTCGAAGGGGAATCCGCCTCCGCCGAAGCCCCCGGCTCCTGCTCCGCCGCCGCCACCGGAGGGCGCGAACGGGTCGCCGCCCATGTCGTGCATCCGGCGCTTGCTGTCGTCGGAGAGGACCTCGTAGGCCTGGGTCACTTCCTTGAAGCGATCCTGCGTGGCCGGGTCCGGGTTGACGTCCGGGTGGAGTTCGCGGGCGAGCCGCCGATACGCCTTCTTGATCTCATCCTGGGATGCGTCACGCCGCACCCCGAGGATCTCGTAGTAGTCTCTCGCCACTTACTGCCCCGCAAGTATCTGTCCGAGGTACCGAGCCACTGCGCGTACCGCTCCCATCGTTCCTGGATAGTCCATTCGGGTCGGACCGACCACACCGATCTTGGCAAGCGGCTGGTCGCCGATGCCGTAACCGGCGGAGACGATCGACGTGGATCTCAGACCCTCGTGAGAGTTCTCGGCGCCGATGCGTACCGTCAGCATGGAAGGGTCGCTCATCTCCCCCAGCAAACGGAGCAGGACGACGTTTTCTTCCAATGCCTCCAGTACCTCCCGCAGGCTAGCCGAGAAATCCATCGCGGCGAGATTCGCCGTACCACCGAGGACGATCTTCTCGTCGTGGCGTTCGACCAGACTCTCCAGCAGCACCGACAGCACGGCCGCCGCCATGGCGCGCTCGTCCGGCGGAAGCTGGCTGGGCAGATCCTCCACGGCGTTGGGGACCTCGGTGAGCCACGTACCCACCAAGGCCCGGTTGAGCATCTGGCGGAGGCTGTCGACAGCGTCCTCGCTGACCGCCCCCAGGTTGTCGATGACCCGCTGCTCGACGCGGCCGGTGTCGGTGATGAGCACCATCATCACGCGCTGCTGGCCCAGCGGGACCAGTTCCACGTGCTGCACCGAGGAGCGGGTGAGCGACGGGTATTGGACCACCGCGACCTGCCGGGTGAGCTGGGCCAGCAGACGCACCGTCCGCCCCACGATCTCATCGAGGTCGACGGCGCCGCCGAGGAAACTCTCGATTGCGCGCCGCTCGGCTGCGGAGAGCGGTTTCACCGTCGACAGCCGGTCCACGAAGAGCCGGTACCCCTTGTCGGTGGGGACACGGCCGGCACTCGTGTGCGGCTGTGTGATGTAGCCCTCCTCCTCCAGCGACACCATGTCGTTGCGGACGGTGGCTGGAGACACGCCGAGGGCGTGGCGGTCGGCGAGCGCCTTGGACCCCACGGGCTCGTTCGTGGACACGTAATCCTCGACGATCGCCCGCAGCACCGCAAGCTTCCGGTCGTCGAGCACGTGCTCACCTCCTGGCACTCCATGGTTCTAAGTGCTAATTCTAAGCCGTACCGCAAGAACGGATCGATCACGGGCCGTCCGATCGCACCTGCGCGCCGTCTCGCCGGCCCCCCGCAGGCGCGCACGCCGCCCGGCGCCGGCCGCGGGGCTACCGGTACAATCCCGCCGTGCACACGAGCCGGGGACCGAACGAGAACACGAGGTACGGCGAGGACGTGTTGTCCGGGGACTGGCGCCGCCCGCGCAAGGGCGCCGTCGCCGAAGTCGCCCTGGAGCACGGCCTCGTGCTGGAGTCGGCCGACGAGGGTTTCTGCGGCGCCGTCGTCGGCTGGGACAAGCGGACGGTGACCCTGGAGGACCGCGACGGCCGCCACCGTGTCTTCGACCTGGAGCCCGCGGCGTTCCTCGTCGACGGCCGGCCGGTCACCGCGGTACGCCCGGCCGCGGAAGCCTCGGGCCCCGCCCGCAGCGCCTCCGGGTCGATCGCGGTGCAGGGGGCGCGCTCGCGTGTGGCTCGGGAGAGCCGGATCTACGTCGAGGGTGTGCACGACGCCGAACTCGTCGAAAAGGTCTGGGGCCACGACCTGCGCGTGGAGGGCGTGGTCGTCGAGTACCTGGAAGGCGTCGACCACCTGCCCGCGATCGTGGCCGAGTTCGGCCCGGGTCCGCAGCGCCGCCTGGGCGTCCTCGTCGACCACCTGGTCCCGGGCTCCAAGGAGAGCCGGATCGCCGAACAGGTCTCCTCGCCCGGCGTGCTGGTGACGGGCCACCCCTTCGTCGACATCTGGCAGGCGGTCAAGCCGTCGGTGCTGGGAATCTCCGCGTGGCCGGAAGTACCCCGCGGCATACCGTGGAAAGAGGGCGTTCTGCGGGCGCTGGGCAGCAGCGAGGAGCCCGGCGAAGCGTGGCGTCGCATCCTGGGGTCGGTACGGACCTACGCCGACCTCGAACCCGAACTGCTGGGGCGCGTCGAGGAGCTCATCGACTTCGTCACCGCGGCACAGGGGGTGCCAGACTAGACGAGGCCGGAGCCCCGCGCGCCGCGAGCGCGCGGTGGCCTGCCGGGACACCGGATGGCACTATCGGCCCAACGCAATCGGCACAGCCAAGGGACAAGATGAGCGAGACCCCGCCCAACCGACCACAGCCCCAGGAGGGGCCCTCCGGTGACCACCCGGCACCAGGCCGCGCTCCCTCTGACGGGCAGCCCGGCCAGGGACAGGCGGGCACCGGCGACCAGCAGCCCGACTACCAGCAGCAGGAGTACGGCTACCCGAGCGGGGGCCAGCCTGCCTACGGCCAGCCGAGCGGGGGCCAGCCCGGCTACGGCCAGCCGAGCGGGGGCCAGCCCGGCTACGGCCAGCCGGGATACGGCGAGCAGCCCTACCAGCAGCCCCAGCCCGGCTACGGCTACCCCGGCGGCGGGCAGCCCGGATACCCCCAGCCCGGCTATGAGCAGCCGAGCGGCGACCAGCCGGGGTGGGCCCCGCCCGGCTACGGCCAGCCGAGCGGGGGCCAACCGGGATACGGCTATCCGAGTGGCGGCCAACCCGGCTACGCCCAGCCCGGCTACGGCTATCCGAGCGGGGGCCAGCCCGCTTACGGCCAGCCCGGCTACGGCGAGCAGCCCTACCAGCAGCCCCAGCCCGGCTACGCGCCCGATCAGGGCCAGGGCGGGTACCCCCAACCGGGCCAGCCGCCTTATCAGCAGCCGGCGCCCGGCTACCAGCAGTACCCCCAGCCGGGCTACGGACCCCAGCCGCCTCAGGGGTACGAGCAGCAGCCCGGGGCCTTCCCCGGCGCCCCGCATGCGCCCGGCCATCCCCAGCAGCCCGGATACCCCCAGCAGGGGTACGCTCCCCAGCAGGGCGCCTCCGACGACGCCACCTGGGCGATGATCGCCCACCTCTCCGGCGTCATCCTCGCCTGCTTCGGCTGGCTGCCCGCCCTTGTCATCTACATGGTCAAGCGCGACGACTCCCCGTTCGTGCGCCATCAGGCCAGCGAGGCGCTGAACTTCCAGCTCACGCTGCTGATCCCCTACCTCGTCGCCTGGGTCGTCTACATCGGGCTCGGCGTGTTCGCGCCGCCGATCTCCTGGATCGGCTCCGTGCTCGTCGCGGTGATCTGGGTGGCCTCGATCACTCTGGGCGTGCTCGCCGCGCTCAGCGCGAACCGCGGCAACCGGTACCGCTACCCGGTTTCGATCCGCATGGTGAAATGACCGGGCGCGGGCGGAGGCGACGCACAGCAATACGCCTCCGCCCCGGCGGGAACCCCGCGCTCCGCGCCGGAGTCTGACCCACAGGGAGCTTTCCGCGGCCGGGCGTTCGGCCGGGACACCGGTCCACCGCCCTGCTTCCCCGCCCGTGCGCCGCCGCACACGGTGCACGCGCAGCGCCTCCGGAGCCAGCCGGGGGCGATCCGACAGAGGAGACCAGAGCACCATGAGCTACCCACCCCAGCCCGACCAGCCCTACGGCGGCCAGCCCGACTACCCCGGCGGCTACAACCCGCCGCCCGGCGTAGACCCCAACCACGGCCCCCAGTCGGGCCCCCAGCCCGGTTACGGCCCCCAGCCGGGCTACGGCCAGGGCTACCCCGGCCAGCCCCAGCCCGGTTACGGCCAGGGCTACCCCGGCCAGCCCCAGCCCGGTCAACCGGTGCCCGCCTACCCGCAGGGCTACGGGCAGGGAGGCGGCCAGTACATGCCGTCCTCCGACGACCGCACCCTGGCGCTGGTGGCCCACCTCGGCGGCATCTTCACCTCGTGGATCCTTCCGCTGGTCATCTACCTGGTGAAGAAGGACGAGTCGCCCTACGTGCGCCACCAGGCGGCGCAGGCGTTCAACTTCCAGATGACCATGTTCATCGGGCAGATCGTGTCCTACATCCTGATGTTCCTGATCATCGGCTTCATCACCATCTTCGCGGTGATCGCCTGCGCGATCATCTTCGCCATCATCGCCGCCGTGGCCTCCAACAAGGGCGAGTGGTACAAGTACCCGATGACCATCCCGATGATGACCTGAGGACCCTCCCGGCTTCGGCCCGGCACCGCACCGGCACCGGGCCGAATCGGCGAGGCGGCAGGGGCCGGCGGCCGGTCCCGGCCCGGGAGCGCGCCCCGGGCGCGCTCGGTCAGGTGAGGTCGCGCACCACGGCGTCGGCCAGCAGGCGACCGCGCCGCGTGAGGACGGCGCGATCGTCGGCGTGCGCTGAGGCGTCCAGGAGCCCGTCGTCCACGAGGCGCCCCGCAGCGGCGCGCCCCGGCTCGTCGAGCAGCTCCAGCGGGCAGCCCTCGGCGAGGCGCAGTTCCAACATGATGCGCTCGAAGCGGCGGTCCGCGGCGTCGAGGACCTCGCGGGCGTGGCCGGGCGAGCGGCCTTCGGCCAGGCGGGCGGCGTAGGCGGCCGGGTGCTTGACGTTCCACCAGCGGGTGCCGCCGACGTGGCTGTGGGCGCCGGGCCCCACACCCCACCAGTCGCCGCCGGTCCAGTAGAGGCGGTTGTGGAGGCTGCGCGCCGCCGTCCCGCGGGCCCAGTTGGAGACCTCGTAGGCGTGCAGGCCCGCGGCGCTCAGCGCGTCGTCGGCCATGGTGTAGCGGTCGGCCAGCACGTCTTCGTCGGGTTCGCTCAGTTCACCGCGGCGCACGCGCGCCGCCAGGCGGGTGCCGTTCTCGACGATCAGCGAGTAGGCCGAGACGTGGTCCACGCCCGCCTCGACCGCCGCCCGCAGCGACTCCTTCCAGTCGGCGTCGGTCTCGCCGGGCGTGCCGTAGATCAGGTCCAGGTTGACGTGGTCGAACCCGGCCTCGCGCGCCCACTGGGCGCACTGCTGCGGGCGTCCCGGAGTGTGGGCGCGGTCCAGCACGGCCAGCACGTGCGGGGCTGCGCTCTGCATGCCGAACGAGACGCGGGTGAAGCCCTGCTCGCGCAGCCGGGCCAGCACGCCCGGATCGACGGTCTCGGGGTTGGCTTCGGTGGTGACCTCGGCGCCGGATTCCAGGCCGAACTCGGCGTCGACGGCGGCGAGGATGCGCCCCAGGTCCTCGGGGGGCAGCAGGGTGGGGGTGCCGCCGCCGAAGAAGACGGTGCTGACGGGGATCTCCGCGGCACCCAGGACACGGCGGGCCAGGCGGATCTCGGCGACGGCCCGGTCGGCGTAGCCTTCGCGGGTGGCGGTGTGCTCGCCGTCGCGCGAGACCAGTTCGGCGGCGGTGTAGGTGTTGAAGTCGCAGTAGCCGCAGCGGGTGGCGCAGAAGGGCACGTGGACGTAGACGCCGAAGGGGCGCGTGCCCGCGCCGGCGACGGCGCCGGTGGGCAGGGCGCCGTCGGCGGGTACGGGATCGCCGTCGAGAGACACGGAAGGCATGCCTCCAGTGTCGGCGATGGCGGCGACCGGACGATCCGCCGCCGCTCGCCGCCCCGCCTCAGCCCGGTGCCCGCTCACCTCCGGCGACGTGCACGCCGACGTCGGCGGCCGCCTCCTCCCACACCGCCGAGCGCCCCGGGATGTCCAGGACGCGGCGCAGCAGTTCGCCGTCGCGTTCGTAGCGCGCGCGGAAGGCGGCGGCTACGGCGATCCCGTGGGCGGGCCGGTGCTCCACCGCGATCTCCTCGCCCGCGCTGATCTCGCCCTCGGCCAGGACGCGCAGGTAGACGCCGGTGCGTCCTTCCTGAGTGAAGCGCTTGACCCAGCCGACCTCCTCCATCCACGACCGGAACACCCCGCAAGGGGTGCGCGGAAGGGCGGCCTCCAGCAGCACCGGACCCACGCGCCAGCGCTCGCCGATGAGGGCGGCGGTGAGGTCGATGCCGCGCGTGGTGAGGTTCTCGCCGAAGACGCCGTCGGCCAGCGGCCGGCCCAGCCGCTCCTGCCACAGGTCCAGATCCTCGCGGGCATAGGCGTAGACGGCCTTGTCGGCGCCGCCGTGGTTGGCGCGGTCGGCCTGCTCGTCGCCGTCGAGGCCGTGCGTGCGCACGGCCACCGGGCCCGCGACGGGGCGCTTGTCGATGGCGGTGCGCTTGAGGCGGCCGGCCCACGCGGCGCCGACGGCGCGGCCGGTGCTGACAGAGGCGATATGGGGCATGGCGGCAAGGCTAGCCGGGGTGGCCGCGCGGGTCTTCAGGAGACCCGGACGGGCCGCGAGCGGGCGGCTGCGGACTCCGGAGCGGCCGCCGTCGAGCCGCGCACCACCAGCTCGGGGTCGAAGAGGTACTCGGTGCGGGAGACGCTGTGGCCGGCGACCTCGTCGCAGAGGGTCCGCACCGTGGCCATCGCCATGGCGTGTATCGGCTGGCGCACCGTGGTAAGGGGCGGGTCGGTGAAGGCGATGAGCTGGGAGTCGTCGTAGCCGACGACGGAGAAGTCGCCGGGCACCGACAGCCCGCGCTGGCGGGCGGCGCGTACCGCGCCCAGCGCCATGAGGTCGGAGCCGCAGACCATGGCGGTGACGCCGCGCTGCAGCAGCCGCGACGCCGCCGCGTGGCCGCCTTCGACGCCGAACAGCGACAGCTCGACCAGGCCTTCGGAGTCGAGGCCGTGTTCGGCCATGGCCGCGCGGTACCCGATGAGCTTGCGCCGCACCGGCATGTAGCGGTCGGGCCCGCTGGTGAACCCGATGCGGGTGTGACCGAGTTCGGCCAGGTGATTGACCGCCAGTTGCCCGGCCTCGCGGTCGTCGCAGGAGACGAAGGCGGCGGGCACCTCCTCGGCGTAGCCGTTGACCAGCACGATCGGCAGGTTCTGGGCGATCAGGCGATGGTAGCGGCCGTGATCCGCGGTGGCGTCGGCGTGCAGGCCGGAGACGAAGATGATCCCGGAGACGTTGCGCTCCAGCAGCAGTTCGACGTATTCGTCCTCGACGATGCCGCCGGGCGGGCGGGTGCACAGCACGGGGGTGTAGCCCTGCCGGGCCAGCGCGCCCTCGGCCGCCTGGGCGAACATGGGGAAGACGGGGTTCTCCAGCTCGGGGACGACCATGCCGACCAGTCCGGCGGAGCGCCGTCGCAGGCGTTCGGGGCGCTCGTATCCCAGGACGTCCAGGGCGGTGAGGACGGCCGCCCGGGTGTCGGAGCCCACACCGGGCTTGTTGTTCAGTACTCGGGAGACCGTCGCCTCGCTGACGTCGGCGTGGCGCGCTATGTCGGCCAAACGTGGACCCATGCCCGCACTCTAATGCAGTTTGCCCCTCGCCTCTTGCAACCGATAGGTAATCTTGCGCAATAGTTTGCACCGGAGCTCCGCCCATCCAGCCGCACGGAGGGAACGACCCCTATGCCCAACCCGCCGGAGAACGGGACCGCCCGACCCCCCGCAACCAGGGAGTGGTGGCGCGACGCCGTGATCTACCAGATCTACGTCCGCAGCTTCGCCGACTCCGACGGCGACGGCGAGGGCGACCTGCTGGGCGTGCGCGGCCGGCTGCCCGAGCTCGCCTCGCTGGGCGTCGACGCGGTCTGGCTGACCCCCTTCTACGTGTCGCCGCTGGCCGACGGCGGCTACGACGTGGCCGACTACCGCGACGTCGACCCCCGTTTCGGCACGCTGGCCGACTTCGACTCCCTTATCGCCCGGGCCCACGACCTGGGCCTGCGCATCATCATCGACATCGTGCCCAACCACACCTCCTCGGCGCACGCCTGGTTCCGCGAAGCCGTGGCCGCCGAGCCCGGCGACCCGTCGCGCAAGCGCTACATCTTCCGGCCCGGGCGCGGCCCCGGCGGCGACACACCGCCCAACAACTGGAAGTCGATCTTCGGCGGCCCGGCCTGGACCCGGCTGAAGCGGCCCGACGGGACGCCCGAGGAGTGGTACCTGCACCTGTTCGACCCCGAGCAGCCCGACCTTGACTGGAGCAACCCCGAGGTGCACGCGGAGTTCGAGGACGTGCTGCACTTCTGGCTGGAGCGCGGGGTCGACGGGTTCCGCATCGACGTGGCGCACGGCATGGTCAAGGACCCCGACCTGCCCGACCTGCCCGAGGGGCAGAAGGCCGACCTGCTCGACGGCTCCACCGAGCTGCCCTACTTCGACCAGGAGGGCGTGCACGACATCTACCGCCGCTGGCACGGCATCGCGGCCTCCTACCCCGGCGACCGCGCCCTGGTGGCCGAGGCCTGGGTGGAGGACGCCGACCGGGTGGCGCGCTACCTGCGCCCGGACGAGCTGCACCAGGCGTTCAACTTCGAGTTCCTGACCGCGGGATGGGACGCCGCCGTGCTGCGGCGCGTGATCGGCGGGTCGCTGGCCGCCAACGGTGCGGTGGGCGCGCCCACGACGTGGGTGCTGTCCAACCACGACGTGGTCCGCCACCCCACCCGCTTCGGCGGCGGCGAGCGCGGGCTGCGGCGGGCGCGCGCGGCCGCGCTGCTCACACTGGCGCTGCCGGGCTCGACCTACCTCTACCAGGGCGAGGAGCTGGGGCTTCCCGAGGTCACCGACCTGCCCGAGGACGCGCTGCAGGATCCCACGTGGGAGCGCTCCGGATACACCGAGCGCGGGCGCGACGGGTGCCGTGTGCCGCTGCCCTGGGAGGGCGAGCAGGCGCCCTTCGGGTTCGGTCCGCAGGAGAGCCGGCCCTGGCTGCCGATGCCGGCCGAGTGGGCGCGCTACCGCCGCGAGCTCCAGCGGCGCGACCCCGGCTCCACGCTGGAGCTGTACACGGCTGCGCTGGAGCTGCGGCGCTCGGCGATCGACCAGGACGCCGACCTGGCCTGGGTGGACGCCGGTGCCGACGTGCTGGCGTTTCGCCGGGGCTCGGACTTCGCATGCGCGGTCAACCTCGGCGCCGAGGCCGTGGAGATCCCCGCGGACGTGCTCGCGCCCGCGGCGCGGGAGCTGCTGGCCAGCGGCCCCCTCCGCAGGGAGGACGGCACGCTGGTGCTACCCGCCGACACCGCGGTGTGGCTGGCGCCCCGGGGAGGATGAGCAGGCCGCGGACGCGGGCGGTCCGGCCTCCGTGCCGGACCGCCCCGTATGCGTGCCCGGAGCCGCATCCGCGAGGTGTCGCGGCGGACGTGTGTTTCGGGGGTTTCCGCGGCGTTTCCACATCGTGACCGGATTTGTCTGCAAAACCTTTCAGTTCTTGCAATGAATTGCTAACGTCACCTCACCTCTACAACCGACGAGCCGGGACAGATCGGGGGACCGTCCGCGGCGACACGCCCGACTTGGGAGTCACATGAGAATCCGCAGCGCCGGCCTCGCCGCCGGAACCGCCGCCCTCGCGCTCACGGCAGCGTGCGGAGGCGGCGGCGAAGGAGCCGAGCAGCCCCAGGGCAGCATGGTCATCTGGGCCGACCCCGAACGCACCGACGCCCTCCAGTCCTTCGCCGACGACTTCGGCGAAGCCAACGGAGTCGAGGTGGAGGTCCGCGAGGTCGCCACCGACACCATCCAGTCCGACTTCGTCACCGCTCACGAGGGCGGTTCGGGGCCCGACGTCGTCGTCGGCGCCCACGACTGGATCGGCAACCTGGTGCAGAACGGCGCCATCGACCCCGTCCAGCTCCCCCAGGACAAGGTCGACGCCCTCAACGAGGTCGCCGTCGAGGCCACCACCTACGAGGGCCAGCTCTACGGCGTCCCCTATGCCATGGAGAACCTGGCGCTGATCCGCAACACCGAACTCGCCCCCGAGGCTCCCGAGACCGTCGAGGACCTCGTCGAGACGGGGCAGCGGCTCCAGGAGGACGGCGAGGTCGAGGAGATCCTCGGCCTGCAGGTCAGCCAGACGGGCGACCCCTACCACATGCAGCCCTTCTACAGCTCGGCCGGCGGCTACCTCTTCGGCACCGACGACCAGGGCAACGCCGACCCCTCCGACCTGGGCGTGGGAACGCCCGAGTCCGTCGAGGCCTTCGAGAAGATCGCCGAGTTCGGCGAGGAGGGCAAGGGCGCGTTCAAGCGCTCCATCGACTCCGACAACGTCGGAAACCTGTTCAACCAGGGCAAGACCCCCTACTTCGTCACCGGCCCCTGGTCGCTGGCATCGGTGCAGGAGGCCGGCGTCGACTACGACATCTCACCCGTCCCCGGATTCGAGGACGGCGGGGACGCGGTGCCCTTCGTCGGCGTGCAGGCCTTCTTCGTCGCCTCCGGCAGCGAGAACAAGGTGCTGGCCGAGGAGTTCGTCACCAACTACGTCGCCGATCCCGAGCTGTCCACAGCGCTGTACGAAGCCGACCCGCGCCCGCCCGCGCTGACCGAGGTCTCCACGCAGGTCAGCAAGGACGACCCCGATGTCGGCAAGTTCATCGAGGCCGGCGCCGACGGCAAGCCCATGCCGGCCATCCCCGAGATGGACGCGATCTGGGACCCCTTCGGCAAGGCCCAGGCCGCGGTGATCGGCGGCGCCGATCCCGAAAAGGCCGTGGACTCGGCCGCCGAGACGATCAGCGAAGAGATCGGCTGACCGTGGCTGCGGATCGTTCCGACTCTGCGGGCGCCCCCGGCGGGGCGCCCGCACGCCCGCGACTGCCCGGCGGATCCCTGGCCCCGCGCGGCTCCGCGACAGGGCAGCTGGCCAAGATCGCCGTACTCGGACTGGCCGCGGCCATCGCACTGTGGGCGGTGTTCCCCCTCTACGCCGCACGGCAGTGGACCGGGGTCGCGGCCGTGGTGGCCGTCACGGCCCTCATCTTCTACGTGTACCTGTCCAAACGCGCCGTACCCGCCAAGTACCTGGTCCCGGGAACGCTGTTCCTCATCGCCTTCCAGATCATCCCGGTGCTCTACACGATCAGCACCTCGATGACCAACTACAGCGACGGCCACCGGGGCACCAAGGAGCAGGCGATCGACCAGATCGAGGCCTCCTCGGTCGAGCGGACCCCCGACTCCACCCCCTACACGCTGACGGTGGCAGCGCGCGGCTCCTCCTCTGAGGGCGAGCTGGTGTTCCTGCTCACCGACCCCGACGGCGACGCCTACGCCGGCGACACCGACGGGCTGCAGCCGCTCACCGGCGCCTCCGTGGACCCCTCCGGAAAGGTCGCCGACGCGCCCGGTTACACCGTGGTCCCACCCAGTGAGGCCAACGCCCGCAGCGAGGAGATCACCGAGTTCGCCGTGCCCACCGGATCGGGGACCGGCATCCGCTCCAGCGGATTCTCCAGCGCCTTCGAAGGACGCTCCCGACTCGCCTACGACGCCGGCTGCGACTGCGTCACCGACGCCGAGAGCGGCCGCGTCTACACCGCCGACGACGAGCGCGGCGCGTTCGTCGCCGAGGACGGCGACCGGCTTCCGCAGGGCTGGCAGGTCGACGTCGGCATGGCCAACTTCGCGCGCTTCGTGGGCGACCCCGAGACCCGCTCGTCCTTCCTGAGCATCCTCACCTGGAACGTCGCCTTCGCCGCGGGAACGACGGCGATGGTGTTCGTGCTCGGGCTGGGCGTGGCGCTGACGCTGCACACCCGGGAGCCGCTCGCCGGGCGCACCGCCTACCGGCTGCTGGTCGTGCTGCCCTACGCCATGCCCTCCTTCGCGATGTTCCTGCTGTGGAAGTCGATGTTCAACGCCGACTTCGGGCTGGTGAACCGGCTCCTGGGACTGGACCTCGACTGGTTCGGCCACCCGTGGTCCGCCCGAGCCGCGGTGCTGATCGTCAACATCTGGCTGGGCTTTCCCTACATGTTCCTGGTGGCCACCGGCGCACTGCAGTCGATTCCGCGCGAGCTGGTGCAGGCCGCCCGCATCGACGGCGCCGGCGCGTGGCAGGCCCTCCGCCGGGTCACCCTGCCTCTGCTGATGGTGTCCATGGCGCCGATCCTGGTCGCCACCTTCGCGTTCAACTTCAACAACTTCAACGCGGTGTGGCTGACCACCGAAGGCGGGCCCTTCCCGACCGACAGCCCACTGGCGGGCGCGACCGACCTGCTCATCACCTACACCTACCGGCTGGCGTTCGGCGTCAGCGGCGCCCAGTACGGCTACGCGGCCGCGCTGTCGGTGTTCATCTTCCTGATCGTGACGGTGATGTCGGTGGTCAGCCTGCGCAGAAGCGCGTCCCTGGAGGAGATTCACCGGTGATGACCGCAACCGCCGCGCCCCAGCGGGCGTCCACGCGCCGCCGCAGCGCGCCGCGCCGCGCCGTACTGTGGTTCCAGCGCACCGGGTGGCGGCACCTGGTGATGCTGGTCTTCCTCGTCTTCGCGCTCTTCCCGATCCTGTTCGTGGTCTCGGCGGCGCTGAACCCCCTGGGCACACTCAGCAGCTCCACGCTCATACCGCGGGCCGCAGGGCTGCAGAACTTCGCGGAGCTGCTCGAGAGCACCCGCTTCGGACGGTGGTACGGCAACACGCTGCTGCTCGCGCTGACCAACGCCGCGGCCACGGTGCTCCTGTCGGCGATGGCGGCCTACGTCTTCAGCCGGTTCCGCTTCCGCGGGCGCCGCCTGGGGCTCTACGGCCTGCTGGTGATCCAGATGTTCCCGCAGTTCCTCGCCATCGTCGCGATCTACCTGATGTTCAGCACGGTCAGCGACTACTGGCCCGTCCTCGGGTTCAACACGCCCTGGGGGCTGATGCTCGTCTACCTGGGCGGGGCGCTGAGCATCAACACCTGGCTGATGAAGGGGTTCTTCGACACCATCCCGCCGGCGCTGGACGAGTCGGCCAAGGTCGACGGCGCCACGCACGCCCAGGCGTTCTTCCGGATCATGCTGCCGCTGGTGACGCCGGTGCTGGCGGTGGTGGCACTGCTGGTGTTCATCGCCACCGTCAACGAGTTCCTGCTCGCGAGCGTGTTCCTGCGCGACCCCGAGGCCAAGACCGTGGCGGTGGGGCTGTACGGCATGGTCGCCGACCAGCGCGACGCCAACTTCGGCCTGTTCTCCGCGGGCACGCTGCTGTTGGCGATCCCGGTGCTGGCCGTGTTCTGGTTCCTGCAGCGCTACATCGCCGAGGGCCTGACCAGCGGAGCGGTCAAGGGCTGACGGCGCCGCGCGAGGGCGGCGCCGCGGCAGAGCGGCCGCCCCGCGCGGGCCACACGCAGGCGGGGGCGCGGCGGCGCCGCGGTTCCTTACCGTCGAGAGCAGTTCCGCACGGGAACACCCGGCCTTCGGCCCCGGCATGAGCGTTCCCCTGTCACCCATGATCCGGGGTGGTGTCGCCGGGACCGAAGGCACCGCACGACCGCTGATAGAAGCACCTCCCGTGCTCCACCGGCTCCAGCAGGCACCGCCGGCGCGGAAACCGCGTCCGCCCACCGAACCGGCGGGACGCCTGTCCGCCGACGCCGCTAAGGGGATCGACGGGCACGCGCGACGACGTCGACGGCCACATCCCGGTTGCCGGCCCAGACGGGCCGCCGTGGCGCCCGACCGCGTTGCAGGCGCTACGTTCGGGGCATGCCATCCGATACGACATTCAAGGCTCTGAACGCCCTGCACCGGGTCGTTCAACGAGCGAGCGGCAGACGCCTCGGCTGGGGCACGAGTAGGACGCCGGCACTCGAGCTCACCACCACGGGCCGCCGCAGCGGTAAGCCGCACTCGGTCATGCTCTACTCGCCGCTACAGGACGGGGACTCCTACGTAGTGGTGGCCTCTCGCGGAGGGGACGACCGGCACCCGGCATGGTTTCTCAACCTGCGAGACGAACCCCGGATCGAAGTGGCGCTGCAGGGCGGGCCCCGCCGCCCGATGGTCGCTCGTGTCGCCACATCCGACGAGCGGGCGCGGATGTGGCCGCTCATCACGGCCCAACACCGCAACTACGCGGGCTACCAGAAGCGCACCTCCCGGGAGATCCCGCTGGTCCTGCTCACCCCGGACCCGCCTCACTGATCCATCGCCGTCCGGACGCACCGGCCGCCTCCTCGGCGACGGCTGCGGCACGCGATCAGCGCCGGGTAGTACCGCGCAGGCGGGGCGGAACCCGTTGCCGTCGAGGTCACCGCGGCAGGCGGCGTGCCGGTACACGCGGCGGGGAAACCCCTCGTTCAGGTGCGGCCCACCCCACCGGCAGAGCCGGCGGGCCGGGCCGCACCGCCCTCAGCGCTTCTTGGCGTCCTTCTCGGTGGCCGAGGCGTCGTCGGTGGACAGCGCGGAGATGAACGCCTCCTGGGGGACCTCCACGCGGCCCACCGTCTTCATCTTGCGCTTGCCCTCCTTCTGCTTCTCCAGCAGCTTGCGCTTGCGGCTGATGTCGCCGCCGTAGCACTTGGAGAGCACGTCCTTGCGGATGGCGCGGATGTTCTCGCGCGCGATCACCCGCGAACCGATCGCGGCCTGCACCGGCACCTCGAACTGCTGGCGCGGGATGAGCTCGCGCAGCTTCTTGGTCATCTCCACGCCGTAGGCGTAGGCCTTGTCGCGGTGCACGATCGCCGAGAACGCGTCGACCATTTCACCCTGCAACAGGATGTCGACCTTGACCAGGTCGGCCGCCTGTTCCCCGGAAGGCTCGTAGTCCAGCGAGGCGAAGCCCTTCGTGCGCGACTTGAGCTGGTCGAAGAAGTCGAACACGATCTCGGCCAGCGGCAGGACGTAGCGCATCTCGACGCGGTCCTCGGACAGGTAGTCCATCCCCTGCAGGGATCCGCGGCGGGCCTGGCACAGCTCCATGATCGGCCCCACGAACTCCGAGGGGGCCAGCAGCGTGCCCTTGACGATGGGCTCGTGCACCTCGGCGACCTTGCCTTCGGGGAACTCGCTGGGGTTGGTCACCTCGTACTCGGTGGCGTCCTCCAGGAACACCCGGTAGATCACGTTGGGCGCCGTGGAGATCAGGTCCAGGCCGTACTCCCGCTCCAGGCGGGCGCGGGTGATCTCCAGGTGCAGCAGTCCCAGGAACCCGCAGCGGAACCCGAACCCCAGCGCACCGGAGTTCTCCGGCTCGAAGGCCAGGGCGGCGTCGTTGAGCTGCAGCTTCTCCAGCGCGTCGCGCAGCACCGGGTAGTCGCTGCCGTCGATCGGAAACAGCCCGGAGAACACCATGGGCTTGGGGTCCCGGTAACCCGGCAGCATCTCCGAGGCGCCCTTGGCCACCGAGGTCACGGTGTCACCGACCCGCGACTGGCGCACGTCCTTCACACCGGTGATCAGGTAGCCGACCTCGCCCACGCTCAGGCCCTCGACCTTGGTGGGCTCGGGCGAGATGACGCCGACCTCCAGCATCTCGTGGTTGGCGCCGGAGGACATCATCTGGATGCGCTGGCGGGTGCCCAGGTGGCCGTCGACCACCCGGACGTAGGTGATCACGCCGCGGTAGGTGTCGTAGACCGAGTCGAAGATCATCGCGCGCGGCGGGGCGTCCGCGTCGCCGACCGGCGGCGGGACCTGGCCCACGATCTCGTTGAGCAGATCCTCCACGCCCATGCCCGACTTGGCGCTGACCCGCAGCACCTCGGAGGGGTCGCAGCCGATGATTCCGGCCAGCTCGGCGGCGTACTTGTCGGGCATGGCCGCCGGCAGGTCGATCTTGTTCAGCACCGGGATGATCGTGAGGTCGTGCTCGAGCGCCAGGTAGAGGTTGGCCAGCGTCTGCGCCTCGATGCCCTGGGCGGCGTCGACCAGCAGGATCGCGCCTTCGCAGGCGGCCAGGGAGCGCGACACCTCGTAGGTGAAGTCGACGTGGCCCGGGGTGTCGATGAGGTTGAGGACGTAGGTGGTGTCGTCCAGCGCGGTGAACGGCAGCCGCACCGCCTGGGACTTGATGGTGATACCGCGTTCGCGCTCGATGTCCATGCGGTCGAGGTACTGCGCGCGCATCTGGCGGTTCTCGACGATGCCGGTCAGCTGAAGCATGCGGTCGGCCAGCGTCGACTTGCCATGGTCGATGTGCGCGATGATGCAGAAGTTGCGGATCAGCGCGGGATCGGTCCGGTTCGGCTGAGGCACCGTGCTCCGTTCGAAATAGCTCGCAGGTCGGCCGGTATGGCGGGGCGCGACGCCGCGGCGTGGCGGCGATGCTGCGCGGTCGTGCCGTCCATGGTCCCACCCGCCCGCGGCGTCACCGGCCGGGTGCGTCGGGGCGAGAATGGCTCACGCGGCATACATCAGGTTATGCGAGATCGGAGGAGTCCCGTGAAATGGTTCCTGCAGCGTGTGCTCGCAGCACTCGCCGCGGTGCTGGTCGTGGCGTTGGGGGCGGCACTTCTGGTGCGGGTGCAGTTCACCGGCGACCCCGCCGCCTGGGCGGTTTCCGACGGCTCCGACGCGCTGTGGATGGGCCACGCCTGGGTGGACGGCCGCAACGGCGAAGCGGAGCTGGAGAAGCTGAAGCCGCGCATCGAGCAGGGCGGCATCGGCGACGTCTACGTGCACGTGGGGCCGTTGGAGTTCGACGGGCGGCTCGATCCGGCCAAGCACCCCCGGCTGGAGGGGTTCCTGCGCATGTTCCGCAACGAGCTGCCGGACGTGCGGGTGTCGGCGTGGGTGGGCCAGCGCGTGGAGGAGGGAGAGCTGGACCTCGGCGACGAGGCGGTCCGCGAGCGCGTGGTCGAGGCGAGCACCCGGCTGGTGGAGGCCGGAGTCGACGGCGTCCACTACAACTTCGAGCCCGTGCCCAACAACGACCCGGGCTTGATCGAGCTGCTCCAGCTCACCCGCGACCGGCTGCCCGAGGACGCGCTGCTCTCCAGCTCGGTGCCCACGGTGGAACCGCTGGGCGGGCTGGCGTTCACGCTCGGGCTGGTGCTGCCCAAGGACCCGTTCTGGTCCAGCGGCTACCTGGGCCGCGTGGCCGAGCACCTGGACCAGGTGGCCGTGATGTCCTACGACACGGGGATGCCCACCGAAGGCCTCTACGGAGGGTTCACCGCGCGCCAGACACGCGTGGCGTTGGACGCGGTTCCCGCGGACGTGCACCTGCTGATGGGCGTGCCCGCATACGCTGACGACCACGCCGCGCGCAATCCGGAGGCGGAGACCACGGCGGTGGCGCTGCGCGGCATCCGGCTCGGGCTGTCCGACGGCGGCCAGCGGCGCGAGCGGTTCGGCACCGCCCTCTACGCCGACTTCTCGGCGACCGACGGCCAGTGGCGGTCCTACATGGACGGCTGGGCCCGCCCGGACGGGGAGCAGGCGCAGGGCGGCTGAGCCGGAGGCGGACACGCCGGTCGCAAGCACTGCCGTGGACAAGGCATAATGGTAGTCCCGTGTCTCGGATTTTCCACGTTCAGTTTGAGCCCTTCGGACTCACACACCTGGCGTCGGCGCGCGACCGGCCTTCCCGCGGAACGGCTGCCCGCGGAGGGGACACGCGCGCCCGAGCCGCAGACCAGAAGCAACTGGAGCACGTTTTCGCATGGCGAACATCAAGTCGCAGGAGAAGCGCATCCGGCAGAACGAGGAGCGCCGCGTTCGCAACCAGGCGGTGCGGTCCTCGCTGAAGACGGCGATCCGCAAGTTCCGGGTGGCCGCCCAATCCGGGAACGTCGAGCAGGCCGTCGTGCTGCAGCGGGCGGCTGCGCGCCAGCTCGACAAGGCGGCGAGCAAGGGCGTCATCCACAAGAACCAGGCGGCCAACCGCAAGAGCGCCATCGCAAAGCGGCTGGAGAACCTGCAGGGCGCGAGCTGAGCCTGACCGGGCATTCCCGGTCCGGCTGCGCACAGCCGCGCAAGGACCGTCTTCCGCACAGCGGGAGGCGGTCCTTCGTCGTCTCCGCGGTGGGCCCGGTCCGAGGTGTCGGACGTTTCGCCTTCGCCGGGCGCTGCGGGCCCGGCCCGAGGCGGTGTCCGCCTGCCGCCACGCTGTCATTAGCGTAGGAGGCGTGGACTTCACCGACCTCCGACTGAGCTTGTGGGACGACCCAGACCAGCGCGAAGCGGTGCACTCCTGGGTCGAGGCCCGCCTCGCCGAGCGCGGCGGGCGGCTGCTGGCCGACCCGCCGCGGGTGCGGGTGCGACCGTGGTCGACGACGGCGCGCTTCGCCTCGACCGAGGGGCCCGTCTGGTTCAAGGCCGACACTCCGGGGGCCGAGTTCGAGGCGGCGCTGAACGGCGCCCTGCACGCCTGGCTTCCCGGCAGGGTGCTCACCCCGCTGGGGGTGGACGTCAAGCGCGGATGGTCGCTGCTGCCCGACGCCGGCAGCACGGTGCGCGAGCAGATGGCATCGATCGACGACTTCGCGGTGTGGGAGGCCGTCCTCGGCGCCTACAGCGAGGCTCAGCACACGCTGGTCGGGCGCGTCGGCGACCTGCTCGCTTTGGACGTGCCCGACCTGCGTCCGGCGGCTCTGGGAAGCCTGCTGGACGGTTTCCTCGCCGATCCGGAGTTGGCCGAGGCGCTCGGCGACACCGTCGACCTGCTGATCAGCCACCGGTCGGCTTTCGACGCCGAGTGCAAGGCGCTCGACGACTCCGGCGTCCCGGCCTCGCTGGACCACTCCGATCTGCACGTGGGCAACGTCTTCGTGCTCGACGGCCGCTACCGATTCGCCGACTGGGGCGACGCCGTGGTCAGCCACCCGTTCTTCAGCCTGCTCGCGCCGCTGCGCATCGCCGTACGCGAGCTCGGCGCCGACGCCCGCACCGAGCAGCGCCTGCGCGACGCCTACCTGGAGCCGTGGACCGCGGAGCACCCGGCCTCGGCCCTGCGCGCCGCCGTTCCCCCCGCCGTGCGCCTGGCGGCCCTGAGCCGCTCCCTGTCCTGGAGCCGCGCGTTTCCCGAACTGCGCTCCGCGGTGGCCGCAGGCCAGCGGAAGGAGATCGCTGCGCTGCTGCGGAGGCTGATCACCGACATCGCGGCGGCGGAGGCCGAAGGCGGCGACGCGGTCCAATGAGGGAACCCCCTCGGGAACCGTCCGGGGCCGGTTCCGAGAGGTTCCTCGGGCCGACGGGAGCGCCGGAACGCACAGCGGTTCGCGGCGATCCCCGCCACAGGCTGACCGGTCCGACGGCGACGTGGTTATCCACAGCCGCGAAATCCGGGAGGACAGTCGGGAGTCGCGGTACTTAGCTTCATTGCCATGTCGCCCGTTCTTCGCTCCCGCCGCCCTCCCGCCCGGCCGTCGTCCACCGCGTCCTCGACCGCCTCAGATCCGGACGCCGTCGGAGCCCTGCGCCGTCTGCAGGCCCTCTCGGACCGCTCCCGGGGCCCGGCTCACGAAGCCGGCGCCCCGGAAACCGCGCAGCCCCCCGCACAGCCGCACGACCCGGCCCTCCCGGCCGCCCCGAGCGGCCCAGGCCTCCCCGAGGCAGCGGCGCATACCGCCGCCTCGCAACCGCCGCCGGAGACCGCACCCCACGCAGAAGCCCTGCCACCGCCCCCGTACGCGACCGGCGACGGCACAGGCCGCACCGGTTCCCCTTCCCCTGCACCAGCGCATGCGGAGGCCCCGTACCCGGCGGGCGACCCGCCGCCACCGCCCTACGCCGTCCCCTCCGAGGCCCAGGGGGTACCGCGGCGCGCCGATCAGCCGACCGCCGCGCAGGCACCGTCGGCGGAAGAGCCGCTGCCCCGCACAGGGCACGTACCGGCCCCGCCCGAGACCGCGCCTCCCGCGCCGGCCGGGGACGCCGACCTACGCTCCCCCGGATCGGCGGGTACCCGCGGCGCCGCCGAGCGTGACTCCGCCCTTTCCCGCACTCGGCACGCGCGCGTCGGTCGTCACCGTCGTGTGCCCGACGCCGACGGCTCACCCGCGGCAGACGAGCCGGGCCGACGGCCGCGTCGCCCTGCACGGCGCGGAAAGCACGCGCCCAGCGAGAGCCGAGACGCGAGGCCCCCGCACGCCGACGCCCCCGCTCGGACGCCCGAACCGCCAGGAGCGCCGCCGACCCCCGCTGAGCACTCCGAGCCGCATGCGGAGGACACGACGGCGCGACAAGGCTCCCGCGACTCCGAGGTCCCGTGTGCCGACCACGACCGGTCCCCCGGTCCCGCGCCGCCGAGTCGGGACGAGCGCCGCGGCGACGACACCGGCCCCTCCGTTTCGGAACCCCCGCGCGGCTATGCGGAGGTGACGCCCGACCTGCTTCGGCGGCAGCGCTGGTCGGCCCGTATCGAACGCCTCGTGCCGGGCCTTGCCGAGCAGCCCCGTTTGGGGCGGCCCGGCCTGCGTGCGCTCGTCGCGGTGTGCCTGGTGGCCGCGGTCGTGACCGCGTGGCTGCTGCTTCAGGCCCGCCCCGAGCCCGAACCCCCGCTCGCCCTGCAGGCCGGGGCCTCACCGGTGCCCGCGACCGGCGGACCGGCGGCCGCTCCGCCTGCCTCCGCGGCGGCCTCCACCCCGGCCGCGGACGTGACGGTGCACGTCGGCGGGGACGTGCGCTCCCCCGGAGTCCTCACCCTCCCGGCGGGGTCGCGGGTGGCCGACGCGATCGACAAGGCCGGCGGTGCGACGGCCGACGCCGACCCCTCGGCCCTCAACCTTGCGCGGCCGCTGGTGGACGGGGAGCAGATCCTCGTCGGGGCGCCGGCCACACCGCCGCCGGCGGCCCCGGGCGCCGCGCCCGGCGGCACGGCTCCGGCGGCCCCGATCGACCTCAACACCGCCACGGCCGAGCAGCTCCAAGAACTCCCGGGCGTGGGACCCGTGCTCGCCCAGCGCATCATCGCCTTCCGCACCGAGAACGGCGGCTTCGCCTCGGTCGAACAGCTCCACGACGTCAGCGGGATCGGCGAACAGCGCTTCGCGGACATCGCCGAACAGGTCCGGGTCGCCGGAGCGACAGGATGACGCCGGTGGAGCGGGCGGGTGCGCCGGCCCGCCCGATCACCGCGCGCCGCCCCGGCCGCCGCCCATGACGTACCTGGGAACCGACGCCCCCGACTACTCCCACGCCACCGACCTGCGGCTGGTGCCGCCCGCGGTCGGTACCTGGGTCTGCGCGGCGGTGCTGCTGGGAAGCACGTCCCGGACGGCGCTGACGACGGCGGTGGTGCTGGCGGTGTGCGCGGGAGCGGCATGGGCTCTCGTGCGGAGACGGGCCGGCGCGACGGGGACGCTGCTCGTCGCGGTGCTGGCGTGCTCGGCCGCGGGCGCGGTGGCGACGGGCGGACGATTGGCCGCCGTCGAGTCGGCTCCGCTGCCCGAGCTGGCGCGGGATCGGGCCTGGGCCGAGGTCGAGCTGGTCGTCACGGCCGATCCCCGCCGACGCAGCGGACCGCCCGCGCCCGGCCGGTCGGAACTGGTCGTCGAGGCCCGCGCGGAGACCGTGCGTGCACGGGATGCGGGCGGGCCGACGGCGGCCGCGCCCGTCCGCACGCGGGTCCCCGTCGTCGTGCTCGCCTCCGGGGAGGCATGGCGCTCCCTGCTGCCCAGCCAGCGCGTGCGGACGTCGGGCACCGTCGTTCCCGCAGGCCGCGGCCTGACGGCCGCGCTGCTGGTGGTCCGGGGACCGCCCGAGGGGGTTCGGCCGCCTTCGCCCTGGCAGGGCTGGGCCGGAGACGCGCGGGCCCGGTTGCGCGGCGCGTCGTCCGACCTGCCGGATCCGGCGGCGGGGCTGCTTCCCGCGCTCGTCGTAGGCGACACCTCCGCTCTGCGTGCGCAGACCGTCGCCGCGTTCGAGGACAGCGGTCTGACGCACCTGCTCGCGGTCAGCGGCTCCAACCTCGCGATCATGACCGGGGTGGCGCTGGCGGTGTGCCGGGGCCTCGGTCGGCCGGGGTGGACCGCGGCCGTGGTCGGCGCCGTAACCATCGCGGTCTTCGTGCTGCTGGCGCGCGCGGAGCCGAGCGTGCTGCGGGCCGCCTTCATGGCCGCCATCGCGCTGGCGGCCCTGGCCTCGGGGCGCCAGCGCATCGGTCTGACCGCACTGGCGGCTTCGGCGCTGGGGCTGCTGCTGTTCGATCCCGGTCTCGCGCGCTCGTACGGCTTCGCGCTGTCGGTGCTGTCCACCGGCGGGATCATGGCGCTGGCGCCGAAGTGGCGCGACCGCTGGTCGGCGCATATGCCGCGCTGGGCCGCCGAAGCCGTGGCGGTGGCGCTGGCGGCGCACGTCGCCTGCCTGCCCCTGCTCGCGGTGATCTCGGCCGAGGTCAGCTGGGTAGCGGTGCCCGCCAACATCCTGGCGGCCCCGGCCGTACCCGTTGCGACGGTCGGCGGGTTCGCGGTGGCCGGGCTCGCGCTGGTGTGGCCGGCGTCGGCGGCAGCGGCGGCCTGGGTCCCGGGTGCCGCGGTGCTGTGGATCGCCGCGGTGGCCTCGACTGCGGCGCGGCTGCCGGGGCGTGCCGTGCCCTGGCCCGCCACCGCTGCGGGAGCGGTGGTTCTGGCTCTCCTGCTGGTACTGCTGCTGGCGCTGCGCGGCCGGGTCCGGTCGGCGGTCTGCGCGGTGGGGCTGGCGGCGGCACTGACGGCCCTCACCCTGCACTGGCTCGTACCGGCCTGGCCTCCTGCCGGCTGGGCGTTGGTGGCGTGCCGGATCGGGCAGGGCGACGCGCTGGTGCTGCGCGCCGAGGACGGGCGGGCGGTGGTGGTCGACACCGGGCCGGACCCGGTGGCGGTGGCGCGCTGTCTGACCGATCTGCGCATCAGCGAGATCGCCCTGCTGGTGATCACGCACGGCGACGCCGACCACGCGGGCGGCACCGCGGGGGCGCTCTCGGGCCGCAGCGTGCAGGCCGCGCTGCTGCCTCCGGGCTTCGACCACCCTCCGACCGTGCGCCTGCTGCGCGGCGACGCGGTTCCGATCCGGACCGGCTCCTCGGGCCAGCGGTGGAGCCTTCCGCCGTGGACGCTGGACGTGGTCTGGCCGCCGCCCGGCTCCACGGGCGGAAACGACGGCAGCATCGTGCTGCTGGCGCACTGGTCGCCGCCCCCGGGCCGGGCGGGTGCCCGGATGCGGGTGCTGCTGACCGGTGACATCGAGGAGTCCGCCCAGCGGACCCTGCTGCGCACCACGCACGCCGTCCGCGGCGTCGACGTCCTCAAGGTCCCCCACCACGGTGCGGGCTCCCAGGACCCCGAGTTCATCGCCGCCACCCGCCCCGCCGTCACACTCACGTCGGTCGGCGCGGACAACACCTACGGCCATCCCGAACCCGCGACGTGGTCCCTGCTGCGATCGGTTGCGCCGGCCAACTATCGCACCGACGTCCACGGCGACATCGCCGTCGTTCCAGGCCCCACCGCCCCGGAGGTCGTCTGCCGGGACCCCGGCGCCCGCCGCCGACCGCGCCGGAGCCGCTTCCGCCGGGCCGCGGGAGGCCGCCGCCTGCGGCGCTCCGTCCGGGGATGCCGTGCCCGAATCCGGACCCGGCCGGCGGCCCGGCGCCGACTCAACACGGAGCGGGATTGACCTCGACTTAAGTTGAGGTTCTAGCGTGATCAGCGGAAACGGACCCCTAACCGCGCGACCGACCCCTGGGAGCCTCCGGATGCGCATCAGCACCGCCCTGCCCACCGCCCATACCGGCGTCCCCGACACCGCCATGGCACAGCACCTTGAGGACCTCGGGTTCGACGGAGTCTCCATGCCCGACCTCCTCTTCGGCGACGGGACACCGGGGGCCGACCCCGTGGTCGCCCTCGCCGCCGCGGCGCAACGCACGAGCCGGATCAGTCTGGAGTTCGGGGTCCTCAGCCTGCCGCTACGCCCGGTGGCACCGGTCGCCGCGCAGATCCAGACGCTTCAGCACCTTTCGGGCGAGCGCGTCGTCCTGGGCGCCGGCCTCGGCGGCTTCCCCGGCTCGCCCTTCTGGCGGGCCGCGGGCGCTCCCCTCGGTGGGCGGGGCAGGCGTGCCGACGCCGCGCTCGCGGCCCTGCCGGGCCTCGTCCGGGGCGAACCCACCGCCGTGGACGGCGAAACCGGGACCCTCGCCCCCGCTGCCACCGCCCCGCCGATCTACGTCGGCGGGAACTCCGAGGCCGCCATGCGCCGCGCCGTCCTCTACGGCGACGGTTGGGCGCCCTCCCTCATCACCCCCGCCGACCTGGCCGCGAAGGCGGAACGGCTGCGGACGATCGCCGCGGAGCTCGACCGGCCGGTCCCCGCGATCAGCGTCGGCGGCCACGGCGTACTCAACGGCTCCACGGAGACCGTGCAGGCGTTCGTCGACAACGTGAGCCGGATGCACGGGGTCTCCGAGGACGAGGCGTCGCGCATCCCGGTTACCGGAGGCCCGGACCGGGTCGCGGAACGCCTCGCGGACTACGCCGACGCCGGCGCGCACGCCGTCACACTCCCCCTCGACGGAGACTCCTGGCCCGAGCAGGCGGCCTCCCTCGCCGAGGCCGCATCGCGACTGCGGCCGGGACGCTGACACCGCCGAGCCTCCGGCTGGCGGGCGGAACGGTCACTGCGGCGTGGCATCCTGCAGCTATGGCCTCAACGTCCGCGCCCCTTCTGTCCGTCGTCGTCGGCGAGGAGGAACTGCTCGCCGATCGCGCCGTCGCCGAGATCGTCGCCGCGGCGCGTGCGCAGGAACCCGACGTCGACGTGCACGACCTGATGCCCGCACAGGTCACGTCGGGCAAGCTCGCCGAGGCCACCTCGCCTTCCCTGTTCGGCGAGCGGCGCGTGGTGGTGCTGCGCTCGGCCCAGGACCTGACCAAGGACCTGGCCACCGAGGTCACGAACCTGCTGCAGAACCCGGCCGACGACGTCCTGCTGGTGCTGGTCCACGCCGGCGGCAACAAGGGCAAGGCGCTTCTGGACGCCGCGGTGAAGGCCGGCGCCCACAGGTTCAACTGCGCCAAGCCCACCAAGGCCAACGAGCGCCTCCAGTTCATCAAGGGCGAGTTCTCCCGAGCCGGGCGCCAGATCACCGGCGACGCCGCCCAGGCACTGCTGGACGCGGTCGGCAACGACCTGCGCGATCTCGCCGCCGCCTGCACCCAACTGGTCTCCGACACCGACGGGCGCGTCGACGCCGCCGCCGTGGCCCGCTACCACAGCGGCAAGGCCGAGGCCACGGGCTTCGCCGTGGCCGACCGCGCCGTGGAGGGCCAACTGCCCGAGGCGCTGGAGCAGTTGCGGTGGTGCCTGGCCATCGGCACGGCTCCCGTGCTCATCAACAGCGCGCTGGCGGGCGCGGTGCGCGGACTGGCGGTGGTGGCGCAACCGGAGCGCGGTGCTGCCGACGCCGATCTCGCCAAGCGGGCCAAGATCCCGCCGTGGAAGATGAAGACGCTGCGCCAGCAGGCCCGCGGCTGGTCGCCGCAGGCGGTGACGCACGCCATGGGGGTGGTCGCCGAGACCGACGCCCTCATCAAAGGCGCCGGCCGCGACCCGGCCTACGCACTCGAACGCGCGGTCATCGAGATCGCCAACGCCCGCAACCAGCGCTGAGCACGGCCGCGAGGCTCGGCGGGCCGGTCCGCTCCCGGCCGGCGCGGGGGTCCGCTGCGGATGGGAGATGCGATGCCGCTCCCGGATGAAGCCGGCGGCCCGGCCGTGGTGACTGCCCTGCAGGAGCGCGCGGCCCGCGCCCAGCCCGCTGAGCACGTCGAGACCCTCGGGGGATGGTGGTTGCGCCACGCCCCCGGCTGCGACTGGTGGCTCTCAGCCGTGCTGCCGCACGGCCCGGCCGGGGCCGGCGGGGCAGAGGAACTGGAGCACAGGATCGCGCGGGCGGAGGACTTCTACTCCCGACGCGGCGGGGCCGCTCTGTTCCAGATCAGCCCGGGTGCCTGCCCCGTGGAGCTCGACGGGGTCCTGGCCGAGCGCGGCTACAGCCGCCGCGGCTCACTGTCGCTGCAGACGGCGCCGACCTCCGCTGTCCGCGGACGGGCGCCGACGTCACCACTGCACGTGCGGGTGGACCGCCGCCCGACACAGCCCTGGTTCGACGCGTGGACCGCCGCGCACAGTCGGACGCCTGATGGAGCCGGACCCGAGAAAGCCACGCTCGCCCGGGTACAGGGCCGGTCCGCCTACGCCCGCGCGCTCGCCGGAAGCGTGACGGTAGCGGTGGGCCGCGCCGCCGCCGACACCGGCTGGGCGGGGGTCTTCAACATGGCGACCCTCCCTGAGGCGCGGGGCAACGGCGCGGCCGGCTGCGTCCTGGCCGCGCTCGCGGAGTGGGCCCGGACGCAGCGGGCGCACCGCATGTACCTGCAGGTGGAACGCGCGAACGCCGCGGCTCTGCGGCTCTACCAGCGGGCCGGCTTCACGGAGGTCTGCGGCTACCACTACCGCGTTCCCGACGCCGGCCCCGCGCATCAGCGTTGATCTTGTACCTACGGTCATTGTGAGCGATCACATGTGACCGTAGGTACAAGATCAACGGGGGAAAGCCCGGGCGCGCGCTTCGCTAGCGGATGGTCTCCCCGCCGCGCCAGACGCGGATGGTGTTGAGGCCGTAGGACCAGGCGAAGGCGCCTTCGTGGTCGGCGTCCCATTGGACGATGTCGGCGTAGTGGCCAGGGGCCAGAAAGCCGCGGTCGGTGAGACCGAGGGCGTAGGCGCTGCCGACCGTGGCCGCCCGCAGAGCTTCGAGGACGCTCATGTTGAACATGGACACGGCCATGCTGATCGCCAGCGGCAGCGACATGGTGCCCGACTGGCCCGGGTTGTGGTCGGTGCCCAGACCGACCGGGACGCCGTGGTCCAGCAGTTGGCGCACGGGTGGAGTGCGGCGCTCGTGCAGGGAGGTGGTGGGGCACACGACCACCGGCGTGGAGGTCTTGGCCAGCGCGAGGACGTCGTCCTCGTCGGTCTCGTGCAGCAGGTCGACCGACGAGCACTGCATGTCGGCGCCCATGCGCACCGCGCCGTGGCGGGGCTTGGCGCACGCGTGCATGTGGGTGGCCAGGCCCACCCCGCGCCCGGTGGCCAGCAGCCGGGCGGCGTCGTCGGGGGTGAACTGCTGGTTGTCGCAGTAGACGTCGACCCCGTGGGCACCGGCCTGGGCGGCGTCGCTCAACCAGGAGGCCACGGCGTCGACGTAGTCGTGGGGGCGGCCGAAGTACTCGGGGGGAACCGCGTGGGCGGCGAAGAAGGTCACCTGCAGCCGCGGCATGCCCGGCTCCTCCTCCAGGGCGCGCAGCAGGCGCACGTCGGAGAGCTCGCCGTCGCGGGTGAGGTGGTAGCCGGTCTTGGCCTCGACCGTGGTGCAGCCGGACAGGACCCAGTGGCGCAGCCGCTCGCGCACCGCGTTGCACAGGGTCCAGGGGTCGGTTCCGCGGGTGACGGTGACCGTGGAGGCCACGCCCCCGCCGGCGCCGGTGATCTCGGACTTGGAGGCGCCGCTGGCGCGCATGGCGACCTCGGCGTAGCGGTTGCCGGCGTAGACGGGGTGGCAGTGGGCGTCGATCAGGCCGGGTGTGACCAGGCCGCCGCCGAGGTTGTCGACCTCGTCGACGTCGACGATGTCGTCGATGACCCCGGGCAGACTCTGCGGGAGGTTGGCGGCAGGCCCCACCCAGGCGATGCGGTCGTGGTGCACGAGCATGGCCGCGTTACTGAGCAGATCGGTACCGGTCCACAGGCGCCCGATGTTGGTCAGCAGTCGTACTGTCATCGTCTCACCGGCCCGCCCCAGTAGTCATGGCCGCCGGATCGCGGGTGCGGACCGGAACACGCGAGCGGACATAGGCGACCTCGATCTCGACTCAACTGGCGGGGGAGGTGGTGCGGCCGGGAAGGCGGGCACTCACGGGGCTGGGTGCCAGTGGTTGTAAAACCGTAGTTCATCCGCCGACGCCGTGTACACCTCTCCGCCCGCCGATTCACCCCTCGCGCAGTACAACGGCGGAACCCCGTCGCGGGGTTCCGCCGTCGTGGACGGGTTTTCGCGCGGTGGCGCTACACAGCCGCGTACTCGTCGAGCTTTCCGGCGAGCAGCCGGGGCACGTATGCGTGCATCCGGGTGCCTTCGCCGGTGTGCTCCTTCTCGACGATGCGGCCCTCCTCGTACACGCGCGAGACCAGGTCGCCCCGGTCGTAGGGCAGCATCACCCGCACCTCGCGGTCGAGGTCGGGCAGCGCGTCGGCCACGGCCGCGATCAGTTCCTCGATCCCGGCGCCGGTGTGCGCGGAGACCTCAAGGGCGTGCGGCTCCTTGGCCCGCAGCTGCTTGAGCACCAGCGGGTCGGCGGCGTCGGTCTTGTTGAGGACCACGACCTCGGGCACGTCCTCGGCGCCGATCTCGGCGAAGACCTCGCGCACCGAGGAGAGCTGCTGCTCGGGGTCGGGGTGCGAGGCGTCGACGACGTGCAGGATGAGGTCCGCGTCGGCGACCTCCTCCAGCGTGGAGCGGAACGCCTCGACCAGCTCGTGGGGCAGGTGGCGGACGAACCCGACGGTGTCGCTGAGCGTGAACGCCCGGCCGTCGGGCGTGCGCGCCTGCCGCACGGTGGGGTCGAGGGTGGCGAACAGCTCGTCGTGGACCAGCACTCCGGCGTTGGTCAGCCGGTTGAGCAGGCTGGACTTGCCGGCGTTGGTGTATCCCGAGATGGACACGGCCGGGACCTGGCGGGTCTGGCGCTTGTCGCGCTTGACGTCGCGCGAGGTCGCCATGTGGGAGATCTGGCGGCGCAGCTTGGACATGCGGGCGCTGATGCGGCGCCGGTCGGTCTCGATCTTGGTCTCACCGGGTCCGCGCAGACCCACGCCGCCGTTGCCGCCGCCGGCGCGGCCGCCGGCCTGGCGGGAGAGCGTGGTGCCCCAACCGCGCAGACGGGTCACCAGGTAGCTCAGCTGGGCGAGCTCGACCTGGGCCTTGCCTTCGCGGCTGCGCGCGTGCTGGGCGAAGATGTCCAGGATGAGCGCGGTGCGGTCGATGACCTTGACCTTGACGATGTCCTCGAGCTGGCGCAGCTGGCCGGGGGCCAGCTCACCGTCGCAGACGAGGGTGTCGGCGCCGGTGCTCTCGACGGCCTCGCGCAGCTCCTCGGCCTTGCCGCGGCCGATGTAGGTGGCCGGGTCCGGCTTGCGGCGCCGCTGCGTCATTCCTTCGAGTACCGCCGCCCCGGCCGTTTCGGCGAGGTGCTTGAGCTCGATCAGCGAGTTGTCGGCGTCCTGCTGGGTACCGCTGGTCCACACACCCATCAGCACGACGCGCTCCAGGCGCAGCGAGCGCTGCTCGACCTCGCTGACGTCGGTGAGCTCGGTGGAGAGCCCTTCGACGCGGCGGAGCGCGTGGCGTTCGGCGAGTTCGAGCTCCCCCTGGTCGGGCGACCCGGCTTCGACGGCGTCCTCAGCGGTGTACGGCCGGACTGCGGCCGTGCGGTCGGCGGCCTCCGCGAAGATCTCCTCGGCGGAGTCGAGCGAACCGCGATCAACGAAAGTATTCATATCCCTCCGGTGGGTGTAACGCCGAGCCGCGGGAGCCTGTTCCCGCTGCTCGATGGTTGCACGCCGCAGCGCGCGTGGGCACCCCCTTTTCGCCGGGGGCGCACGGCGCCGGACGGCCCCGCGGCGCGCAGGGCACGGCGGCGCCGGGGGGGAAGGGGCGGCGGCGACACGGTGCGGACGCGCTCGACGAAGGCGGGCGGCAGCGGCCCGGCCCGTAGCGTCTCCGGTGCGGGCGGTGGAGGGTGGGGGCGAGGGCGGTCGGGTGGGCAGTGGAGGCACCGACGCCCCGCACGCGGAACCGTCGGCAAAAAGCATCGACCTTTCCACCTGCGGAAAGAGTGCCCCCACACTCGACGCGCCCGACGTTGACCAGGATCGAACCCACCAGTAACGTAAATTCCACATAACAGAAGTTTGTTCCGCTTCGTGGAAGGATTCCGATGGCCGCCACCACCGGGGTCGAGATCACCGGCCCCATGCACGAACGCTTCGACCAGATCCTCACCGAGGACGCACTCGCACTGATCGCCGACCTGCACCGGCGGTTCGAGGGGCGCCGCCAGGAGCTGCTGACCGCGCGCACCCGCCGCCAGGAGCAGATCTCCGCGGGCGCCGACCTGGACTTCCTGCCCGAGACCCGCCACATCCGCGAGGACGACTCCTGGCAGGTCGCTCCGCCCGCGCCCGGCATCACCGACCGGCGCATGGAGATCACCGGCCCCACCGACCGCAAGATGACGGTCAACGCGCTCAACTCCGGAGCCAAGGTGTGGCTGGCCGACTTCGAGGACGCCAACACCCCGCTGTGGGAGAACATGATCGGCGGCCACCTGAACCTGCGCGACGCGCTGGACCGCACGATCGACTTCACCACACCCGAGGGCAAGTCCTACGCGCTCAAGGACGACGCCGAACTCGCCTCCATCGTCGTGCGCCCCCGCGGCTGGCACCTGGACGAGAAGCACATCCTCGTCGACGGCGACCGCACCGCGGGCGGCATCGTCGACTTCGCGCTCTACCTCTTCCACTGCGCCCAGCGCCAGCTCGACAAGGGCAAGGGCCCCTACTTCTACCTGCCCAAGCTCGAAAGCCACCTCGAAGCGCGGCTGTGGAACGACATCTTCGTCGCCGCGCAGGAGCACCTGGGCATCCCGCGCGGCACCATCCGCGCCACTGTGCTGATCGAGACCATCCCCGCCGCGTTCGAGATGGAGGAGATCCTCTACGAACTGCGCGAGCACTCCGCCGGCCTCAACGCCGGCCGCTGGGACTACCTCTTCAGCATCATCAAGGTCCACCGCACCCGCGGACGCAGCTTCCTGATGCCCGAGCGCAACGCGGTGACCATGACCGCGCCGTTCATGCGCGCCTACACCGAGCTGCTCGTGCGCACGTGCCACCGGCGCGGCGCCCACGCCATCGGGGGCATGGCCGCGTTCATCCCCAGCCGCCGCGACCCCGAGGTCAACGAGCGCGCACTGGCCAAGGTCCGCGACGACAAGTCGCGCGAGTCCGGCGACGGGTTCGACGGCTCCTGGGTGGCCCACCCCGACCTGGTCCCCGTGGCCAAGGAGATCTTCGACGACGTCCTGGGCGACAAGCCCAACCAGATCGATCGTAAGCGCGAGGACGTCTCGGTCAAGGCCGCCGACCTGCTGGCCATCGACTCCGCCGAAGGCGGCATCACCGAAGCCGGCCTGCGCGCCAACATCAACGTCGGCCTGCAGTACCTCGCCTCCTGGATCGGCGGCAACGGCGCCGCGGCCATCCACAACCTGATGGAGGACGCCGCCACCGCCGAGATCTCCCGCTCCCAGGTCTGGCAGTGGCTGCACAACGACGTCACCCTCGACGACGGCCCCAAGGTCACCCGCGACCTGGTGCTGCGGCTCGTCGACGAGGAGATGGCCGCCATCCGCGAACAGCACGGCGCCGCCTACGACGCCGAGCTTTTCGACCGCGCCCGGGAACTGTTCACGGAGGTCGCACTCGCAGGCGAGTACGTCGACTTCCTGACGCTGCCCGCCTACGAGCGCATGCCCTAGGCGCCGCGGCCGGGCGCGATGGCACACGGTATGCCATCGCGCCCGGTTCCCCTTGCTCCCGCGCGGGAACGTGGGGGAGAGTACGGACCTACCGCGGCGGCCCGCCGCGGCGTTCGAGCACGGGGAGGGCGACCCCAATGCCGCTACCGGTCACCGCGCTGATCCCGCGGCTGCGCGAGATCTGCGGCGACGACGGAGTCATCACCGACCCCAACCGCCGCCGCACCTACGAAAGCGACGGAATCACCTACCACGCCGGCACGCCCGGGGTGGTCGTGCTGCCCACCAGCACCGAGCAGGTCGCCGCCGTGGTGCGGCTGTGCTCGGAGTCCGGCGTACCGTTCGTGCCGCGCGGCGCCGGCACCGGCCTGTCGGCGGGCGCGCTTCCCCACAGCCAGGGCGTTCTCATCGTCACCTCCCGGATGCGGCGCATCCTGGAGATCGACATCGCCAACGAGCGCGCCGTCGTCCAGCCCGGCGTGGCCAACCTCGAAGTCACCCGCGCCGCCGCCCCGCACGGCTACTACTACGCCCCCGACCCCTCCAGCCAGCAGGTCTGCTCGGTGGGCGGCAACATCGCCGAGAACTCCGGCGGCGCCCACTGCCTCAAGTACGGGTTCACCGTCAACCACGTCACGGGCCTGGAGGTCGTCACCCCGCAGGGCGAGACCGTGCGCCTGGGCGGCAAGTCCGCCGACGCGCCCGGCTACGACCTGCTCGGCGCCTTCGTCGGCTCCGAGGGCACGCTGGGCATCGCCACCGAGATCACCGTGCGGCTGCTGCGCGCACCCCAGAAGGTCCGCACCCTGCTGGCCGCATTCGAGTCCATGGACGCCGGCGGCGCCGCCGTCTCCGCCATCATCTCCGCCGGCGTGCTGCCCGCCGCCGTGGAGATGATGGACGCACTGTCCATCGAAGCCGCCGAGGCCGCGGTGGCCTGCGACTATCCGCCCGGCGCCGGCGCGGTGCTCATCGTGGAACTCGACGGCCCCGCCGCCGATGTCGACGCCCAGTTCGACCACGCCACGCAGCTGTGCCGCGACGCCGGCGCCTTCGAGATCCGCACCGCCGCCGACGCCGACGAACGCGCCCGCATCTGGAAGGGCCGCAAGTCCGCCTTCGCCGCGGTGGGCCGCATCAGCCCCGCCTACATCGTCCAGGACGGTGTCGTGCCGCGCACCGCCCTGCCCGAGGTGCTGCGCCGCATCGCCGAACTTTCAGCCGAGTCGGGCATCCGCGTCGCCAACGTCTTCCACGCCGGCGACGGCAACCTGCACCCGCTGGTGCTGTTCGACGACTCCGCGCCCGAAGCCTCGGAAAAGGCCGCCGAGGTCTCCGGAAAGATCCTGGACCTGTGCATCGAGCACGGGGGCTCCATCACCGGCGAACACGGGGTCGGCGTCGACAAGGCCTGCCAGATGCCGGAGATGTTCTCCCCCGCCGACCTGGAGACCATGGACCTGTTCCGCTCGGCCTTCGACCCCGGCGGAATCGCCAACCCCGAAAAGCTGCTGCCCACGCCGCGCCTGTGCGGCGAGCGACCCGGTGTGCGCAAGGATGTGCACCCCCTGGTCGCCGAGGGCACGGCGGAGCAGTTCTGATGCGCACCCACACGCGGTCCGGGCGCCAGGCCGCCGGGGCCGCGGCGGCAGGCGGCACCCGCGCGCGACGGGCGCCCCGGCGCCGGTGCGGTGCGGCGGCCCACGACGCGGGAGCACACCGGTGACACAGGACGAGACGACAACGACCCCTCCGGCCGAAGCCCTCAGCGCGGGCGGCGCGGTGGTACGCGAGGCCACCCCCGCCGACGCCGTCGGCGGGCGCGTCCCCCGCTACGTCGCCCGCCCGCCCGACACCGCCGCGGCTGCGGAACTGCTGGCCACCGCCCACCGCCTGGGCCTGGCCACCGTCATGCGCGGCAACGGCACCGCCTCCGACTGGGGTGCCCCGCCCAGCCGGGTCGACCTGGTGCTGGAGACCACCGCGCTGCGAAGCGTCGAGCACGCCGCCGGCGACCTCGTCGTCCAGGTCGGCGCCGGGACCCCGCTGGCCGACCTGCAGACTCGGCTGGCCGCGGCCGGGCAGCGGCTGACCCTGGACCCGCTCGTGGCCGGCGGCACGGTCGGCGGCGCCGTCGCCACCGGCCTGTCGGGACCCCGCCGCCTGCTGCACGGTCCGCTGCGCGACCTGATCATCGGCATGACCACCGTGCGCGCCGACGGCGTCACCGCCTCCTCCGGCGGCCGCGTCGTCAAGAACGTCGCGGGTTACGACCTGGGCAAGCTGCACACCGGCGCCCTGGGCACGCTGGGGCTGACCACCTCGGTCACCTTCCGGCTGCACCCCCTGCCCGAGGCGCTGCGCATTGTCAGCGCCGAAGCGCCCGACGCCGAGACGGCGCAGCGGTGGACCCACGCCGTCCTGGGCTCGGGGGCCGTACCCGCCGCCGTGGAGCTCGACTCGCACCAGGCCGGCCCGCTGACACTGAGCGTGCTGCTGGAAGGCGCCGAAGGCGGCATCGGCGCCCGTGCCCAGGCCGTGGCCGAACTCATGGACGGCGCGGCCGTCGCCGAGGGGCCGCCCGCCCGGTGGAGCACGCTGCCCGGGAACCCCGACGACACGTTGCTCAAGATCTCGACGCCGCTCGGGCAGGTCGCCCGGGCCGCGCACCTCGTGCACGAGGCCGCCCGGCAGCAGAACACCACCGCCGCCGTCAGCGGCTCGGCGGGCGCGGGCGTGCTCTTCGCCGCGCTGCCGACCGCGGCCGGAGCCGCAGCCGTCGACGCCGTGGCCCGCGGCCTGCGCACGGCCCTGGACGGCGGCGTCACCGTCGCCCGTACCGCGCCCGCTCTCGCCGACGCCGAGCTGGACCGCTGGGGCGACGTGCCCGGACTGGAACTGATGCGCGCCGTCAAGCAGCGGTTCGACCCCGACCGCCTGCTGGCCCCCGGCCGCTTCGCCGGCGGGATCTGAGGCATTGACCCGGCCACACCGCGCGGAAGGATAGGACGACGCCGTGACCGACAGCGAGACCGCCCCCGGCGCCCACGAAGGCGCCCGCTCCTTCGACGACCTGCTCGGCGACTGTGTGCACTGCGGATTCTGCCTGCCCACATGCCCCACCTACGTGCTGTGGGGCGAGGAGATGGACTCCCCGCGCGGGCGCATCCACCTGATGGGCCAGATGCGCGAGGACGACGTGCTCAGCGAGGCCGCCGTCAGCGCCTTCGACAACTGCCTGGGCTGCCTGGCCTGCGTCAGCTCCTGCCCCTCGGGGGTGGCCTACGACGCGCTGATCGAGTCCACCCGATCCACCGTCGAACAGGAGCACCGCCGCTCCCCCGCCGAGCGGCTGCTGCGGACTGCGATCTTCTCGCTGTTCCCCCACCGCAAGCGGCTGGAGCTGATGCGCGGCCCGCTGAAGGCCTACCAGGCCAGCGGGCTCGACCGGCTGGTCCGCCGCTCGGGGGTGCTGGAGCGGATCTCGCCCTCCCTGGCGACCATGGAGCGCGTCGCACCGCCGCTGAGCGGCCCCGTTCCGCAACTGCCCGAGGTCGTCCCGGCGCGCGGGCGGCGCCGAGCCGTGGTGGGCATGCTCACCGGGTGCGTCCAGGGCGCCTTCTTCCCGCAGGTCAACACCGCCACAGCACGCGTGCTGGCCAGCGAGGGCTGCGACGTGGTGATCCCCCGCGACCAGGGATGCTGCGGAGCGCTCTCCTCCCACGCCGGACGCTCCGCGGAGGCCGCCGACTTCGCCCGCGCCACCGTGTCCGTATTCGCCGACGCCGGAGTGGACGCCGTCGTGGTCAACTCGGCCGGGTGCGGCGGCACCATGAAGCACTACGGGCGGCTGCTGGAGGACGCCGGCGCCGGCGCCGAGGAGATCCGCCGCGCCGAGGAGCTGTCGCGGCGCGTGGTGGACCTGTCGGAGTACCTGGTCCGGTTGGGCCCGCAGGCGCCACGCCACCCGCTGCCGCTGAGCGCGGCCTACCACGACGCCTGCCACCTCTCGCACGGCCAAGGCGTCACCTCCCAGCCGCGCGAGCTGCTGCGTGCGATCCCGGAACTGGAGGTCGCCGACCTGCCCAACCCGGAGATCTGCTGCGGATCGGCAGGCGTCTACAACCTGCTGCGCCCCGAACCGGCCGCCGAGCTGGGCGACCGCAAGAGCGAGGACGTGCGCTCCACCGGCGCCGAACTGCTGGTGGCGGGCAATCCCGGCTGCACGCTGCAGATCGCCTCGGCCATGGAACGCTCCGGCACACCGATCTCCGTGGCCCACACCGCCCAGATCCTCGACGCCTCCATCCGCGGCCTGGACCCCGCCACGCTGCTCTCCCGCTGAACAGGGGCGGCCGACGCTCCGGGCCCAGCTTTCGGTCCGTCCCGAGGTCACGGGCACGCGCGCCCGCCCGGCGCTTCAGCGCGGTTCCTCAGCGCACTGCCCGAGCGGTTCGCGCAGGTCATCGCCGAAGCCGTGGGCCGACAGCCGCCCGCTCGCCTGTGTAGCGCCACGTGCGTGCTCCGTCACCTCGTCCTCCACGTACTGGACACCCGCGGCATCAGCACGTCGGAGGACGACCGCGCCGACATCACCGCCTGCACTCGCCCCACCACACTCGTTGCCTGGCTCCAGCGCGCAGTCACCGCCGGCTCCGCCGATACCGCCGACCGACTCATCACCTGAGAACCCGATATCGCAGACCGGGTGCGGCTACGCGCCCAGGTCCATCAGGATCTCGCCCTCGGCGACGATGACGGCGGGGCCGCGCAGGCGGGCGCCGTCTGCGTCGAGGACGACGGTGCACTCGCCGCCGGGGACGCGCACCCGCCAGGTGGCGTCCTGGCCGGGCGCGGTCGCCGCGGCCGCCACCGCCACGATGCCCGTGCCGCAGGAGCGGGTCTCGCCCGATCCGCGCTCGTTGACGCGCATCTCCAGCGTCCCGGGGGCGGCCTCGGTGAACACCTCGACGTTGGCGCCGTCGGGGAACTCCGCGGCGTCCAGCTGCGGCCGCCCGCTCAGGTCCACCTCGGCAGGGCTGCCCTCTATACGGCAGGCCAGGTGCGGGTTGCCCACGTGCACGCGGGCGCCCGTCACGGTTCCGCCGGCCAGTACCGCGCGTGCCTCGCCGCCCACCTCGGGGCGGCCCATGTCCACGGTGACCTCGCCTTCGTCCTCCAGCACGACACGGCGCGCCCCGGCCCGCGTGCCCACCGCCAGATCCTTGCCCGAGACCAGGCCCCGGTCGGCCAGGTAGCGGGCGAACACCCGCACCCCGTTGCCGCACATCTCCGCCAGACTGCCGTCGGCGTTGCGGTAGTCCATGAACCACTCGCACTCCGCGGCCGAGGCCGCCGGGCCGGTCAGCGCCTCGCCCAGGGCGGCGGTGCGCACGACGCGCAGCACCCCGTCGGCGCCGATACCGGCGCGGCGGTCGCACAGCGCAGCCACCGCGGCAGGGCGCAGGTCCAGCGCCCCGTCGGGGTCGGGGATGATCACGAAGTCGTTCTCGGTGCCGTGCCCCTTGGCGAATCGCATGGACCTCATCCTAAGGCGGTGGCGCACCCGCCCGGTGCCGCTGAGCTGCCGCGCCCTCCCGGTCATCCGGCACCGGGCGGGGACCGCGCGGCCCGCCACCGCTGCCACACTGGAACCGGGAGGCGCCGGCGCGGCCGGCGGCGCAGCGGACGGAACACGAGGAGGCACACGCGGTGGAAGGGCGGCAACACGGTGCCCGCAACCCGGTGATCGCCGTGGTCGGGGCCACCGCCGCCGGAAAGTCCGACCTCGCCGTGGAGCTGGCGCTGCGCCTGGGGGCGGCCTCCGGCGGCGCCGAGATCATCAACGCCGACTCCATGCAGCTCTACCGCGGCATGGACATCGGCACCGCCAAACTCGACCCGGGCGAGCGCCGCGGAGTGCCCCACCACCTGCTCGACATCTGGGACGTCACCCGCACGGCCAACGTCGCCGAATACCAGGAGCTGGCGCGCACCCGCATCGACGGACTGCGGCGCCGCGGTGCGGCGCCCGTCCTGGTGGGCGGATCCGGACTGTACGTGCGCGCGGCACTGGACGAGCTGGACTTCCCCGGCACCGACCCGGCCATCCGCGCCCGCCTGGAGGCCGAGCTGGACGACCGCGGCCCCGCGCCCCTGCACGCGCGGCTGGCCGAGCGCGATCCCCGCGCGGCGGAGGCCATCCTGCCCGGCAACGGCCGACGCATCGTGCGTGCGCTGGAGGTCATCGAACTGACCGGGCGGCCCTTCACCGCCACGCTGCCCGAACACACCTCGCGCTACCCCTGCGTGCAGATCGGCGTGCGCGTTCCGCGCCCCGAGCTCGACGCCCGCATCGAAGTGCGCGTGGAGCGGATGTGGCGCGCCGGACTGGTCGAGGAGGTGCGCGCCCTGCGCGAGCGCGGGCTCGCCGACGGCCGCACCGCCTCGCGGGCGCTGGGCTACGCCCAGGTGCTGCGCTACCTCGAGGGCGAGTGGGACGAGGAGCAGGCGCGCGCGGAGACCGTGCGCGCCACCCGCCGCTTCGCCCGTCGCCAGGAGTCCTGGTTCCGCCGCGACCCGCGGGTGCACTGGCTCGACCACGACGACCCCGAGCTCGTCGAACACGCGCTGGAGCTGATCCGCGCCGCCGAGGCCGCCCCGCGCACCGGCTGATCCGCCCGCCCGGCGCCGACCGGATCACACGTCCGCCGCTGCCCGCCCGAAACCGCCCGAATGCGGGTTTGCGAACACGGGTACGACCCCGCCATGACGACTGCGGTGGAGTACCCGGCGGGGGCGCCCTGCTGGATGGAGCTCTCCGTGCCCGATCTGGGCCGCGCCACGGCGTTCTACGCCGGGCTGTTCGGGTGGGCCTTCGACGACCGGCCCTACACCACGGCGCGGCTGGGCGGCCTCCGGGTCGCCGGCATCAGCCAGCGCTGGGGCACCGACGCCGACCCCGCCGCGTGGACGGTCTTCGTGGCCACGCACGACCTCGACTCGGCACTGAGCACCGTCGCGGAGGCCGGCGGGCGCCGCTGCGGTCCCCGCCAGGACATCGGCGACCTCGGCGCCATGGCTCTGGCCCGCGACCCCACCGGCGCGGAGTTCGGCCTGTGGGAGGCGGGCACGCTGCCCGGTTGCGAGGCCTCCGGGCCCGGAACACCGGTCTGGAACGAGATCGCCAGCTCCGACGTCCAGGCCACCGGCGCGTTCTTCACGCGGGTCTTCGGCTGCGAGCCCGAACGGGTGGCAGGCTTCGACTTCGTCACCCTCTACAGCGGCGGAACGCCCGTGCTGGGGGTCTACGGCGGCGACGACCGCCCCCGCCTGGGCCACGCCGCCTGGCACACCTACTTCTCGGTGCGCAGCGCCGACGCCGCGGCCGAGTACACCGCGAGCGCGGGCGGCAGCGTGGTGCGCCCGGCCTCGCACTCCCCCTACGGACGCTGGTGCCTGCTCGCCGACCCCTTCGGCGCGCGGCTGGCCGCCGTGGAGCCTGCCGAGGCCGCCTGACCGCGGCCGGCCCGGCACGGCGAGGCCGGGCTCAGCGCCACAGCGCCGCGAAATAACCCACGCCGTAGGGCGCCTCGTGCGCCAGCAGGTCACCGCACAGCCCCGCCCCCTTGGCCGCGCCCGCCAGTACCTGCCACGCCGCCCGGCCCCCGCACATGAGCTCCTCCGCCAGGGCGGGTTCCACCCGCTCCAGCGCCGCCGTGTCCGCCCCGGCCAGCGCTCGGGCGACCGCGGCGTCGAATTCGGGGGCGCGCTCGTCGGCGGTGCCCGGCGCGTACTCGCCGTTGCGGGCGCTGCCGTCGCCCATGACCAGCAGCGCCACCCGGTCGGCGGCCGCGGCGAGGTCGGCGCCGCGCTCAGCGCACTCCCGCGGCGCGGCCGCGGCCGCCACCTCCACGTACCGGTCCGGGCGCAGGCCGACCCGCTCGCACAGCCACCGCCCCACCGTCAGCGGCAGCGGGAGAACCGGAGGGCCCTCCCCCACTCGAAGGGGCACACCGTAGGCCTCCAGGCCGCCGGCGGCGTCGGGCCCGTGCACCCGGTCGGCGCCTCCGCACCCCACGACCGCGACGGTGTCGGCACCGGACGCCGCCAGCCCGTCCACGGCCCTCTCGCAGGCCGCCCGCAGGCCGGCGAGCTCGCCGGCGGCGCCCTGAGCGACCTGCGGAACGAGCAGTGGCGAAGGAGGGCACACGGCCGCGGCGATCAGCACACGCGCGAGGCTACCGGCCGCCGGGCCCGGGTCTTTGCGGATTCCTTGCGGCGGGCGTCCTTGTGCGCCGCAGCTGCGGTGCCTACGGTAAGAGCATGACCGTGTGACCGGATTTCAATTGTGGTCACACGGTCAGGCCCAGGCGTACACGAGATCAGGAGCAGGACGACGTGCCCCAGCCCGACCGGACCGCGACCGGCCCGCAGGCCACCGACGCCGAACGCGACGCGCGCGCCGAGCGCATCCTCGACGCCGCGGCCGAACTACTCGTCTCCTGGGGGTACCGCCGTGTCACCGTCGAGGACGTCGCCAAGCGCGCCGACGTCGGCAAAGGCACCGTCTACCTGCACTTCCACACCAAGGAACTGCTGTTCCTGACGGTGCTGATGCGCGCCCAGGCGGCCATGCTGGAACGGCTCATCCACGCCTTCCGCGCCGATCCCCAGCAGATCCGGCCCAGCGCGCTCGCGCGCACCAACTACCTCATGGTCGCCGAGGACCCCATCGCCCGCGCCATGCTCCTCGGCGACAGCGAAACCCTCGGATCGCTGATCACCAGCGGCGTCCGGGAACTCGGCGAGTTCATGCAGGTCCGGATCGCCGTGATGACCGAGTACTTCCGCACGCTGCACGAACACGGCCTCCTGCAGCCCGACACGCCGCCGGACCTGCAGATGCAGGCCTACTTCCGCGTGTTCTTCGGCTACATCGCCTCCGAACCCGCCACCGAGGCCGTGCGCAGGGTCACCGGAGACCACACCGGGACCGACGCCGAAATGATCGCCCACATCGTCCGCGCCTCCCTGGAGGCCCCCGGAGACGACCCCGCTCCCGCCCGCGCTGCCGCACCCGCCGTCGTCGACCAGTTCGAACGCCTGCTCACCCGTGTACGGGAAGAGATCGCCAAGCAGAAGCGGACCTGACACCCCGAGGAGGGCCCAGCCATGAGCACATCCACCGGCCCCGACCCGGCCGCCGCCACCGGCCGCGACGACGTCCAGCTGACCGACCCCGAACTCATCGCCGACCCCTACACCGGGTTCGGCCGGCTCCGCGAGACCGCGCCCGTGGCCCGCGCCCGAAACCTCGACGGCTCGCCCATGTGGGTCGTCACGCGCCACGACGAGGTCCGCGCCGTCCTCGACGACCCCCGCTTCGCCAACAACCCGCTCTCCGTACCGGGCATCGACTCCGACAAGCGCGCCGAGCTGCTCGTCAACATGGGCCTGTCCGAGGAGTACGTGCCCTACATCGCCGACACCGTCCTGGACACCGACCCGCCCGACCACACCCGCCTGCGCAAACTGGTCTCGCGCGCCTTCACCGTGCGCCGCGTCAGCGGACTGCGGCCCCGCGTCGAGCAGATCACCGCCGACCTGCTCGACGCCCTGCCCGACCACGCCGGCGACGACGGCTCCGTCGACCTCATCGAGCACTTCGCCTACCCGCTGCCCATCACCGTGATCTGCGAGATGGTCGGCGTCCCCGAGGCGGACCGGCCGCTGTGGCGGCGCTGGGGAGCCGAACTGGTCCAGATGCAGGCGCCCGACCGGATGCGCAGCGCGCTCGTGGAGATGGTCGAGCACATCCGCGGCATGATCGCGCAGCGGCGCGAGACTCCCGGCGACGACCTGCTCGACGCCCTCATCGCGGTCCGCGAGGAGGACGGCGACCGGCTGACCGAGAAAGAGCTCATCACGATGGTGCTCACTCTGGTGATCGCCGGCCACGAGACCACCGCCAACCTCATCGGCAACGGCACCGCCGCCCTGCTCACCCACCCCGGCCAGCTTGAACGGCTGCGCCGGGACCCCGAACTCGCGCCGCGCGCCGTGCACGAGCTGATGCGCTGGTGCGGCCCCATCCTCGGCACCCGGCCGCGCTGGGCCACCGAGGACATCGACCTCGGCGGGCAGCGCATCCCTCAGGGCGAGCCGGTCATGGCCATGATCGTCGGCGCCAACCGCGACCCCGAGCGCTTCGACGACCCCGACCGGCTCGACATCACCCGCACCTACGAGACCCGCGGCGAGCAGCACACCGGCTTCGGCCACGGCATGCACTACTGCCTGGGCGCCGCCTTGGCCCGCCAGGAAGGCGAGGTGGCCTTCACCCGGCTCTTCGAGCGCTACCCCGGTCTGAGCCTGGCCGCGGCCGGGGACGAGCTGGAGTGGATCCCGCGGCCGGGCCTGCGGGCGCTGCGCCGGCTGCCGCTGCGACTGGGCAGAGACTGACGCGGCGCCGCGCGAGGTACGGCAGGGGCCGCCGCCGGTGCGGCGGCGGCCCGGCGTACCGGCTCAACCGATCCCGCAGCCCCCGGATGCGGCCGGTTGGGGCTCAGCCGGCGCGCCGACGGTGGGCATGCCCAGCAGTACGCCCGGCTGCTCCGGTTCGCGGCCGTTGCGCGCCGCCCAGGCGTCGCCCGCCCGCGTGGGGCGCACCGCACGCACTCCGGAGTCGGCCACGAGGTGGTGCGGCGCACCGTAGGTGACCTCGACCGTGGCGAAGTCGCCCGGGCGCAGCCGCTCGGCCGTGTCGTCGTCGACGGCGAAGTGCACCAGCCGGTTGTCGGGGGCGCGCCCCGACAACCGGCGCCGCTCGCCGTTCTTGCGGCCCTCGCCCTCGGACACCAGCAACTCGAGTTCGCTGCCGACCAGCCTGCGGTTCTCCTCGGCGGAGATCTCCTCCTGCAGGTGCACCAGGCGCTCGTAGCGCTCCTGGACGACCTCCTTGGGCAGGTGGCCCTCCATCTCTGCGGCCGGGGTGCCCGGCCGCTTGGAGTACTGGAAGGTGAACGCGCTGGCGAAGCGGGCTTCGCGCACCACGTGCAGGGTCTCCTCGAAGTCCTCCTCGGTCTCGCCGGGGAAGCCCACGATGATGTCGGTGCTGATCGCGGCCTCGGGCATGGCCTCGCGCACCTTGCCCACGATGCTCAGGAAGCGCTCCTGGCGGTAGGAGCGCCGCATCGCCTTGAGCACGCGGCTGGAACCCGACTGCAGCGGCATGTGCAGCTGCGGCATCACGTTGGGGGTCTCGGCCATGGCCTCGATGACGTCGTCGGTGAAGTCGCGCGGGTGCGGCGAGGTGAACCGCACACGCTCCAATCCCTCGACCTCGCCGCAGGCCCGCAGCAGCTTGGAGAACGCCTGCCGGTCGCCGAACTCGCTGCCGTAGGCGTTGACGTTCTGCCCCAGCAGGGTCACCTCGGCCACGCCCTCGTCGACCAGGGCCCGCACCTCGGCCAGCACGTCGCCGGGGCGGCGGTCCTTCTCCGTGCCGCGCAGCGAAGGCACGATGCAGAACGTGCAGGTGTTGTTGCAGCCCACCGAGACCGACACCCACGCGGCATAGGCCGACTCGCGGCGGCTGGGCAGGGTGGAGGGGAAGGTCTCCAGCGACTCCTCGATCTCGACCTGCGCCTCGCGCTGCACCCGGGCGCGCTCCAGCAGCACGGGCAGCGAGCCGATGTTGTGCGTGCCGAAGACCACGTCCACCCACGGAGCGCGGCGCACGATCTCGCCGCGGTCCTTCTGCGCCAGGCACCCGCCCACCGCGATCTGCATACCCGGGTGGGCGTCCTTGGCCGGGCGCAGGTGCCCGAGGTTGCCGTAGAGGCGGTTGTCGGCGTTCTCCCGGACCGCGCAGGTGTTGAACACGACGACGTCGGCGGTGGTGTCCTCGGCTGCGCGTTCGTAGCCCGCGTCCTCCAGCAGGCCGGAGAGGCGCTCGGAGTCGTGGACGTTCATCTGGCAGCCGTAGGTCCGCACTTGGTAGGTACGACTCTGGCTCACGCACCCCAGGCTAGTGCCTGTGCGGGCTCCTACCGACCCGCCCGCCGAAGCGCAGTGAGGCCGGCCCGCGCGCGTGCGCGGACCGGCCCCGGTCCCGCGCCCCCGAACCGGCGTGAGGCCCAAGCGGGGCGACGGCCGCCGCCCCGCCGTGGACGGGGCGGCCCCGGCTGTCAGGGCACCGCGGGGACCTCGCGGGTGTCGGAGGGGGCTCCGCGGCCCGTCCAGTACTGCCAGCCCACCACGGCCGCGGCGACCAGCAAACCCGCCACATCGCTCTCCCAGCCCGCGTTCACCATCGCGAGCCCGGCCGCGCCGACCACCAGGCGCAGCGACCAGTGCAGCCCGGTGCGCACGTAGCCCACCACGGCGATGCCCACCAGCCACACACCCAGCAGCGCGGTGGCCACCACGCCGATACCCGACAGCCACGTCACGTCCTGCAGCAGCAACTGCGGCGAGAACACGAACATGTAGGGCACCAGGAACCCGGAGACCGCGATACGCACCGCGTTCACGCCCGTCATGATCGGATTGCCGCCCGAGATGCCCGAGGCCGCATAGGCCGCCAGGCACACCGGCGGCGTGATGTCGGCCATGACGCCGAAGTAGTACACGAACATGTGCGCCATCAGCAGCACCGCGACCGTGTTCTGAGCCGCGTCCGGCTCCAGGATCGCCATGATCGCCGGAGCCGCCAGCGTGGCGGTGATGACGTAGTTGGCCGTGGTCGGCACCCCGATGCCCAGAATCAGGCACGCCACCATCGTCAGCACCAGCGTGCACAGCAGCAGCGTCGTGTTCGGAGCCATCAGGTCGAAGGTGACCACCTGCAGCGCCGGAGCCAGCACGGACTCGGCCACGCCCACCAGGCCGTCGCTGAGCTTCTGGCCCAGCCCCGTCAGCGTGATCACGCCGGCGATCATGCCCGCCGCCGCGCACGCCACGATGATCGGCAGAGCCACCCGCGCCGCGTCCACCAGGCCGTCCAGCAGGCTCCACAGCGTGAGCCGGTCCTCCATGCCGTGCCAGCGCCGCAGCGCGAACATCACGATCTGCGTGAGCAGGTTGACCGCCACCGTCAGCCCGATCGCGCCCATCGCCGAGAAGATCGGCGAATAGCCCATCGACAGCAGCGTGAACAGCCCGATGATGGGCACCAGCAGGTACCCCCGGGTGGCCATCAGCAGACGCACGTTCGGCAGCACACCGCGCGGCATCCCGCGGATGCCCAGCCGCTTGGCGTCGTAGTGCACCACCACGAACTGCGCGACGAAGAACAGCACCGCCGGGATGATCGCCGCCTGCAGGATCTGCAGGTAGGGGATGCCGGTGAACTCGATCATGATGAACGCCGCGGCACCCATGATCGGCGGCGCGATCTGCCCGCCGGTCGAGGAGGCCGCCTCCACCGCGCCCGCGTAGTTGGCCGGATAGCCCGACCGCTTCATCATCGGGATCGTGAAGGCGCCGTTGCTGACGGTGTTGGCCACCGAGCTTCCGGTGATCGTGCCCGAGAACGCGCTGGTGACGATGCCGACCTTGGCCGTGCCGCCCGTAGCGCCGCCGGTCAGCCCCAGCGCCAGGTCGGTGAAGAACCGCTCCATGCCCGTGCGCGTCAGCATCGCCGCGAAGATCAAGAACAGGAAGATGAACGTCGAGGAGATCCCCAGCGGGGTGCCGAACACCCCCTCGGTGCCCACGAACAGCTCGACCACGATCCGGTCGATGGTGTAGCCCGAGTGGTGCAGGAAGCCCGGCAGCCACCGCCCGTAGAACGCGTAGGCCACCATCAGCCCCGACAGCACCACCAGCGCCGGGCCCAGCGTCCGCTGCGCCGCCACCAGCACCAGCAGGATCCCCACCGTGCCCACCGCTACCTGGGCGGGGTCGATGATGCCCTGGGTGCTGACGACGTCCTCGTAGTTCACGAACAGGTACAGCCCCGAACCCGCGCCCAGCACCGCCAGCACGACATCGGCCGCCGGGATGCCCAGCGGCCGCAGCGGCACATAGCGCGCCGCCTGCACCAGAGCCAGCACCGCGACCGCGGGGGCCAGCACGTACCACTCGGCGATGCCCTCGACGATCGTGTAGACGATGATGCCGATCCCGCCGGCCGCCAGCGACAAGCCGTACCACCGCTGCGGGCGGGTCTCCTGGCGCGTGCTCGGGTAGAGCAGGAACACCATCCCCAGCCCCAGCGCCAGGTGGAACGAGCGCTGCTGCAGGCCCGGGAGGGTGCCGAAGTAGCCGGTGTAGAGGTGGAACAGGCTCAGCGCGAGCCCTACACCGAACACCACCCAGCGCCACAGCGGGCGCAGGTCGCGCCGTGTCCCCGCCGTCTCGGCGGCGACGTTGTACTGCTCGAGCTCGGCGACCTCCTTCTGCGCCTCGATGTCGCCGAAGTCGGCGCCCTCGCCCGGCGGCGCGGCCGGCCGCGAGTCGCTCGTCATCGCCCATCCCCTTCTTCGTCGATCAGGCGGCGCTCCCCGTCAGTGCGCGCCGCCGGCGTCAGGGCCAGGCCCTCGGCCCGCCCCGGACGCTCAACTCCACCCGTGTGCCGTAGTCGGCCACGTCCAGCAGGCGCACCCGCTCACCGCCCGGCAGCAGGAGCACCTGGCCCGAGCGGGAACTGTTGACCATCAACTGGACGTCGCCCAGCGGCCGCCCGTGGTGCAGCACCCGGTAGCCGTCGCGCTCGCGCAGGAACGTGGTGGTCGTCGAGCCGATGTGCTCGGGACCCGCCGGCAGGTTCGCCCCGAAGGTGTCGAACCGCATCTCCTGCATGAGCAGCCCGCCCGTGGCGCTGATCGAGAACTCCTCCTCGACCGGGCGCTTGCTCACCGAATGGGTGTAGCGCAGCGTCACACGCTCACCGGCGGCCACCGGGACCGACAGCACCACGCGGCCGCTGCCGGCGTCGGCGGCCACGAAGCGCAGCCGGCGTCCACCCGGCTGCGCCGCGGCTGCGAGCCCGCCCAGCAGGCCCACAGCGAGTAACCCGCCGCCCGCGCGAAGGGCGCGGCGGCGCGCGAGCACCGGCCCGCGCGCCTCCGCCGTCTGCTCCTCGGGCGGCCGGGCGCCGCTACTCGAGGGCGCCCTCCTCCTCGTAATAGCGGCGCGCACCCGGGTGGAAGTCGATGGGCCCGCTGCCGTCGGTCGCGGTCTCCAGCTTGACCTGGCTGCCGACGTCGTGCCCGATCTCGTCGGCACGCTCGTACATCTCCTTCACCAGGTTGTACGCCGTGTCCTCGTCCAGCTCCGACGTGCCGTAGAGCGTCGCCCAGTTGGTGACGGTCTCGGCCGGCTCGTCCTGGCCGTTGTAGGTGCCCGCATCGATCGTCAGCGGGCTGTAGCTGGGGTTGTCGGTGGTGAGCTGGTCCAGGCCGTCGCCGGTGATGTCGACCAACCGGACGTCGGTGCTGGTGGCCACCTGCTCGATGCTGCCCGCGGGCAGCGCCAGGATCGCGAAGGCCGCGTCGGTCTGGCCGTCGCTGAGCTTGGAAGCGGCGTCCTCGAACGTGCTGTTGAAGGTCTCGACGTCGTCCGTGCTCATCCCGTAGGCCTCGAGGACGGCCTGAGCCGCCACCGCGGTACCGCTACCGGGCGGGCCGATGTCCACCCGCTTGCCCTCGAGGTCCTCGATCGTCTCGATCCCCGACTCCTCGGTGGCCACGATCTGCAGCACCTCGGGGTAGACGTTGCCCAGCGTGCGCACCTCGCCGGGGTTGGACAGCGGCTCGTCCTCGAAGTCCGCGCTGCCCTCGACCGCGTTGGCCGCCACCCCGTTGATCGCCATGACCAACTCGTTCTCGCCCTGGTCGAGCAGGCGCATGTTCTCCACCGACGCACCGCTGGACTGGGTGCTGACGTTGACGCCCTCGATGTTGTCCGACCAGATCTTGGCGATCTCACTGCCGAGGGGATAGTAGGTCCCCCCTGTACTCCCCGTGGCCATGGTGAACTCCCCGCCGGCACCGCCGGCGCCGGAGTCGCCGACACCGCAGCCCGCGAGCGCGATGACCCCTGCGGCGGCAGCCGCGGTGGCGCCCGCCAGTCGCCCGGTCCGAAGTCTCGTCCTCATTGCGCGAGTCCTCCTTGAAGAGTGCGCTGCGGCGGTGCTGTAGCACCGGCGCGAGCCTCTGAAGTGTCTAGTCCGGTTACCGGCCTTGAACATTGGCCCGGACTATAGACAGCGTGCAGATACACAGTCGCTTTCGGCCGGTTACAACTAGGGAACGAATGGGCTGCCCGGCGAACCGAGCCCGCCCGTTGTGCGACACCGCACACGCGCGGGCGGTGAGCCGCTCAAGGTGTGCCGCTTCTACTGCGCTACTGGCCATATACCACTAAGGTCGACATGTCATCCACAGGCAGACCACCGAGTGCGAAGTGTCCACATGACCGACCGCGTGACGGCCCCCTACGGCGCCTGGCCATCGCCGATCGCAGCCAGTGACGTCGCCCGAGGAGAGCGGCGGATGGCCCATCCCAGCGTCGTCGGCGACGAGATCTGGTGGGAGGAGTCCCGTCCCGAGGAGGACGGGCGCACCACCGTGATGCACCGCGGCGCCGACGGCGCCCTGACCGAACTGCTCGGCCCCCAATGGGACGCGGGCACCCGTGTGCACGAGTACGGCGGATGCTCCTACCTGCCCGTACCCGGCCGCGACGGCCAGGACGCCACCCGCCACGGCATCGTGTTCTCCAACCGCGGCGACCAGCGCCTCTACCTGCTGGAGAAGGACGCCGCCGCGCCGGTGCCCCTCACCCCCGAGCCCGAGCACCCCGGCGCCCTGCGCTACGCCGACCTCGCCCTCGGCCCCGACGGCCAGAGCATCGTCTGCGTCCGGGAAAGCCACCCCGCCCCCGGCGAGGCGACACAGAACCCCGACGACCGCCGGCCCGTCCGCTCGATCGTCTCCCTCCCGCTTACCGGCCGCGCCGCCGACGACCCCGCCGCAGTGGCCGAACTGGTCTCCGGCGCCGACTTCTACGCCTCCCCCGTCCCCGCACCCGACGGACGCCACCTGGCCTGGATCTGCTGGAACCACCCCCGCATGCCCTGGGACGGCACCGAGCTGCGCGTGGGCTCGCTCGACGCCGCAGCCGGCGCCGTGACCGACGCCTACACGCTCAAAGGCGGCGTGTCCGAGTCCGTGCTCTCGCCCACCTGGCGCGACGAGAGCACGATCCTCTTCCTCACCGACTGGTCGGGCTGGTGGAACCTCTACGAAATCGGACTCACCGGACCGGCCATCGCGCTCTACCCCGCCGAGGAGGAGTTCACCCACGGCTTCTTCCTGGGCCTGCGGCCCTACCGGCGCCTCGACGACGGCCACCTGGTCGCCCTGCACGGCCACACCGACCTCACCCCCGGCGTCTACGACCCCGCCACCGCGGAATTCACCCCGCTCGACACGGGACTGGACACCTGGTTCACCCTCGCCAGCGACGGCGCCACCGTCGTCGGCCTGGCCGCGGGCCACCGCACCCCCCAGAGCCTGGTCCGACTCGACGTCGGCACCGGCCGCACCGAGGTGCTGCGGCGCTCCCGCGACGACCTGCCCGGCGCCGACCACCTGCCCGCCCCGCGCCACACCACCGTCAGCGGCCGCTACGGCGGCACCGTCCACGCCACCGTGTACGCGCCCGCCAACCCCGACGCGGCAGCCGAAGGCCCCGCCCCCTACGTCGTATGGGTGCACGGCGGCCCCGTCGGCAAGGCGATGGGCGCCCTCGACCTCGCCAAGGCCTACTTCACCAGCCGCGGAATCGGCGTCGTCGACGTCAACCACGGCGGCTCCCTCGGATTCGGACGCGCCTACCGCGAACGGCTGCAGGGCCAATGGGGCGTCGTCGACGTGGAGGACGCCACCGCCGTCGCCCGCGCCCTGGTCGAGGAGGGCACCGCCGACCCCGAGCGGCTGGCCGTGCGCGGCGGCAGCGCCGGAGGCCTGACCACCCTGCTCGCACTGTGCGGCGACACCTTCGCCTGCGGGACCTCCTCCTGGGGCGTGACCGACCTGCTGCGACTCGCCGCCGAGACCCACGATTTCGAGTCGCGCTACCTGGACGGGCTCGTGGGCCCGCTTCCCGGCTACGCCGCCGCCTACCGCGAGCGCTCCCCCATCAACCGCGTCGAGGACCTCGCGGTGCCCGTGCTGATCCTGCAAGGCACCGACGACCCCGTCGTCCCGCCCAGCCAGGCCCGCGCACTGGCGGCGAGCCTGGCCGAACGCTCGATCCGACACGCGCTGCTGGAGTTCGAGGGCGAGGGGCACGGCCTGCGCTCGCCCGACAACCAGCAGCGCGCCCTGGAAGCCGAGTTGGCCTTCTACGGCGAGGTGTTCGGCTTCACCCCGCCCGACGTGGAACCGATCGCGCTGGTCACCGAATACACGGGCGAAAACGCCGGGACCGAGGCCGGCGAGGAGCAGCGGGTACCGGAGGCCTCCGACGCCGCCGAGTCCGAAGAGGCCCCGGAGCCCGGCGAACCCGGCGGGAGGTCCGAGACCGACCTGGTCGCCGAACCGCTGCCGCCGCTGGACGGGCACGGCGCGGCCGAAGGCGAGCGGGCCGAGGAGCAGCAGACCCGCCGCGCATGACCCGGCTTGCCGCCCCGGCCCCGGCGCCCCGGGGCCGGGGCGGCCGATCCACCGCCGCACCCCTGACCGCATCCGGCCACACGGGCCGACGCGCAGGCCGAACAACCCAAACCAGATCCACTGACCCCGAAGCCAGCGCCCAAACACCCGAGAACGCCCGATCCCCATCATCGCCGGACACCGGTACGGCCCCGCCCCGCCAGGCCCCCGGTCTCACGGAAAACGCTGTCAACCCCGGAACCACCACGCGCCGACACCGCCACACCCGAGATCTTGTGGGCGCTGCCGCCCGGCCGTAATCTCACCTTTGCCGCCGCCTCGCCGGCGCACGGCGGCACGGATTACGCGGTACCGGCCC
>NZ_JROO01000024.1 GCF_000826685.1 Streptomonospora alba
GTTCCTCCACGGCAAGATCCGGGAGAAGGTCCACGACCCGGGCGTAGCCGAGCAGCTGCTGCCCAGGGGATACCCCCTGGGCGGCAAGCGGATCTGCGTGGACACCGGGTACTACGAGGCGTTCAACCGGGACAACGTTCACCTCATCGACATCAAGGACACCCCTATCGACGCCGTCACGCCGCGCGGACCGCTGGTCGACGGCGTCGAGTACCCAGTGGACGTCATCGTGTTCGCGACCGGTTTCGACGCGATGACCGGTGCCCTGTCGCGGATCGAGATCCGCGGACGCGGAGGAGCCGCTCTCAGCGAGAAGTGGGCCGCCGGGCCGACGTCCTACCTCGGGCTGGCGGTCTCCGGCTTCCCCAACCTGTTCCTCGTCACCGGGCCGGGAAGCCCCTCGGTGTTCGGCAACGTGATCGTGTCCATCGAACACGACGTCGACTGGATCACCGAGGCCGTCGCCCACCTTCGCGAGCGGGACCTGGCGCTGATGGAGGCGACGCAGGACGCCGAGGACGCCTGGGTCCAGCACGTCGGCCAGGTCGCCGACAGCACCCTGCTGGCGGACGTCGGTTCCTGGTACACCGGCGCCAACGTGCCGGGCAAGCCACGTGTGTTCATGGGCTATGCCGGCGGCGCCGGGGAGTTCCGTCGGCGCTGCGAGAAGGTCGCCCGGCAGGGCTACACCGGTTTCGCGCTCAGTGCGGAACCGCCGCGCAGCAGGCCGTTCGGCGACGGCGCGCCCGGCCCGAGTCGGCGGTTATCACCTTGAGTCGGCCAGGTTGGAACAGGACCGACTACGGCCCCTGGCTTGGCGCGATGAATGGGAGCGCATAACGCCTCGGATGGGTTCACAACTGGTTCTCCCCGCCGTCGACATAGAGGTTGGCGCCGAGGACGAAACTGCTCTGGTCCGATGCGAGGAAGGCCACCGCGGCGGCGACCTCTTCGGCGGTTCCCATCCGTCCGACCGGGACCTTCGCCGTGAACTCGGCTCGGACCGCCTCGAGTTCCTCCGCGAGCACCATTCCGGAGAGCGCGGGCGTGTCGATCGTGCCGGGCGAGACCGCGTTCACGCGGATGTTGCGGGCCTTGAGCTCGTTGGCCCAGGTCCGGGTGTAGGACCGCAGGGCCGCCTTCGAGGCGGCGTAGGTCCCGAACCCCTCGACCCCGTCGTCGGCGCGGACTGACGAGTTGATGATCACCGAGGCTCCCTCGTTGAGCAGCGGCAACGCCTTCTGGACGGTGAACAGGGTGCCCCGCAGGTTGGCGTCGATGATCCGGTCGACGTGCTCTTCGGCCGTCTCCGCCAAGGTCGCGAACCCGGCCGCCCCCGCGTTGGCGAACACCGCGTCCAGCCCCGTGCCCCGCGCTCGGACCGCGTCGTAGAGCCGGTCCAGGTCGGCCGGGTTCGAGATGTCGCCCGGCACCGCGGTGGCGGTACCGATCGTGTCGACCGCCGCCTTCAGCTCACTCTCGCGCCGGCCGGTGATGAAGACGTGCGCGCCTTCCGCTGCCAGCCGCTTCGCGGTCGCCAGCCCGATTCCGGCGCTGCCGCCCGTCACCACTGCAGTCTTGCCGTCGAACTGTCCCATCGTCATTGACTCCGCTTCTGAGGGGGTGGTCTGCGGCCACGCGGTTGTTATGTACCGGTCGGTACTGAATGAGAGCGTAGCACAATGTGTACCGATCGGTGCTGAATGGGTAGGATGGTTGCATGCGGGCTCAGCAGAAGGCGCAGCCAGGCCGGCCTCGAGGATTCGATGCGGACGTCGCGCTCGACCGCGCGATGCGCGTGTTCTGGGAGCACGGGTACGAGGGGACGAGCCTGAGCGACCTCACGGACGCGATGGGCATCACGCGGACGAGCATGTACGCGGCGTTCGGGAACAAGGAGGAGCTGTTCCTCAAAGCCCTTCAGCGCTACACCGACGGGCCCGCGTCATACGCCTTCCGAGCACTTCGAGAACCCACGGCTCATGCGGTCGCCGACGCATTCCTCGCAGGGGCGGTCGAGGCCACGACACACCCCGGAGACCCAGCGGGGTGCCTCGGGGTTCAGGCCGGCCTGGCCGTGGGGCCGGCATCACGCCGGACTCAGGAAAGGCTCGCGACATGGCGAAACGACGCCACCGCACTCCTGGCTGATCGATTCCGCCGCGCCGTCGGCGAGGGCGACCTCCCGCAGGACGTCGATCCCGAGCTCCTGGCCCGCTATCTCATGACAGTCGCGAACGGCATCGCGGTCCAGGCCGCCGGCGGCGTCGAGCGCGAAACTCTTCGGCACGTCGCGGATCATGCTTTGCAGACGTGGCCCGTGAGCACGTGACGCGCCGTGGACCGGCTCGGCACGCCCGCGCGAGACCCGCGTCGACGCCTCTGACCGCTGCTCTCAGCCGGTCAGTCCTGCCGGCCGGTCGGCGTCCGGCGAGTCGGCCGCCGCGCTGAACACCACCACCCGCAGATCCGCCGGGTTCACCGTCAGCACGTCCTGTCCAGCGTGAAGGGAGATCAGGGGCGTCGACGGTGAGTAGTCGGTCCGAACCGGGTTGCGGCCGGTCCGCCGCGACCCACGGACGGGCGATCTCACCGCCGACCTCGCGCAGGTCGCGGACGAGGTCGCGCAGTTCGGAGCCGGCAGGGTAGCGGCGGGCCGCGGTACACAGAACTCCGCCCGGACGGAGTCAGAACCGGCGCGCGGCCCAGACGGTTCTCTCGGTGCGTAGCGCGAGGTCGCTACGGCGCAGGATGCTGTGCGGGCTGTCGGTGTCGAGCAGCCGGTCGAGCGCGGTGAGATCCTCTTCCGCAAGCTCGGCTGCGGCGGCGCCGCGGATGCGCTGCAGCACGCCCAGGGCGTAGCGGCCGATCTCCGGGTTGCGGAACCCCTCGATCTCGACGGCGACGGTGAGCTCGTCCGCCACAGCGAATCCAGCGGCGTCGAGCTCGGGTCCCCAGTCGGCGCCGCGGTGGGGCACGTGCTCTGCGTGGAGGCGGTCGGCCGCGGCGTGGACGCGCTCTTCCAGACCGGGCCGGTCGGCAGGGGCGTTCTCGGGCAGGAAGCGGGGGTGGCCGGCCAGCTCGACGACGGCGAAGAGGCCGTCGGGCGCGAGCAGGCCGCGGACGGTGCGCAGGGCGTGATCGGGGTCGGCCATGTGGTGCATGGAGGCCGATGCCCACACGAGGTCGGGCGTCCCGAGGTCGGGCCAGGCGGTGTCGTCGAGGTCGGCCGGCACGGTGCGCACGTGCTCGCCCACGCCGCGGGCGCGCGCCTTCTCCCGCAGCCGCTGGAGATGTTCGGGCGAGGCGTCGACGGCGGTTACGTGCGCTTCGGGAAAGCGCTCGAGGAGTGCGAACGTGCCCGCGCCCGTACCGCAGGCCAGGTCCACGATCCGACGCGGGCGGCTCTCCAGCGGCAGCCACCGGGTGATGACGGTGGTGTGCTCGGCGAGGACCTCCGCGTCCAGGTCGAGGATCTCCGCCTGCCCGTTGCGGGCGTCGTGCTGCGGGTGGGCGTGTTCGTGGTGGGAGTGCTTTTGCGACATACCGCAACGGTAGGCGCGTCATGCGGATTCGGCACATACTATTGCGGATTGCGCAAGGAGATCGTTCGGTGTGCTGCCGGGCGCGCAAGGCGCACCCGTGCGTCGGCTGCATCGGCCGGTGGACGGCGCCGATGTGGCTAGGGGCCGGAGTCTTCCCTGCCGCTGTCGCCGTTCTCGCGCTGACCATCGGTCTCGCGATGTCCGCGGCGGGCGTCGCGGTCGAAGATGAACATCACCTCGCAGGGGCCGCCCTCGGCGCCGATGGCGTGCGGCAGCATCGTCGGGAACTCGGCGGCCTGGTCGGTCTCGATACGCAAGCGGCGTTGGCCCAGCAGCAGAACCGCGGTGCCGGACAGCACGACGAGCCATTCCCGGCCGGGGTGGGCGCGCATCTTGGAGGGATTGCCGGGTGGCGGCTCGGTGAGCCGCCGACGCATGACGCTCATGGCCGGGTCGCCCTTCATGGGCCAGCTCAGGCCGTGGGTGCCGTGGACCATGGGGTTGACGACGACCTCGTCGGCGGCGTTCTCGACGAGCTGATCGAGGGTGGTGTCCAGGGCGCGGGCCAGGGTCACGAGCTGGTCCAGCGCCAGGCGGCGCCGTCCGCTCTCGATGCGGCTCAGCGATGACTGGCTGAGGTGGGCCCGGGCGGCCAGTTCCTCCAGGGACAAGCCCTGCGCCACCCGCAGAGCGCGGATGCGCTTGCGTACGAGGCCGTCTAGCGCACCTTCTTCTTGCGTCATGGGCAACATGGTATGCCAGTTCGGCAGTTCGTGCGTAACGTCGAAGACAGTCGGCCGGGATCTCCGGCTGCGCACGACAGAAGGGGCGTGAGGAGATGTCCGTGCAGACGTCCGCGTACACGAGCGACGCACTGCCGGGTGCGACTGTGGACGCCGTGGTGATCGGCGGCGGCGCCGCGGGCTTGAACGGTGCGCTGATGCTCGCCCGCTCCCGCCGCTCCGTCGCCGTGATCGACAGCGGCACACCCCGCAACGCGCCGGCCGAGGCCATGCACGGCTTCATCGTGCTGGACGGTACGCCGCCCACCGAGATCCTGGAACGCGGCCGGGAGCAGGTGCGCCGGTACGGCGGCCGGGTCGTCTTCGCCGAGGTGGCCTCGGCGGAGCCTGCCGCCCCTTCGGCCGACGGGGATCTGCGGTTCACCGTCACCCTGGCCGACAACCGAGCGATCACGGCGCGCCGCTTGCTGGTGGCCACCGGCCTGCGAGACGTGCTGCCCGACGTGCCCGGGTTCGCGGAACACTGGGGGCGCAGCGTCGTGCACTGCCCGTACTGCCACGGATGGGAGGTACGCGACGAGCCCATCGGCGTCCTCGCCACCGGCCCTGCATCCGTCCACCACACCCTGCTGTTCCGCCAGTTGACCGAGGACCTCGTCTACTTCACCCGCGGCACCGCGCTCGACGAGAACACTCGCGCGCGCTTCGCCGCCCGGAACATCCGTGTCGTCGACACCCCCGTGAAAGGGGTCGAGAAGGCCGCCGACGGCGGTGTCGCGGGCGTGCGCCTGGCCGACGGCGCGTTCACGGCCCGCCGCGTCCTCGCGGTCGCCACCCGGATGCAGGCCCGCACCGAGGGCCTGGCCGGACTGGAGCTGCCCATGGAGGACCTGCCCGAGGACACGGGTCGCCGCTTCGCGTCCGGCATGGCCGGAACCACCGATGTCCCGGGGGTCTGGGTGGCCGGAAACGCCACCGACCTGTCCGCCCAGCTCGGCGCTTCCGCCGCGGCCGGTGCCCTGGCGGCATCCCACATCAACAGCGTGCTGGCCGCGGCCGATACCGACGCGGCCCTCGCCGCGACCCGGAGCGGCACCACCGCCGCCTGACGTCCGCGGCGCGCCTCGCCTCCTTCCACCCGTGTTCGGGCTTCCGGGCAGAGCCGATCGGCGTCGCCGGAGGCGGCGGCGTCCTGGGCATGCTCCGGTCCGCGCTTCTCGCCGATGTCGCGGACCGGAGCTGGCCGTCCGTGCTACCGATGGCCCTGGTCGGCATAGCCCTGGGCATGACGCCGACGTCGGCGACCTCCTGTTGAGGCGCACGCCGCCTCCGAGCGGTCGGCCGATCGAGCGGTCGTCATGGCTCGGCTGCGCCGCTCAGGGGCGGGACGGCGAAGGTTGGAGGCGCGTCGCGGTCACACAGCACCCGGCAGGTCGCCGGTGTGTTCGCGCACGCGGGGTGGTACGTCGTGCGTCGGGTGTGCGTGCAGGGCGGTGTCATGATCTGACGGCGGTGACGGCCTCGTCCCAGAGGTCCTCTAGGGGCACGGTGCCGTTGCGGTGTACCCATGCTTCGGTGGCGACGTCGAGGCAGGTCAGGGCGGTGGCGATGATCGCGGTGGCGTGGTGGGTGGCGCGCATTTCGTCGATGTCCGCCGCGGCGCGCAAGCGTCGGGTGAGTTCGGGGACGAGCATCTCCTGCCAGGCGAGGTGCTTCTCCAGGTGGCGTGCGCGCAGGGACGGCGCCTGGAACAGCATCCGGGCGATGCGCAGCTCTGTCTCCGTGCCGGCCCACGCTTCGTCGCGTAGCTCCAGAAGCGCGGAACGGATGGCGGTCCAGGGTTCTTCCCCGGGAGGGCGTTCGGAGAGTGCGGTACGGACGCGGTGCCCCCGGTCGATCAAATCGCCCAGGACGACGTCCTCCTTGGTGGCGAAGTAGCGGAAGAACGAACGTCGGGAGATCCCGGCGGCCTCGGCGATCTGATCGACGGTGATCTCCTCGAAGCCGTGTTCGAGGAAGAGGGCCATGCCGGTCTCGGCGATCTCCCGGTGTATCGCACGGCGTGTGCGTTCGCGCAGACCGGGCTTGGCTTCTCCACTGTTCACGGAGTTCACCCTATAAGACGAGTCACTTAGCGCCGAGTATGGCACTCGGTGTCATCTTGGCATACGGTGTTGTCATGGCTATCGACCATTCCTCCCAGACCACGCTCATCACCGGCGCCAGCTCCGGGATCGGGGCCGACCTGGCCCGCAGGCTCGCCGAACGCGGCACCGCCCTGGTGCTCGCCGCACGCCGCACCGAACGACTGGATGCTCTGGCTGCCGAACTGCGCACGGCGCACGGTGTCCGGGTCGAAACCGTGTCCGCGGACCTCGCTCGGCCCGGGGCGGGCCGGGACCTGGCCGCCGAGGTGGACCGCCGAGGCGTCCGCGTGACCAGCCTGATCAACAACGCGGGGATCGGTTCGGACGGAGCCTTCGCCGATCAGGACCCGGACGAACTCGAAGCGCTGCTCGCCCTCAACGTCACCGCCCTCGTGGACATCACCCGAGCCTTCATCGACCGACTGAGCCGGGCAGAGGGCGGATACCTGGTCAACATCGCGAGCGGGGCGGCCTATCAACCGATCCCGGGCATGGCCGTCTACGCGGCGAGCAAGGCGTTCGTGCTGAACTTCACCGAGGCGCTGTGGTGGGAAACGCGCGGGAGCGGACTGCGCACCATGGCGTTCTCGCCGGGGCTCACCCGCTCGGAGTTCTTCGACGAGATCGGCACGCAGGGGTACGGGAGCGGATTCCAGACCCCCGACGAGGTCGCACGGGCGTTGGTGCGTGCCCTCGACCGGGACAGGTCCGTGCCGAGCACGGCGGCACGAGCCAGTACCGCCTTCGCCGCAGGGCTGGTACGGCTCTTCAGCCGTAAGGCCACTGTTCTGCTCACGGCGCGCGGGGCGGGGTCGGCCGGTCTGATGAGTAAGCGGCGCCCTGTCGCACCGTGAGCGGGGTATGCGTTCCAGGCGCATACCGTCCGTCGGGACGGGTGAACACGACCGCGGTCACGGGTGCGGTGCAGGAGGCGCAGGAGCGCTCGATCATCGCCCGGGCCGACCGGGGCTTGGTCGCAGACCTGCGGTCTTCGCACGGCGGGGGATCGAGGAGAGGACCTCGGCGCAGAGCGCGTCGAGGTCCTCGCGCAGCTCGTCGACGGCGGCCGGATCCACGACTGCGATCGTTCCGGATCGGCACGCGGAATTCCGGCACGTGACGAAGTGCTGCTAGATGATCTGCTCGGTCGGAAGGATGGTGATCTCCGTGAGGTTGACGTGCTTGGGGACCGCACTCATGAAGGCGACCGTCTCTGCTATGTCTTCGGACTGGAGGACGTCGATCTGGGCGATCAAGTCGGCCATCAGTTCGGTCGCCGCCGGGTCGGTGACGTGGTCCGGGAGCTCGGTGTTCACCATGCCCGGTTCGATCGTCGCCACGCGGATCTTCTTGCGGCCCAGTTCGGTGCGGAGCAGTCTGGCCAGCTGGGTGACATAGGCCTTGCTCGCCGAGTAGACCTGGAAGCCCTCCAGGATCCGGACGGCGGCGATCGAGGACGTAGTGATGAGGTCGGCCCTCCGGTCGGCGGCCGCGGCCGCTTCCAGCGACGGCACGAAGGCCTGGATGGTGTTCATGACGCCGTTGATGTTGAGGTCGATCTGGGCGTCCCAGTCCGCTGTCGCCAGATCGGTGATCCCGGAGATCAGCTGTACGCCGGCGTTCGCGAAGACCAGGTCGACCCGGCCGAGCTCGTCGGTGATCCGGTCGGCGGTCTCCAGGACGGCGGCGCGGTCGGTGACATCGGTCGGCAGGGACAATGCGGTACCGCCGTCGGCGCGGATGCGGTCCTCGACCTTGTCGAGCCGGTCGCCGCGGCGGGCCACCAGCGCGACCTTCGCCCCGAGTTCCGCGAAGCGTGCGGCGGTCGCTTCGCCGATGCCGCTCGACGCACCGGTTACGACGGCGACGCGTCCGGCGAGCGGCGTTCCGGAGACGACACGGACGGGGGACTGGTTGCTCTGCGTTGTGGTCATACCGAAGAGCCTGCATGCGGTGCGGGCGATTCGGGGGGTAGCGATACGGCCCCCCGCCGACCCGGTCAGGAAGCCTGTTGGCAACTAGAATCTCCGCATGTCGCGCACCGATTTGGGCGAGTTCCTCATGACACGGCGTGCCAAGGTCGCGCCGGAAACCCTGGGAATGCCCGCGGTGGGCGATCGCCGTGTCCCCGGTCTGCGCCGCGACGAGGTCGCCGCCGATATGGGAGTCAGCGTCGACTACTACCGCCGTCTGGAACAGGGCAAGGAAGCGCACCCTTCCGAGGCGGTCCTCGCCGGGATCTCTGCGACACTGCGGCTGACCGCGGCCGAAGAGCAGCACCTCTATGCCCTGGCGGGTGTCGCGCGGCGGCTGGGCGAAACCGCGACGACCCGGCCGGTGCCCCCCGAACTGCTGAACCTGATGGACTCGTGGCACGAGGCCGGGGCGATCGTGCTGGATCCGGTACTCGACGTCCTCGCGATGAACGCCGCCGCGCAGGAGCTGCTATCCGGCTTCTGCGAGACCGCGAACCTGCTGGAGATGGTCCTGCTGGACCCCGAGGGGCGCCGCTTCTTCGTGGACTGGGCGGCGTCCGCTGAGGCGACCGTGGCCAATCTCCGCGCCAGCGCCGATTTCGCCGTGGCCCCCGCCCGGCTCCGTGAACTGCTCACCCTGCTGGAAGCGGAGAGTCCGGAGTTCCCGGCGCTGTGGGCGCGCCACGACGTGCGGCCCAAAACCCACGAGACGAAGCGGCTCAGCCACCCCACCCGGGGGCTGATAAGCGTCGATTTCCACGCATTCAACGTCGCGAGCGTGCCCGGGTATCAGCTGCTGGTCTACCGGGAGCGCCCCGGCAGCACCTGAACACCGCCCGCTCCACGGCTGGCTTTCGCCGGCTGTGCGCAGCCGACGATGAGCACTCCGTTCCCACGGACGAGGCTGAGCCCGCTGCCAGCCGGCGCCCACCGGTCGGTCCGAGGTCGAGCACACTCCCGAGTCCGAATCGGGTAGCCGCCCACGGCTACACGTGGTCGAGGCAGCGGAGCCCGGGGCGACCATCGCCACGGAGACCGCGAGCCCGTCGGATGCGGTTCCGCGGGTTCGGGTCGAGGCCTGCCACCGGGTCCTGGCCAACTGCCGCGAGGACGGTTCCCTGCCCACGGATTGCGAGATCGCGGCCCGCTTCGGCCACAAGGACCGCTGGGGACGGCCGATCAAGCAGTGGGGACAGCAAGGCCGCGTCGACAAGGCGGTGGTGTGCGTACCGAAGCCCGGATCCCGGTTTCACTAGCGGCGGATACCCCACGAGTCGGGCGTTCCACTGGAGCCTTCGATCAGATACGCTATTCCAATGAATAGTGGAACAGATGGTCGGGAAGCGGGGCGCGCCGAGTTGTGGGGCGAGTTCGCCCGGGTCGGCAAGGCGCTGGGCAGCGGCACCCGCCTGCAGATGCTCGACCTGCTGGCCCAAGGCCAGCGCTCGGTGGAGTCGCTGGCCCAGACCCTGGGGTTGGGCGTCTCGACCGCCTCGGCGCACCTGCAGACCCTCAAACGCGCGCAGCTGGTGCGCACCCACCGCGTGAAGAACCACGTCTTCTACACACTGGCGGGCGACGACGTCGCCGCCCTGCTCTCGCTGGTGCAGCGGGTCGCCGGCACCCATCTGGCCGAGGTCGAACGGGCCTGGCACCACTTCACCGGACCCGGCCAAGGCGAAATCGAGGAGGTCGACCGCGCCGAGTTGCTGGCCCGCCTCGATCAAGGCAGCGCCCTGGTGCTGGACGTGCGGCCCGAGGCCGAGTTCGCCGCGGGCCACCTGCCCGGGGCGGTGTCGATCCCCGTCGACGAGCTGACCCGGCGCCTGGACGAGGTGCCCGAGGACACCGACATCGTGGCCTACTGCCGCGGCGACTACTGCGTCATGGCGGTGGACGCGGTGCGCGTCCTGCGCTCCCACGGCCGCCGCGCCTACCGGCTGAACGAAGGACTGCTGGAATGGCGCGCCTCCGGGCGCCCCGTCCACACCGGCTCCGCATAACCCCAGGGCACTCGACGCAGATCCGCCCCCATGGAAGGGACGCCGCACATGGCCGCCACCACCTCTCATGCCCGCGGCGCGGGCGCCGTTCCCGACGCGCTGCAGCGCCGCACGCTGATCACCGTGGCCGCCGCCCAGGTCCTGGGCGGCGCCGGGCTGGCCGCCGGAGTCACGGTCGGCGCGCTGCTGGCCCAGGAGATGCTGGAGACCAGCAGCCTGGCCGGGCTGCCCGCCGCCCTGTTCACCCTGGGCTCGGCCGGCGCCGCGTTCCTGGTGGGCCGGATCTCCCACCGCCGGGGGCGGCGCACGGGTCTCGTCGCGGGCTATGCCGCAGGCGCCGCGGGCGGTGCGGGGGTGGTGGCCGCGGCCGCACTCGACAGCATCGGGCTGTTCTTCGCCGCGCTGCTGGTCTACGGCGCGGGTACGGCCACCAACCTGCAGGCCCGCTACGCCGCAGCCGACCTCGCCGAGCCCCGCCGGCGGGGGCGCGCGATCAGCACCGTCCTGGTCGCCACCACTCTGGGCGCGGTGGCCGGACCCAACCTCACCGAGGCCACCCAGCCCCTTGGACGTGTCGTCGGGGCGCCCGCCCTAGCCGGTCCGTTCGTCCTGGCCGCGGCCGCCTACGGCCTGGCAGCCCTGGTCCTGTGGGTGTTCCTGCGCCCCGACCCGCTGCTGCACGCCCGGAACGTCGCTCTTACGCCGGCGGCCGCGGGAGTGCCCGCGGGTGAGGAGGCGTCCGGAACTCCGGCTCCCGCGCGGGGGCGCTTCAACCCGGGTATCGCGCTGGGCGGGGCCGCGATGGTGCTCACCCAGATCGTGATGCTGGCCATCATGACCATGACCCCGATCCACATGCAGGCCCACGGCCACGGCCTGGGTGCCACCGGGCTGGTCATCGCCGTGCACATCGCCTTCATGTACCTGCCCTCGCCCCTCACCGGCGTCCTGGTGGACCGCATCGGCCGCAAACCCGTGCTGGTCGCCTCGGGTGCGACGCTGCTCGCCGCCGGCCTGGTAGCCGCGACGGCCCCGGTCGAGTCGGTGGCCGTGCTCGCGACCGCGCTGGCACTGCTGGGGCTGGGCTGGAACTTCGGCCTTCTCGCCGGTACCGCGATGGTCACCGACGCCGCCGCCTTGGCGACCCGGGCCCGTACCCAGGGCGGGGTGGACGTGGGCGTGGCCCTGGCCGGTGCCGGCGGCGGAATGCTCAGCGGTGTGGTGGTCGCCGCCGCGGGATTCCCCGCCCTGGCCGTGGGCGGGGGCGTGCTCGCGCTGGCGATCGTGCCCTTCGCCGCCCGGCCCGCCCGCCGCCCGGCAGGTTGACACGGTCCCGCACCCGCCCTCCACCCGCCACCCGTCGAGAGGAGTTTCGCCGTGCCCACCGAACCGGACTCGTCTGGCAGAGCAGCAGCGCACGCATTGGCAGCACACCTATACCGACCATCCGCGCATGTACGGCCGCGCTCCCTCGGCCCCGGCCGTGCACGCCGCCGCGGTCTTCGCCGACGCGGGGGCAGGTGATGTGCTGGAGCTGGGTGCGGGACACGGGCGCGACGCCCTGCACTTCGCCCGCGCGGGCTTTCGCGTCACCGCCACCGACGTCAGCCAGAGCGGCCTGGCCCAGCTCCGACACGACGCCGAGGCCGAACGGCTCACCGGTCGGCCGGCGACCGTGGCCCACGACGCCCGCGACCCGCTGCCGCTGGCCGCGGGCAGTGTGGACGGGGTGTTCGCGCACATGCTGCTGTGCATGGCACTGTCCACCGCCGAGATCACCGCCCTGGTGAGCGAGGTCGCGCGCGTGCTGCGCCCGGGCGGCACCTTCGTCTACACCGCCCGCCACACCGGCGACGCCCACTACGGCGCCGGGACCGCCCACGGCGACGACATCTTCGAACACGGCGGATTCGCCGTGCACTTCTTCTCCCGGCGATTGGTCGAGCGCCTCGCCCAAGGGTGGGACCTCATCGAGGTCCATCCCTTCGAGGAGGGCGACCTGCCGCGCCGCCTCTGGCGCATCACCCAGCGGCGCCGCCGGTGAGCGGCCCCGCGCCGATGCGGGGCGCCGATGCGGTCGTCGGCATCCGGACGCCGTTGGCGCCGTCGGAGACCGGGATGGCGGATCCGGTCTCGAACCTGGACCAGTCGCCGAGGTCGACGGCTGCGGCGTCCCGAACGGTGAATTCGGTAGCTTACCTTTTAAAGCACAAACCCACGAAACGAGGCACATTGTGAGTGGAACCATCGCGGCGGAGCCGTGGGACAGCGGGGACGGCGTCCGGCTGCGCCGCGATATGCAGGTCGAACTGGCCGCCCGCTACAACATGCCCGACCAGGAGACCGAGCCGCCGACCGCCGAAACGGTGAGCGTGTTCCTCATTGCCCGCGATCCGGGTGGCGACGCGACCGGTTGCGGCGCCCTCCGCCTGCTGGACGACGGCACTGCCGAGATCAAACGGATGTACGTGACCCCGCAGGCACGCGGCACCGGCGTGGCGATCCGCATTCTGCGCGCGCTCGAGGACCACGCCCGGTTGCACGGGATCAGCTCACTGGTCTTGTCGACGGGCGTGAAGCAGCCCGACGCGATCCGGTTCTACGAGCGTGAGGGCTATCAACGGTTCGACGGCTACGGGCCCTACGTCGGCGAACCGCTGGCCAAGTGCTTCACCCTTCAGCTCAGCTGAATAGGGGCTGATCGGGGCAGGTGGGCGAAGGGCTGCGCCCCCGGGCTACGCGCAAGCGTCGACTGTGTGGCGACGATCTCGGGCCACCGGCCGCATGGCCTTCGTGACATCCCCGGCGCCGCGACTGCGGAGCCCGGAACGGCCGAATCGAACGAGCTGTTGCGCCGGCCCGGGTGCTTCGCGTTGCCGCCCGGTGGCACCGATCCGGCGAAAACGTGAAAACCGCCCGGGGAAAGGGCTCTTCTTCCCAGATTCGTAGGTATCGAGCGAGAACGGACACCACGGAAGAAGAGCCCGGTGGAACCGTATTGGGAAGCCGCCAGGCGGTCGCCGTCGAAGAATGATCCGCCGAGGTAGACCAGCGGCGCGGCACCGCACCTGGTCGATCAGTGGGGCGTCGACCCACGCCGCAGCAGTGGGAGTTGCCACGTGGGGGGCGCCGTCTTCGGCGGCGGGATCCGATCCGGCGACCGCTCCGCATGTGCGGTGGATCTTCGCGGAGCGGCCGGCCGGGCGGAGCAGGGCCGGTATCGCCCGGTGGCTCAGCGAGCGGGGGTGGCGTGCCCCTCGGGCGCGGATCGGGAGCGCAACCTCCATCGCGCTGGAGAGGTGTGGACGGTACTTTCCCGTTCGACGTTAATTCAGCACTAGCTGCACCTTTCTAGTGAGGGGGTGATCGGGGCCCAGGACGCGCACGGCGTCGTCGCCGTGGAGGTCGCGCAGCCGGTTCCGGGCGTTGTCGAGCTCGCCCAGAGCCGCGTAGCAGCGGGCGAGTTCGAAACGGACCTCAATGGCGTCCTCTGTCTCCTCCTCGCCGAGTGCGCGGTAGTTGTCCAGCAGGTCGAGCAGCACCTCGACGGCCTCGGCGTAGCGGTCCAGCTCGACCAGGCACGCGGCCAGAGCGTCCCGGCAGTCGATGACGTCGGTCGCCCCCTCTCCGTGATGCTCGATGAGCAGCGGGAGCAGCCTCCGGTACTCCCGCTCGGCCTGGTCGATGCGGCGGGCGTAGAACCAGGTGTCGGCCCGCATCCGGGTGAACCGCAGACAGACGTCGTCGGGAAGCTCCTCCGCGTTGACGAGCGCGTCGGACAGGACGTCGCCGGCCTGGATGAATCGCTGATCGTCCACGAGGCGGTCCACCTCGTCGTACACCTCATCCGGGTCGATCGGCCCGGTCGGATACGGCGCGGGGAAGGCGGGAGCGGCCGCCCGCGCGGTGCCGCCGCCGGTTCGGGAACGGGGCGCGAACGGGTACCGGAACGGGCGGGTCGGGTCGTGCTCCCCGCTCGTGTCGGGGGTTCCCACCGGTCGCGGTGCCGGCAGGAAGGGAGCCAGCCGGGTGAGGACCTCGTCGGCATGGGCCGGGCGCTCGGCCGGCTCCTTGTGGAGGAGGCCGGCTATGAGCGCGGCGAGCGGCGCGGGCGCGTCGTCGCGGAGCTCGCCCAGAGGGGGCGGTGCGGTGTGCACCTGGTGGAACAAGAGCGCCTCGGTGCGCGCGCCGGTGAACGGGGGACGGCCGGTGAGCACCTCGAACAGCAGGCAGCCCAGCGAGTACAGGTCGGTGCGCGCGGTGGCGTCTGCGCCGGTACAGACCTCGGGAGCCATGTACGGAGCGCTGCCGAGGGCCTCGTGGCTCCGGGTGAGCCGGGGGATGCTCGGATCGAGCAGGATCGCGATGCCGAAGTCGAGGAGTTTCACGGCGCCGTCGGGGCCCACCATGACGTTGGGGGGCTTGATGTCGCGGTGCACCAGGAAGCCGGAGTGGGCTGCGGCGAGGACGGAGGCGAGCTGCGCCCCGATGGCGACCGCGCTCTCCACGGGCAGCGGGCCCCGCTGCGCGAGGAAATCGCCGAGGTTCCGCCCCTCCACGAGCTGCATGACGAGGTACAGTTCCCCGTTCTCGGTTCCGGCGTCGTAGACGGCCGGAACGCCGGGGTGCTCGACGCGCGCGGTCATCCTGGTCTCCCGCAGGAAGCGTTCGACCAGCACGCCGGCCTGCGTGTCGGAGGCGCTCAAGTCCTTTTGACTCATGAGTTTCACGGCGATCCGCCGGTCGAGCCGGCGGTCGTAGCCGCGGAGGACCACGCCCATGCCGCCCTGGCCTATGGGGGTGGTCAGTTCGTAGCGGTCGGCGATGACGCGTTGCTGGAACATCGAAAAACCGTGATTCCGTGATTCCGTGGAGCAGGGGGCACTCAGGCGGCGTCGCGGCGCAGCCGCCGGTAGGCGCGTCCGCGGGCCTTGCGCACGAACTCCTCCCGGAATTCGTCGTTGTCGCTGAACATCCGCAGGAACTCGGTCCGGCTCTCGGCGATCTCGTACACCTTGTCCTCGAAGGCGGTGTCGAAGACCAGGCCGAAGTCCTCCTCGCCGTTGGCGTCGGCGGCGCTGGCCATCTCTTCGCCGAGGACCGCGTCGAGGGGGTCGCCCATGTCGCCCGGGTGCGCGTTCCCGCCGTACTTCTTGTTGAGCTCGTCGATGAGCTCCTGCAGGGAACCGGTCTCGGGTTCCTCCGCGGTGCCGCTCCCGCCTTCGGAGAACCCGGGCAGCACCTGAGCGCCCTCGGAGGCCAGGCGTTCGTCGTGCACACCGGTCTGCTTGAGCCGGAACTGCTCGACGGCGGTCCCGGAGAGGTCGATGTCGGATTCCTCCTTGCGGTTGGGCAGCCGGTTCAGCAGCAGCTTGCCGTACTGGAACAGCCGCTCCAGCCCGCTGTCGGTGAACGGCACGATCTGGGCGAGGAAGGCGTACATCCGGACGAAGTCCCGCAGGGCGGCGCGGAAGGACTCCGCGGCGTCGGGGTCCTCCTCCTGCAGCCGGACGAACCGTTTCGCGGCGGGTTCGGTGTGCCGGTTCATCTCCGCGTGCAGGCGCTGCCGTTCGCGGCCTTCGGCGGGGGAGCGGTCGGCGGCGGCGAACGCTTCGGCGAAGTCGGCGAGTTCGTGCTCGACGAGCAGCTGGTGCTCCATGACCTCGCGTTCGGCCGTGTAGAGCAGGTTGGGGTCGGTGGGGGTGGTCAGGGTGGTCTCGTAGTACCGCTGGAAGGACTTGCGGATGTCCTCGGCGTCGTTGGCGAAGTCGAGGACGAACAGGTCGTCCTGGCTTTTGGCGGGGTGGGTGCGGTTCAGCCGCGACAGGGTCTGCACCGCCTGCACGCCGGTGAGTCTGCGGTCCACGAACATGGTGGTCAGTAGCGGCTGGTCGAAGCCGGTCTGGTACTTGTCGGCGACGACGAGGATGCGGTACTCGGGTTTGCCGTTCGCCGGGGCGCCGGGGTCGTCGGCGCGCGTGTAGCCGAACCGTTCGGGCAGTTCCTTCTCGCCGAACCCGTTGAGGGTGGTTTCGGTGACCTTGTCGTCGGGGTTGCCGTCGACCTCCAGTTCGCCGGAGATCGCGACGAGCGCCCTGCAGTCGCCGTATCCCAGTGTCGCCGCGTACTCGGTGATGGCCCGGTAGAGCTTCACGGCGTGGTTGCGCGACCCGGTGACGACCATCGCCTTGGCGCGGCCGCCCATGCGGCGCCGGGTGTCCCGGTGTACGTGCTCCACGATGACCTCGGCGCGCTGCTGCATGCTTTCGGGGCTGAGCATCGCGAACCGCACCAGCGCCGAGCGGGCTTTCTTGGTGTCGACTTCGTGGTCGTCTGTGTCGGGGCCGGCCAGTCGGAAGTAGTTGGCGTAGGTGATGTAGTTGCCGAGCACGTCGAGGATGAAGCCTTCCTCGATGGCTTGGCGCATCGAGTAGGTGTGGAACGCCTCGGGGGTGCCGGTGACCGGGTCGGGGGTGCCGAACAGTTCGAGGGTTTTGGGTTTCGGGGTGGCGGTGAACGCGAAGAACGACAGTTCCGGGTGGCGGCCGCGCGCCAGAGCCGAGGCGGTCAGGGGGTCGCCGTCGGCGTCGATGTCGTCGCTGCCGAGTTTGCGCAGGGCCCGCTTCATGGCTGAGGCGGAGTCGCCGGACTGGGAGGAGTGGGCTTCGTCGGCGACGATCGCGTACCGGTTCCCGCGCAGCGCGGTGACCTGTTCCAGCACATAGGGGAAGGTCTGCAGGGTCACGATGATGATCTTCGTGGTGGCGTCGGCGAGCGCCGCCGCGAGCTGGCCGGACTTGCTGCCGTCGGTGGTGGTGATGCGTTTGACCACGCCGGGGGTGTGGTCGAACTGGTAGATGGTGTCGCCGAGCTGCTTGTCCAGCACGGAGCGGTCGGTGACCACGATGGTCTTGTCGAACACCAGCTGGTCGGCGCCCAGCCCGGCCCCGGGGTCGAGGTCGGCGGGGTCGGGCACCGTGTGCAGGGTGGACAGCCGGTGCGCCAGCCAGGCGATGGTGTTGGACTTGCCGGAGCCGGCGGAGTGCTGGACGAGGTAGTTGCGGCCGCTGCCGTGCCGGGCGACGTGGTCGGTGATCCGTTCCACGGCGTGCCACTGGTGGTAGCGCGGGAAGATGAGCCGCCGTTCGTGCGGGGGTGTCCTGGCGCCTTTCTCCGGCAGTTCCAGGTGCAGGAACCGGCGCAGCAGGTCGAGCCAGGTGTCGCGTCGCCAGATCTGTTCCCACAGGTAGCCGGTGGCGTACCCGGAGGGTCCGGCGGGCGGGTTGCCTTTGCCGCCGGAGACACCGGGGCCTCTGGAGCCGGTGTTGAACGGGAGGAAGGAGGTGGCGTCCCCGGCGAGCCGCGTGGTGAGGTGCACCTCGTCGGTATCGACCGCGAAGTGCACCAGAGCGCGTTTGCGCAGCAGCGGTTCGCGGGGGTCGCGGTCGGTGCGGTACTGCCGTTTGGCGTGTTCCACGGTCTGCCCGGTGAGGGGGTTTTTCAGCTCGGCGGTGGCGATCGGTACCCCGTTGCAGAACAGCACCAGGTCGAGGGATTTCTCCGGCGTTTTCGCGGAGTAGTGCAGTTGCCGGGTGACGGTGAGGATGTTGGCGCGGTATTCGGCGTGGGCGTCGGCGCCGCCCGCGCCGGCGGGTTTGAAGAACGCGAGCCGTAGCTGCACTCCGCGGTCTTTGACGGGGTGCCGCAGCACGTCGAGCGCTCCTCGCCGGTCGATCTCGCCGGCGACGTGTTCGGCGAAGCGCCGCTGGAATTCCGCGGTGTCGCCGCCGTAGAGTTCGGTGAGCCGTTCGCACTCGTCGGGCTGGGTGCGGCCGAGGAACTGGAACAGCCGCCGGGTGTCGAGCGCGAGCCGCTGGTCGTAGTCCTGCTGGAGTCCTTCCACCCATTCGCCGGTCCCGGTGAGCGAGTCGACGATGACCGTCTCGAACGCCGCTTCGTGATGCGGGGGTTTCGGCGAGGGCATACGGGGCGGCTCCTTGGGCGCTGGGCTCCTTCCGAGGCCCCAGTATGGCCGAGTTCACCGGCCACGGCGGCGAAACAGGGTGAATCGGTCATACATCCGCCTGGCCGGATCGCGCCAATCGGGGGGTATCGAGTGTCCGACGCGCCGAGGCGGGAATGGTTTCTGGCCCGCCCCCTGCACATGGGAGGATCCCAGTGGAACGCCTGTGGGATGTCGACCTTTCCGCTCGTTTCGCGCGGCGTATGGGCAAGACCGCAGCCGAACTCGACAAGAGCCGGGTCAACGACGACTGCCCGGAGATCTGGGAACTCGACAACGGTGATGTGGCGATCGTGGGGCGCGACGTCACCGAGCGCTTCAGCGACCGCCTCCCGGCCGGTCTGAGCATAAGCGCCGATGAGCGGCTGGTGGTCATCCCCGGTGAGATGCTGCGCGCCGCCAAGGAGGACATCGCCGATGTTTGACGGTATCCGTGCCGCCGAGGGCACCTACCTGGACCGCCGCGCCTACCACGCCGACGCCGCCGCCCTGCGCGCGAACCCGGCCATGACCGGCGAGGTCTGGAAACTGGAGCGGTCGCAGTTCTTCCACGAGACCGGGGACCCCGCCTGGGAGGCGTTCTGCTCCGGCGACTGGGGCCGCGTCCTGGAGATCTTCGAGAGCGAGCGCACCGCCATCCGGGGCGAGGCCGAGGAGTACGCGCGTCTGGGGCTTAGGCTGCGGCGGCTGCGTATCGTCGAACTCCCGCCCACCCCCTACCTCCGGTGGGAGATGTACAGTCATCGGATATTCGTCGAGAGCGGTTTCGAAATCGGAGTACTCGACGCCGGCCGGGTCCGCTGGTTCGAGCGGGAACGGCCCCTACCGGAACTCATGGTGTACGGCGGAGAAGTTGTCTACCAAGTCCACTACGACGAGCATTGGGCCCCGGCCGGGGCGAAGCGGATCGATGATCCGGCGCTGGCGCGTGCCGCCGCACGCACTGTCTCCGCTCTGTACCGGCAGGCCGAACCGTTCATGGAGTTCTTCGAACGGGAGATCGCTCCCCGGACTCCGGAGCCCGTCACGGCCTGAGCCGAGGCGGTGGACGCTCGGGCCGTCCTCCGCCGCCGATCGCGGAAGCACCCGGCCGCTGACGGTTGCCACGGTTCTGCTGCTCGTCGTGGTGGCGGTCGCGCTCGTCGGCGTTTCCCCGCTGGGGTTGCGGGCCTTCGGCGGGGCCGACGGGGAGTGGGAGCGGTTGAGTCTCATCGGGCAGACCTACGGCGCGGTCTCCGCGCTGATCGCGGTCCTGGCACTGGTCGGTGTGGCGGTGACGCTGGTCTTCCAGGCGCGGGAGACGCGCCACTCGGTCGAGGAGAGCCGCCGCCAGGCGATGGGCGAGCTGCTCCAAATGGCCATGGACGATCCCGATCTCGACGAGTGCTGGGGACCGGTGCCCGGTGACGAGGATCCCAAGACCCGCAAGCAGCAGCTCTACACGAACATGATCGTGACGCAGTGGGGAACGGCGTTCCGGGCGGGCGCGATGCCGGAGAGGCGGCTGCGGGCGAACGCCGCCGAGATGTTCCGCGGGCCGGTGGGGCGTGCCTACTGGGCTGCCGCCCGCGAGTCCCGGCTGAGGACGACCGGCCATCGGTTGGACCGGCGGTTCAACGAGATCCTCGACGAGGAGTATCAAAAGGCGGTCCCTGCTGAGCCCGCGCAGCACGGCGGCAACCGGGAGGGCGCGCCCCCGGAGGGAGAGGAACGCACCCGCAGCGGCGCGGGGCGCCTGCTGCTCGCTTTGGCGAGCGGAGCGGCGATCGCCGGTGCCGCCGCCGGAATCGTCCAGTACCTGCGCCGGAATCGTCATCTCTCGCAAGGAACATCAGGACCTACTCAAGAAGTGTCGCCTTGTCCCGAAGGCCCGCCTTCAGGGCGTCGTCGCGGACGCTTTTCAGCGTGGCCTTACCGCCGGCTTTCTTGACGTGCCAGAAGGTCCAACCGTTGGCGGACTGCCGGTTCAGGACGAACATGGCCGCCGATGACACGGCGGTGAAGATCTCCCCGGAGTCGACCTTCACATGGCCGTCGCCGAGGATGGTGGCGGTATAGCGCTCACCGGCGCGGGTGCCGAATATCTCCTGCCCGGCAGCCAGGTAGCCGTTCTGGATGAGTTCGCCCACGGTGACGTCGTAGCGCGCTCGGCCTCGCCGGGCGGCACGCCGCTCGGGCGTCACCTGCTTGGGGATCTTGAATCCGTAGTTCTCCGGTGCCCACACCAGTTCGCACAACCGCTGGTACAGCTTCTGGCGCTCGTCGATGGCTTTCGCGGTGAACTCGGAGTCGTCCTTGTAGCTCTGGAACAGTTTCGCCAGCCCGTACTCCCTGTTGTTGCGGAGCTTGCGGAAACCGGGGTTCCTGGCGCGGTGGAACTCCGGGTGGAGTGAGGCGGCGAGCACGTTCTGCTGTCGGTATGCCGCGATCTTCTCGCTGAGGGGAACGTCCCGGTAACTCGCGTTCTCGCTCTTGTTCAGGAGCAGCAGGGCGCCGAGCCGGTCACGCAGGGCGTTGAACTTGGCGAGTGTCGGGGCTTCGGACTGGTAGCGCTCGGGCTTGTTGGCCCAGATGTGTTCGATCTCGTACGGGCGCTGCCGGTCCAGGTAGCTGGCGATGGGGTCGGGTTTGCCGCATTCCTTCTCAACCCAGGCGGTGACCCGGGCGAGCAGGTAGCGCACCTGTTTCCTGTTGTCGTGCCGCAGGCCGAACTTGGTCGCGGTGATCCCGGTGAAGTCATCGTCGAGTCCGGCGATCTCCTGGCTGAGCAGGTTCCTGACGTCCTCACTGGTTCGGCAATCGCGGAGCCGCGGCACCAGATGGGCGACGTCGTCGTCCAGGGCGTCGGGTTGGCGCGCCTTGTCGTTCACGAAGCGGCGAACGTAGAGGAGGTCGAGGTATCCAGCGACCAGGACCGCCTTGCTCCAGAACTCGTCGAGGTCGTCGGTGGGGGAGACGGTGGCGAGGATTGCGGTGTACTGCTGGTCGAGGCCGTTCACCGCGTTGTGGAAGAGGGGCTCACGGTCCTTGTAGGGCTCTTTCGCGGCCCGCAGCAGGGAGACGTACCGGTCGGCGAGACCGCAGATTTCCTTGGTGACGAAGCGGTGGTACGAGTCCTTGCCGTGCAGGTTGAGCCGGCCGTGGTTCTCGCGGACCCATTCGTGCGCCGCCGTGCCGATCCTGTCGGTGTCGCTGCCCGGTCCGGTTTCGGAGAGATCGGCGTACTTGGCGGTCAGCATGGCGGTGATGAAGTCGCTGGGGGTGTAGGGCTCGTTGGCGATGATCCGGGCGAGCATCGTGCGCCATTCCACGTCGAGTTGGTGACGGTCGTGCGCGTGGGAGAGCAGGAAGCCCTTCAGCAGTTCGATGGGGTCGAGCTTGACGCCCCGGTCGTTCATCGTCTTGAAGATCTCCCAGCCCTGTTCGCGGCTGTCGGCTTTGATACCGACGAGGCACACGCGGTCGCGGAGCCAGTCCAGGAAGGGGAGGAGGCTTTCACCGCGTAGCTCGGGCGGGAAGGTCTCGTCGAGGTCGCGGGCGCGTTCGTAGAGGTTGCGCACCGAGGGCGTGGAGTTCTCCGGGAGGGTGTAGGGCCCTCCCTTGTAGATGGAGTCGAGTAGTGCGCTCCGCTCGTCGATGGCGATGGTGTAGGTGCGCCGGCCGTGTTTGGAGACGCGGATCAGTTTGTCGAGTTCGCTCAGGTCGTCGTCGGCGTCGATCTGCTGCTCGACGAGCAGTCGGCGGAGGTGCATCAGCAGCAGGTGGAGCGTGGTGATGCGCTGCTGGCCGTCGACGAGGTAGGTGGTCTCACCTTCCTCGAAGTACACGAACGGCCCGAGGAAGTACGGGGCGTACTCGGACGTCTGGGACCTGCTGTGCTCGGGGTGCCACGAGGCGGCGAACCGCTGGTACAGGTCCTCGACGAGGGAGCCGACGTGCTTGCGGGTCCAGACGTATTCACGCTGGTAGTAGTCCAGTCCGAACCGCTGCCCGGAGAAGAGTTGCTCGATGGTGAAGCCGTGACCACTGATGGGGGATTCGGCCATGCGGGGCGACGCTCCTCGTTGATCGACGCGCTGCACAGGGGACGCTGATCGTCGTACCCCTTGGACGGGTGGAGCGAATCCCGGTTGGTGACCTGACCCGGCCACTGCGACTCCCGAGCCACCGGTATTCGGCCGACGAGTCGAAGAGTTCTACAGGCGGGCGGCCTTCACAGCGGTGAGGAACGCCGACCACTCGGAGCCGGAGAAGGACAGGTGCCCCGCCTGCGGGTGCTTGGAGTCCCGCACGGCGACCGAGGAGGGGAGGGCGGCGCTGGAGCACTCGACGCAGTCGGCGTTAGTTCCGCTGTAGGAGCTCTTGCGCCAGGTTTCCGCTGAGAGTCGGGTGCTCATAGGGGATGCCTTCATTCCTGATCGAGTTCCTTTGCGATGGCCGCAACAGTATCCACGGAGTCTTGGCGCGTCAGCGCGACTGACTTCAGCCTATCGGCCTCGGTTCGGAAGAAGGCGACTTGCTCGGGTTCCTCCAGGAAGAGCCCGGAGATCTTGTGGTCCAGGTAGACCACGGGGCCGTCCTTGACGAAGTCGAACAGCGCGAAGGCGCCGTCCAGGCCGGTGTGCGCGCCCACGGTGTAGCGCAACACCCACAGGTGCACGTTGGGACGCTCGGTCGCTTCGGCGAGGTGGCGGAGTTGGCGTGCCATGGTCTTCGCGCTGCCGACGACCCTCCGGAGTGCGCACTCGTCCAGGATGACCTCGAAAGTCGGGGGGTTCTCCCGGCTGAGGATCGCCTGCCGGCTCATTCGCGCCGCCACCCGGATCTCGGCGTCGTCTTCCGAAACGCCACCGGCTTTCATCAACGCCCGAGTGTAGTCCGGGGTCTGCAACAGGCCGGGCAGGAGCAGCGGCTGAAAGTTGAGGATGCTGGTCGCGGCGGGTTCGATCTGGATGAGGGTTCTCGACTCCTGGGAGAGCGGTCCCTGGATCTCCCACAGGTTCGGTTCGTCGGCCCGCTCGGTCTTGGCCAGCAGACGATCGCGCTCCTCCCCGGTGACGCCGTAGATGACCAGGAGCGAGGCCACGTCTTCGGTCGTGATGCCCTGCTTCCCGGTCTCGATCCGGGAGAGTCGGGAGGGTTGCCAGCCAAGTTGTGTTGCGACGTGTCGGAGGCTGAATCCCCGCATGTTGCGCAACGCTCGCAGATCAGCTCCCAAGCCGCGACCGGCGATGGTGCTCTGGCGTGCGTGGGACATGCGTTCCTCCGTGGCTGGTTCGCGGGCGTAGCGGGACGACTGGGAGTACAGACTTCGCGAATGTGGACATGTTTCTCGGGTTTCGAGTTTTTCTGGGAAAGCCTGTCACGTTGCTTCGGTGTTGAGCTACTGTTGCGGCAATTATAGCAACACTTCAACGTTGGGAGGAGTCAGCATGCCCATGCCCTCGCCCGAACCGTCCATAGGATCTGTCCGCCGCTCCCTGCTCTCCCGCTTGCAGGAAGAGATCCACGGGTTCGGCCGGCCCGCTCTGATCGCCTTGGCGGGTTCCGACCATCCGGTGATGCACACCATCGGTCCCGACGGCCGCCGGGTCGCCGTCGTAGCCATGTGGCTGGGGGACTCCTGGTGGTTCGTCTGGGGCCGGGACGGTCAGGCTCCGGCGGACTCTCCGCGCGACGTTGCCGCGATCCTCGCCGGGCTCCGCCCGGCGGACGGGGGCGGCGCGGGAAAAGTCCGGGATCTGTTCAGCCGCCGCCCTCGCGCACGTGGTAAGCAGGTCGCGCACGCCGCCTCGGGTGCGTTCGCGGAGGTGGCGTGATGGAAGACGTACTCTCTCCGTTCACGCTCAGCGCCTACCGGTCCTTTCCCGGTACGGCGGAGCAGTGCCGTGAGGTCCGCCTTTGGGCGCGGGCGCTGGTGCGCGACTTTCACGACGTGGCCGACGCCGTGGAAGTGGTCGCCAGCGAGTTCTTCAGCAACGCCCTGCGCCACACCGCCTCAGGCCGCCCCGACGGTGAGGTGGACGTGGGCTTGGTGGGTCTGGCGGCCGGTGTCCTCCACCTGGAGGTGATCGACCAGGGGCAGGCCATCACCCGAGCCGAGAGCCGCCCCCTCGACCCGATGCGCCCCGGCGGCTGCGGCCTGGCCCTCGCCGGTGCCCTTTCCCACGGCTGGGGCCGCGTGCCCGCCGAAGCCGACCCGTGCTGCGGTGTCCACACCCCCACCCCCGACGACTACACCGGCCCGATGGTCACCTGGGCCCACTTCCACACCAAGATCAGACGCTGACCCTCACCCCCCTGTCCGGTAGGGCGGCCGTCGATCCGCGCCCCGGCGTCACCCCACGGCCGCCCGCCCCGCTGTCGTGACATCGAGCTGGCCGGTGACAGCGGCAGTGATGAGCGCCTGGCGTCGCTCAGCGAGGAGGGAGAGCTGGCGGTCGATTGCGTCTTTGGCTTCTCTGATGCTTTCCAACGACTTATAGACGGCGGAGACCAGTTCCCGCTGTCGGGAGACCTCAGGTAGCGGAATGGGGAACGCAAGAACCTTGCTGCTGTTGGTCGAAGCGAGATTTGTGCTGCGCACACCGGTGCTCTCGAAATAGCAGCGTCCATGCAACGACCGTGTGAGAAGGGCTAGGTAATCGGGATCGAGATGGTCTTTAGACGGGCGCAGAGCGAATATGTGATTTTGGTGTAGCGCGCCGGGGATCTCGCCGCGCCAGACCGTCCCTCGTCCCAATTTGTCGATGTCTCCTCCTTCGGTCATGAGAACATCGCCTGCCCGCAGTGTGGAACGCGCAGCGACTGGAACCGGGACCGTGATCTGCGACACGGAAGAAAGGTCCACATGATCCGCTTGTACGTTGGCGACACGCAAATAGGGAAGGGTGACGCTTCTTTCGCCAGTATCCCTGGACTCGTCGAGGGTAACACCGCCCTGGATTCGACATACGTACCCGAGTCGGACCAATGGAGTGGAATCCTCCAGTCGTGGGAGCCATTTCCAGGGATATGTTCCGAGTGGCGAGGTGAGGATTCCCGGAAATAAGGACTCCGATACTTCTGCATAGGCGCGTTCGGCGAGTTTGTTGGACTGGCGTTCACGGGTTTGGATTAGCCGATCAATCCGCCCCGTCTCGGTATCGAGAAAGTCGGCGATGCGTCGTTGGTCGTCCATGCTGGGATTGGGTAGGGTGAGGTTGCCAACTTGTTCGGCGTTGAGGTTTGATTGTGTGTTGCTTCGCGCGAATTGATGGATATTGGGGCGGATGCTTATCAATGCATAATTGAGGAAGCGTCCGTCAACTGTTCTGTTTGGGGTAATACCGAGGATTGCCTGGTTCCAAGTTCCGCTCGGTTCAAGCCAAGCGGTGTGCCCTAAACTGGCGTACATGCTGAAAAGTAGTGTTTTGGGAGGGGAAGGTCTGAGTCGCGCGGCGACTAACCCCTTCTTAGTGATCCGGCTATTTGTGCCAGTGACCTTATCGTGGGTTGACATATCAGATATGGAAACCCAGGGGTATCCGTAATCGTCATCAGACCAGTATTCTTCTACGTCTGATTTCGGTGTTCCCCCGGCTGTTAGTTTGGCTATGTATTTAAGGCGAACGGTTGGCCACATCACTCCGTCACCTCCCCCAACAAACACTGGATCTCTCCCTCAAGCTCCTTAAGCTCGGCATCGATCTCTTCCAGTGGTCTTGGAGGGGTGTATTGGTAGAAATGCCTGGTGAAGGGAATCTCGTAGCCCACCTTGGTCTTACTCTCGTCGATCCAGGCGTCAGGGACGTGCGGGAGGACCTCGCGCTCCAGGTAGGCGTGGATGTCCTCGTCCAGCGGAACGTTTTCGTAGTCGCGCAGGTCCGTGTCGGGAAGGACATCGCCCTTCTTGTCCTTCTGCAGCTCGCCTTCGGGGTCGCTGACGCCGACCGCGTTCCACACCTGCTTGGTGACGGCGGCCGGGATGCCGGTCAGCCCCGCGTCGGCGTAGGCGGCCTTCAGCGTGGCGTCGAAGTCGGCCCTGCTGTAAACCGGATCCCGGCCGGCCAGAGGGCGCAGCGCGGCGAGGACCTTGTCCCGCAGATCGGTGTCCTTGGCGAGGGTCTTGTTGGCCTCCAGCTCGGCCAGCGCCTCCTCGGTCACCTCGAAACGCAGCCGCAGCGGGCGCTCGACCGTGATTCGCCGGTACCCGAAATCCCTCGGCCGGAACACCTTCACCCGCGAGTCCGACTCCGCCTCGGAGAGGGCGTTCACGTACACCTTCGTCAGCTCTGCGATCCGGTCGTCCGGGATGAACTTGCGCTTGTCGCCGAGACTCTTGCGCATCTTCTCCCACTCCTCGCGGGCGTCCAGCAGGATCACCCTGCCCCTGTGGGCCGGATCCTTCTTGTTCGACAGGATCCAGAAGTACGTAGAGATCCCCGTGTTGTAGAAGAGCTGGTCCGGCAGGGCCACGATCCCTTCCAGCCAGTCGTTCTCCAGGATCCACCGGCGGATATTGGACTCGCCCGACTCCGCACCGCCCGTGAACAGCGGGGAACCGTTGAACACGATCGCCACGCGCGCTCCCCCCTCGTCGGGTGTTCGCATGTGGTGGATCATGTGCTGCAAAAAGAGCAGCGAACCGTCGTTGATCCGGGGCAGCCCCGCCCCGAACCGGCCCCGGTACCCCTTGTTCTCGTGCTCGGCCTCGACCTCGGCGCGGGCCTGCTTCCACTCCACCCCGAACGGCGGATTGGCCAGCAGGTAACTGAACGACCGTGCGGCGTGCCGGTCGTCGGTGAAGGAGTTGCCGAGCTTGATGTTGTCGGCCTGCTCACCTTTGATCAGCGTGTCCGAGCGGCTGATCGCGTAGGACTCCGGATTCATCTCCTGGCCGAACAGCTTCACGGTCGCGTTCGGGTTGTGCTCGGTGATGAAGTCCTCGGCCGCGGTGAGCATGCCCCCGGTTCCGCACGCCGGGTCCAGCACGGTGAAAACCCTGTTCGGGGTGAGTAGATCGGCCTCGTCCGGCGACAGCAGCAGCTTCACCATCAGGTTGATGACCTCTCGCGGGGTGAAGTGCTCACCGGCGGTCTCGTTGGAGATCTCGGAGAACCTGCGGATCAGCTCCTCGAACAGGTAGCCCATTTGATGGTTGGACACCCGCTCCGGGCTCAGATCCACCTCGGCGAACTTGCCCGCCACCTGGTACAGCAGTCCCGACTTCTCCAACCGGGCGATCTGGTTGGTGAAATCGTAGTGCTCGAAGATGTCCGCGGCCGTCGTGGAGAAACCGCCGATGTAGGTACGCAGGTTCCGCGCGATGACGTGCTCGTCGGTCTCGGACCCCACGATCCTCGTCAGGCTCAGATTCGACTCGTTGAAGAAGCTCAACCCCAGCGGCCGGACGAACGACAGGAGCTGGCGCTCCCGGTTCTCGATCCCCTTCTCCTTGAGCTCGTCGCGCTTTTCGATGATGGCGGCCTTGTGCGGCTCCAGCACGCACTCCAGCCGCCGCAGCACGGTGAACGGCAGCACCACCCGGCCGTACTCCGACTGCTTGTAGCTGCCGCGCAGCAGGTCGGCCACCGACCAGAGGAAGCCGGCGAGCCGCTGGTGCTCAGAACTCATTGCGGGTTTTCCTTACCGAGAACGAAGGGGGGTCAGGGAAAGTCTGGGACGCGGTTACGACAAGCGCGACCGGTTCCGCCGATCCGGCGCCGCTCATCCGCCGGGAGTGCCGTCCGGCCCGTCGGCGATCGGGCGGAGCGCGCCGTGGATCAGGCCGTCGACCATCGTGCGCCGCGCCTCGTCACCCGCCCGGTACAGCCCGTCAAGGGCGGTGCGGAACTCATCCAGCCGGCGGAAGGCCGCCCCGATCCGCTGCTGGTCCAGCAGCGGCAGGCGCGGTAGCTCCACCCGCCGGACGTCGACGAGGGAGGAACGGTGCAGTGAGGAGGAGCGCTGGGCCACCTCGGAGCCGCTGAACACGGCGGCCAGGAACCACGGATCGACCGCGTCGGGGTCCGGGCGCACGACCACTACGTTGCCCGCGACGGGTGTTCCCGCTTCGGTGTCTGCGACCACCCGAGCCGCCGGGCGGGCGAGGGGCGCGCGCGGCACCAGCACATCACCCGGTCGGGCCCGCACCGTGTCCGCACCCTCCGGTATCCGCTGCGACGGCGGGCCCCCGGACAGCACGTCCTTGACCGTGAACGCCAGAAGGGCCTCCGGCCCGGCGGCGTCGTCCTCCCCGCGGCGGTGCGACGGTGTCCAGAGCAGCTCCACCTGCCCGCGGCGCACCAGATCATGCACGGTCACCGCGGCCCGCGACCCGGGCGACGCCTCGGCGACCTCCGGCAGCAGCCCCGGGAGCCGCCCGGCGAGCCCGGCCAGGGCCTTACGGGCCTCACCGAGCCCGGACACATCGGGGGCGGCCGGGCTGAGGTGCCGGGCCGGGGTGACATCCACGTCCTCGCCGAGAAGGTCGACCACCGGCACCGCCCGTCGGTAACCGGCCTCCTCGCCGCCGGTCTCCCGGCCGGCCGCGAACGGCTCGTAGGCGTCCAGCACCGCCTCGCGCACCTTCGGCCAGGCGGGTTCGGCGACCGCCGCGGCGGCATCCACCATCAGCACATCGGAGGGCGCGGGCTCGTTCTCGGCGGGGCGCCGCAACACCCACAGTGTGAGGGGAACGCCCATCGGGGGTGCGAGCCCGGCGGGCAGGGCGACCACCGCGCGCAACGCCCCCCGGCGCAGCAGCTCCGAGCGGATCCGGCGCCCGGAACGCCGCGACGCCACCCCTGGCGGGAGGACCACGACGACCGCGCCGCCGGGCCGGACACGGGCGAGTGCGTGCTGCACCCAGGCGAGTTCCGAGTCCCCTTTCGCCGGCAGCCCGTACTCCCAGCGGGCGTCGAAGCCCAACTCTTCGACACCCCAGTCCCGCTGGTTGAACGGCGGGTACACCAGGACCGCGTCCGCAGACAGATCGGGGAAGGCGTCTGCGCGCAGCGAATCGCCCGCGCGGATATCTGGTTCGGCACCGGCCAGCGCCAGCCGCACCCTGCCCAGCCGTGCCAAGCCCGCGGCCAACTCCTGACCGACGGGACGCACCCCCCGGCCGCGCAGGAACGCCGTGCGCAGCAGGGTGGCCGCCCCGCACGCCGGGTCGAACACGGTGCCCCCGGGGCGGCCGGCGAGATCCACCATCAGTTCGGCGAGCTCATCGGGGGTGGCGGTGAACTGGCGGGTGACCGAGGTGAGGAAGCGCTCGTAGAGCCGCTCGAAGGCCTCCTGCGGGCCGCCCTCCTCACGGGCCAGCTCGGCGAGGGCCTCCAGTGCCTCCCGGAACGTGTGAACAGGGGGGAGCTCCGGTGCGCCGGTGTCGGGGACGGCTGTGAACACCGCCCGGATACGGTCGTCCAGCTCGGCGTCCGCCACTGCCGCCGTGTCGCGCTCCGAGGCCGCCACCAGCAGTGCCGCACCCGCGAACGCCACCGCGTCGGCGGTGTCCAGCCGGCCCCGCGCGGCGTCCATGAGCTGCCACACCGACTCCACGCTCGGCGCGCGGGCGAGCTTGCCCTGCTGCTCCAGCCAGCCGCGCACCTCGCGCAGGTCGAACGACGGGCTGGTGTCCGTGCCGCCCACCGGTTCCGGGAAATCGCCGTACCTGCGCCGCCAGTTGCTCACCGCGGCGCGCCCCACCCCCGCCAGGCGGGCGATCTCGGCCGCGCTGACGGTCGCGGCGTCGCCGTCGCCGGTGTCCGGCATCGATCCTGCCATGGTGTTGACCCTATCGCAGCCGTATGTGCAGGGGAACACCCGTACACAGAAGTATGTTTGTTGACTACGTTCACAGTCATAGTTTACATTGACGGAGTCGCCGCAGAGATTGTGTTCGGCGATGTGTTCACGACAGTGTCCCGCTACTTCCCCGGGAGATCGCAATGACCCGAACGGCACTTCCCAGCCCCCAGCCGCCCCAAGCCGCCCGCGTCCGCGAGGTCACGCTGTACCGGCTGACCGGTGTCGGCGCGGACGAGCAGAGCATGCGCGCCGTCTTCGACGAAGCCGGAACCGCCCGCCGAGAGCTCGACCTCAGCACAACCCGCATCGACGGCATGCCCGCGGTGGTGCTGTTCGGGATGCGCGGCGGAGAACGCCCGCCCGACTGGCAGGCCGACGCCACCCGGACCACCGATGTCGACCTGGACCTGCGCGCGACCTCCCCGGTCGCCGCCGTCCTCGTCGCGGTGGACGACCGCGTCTACGCGTTCAGCTACGGGCACGGACACCACCTCATCCCGAGAGACCTCAGGGATCCGGACTTCGGACGGACGTTCGCCGCCTGCGCCCTCGACCCGGCGACGGTGGCCACGGTCAACACCCGCGACATGGACACCGTGAACCGCTACGGCAGTATCCACATCCCCAAGGGGCGGGAGGTGCGCACCTTCGGGCTCCAGCACGAAAGGGAGCTGGTGAACCGCCTCAAAGCCAGGTGCGGGCTGAACGAGCTCACCGCCGCGCGGGGCGGTGAGAAGGCGCGCTTCGCCGAATGCGGGGACGCCATCCGCACCCACTTCGGAGTCGAGCAGGCCGACCTCGTCAACGACATCCGATTCATCGCCGCGACCGTGGAAGAACACTCCGTGCGCAAGGAGCTGCGGTTCCTTCAGGACCGCAAGGAGGTCCGCTCCCCTCAGCAGGCCGAGACGCTCTGGTCGCTGGTCGAGGAGGGGCTGCGCGACCCGGAGTCCATCGGGCTGGCGATCTCCCCGCCGCTGGACGTCTTCGACCAGCTTGAGGAGGCGCGGTCCTTCCAGGTCCGCATCGGGCCCGCAACGTGCCCGCTGCGTACCGAACTCCGGGTGGAGGACCTGGTGGCGCGGCTCCGCCACCTGAGGAAGGGGACCCTCGCCCAGGCCCTCAAGAACGGGTGGATCAAGCTGTTCGAGGACGTCGGCGGCCGGCGGGAGATCGCCACGCACCGCAACCTGTGCTACTGGATCGAGGCCACGGTGTCGCCGGGAAGCGAGATGTACGTGCTGCGGGACGGGCGCTGGTACGAGTACGGCCCCCGCTACCTGGAGGAGGTGCGCAGCGAGGTCGCGGACCTCCTCGCGCGCGGCTCCTGCCTGGACCTCCCCGACTGGCCGGCCCGGCTGGCATACCAGGGCGACAAGGAGTCCCCCGAAGCCGCCTACAACCGGCACGCCGGCAAGACGCAGGGCTACCTCTGCCTGGACAAGAACCTCGCCCGCACCGGGGTCCACTCCGGCAAGGGAGTGGAGCTGTGCGACATTCTCGGCCCGGGCAACGAGCTGGTCCACGTCAAGCAGGGGGCGTCGGCATCGGGCCTGAGCCACCTGTTCAACCAGGCCAAGTCGGCCGTGGAGAGCCTGCACTACGAGAAGCAGGCCCGCGAGTGGTTCGCCAACGCCGTGGCCCGCATGGAGCCCGAGCGCGATCTCACCGGTTTCCGGCCGAGGACCGTCGTCTTCGCCATCCGGCTGGCCAAGCACTCCCAGATCACCGTGAACAACCTCTACCCGCTGGCCCAGGTCGAGCTGTACCGCACCGCCGTGGCGCTGCGCCGGTGCGGGATCGAGGTGGAGGTCGCCGCCATCGGGCACGGCGGCTGAGCGGCACCGCATCCACCGAGCGGTCCGCTCGTGCGCACGGTCCGCGGCATCCGCGGGGGATCCCGGGGCACCAGGCCCCGGGATCGATCCGCCCGGCGCAAGCGCGGTGTGTGTCCACCGACCAGGCGGCTTGACCTACGTCAAGGCGAGGTGGGGCGGTCATTCCTACGGCTGTTCCTGAAAGCCCTGAACAGGGAGAAAAACACACCGGGAGGAACGGCCATGAGCGCCACAACCCCCAGCACGACCACCACGATTCTGCGGGCAGAGGGCTTCTCCTGCCCCTCCTGCGTGGCAAAGATCGAGAAGCGGGTCGGCCGCCTCAAGGGCGTGGAGTCGGTCAAGGTGCACTTCGCCTCCGCCCGGATCGCAGTCCAGCACGAGCCGACCGTGTCGAGTGCCGAGGACCTGGTCGAGGCAGTCGGCAAGGCCGGATACACCGCCCGGCCTGCCGCGTTCTGAGCCGACCGCCCCGACGACGGCCGCGACGGCTGCTGCCCGAGCAGAAGCTCGAAGCCGTGGACGGCCTCAAGCGCCAGGGCCACACCGTGGCCAGGGTCGGTGACGGCGTCAACGATGCGCCCGCGCTGGCCACCGCCGACATCGGAGTGGCCATGGGAGCGGCCGGCACCGGGGTGGCGATCGAGACCGCCGACATCGCTCTGATGAAGGACGACCTGCTCAAACTGCCCCAGGCGGTCTCCCTGGCCCGGCGCACGGTCAACAACATGCGCCAGAACATCGTCGTGGCCCTGGGTACCGTCGCCGCACTCCTCGGCGGTGTCCTCTTCGGCGGCCTCACCATGGCCATCGGGATGCTGGTCCACGAGGTCTCAGTCCTGGTCGTCATCGCCAACGCGATGCGCCTCCTGCGCCGGCGGGCCCAGGGGCGGGCCCGGCGGCACACCGGCGAGGCCGGCGAACAGGCGGGCATTACCGGGGAAGCCCGTCCCGTACAGGCGACCTGACCGGCACCCCGGCGACCGACCCGGCCGCGCGACCCCGGGAAAGGGGCGTCGCGCGGCCGATCGCATGGACACGGCGTCCCCGCAACGCCCTCCGGGGGCGCAGGGGTCGCCCGTCTCCACTCCGGCCGCTCTGCCGGCCCGAGTCGGCCGGGCCGGCTCAACCCTGTGCCGACAACTCCATCAGCGAGTCGAGGTCGCCGATCACCAGTCTGCGTCCCTCCTGGGCGATGATCACACCGGACTGCCGCAGCCGGCGCAGCTCGCGGCTCAGCGACTCCGGCGTGGTGTCCAGCAGCGAAGCGACGTCCTTCTTCGCTACCGGCAGCTCCACCTCCAGCCCTCCCCGGTGCGGGCGCCCCGGCAGCGACAGCAGGTAGTCGGCCAGCCGGGAACCCACATCGTCGGAGATGACCGACGCCAGCCGCGTTTCCGCCTCCGATCCGCGCGGGGGCGCTACCCGGCCTCCGGCCCCGGCGCCACTGCCGGTCCCCTCGCTCTCCGCGCCGGGGCGTCAGCGGTCCAGGTCGGCTGCGAGGCCGTCGAGAACGACGCCGAGCTGCCGCTCGAACCTGTGCTCGCCGTCGTCGCGGAGGTGCCCGGCGGCCTTGACCAGTTCGGCACCGTCGCCCAGCCACGCGTCACGCTCGGCGAGGGAGTAGCGGTCGGGGTCTGCGCCGAACGACTGGCCCCGCTCCTGCTCCTCGATCACGAAGCCGACCACGAACGCGGTGACCAGGTCGAGGGCGTCGTCCGCCCCGGCGAGTGTGAAGCCGGCCCCCCTCAAGCGCGCGAGCCAGGGCTCTTTCGCCTTCACCACGTCGGGATCGGAGATCCGCGTGCCGCTGAAGATGCGTGCCCCGTCCCGGTGGAGCAGGTATTGCGAGCGCAGGACGCGGGCGTAGGCGGCCACGTCGTCGCGCCAGCTCGCCCCGGGAGGGACCTGGGAGAGCGCGTCGGTGACGCGGCGCATGACGAACGTGCTCATCTCGTCGAGCAGTTCCTGCTTGTTGCGGACGTGCCAGTACAGCGCGGGGGCCGCTACCTGGAGCCGGGAAGCGAGCGCGCGGACGGTGAGGGCGTCCATGCCCTGGTCGTCGAGCAGTTCGAGTGCTGCCGCCACGATGCGTTCCCGCGTGATGCCCTTCGCCACGCTTGACAGTTTAACAAAGTTCAGTGACGGTGGGGAGCAGTCGAATTGAACTAAGTTAAGGAACTTGCCGTGCGTGCTGCAGTCGTCAACACCCCCGAAGCGGTCCCCGTCTGCGCGGACTTCCCGGACCCCGAACCGCGGCAGGACCGGCCGCCGCTGCGACTCGTGGGCGCGGGTCTGCACCACGTCGTGCGCGGACTGGCCTCCGGCCGCCACTACGGCAGCGGACAGGCCTATCCCCTCGTGCCGGGCATCGACGCCGTGGCCCGGACCGACGACGGGCGGTTGGTCTACACGGGCCTGGCCCCGTCGCCGTGGGGCACGATGGCCGAGCGGCTGGTCACCCCGTTCGAGGTGGAACTGCCCGCCGGGGCCGACCCGCTCGCGGTCGCCGCCGGCATGAACCCCGCCATGTCGGGCTGGATGGCGCTGGCCGCCCGGTGCGAGGAGGCCGGCGAGCCGGGCACCGTGCTGGTGCTGGGCGCGACCGGCATGTCGGGCAGCCTGGCTGTGCGGGCGGCGCTGTCCCTCGGCGCGAAACGCGTCATCGCGGCCGGGCGCGACCACGAGTCCCTTGAGCGGCTGCGCGGCCTCGGCGCCGTCACCTTCGCCCCCGCCGGAGACGGGCCCGATGCCTGGGCGACCGCCCTCGGCGCGGCCGTCGCCGAGGCCCGGCCCGCCCTCGTCCTCGACTTCGTGTGGGGCCCCGTGGCCGAGGCCGCCTTCACCGCACTGGCAGGGCCCGGCCCGGACGACGACGCCAGCGGGACCCTCGACTACGTGCAGATCGGCTCGCTCGCCGGAACCGAGGCGGCGCTGCCCGCGGCGCTGCTGCGCAGCCGAAGGATCCGCATCAGCGGTAGCGGCGCGGGCTCGGTGACGAGGGAGCGGATGATCGCCGAGGCTCCCGCGGTCATCGCCCGGTTCGCCGACGGCACCTTCGACGCGCCCTACAGCCCCTACCCGCTCAGCCGCGTCGGCGAGGCCTGGGCGCACCAGGGGCGCACCCGCGCCGTCGTCGTCCCGGACTGAGGCAGCCGATTCGAGGAGCGAAGGAGAGCGGCATCGTGCACAAGCGCGCATTGGTCGTCGGTTTGGGGATCGCGGGCATGTCCGCGGCTCTCGGGCTGCGCCAGGCCGGCTGGACACCGGTGATCGTCGAACGGGCGCCGCAGCGGCGAACGGGGGGCTACTTCGTCGGCCTGATGACGGAGGGCAGGCGGGCGGCCCGCGACCTCGGTATCGCCGGCCACCTCCACACCCGCAACCCGCCCGACGGCGGGAAAGTGTGGTCGCTGACCCGGCGCGGCGATCGCGAGCCGGGCCTGGGATTCCTGCACCAGCCGGGCGACCCCGCGGCGGTGGTCCGCGGCGACATCGAAGCCGCCCTGTGGCGCAGCATCAGCGGAGAGGCGACGGGCGAGCCCGTCGAGGTGCGCTTCGCCACGGCCCCCGTAGAGATCGAGGACACCGGCGGCGGCGTGCGGGTGCTGCTGGAGGATGGCGGGACCGGCACACGCTACGGCGAGGACTTCGACCTGGTCGTCGGCGCCGACGGGTTGCGCTCGCGCGTGCGCCGCATGGCTTTCGGCCCGCACGAAAACTACATGCGGGACTGGGACGCGATGATCTGCGCGTTCGAGCTCCAGGAGCAGATGCCGTCCTTCGCCGCGGCCGACAGCCTCATCAGCGCCCAGGCGGGCCGTGCGGTGTGGGTGTTCGGGTTCGCCGACCGGCCGCCCACCGTCCTGCTGACCTACCGCACCGGCGACACCCGGGGGCAGTTCGCCGGATCCGCGGTCCAGCGCCTGCGTGCGGTCTTCTCCGGGATGGAGGACCCCGTGGTGCGGCATGCCCTGGCCGCCCTGGAACAGGCTCCGGAGTTCGTGTTCGACTCGGTGCACCAGGTGAGGATGCCCCGCTGGAGCGAGGGGCGGGTCCTCCTGTCGGGCGATGCGGCGTGGTGCCCCAACCTCTACTCGGGCATGGGTGCCACGGCCGCCCTCTGCGGCGGCGCCGAGCTGGGCAGGGCACTGCGGGAGTCCGCCGACGACCTCGACGCCGCCCTGGAGGCATGGGAGTCGCGGTTGCGCCCGTTCATCACCAAGCACCAGCGCCTCGCACGCCTGAAGCAGCAGATGTTCGTGCCGTCGAGCCGCCCCGTCGAGGCACTTCGCTCGGTGGTCCTGCGCGTGGCGTGCACGGTGCGGGAGCGGCGGTTGGCCAAGCAGGCCCGGGCCGGGATACCGGCGTGAACAAGGCAGCGGTACGCAGGCGGCAGCGCGATCGACCGGCGTCCTACAGCAGCGGCGCAACGCCGGCTTCGGACGGCCGAAAAGACCGCGATCGCGCCTGTGTGACCCGTAGTACCGCGTCTTGTGCGGTGAGGCAGCGCAACCGGAGTGCGGCCGGCTTCGAGACGCTGCCTGCCTGGTCGAACGGCAGCGGCGGTTGCCGATGTGGCCGGGCCCCGGAGCCCCGGGGCCGCCTGGTGGAGGACCACCCCACGGACTGCACCCTGCACGCCGGAGACGCCCGCGCCCACCCGTCCGCAGGCGGCCAATGAACCCCTGCATCCGGGGCCGCCTGCGCCCCCGGTCGGCAACGCGCCGGTGCGCTCGGCGGCGCCGTCCCCGGGCCGGCGGACACCTGCAGCCCGGACACCGCACGGCCGCCCGCCCGTGCGTCGGTACGGCGATGAACGGGCGGTTCAGCCCCTCCCGGGCTACCCGGTCTGCGCCATACGATTCCAGAAAGGGCCCTGAGCGCCTATGCACACCGGTATCGACGACAGCCCGCCCGAATCGTCGGGCGCCGGCAAACACACCCGCTGGAGCGCCCTCCTCTTCAGCCAGTTGGCCGCACTGCTCGTGGTCAACGCCCTGGCCGACACGGTCATCGTGGCGCCGACAATGGTCCTGCCGCAGCTGCTGGAGCACTTCGGCACCGACCAGGCGGCGTGGCTGACTTCCAGTGCGATGCTGGCGGGAGCGATGTGGGCCCCGCTCATCGGCAAGTGCGCCGACATCTACGGCAAACGCAGAATGCTCGTGATCGCGCTGCTCAGCGCCTGTGCAGGCTCCCTCGTGTGCCTCGCGGCACCCAACATCTGGGTGTTCGTCTCCGGACGCCTGGTGCAGGGAGCCGCCGTGGCAGCGATATTCCTCTCGATGGCCATCGTCCGCGATCTCTGCACACTCCGTATCGCGATGCCCGTCATCGGCATCGTGGGGACCGGTGCCGGAGTACTCGGCATGGCCACCCCCTTCCTCTACGAGGTGCTGTCCGCGGAGTTCGGCTACCGGATCGTGTTCGTCGCGGCGGCGCTGATCGCGCTCATCGCGGTGATCGGCGTGCGCTCCCTCATCCCCGAGTCCGCGAACAAGACACCGGGCACCATCGACGTCGCCGGAGCCGTCCTGCTCGGCGGAGGCTTGGCGGCGGTACTCAGCTACATCAGCCTCGGGCCGGAGTTCGGCTGGCTCGCCGGGGGGCCGCTCCTCGTTCTCGGCGGCGGCACCGCGGCCCTGGCCCGGTGGTTCCTGGTATCGAGCCGCAAGCGCGAGCCGGTGATCGACATCCGGAACCTGGACGGACCGCTGGCGCTCACGCTCCTCGTGATCGTCCTCGGAGCCGGGGCGGTCCGGGCGATCGACCCGATCATCAGCATCATCGCGCGTGTCTCGCCGGATGAGCAGCTCGGCTACGGGATCGCCGGTCCGACGGGTACTGTCGGCCTGCTGTTCGCCCTACCGGGGGTCGGAATGCTGATCGCGGGAACGCTGGCCGGATGGGGCGCCACGCGCGTCGGACCGCCCGCGACACTGGCCGCCGGCGCGGCCATCGGCACGGTGGGCACGATCGGCATGCTCCTGGGGGCCACCGACCTCTACGCCGCGCTCTTCTTCTCCTTCCTGATGGCCCTCTCGGCGGGGGCGCTTATGACGTCCGGGTTCAACATGGTGGCGGTCCATGCCCGCGAAGAACAGCAGGCCGTCATGTCCAGCCTGGTCACGGTCATGACGGCGATCAGTTCAGTGGTCATGACGTTCGTGGTCTCGGCGGTGTTCTCAGCCACCGACACGGTCGTCGCCGGAGAGAACGTGCAATCGGCGACGGGGGTGTTCGGCAGTATCGGAGTCCTCGCCGGTTTCTACGCGCTCGCCGCCGTGGCCGCCGGCGCCCTGGTGCGGAGGCTGGGCATCACGTCGGCCTACCGCGTCTAGCCGGACGGACCCTCCCGAACGCCTGCGCGCGCAGAGCGGGTGCCCGCGATCCGGCGCGGCCCGTAGGACCGCGTCGACGCCGCTCCGGCGGCGCGTGGATTTCACCGCTGCGCGGCGCTGTACGCAGAAAAAACCGTGCGCCGGATGGCGTCACGGGAGGGCCCCACGCCGGGTGGCGTGTCAGGACCGCCAGGTCCGCACCACGTGCAGCACGATCGCGACCACGGCGAGGATCGCCCACGGCGGCAGCGCCTCGGGGGCGGACTCGGCCGCCCAGGCGGCGGCGATACCAAGCGCGCCCCACCCGGCGACCTTGCGCGTCCGTGCGCTGCGTGTGGCGGAGCCGGGCCGATCACGCTCCCCCTCGCGCTCCGGTGCGGTCTCCGATTCCATGCGCGTGGCCAGCCAGTCGGCGACCTCGGTGTCGAACTCCGGGCCGAGTTCGCGTCAGGTGGAGAGCGCGGTGGTGATCTCGCCGTGCAGGTCGGTGGTGCGGCCGGGGGGCGTGGTGGCCATGGCGCTACTCCTCCGACGGTGTTGCAAGCCGTGGCCGCCCGAGGGCGGAGCTCTCAGTGTATGGGAGACGGCGTTCCGGGGAGGGCCGCGGCACGGTCTCCGCGGCACTGCTCCAGGGTGTAGCCGCGCGGGGCAGCCTGCTCCCCGCGCACGCGGGGATGGCCCCCCAGGACGACATCATGAGCATCGTTGACGCGCTCGGCAACATCGCCGAGGTGCTCCATGACGCGGAGCCCGCGGACAAGAGCGAGGTCTATAAGGGGCGGCCTGCGACAGCGCTACAAGCCCGTAGAAAACACTGTGCGGGCCGAGATGAATCTCGACCCGCACCACGTGATCAACCAGTCCCATGGGGAAATGGTTCGTGTCCGAGGGGGGACTTGAACCAAATTCCTATAGCCCCTCGGCCCGCTCGTCCTTCTCCACCACTCGGGTCCGCCTGACCGCCCAGCTGGATCTGGCGGGGCGGTGACCTGGTATGAGTTCTTCCCGCTGGTCGCGCTGGACAACCATTCTCGCCGTGTTCATGCTGGCCGTGATCGCCGCGGTGGTTAGCTACAGCCACATGTACGAGCTGGCCCATCGCCACGGCGAGCCCGCCTGGCGCGCGGCCCTGTTCCCCCTATCCGTCGACGGGATGATCGTCGCGTCGTCGATGGCGCTGCTGGCCGACGCCCGGCACGGCCGGCGCGGCGGCCTGCTGCCGTGGACGCTGCTCATCCTCGGCAGCGTCGCGAGCCTGGCCGCGAACATCGCGGTGGCCGATCCGACCCTGTGGTCGCGGGTGATCCACGCCTGGCCGAGCTTCGCGCTGATGGGTGCCTACGAGTTGCTCATGCGCGAGTTCCGCATCGACGCCCGCGGCGTACGCACGGCGAACGCCGACGATGAGCAAGCGGTACGCACAGCCGGGGCCGAACCAGCCGATCCGGAGGTGCCCGCTCCGTCCGAGGAGGTCGATACGCCCAAGGCGACCGGGGACGGCCGTCCCCGGCTGCACGTGGTCGAGGCAACCAACGAAGCCACATCGGCAGTCGCTACAGAAACCGCCGTCCCGACGGAGTCGGTACCGCGGATTCAGATCGAAGCCTGGCACTGGGCGTTAGACAACCGCGGCGAGGACGGCTCGCTGCCCACCGGCCGCGAGATCGCGGCCCGCTTCGACCACAAGGACCGTTGGGGCCGGTTGATCAAGCAGTGGGGCCAGCAGGGACGCTTCGACCGGGGAGCGACCACTTCACCGGCCTCCTTTTCCTCGCATGCGGCGTGATCTGCCTTTCGCTGCGGTGGGTGGGTCTCTTATTCCCATTCGGCTCTCGGGCAACGGCGGGTTGATGTAGCTTCGGATGCTGACTACTCGCCGGGCCTACCTCTCACTCAGCCGAAGCACACCTGCACTGTCCGGACAAGGAACGGCATGGGACGCTGGGATCCGCTCAACGAACTGCAGTTGTCGGTGCTGTCGCGGATCGCTGACGGTGACGACCTCAGCGATCCGGCGCAAGCCGGGTACCGCCGTTCGGCCTACGTGCTGCGCGATCGGGGCCTGGTCACGGCGCGCAAGCGCCACGGCCGGTGGCAAGCGCACATCACGGAAGCCGGCCGCTTCTACCTGGAGAACGGACGCCACCCGGACAAACCAACCGGGAAGGCGTCCACGAAACGGACACCTCCCGCCGGCGCAAAGCAGGCGAAGTCTAAGAGCCCCCAGGCCAGGGCTGGGAGCGACGCCGCGAAGCTGATCGAGCAGTTGCTCTCGGCCGAAGGCGGTCTGCACATCGAGAACCCGGATCCCGAGACCCGGGCCCGTTACCGCAGGGCACTGGACCGCGCCAAGCGGGACGGGATCGTCCCGGCGGGTAAATCGCTCCGGCACACCGGGCGCAGTTCCGGAGACCTGATCATCCAGCTGATCGATCCGGCCAACGGCGGCGAGACAGAGTGGAACCGGATCCGGGGTAGCGCTGGCACCACATGCACCGGTACAGCGGCGATCGTGGACGAGCTCCGTCGTGATCCTTCGATGGTTCAGGTGTCCGAGCAGATGCGGCCTCGCGCCATAGCTGTCATCGAGGCTGTCGGCACCGCGGTGAACAAGAGCGGCTACCGGCTCGTGCTGACCAGGAAGCCCCGAAACACCGGCCTGTTCGTCACGGTCGACGGTCACCAGTACGACCTGACCGTCACGGAGGATAAAGAGCGGGTGGGGGAACCGACGCCCCCGGGATTCAAGCGCTCAGGCGACCGCTATCGGTGGCATCCGCCGAAGTACAAGCACAGGTGGACCGGTCGGCTGCGACTCGGGATCTCACCGGAGACGCACGCCGAATGCGCCGACTGGAGTGACAAGGGGCGCCGCCGGCTGGAGAACCAGGTGCGGGCTCTTGTTCCGGAGTTGAAGCACCGTTCACAGGCCGCGGACGAGGAGAAGCGCGCCCTGGAGCGCCGGCTCAGGGAGTGGGAAGAGGAACAGGAGCGCCGGGACCGCGAAAAGCGCGCCGCGTGGGAAAAGGCGATGGCCGAAGCCCGAAGCCAAGCTGTCGTGGCGAAACGCAATGCGCTCCTGCGCGAGGCGGTCGAATCGTGGACCACGGTCGGTGAGATCCGGCGCTTCTGTCGGGACTTGGAGGAAGAGGCCAGCGGCTGTGCCGATCCCGAGCACGCCGAGCGGCTGAGGCAGTGGGCGCAGTGGGGCGAGGAAACCGCCCAGGGCCGGGACCCCGTCCGATCCGCCTCAGGGCTGCGAAGCCAGTCCTTCGACGCAGCCCCCACTCCGGACGAGCTGCGCCCCTTCCTCGGGGACTGGAGCCCTCACGGGCCGCACCGGGAATACCGGTACCGGCCGTTCCCGAAGGAGTCGCCGTCGGAGGCGCCGGAGTACAGCGACGGCGGGTACTTCCGCAATCGGGGAATTCCGTCGTGGCGGCGTTGACCGCTCCCGCTCGGCAGGCAGAGGGATGAACAGCCCCGTTCGCGCATGCGCTTGCGTAGGGGGTGGCGTCGATGCCCGGCGCGGATCTCGCGCCACCTTCGCCGGTTCGCTTGCTGCTCCCTCTGCCGTCGCAGACTCGCCGGAGATCACCCCACGCCCGGTGGCCTATCACCAGGCGGGGCGCTCTGCACGCACAGGGTGGGCCGCAGCGGGGCGCGCACCAGGTGGTCCTGTTCGGGCTGGATGGTGACGACGATGTCGCGCATCGGGCCGGTGCGGGGCCGCTCGATTTCGGCCGTCAGCAGCGACTGTCCGGCGTCGCCGTCGTGCGCGGCCCCGGAGGCGGTCAGGGGCTCGTCCTCGTAGGCGGTGAGCTCGGCGTCGTCGGAGAAGCCGTAGCGGCGGCGCAGCAGCGCGCCCTGGGGATCGCCGGGGCCGGCGCTGTAGAAGGCGGATGAGACGCGGGCGTGCCAGTCGATCACCAGGGGAGCGCGCCGTCGATGTCGTGGACGTGGCGGCGCCCGATGTAGACCCGGTCGCTTTCGCTCGCGCGGGTGCGGGTGGCCGGCTCTTGGGGTTCGCGTTCGTAGACGGCGCCGGCCGGGTTAGTTCATGCGGCCGAAGAACAGCGGGGTGTCGCCGAGGTCGACCAGGGCGTCGGCGCGGCGTTGGCGGTCGGCGACCAGGAGCCGGTTGGTGAAGGTGTAGTCGGCGTCCTCGGAGTAGTCCTGGACGGTTTCGGTGGTGACGACGTCGGTGTGCATGCGGGCGAGGGCCGCGCGCGCGTCGGTGAGGAAGGCGCGTTCGGCCCGGAGTTCGGCGTCGTCGGAATGGTCGCGCTACTGCTGACCGCGCGGCGCGTCGCTCTCGGCCGTCAGCTCGCCGTCGCGGTCGAATCCGTAGCGGCGGCGCGCGCGAACGTCCATGGGGTTCTTGGAGTCGGCCTGGTCCAAGGCGGTTGCGATGCGGGCGCGCCAGTCCACGACCATCCGCGCGCCCGCCGCATCGTGGACTCTCGCCTGGCAGGGCACGGGCCGTGGGGCGTTGCCTGCGGGCGAGTTTTCAGGTCAAGGGAGGATCGGTGAGGAACTTCAGAACCAGGTCGGCGAACTCTTCGGGGCGCTCCATGAGCAGTGCGTGGCTGGATCCGGGGCCGGTGAACAGTTCGAACGAGGCAGTCGCAATCGTTTCCGCGACGAGGCGCCCTTGGTAGGCGGGCGTGAGCAGGTCCTTCTCCCCGGCGACGACGAGCGTGGGCGCCGCGATGCCGCCCAGGCGGTCGAGGCTGTCGTGTGCGAGGTCCGCATCCCACTGCTCGGCGACCGTGGCGAGCTCTTCGTCCGTACTGGGAAACAGCGGATCGAGCTGTGCCATCAGCGGGCCGAGCTCCTCGGAGTCCAGCAGCTCCCGCGAATAGGTGATGCCGAGCGCGGTGAGTGCTCTGTCCCGGTGTCCGGTGTGCCAGGGATGGGCCAGCGCGGTGACGAGGGGCCGTTGAAAGGCGTCGGTACGCCCCCAGGTGCCGCACAGAATCAGCGATGTAACAAGATCGGGGTGGCGCAGCGCGAACTCTTGGACGACCGCGCTGCCCAGCGACCAGCCCAGCACGTGGGAGGGGGCGGCACCGAGCCCCCTCAACAGGTCGGCGAGGTCGTCGGCGAGGTCGGCCATGGTGATGGCCCGGCCGCCGCGTTCGGAGCCGCCGATGCCGCGGTGGTTGTAGGTGATCACCCGGTGCCGGCAAGCCAGTGCGGGCAGCAGTGGGGCCCATAGCCGGTGATCCTGGCTGTTTCCGCACACCAGCACGAGGGGTGTGCCGGTCCCGGTCTCGGTGATTTCGAGCCGGGTGCCGTCGCCGAACGGCCTGCTGCGCGGCGGTTCCGGCCTGAGCGAGAAACCGGTGTAGCCCTGCCGGGCGACCTTCTCGCAGCGCCGACGGAACTCCCCGGCACCGCCGGCATAGCCCATGAACACACGTGGCTTGCCCGGCACGTTGGCGCCGGTGTACCAGGAACCGACGTCCGCCAGCAGGGTGCTGTCAGCGACCTGCCCGACGTGCTGGACCCAGGCGTCCTCGGCGTCCTGCGTCGCCTCCATCAGCGCCAGGTCCCGCTCGCGAAGGTGGACGACGGCCTCGGTAATCCAGTCGACGTCGTGTTCGATGGACACGATCACGTTGCCGAACACCGACGGGCTTCCCGGCCCGGTGACGAGGAACAGGTTGGGGAAGCCGGAGACCGCCAGCCCCAGGTAGGACGTCGGCCCGGCGGCCCACTTCTCGCTGAGAGCGGCTCCTCCACGTCCGCGGACCTCGATCCGCGACAGGGCACCGGTCATCGCGTCGAAACCGGTCGCGAACACGATGACGTCCACTGGGTACTCGACGCCGTCGACCAGCGGTCCGCGCGGCGTGACGGCGTCGATCGGGGTGTCCTTGATGTCGATGAGGTGAACGTCGTCCCGGTTGAACGCCTCGTAGTACCCGGTGTCCACGCAGATCCGCTTGCCGCCGAGGGGGTATCCCCTGGGCAGCAGCTGCTCGGCGACGCCCGGATCGTGGACCTTCCCCCGGATCTTGCCGTGGAGGAAC
>NZ_JROO01000025.1 GCF_000826685.1 Streptomonospora alba
GCGGGGACGTGGCCGTCGTCGTGTCCGGGCACCGCGCACCCGGCGCCCGGAAGGGGCCGCGGTCGGGCAAGAGGCTTCCCCTCCCCCCGCCCGACCGCGTTTCCGCGCCCGCATACCCGCCCGACGGGCGGAAGCGGACGCGAAGGGAACGCACTCGGAACGACCCGGAGACCCACCCCGAAATCGAACACGAGTACGAACATGGACAGTTAAGCGCACCCCGGCCGCCTCCGTCAACAGCGCCGCACCCGGGCGCCGAGCCGCCCACTCGTCTACCGTGGCGGTGTGCGCACCGCTGAGATCGAACTGTGGGAGCTGGCCGCCCCGGCGTTCCTGCACGCCCTTCCGGCCCTGCTCGAGATCTACACCGCCGCGATGGACCCGCCCGCGGAACAGCTCCCCGGGCGCCGCTCCATCATGCGCGAGCACGCCCGGCACCCGCGGTTCGGCTCGGTCGTCGCGCTGCCCCGGGGCGGCGGGGAGGCCGCCGGGTTCGCCTACGGATTCCACGGCGCCGGCGGGCAGTGGTGGCACGACGTCATCACAACCGAGCTGCATGAGCGCGACCCCGGCGCCGACCGCCACTGGTTCGCCGACTCCTTCGAGGTCGCCGAGCTGCATGTGCTGCCCGCCTGCCAGGGGCGCGGCATCGGCCGCAGCCTGCTGGAAGCACTGACGGCGGTGCGCAGGGAGCGCACCGCCGTCCTGTCGACCCCGACCGGCCCTACAGCCGCCCGAGGCCTCTACCGCTCGTGCGGGTTCGTCGACGTACTACCGGAGTTCCATTTCCCCGGCAGCCCTCACAGGCCCTTCACCATCATGGCCGCGCCCCTGCCATTGCCGGGAGGCGGTCCGCGGCGACCTGCTGGTAGATCTCGCGCGTGGCAGTGGACTGGTTGAACGTGATGAAGTGAATGCCGGGAGCGCCCTCGTCCAGCAGCCGCTCGCACATGCGCTGCGCTTGCTCGATTCCCATCTTGCGCACCGACTCGGGGTCGTCCTTGACCTTCTCGAACTCCTCGGCCAGGTGGCGCGGGAACGGCGCGCCCGAGAGCTGCTCGGACATCTCGATGGTGGAGTACTTCACCACCGGCATGATCTCGGGGATGATCGGCGTCTCGCAGCCCGCGGCCACGACGCGGTCGCGCAGGCGCAGATAGTCCTCCGGGTCGAAGAACATCTGGGTGATGGCGTAGTCGGCGCCCGCACGGCACTTCTGCACGAGGTACTTCGTGTCGGACTCGATGTCGGGTGAGCGGGGGTGCTTGTAGGGGAAGGCGGCGACGCCGACGCTGAAGTCGCCGAGCTCCTTGATCAGGCGCACCAGCTCGTCGGCGTACTCCAGTCCTTCGGGGTGCTTGACCCACTCGCCCAGCGGATCGCCCGGAGGGTCGCCGCGCAGGGCGAGGATGTTGTTCACACCCACGCTGGCGAAGCGCCCGACGAGGTGGCGCAGCTCGCTCACGGAGTGGTTGACGGCGCAGAAGTGGGCGACGGGCAGCAGCGTCGTGTCGGTCTGCAGCTGCTCGGTGATCTCGACGGTGAGATCGCGCGTGCCGCCCCCGGCTCCGTACGTGACCGAGACGAACGACGGCGCAAGCGCCTCGATGTCGCGGATGACCCGCCAAAGCTTGGTAAGCCCTTCGTCGGTCTTCGGCGGGAAGAACTCGAATGAGAATGTCGGTTCGCCGGTCTTAAGCAGTTCGCGGATGTCGCGCGGCCGCGACGCTGCGACCGGCGCGCTTCCGTTGCGTGTCGATGACCCAACCATGCCTCCACCCTAGGCGACGCCCTGTCCAGCGCCGGGAGGGTGGGTCCCGACTACCCGATAATGTGCAGCCCATGACCTTTTCCGCGTCCTCCCCGGTCTCGTTCGTGCGCACGGCCGTCGACACCGAGATCGCCCGGTTCGTCGAACGCCGCCGCGCCCAGCTGCTGGAGATCGGATCCGAGCTGGCGCCGGCCGTCGACGCGCTGGAGGCCATGCTCGCCGGCGGCAAGCGCCTGCGCCCGGCGTTCTGCTACTGGGGCTGGCGCGGAGCGGGCGGCGACGACGTCCCCGAGATCCACCGGGCCGCCGCCTCGCTGGAGTTCCTGCAGGCCTGCGCGCTGATCCACGACGACGTGATCGACAACAGCGACACCCGCCGCGGTCTGCCGGCGACCCACAAGCGGCTGGAAGGGCTGCACGCGGCCTCGGGCTGGCGCGGGGCCTCCGACGCCTTCGGACGCGGCGCGGCCATCCTCATCGGCGATCTGTGCCTGGCCTGGAGCGAGGACCTCTACCAGGCCAGCGGCCTGGGGCTGGAGGCGCTGCACGCCGGGCGCACCCCCTTCGACGCGATGCGCACCGAGGTGATGGCCGGGCAGTATCTGGACATGCTGGAGCAGGTGCGCGAGGGCGGCGACGTCGCGGCGACACTGCGTGTGATGCATTACAAAGCCGCCAAGTACACCGTCCAGAGACCGCTGCACCTGGGTGCGGCGTTGGCGGGCCGCTACGCGGAACTCTCCCCCGTCTACACCGCCTACGGGCTGCCGCTGGGTGTGGCCTTCCAGCTGCGCGACGACGTTCTGGGGGTCTTCGGCGATCCCGAGCAGACGGGCAAGCCGGCCGGCGACGACCTGCGCGAGGGCAAGCGCACGCTGATCGTGGCCGAGACCCTGGAGCGCGCCGGCGCCGCCGACCGCGCGGAGTTCCTGCGCCGTCTGGGCGATCCCGCGATGGACGACGACACTGTGGCGTGGATGCGCGGCGTGGCCGAGGAGTGCGGCGCCCTGGCGGCCTGCGAGCGCCGCATCGACGACTACGTGGGGCAGGCCACCGCGGCGCTGGAGACCGGACTGCTCGACGACGCGGCGCGTTCGCCGCTGGCCGACCTCGTTGTGGCCGCGACCGCCCGCAAGCACTGAGCGCCCCGCGCAAGCTCGCCGCGGGCGTCGGCCGGGACGGTGCACCGGCCCCTCCCCCGGGGCGCCGTACCTCCTCCCGGGGCGCCGTACTTCCTCCCGCGGGAGGAAGCGCTTTTCGCCGACCGGCCGATACCGTCGGCCGAGAGCGCGGAGCGGGGGTTGGGAAAGCCCGTTTCGCGGCGCTTTCGCGCCTACCGGGAGGCATCATCGTGGACGGTACACCGGCCCCTGCAGGCGGCCCTGTTCGCCCGGGTGAACGCGCCCCGGGCCCCGACCTCGCACGCGGGTTCATGCTGCTGCTGATCGCGCTGGCCAACACGCCCTGGTACCTCTACGGCGCCGAGCAGGCCGACACCGGCGGCCATCCCGTCGACGGCTCGGCCGCCGACCGCGTCGTGCAGTTCGCCATGCTCCTGGCCGTGGACGGGCGCGTCTATCCGATGTTCGCGTGCCTGTTCGGCTACGGACTGATGCGCATCTACGACCGCCAGGTCGAGGCCGGCGCCTCACCGCGGGGCGCCGCCGCGGTGGTGCGGCGCCGCAACCTGTGGCTGCTGGTGTTCGGGGTCGTGCACGCGGCCCTGCTGTTCTTCGGCGACGTCCTGGGCGCCTACGGGCTGCTCGGCCTCGTGCTGGGATGGCTGCTGCTGCGCCGCAGCGAGCTCGCGATGCGGGTGACCGCGTCGGTGCTCGTCGGCCTGGTGGCGGCGCTGTGGCTGTTCAGCGCGCTGGGCGCGGCCATGGGCCCCTTCGTCCCCGAAAGCGCGGCCGCCGGGACGGAGCAGGCGGGGATGCCCGGCTTCCTGCGGGCCTCCTTCGGCGAGGACGACTACCTCGCCTCCGTCGGCGAGCGGCTCGTCGCCTGGGCCGTCTCGGTCCCCTTCCAGTCCCTGACCCTGGTGATGCCCGCGGCGATGGCGCTGGGCATGGTGCTGGGCCGGCGCCGGGTGCTGGAGTACCCCGACCGGCACCTGCGCCTGCTGGTGTGGACTGCCGTCGCGGGGATCGGCGCCGCCTGGCTGTCGGGGCTGCCGGAGGCGCTGGCCCACACCGGGCTCGTCGAGCTGCGCGACCCGTTCGGGGCTCTGGCCGCTGTGCGCCAGTTCAGCGGCGTGTTCGGCGGTGCGGGCTATGTGGCGCTGTTCGGACTGATCGGGCACGCCGTCGCCCGCCGGCGCCGGCGAGGCCCGGTCACGGTCGCCGTCATGGCGGTCGGCAAGCGGTCCCTGTCGTGCTACCTGGCCCAGTCGGTGGTCTCCGCGCCGCTGCTGGCGGCCTGGGGTCTGGGGCTGGGTGCGCACGTCGACAGCGCGGTGGCCGCCCTCTTCGCCGCGGCCGTGTGGCTGCTCACCCTGGCAGGCGCCTGCGCGCTGGAGCGGGCCGACCGGCGCGGACCGGCAGAGGCTCTGCTGCGCCGACTGGTCTACCGCGGCGGGGCCGAAAGCGCGGGCGGGCAGACGGCAGGTGGCGGCGCCCCGGAATCCGGAGACGGGACACGGTACTGATTCCGGGCCTCCCGGCGGAGGCCGAACCGCGGCAAGACCGCAGGTTCCGCGACGCCGTCGAGCGCCCGCATGGGCCCGTCGGCCACGCGCCGCTGGGCCCCGAGTCCGCATCCGGAGGGCGGGCCCGGCCGCCGGTGCGGTCCGACCGAAGAATCACCAGCAGTACTCGTTCCATCGCTTGATGTAATAACAACTGCGCAGCCGTGACCAAATTCGACCGCCGGGACTAGAGACCTTAACTTCCAATATATCGACGGTTGTCTTTACGGCAGAACTTCGGTTCACTGGAGCAGCCAAACTCCGATCGGCTGCATCGACCCGACTCGGCCGACCCCGACGGAGCCGACCCCTGGCCGCCGCAGCAGTATGCACGGGAACATTTTGTCCATACCTCTGCCATCTTCGGGAACAGGAGAATCAAACAGTCAGAATAAAACGATTGAAACCGGATGCGCGACGGACCCGACAGGAACCGCGAATGGATCTACTGGAACGCGATCGAGAAATCAGCCATATAAAGTCCGCATTGTCCGGCGCTTTCGCGGGAAAGCCGACATTCACGGTGGTCAACGGCGGAGTGGGAAGCGGCAAGACGGAACTGCTCCACTATGCGGCCGAACTGGCCGCCTCCGCCGGAGTCCCGCACCTACCGGCCACCAACTCGCCCCAGCACGGCGCCGCCCCGTTCGAGGTAGTGCGCCAACTCATAAACCAGCCCGCTCTGGGGGAACGCGTTGCGTCGTCAGCGATGCGGAGGCTGACCGACGCCTTGGAGGAAGCGGCCGACAGCGAGACGCACGGCCATCCCCACTCCCAGCATCAGATCACGCTCCGTAAGGAATTGTCGTCCGTCCTGGCCGACGCCGTCCGCGGAACCCCCCTGCTTCTAACGGTCGACGATGTCCACCATGCCGACTCCGCATCCCTGGGAGTCCTCCAGGAAGTAGTCGAAAGCTGGAACGGCGGCGGCCTCATTCTATTGCTTAGCCAATCGCTGCACGGAGCCCCCGCAGATCCACTTTTCCACGTGGAGACCCTGCGTTCTCGAATCTATTCGCGCTTTCGACTCCATCCCCTGTCCCAGGAAGGAATTCGCCGCCTGCTTTCCACGCATCTATGCGAATCCGCCACCGAGCAGCTGGCCGCCGAATACACCTATGCGACGGGCGGGAACCCGCTTCTTCTGCGCTCTTTGATCGAGGACGCCAGGAACACCGAGCCCGCCCCTGCAGCGCTCGCCGCCGGCCGCGAATACCAGCAGTCCGTGCTGGCCTGCCTCCGGAGATGCAGCCCTCCGGTCGTGGAGGGGGCCCAGGCGGCGGCCGTGCTGGCGACGTCGCGAAGACTCCGAGCAGCCACCCCGCTCTTGCTCGGCTACGTTTTCGAGGACGGGCCGCGGACGGCGGAGCACCCGCTGAACGTCCTTCAAGAGATCGGGATCCTCGATCCGGAAGGGAGGTTCCGACTCAACGCCGCCAGGACGGCGATCCTCAGCGACCTCCCGCCCGAGCGCTACCGCGAGCTCCGCGTCCGCGCGCTCCACGCCATGCACCTGCGAGTCGGGCAGAACCGCCGGGGAGAGGACCTCCCCAACATCCTCGGCACCGGCACCTCGGGGACGTGGACGGCCGCGCTCCTGCTGGACGCAGCGGAGACCGACCTCGCTCAGGACGAGATGAGCAGCGCCCTGGCCCACCTCCAACTTGCCATGGACTCCTGCCCCGACGAGGCCTCGCGGTGCAAGACGGTGGCAGGGATCGCCCGCACCAAGTGGCGGATCGATCCGCTCACCGCGGCCCAGCACTTCGACTTCCTGCTCGAAGCCGCCGGCAAGGACGCCCTCGCCGTCCGGGAAACGGTCACACTCATGCACCAGCTCGCCTGGCACGGCCAGACGGCGAAGATCGCGGAACTGATCGAACACTTCTCGACCGACGGAACGCCGAGCCAACCACCGGAGCTCCACTCCGCTTGCCAACTGCTCCTCAACACCCTGCCGACGCTCAAGCCCTTCCTCGACCGCGTGGCCCCCGCCCTCGGCGAGCAGCAGCCGGGGACCACCTTCATCAGCGTCCGCGCCCGCGCGGGCGGCTCCCTGGCCCAGCTGCTCGAAGGGGGGCCGCGTGACGAGGCGGTCACCACCGCCCAGCAGATCCTGCGAACGTCCCCCCTGACGGATTTCACACTCGAGGCGCTGGAGTGCGCCTTGCTGATCCTCATCTCCTGCGGGCGCTTCGAGGCCGCCCGGTCAGCGTGCGACACGCTCCTCGACGAGGCCACCAGGCGGGAGGTTCCGACCTGGCGTGCCCTCCTGGCGGCGTATAGAGCCGAGATCGCCCTTCGCGAGGGCGACCTCGCAGCGGCCGCACAACTGGCGCGCGACGCGCTGGCCGTGCTGCCGCCGACGAGCTGGGGGGCGGCCATCGGCGCACCGCTGGGGGTCCTTGTGCACAGCACCACTTTGCTGGGCGACCTCGACGAGGCGGCGGCCCACCTCCAGTACGAAGTGCCCGAAGCGATGTACCGCAGCAGGTACTGCCTCGGCTACCTGATGGCCCGCGGCCAACACCACCTCGCTACCGGTGACGCACGTCTCGCACGCGCCGATTTCGAGTTCTGCGGCGCCCTGATGAAGGAATGGCAGCTGGAGCGGCCCGGATTCGTGGCCTGGAGGTCCGCGGCGGCCGAGTCCCTGATCCGGATGGGTGAACCGCAGCAGGCGCGAGACCTCCTCGACGAGCAGCTGAGCCTCACCGAGGAGGACGACCAACGGGTCCGCGGAATCACGCTGCAGCTCCTGGCGCGCACCCGGCCGGCGTCTCGTCCGGCGTTGTTGGAGGAGGCGGTCGACCTGCTACGCGCCTCCGGCGACACCTTCTCCCTGAGCCTGGCGATGCAGGATCTCAGCGACGCCCTCCGTTCGCTCGGCGACACCAGGAGAGCGCGCCTGCTCGCCGACCGGGCCCACGCATTGGGCGTGCAGGCGCGCGACGCGGGAACGCCCGGGACCTCCTCGGCCGAGGAGGTCCCGGCAGCCGACGACGAGGACTGCCCCGCCGGAGCGTCGCCCCTGACCAAGTCCGAGCGCCGGGTCGCGGAACTCGCGGCACAGGGCCTGACGAACAGGGAGATATCGAATCGGTGCTTCATCACGATCAGTACGGTCGAGCAGCACCTCACCAACGTCTACCGAAAGCTCAACGTGAAGACCCGGCTCGCCCTGCCCGACGGCCTCGCCGACCAGGCGGACACCTCATAGCTCCGCGCCCTGGCCCGGGACCGAGGACTCGATGCAGGCCCCGATCTCCTTGGCGGCACGCACCGGGTCCTCGGTCAGGTAGAAATGCCCGCCTGGCAGTCGGCGCAGCTCGAACTCCGCGGTCGTGTGCTTGCGCCAGCTCTCCAGGTCATCGGCTCCCACGCGGACGTCGTCGTCTCCCAGGAACCCGACAATGGGGCAGGAGAGCGCCGGGCCGGGGGTGTAGGTGTAGGTCTCGGCGGCCTTGTAGTCGCCGCGGATCGCCGGCATCAGGGCGGCCAGCAGCTCCTCGTCTTCGAGTAGGGAGGAGTCCGTCCCGCTGAGGCGACGCAGTTCGGCGACGATTCCGTCGTCGTCCAGCAGATGGATACCGTTGCTGCGGTGCTCACTGGGCGCGCAGCGCGCCGAGACCATCAAGGCGGCGGGACCGGCGCCCTGCCCTGCCAACCGCCTGGAGACTTCGAAGGCGACGGTCGCCCCCAGGCTGTGCCCGAAGTACACGACCGGCTTGCCGCCGGTGGGCCCCAGTACCGCCGCCAACTCCTCGGCGAGACCGTCGACGTCGGCGATCGGCTCCTCGCGGCGCCGGTCCTGCCGTCCCGGGTACTGGACGGCGAGCACCTCGAACCGCGGTGCCAGCAGCTTGGACAGCGGGAAGAAGTAGCTCGCCGCGCCGCCGGCGTGCGGGAAGAAGACCAGTCTCACCGCCGCCTCGGGCGCGGGGTGGAAACTGCGCAGCCAAAGGTCCGTACTCAATCCAGCTCCTTAGCGATCCAGTCGTCGATGGCAGCCGCGGTCGTGTCGGAGAACTCCTCGAGGATCGAGAAGTGCGTTCCCTTCACGTCGACGACGTCGTGCGGGAACGCCCATGAGGAGCGCCAGTCCTCTCCGAAGGCCTTGCGGACGTCCTGGGTGAGCGGCTCCGTCGCCCGCACGAGCAGCGTCCGGCACTGTGTCGGCTCGGGCTCCCAGCTCCCGAACATCCGCAGATACCAGCCCATGGCGGTGAGCCGGTCGTCGGTGAGCGAGACGAAGACCCCCTCGCGGTCGTGCATGCCGTCCATCAAGGCCAGGCCGAACCGGGCCAGGATGTCGGTCTGCGGCGTATAGGTGTCGACGAGCACCACCCCCGCAGGAGGGCAGCCGACGCGCTCCAGGTAGCCGGCCACGGCGTTGGCGAACCATCCCCCCGCGGACGAGCCCAGGAGAACGGGGGCACGGTCGCCGACGTCGCCGCGGACCGACTCGCCCAGCGCCTCGACGACGGCGGTTATGTCGCCGGGCAGCGGCTCGCCGTCGTTGAACCCCGGGCAGGGCAGGGCCGCCACGTCCCGCAAACCGCGCAGACCGGCGGCGAACCTCGCATAGCCCTGGATCCCCGCCAGAGCCAGGCACGACGAGAAGCAGTACACCGGTGTGCGCTCCCGGCCCCGGGCGAGCAGGATGGGCGGCTCCGCAGGGCCGTCCGCGGCCCCGGAGAAGGACGGGCGCAGGGCGGCCGCCGCGTAGAGGAGGTCGAACGCCTCCTGCCACTTGCCCTGCCGGGTGGCCTCGCCATACAGCGACATGAGCGTCGCCGAGGAACCGTCCTGGGCGGGGGCCGCCGGTTCGGCCTGCGGGCGGTCGGCGGCCGGCTCCTCGGCCATCCGCTCCAACAGGCTCCCGGCCAGGTCGGCGGGCGTGGCGTGGTCGAAGGCCAGTGTCGCGGGCAACCGCAGTTCCAGGGCCTGCTGCAACCGGTTGCGCAATTCCACCGCAGACAGCGAGTCGAATCCCGCATCGGCCAGCGAGTGCTCGGGAGCCACCTCATCACCGTCCCGATAGCCCAGGACGGCGGCCACCTGGTTCTGCACGATGCCGGCCACGGCCGCTGCGCGTTCGGCCTCGTCCATCCCCAGCAGGCGGCTGCGGGCGCTCGGCTCCCCGTCGGCCGCCCCCGAGCGGTCGGCGGTGCGGACGGGCGGCCGGACCAGGCTGCGCAGCAGGGACGGCACCGCCGCGTCGTAGTAGTTCGACCGGATCGCGTTCACGTCCAGCCGCATCGGCAACGAAAGCGGCAGCGCCGAGCGAAGAGCGGCGTCGAAGAGCTCGAGGCCGTCCTCCGGGGTCAGAGCCACCAGACCGGAGCGGGCCGCCGCCCCCGTCTCCGTGTCGGCGTCCGCGGCCATGCCGCCGCCCGTCCACGGCCCCCAGGCCAAAGACGCGGCCGGGATGCCCTCATGCCGCATCCGGGCGGCGAGGGCGTCGAGGAAGGAGTTGGCCGCCGCATAGTTGGCCTGGCCGGCTCCCCCGAAAACGCCGGCGGCGGAGGAGAAGCAGACGAAAGCGTCGAGGCCCGATCCTTTGGTGAGTTCGTAGAGGTGGTGGGCGCCGCAGGCTTTGGGTCCCAGCACCCGGTCGAGGCGGTCAGTGGTCAGCGCGCTGACGATCCCGTCGTCGAGAACGCCCGCGAGGTGGACGACCGCGGTGAGCGGGTGGTCTTCGTCGACCTCGGCCAAAGCGCGGGCGAGGTCCGCACGCTCGGAGGCGTCGCAGGCCACCAGCCGCGCTTCGGCTCCCGCTTCCGCGAGCTCGGCGCAGAGCTCGCCGGCACCGGGGGTGTCCGGCCCCCGCCGGCTGGTGAGCAGCATGCGGCGGATTCCGTACTCGGTCGCCAGGTGGCGGCAGACCGCGCGCCCCAAGGCCCCGGTAGCGCCGGTGACCAGCACGGTCCCGTCGGGATCCAGCGTGATCGGACGGGCCGGGGGCGTGTCGTCGCCGTCGGTGGCGACCCGCGTGAGAGCCGGTGTCCATGTGCGGCCGCGCCGCACGGCCAGAGCCGGCTCTCGCGTCATGGCCGCGGAGGCGAGGACGGCGCGGGTGTTCTCGTCGGCGCCGTCGATGTCGACAAGGGTGAACGCTCCCGGGTGCTCGCTCTGCGCGGAGCGCACCAGGCCGCTCAAGGCGGCGCCGACCGGATCGACGAGGTCGCCGTCCCCGGTGTCGACCGCCCCCATGGTCACGATGACCAGGCGGGTACCCGCGAGGGCTTCGGACGCCAACCAGTCCTGGACGAGCGCGAGGGCCCACGCGGTGCCCGCACGGACCGCATCGGTCGGGTCGTCGCCGAAGGAGCCGCCTGCGACGGCGACGGCCACATCCGGGGCGACGCTCCCGGTCCGCACCGTGTCGCTCAGGGCCGCCACGTCGGCGTAGGCCTCCACCTGGGTCCCTGCCGCATCAAGAGCGTTCCCGATACCGGACTCGTCGGCTCCGACGACAGCGGCCCTGCTCGGTCGGACGGCAGCGGGGTCGGCGGGGGTCCAGTCGGGCCG
>NZ_JROO01000026.1 GCF_000826685.1 Streptomonospora alba
GCCGCCGGCGTCAAGGTCGGCAAAACCCCCACCGAGACGGCCGAGATCGCCCGAGCGCTCTGTTAACTATCGCCGCTCGCGACGGACTGTGAAGAGTCGCCGAAGCGGACGCGCCGCGGCCGTGGCCGCGGATCCGGAGTCAGGGGAGTGTTGAGAGCGCCGGCGGCCGGGATCGGCCGCCGGCCGCTCAGCATCGGCCCAGCACCGCAACCACCAGGGGAATCGAATGACCCTCATGCTCAAGCCCGGAACCGAATGGACCACCCTGTACCAGCGCTGCCGCGAGATCGCCCCCGAGGCGTTCGCGGCCGATCGGGTGCACAACCACTGGGGCGGCCGCTGGCGCGCCGACGGTGAACCGCGCCTGGCGGTCTCGCCCGTCGACGGCACCGAGATCGCCGGCCCGCCCATGATCGACGCCGACACCGCCGAGGCCGCGGTGCGCGCGGCGGCCGACCAGCACCGCACCTGGCGGGTCACCCCGCTTGAGGAGCGCCGCGCGCGGGTGCGCGCCACCGTCGAGGCCTGGGGCGAGCACCGCGACACGCTCGCGCTCGCGCTGGTCTGGGAGATCGGCAAGTCCTGGAAGCTGGCCCGCCAGGACGTCGACCGCGCGATCTCGGGCTCCGAATGGTACGTGGAGCAGATCGAGGACATGATGGAGGGCCGCGCCCCGCTGGAGGGGCCGGTCAGCAACATCGCCAGCTGGAACTACCCGATGAGCGTGCTGGCCCACGCCATGTGCGTGCAGGCGCTGGCCGGCAACGCCGCCATCGCCAAGACCCCCACCGACGGCGGCCTGGTGTGCCTGACCCTGGCCGTGGCCCTGGCCGCGCGCGAAGGACTGCCCTTCACGCTGGTCAGCGGCGGTGGGCGGAACCTGTCGCCGGTGCTGGTGCGCTCGCCGGAGATCGGCTGCGTGTCCTTCGTCGGCGGCCGCGACACCGGCGGCCAGGTCGCCACCGACCTCGCCGACCTCGGCAAGCCGCACATCCTGGAGCAGGAGGGGCTCAACTGCTGGGGCGTGTGGGAGTACAGCGACTGGGAGACCTTCGCCGGCCAGGTCCGCAAGACCTTCGACTACGCCAAGCAGCGCTGCACCGCCTACCCCCGCTTCGTCGTGCAGCGCTCCCTGTTCGACAGGTTCCTCGGCGCCTACCTGCCGGCGGTGGACTCGGTGCGCTTCGGCCACCCGCTCGCCGTCTCCTCGCCTGAGGACGACCTGCCCGAACTCGACTTCGGCCCGCTGATCAACGCGGCCAAGGCCAAGGACCTCACCGCCCAGGTGAGCGACGCCATCGCCGGCGGGGCGGTGCCGCTCTACCGCGGCTCCGTGGACGACGCCCACCTGCTGCCGGGCCAGAACACCGACGCCTACGTCGCACCGGTGTCCCTGCTGGAGCCGCCGCGCTCCTCCCCGCTGTTCCACGCCGAGCCCTTCGGCCCGGCCGACTCCATCGTGCTCGTCGACACCGAGGCCGAACTGCTGGCGGCCATGAACGCCAGCAACGGCGCCCTGGTCTCGACGATCTCCACCGACGACCCCGACCTGGGGGCGCGGCTGGCCGAGGAGGTGCGCGCCTTCAAGGTCGGCATCAACCGGCCGCGCTCGCGCGGCGACCGCGACGAGATGTTCGGCGGCTGGGGAGCGTCCTGGCGCGGCGCCTTCGTGGGCGGCAAGCTCCTGGTCCACGCGGTCACCCGCGGCCCGGCCGACGAGCGCCTGCCCGGCAACTTCCCCGACTACACCTACGTCCCCAAGGAGCACGGCTGATGTGAGCCGGCCCGGCCGCGCCGGTGCCCCGAGACGGGCGCCGGCGCGGCCTCCGGGCGGCTCTCCGGCCGCGAGCCCCGGCGGTCGTAGGCGCGCCCCGCCCGTTCAGCCGCCGAGTACGCGGCCGACACCGGGGACAGGGCGGATCCCGCGGGCCCGGAGGACGGCGCGCAGCCTCCGCCGCCCGACCGACCGCGCTGCGCCGCCGGCGTCGGGCGCCGTCGCTGCCGATCGGCATGGTGCTGGAGGGGCAGGTGGCGATGGAGACGGCTTCCGTCGGAATCCGCGCTCGGCAGCCGGCCGTCCATCGGCCCTGCACGGCTTCCCTGCGACCGCACGGCGGCGGGACGTGCCGTCGGGGCCCTCCCCTGGGACAATGGCGGCCATGAGCTCGTTGCACCTCGTCCAGGAACCTGAAGCCGACGCGCTGCTGGCGTCGGATCCGCTGGCGCTGCTGATCGGCATGCTGCTGGATCAGCAGGTGGCGATGGAGGTGGCCTTCGCCGGGCCGAAGAAGATCTCCGACCGGATGGGCGGCCTCGACGCCCGCACCATCGCCGCCACCGATCCGGAGGAGTTCGCCGAGGTCTGCTCTCGGCAGCCGGCCGTCCACCGCTTCCCCGGCTCGATGGCGGGCCGCATCCAGACGCTGTGCGGCTACCTCGTCGAGCACTACGGCGGCGACGCCGCCGCGCTGTGGACCTCGGGAGAGCCCGACGGACGCGAGGTCCTCAAGCGGCTCAAAGCGCTGCCGGGCTACGGAGACCAGAAGGCGCGGATCTTCCTGGCGCTGCTGGGCAAGCAGTTCGGGCTGCAGGCGCCGGGCTGGCGCGAGGCGGCCGGCGCCTACGGCGAACAGGACGCGCGCCGCTCCATCGCCGACGTGGTCGACGAGCAGACCCTGGCCGAGGTCCGTGCCTTCAAAAAGAGCGAGAAGGCGGCGAAGAAGGCGGCGAAACCGCAGTAGCGGTGCCTCGGGCGCGCGGGCGCCGCGGAGCTCGACCGCATCGGCGCCGACCGGCCGCCCCGGCAGCGGCGTCCGGGTGGAACGGCGCGCCGGGGCCCGGACCGGTGGGCACCGCGCCCGGGGGCAGGCCGATGCCCGCCCCCGGGCGGTGCGAGGAATGTCGGGACCGGCCGGCGCAGGGGGCTGGTGCACGCCGGCCGGTCTCGCGCCTACCGGCCCGGTCGGCAGATCACCCTGGGGCCGCCATCGGCGTCGTGGACGCCGTCTCCAGGGTGACCCGTTGCCGGCCGGCGTAGACGTTCATGGAGGCGCCGCGCAGGAACCCGACCAGGCTCAGCCCCGAGTCGGCGGCCAGTTCCACGGCCAGCGACGAGGGCGCGGAGACCGCGGCCAGCATCGGGATTCCCGCCATCAGCGCCTTCTGCGCGAGTTCGAAGGAGGCCCGCCCCGAAACCATCAGCGCGCTGCCGCGCAGCGGAAGCCGGCGCTCGCGCAGGGCCCAGCCCACGAGCTTGTCGACGGCGTTGTGCCTGCCGACGTCCTCGCGCACGGCGAGCAGCTCCCCCTCGGGAGTGAACAAGCCGGCGGCGTGCAGCCCGCCGGTGCGGTCGAAGACCCGCTGGGCCTCGCGCAGGCGGTCGGGCATCTGCGACAGGACCGCGACGGCGAAGTCCGCCTCGTCGTCGGCGACCGACCAGTGGGCGACGGTGGAGACCGCCTCCAGGCTGGCCTTGCCGCACACGCCGCAGGAGGAGGTGGTGTAGAAGTTGCGCTCCAGCGACGCCTCGGGCACCGGGACTCCGGGCGCCAGCACGACGTCGAGGACGTTGTAGGTGTTGGAGCCGTCGTCGGTGGCTCCGGCGCAGTAGCGGATGGTCGAGATCTGGTCGGGCTCGGTGATGACGCCCTCGCTCACCAGGAATCCCGCCGCCAGGTCGAAGTCGTGGCCCGGAGTGCGCATCGTTACCGTGAGAGCCCGGCCGTTCATCCGGATCTCCAGCGGCTCCTCGGCGACCAGGGTGTCGGCGCGCTCGTCCGCCACGCCGTCCCGGATGCGCAGGATCCGCTCGCGGACCGTGACCCGTCCCATGGCACTGCCCCTTTCCGGAAGCCCTCGGGCTTCCTGTGCCCGGCGCACTGTCGGTGCGGCCGGACGCGGGAGGTCTTCCCGCTGCGGCCGGTCTTCAGTCTGCGAACCGCCGTCCGACCGCGCCCAGGCTGACCGCGGCGGCCCCCGGGCGGGGGCCGCACGGCGTCAGTCGTGGCGTCTCTGCTGCACGTGCTGGTAGCCGAACCGCCCCTTGATGCACAGGTTTCCGTGCGTCACGGGATTGTCGTGCGGTGAGGTGACCTTCACTATCTCGTTCTCCTGCACGTGGAGGGTGACGTTGCAGCCGACCCCGCAGTAGGTGCAGATTGTGGTGGTCTGGGACTGGTTCTCCTCGTCCCAGGTACCCTCCTGGCGCATCTCGTACTCGCTGCGGAACATCAGCGCCCCGGTCGGGCAGACCTCGATGCAGTTGCCGCAGTAGACGCAGGCGGAGTCGGGCAGCGCCAGGTCGTGCTCGGTGGAGACCCCCGCGTCGAACCCGCGGCCGGCGATGCCGATGGCGAAGGTGTTCTGCCACTGCTCGCCGCAGGCGTCGACGCACTTGTAGCACATGATGCACTTGCCGTAGTCGCGCACGTAGAGATCGTTGTCGATCTTGGTGGGCTGCTCGACGGTCTCGGCCGCCATGCCGTCGCCGACCGTGTGCTCCCCGGCGCGCCGGGCCTCGCGCTCGCCCATGGGCGCGGGTTCGGCCCGGGGGCCGAACCGCTCGGGCCGTGCGTCGTAGCGCTCGTTCCACTCGGGGATGCCGGGCGTGGTGGACAGGTCCACCGAGGAGCCCAGCAGCTCCAGCACCATCTTGCGGCTGTGGCGGACGCGCTCGGAGTCGGTGGCCACCGACATGGAGTCCTCGACCTTGCGCGAGCAGGCGGGGACGAGCGTGCGCGCGCCCTCGACCTCCACCACACACACCCGGCAGGCGTTGCGCGGGGTGAGGGTGTCGCCGTAGCACAGCGTCGGCACGTCGGTGCCGACTTCTTCGCAGGCGTCCAGGATGGTCGAGCCCTCGGGCACGCGCACCACCTGGCCGTCGACGGTGGCCTCGACCAGGCGGCGAGGCGCCCCAATAGCAACCGGTGTGCTCACCGGACCTCCTTAAAGGGTTGGTTCCTCCTGCGGGCCGAACGCGCCCAGCCGGTCGATCGCCGACTCCACCGCGTTCCACGCGGTCTGGCCCAGCCCGCAGATCGAGGCGTCGCGCATCGCGTCGCCCACCTCGCGCAGCAGCGCCAGGTCGGTGCGGCGCGCCCCCGTTCCCTGCGAGAGCCGCACCAGCGCCTCCTCCTGGCGGACGGTGCCGACCCGGCAGGGCACGCACTGGCCGCAGGACTCGTCGCGGAAGAACGCCGCGATGCGCACGAGGATCGCGGTGAGGTCGACGCTTTCGTCGAGAACGAGGATGACGCCCGAGCCGAGGGTGGCCCCGGCGTCGCGTGCGCCCTCGAAGGTCAGCGGGATGTCGAGTTCGTCGCCGCGGACGAACCCGCCGGCGGCGCCGCCCAGCAGCACCGCCCGCGGCACGCGCTCCCGTCCGTCGGAACCGGTTCCCACCCCGCCGCACATCTCCATCAGCTCGCGCAGGTCGGCGCCGAAGGGGACCTCGTAGACGCCGGGGCGCTCGACCGCGCCGGAGACGCAGAACAGCTTGGGGCCGGTGGAGCGGCCGGTGCCGATGGACGCGTAGGCGGGTCCGCCCTGCAGCACGATCGGCAGCACGTTGACGAGGGTCTCGACGTTGTTGATGGCGGTGGGCTTGCCGAAGACGCCGCGCTCGACGGGGAAGGGCGGTTTGCTGCGGGGCTCGCCGCGCAGCCCTTCGATCGAGTTGAAGATCGCGGTCTCCTCGCCGCAGATGTAGGCGCCGGCGCCGCGGCGGATCTCGATGTCGAAGTCGAACCCGGTGCCGAGGATGTCGGTGCCCAGCAGGTTGCGCGCCCGGGCCAGCTCGATCGCGTTCTCCAGCAGCCACAGCGCCCGCGGGTATTCGCCGCGGATGTAGATGTAGCCCATGGCGGCGTTGTTGGCGTAGCCGGCGATGGTCAGCGCCTCGATCACCGAGAACGGGTCGCCCTCCATGAGGACCCGGTCCTTGAAGGTGCCGGGCTCGCTCTCGTCGGCGTTGCAGATGACATAGCGCGGAGTCTCGGGCCGCTTGGCGGTGCCGTCCCATTTGCGCCCGGTGGGGAACGCGGCGCCGCCGCGTCCCACCAGTCCCGAATCGGAGACCTCGCGGATGACGCCGGCGGAGCCCAGCCGCAGCGCCTCGCGCAGCGCGGCGTAGCCGCCGTTGGCGCGGTAGTCGTCCAGGCTGGTGGGGTCGACCACGCCGATGCGGCGCAGCAGGACGAGGTCGGGGTCGCCGGCTTGGGGGACCGCCGCGTGCGGCGGCGGTTCGGGTGCGGGACCGGGCAGCGTCTCGGGGGAGAAGGTGGTGCGGCGCTGCGGGCGGTCCCCGTCGAGCGAGGGCCCGTGGCCGTTGCCCGAAGCGCCGTGTCCGTTGGCCGATGCGGCCGCGGATGCCTCCGCGGCGGGTACTTCACCGGGTGCGGGGACGATGTCGTCGACGTTCGCCGGCGCGGCCACGCTGTAGCGGGGCGGGTCGCCCGCCTGCAGCGACACCGCGGCGGGTGCCCGTTCGCACAGGCCCAGGCACGGGCTCTCGTGCCAGGTGAACTCGCCGTCCTCGCTCCCCGGCTCGCCCACGCGCTCGGTCAGCTGCGCGCAGAGGCTCGCGGAGTCCTTGGCCGCGCAGGCGATGTCGGTGCACACGTGCACGACCCGGCGCGGGCGCTGTTTGAGCGAGAACATGGCGTAGAAGGTCGCCACGCCGTAGGCCTCGGCCGGCGGGATCGTCAGCCGGCGGCAGATGTAGTCGAGCGCGGCCTGGCTGATCCAGCCCACGCGGTCGTTGACGGCATGCAGTGCCGGAAGCAGCAGGTCGCGCCTGCCGCGGGCGACGTGGCCGCCCTCGGCGAAGCGCAGATCGGAAGCCTGGCGCGTGCCGCCGTCCCATCCCGAATCGGGCGGGCCCAGGACAGCGTCCACGGCCTCGCGCTCGGCGTCCTCCGGAACTGCGTCCAGGAAGTGCAGGTCCACGTCCCCGGTCACCTCGAATCAAATGTAAGCCAGGTCACAGACTTTGTATACGGGCTACAGTATGCTTAATACCCGCCGTGGGCAACCCCCGCTCGCCCCCGTCTTCGGGCGCTGTCCTGCAGGTGCGTGCCCACGGCCATGCCCGCTGCGGTCGGCGCGCACCCGTGGTGCGCGCCGACCCGGCGGCCTCCGCCCGGGCGCAGTTCGGGCGGAGGCCGCCTCGCTACGCGCCGGAAGCGGAACGCTCGTGCCGCACGGCCGAGAACGCCCGGCCGCCGCGGCCGGCACGCACCGCTGCCCGCCGCGTACCCGCGGCCCGCGCCCCGGGTGCCGGGTGGCGAACAGAGCACCCGGGGCCGGAGCCGGGACCGCAGGGGTCCCGGCCGCGGGCCGCGGCGGTCGCGGCTAGGGCGAGGCCGGTACCGGCGCATGGTCGGCCGCCCCCGCGGGCGCGGCTCCCTCGGTGATCTTCTCGATGCTCACGGCCGCCGCCTTGTACTCGGCGGTACCGGCGTCAGGGTCGGTGGCGTCGATGGTCAGCAGCTGGGTGTCGACCTGGTCGGGGAAGTGGAAGGTCATGAAGACCAGCCCCGAGCGCATCTGCGTGGAGACGGCGGCGGGCACCAGCACCGATCCGCGGCGCGAGGAGACCCGTACGACCTCGCCGTGGGCGATACCCAGCCGCTCGGCGTCCTCGGGCGAGAGGTCCAGCGTCTCGCCGCGCCGCATGGGCGAGGAGAAGCCGCTGGTCTGCACGCCGGTGTTGTAGTCGTCCAACCGGCGGCCCGTGGTCAGGCGGAAGGGGTAGTCGTCGTCGAGCAGGTCGACCGGCGGCGAGTGGCCCACGATCCCGAAGGGCGCGGGGTCGCCCCGCTCCTGGGGATCGGTCGACCACAGCCGGGAATGCAGATAGCTGGGCTCCAGGCGGTCCTCGGAGAAGCAGGGCCACTGGATGCCCTGCAGCTCCTCCAGCCGCCGGTAGCTCATACCGCGGTGGATGGGCGAGAGGCTGCGCAGCTCGTCCCAGACGACCTCGGAGTCGGGGCGCTGCCAGGCGTGCCCCAGGCGCTGGGCCAGTTCGCACATGATCTCGATGTCGTCGCGCGCACCGGGCGGCGGGTCCAGCGCCTTGCGCACCAGCTGCACGCGGCGCTCGCTGTTGGTGAAGGTGCCGTCGGACTCGCACCAGGACGCGCTGGCCGGCAGTACCACGTCGGCCAGTTCGGCGGTCTTGGTCAGGAAGATGTCCTGCACCACCAGGTGGTCCAGCTGCTGCAGCCGGCGGGTGGTGGTGAAGGTCTCGGGCTCGGACTGCACCGGGTTCTCGCCGATGACGTAGAGCGTCTTGAGCTCGTCCTCGTCCATCGCCTCGAACATCTGGGTCAGCGTCTTGCCCTTCTGCGGCTGGATGGTGGTGTTCCAGACCGCCTCGAAGCGCGAGCGGACCTCGGCGTCGAGGATGTCCTGGAACCCGGCCAGCCGGTCGGGAATGGCGCCCATGTCGCCGCCGCCCTGGACGTTGTTCTGCCCGCGCAGCGGCTGCAGGCCGGAGCCGTAGCGGCCCACGTGCCCGGTGAGCAGGGCGAGGTTGATCAGCGCCTTGACGTTGTCGGTGGCGTTGTGGTGCTCGGTGATGCCCAGCGTCCACGACAGCTGCGCCCGCTCGGCGGTGGCGTAGGCGTGGGCCAGCTCGCGGATGGCGTCGGCGGGTACGCCCGTCTCGGCCTCGGCCGCCGCCAGGGTCCAGGGCTCGACCAGTTCGCGGTACTCCTCGAAGCCGGTGGTGGCCCGCTGGATGAAGGCTTGGTTGGCCAGGCCCGCGTGGATGATCTCGCGCCCGATCGCGTGGGCCAGCGGAATGTCGGTGCCGACGTTGAGGCCCAGCCAGCGGTCGGCCCACTGGGCCGACGAGGTGCGGCGGGGGTCGACCACGACAAGCCGGGCGCCCTTGTGCACGCCCTTGAGCACGTGCTGGAAGAAGATCGGGTGGGCGAAGCGCGGGTTGCCGCCCCACACGATGATCAGGTCGGTGTCCTCGACATCGGAGTAGGAGGAGGTGCCTCCTCCCGAGCCGAAGGCCGCGGACAGCCCGGCCACGCTCGGTGCGTGGCAGGTGCGGTTGCAGGAGTCGACGTTGTTGGTGCCCATCACGACGCGGGTGAACTTCTGGGCCATGAAGTTCATCTCGTTGGTGGCCCGTGCGCAGGAGAGCATGCCGAAGGTGTCGGGGCCGTGGCGCTCGACTCCGGCGCGGAAGCCGTCGGCGGCGCGGTCCAGCGCCTCGTCCCACGAGGCGGGACGCAGTCGGCCGTCCTCACGAACGAGCGGGCGGGTGAGGCGTTCGTAGCTGCTGGGCTGGTGGTCGTCCGATCGCATCTTCAAGGCCTCGCTTGGGTCTCGTGGCCACTGCGGTGTGTCGATTACATCACAGCAATATTGTCTACAGTATGCGAAACCCGTGCGGCGGGCAAGGGCTCGCAGGCGGGGGCGGCGGCAGGGGACCGCCCCCGCCGGGCGGGGAGAAGAGGTCGGGAGCCTCAGGCGGCACGGGCCGGCGCGGCGGCGGCCATGCGCTCGGCCACGCTGCCGTCGACCAGCCGGTCGTTGAGCAGCCGGGCGACCGCGTCGACGGTGCGCAGGGTGGGCACCTCGGCGCCGACCAGGTCGGCGAGCTCGACGACGGCGGTGAGGATGACGTCGAGCTCCATGGGGCGGCCGCGCTCGACGTCGTGCAGGGTGGAGGTGCGGTGGTCGCCGGCGCGTTCGGCTCCGGCCAGGCGGCGCTCGACGGAGATCGAGGGGCGGACGCCCAGGCGTGCCGCCACCTCCAGCGTCTCGTTCATCATCGCCCGCGCCATTTCGCGCGAGGAGCGGTTGTGGCAGATCTGGGCCATGGTGGAGCGGGTCAGTGCGCTGAGGGGGTTGAAGGTGATGTTGCCCATCAGCTTGACCCAGATCTCCTCCCGCAGATCCGGCTCCACCGGGCACTTCAGTCCGCCGGCCTTCATCGCCTCGCTGAAGTCGGTGCTGCGCTGGGAGGCGCTGCCGTCGGGCTCGCCGATGGAGAAGCGGGTGCCCTCCAGATGGCGGACGACGCCGGGCGCCTCGATCTCGGTGGCGGCGTAGACGACGCAGCCGATGGCGCGCTCGACGGGGATCGCCCGGCTCACGGCGCCGCCCGGGTCGACGGTGTGGACCCGGTGCTCGGCCAGCGGCCCCGAGGTGCCGTGGAAGTACCACCAGGGGATGCCGTTCTGTGCGGCGACCACGGCGGTGTGCGGGCCCATGAGCGGACGCAGCATCGGCCCGCAGCCGGCGTAGTGCTGGGCCTTGAGGCCCAGGAAGACGAAGTCGACGGGGCCGATCTCGCGGGGGTCGCTGGTGGCGTTGGGCCGGGCGGTGAAGTCGCCCCGGTCGCTGAGGACGCGCACCCCGTCGCTCCGCAGCGCCTCCAGGTGGGGGCCCCGGGCGATCAGGTGGACGTCGGCTCCGCCGCGGTGGAGTGCGGCGCCCGCGTAGGCGCCGATCGCGCCGGCGCCGAGGATGGCGATTCTCATACTGTGCTCCGTTCTCTCGCCCGAACGATTTTGTATACAGTATGCTGAGATGCGTGCAAGCACGAGGGGTCGGTAGCGGAAAAGGAACGGGTGAATGCAGGCGAACAGCAAGTTCATCGGTTCTTCTCCGTCGCCGAACCCTCGTGTGCAGGGGGCGGGCGCGGCCGGGGCGGCCGACGTGCCGCCGGGTGCGCCCCGTGCGATCGCGAGCCGGCGGGCCGCCCGCGGGCTCGCGATCGCCGCACGGCCCGCAGGCGTTGCCGGGATTTCGTAGACTGTCTACATCAAACATTCGAGCATCGTGCGACGGGCAGGAGCGGCATGACCACACAGCCGTTGAAGGCCGCGCTGAGTGGGCGGGTGCAACGCCCTGTCCCACTTCGTGAGACGGTCTACGAGACCCTCCTCAACCTCATCATCACCCGGGAGTTCCCGCCCGGCAGGCATCTGGTCGAAAGCGAGCTCGCCGAGCAGCTGGGCGTATCGCGCCAGCCTGTGCGCGAGGCACTCCAGCGCCTGAGCAACGAAGCCTGGGTCGATCTGCGGCCGGGCTACGGCGCCTTCGTGCACACGCCCACCGAAAGCGAGGCCGACCAGCTGCTCGCGGTGCGCGCCGTGCTGGAGACCGAGGCCGCCCGCCTGGCGGCACTGTCGGCCGAGCCCGCGCAGCTCGAGCATCTGCGCGAGCTGTGGCGCGCCGGCGTCGCCGCGGTCTCCGACGCCGACGTCGACTCGGTGGTCACGGCGAACGCCGACTTCCACCGCGGAGTCATCGAGGCATCGGGCAACCGGGTCCTGGCCGAGCTGGCCGCACAGGTCGACCGCCGGGTGCGCTGGTACTACGCTCCCATCGCGCGCTCGCGCGGCATGGCCTCCTGGGACGAGCACGCCGGGATCATCGACGCCATCCAGGCGGGCAGCGCCGATGAGGCCGCCCGCCTGATGAACGACCACACCGAACGGACCCGGCTGACCTACCACGACCAGGTCGACGGGGGCTGACCCGCCACCGACCGCGGAGGGCCCCGCCGGGAACTCCCGGCGGGGCCCTCCGCGGTTTCGGCCGCTCCGTGGCAGCGCACCGCCTGCGCGGCGGCCGGCGGCCTCAGACGTGGTTGCGCGGAACGACCGTGTTCCAGGTGCGCGCGGTGACCCGGTCGCCGTTCTCGTAGGCGTCCAGCGTCGCGTTCAGATGGAAGGCCTCGGGGGTGGAGGTGAGCTCGGTCTTGGTGACCGTCTCCACATCCCACCCCTCGCGTTTGAAGCGCATGTGCCACTCGGTGGTGCCCGTGGGCGAGGTGAAGTCGTCGACGCGCACCGTGTAGACCTCGTCGGCGCGTCGGGACACGTCCAGGTCGATGTCCTCGAAGCGCACCGTGCCCAGGTCCTTGACCACCCGCAGCGACGACTCGTAGTCGACCAGGTCGCGCTCGACCTTCCACTGCTGATCGCCGGGGATCAGGTGGGTCGACGCCAGCGGGGGCGTTCCCTCGGCCTCGTCGAAGGGCTGCGGCGCCACCTCGTCGGAGCTGTCGGTCGGGCGCACCGGCAGCACGACGGTGCTCTCGCCTTCCAGTAGCACCGTCAGCAGCACCGGCTCCGGCGGCGGCCAGGCCAGGGGCCAATAGGAGGTCGACACCGACACCCGCAGCCGGTGCCCCGGCGGGAACGCCTGGGCCACCCCGTTCATCGGCACGGCCACCTTGTAGCGCTTGCCGGGCACCAGGTCCTGGGCCTGGGAGTGGTCCTCGGAGTGGGTGAGGTTGAGCAGCCCGTAGGTCACCCGCGTCGCCCGCCCGTCGGGGGCCACATCCGACAGCCGCACGCTCACCATCGCCACCGGCCGGTCGACGGTGAACTCGAGGTTGACCACCGGCGCGCCGAGGATCTCCAGCCGCTCGGGCAGCGCCTCGCTGTCGAAGACCAGCGACCCGCCGTCGTCCTCGCGCTGGTCGAAGGGCAGATCCGGCGGTGCGTTGTAGGAGCACCACTTGCCCGCGTACTGGCCCACGGTCAGTGGCGACTCCACCGACGCGCTCTCGGATCCGACCTCCTCGCCGGGCTCGGCGATGCGGTCCTTGCCCAAGGGGTGGGTGCGGCGGCTGATGCGCGGCGAGGGCCAGCGGGGCTCGCCCACCCAGCGGCCGGGCCGCTCCTCGTAGGCGGTGGAGGGCGGCACACTCTCCTGCATCCAGGTCCGCACGGTCGGCTCGTCCATGACGTCGTTGTCCACGCCCTTGAGCCAGCGGTCCCACCAGCGCACGCACTGCTGCAGGAACCCGATGGCGGGTCCGGGCACGCCCAGGTGCGGGTACTTGTGCGACCACGGGCCGATCAGCCCCAGCCGCGGCACGCTCAGCCCTTCCATCAGCCGGAACACCGCGTTGGAGTAACCGTCGGCCCACCCGCTGACGGCCATCACCGGCACCTCGATGTCGGAGAGGTCCTCACACACCGAGCCGTGCCGCCAGTAGTCGTCGCGCAGCTGGTGGCGCAGCCAGGTGTCCAGCCACAGCCCGCTGTGGGCCAGCCGCTGCTGCCACATCTCCCGCCAGCGCTCGCCGACCACGGCCGGGTCCGGCGGGCAGGAGGTGTAGGCGAACATCGTCGAGGCCCACGAGAGGTTGTCGCCCAGCAGGCAGCCGCCCATGTAGTGCACGTCATCGGCGTAGCGGTCGTCGGTCGAGCACAGCGACACGATCGCGCCCAGGCTCTCCGGGCGGCGCGCCGCCACCTGCAGCGCGTTGAACCCGCCCCAGGAGATGCCCATCATGCCCGTCGAGCCCGAGCACCACGGCTGGGAGGCCAGCCAGGCCAGCACCTCCTCGGCGTCGCGCAGTTCCTGCTCCAGGTACTCGTCGGCGAGCACGCCCTCGGAGTCGCCGCTGCCGCGCAGGTCCACTCGGGCGCAGGCGTAGCCGTGGCCCGCCAGATAGGGGTGGATGGTGGAATCGCGCTGGGCGGTGAGGTCGCGCTGGCGGTAGGGGATGAACTCCAGGATCGCCGGGACCGGTTCCTCGGCCGGCTCGGGCCGCCAGATCCGCGCGGCCAGCCGGGTGCCGTCGGACAGGGGGATCATGACCCCCTGGTCCTCGACGACCTTGTGGGGCAGTTCCGGTTCCGTGACATGGCGCATGCGGCCTCTCCCTTCTCGTCGGCTCCGCGCCTGCCTCAGCCGGGCTCCTCCTCGATCTCGAACGGAAGCCGGGCCAGGCACAGTTCATAAGCGCGCTGCAGACTCTCGGCGTCGGCCGCGCCCGTGTAGACGATCGCCAAGGCGTAGCTGTAGCTGTCCTGGTCGGGCAGCTCCGACAGCCACATGCCGGGGCTGACCATGATCTCCGCCGAGGTGCCGGGGATGTCGCGCGCCATGGCGGCGACGTCCTCGTCGTCGGGAGCGATACGCACCACGCCGTCGGCGAAGCGGCGCAGGAACCACTTCGCCGCCACCGCGGACTCGCCGCCGCCCTGCTCCAGCACGGGTTCGTGGCCCAGGGCGAGGTCGAGGCGGTAGGAGTGGTTGGGGCGGGCGTCGACGTAGGTCATCAGCTTGGCGTGGGACTGGGAGTGGCGGGGATTGACCTCCAGCAGGCGCGTGGTGTCGGTGTCGGGGTCCCAGAAGAACTCGATGTTGAACGTGGTGTCGTCCAGGCCCATCCGGGTGACCACGCGGCAGGCGACGTCGCGGACCCGCTCCAGTACGTGCCCGGGCAGCTCGGAGGGGTACTGGTAGCGCAGGAAGCTGGGGGAGCCGGGGTAGTTCAGCGAGTCGATCACCCCGTAGGCGTGCGGGCGGCCCTTGTACACGTATCCCTCGACGGTCAGCTGGAGACCGTCCACCGCCTCCTCGGCCAGGCATGCCGTCCCTCCGGCCTGGGCCACGGCCTCGGGCAGCTCGATCTGGTCCAGTACCCACTCGAAGGGACCGCCGAGTTTGCCGGCTCCCTCCCGGATACGGGCCAGGGCGTCGCGGAAGCCCTCGTCGTCGGCGACCCGGAAGGCCAGCTCCGAGGAGAACCCCTTCACCGGCTTCAGCCACATGGGGTACTTCAGGTGCTCGGGCGGGCCCTCGGCGTCGAAGGGGATCTCGGCGAAGGCGGGCAGTTCGTCGATGACCTCGGCCTGCTCCAAGCGGCTCCAGTACTTGTGCTCGCACTTGACGACCGCCTCCAGCGGCGGCGCGGGCAGGCCCCGCTCCGCGCACAGGATCGGCACCAGGGTGCTCACCGGGAAGTCCCAGTAGCCCATGATGGCGTCCACCGACCCCTCGAAAGCGTCCAGCTGTGCGCGGGCCTCGTCCAGCATCGCGGCCAGGTCGTCGCGCTTGCGCACCCGGTCCACCGACAGCAGTTCGTGGAAGCGGACGTCGTGGGGGAGCTGATCGAGGGTTTCGCGGTTCTGCTCGTCCATGCCGAGCACAAAAACGTTCTGGCTCATCTCACACCTCTTTCATTCCCTCGCAGGCGCGCCTACCCGCAGGGAGGGCGAATACGACGTGGCAACCCCGGTGATGCGGGCCTCGTTCCCTGCGCCCCCTGCTCCGCGGGCGGTTTCCGCCGTCTCGTGGGGCCCGATCCTCCTAAGCTGGGTCCATGGCGCACCGACACCCCAGCAAGCTCAACGCTGAGCACGTCGTCCATCCCGGTGCCCGCCGCCTGCTCAAGGCCGAACTGGCCAACTGCGCCGCGTGCCGGGCCCAGGGCGACGCCGACGCCCTGGCCGCCCCCGAGATCCTGGAGTCGCTGCTGCACGGCTTCGTGCTCAAACGCGCCGAGCAGTGGCGCAACCGCCATTCCCGCTACCCGGTCAACCTCTACGACCTCGCCCCGCCCGACGAACTGCGGTTCCTGCACATCCCCACCCGCGAAGTGGTGCGCCTGTGCGTGGTCGAAGGGCGCGCGGGCGACCGTGTCGAAACGGCCGGTGCGCTGGTCGAGATGGGCAACCTCACCGGAGACGACAAGGAGCGGGTGCTGGGCGACATCATCGACGGGATCCTGGAGGACGAAGGCTGAGCTCCGCCTGCTCTCCTCTCCGGACAGCGGGCCGATTGCGGTTGTATCACGATCATCCGCGCCGGCGATCGCCGCGCCCAGGCGGCGCGGCGCCGCCTGGACCGGCGTCTGCGCTCCGCAGCGGTGGCCGCGATCGGCCGCCCACCCCCGGGTACGGCCGTGATCCCGCATTGTGCAGGGCCCTGGCGGACCGGGCCGGGGATCGGACACCGTATGCTGCCCTGGCGGACGCTGCGGATTCCAGCGCCCTGATCCGATTTGCGGTGCGTCTTCGAAGGCGGCCGCCCCTGCGCCCGCATCGGGCAGGCTCAGCGAACCGACGGAACCGCGGCGCTCGTGTGCGCATCCAACCTGTGCACGCAAGTACGCAAACCTATCGAGACATCCCAGCGGCGCCGGTGAGCGCGCCGCCCGGGCATTTCCGGGGAGGAAACACATGAGTTACGGACCGTCAGGGGGTCAGCCGCCCTACGGCAACAGCGGAGGCTACGGCCCGCCGCCCCCGCCGCCCCCCTCCGGCCCGCCCGGCGGCGGCGCCTACGGCCCTCCGCCTCCGCCCGGCGGTCCCGGCGAGCCCCCCGCCAACAAGGGTGCGGCGATCGGCGCGCTGGTGGCCAACGTGATCGGGTTGTGCATCAACTGCCTGTTCTCGCTGGTCGGCCTGATCCTGGCGATCGTGGCCATCACCCAGGCCGAGAGCAACCCCAAGGCCGCGCGGACCTGCACGCTGATCTCCTGGATCCTCTTCGGCGTGGGCCTGGTCGTCGGAGTGCTCTACTGGATATTCGTGGGGTTCGACGCGCTCATGGCGAGCTCGACCACCACGAGCTACTAGGCGGTTCCCGCAGGGTCCTCGGCGCCCTGCCGCACGGCCCCGGCTCGGCACAAGGCGCGAGCCGGGGCCTCGTCGTGTCCGGCCCCGCCCTGGAACGGCCCCTCACCCCTCCAGCGCCGCCTGCACGATCGCGCGCAGCTGCTCGACGATGTCGGCGCGGTCGCGCTCGAAGTCCGGCGAGGTCAGCGCCTCGGGATCGGCCGAGCCGAGTTCCAGCACCGGGGTGAGCACGTGGCCGGCGGGGATCTCGCGTCCCGTCGCGTCGCGCAGCAGCGTGTTGCGGTAGGCGACCTCGTTGGAGACGTAGTCCCCGCCCCCGCCCGCGCGCACCCGCGCGCCGGGCGTGGGACCGCCCGCGTGCGTCACCGGTTCGCCGCCCTCCGCCGGCACCTCGGTGACCTCGGTGTTGTCGTGCACCGGGAAGCGCCCCTCCGCGTGCTGCAGGACGGCGCCGCGCCGCAGCGAGGAAGCGGTCCACTCCGGCAGCGGATCGAGGGCCGGCTCCACGCGCGGCGGCGGCACCGGACCCGGCGCGCTCACCCCCTCGTTGTCGGGCGCCGCGCCGCGCATCCCGGCACTGTAGCGGGGCAGGTCGAACCGGCCCGGCCGGCCCTGGCTGACCGTGATCACCGCGTCGGCGGCCACCGCACCCGGGCCGGGGGAGTAGTGCGGCCCCAGCGCCTGCTCGACCATGCCCGCGGTCAGGTCCCGCCAGCGCGTGGGGAAGATCGCGGTGCGCAGCGCCGCCGAGCGGCCGCCGATCTCCAGGCGGGACCCGTGCAGGGTGAGCGCGGCGGCGCCGGAGGGGTTGGAGCGGCGGACGTCGGTGTCCAGGCCGAAGGGATCGAACCCGGCCACGACGACCCGCAGCAGCTTGTCGTCGGGCGGGAACACCAGGTCGTCGTGCCCGCGCGAGGCCCGCTCCAGCCGGTCGGCCAGCGCGGCGCGGCGCTGCTCGTCCACGGAGAAGGCGGGACGCCACTCGCGCAGCCGGGCGCTGAGGGTCAACCGCGCCCAGTACAGGAAGCGGTCGTCGGCGACGCCGTCGCTCTGGCGCACCGCCTCGGTCCACAGCCTCCGGCCGTGCGAGGCGACGACCCCCTCGGCCTCCTCCGCGTCGGCGGCCGCGGCCAGGTCGGCCGCGAACAGCGGAGCCGCGGCGGCGAAGCCCGAGCGGCGCAGGATCGCCTGCGGTGCGGCGAAGGCGGTGCGGGACTCCTCGACGGTCATGGCGGTGGCCCTCATGTGCGTTGCGGCGTGCGGCCCCCGGCCGTGCGGGGACACGCCGCGCCTCCTTCCAGGTATAGCGCGGTCGCCGGTGTCGTTGCCAAGCGGTCACCCTAGGCTCCGCCCGGACACCGGCGCGCCGCCGCGGCCGGAACCGGGGCCGGGCGCGGGGTTCGGCGCACAGCCTCCCACAGGCACCGCGCCGCCCGACCGCCGCCCGCGCCGACCCGGCGGAACCGACACGCGGTTATCCCGGGGCGGTGCGGGGAAAAAGTCGAATGCCCGCACCCGCCTCTCAACGGAGAGAGAAGGACATGGCAGCCCTACCCGAAACCGAGCAGCTGCGTGAGCGCGCCCGCACCGCGCTGCGCCGCTGCGGCGCCGAGGGCCTCGCAGAAGGCTCCGGCACCGGGCACACCGCCCGCACCCCCATCACCGGCGAGACGCTGTTCGAGCTGGCGCCCGCCGGCGCCGCCGAAGCCGACCGGGCCGTCGCCACGGCCGAATCGGTCTTCACCGGGGCCTGGCGCGACACACCGGCGCCCGAGCGCGGCCACCTCGTACGTCGGCTGGGCGAACTGCTGCGCGAGCACAAGCAGGACGTGGCCGACCTCGTCACCATCGAAGCCGGCAAGATCGGCTCCGAGGCCGCCGGCGAGGTCCAGGAGATGATCGACATCTGCGACTTCGCCGTGGGCCTGTCCCGCCAGCTCTACGGCCGCACGATGGCCTCCGAGCGGCCCGGCCACCGGCTGATGGAGACCTGGCACCCGCTGGGCGTGGTCGGGGTCGTCACCGCCTTCAACTTCCCCGTCGCCGTGTGGTCGTGGAACACCGCGGTGGCACTGGTGTGCGGTGACACCGTCGTATGGAAGCCCTCCGAGTCGACGCCGCTGACCGCACTGGCCTGCCACGGACTGCTGATGCGCGCCGCCGCCGACGTCGGCGCCCCCGAAGGCGTGCACCGTGTGCTGATCGGCGGTCGCGAGGTCGGCGAGCGGCTCGTCGACGACCCGCGGGTGGCGCTGCTGAGCGCCACCGGATCAGTCCGCATGGGCCGCGAGGTCGCCCCCCGGGTGGCCTCCCGCCTGGGCCGCTACCTGTTGGAACTGGGCGGCAACAACGCCGCGATCGTCGCCCCCTCGGCCGACGCCGACCTGGCCCTGCAAGGGGTCGTCTTCGGCGCCGCCGGCACCGCGGGCCAGCGCTGCACCACCCAGCGGCGCCTCATCGTGCACGAGGACATCGCCGAGGACTTCACCGGGCGCGTCGCCGAGGCCTACACCAAGCTGCGCGAGCGCATCGGCGACCCCTTCGCCGCGGACACCCTCGTAGGCCCGCTGATCGGCGAGGGCGCCCACCGCTCGATGGGGCGCGCCCTGCAGGCGGCCGCCGACGAGGGCGGCAGCCTGCTCACCGGCGGCGCGCGCCGCCTGGAGGACGAGGCGCCCCGGGCCTACTACGCAGACCCCGCGGTGGTGCGCATGCCGCGCCAGAGCGCCATCGTGTGCGAGGAGACCTTCGCTCCGATCCTGTACGTGCTCACCTACCGCACCTTCGAGGAGGCCCTGGAGCTGCACAACGGGGTACCGCAGGGACTGTCGGGCTCGGTGTTCACCCGCGACCAGCGCGAGGCCGAGCGGTTCCTGTCGGCGGCCGGCTGCGACTGCGGCATCGCCAACGTCAACATCGGCACCTCCGGCGCCGAGATCGGCGGCGCCTTCGGCGGCGAGAAGGCCACCGGTTCGGGGCGCGAGTCCGGCTCCGACGCCTGGCGCGCCTACATGCGCCGCGCCACCAACACCGTCAACTACTCCACCGAGCTGCCGCTGGCCCAAGGTGTGAGTTTCCTCTGAGGCGGCACGAGGGCTGACTGGGAGGCGCGAGGCGGCCGACGCGGCAGGAGGTCCGGGTGCCGCGCCGACCGGGTCTCTCGCGGCGGGGGCGCTGCGACCGGCGGCGCGCCCGCCGACGATCACAGCGGCCCGCTTCCCGCGTGCCGGAGCCCTCGCCGGCTCCGGCACCGCACGGTGCGGACTGATGCCCCGCTACCCGGATCCGGACTTCGGCAACACATCCGATCCCGGCCTGAGCAGCCGATCGCCGGATCAGCTCGCGGGCACCTCGTGGGAGTCCGTGCGCAGGCGGGCCCGCAGGCAGGCTGCGGCCCGCACCAGCGCCCGGCACCGCGCGAACTCCACGGGGGTGAACGGGACGGCGCGGCGCAGCACCAGCGCGCCGCCCTCGGGATCGGGCAGCGACATCTCCGTGCGCCGCACGTCCTCGGCTTCCAGCCCCGGCGGGGGAGCGGAGCGGCGCTCGACGGCCTCGGCCCCCGACACCGACACCAGCGCCTCCGGCAGGCTCGTCTGCCCGCCGACCAGACCGGCCAGCAGCGACAGCGCGCGCGCCGCGGTGTCGGTCAGATCGCGGACGTCGGCGGGCTCGACGACCGCGCGGCGTCCGCCCGCGCGGGCCGCGGTCGCACGCAGCACCTCGGCGCCGACCCCGGCCGGCGCCGTCACATAAAGCTCGTCGACGGCCTCGTCACCCCCGGGGTGGACCTGCAGCAGCCGTATGTCCACGCCGCGTCCCGCCATCTGCGCGGTGAGCGCGGCCAGCCCTCCGGGCACATCGTCGACGGCCACCCGCACCCGCCACAGCCGCTCCCGCTCCGGTGCGCCCGGATCCGCAACGTCGGCCGCGCCGCCGTGCGGCGCCGCAGGACCGCGGCCGAACGGGCGGGCGCCGGCGCGGTGCGCCCTCCAGCGGTGCAGTGTCGAGGCCGCCAGCACCACGGCTCCGGCCGCGGCCAGCAGGCGGCCGCCGTGGTCGCTGTGTCCCAGGGACAGCACCAGCAGGTGCGCAGCCCCCGCCGCCAGCAACAGCCCGCCCACATCCACCAGCTCCTGGCCGAAGAACCCCCGGGCGGGCACGTGCCGCGCGCCCGCCCGTCCTGTCCGCGTCTTCACGTCGGTCCGCACGTCATCACCCATGCCCCCGACGATGCCCCCCGCGCGTTTCACCCGATCGACCGGCGGTGACGGCGCTGTTACGCCGGGGCGTGACGTCGGTCACCAAGCGTGACCGAGGGGCACCCTGCGTCTCGTGCGCGCACCGCGGACACGCCACCGCCCCGCGGCTGGCACGGGCACCACCCGGATTCGGGCAGTCTGGAACCGTGAATTTCGCAGGAGTCAACCCGGACCAGGGCGCCGACGAGCGCCTCCCGGCGCTGGGGCCCACCGCCCGAAGACCCGTTGATCTGCTGGTGGCCTCGGCAGGAGTGCTGGCCATCGCCGCAGTGCTGATCGCCGTGCGCTTCACCACCGACGGCCAGGACGCCGCGTATCCGGCCGAGCTGCGCACGCTGCTGCCGCCCTCGGTACTGGCTCTCGCTGCCGGCGTGGCCAATCTGATCGTCATCGTGCTGGCCGCGGTCGCCGCGGTGGAGCGGCTTCTGCGCCGGGAGTTCCGCCAGAGCGTGCGCGCGCTGGCGGCGGCCGCATTCGCCTACGGCCTGGCCGGCGCGATCAACGCCACCGCGCACGCGCTCACCCCTTCCGAGTCCCTGCCGGAGGTGCTGCTGGGCCCGCAGGCCCAGAGCATGTTCACCTCGCCGCTGCACGCCTACATCGCCGCTGCCGTGGCCTATGTGCGCGCGCTGCCGCTGGGGCACATGCCCCGTGTCCGGGCGGCGATGTGGGGCGGAATCGCGCTGACCTCGGCCTCGGTGCTGCTGGCGGGGGTTACCACGCCGTTGTCGCTGCTGCTGACGGTGCTGGCCGCCTGGACCTGCGCGTCGGTGGCCGCCTACGCTGTGGGCCTGTCGCGGCCGGTTCCGGCCACCGGGCGCCTGATGCGCGAGCTGCGCCGCTTCGGCTGGGAGCCGCTGGGCCTGACCCCGCTGGGCGGCGACGCCGAAGGCAACCAGCGCTACGCCGTCGACACCGTCGACCGGCGCCTGGACGTGGTGCTGTTTCGCAGCGAGGACACCAACGGGGTGTGGAAGCGGCTGCTGGCCGCGGCGATGCTGCGCGGACCTGCCGCGCCCTCGGTCCTGCTGGGGGTGCAGCGCCGGGTCGAGCACGCCGCGCTGATGGACTTCGCCGCGCGCGCCGCGGGCGCCGCCGGCCCGCGGGTGCTGGGCATCGGCGAGCTGGGCCTGGGCACCGTGGCGCTGGTGACCGAGCACGTGCCGCTGCGCGCCCTCGACGAGATGTCCACCGCCGAGCTCACCGACGAGGCGCTCGACGAAGTCTTCACCGAATTGGCGCTGCTGCACCGCAACCGCATCACCCACGGCAACCTCAACGGTGCGACCGTGGGCCGTCGGCTCAACGGGCGGGTCGTCTTCGCCGGCCTGGCCAACGGCACCGTCGCCGCCTCCCCGATCAAGGCGTCGCTGGACGTGGCGGCGCTGATGACCGTGCTGGCGCTGCGCGTGGGGGAGCAGCGGGCGGTGGAGGCGGCCATCCGCGTGCTGGGCCGCGAGACCGCAGCGGCCGCGCTGCCGTTCCTGCAGGCCGCCGGGATGCCCTTCGCGGTCCGAAGCCGGCTGCGCGCCAACCGCGAGATGCTGGGCGCCATCCGCGCGCAGATCACGGGCGCGGTGCCCGATGCGCCGGCCCGCCCGGCCCGCCTGGAGCGGATGCGTCCGCGCACCGTGGTCAGCGTCGCGGCCGCCACCGCGGTGGGGCTGATCCTGACCTACCAGCTCGCCGGAGTCGACCTCACCACGATCTCCGGCGCGAACCTGGGCTGGGCGGGGGCCGCGTTCGGCGCCTCGACGCTGTGCATGGTCGCCGCGGCCATGGCGCTGATGGGGTTCGTGCCGATCCCGCTGAACCTGTGGACGACCGTCCTGGTCCAGTACGCCGGCTCGTTCGTGCGCATCGCCGCACCCGCCGGTCTGGGGTCGCTGGCGATCAACACCCGCTACGTCTCCCAGATGGGCGCCTCGGCCGGGCTGGCGATCTCGGCGGTGGGACTCTCCCAGGTGGTGGGGCTGATCCTGCACGTGCCCCTGCTGCTGATCTGCGCCTACCTGACCGGAACCGCCTACCTCGCCGACTTCTCGCCCTCGGTGACGGCCATCGCGGTCACCGCCGGCCTGGCGGTGGCCGTGGCGCTGGTGCTGCTCGTGCCCGCCCTGCGGCGGGCGGTGCTGGACCGGGCGCGGCCCTACTTCCACAACACCCTGCCCCAGCTGCTGGATCTGCTGCAGCACCCGCGCCGGCTGATGCTGGGCGTGGGCGGGACGCTGCTGCTGACGGTGGCGTTCGTGATGTGCCTGGGCTTCTCCGTCGCCGCGTTCGGCGGCAGCGCCGGCATCGCCGCGCTGGCCGTGGTCTTCCTCGCCGGAAACGCGATCGGCTCGGCCGCACCCACCCCCGGCGGGCTCGGCGCGGTCGAGGCCGCGCTGCTGGGCGGATTGACCACGGTCGCCGGGGTTCCGGCGGCGGTGGGGCTGCCGGCGGTACTGCTGTATCGGCTGCTGACCTTCTGGTTGCCGGTGCTGCCGGGATGGGGCGCCTTCCACCTGCTGCAGCGCTGGAAGGCCATCTGAGGCCGGCGGGGCATCGCCGCCCCGGTGCGCGGCCGCCGAGGCCGGCAGCCGGCGGCCGACACGTGGCGGGGAGCCCGGTGGGCGGGTAGCTGCGGGCGGGGCCGCATCCGCCGAAGGCGGACGGGCGCTGCGGCCCCGCCGGAGGTCGCCGGTCGATGGAATGATGAGTCGGCGGGGCCCGCAGCGGGCAACGGGCGGCATCGCCCGCCCCGGATCCGGCCGGAGCGTTCCCGCCGAAGGGCCCGCGGGCGCCAGCGCGGAAAGGCGGAGGAATGGCCAGGGACAAGCTCGCCGAGCAGGCGTGGGAGGAACTCGCCCGCGCCCAGGTCGCACTGATGCGCCGGTTTCAGGACGACTTCCGCCGCACCGAGGTCTCCATGCGCGAGTACGACGTGCTCTTCACCCTCTCGCGCTGCCCGGAGGGCACGCGGATGCGCGACCTCAGCGAACACGTGCTGCTGACCCAGCCCGGAATCAGCCGGCTGGTCGAGCGCATGGCCGCCGACGGCCTGGTCAGCCGCGACGGTGACCCCGGCGACAGGCGGGGCACCGTCGTGGGACTCACCGAGCGCGGCCGCGAGGTCCTGCAGCGGGCCGGTCGCTCCCACGCGACGGCCATCGAGGACTACGTGGGAGCGGTGCTCAGCCGCGACGAACTGATCAGCCTGCGCGACATCGCCCGCAAGCTGCGCCGTGCCCAGGCGTCCGAGTGAGACCGCGGGGCTATCGGTTGTGCGCAATTCGGTTGTGCTAAATTGAGTGGCGCCGAGGGAGGAAGGGGCCGCCCGCGCCATGACCGACACGTCCGAGTCCGACCCGCAGGCGCTGGAGCGCCAGCTGTGCTTCGCGGTCTATGCGGCCTCGCGCGCGCTCACCGGCCTGTACCGGGAACTGCTCGGCGAGCTCGGCCTCACCTACCCTCAGTACCTGGCGATGCTGGTGCTGTGGGAGCACGGCGACCTCACCGTCACGGAGCTGGGCACCAGACTGCGACTCGATTCGGGAACCCTGTCGCCCCTGCTGCGCCGGCTGGAGGCGGGCGGCCTCGTGCGGCGCAGCCGCACGGGCGGCGACGAGCGTGTCGTGCGCGTCACTCTCACCGGCAACGGCGCTCGACTGCGCGAGCAGGCCGCCGGCATCCCCGCTTCAGTGCTGGAGGCCGCCGGCGTCTCCGCGGCCGAGGCCGCGGAGCTGCGCCGGGCCCTGGAGCGGATCACCGACTCCGCCACCGCCGCCACCGACGATCTCCGCTGCCGGCGGTGAGCGGGCGGCGGCGCCCGGCGGGGGCAGCGACCCGCGGCCACCGGGCCGCGGGCACGAGCCCATCCGAAAAGGAGAATGTGCGATGAAGGTCATGTACACCGCCGAAGCCGAGGTCACCGGCGAAGGCCGCAAGGGTTACGGCCGTACCCCCGACGACCGCCTCAACGTCGACCTGTCCGTGCCCAAGGGCCTGGGCGGCGACGACGGCCCCGGCACCAACCCCGAGCAGCTGTTCGCGGTGGGCTATGCGGCCTGCTTCCACGGCGCCCTGAAGAAGGTCGCCCGCGAGGCCGGCGACTCCGCCGAGGGCTCCACGATCGACTCCCGGGTCAGCCTGGGCAGCGCCGACGACGGCCTGACCCTGGCGGTCGAGCTGGAGGTCACCATCCCCGGCAAGACCCAGGAGGAGGCGCAGAAGCTGGTCGAGGCCGCCCACCAGGTGTGCCCCTACTCGCGCGCCACCCGCGGCAACATCGAGGTCACCCTCACCACCAAGAACGGCTGAGGACTCCGCGGCCGCGCCGGCCCGCGCCCGCCCGCCTCCGGGGCGGCGCCGGGCTGGCGCTCGGAGGCGGGTGATCACCGCCTACCACGGCACTGCCGCGTTTCGTTACGCTGGCCGTCATGTTGGATCCACTCATCAAGCGGGCCGGCCTGCCCGCCGACGCCTCCCTCGCCCAGGTGGTCGACGCCGTCCACCGCATCCCCTTCGGACCCCCCGCCGACCGCACCGCCCAGGCCACTCTGGACGAGTGGCAGGGCACCAGCGCCACCAAGCACGAACTGCTCGCCGCTGCCTTGGAGCGCGGCTGGCCCGAGACCAGACCGCGCCTGGTGCACCGCGTCCACCGGTGCACGCCCCAGGACGCGCGCGAACGCTTCGGCGAGGAAGCGGCCGCCGCCCTGCCCGAGAGCGGGATGTGGGACGTGCACCGCTACCTGCTCGTGGAGTCCGGCGGCGAACGCGTCGTCCTCGACGTCACCTTCCCGTCGATGCCGGGTTGGGACGGATCCTCCTCGATGCCGGTGGCGGCCGCCGAGGGCACCGACCACGAGGCCGGCCCCGATGCCGACCGCGAGCTGCGCGTCCTGGAGGCGGCCCACTGCGACCCGCGCCTCCGCGACCGCTTCGCGACCGCCCTGTCGGCGTCGTTGGCCTCGGCCTGAGGAGCACGCGCACGCACCGGCCCTGCGCCGCGCGGCCCCGCCGCCCATGAAGCGGGCGCGGACGCCGCACGGGTGAGCCCGGCCCCGACGAGACCGTTCCAGCCCCCACCGCAGCCTCTGCGCCCGTTCGCTCCGGCGCGCACGTCCGACCGCAGCGCGGCCGTCGTGTCCCGGTGCGACACTCCCCGGCCCCGTGCCCGCGGCCGCAGGAAGACCCCTGAGTCCCCGCACCCGCGCCGCGTCGCCGCAGCCGGGCCGTCCGTCAGTGCACCGCCGGGCGGGCGGCCGGAGTGTCCTCGGGCACGTGCACTCCCGAGGGGCGCGGCCCCGACCGGTTCAGGGCCATCGAGGTCACGGCGATCAGCACCACGGCGCCGCCCGCCCACTGGCTCCATTGCAGGCTCCCGCCGAGCAGACCCGCTCCCACGACCGCCGAGACCAGCGGAAATGCCAATTCGGCCAGCGTGGCGCGGCTGGCCGCGGTGCGGCGCAGCCCCCAGTAGTACAGCGTCAGCGCCAGCAGGCCCGGGATCAGCGCCAGCAGCACCAGCCGGGGAACCTGGGCGGGTCCCACCGCCAGGGAAGCGCCCGACGCCAGCGCGATCACCAGCGCCACGGGCAGCCCGAAGGTGAAGCGCAGTACCGTGACGTGCATGAACGCCAACCGCACGCCGGCCAGACGGCCCAGCACGGTGCCGGCGGCCCACAGCAGCGCCGCGCCCACCGCCAGCGCCGCGCCGCGGGCGTCGTCGACGGTGACCCCCAGCGGATCGGGGAAGGCCAGGATCCACGCCCCGGCCAGGGCCGGCAGGGCGTACAGCCCGAAGCGCGGCGCCAGCCGCTCGCCCAGCAGCACCACAGCGAGCACGATCGCGAAGACCGGCTGCAGCTTCTGCAGCACCTGGGGCGTGATGGGGTCCCCGACCGTGAAGGCCAGGGTGAACAGCATCGTCGCCAGCGCCGAGGAGCCGCCGCCGATCACCGCGACCGCCGCGATCACCGCGGGCCCGGCCGCGGCCAGCGCCCGCAGCGCCGGTATCAGCCACGGAAGCAGCAGCACCACGATGACGGCGTGCTCGTAGACCACGATGGTCGAGGCCGGCAGCACCTGCGCCAGCGGGTCGCGCATCAGCGCCGAGGTTCCCCACAGTCCGGCGGCCAGGGCCACCGCCCACATCCGGTCCGCTCCGCGAGCCTGCACCACGCCCCCGATTCCCCTCGTCGCCGGCTTCGTCCGCGGCCTACGGTAGCGGCTCGGCCGAACGCGGCGGGGACCGGCCCGCCTCCGCCCGGCGGGTGAGGGCCGCGACCCGCCGTGGGCGCCGAGACCGCGTGCGCGGCCACCCGCCGAGCGCCGGCGCCGCGCGAACCGCGGCCGCCGCCCCCGGGCGGGGGCGGCGGCCGGTCGGATCGGCGGCGGGCGGCCGGCTCAGGCGGCGGAGTCGAGCAGCAGCCGATCCAGCATGTCCTGCAGCGTGACCAGCCCGGCCAAGCGGCCCTGCTCCTCCACCAGCGCGAGGTGGGTGCGGCTCTCGCGCATGACGCCCAGCGCCGCGTAGATGGGCGTGTCGCCCTCCAAGGTGAGCACCGGCCGCATCAGGTCGGCGGCGGTGGTCTCGGGCGTGCTGGTCAGCGCGTCGCGCACGTGGAGTACGCCCACCGGCTCGGCGCCCTCGCGCACCACCAGCCGCAGGTGGCCGGATTGGCGGGAGACGCGCTTGACGTCCTCCAGAGAGGCCGAGGGCGCCACGGCCGCCAACTCCTCGCGGGGTGTGGTGATCTCGCGCAGCGGCCGCGAGTTCATCTCCAGGGCGGTGGCCAACTGGTCGCGCCGGTCCTCCTCCAACGCACCCGCCTTGGCCGAGTGGTCGACGAGCTCGCGCAGGTCCTCGGGCCCGTGCCCGGAGGCGACCTCGTCGACGGCCTGCACGCCCACGCGGTGCAGGGTCCAGTTCGCCAGCCCGTTGAGCAGTACCAGCGCCGGGCGCGTCAGCCACATGAACGCGCGCATCGGCAGCGCCAGCAGCGTCGCCGAGCGCTCGGGGTGGGAGATGGCCCAGGACTTGGGCGCCATCTCGCCCACGACCAGGTGCACGAAGGTCACCGTGATCAGCGCCACCACGAACGCCACCGCGGTTGCCGCCGCAGCCGGCAGCCACCCGGTGAACAGCGGATGCAGCATGTGCTCCACCGCCGGCTTGGTGACGGCGCCCAGCGCCAGCGTGCACAGGGTGATGCCCAGCTGGGAGCCGGCCAGCAGCAGCGAGAGGTCGCGCGCGCTCTTCAGCGCCGCGCGCGCCGAGAGGCTGGTCTCGGCGGCCTCCTCCAGGCGGTAGCGGCGGGCGGCCACCAGCGCGAACTCGATGGCCACGAAGAACGCGCTCGCCGCGATGATCACGACCGTGGCGGCCAGCGCCACCAGCGGGTTCAAGTCGCTCATGCGTTCACCTCGCTGTCCTGGTCGGCGGGCTCGCCGGCGGGCTCCTCGTGCAGCTCCAGGCGCACGGTCTCGGGCACGTGCCGGTCGACGGTGCGCACACCCAGATCCACGGTGCGCAGCGGCTCGTGCTCGGCGGCGCCGACGTTGCGCGGCAGCGCCACGCTGATCCTGTCGCCGGGTTCGGGCAGCCGCCGCAGCTGGGCGATGACCAGGCCGCCGATGGTCTCGAAGTCGCCCTCGGGCAGGTCGTGGCCGATGAGACGCTCGACCTCGTCGACGTGCAGCGCGCCGGGCACCAGCCAGCTGCCGTCCTCGCCCACGCGCGCCTCGCCGGCGTCCTCGGGGTCGTGCTCGTCGGCGATCTCGCCCACGAGCTCCTCGGCGATGTCCTCGGTGGTGATGACGCCCGCAAGGCCGCCGTACTCGTCGACCACGCAGGCGAACTCCTCCTCGGACTCGCGCAGCCGGTTCAGCACGGCCGGCAGCGGCAGCGAACCGGGCACCAGCAGCGGCGGGCGCGCGACGTCGGAGACCCGGACGTCGGAGAGCGTGCGGTCGCCCAGCTCCAGCACGTCGCGCAGGCAGACCACGCCGACGATGTCGTCGACGCCGTCGCCCAGCACCGGGAAGCGGGAGTGGCCCGAGGCCATCAGCTCGACCACGCGGCTCACCGGTTCGCCCGTCTCGACGGTGGAGACCTGCGGACGCGGGATCATGGCGTGCTCGGCCGTGCGGTCGTGGAAGTCCAGCGTGCGGTCCAGCAGCGTGGACAGCTCAGCGGGCAGATCCCCGCTCTCGCGCGACTCCTCGACGATGTACTCCAGGTCGCGGGGGGTGGCGGCGTGCTGGACGTCCTCGACCGGCTCGATCCCCACCGCCTTGAGCAGCACCAGCGAGGCCTGGTCGAACAGCCAGATCAGCCAGCCGAACAGACGCAGGTAGACGCCGGTGGACAGCGCGAGCCAGCGGGCGACCGGCTCGGGGCGGGCGATGGCCAGGTTCTTGGGGAACAGCTCGCCGAAGACCATCTGCATCACGGTGGAGAACAGCAGCGCCACGGCGATGCCGATCGCGATGCCGGTCCCGGCGGGAACCCCGACCCAGCCCAGCAGCTCGCCGATGCCCTCGCCCATCATCGGCTCGGCGACGTAGCCGACCAGCAGGCCGGTGACGGTGATGCCCAGCTGAGCGCCGGAGAGCATGAACGAGGTGCGGCCGGTGATGCCCAGAGCACGTCGTGCCCCGGCATCGCCCTGGGCGGCGCGGGCCTTCAGGCGGGAGCGGTCCACCGCCATGAAGCCGAACTCCTGGGCGACGAAGTAGCCCGTCGCCGCTGTGATCGCCAGGATCACCAGTGCTCCGAGGAGGATGCTCAGGATCACGCTCACTTCGCACGCACCGCCTCGGAGCAGTGGTCTGCGGCGCGGGCGCTATCTGGTGAAGGCGGCTCGTCGGAGTCGGGGGAGCAGCGTCCGTCCGGGACGCTGCCGGTACTTCGGGACGGGTCCACGTGTCCTCTCTCGCGTCGGTTTCAGTGTGTGGATACGAATGCGGAGCTGGAAATATTCCCCCGATGCCCCGCCTCGACCCCCCGGGCGGCGATGTTTGCGGAGTCCCTGCTCAGCGCACCGCCGGCACGGCCGCGGCCTAGCGCGCGGGGCTCGCCCCGGCGTCTCCGGCGGCATCGGCGTCTTCCGGGGTTCCGACCGGGTCCTGCTGCCATTCGCGGCGCCGGGTCTCGGCGACGGCGACGGCGGCGGCCACGGCCACGTTCAGCGAGCCGACCCGTCCGACCTGCGGAATGTAGGCGACGGTGTCGGCGCCGGACAGCAGCGCACGGGAGCAGCCGTGGTCCTCGGCGCCCACGGCCAGGCAGATGTCGCCCTCCAGCGGCGCCTCGTGCAGCGGCACGGCGCCGCGGGCCAGCTCGACTGCGGCGACGCGGTATCCGGCCTCGTGCGCGGCGGCGACCGCCTGTGCGGCGTCGGCCGCCTTCTCCAGATGCAGCTTCTGCTCGGTACCCAGAGCGGTCTTGCCCACCTGGGGGTGGGCGGGATCGGCGCTGTTGCCGGCGAGCCAGACGGTCTCCACCCCGAATGTCGCGCAGGTGCGCAGGATGGAGCCCAGGTTGAACGGCTGGGTGACGGACTCTGCGATGAGGGCGATACGGCCCTGGGTGCGCCTGCGCCAGTGGCGGTTGAGTCGTTTGACGTCGGTGGGGCGCAGCTGCGTGCTCACCTGCGGTGTGTTCCTCGTGTACGAGTGGATGGGGCCAGGACGTGCGGTTTCCGCCTCCACGATAGCGGCATCGCCGCGCGAAGGTCAGGGGTGGGCGCCCGCGGCTGTGCGCAACCGGCGCGGCGTCAGGGCGCCTGGATGCGCAGGACGCGGAAACCGGCCCGTGAGGCGGCGCGTGTGGTGGCCAGCCCGGCGTCCTGCTCCAGCCAGCGGTGCAGCGAGTCGGCGCCCAGGTTGCGCTGGACGACCAGGTGGGCGGCGCCGCCGGGGGCGAGCCTGCCCAGCCACGTGCGCAGCAGAGCGTGCAGCTTGGGCTTGCCGATGCGGATGGGCGGGTTGGACCAGATCGCGTCGAAGGGCCCCTCCGGCGCCGCTCGGGGCCGAGCGGAGCCGTCTGCGGGGGAGCCGTCCTGGTCGACCAATAGAAAATCTACGTTGTAAAGGTGGTTGTCCGCTGCGTTGCGCCGCGCCAGCTCCACCCCCCGGGTGTTGACGTCCACCCCCAGCACCGACGCCTCCGGTGCCCGGGCGGCCATGGCCAGGGCGACGGGTCCGTAGCCGCAGCCGAGGTCGAGCAGCCTGCCCTGGTGCGGCGGCGCGGGTACCGACTCCAGCAGGACGCGGGTTCCCAGGTCCACCCGGTCGGCGGAGAACACGCCGCGGTCGGTGGCCAGGCGCAGGTGCACATCGGGCAGTACGAGATCGACCGAGGAGGGGCGGCTGGGGGCGGCGGGGTCGGCGTCGAAGTAGTGCTGGTGGCGGTGCTCGCCGCCGGGACCGCCGTCCTGCTCGCGCCGCTCCACGGCGCCTCCCATCCCATGTGCGCCCCCGCGGGGGCCTGCCTCGCCGGCCCGTCGGGGCGCGGCGCCGATCGCGCCGGAGGTCCTCGGTCCGCGCGCCACCGGCGCACCTTACCAGCCGCGGCCGTAGGCTCGTGCGCTGCGCGGACGTGCACGGGCGGGCGCGCGTGGAGGTACGGGACCCGAGGCGGTCCGCGTCACAATCCGACTGGTCGGTAGTGTTGTGCCGTCGAAGCACGGACGAAAGGACACAGCTCGTGGGACGTTTTGCCGGCAAGGTCGCCATCATCACCGGAGCCAGCCGCGGGATCGGCTTGGCCGCCGCCCAGCGCATCGTGGACGAGGGTGGAAAGGTCGTCATCACCGGGCGCAACCCCGAACCGCTGGAGCAGGCGGTCGCGGACCTGGGCGGCGCGGGCACCGCGATCGGCGTGGCGGGCAAGGCCCACGACGCCGAGCACCGCGATGCCGTCGTCCAGCGCACCCTCGACGAGTTCGGCCGCATCGACGTCCTGGTCAACAACACCGGCACCAACCCCGTCTTCGACGCGATCGTCAATCTGGAGCCCGCCGCGATGGCCAAGATCTTCGAGATCAACGTCATCGCCGCGGCCTCCTGGGTCAGCGCCGTCCACCGCGCCTGGATGGCCGAGCACGGCGGATCCGTCGTCAACGTCGCCTCGCTGGCCGGCCAGCACCCCTCGCCCGGGATCGGCATCTACGGCGCCAGCAAGGCCGCGCTGATCAATCTGACCGAGCAGCTGGCCTATGAGCTGGCGCCCGTGGGCATCCGCGTCAACGCCGTCGCCCCTGCCGTGGTCAAGACCAAGTTCGCCGAGGCGCTGTTCGAGGACGAGGAGTCCACCGCCAAGAGCTACCCGCTGGGCCGGCTGGGCGTGCCCGAGGACATCGCCGCCGCCATCGCCTACCTCGCCTCCGACGAGGCCTCCTGGGTCACCGGCCAGACCCACACCCTCGACGGCGGTCGCACCCTCAGCGCAGGCGTCGAGTAGGGCGGTTTCGGCAGCGGCCGCGCACCGGCGCGCCGGCCCTTCCCCGCGCCCCGCCCGCGCCCGCTCCCACCTGCGGATCCATCGCCCGCACGGCATTGAATTCGGCGGTGAGCAGGCGCAGGATGGTGGGTAACTTCCGCAGGTGAGGACACACAGGCACGGACGTGTCGAGGGGAGGAGCGATGAGAGCCCGGATCGGAGACCACCTCGTCGTCGAAGGCCCCCGCGACGACATGCACCGCCGCACCGGGGTCGTCACCCAGGTGCGCGGCCGCGAGGGCGCGCCGCCCTACCAGGTCCGGTGGTTGGACGAGGACGTCGACAACGAGTCGTTGATCTACCCCGGACCCGACGCCCACATCGAGGAGAAGGCCGCCGAACGCTGAGTCGGCCGGCGGCGACGGGAGGTGGATGGCGATGCACACCATGAAGCGGTGGAACGTCGACATCCTGCTGTCAGAGGAGGCCGAGGGCGACTCCGCCCGCACATGGGCCGAGGTCGGGCTCGAATCCCATGACGGTGCGGGACTGCGCGGCCACGGCATGGCCCGCAAGCACCCCACCGACGACGATGTTCCCGAGATCGGCGACGAGCTCGCGGTATCGCGAGCGCTGGCCGACCTCTCCCGCCAGCTCCGCCAGGCGGCGGCCGAGGACATCAGCGAGCACACCGGAACGCCCTGGCCGCGCTGAAACACGGCGCGGCCCGAGCGCAGCGACCTTCGCTCGGCCTCGCGCCCGGCCGCGGCATCCGGCCACCGCGGGGGCGGGGCCGGGCCGCGGCACGGCCGTGCCCGAGTGTGACGTCGGTCTCACCGACGGTGAGCCGGCGGTAGAGCGCCGGAGCCCCGTACGGCTCGGCCGAGTGGGCCGACACGCCCGCACGGCCGGATCCGGCCGCGGCAGCGGCCGGTGCAGGCGACCCTACGTGCGGCGGGTGCGGCCGGTTGTGGTCGCCGCGGGTAGGGGAGATGTTCACTGACGCGTGATCACGGTGGGGCAGACTCTGCCGGTATGACCACCTCTTCTGGATCGCAGGCGAGATCCTCGCGGGAGCTGGGCACCGCCGATGCGGTGACCGTCGGCGCCGCGGCGATGATCGGCGCCGGGGTGTTCGCGGTCTTCGCACCGGCCGCCGACGAGGCCGGCGCGTGGATGTGGGTGGCGCTGCTGATCGCCGCCGTGGTCGCCTACTGCAACGCGACCTCCTCGGCCCGGCTGGCCGCACGCCACCCGGAGTCGGGAGGCACCTACGTCTACGGGCGCGAGCGGCTCGGCGAACTGTGGGGCTACATCGCGGGCTGGGCCTTCATCGTGGGCAAGACGGCCTCGTGCGCCGCGATGGCGCTGACCTTCGCCGCCTACGCCGCCCCCGAGTGGAGCCGCCCGCTGGCGTTGGCCGCCGTGGTGGGGCTGACCGCCGTCAACTACGTCGGGGTGCGCACGTCGGCGGGCCTGGCGCGGGTGCTGCTGGTCACCGTGCTGGCGGTCCTGGGCGCCGTGGCCGCCGTCGGTCTGGGCGGCAGTGAAGCCGACCCCGGGCACCTGGCGATCAACACCCACTGGCCGGGCTTCTTCGGACTGCTGGGCGCGGCGGGAATGCTGTTCTTCGCCTTCGCCGGCTACGCGCGCATCGCCACGCTGGGCGGCGAGGTCCGCGACCCCGCCACCACCATCCCGCGTGCGATCGCCATCTCCCTGATCGGCGTCCTCACCGTCTACCTGCTGGTGGGCACCGCCGCGGTGACCGTCCTGGGCCACGGCAGGCTCGCCGACAGCCAGGCGCCGCTGGCCGACACCGTCGTCGCAGCCGGCTGGCCCCAATTGACCCCCCTGGTGTCGGTGGGCGCGGCGCTGGCCAGCCTCGGCGCCCTGATGGCGCTGATCCTCGGGGTTTCGCGGATCGTGGCGGCGATGGCCGACGACGGCCACCTGCCGCGCGCACTGGCGGCCGTGCACGAGCGCTTCGGCGGTCCGCACCGCGCTGAACTCGCCGTGGGCGCGGTGGTGTGCCTGATCGTGCTGGTGGCCGATGTGCGCGGCGCGATCGGGTTCTCCGCCTTCGGCGTGCTGGTCTACTACACCGTCACCAACGCCTCGGCGCTGCGGCTGGGCCCGCGCGAGAACCGCCCGCCGCTGCTGGTGCCCGTGGTGGGCCTGGCCGGATGCGTGGTGCTGGCCTTCAGCCTGCCCCTGCAGTCCGTGGTGGTCGGCGTCCTGGCCATCGGGGCCGGAGTCGGGGTGTGGGCCCTGCGCCGGATGGTGCTGGACCGCCACTGAGGGGCGGGCGGCCTACTGCACGGGTGCGTCCACGCGCGACAGGTCGGTGAAGGCCCGCCTAGCCGTGGTGGAGAGCGGAATGTGGGCGAGATCGTCGGCGGCGAACCACGCGCAGTCGTCGGTGGAGCCCTCGACCTCCGCCACCCGCAGCGCGCGCGGCTCCCTCACGTGGGCGTGGAAGAACACCCACACCGCGTAGATGTCGCTCTCGGGGCTCTCCGGCCCGGGCTCGCGGGTGCGCCGGTGGTGGGAGATCGAGATGAGCTCGCCCACGCCGCAGAGCTGGTCGGTCTCCTCGGCCACCTCGCGGCGCAGCGCCGCCCGTGCCGTCTCGCCGTGGTCGACGCCGCCGCCGGGCAGGTGCCACGTGCCCGCGCCGGGAAACCCGGGGGCGATCCGCGACAGCAGGATGCGCCCGGCGGGGTCGGTGACCACCCCGTAGCAGGAGAACCGGCGCAGCACCGGCCCTGGGCGCCGGGCCTCCTCCTCGGCCAGTTCCTCGGCGCCGGGCCGGGCGGGCAGCGCGACCGCCGCCCGCACCGGCAGGCTGCGCCCGGCGGGCGCGGGCCCGGCCCAGGCCAGGGGAGCGGTGTAGTAGAGCCGGTCGATATGCAGCTCCACCGTGCCGCCGTCCGCGGCCGGAGCCGGAGCGAACTCCGTGCGGACCTCGCAGGGCGCCACCGGCGTGCCGCCGGGGAGCCCGGCGGCGGCACGGGCGGTTTCGGCCGGGTCCTCGCCGAAACCGACCCGCGCCCCGGGCAGGCGCTCCTCGCCCGGCGGCCCCCCGGCAGGCAGCACCGCGCGCCCGTCGTCGCCGACCAGCGCGAGGTGGGCGGTGACCCGGCGCCCCCGCCGCCCGGGGGCGGCGCCCTGCCCGTTCACAGCCCCGCGTCGGCGGCGCGGCCGACCTGGGGGTGGGGCGCCGGCGGCCGGGCGGCCTGAACCGCCCGCAGCAGCTCCTCCAGGCCGCTCACGGTCCACACGTCGGCGCCTTCGTTGCGCTCGTGGCGGTCCACCAGCACCGGGTAGAGGCCGGCGGCCATGGCGCCGAGGGCGTCGGCCTGCAGCTGGTCGCCGACGTGCCAGGCGCGCTCGGGCGCCACGCCGACGGTCTGGCAGGCGGTGAGGAAGATATGGGGATCGGGCTTGCCCGCCCCGGCGGTGTCGGCGCAGATCACCGTGGGAAAGAACGCGGCGAGGTCGAGCACGGCGAGCTTGTCGCGCTGCAGCTGCTCGATCCCGTTGGTGACCAGAGCCAGCCGCAGCCCGCTGCGGGCCAGCTCGCCGAGCACGGGCGCCGCATCGCGGAAGGGCGCCCACGCCGAGCGGTGGGCCGACAGGTAGAGGTGGTACAGCTCGTCGCAGTGCTCGTCGGAGATGTGGGCGTGGCCGGCCTGGATGGCCAGGGCGCGTACCCGCTCGCGGCGCTGCTCCTCCAGAGTCAGGCGTCCGGCGATGTAGGCGCCGAAGGAGATGTCGGTCTGGACGTCCCACAACCGGCGGGCGGCGGAGAACTCCGGGTGCCCGAGGCGGTCCATGATCGCACGTAGGCCCGCCGAGCTGGCGGCGCGGTCGTCGAGCAGGGTGTCGTCGAGGTCGAAGAGGATCGCCTCGGGTGCGGGGGCTGTTGGGGGCATCGTTCCTTTTCCGTCGTCCCAAGGATGAGGGCAACCGCAAACACTGCCACGCTACCGGGCGAACTGGGCAAACGCGGTAGCGGCCCCGGCGCGGGCGCCTGTGCGACCCCCACCGGCGCCGATGGGACTCCGGGCCCCGCGCGGCGGATCCGCGCTGGCCGGAAGCGGCCATGTGCCTCAGGGCACCCGTTGGCTCCACACCATCGACGCCACCGCACCGGCCGCGGCCAGTATCAGGCCCACGAGCACGAACCGGGTGACGATCTCGCGGTCGACGGTCTCGCTGCCCAGCGAGGAACCGATGTCGTCGTAGACGTCGCTGAGCTCGGCCTCGGACTCGGCCTCGTAGAAGTGGCCGGAGGTGTCGGCGGCCAGCCGCTCCAGCGCCCCCTTGTCGATGTCGGCTTCCACCGGTTCGCCGTTGATCTCGATGATGGCGGCGCCGGTGCCGAAGGCGATCGTGGAGACCGGCACTCCGATATCGGAGGCGGCGCCGCCGGCGGAGGTGATCGGGCGCCCGCTGGTGTTCTCGCCGTCGGAGAGCAGCACGATCGCCGACGGGGGCGGGTTGTCGCCGGCCTCCTCGTCGAAGGAGCGGATGGACTCCAACGAGGTGAACACCCCCTCGCCGATGGCGGTGCCCGGCGACATCTGCAGGGTCTCGATGGAGTCGGTCACGGCCTGGTGGTCCTGGGTGGGCGAGGAGATCACGCTGGCCGTGGAGGAGAACGCCACCAGGCCCACGTTGAACCGGTCGGGCAGCGAGTCGACGAAACCGCGCGCTGACTCCTTGGCGGCGCTGAGCCGGTTGGGGTCCACGTCGTTGGCGGCCATCGAGGGCGAGACGTCGATGGCGACCATGATCGTGGCGCGCTCCCGCGGCACCTCGACGGGCATCGCCGGCCGGGCCATCGCGCCGATCAGCGCCGCCACGGCCAGGAAGAACAGGACGGCGCCGATGTGGCGCGGCCAGCTCGCCCGCCGGGGCGCCACCCGGTCCAGCAGCGAGAGGTTGGTGAACCTGAGCGTGTCCTCGCGGCGGCGGAACTGCAGCACGACGTAGGCGGCGACGAGTGCGGCCAGGGCGAGCAGCAGCCACAGCCAGCCTGGCGAGAGGAATGTCACCCGGTCGTCCTTTCTGCGTTCCTGCCTGGTCGCGCGCCCCGAGGGCGTGTGTACCCGGCCGGTGCGCCGGCGCCGGGACGCGCGGGCGCCGGCCGGGCGATCAGCGTGGGATGGCCGGCGTGTGCCGGGACAGCCGGTGGGCGGTGCGGCGCTGCTCGACCACGAACCGCGCCACGTCCACGATCCAGTCGCGGTCGGTGCGCAGCACGAGGTGGGGGACCCCGCAGCGGCGCAGGGCCGCACGCACGGCGGCGCGCTGATCCTGGGCGACCTGCTGGTAGTCGCGCCGCAGCCGCGGGGTGAGGCGGACCTCGCGGGTGCGCCCGGACTCGGGATCCTGCATCGTGACCAAGCCTATGTCGGGAAGGTCGAGTTCGCGGGGGTCGACGACCTCCACCGCCAGCGTCTGGTGGCGGGTGCCCATGCTGCGCAGCGCCCGCTCCCAGGGCGCCGGCGACTCGGCCGAGACCGCCTCGGGCGGGGTGTCGAGGAAGTCGGAGATCACCACGCGCAGGCCGCGGCGGGAGCGGGTGCGGGCCAGGTCGTCCAGGGCGTCGGCCAGCGTGGCGTCCTCCACGTCGGCGCCGCCCTCGGGTGCGGCGGCGACCGTCGACAGCAGCGACATCAGCGCCGCCTTGCCCGACCGCGCCGGCCAGCGGCGGATCCGGCCCCGGTGCAGGAAGTGCGCGCCGAAGCGGTCGCCCACCCGCTGGGTGAGCACGGTGACGGCGGCCATGGCGCCGATGGCGACCTCGCGCTTGCCCTCCAGAGCGGTACCGAAGTCCATGCTGGCCGAGAGGTCCAGCAGCGTCCAGCTCTCCAGTTCGCGGTCGGCGACCAGGTCGCGCACGTGGGGCTGGGTGGTGCGCGCGGTCACCGACCAGTCCATCAGCCGCACGTCGTCCTCGCCCGGCTGGTAGGGCCGGGCCTCGGCGGGCTCGCTGCCGGGCCCCGCCCACAGGCCCAGGTGCTCGCCGTGCAGCAGGCCCTCCAGGCGGCGGATGATGCGCAGGTCCAGCCGGTGCAGTGCCGCGTGCATCCGCGGGTCGAGTCCCGGGGTGGTGGAGCGCTGGGGCATGGCCGCCTCCTATCGCGCGGCCGCGGCGGCCTGCTCGCCGCTGGGCGGGTCGTCCCAGATGACGCGGGGCGGCGGCACCGCGGCCAGCACCCGGTCGACGATCTGGGTGGTGGTGACCCCGTCGGCCAGCGCGTCGAAGGTCAGCACCAGCCGGTGGGACATGATGTCGCGCGCCAGCACCCGCACGTCCTCGGGCAGCACGTACTCGCGGCCCCGGATGAGGGCCAGCGCGCGGGCGGCGGCGACCAGGCCCAGGCTGGCGCGCGGACTCGCGCCGACCTCCAGGACCCGGCGCAGCTCGGGCACCCCGTAGTTCTCGGGCTCGCGCGTGGCCATCACCAGACGCACCACATAGTCGGCGATGAGCTGGTGGACGTGCACCTGCTCGGCGTCGTGCTGCAGCTCCAAAAGCGTGACCGGGTCGAGCACCTGGTGGGGCTCGGGCGGCCGGGCGCTCATCCGCCGCAGGATCTCCATCTCCTCGTGCGCGCGGGGATGGGGCACCTGGACCTTCATCAGGAACCTGTCGCGCTGGGCCTCGGGCAGCGGATACACCCCCTCGGACTCGACCGGGTTCTGCGTGGCGATGACGATGAAGGGGTCGGGCAGGGGATAGGTGGTGCCGCCCAGCGAGACCTGCTTTTCGGCCATGACCTCAAGCAGGGAGGACTGCACTTTGGCGGGGGCCCGGTTGATCTCGTCGGCCAGCACGAAGTTGGCGAAGACCGGTCCCAGCTCGACGTCGAACTGCTCGGTGGAGGGGTGGTAGATGCGGGTGCCGACGATGTCGGAGGGCACCAGGTCGGGTGTGAACTGCACGCGCGCGAACGAGCCGCCGGTGACCTTGGCCAGGGTGGAGACCGCCAGCGTCTTGGCGATGCCGGGCACGCCCTCCAGCAGGCAGTGGCCGCGTGCGATGAGTGCGACCATGCTGCGCTCGATCATCTGGTCCTGGCCGACGATGACGGTGGAGACCTCCTGCAGCGCGGCGCGCAGCAGCCGCGTGGGCTCGCCCGTGGGTGCGCCCGGACGCCCGCGCGCTCCCGCCTCGTCCCCGTGCCCGCCCGAGAGATCGGCCTCGGCCATGTCACCAGCCTTTCCAACGCGGCGCGGTGCCGCTGCGCGCCGCCGGGTACGTTGATGGTCACGCACCGGCGATGCTACCCGCTGATCCTGCAAGGAACCGGTCGTCTCGGGGCATCCGTGCCGATGCGACCGCGGCCGCGGCCAGGGGAGAGAAGGAGGCTTCGGGTGTCCCTGCACGATGCGGATCCGCGCCAGCTCGGGCCGTTCAGGCTCACCGACCGGGTGGGCACGACCCCCGAGGGCGTCGTCTACCGCGCCCGCGACTCCCGCGGGCGGCGGGTGAGCGTCGCCATGCTCAGCTCCGGGGCCGCCGCCGACCCCGCCGCGCGCGACCGCTTCGCCGCCGCCGTGCGCGGCGGAACGGGTGTCGCCGACCCGCCGAGGGTCCTGGCCTCCAGCCTGTCCAGCCCGGCCGCCTCGTGGGTGGCCGTGCGCCACAGCGGACCGCGCGGGGCCGAGGCCTACCTGGAGCCCGTTTCGGCCGGCGAGCAGGACTCCGGCGCCGCCTCGGCCGCGCCTTCCTACGCCCCGTACTGGGCCGAGCGCGGCGGCACCCCGGCCGCCGCGGCCTGGTCGTGGGCTCTGGTCGGCCTGCGGCGGATGTCGGGAGCCGCCTCGGCGGAACCCTCCCGCGCCGGGAGCCGGACCCCGCACGGGGCCGCCCCGGCAGGGGCGGTGACGCCAGGGGGCGCGGCGCTCCTGCGGCGGGAACCGGGCCGCTCCACGCGCACCGGCTGGTCGATGGCCGCCGCGCTGCTGCTGGTGCTGGTGCTGCTGGCGGCGGTGGTGACGGCGGTGTACCTGCTGCTGCACAACGTCACCTCCCAGGCCACCCCGCCGCCGCAGCCCTCTTCGGCGCCGCAGTCCTCCCCGGGAACCGAGCCCGGCACCGAGCCGGGCACGGCGCCCGAACCCACGCCGTCCCCCGCGCCCAGCGGGGTGCCCAGCGTCGAAGTCGACGAGGACGACTACCCGCCGGGCGAGGTCCCGCTCGACCCCGAGGGCCAGGCCTGAGCGCATCCCCGCTCCGGCGCCGCGCCGAACCGGGCCCCATGTGAATCTACAATGTAAAGAAACAGGTTTCGCGATCTTCACCGCGATTGCCCGCGGGCCCGCTGCGGTAGGACCCCCACCGCAAGACAACCGACCGTCTACATCCAGGAGTCGACCCATGGACCTGCTCACCGAGGACCAGATCGCCCAGGGCCTGCAGCGGCTCGACGGCTGGGAGCGGGAGAACCAGAGCAACGCGATCCGGCGCACCGTGCGCATGCCCGACTTCCTGAGCGGGATCAGCCTGGTCGCCTCGGTCGCCCACGCGGCCGAGGAGGCCGGTCACCATCCCGACATCGACATCCGCTACAACCGGATCACCTTCCACCAGACCACCCACGCCGCCGGCGGGGTGACCGAGGCCGACATGGAGATGGCCGCGCGCATCGACGACCTCGTCTCCGGCGTGCAGGCCGGCTAGCGCCCCGGTCGCGGGCGCGGCGTCAGGCCCCCGGCCGGCCCAGGCGCGCCCGCCGGATCTTGCCCGACGGGCTGCGCGGCAGCTCGTCGGCGAAGGTGATGCGCCGCGGGTAGGCGTGCGAGGCGAACCTGGTGCGCACGATCTCGCGCAGATCCTCGGCCAGGTCGTCGTCGCCGACGGCGCCCTCGTCCAGCACGACCGTCGCCGCCACCAGCTGCCCGTGCAGCTCGTCGGGCACCCCGTAGACGGCCGCCTCCTGCACCGCGGGATGCTCCAGCAGCGCCGACTCCACGTCGTAGGGGCCGATGCGGTAGCCCGAGGTCAGGATGGCGTCGTCGTCGCGGGAGGAGAAGTACAGGCTGCCCTCGCGGTCGCGGGTGCCGGTGTCGCCGGTCAGGTACCAGCGGCCGTCGGGGGTGAACCGCGCCGCGGCGGCCGCGGGCGCCTCCCGATAGCCCGTGAACCACATCAGCGGGCTGTCCTTGACGTCCACCGCGATCCGGCCGAACGCGCCGGGCGGGGCCTCCTCGTCGGAGACGGGCTCCAGCACCGTGGCGCGCCATCCCGGCAGGGCGGCGCCCAGCGAGTCGGCGTCGTCGGGCTCGGCGGCGAGGTCGGGGTGGTTGGCGTGGCCCACGCACATGCCCAGTTCGATCTGGCCGTAGTGGTCGCGCACGGGCACTCCGAACACGTCGCGCGCCCACTCCAGGACGTCGGCGCCCAGCTGCTCGCCCGCGCTGGAGAGGCGCCGCAGGGCGATCTCCGGCGGCAGCGTCTTCAGCGTCGCGCGCAGCGAGCGGTAGATCGTGGGCGCCGCGGCGAGGTTGGTCACCTCGTGGGTCTCCAGCACGTCCAGCACCAGCTCCGGATCGAAGCCGGCGTCGAGGTGCAGCGTCCGGTGCCCGGCCAGCAGCGGGGAGATCAGGCCGTGGTAGAGGCCGTAGGCGCCGTTGAGGTCGGCGGTGTTCCAGTAGACGTCCTCGTCCGCGACGTCCAGGCCGTAGTGGTGGTAGGCGTGGAAGGCCGCCAGCGCCCGGACGGGCACCGGGATGCCCTTGGCGGGCCCGGCGCTGCCGGCGGTGTGCATCAGGACGAAGGGGGCGTCGCCGCCGACCGCCTCGGCCGGCGCCGAAGCGCCGGCGCCCGCCGCCTCCAGGCCGGCCAGGGTGCTGTCGCCCTCGCGCAGCGGCGCGCCGCCGGTGGTGGCCACCCGGCGGACTGCGTCGGCGGGCAGGTCGGGTCCGGGATCGAGCTTGGAGCGCTGGTCCTCGTCGCAGACCACCAGCGCGGTGTCGGCGGTGAGGCGGTGGGCGATCGCCGAGGGGGCGAAGGCGGTCAGCAGCGGCAGGTGCACGGCTCCGAGCCGCCACACCGCCAGCGCCGCCACGGCCAGGTCGGCGCCTGCGGCCACCATGGTGGCCACGTGGTCGCCGCGGCCCACCCCCAGGGCGGCCATGCCCGCGGCCAGCGCCGCGGAGCGGTCGGCGAGTTCGCCGTAGGTCAGGTCGCTGCCTTGGAGACCCGGCCCGATCTGGGTGAGCGCGACACGCTCGCGGGGATGGCGGTCGCAGAGGAGCTCGGCCACTGATGCGGCAGGGGTGTCGTAGGTGGCCAGCCAGTCGCGTACCTGCTGCGCCGGGTCGGGCATCGGCGGTGGTCCCCTTGTCCGGTGGTCGGTCGAGTTCGGGTTGTCCCCGTATCAGACTATGTCGCCTCCTGTGACGTGAGTCCCAGGGTCTGCTTTGGGCGAAATCCCCGTTGTGCCCGCAGTGCGGGGCTCGGATCATGGGCGCATGGACGCTGATGTGGCCGCCCGGCGGCTGGGGCTCGGGGAGCAGGCGCGCGACTGGCTCGCTCAGGCCGCCGAACTGCGGCCGCCCGAGGGCGGAGTGGACCCGCCTCCCGCGTCCCGGGCACGGCGGGCGCTGGCGCCGCTGGGGCTGGACCCGGCCGACGAGGACGAGATCGTGGCGCTGTGGCCCGACGCCTCCTGGCCCGGGGAACTGCTGTGGGTCGTGGAGACCATGTACGCGCGCCTGGCCGACGACCTGCTCCGAGAACGCACCGCCTGGCGCGACTGGCCGGTGCTGGTGCACGCCCCGGACGCCCGGGTGCGCTGCTCGGTACTCGTGGCGCTGGCGGCCGCGGCGCCGCTGGTGCTGGCCGCCCACGCCCGCAGCGGCGTGCCCGCCTCAGTGAGCGCGGCGACCCTTGCCGACACCGGCCGCCACGTCGCCCAGACCCGCGCCATGTTCGGACGCCTGGGGCTGGAGACCGCCACCTGGATCGCGCTGCCCTTCCGCTGCGGCCTCTACGAGCTGGGGCGGTTGCAGTACGAGCCCGACCGCGTCCACGCCGAGGGCGCGGTGCGCTGGTATCCGCCCGAGGAGGCCGCGGCGCTTGGACCGGAGTTCGTCCGCGGCGCTCCGGTGCTGCGGATCCACATCCCGGCCGCGGGACCGCTGGATCCCGCGCGGGTGGAGGAGTCGCTGGCGCGGGCCCGGGACTTCTTCGCCGAGCACTTCGGCCTCGACTATCCCCTCGCCGCGTGCTCCTCGTGGCTGCTGGACCCGCAGTTGGCGCAGTACCTGCCGGAGTCGTCCAACATCCTCGCCTTCCAGCGGCGCTTCACCCTGGTGGAGCAGGACACCCCCGGCGACGCCGACGTCTTCCGCTTCGTCTTCGGCCTGCCCGAGGTCGACACCGGCCGCGCGCCGCAGCGGAGCCGGCTGGAGAAGGCGGTGGTGCAGCACCTGGAGGCGGGCGGCCGTTGGCGGGTGCCCACCGGGTGGCTGCGGCTGTAGCCCCGGGGGCGACGGCTCAGGTCGCTCGGTCGTCGGGGTCGGAACCGGCGGTCCAGCCGGAGGTGCGCACGCGCCCGGCACCCGCGCACTCGCCGCAGCGACGGGGCACCACCATCTCCCCGGTCAGGTCGCTGCCGGCGTAGCCGACGACGGAGACGCGCAGTCCGCTGCCCTGGCAGGCCTGGCACACGATCAAGAGGTCCATCCACGCAGCATAGGCCGCGGAGCGGGGTGCAGTCAGTCCGAGGCGCCGTCGAGCAGGTGCAGGCCGTCGAGCAGAGCCCGGATGCGGTCCTCGTCGTGCTCGATCACCGGGGCGTACTCGGTGACGGCCACACCCACGACGCGGTGGTGGGCGGCGACGGCGGCCAGGGCGCGCGCGACGGCGGCCGTGCCCGGACCGCCGGGGGCGGGCACGGAGACGGCGGGCATCTCCGGGGGGTCGCACACGTCGATGTCCAGGTGCACATAGGCGGGGGAGCCGGCGCGGCGGCCGGCGGCGATACCCGCGGGCTCGGCGCTCACCTCGGCGGGGCCGAGCGCGGTGACGGAGTTGGCGGCGATATAGGCCCGCTCGGACGGGTCCAGGTCGCGCACGCCGGCGAGCACGACCTGGTCGGGGGCCAGTGCCGGTCCGGCCGGGCCGGTCAGCTCGGGGTGGCCCTCGCCCAGGAGCGTGCGCAGCGCCATGCCGTGGGCGAGCCCGCTGGGGGACTCGGCCGGTGTGTTCAGGTCGCCGTGCGCGTCGACCCAGTAGACGGTCAAACCCGGGTGGCGCCGGGCGAGGTGCTGGACGGCGGCGATGTCGCTGGCGCAGTCGCCGCCGAGGGTGAGGACGCTGCCGGGGGAGCGGCGGGCCAGGCGTTCGCGCATGTGGCGGGTGGTCTCGGCGACGGTGTCGAGGTTGCGTACGCCCTCGCGGGCGGTGCGGGCCCCTTCGGAGACGGCGATGTGCAGCCTCCCGGCGTGGGTGGGCACCAGCCGGGCCAGGGCGCCGGCCCCGGCGGCCACACGCACGTCGTCGCCGCCCTGCCAGAGCGGGACCACCAGATCGACCTCGCGTTGCCACACCATGGGTTCACCCTAGGGCCGCGCGAGGGCGCCCGCCGGGGGAACGGCGCACGGGAAGCGGCCGGCAGCGGCCACGTCCGCGGGTAAACCGGGTGCCGCCCGTGCGGGGGCGGCCGGGGCGATCAGCCCTCGGGCTTGGTCGCCGAGACGCGCAGGCGCACGTAGTCGGCCCACCAGCCGCCGGTGTGGTGCAGGACCGGGCGCAGCCGGTCGGTGAGGAGGGTGACGAAGGCGTCGGGGGCGGGGGCGCCGGCGAGCAGCGGCGCGCCGAACATGCGCAGCCAGGCGGCGAGGCCGTCGTCGCCCTCCAGGCGGGTGGGGCGGTCGAACAGCCAGGCGCCGGTGACCTTCAGCCCGGCCCCGTCCAGCACGGCGGAGTACTCGTCGATGCCGGGGAAGTACCAGGCCTCCTCGGCGCGCGGCAGGTCCAACTCGGCGCGCAGGCCCTGCGCGGCGCCGCGGATGGCGGTGATGTTGCCTGCGCCGCCCAGCTCGGCGACGAGGCGCCCGCCGGGCCGCAGCGCGGCGGCCATGGAGGCAGCGGCGGCGGGGGCATCGGGGATCCAGTGCAGCACGGCGTTGCTGAGTACGGCGTCGAATCCGGCGTCGAAATCCAGTTCGCGCAGGTCGGCCAGGCGCAGGTCCAGGTGGGGGAAGCGCTCGCGGGCGCGGTCGATCATCTCCGGGCTGGAGTCGACGCCCACGACCTCGGCTCCGGCGTCGGCCAGGGCGGCGGCCAGCTCGCCCGTGCCGCATCCGGCGTCGAGGATCCGCTCGCCGGGGCGGGGGGCGAGCTCGCCGACGAGGTCCTGCCCGTTTCGCGTGACGTAGGAATGGCGGTCGTCGTAGAGGCGGGAGTCCCATCGCTGTACTGCCATGGAGGAAACCTACCGTGTCGTCTCATTGTGCGAAATCGAAATCTCGCAATTCGGACAAAATGGAGGCCTGGCCGTATCGGGCGGCGAACGCCAGCCTGTCACGGCGCGCGGGCCGGGCGGCAGGGGCGGAGCCGCATGTGCCGTGGCCGCATCAGGCCGAGCAGGGGCGCGGGGGTTCGGCCGAAAGCCGAAGCGCCGAGCGCCGCCCGCGAGATCGGCGCCGCTCTCGGCGGAGTCGGGTACCGCCGACGCCCGCCGGTCCGGGCGCGGATCTGAGTACGCGCACTCGGGTGCCGCGGCCGCGCGGCGGCCAGCATGGACCCATGAGCACTACACAGGTACGCCCCACCAACACACAGGCGTTCTTCGTCCAATCCGCGCTGTCGTTCGGCGTCTCGGCCATCGGCATGGCTACGGGCGTCGCCTTCCTGCCCGTCGGCGCGTGGACGCGTGCGTTCCTCGCGCTGGGTCTGCTCTACGTGATCACCTCGGCGTTCACGCTGGCCAAGTGCGTACGCGACCGCCAGGAGGAGACCACCGTCTCCGGGCGCGTCGACCAGGCGCGCCTGGACAAGCTGCTGGCCGAGCACGACCCCTTCAAGGTGGACAATCCCTGACCGCGCCTGGGGAGCCGGAGCCCGGTACGCACAGCAGCGCCGCCACCTGCTCGGCACGCCACGCCCCGGCGGCTCCGGGCCGTGAGGCCAGGTAGGCGGCGCTGCGCCGGGCGCACCCGGACATCACCGTTGATCTTGTACCTACGGTCACTGGAAAACGGTTTCCGTCACAGTGGGTACAAGATCAACGAGGGTCAGCCATTTCCGAGGCCGACGCGTGGCGCTTCGCAATCGGCGTGTACACCGTGCGCGTCGGCCGCTCCGGCCGGCGCCGCACCCGGCAGACCGGGGTCGTACAGTTCAGGCCGCCGCCCGCGCCGCGGCGCTCAGGCCGGCGCGGGGAAGGGGGCGGACCGCAGGTCGATTCCGTAGCATACGCTCGCCGCACAGCCCACATACGGGCCGTACAACGGGATCCGGCTGTAGCCGCAGCGCTCGTAGAGCCGCATCGCCTCGGGCTGCTCGACACCGGTCTCCAGGCGCATCCGCCGCGCGCCGCGCTCGCGGCCGGCGTCCTCCAGCGCGTGCAGCAGCGCCGCGCCGATCCCGCGGCCCCGCCGGTCGGGCACCACATACATCCGCTTCAGTTCGAAGGTGTGCTCGTCGAGCCGGCGCAGCGCGCCGCAGCCCACCACCTCGCCGCCCTCGGACTCGGCGGCCGCCAGGAACACCGCGGTGTCCTCCGCCGAGGGCTTCGCGCCCTGTTCGAGGTCGCCGCCGTAGCGCTCGATCGTCTCGCGCTCCTGGTCGCGGCGCAGACGGACGCCGACGGGATCGTCCCAGGCCATTTCGCTGATCGTGATGTGCACAGCCGAGAAGGATAGCCCGCCGCCGTTTCCGGCGGGTTACGCGTCGTCGGCCGCCAGCCGGTAGAGGACGTGCGGCCCGAGCCGGTGCCCGGAGGGAAGCTCCGGGTGGTCGAAGTCGTCGGCGGAGTCGCAGCGCATGCCCAGCCGCCGCATCACCGCCTGGGAGCGCACGTTGGTGCGGGCGGTGAAGGAGACGATCTCCTCCAGCCCGCAGCGGTCGAACCCGAACGCCACGGCGGCGCGCGCGGCCTCGGTGGCGTAGCCGCGCCCCCACGCGTGGCGGGCCAGCCGCCAGCCGACCTCCACAGCCGGGGTGAAGTGCGCGGGAAAGCGCGCCAGGCTCAGACCGGTGAAGCCGATGAACGCGCCGGTCTCGGCGACCTCCAGCGCCCACAGGCCGAAACCGCGCTCGTCCATGCGCACCTGGATGCGGTCGGCCGTCGCGTCGGACTCGTCCCGGGTCAGCGCGGCCGGGAAGTGCGCCATGACCTCGGGGTCGGCGTTGAGCCGTGCGAAGGGCTCCCGGTCCTCGGCCCGCCAGCCGCGCAGCACCAGCCGCGACGTCCGCAGCCACACATCGGTGTCCATGCCTTGAGGCTAGCCCGCGCCGGGGCCTGCTCGGCGCGGGCCGGCCGGGATCTCAGGCGTTGGGCGGCCGGTCGGTGCCGGCGCCGCGGCGGCGCGGGCGCACCAGGTCGAGCCGGTGGGCGGGCAGACTCTGCGCATCGGTGCCCTGCACCCGGAAGCCGGCGTCGCGCACCATCTCCAGGTCGGCGGCGCCGGGTCCGCCCTCGCTGGTCAGGTAGTCGCCCAGGAAGATCGAGTTGGCCAGGTGCAGCGCCAGCGGCTGCAGACTGCGCAGATGGATCTCGCGGCCGCCGGCCAGGCGCACCTCGACATCGGGGAAGACCAGCCGGGCGGCGGCGAGGATGCGCAGGCACCGCTGCGGCGTCAGTTCCCAGCGCCCGGCCAGCGGTGTGCCGTCGAAGGGGATGAGGAAGTTGACCGGAACCGAGTCGGGATCGAGCCTGCGCAGCTCCTGCAGGGCGTCGACGAGGTCGCCGTCGCTTTCGCCCATGCCCGCGATCAGACCTGAGCACGGGGAGAGGCCGGCCTGCGCGGCCCGCTGCACCGTCTCGACGCGGTCGGCGAAGCCGTGGGTGGAGCAGATGTCGGCGTAGCGCTCCTCGGAGGTGTTGAGGTTGTGGTTGTAGGCGTCGACACCGGCCTCGCGCAGCCGCTCGGGCTGGCCGGGCGAGAGCAGCCCCAGGCAGGCGCACACCTCCACGCCGGGGTTGTCGTCCTTGATGGCCGCGATCGCCGGGGCCAGGCGGTCGACGTCGCGGTCGGTGGGCCCGCGGCCGCTGGCCACCAGGCACACCCGGGCCGCTCCGCCCTCGATCCCGCAGGCGGCGGCCCGGCGGGTCTGCTCGGAGCTGAGCCAGGTGTAGGTGACGATGTCGGCGCCGGAGCCCAGCCGCTGCGAGCAGTAGGTGCAGTCCTCCGGGCACAGCCCGCTTTTGAGGTTGACGAGGTAGTTGAGCTTGACGCGGTCGCCGAAGAACCGGCGGCGGACCCGGCCGACGGCCGCGACCAGCTCCAGCAGGTCCTCGTCGGGCCAGGACAGCACCCCGAGCAGGTCGTCGCGGGAGGGGTGTTCGCAGCGCAGCGCGGACCGGGCGAGTGCGGCCGCCGAGGGCCGGTGTTCGGGTTGGGACATGGCCACGATCCTGTGGCAGCGCGCGGCGGAGGGCACCCGCCGAAACGGCCAAAGTTCGCCCGCCGGGGTTTGTACGCTTCCGAACGAACACCGCCTGTGCCGCCGGGGAAGGCCCCCGGGAACCCGTCCGCGGATCGCGGAGGGTTCCCGGTGCTCGGGCCGGAGGATTTCACCGGGGCCGGGCGGCCCGAGCCGGTGCGGCTAGACGCTGCGCCCGGTCAGGGCCAGCAGGCGCGTCTGGGCGTCGGCGTCGTCTCCCACGGGCACGGGCGGGGCGAACAGGGCGCCGGCGCCGGGGCTCTGCCCGCCCAGCCAATCCACCAGGGACTCGACCAGGCCGGGGTCGAGCTTCTCGTCTGCGCCGATGGCGCGGGCCATGTCCCAGGCGTGGACCGCCAGGTCGAAGGTCATCTGCCAGAGGTAGAGCTCGCCCGGGGCGTCGCCGAAGGACAGGTGCACGGTCCGCTCCAAGGCGCCCGGCTGCAGCCAGGCCGAGCGGGACTCGCGCGAGGCGACCTCCCAGGTGGCCACGGGCTCCTCGCCGAGCACGTCGCCCTCGTAGCGGTCGCCGGCCTCCTCCATCGTGCCGCCCGCGAGCAGGAAGGGCACCCACAGCTGCTCACCGGTGAGGTGGTTGAGCAGGTCGTGCACGTCCCAATCTGAGCAAGGGGTGGGATCGCCCCACTGCGTGACCCGGATGGCGCGGACCCTGCGGTCGAACTCCGCCATCGCCTGGCCGTGCAACTCCAGCAGATCGGTCATCGCTTGCTCGCTCCCCCTCGGGCTGGTGCATGGGCGGTGCGTGACCCTACCCGCCCAGCGGCCGCAGCAACCAACCGCCCCCACGGCGGGGCCGGCGGCCCGGCGCGGCTCAGGCGACCAGGTCCCAGCCGTCGCCGAGTTCGGCGGCGATGCGGGCCATCACATCGTGCAGTGCGGCGGGAGTGGGTACGACGCCTTCGGCCAGCAGCAGATCGCGGGAGTAGGCCTCGCGCTCGGTCGCGCCGAGCTCGGCGCGCGGGCAGACGCGTGCGGTCCCCTCGGCCGACACGGCGATGACCGCGTCGGCGGTGGCGTGCATCAGGGCCACGAGATGGCCGAAGAGGCTGGAGGGCGCGTGCATGTGTCCTTCCGGGGGTGTGCGGGGCACGGTGCGGCCAGTGTCTCAGGACGCCGGCGAAAATCGGGTATCGGAAGTGCGTGATGGCGCATTCTCTGCTGTCCGGAATCAAACACCGCAGGACAGAAGGGGCGTTCCGGTTCCCCGACGGCAAACAGCCCCGGTCCCGCAGCCGCCCCGGCCACAGGGCGGCGCGGCGGCGAACCGTAGCCTGGGCGGCACCGCCGACCTTGCAGGAGCCGCATGCGGGTACTGCTCGTGGACAACCACGACTCCTACACCTACAACCTCTTCCACCTGATCGCGCGCGCCGCGGGCGCCGAGCCCGACGTGTGGACCAACGACGATCCCCGCCTGGGCGAGGACACGCCGCCGGTGCTGGAGGGATACGCCGCCGTGGTCGTCTCACCCGGCCCCGGCCATCCGGCCCGCCGCCGCGACCTCGGGCTCCTCGGCGCGGCGCTGACCCGTGCGCCCGCCGTGCCCGTGCTGGGCGTGTGCCTGGGCCACCAGGCGCTGGTCCAGCTGGCCGGGGGAGAGGTCGCCGCGGCCCCGGCCGCCCGCCACGGCCGTCTCAGCCGCATCCGCCACGACGGAGCCGGGCTCTTCACCGGCCTGGCACAGGACTTCACCGCCGTGCGCTACCACTCGCTGGCGGCGCGCACTCCGCTGCCGCCGGAGCTGGCCGCCACCGCCTTCGCCGAGGACGGCGTCGTCATGGCCGTCGAGCACCGCCGCCTGCCGCGGTGGGGCGTGCAGTTCCACCCCGAGTCGGTCGCCGGCGAGCACGGCGGCGACCTGATCGCCAACTTCCTGCGCCTGGCTCGCGAGACCGGTCCCGGCGCCGGCACTCGCACGGCGGCGAGCACGGGCGAGGGCGCACCGGCCGCCTCCTCCGCCCCGCGCAGCGGCGCCGCTGCGGCGATGCCGCCCTCGCCGCCCCACGTTCGGGTCCTCGGCCACGCGGTCGACACCGAAGCCGCCTTCACTCGGCTCTACGCCCGCAGTCCCCACGCCTTCTGGCTCGACAGCAGCCGCACCGGCGGACCCGCCCGCTTCTCGTTCCTCGGCGACGCCCAGGGCCCCGACGGCGAGGTGCTGTCCTACCGCGTCGGCGAAGGCGCCGTCACGGTCGCCCCCGCCACCGGGCCGAGCCGCCGCGAGCCCGGCACGATCTTCGACGCCCTGCGCCGGCGCGCCCCCGAACGGCCCGTGCCGCCGCCCGGAGGGCTGCCGTTCGACTTCACGGGCGGCTACGTCGGCTACTTCGGCTACGAACTCAAGGCCGACTGCGGCGGCGCGGCCGTCCACCGCTCGCCGGCGCCCGACGCCGTCTGGCTGCGCTGCGACCGCCTGCTCGCCGTCGACCACGAACGCGACCGCACCTACCTCGTCGGCCGCGGCCCCGGAGCCGCGGACTGGGCCGAGCAGACGGCACGCGCCCTGTCCGCGCTCGGCGCGGCGCCGGCCCCGCCGCCCGGGCCGGTGACGGCGGACGGCGAGGCGGACCTGGAGACGCTGCTGGAGCGCAGCCGCGAGGGATACCTCACCGACGTCAAGGAGTGCCTGCGGCAGCTGGAGCACGGCGAGAGCTATGAGATCTGCCTGACCAACCGGCTGCGGGCCCCGGCACCGACCGACGACCTCGACTTCTACCGCCGCCTGCGCCGCTCCGCCCCGGCCCCCTACGCCGCGCTGCTGCGGCTGGGGGAGACGACGGTGCACAGCGCGTCGCCCGAGCGGTTCCTGCGCATCGGCGCCGACGCGGTCGCCGAGAGCCGTCCCATCAAGGGCACCGCGCCGCGCAGCGCCGACCCCGGTACCGACGCCCGCCGCGCCCGTGAGCTGCGTACCGGAGCCAAGACCCGCGCCGAGAACCTGATGATCGTGGATCTGCTGCGCAACGACCTGGGCCGGGTCTGCGAGGTCGGCACCGTCGAGGTGCCGCGGTTCATGTACACCGAGTCCTACAGCACCGTGCACCAGCTCGTCTCCACCGTGCGCGGGCGCCTGCGTCCGGATGTGCACCCCGTCGACGCGGTGCGGACCTGCTTTCCCGGCGGGTCGATGACCGGCGCGCCCAAGCTGCGCACGATGGAGATCATCGACCGGCTGGAGAACTCGGCGCGCGGCGTGTACTCCGGAGCCCTGGGCTACCTCTCCCACCAGGGCACCGCGGACCTGAGCATCGTCATCCGCACGGCCGTGCGGCAGGGGCCGGATCTGGCCGTGGGCGCGGGCGGGGCCGTCGTGCTCGACTCGGTTCCCGAGGAGGAGTACGCCGAGATGCTGCTCAAGGCCGCCGTCCCGCTCAGCGGCGGGTAGGGCGCGCGGGGGCTCCAGGCGCCGGGAATGGCAGAATACCGTCGGTTCGCACCCGACCACACCGAGGACGGCGATGACCCACCCCCACGACCCCGGATCGTTCGACGGCACCGGCGGGCGGTCGCGGCAGGAGCCGCCCCGGCCCGGGTACGGCCCCGCCGAGCCGTGGCAGGCCCCGCCGGGAGCGCACTACGGCGCACAGGCGCCGCAGCGGCCCTCGGCCGACCCGGCGCGGCGGCTGGTCGCCGCCGTCGTCGACCTTCCGCTGTCGGTGCTGATCCTCTACGCGGGTTCCATGCTGGTGATGATGCTCACCTATGCGGCCGTGACCCTGCTGGGGCTGCCCGACAACCAGGTGTCGCTGAACATCGGCGCGACCTCGGCCGCCGTCCTCTCCCTGGCAGCGCTGTTCTGCTACCACTGGCTGCCCGTGGCGCGGCGCGGCCAGACCCCGGGCAAGCGGATCGCCGGCATCCGGGTGGTCGCCGCCGACACCGGCCGTCCGCTGTCCACCGGCCGCGCGGCCGGGCGCGCCGCCGTCTTCGGCCTGCTCCTGCTGCCCTGCATGCTCGGTCACATCGTCAGCGGGATCATGGTCACCTCCGACACGAGGGCAGGCAGGTCGCTGCTCGACCGCGCCGCGGGCACCCGCGTCGTGGCCGCCTGAGCGCCCGCCCGGTGCCGGGGGCGGCGAACCGCCCCCGGCACCGGCGGAAGCCGGAGCTAGCGCGCCGGGGCCAGCGCGGCGGCCTCGCTCGCCAGTTGGCCCACGCGTTCCCAGTCCCCGGCGGCCAGTGCATCGGCCGGAGTCAGCCAGGTGCCGCCGACGCAGCCCACGTTGGGCAGCGCCAGGTAGTCGGGCGCCGACGCCGCGGTGACGCCGCCGGTGGGGCAGAAGCGCACCTGCGGCAGCGGGCCCGCCAGCGACGTGAGGTAGGCGCGTCCGCCCGCCGCCTCGGCGGGGAAGAACTTCAGCGCCGTGGCTCCGCGCTCCAGCAGCGCCATCGCCTCCGAGGCCGTGGACACCCCCGGAAGCGTCGGCAGCCCGGTGGCGGCCATCGCCTCGTACAACCCGGCGGTGCAGCCGGGGGAGACCAGGAATCCGGCGCCGGCGGCGGCGGCCCTTTCGGCCTGCTCGGGCGTAGTCACCGTGCCCGCGCCGACCACGGCGTCGGGCACCTCGGCTGCGATGCGCTCGATCGCGCCGAGTGCAGCCTCGGTGCGCAGCGTCACCTCCACCGCAGGCAGCCCGCCGGCCACCAGCGCGCGGGCCATCGGCACCGCGTCCGCGGCGTCGGAGAGGACCACCACCGGCACCACGGGGGCGAGGTCGAACAGGTCCTCACTGCTGCGCGGGTTCATGCACGTCTCCTTGTACGGTTTCGAGGCGCTGGTCCAGCCGGGCCGCCGCGCCCAGCAGCGCCGGGTCCTGCGCCACGATCAGCATCGTGGCGATGCCGTGCAGATAGTCGTTCATCCGGTGCTTGTCCTCGAAGCGGCGCCGGAAGCCGCTGGAGCGCACCACGGGGATGATACGCGGCAGGATGCCCCCGCCCAGGAACACGCCTCCCGTCGCGCCCAGGCTCAGGGCCGCGTTTCCGGCGAAGCCGCCCAACAGGCAGCAGAACACGTCCAGCGCCTCGGCGCACAACCGGTCCTCGGTCGCCTCGGCGCAGATCTCGGCGGCGGTGCGCTCGGGCGCCGCGACGCCGCGCACCTCGGCCAGCGCGCCGTGCAGCCGGCCCAGCCCGGGGCCGCACAGCAAGCACTCGGCGGTGACCGCGCCCTGCCGGGCGCGCAGCAGGCGCACGATCTCCCACTCGCGCTCGTCCACCGCGGGCACGTCGACGTGGCCGCCCTCGCCGGGCACCGGCACCCAGCCGGCGCCCTCGGCCGGCACCAGCCCGGCCACGCCCAGCCCGGTGCCCGGGCCCAGCACGGCCATGGGGCCCTCGGGGACGGTATCGGGGCCGCCCAGCGACACCAGGTCAGCGCCGCCCAGCCGCGGCAGCGACAGGGCCAGCGCCGCGAAGTCGTTGACGACCTCCAGGTGGTCCAGCCCCAGCCGGCCGCGGGTGGCCGCGGCCGAGAAGTCCCAGTGGGAGTTGGTCAGCCGGACCCGGTCGCCGCCGACCGGGCCGGCCACCGCCACGCACGCGGCGCCCGGTTCGGCGGTCGCACCGACCTGCTCCAGGTAGGCCGTGGCAGCCGCGGCGAGGTCGGCGTGCTCGGCCCCCTCCAGGCGGCGCACCCGCTCCGGGCGGGTGCCGGGCTCCTCGACCAGCCCGAACCGGGCGTTGGTGCCGCCGATGTCGGCGACCAGCCAGGGGCGCTGCTTGGACGGCGGCTGGGGGCGGCTCACCGCAGCGCCCCGAACACGCCGGCGCCGCGCTCGGCCGGACCCACGGAGGCGCGGAAGGCGGCGAAGAGCTCGCGGCCGGTGCCGGCGGAGGAGTCCACGGTCGGCTCGGCGGCCGGACGCTCACCCAGGTCCTCGGCGCCCAGCACCTCCAGCGCGCCCGCCGCGGCGTCCACACGGACGAGGTCCCCGTCGCGCACCCGCGCCAGCGGGCCGCCGGCCGCCGCCTCGGGGGAGACGTGGATGGCGGCCGGCACCTTGCCCGAAGCACCGGACATGCGGCCGTCGGTGACCAGCGCGACCTTGTGGCCGCGGTCCTGCAGCACCCCGAGCGTGGGGGTGAGCTTGTGCAGCTCGGGCATGCCGTTGGCACGCGGGCCCTGGAAGCGCACGACCGCCACCACGTCGCCGTCCAGCTCGCCGGCGGCGAAGGCCTCCTGCAGGCCGGCCTGGCTGTCGAAGACGCGCGCGGGCGCCTCGACGACGCGGTTCTCGGGCTCCACCGCCGAGACCTTGATGACCGCCCGGCCCAGATTGCCGCGGACCATGCGCAGCCCGCCGTCGGCGCTGAAGGGCTCCTCGGCGCTGCGCAGCACGGTGGTGTCGGCGCTCTCCCGGGGCTCCTCGCCCCAGGTGAGGCCGTCGTCGCCGAGCACGGGCCGGCGGCGGTAGCGGGCCAGGCCGGGTCCGGCGACGGTGGCGACGTCCTCGTGCAGCAGCCCGCTGTCCAGCAGCTGGCCGATCAGGTACGGCATCCCGCCGACGTCGTGGAACCGGTTCACGTCGGCGGCCCCGTTGGGATACATCCGGGTCAGCAGCGGCACGACCTCCGACAGCTCCGCGAAATCGTCCCAGCTCAGTTCGATCCCGGCGGCCTGGGCCACCGCGACGAGGTGCAGGGTGTGGTTGGTCGAACCGCCGGTGGCCAGCAGCGCCACCACCGCGTTGACGACGGCGCGCTCGTCGACGACCTCGCTGACGGGGGTGTAGCGCTCGCCCAGTGCGGTCAGGCCCGTCACCGCGCGCCCGGCCTCGGCGGTCAGCGCGGTGCGCAGCCCGCTTCCCGGCTGCTCGAAGCTGGCGCCGGGCAGGTGCAGGCCCATGACCTCCATCAGCATCTGGTTGGAGTTGGCGGTTCCGTAGAAAGTGCAGGTGCCCGGCGCGTGGTAGGCGGCCGACTCGGCCTGCAGCAGCTCGGCGCGGTCGGCCTTGCCCTCGGTGAAGCGCTGGCGGACCGCGGCCTTGTCCTTGTTGGGAAGGCCGGAGGGCATGGGCCCGGCGGGAACGAACGCCACCGGCAGGTGGCCGAAGGTCAGCGCGCCGATCAGCAGTCCCGGAACGATCTTGTCGCACACGCCCAGCATCAGCGCGCCGTCGAACATGTCGTGGGAGAGTGCGACGCCGGTGGCCATCGCGATGACGTCGCGGCTGAACAGCGACAGCTCCATGCCCGCCCGGCCCTGGGTGATGCCGTCGCACATCGCCGGCACGCCGCCGGCGAACTGGGCGACGCCGCCCGCCTCGGCGACGGCCTCCTTGAGCTGGGCGGGGTAGTCGGCCAGCGGCTGGTGGGCCGAGAGCATGTCGTTGTAGGCCGACACGATCGCGATGTTGGGCTTGGCCGAGTGGCCCAGGGCGAGCTTGTCGCCCGGCGCGCAGGCGGCGAAGCCGTGGGCGAGGTTGGTGCAGCCCAGACCGGAGCGGGCGGGCCCCTCGGCGGCGGCGGCGCGCATCCGCTCCAGGTAGGCGGCGCGGGTCCGGGCGCTGCGTTCGGCGATGCGCCGGGTGACCTCGGATACGCGGGGATGGGGTGTGGTCATGCGGACTCCGTTCGGTGGCTGGGCGAGGGGATCCGGCCGGGTCCGGCGCCGCGCGCCGGGTAGGGAGCGGCGGGTGGCGCCGGGCCGCAGCCGGCGGGCACGGCGCCCGGCCGCCGGGCGCCCGCGGTGCCGGGCACATGCGGAGCCGTTGCAGGGGCCATGTCAGCGCTCCAGGGGACGGGCGGCAGTGGGCCGGCGGAATCGGCGGCTGCGGGATGCGCCGCGGCCGAGCAGGGTCCCTGGAAACGTAGCCGCCCCTTCGGGTTCCAGACAAGCTTAACTTCTGAACATTCTTTTACATAAGTTCCCACCTTTCCGGTGATTCCGGTGCGAAAGCATGTTTCAATGAGGCATGCCCCGTAGCAAGGCCGCCGCCCCCGCCTCCAGCGGGCACGTGCTCGAGCTCATCCGCAGCGGCGAGGCCGCCACCCGCACGGAGATCGGCCGCGCCACAGGACTCTCCCGCCCCGCGGTCGCGCTGCGCGTCACCGAACTGCTGCGCCACGACCTGGTCACCGAGGACCGCGCCGCGCCCTCCGGCGGCGGACGCCCGCCCGCCCGCCTGGCGTTCAACGCCGCGGGCGGCGTCGTCCTCGCGGCCGTCCTGGGCGTTTCGCACAGCCAGGCCGCCGTCTGCGACCTGAGCGGGCGCCTGCTCGCCCGCGGCAGCGGCTCGCCCGAGATCGAGCACGGCCCCCACGCCGCGCTGCCCTGGCTGCTGGAGACCTGGCAGCGGCTGCTGGAGGAGTGCGGCCGCGGCACCGGCGACGTGCGCGGCAGCGGTATCGGAGTACCCGGAACCGTCGAGTTCGCCACCGGGCGCGCGGAGACCCCGCCGGTGCTGGCCGACTGGGGCGGCGTCGAGATCGCGCCCCTGGTGGCCGAGCGCTTCCCCGCCCCCGTCCTGCTCGACAACGACGTCAACGCCATGGCTCTGGGCGAGCACCGCGCCGTGCACCCCGGCGTCGGCGACCTGGTCTTCGTCAAGGTCTCCACCGGTATCGGCGCGGGGGTCGTCGCCGGCGGCGAACTGCTGCGCGGTTCGCTGGGCGCCGCCGGGGAGATCGGGCACATTCCGGTGCGCGACGGCGGCGGCACCCCCTGCCGGTGCGGAAACACCGACTGCCTGGAGGCCGTGGCGGCCGGGCCGGCGCTGCTGGCGCGCATGGCCGCACAGGACCGCCGCGTGGCGGGGGTGGCCGAACTGGCCGCGCTGGCCTACGAGGGCGACCCCGACGCCGTGCGGCTGGTGCGCCAGGCCGGGCGCCGCCTGGGCGAGGTGCTCGCCGGTGCCGTCAACCTGCTCAACCCCGAGGTGATCGTGCTGGGCGGGCTGCTGGGCCGGGCCCACGACCACCTGGTGGCCGGGGTGCGCGAGGTCGTCTTCCAGCGCTCCATCCCTCTGGCCACCCGCCAGCTGCGCGTCGTGGGCAACCGCAGCGGCGAGGAAGCGGGCCTGCACGGCGCCGCGACCATGGTGCTGGAGCGCGTCCTGTCCCCGGAGGCCGTCAACGCAGGCATCGCCGCCCGGCAGTGAGCACTCCCCGCCGGTGCGCCGAGCGCGGCCGAACGGGGTCCTGCGGGGACGGCCCGAGGGCTGCGCGGCGCCGGTGCCGGGCCCCTCACCCCTCCTGCGGGGGCACCGTCCGGTAGTGGGTGGTCATCCGGCCCTGGTCGTCGAGGATGTGGAAGGCCATCGCCGGCGGCTGGGCCTCGGTGACCCGGTGGGCGTCCTCCCAGGGCAGCGGGAGGACGCTGACGGTGCCGGGCGCCACCAGCAGGGGGCGCCGGGCGAAGGAGGTGGCCGCCGGGGTGTGGGCGTGCCCGCACAGCAGGCCGGCCACCTGCGGATGGCGCGACAGCAGCGCCGCCAGCCGGTCCGGCTCCTGCAAGGCGATGGGGTCCACGGAGGGCAGGTGCAGGGGCGCCGGGTGGTGGTGCAATCCCAGCACCACCGGGGTGCGGCCGAGCCCGTCGAGCGTGTCCTCCAGCCAGGCCAGCGTCTCCTCGGAGAGCAGGCCGCCGCCCTCGCCGGGCACCGTGGAGTCGCACACCACGACGGCGCCGCCGTCGAGGCGGTAGACCGCGTTGACCGGCGCCTCGCCGCGCTCCTGGGGGCCGGTCTCGCCCAGCATCACCCGCCGGAAGGGCGCCCGCCCGTCGACGACGTCGTGGTTGCCGGGGCAGACCATCACCGGCAGCCGACCCGCCAGCAGGGCGCGAACCTCCTCCAACTGGGCGACGGTGCCGTGCTCGGTGAGATCGCCGGCGACCACCAGAGCGTCCAGAGCGTCGGCGATCCCGTCGAGGTAGGCCGCCACCCGCTCGACCCGCTCGCGGGCGCGAGCGCCGCCGTCGATGTGCAGGTCGCTGATGTGGGCGAGGGTGAGCAAGGTGTCGTCCTTCGCGCGTGTCGGCCGCGGACCGGACCGGTTTCCGGCCCGTTGCGAACCCTAGTGTTGCGGGGTTTCCGGCCGGAGCACGCACGAGGAACCCTCGGGGGACTTTCCGCGCCGGCGACCGCAGAGGCCGGGCGGCCCCGGGCGGTTCCCTGCGGCGGGCCGCTCACCGGCCGGCGCTGCCCGGGCTGGCGTGCCAGAGCTTGCGGGGCGCGCCCGCCGCCCCCGCCGGTGCGATATCGGCGTAGGTCGACAGCTCATAGCCGCTGGCGTAGCGGATCCGCCGCCCGCCGACGCCGCTGACCGGCACGCGCGCGGGCGCACGGCCCAGCCGCTCGCGCAGCGCCGTATCGGCGTCCTCGCCGCCCTCATGCCAGACCCGCGCCAGCTCCTCCAAGTCATAGGCGTGGGTGGCGTTGACCGTCGCCATGCCCGAGCCGACCCGGCGCACCTTCCCGCGCACCGCCAGCAGCCAGGACCCGAAGACGGTGGCGGCGCAGCGCTCCTGCACCGACTCGAAGAACGTCAGATCCACCAGTCCGGTGGCGTCGTCCAGCGTGGTGAAGATGATGCGCTGGCCCGAGCGCACCGCCGGAGTCTGGGTGGCCACCTTCACCCCCAGCACCAGCACCTGGGCTCCGTCGGGGACCGCGGTCAGGTCGCGGGCGCGCACCGCGCCGCACACGGCCTCCAGCGCGGCGGTCAGCTCGGCGTAGCAGTCCAGCAGGTGCCGGGAGGCGTCATAACCCAGCACCTCCAGCTCGGCCTGCACCGCATCCGCCGGCGTCATCGGCGGGAGCCCTTCGTCGCAGGTATCCTCGGCGGCGGCCTCCAGGGCGATGGGCAGCTGCCCCCCGCCCAGCGGCCGGCGCGCGGTACGCTCCAGTGCGCTCACCCGCAGCATCAGGTCGCGCCGGGTGAGCCCGCCCGTATGCGGGGAGTCCTCGCCGATCCCGTAGAGCGCGTCGAAGGCGCCCACCCGCACCAGTCCCTCCAGCACCCCGCGGGAGGGGCGCGCCCGGGTGGCGACGTCGTTCAGCGAGGTGTAGGGGCGCCCGGCCACCAGCGCGTCGATCTCGGCGTCGGTGATGCCTTTGACGTCGGCCAGCGCGGCGCGGATGCCCAGCCCGCCCTGCTGCGGCACCGGCTCCACCCTCCATTCGCGCTCGGAGCGGTTGACGTCTGTGCCCAGCACCGGAACGCCGAAGCGGCGGGCGTCGTCGATGACGGCGCGGCGGGGGTACATGCCCGGGTCGTGGGTGAGGACCCCGGCGTAGAAGGCCGCCGGATGGTGCCGCTTGAGCCACGCCGACTGGTAAGTGGGCAGCGCGAACGCCGCCGCGTGGGCCTTGCAGAACCCGAACGCGCCGAAGGAGGACAGGATCTGCCAGACCTCCTCGACCGTCCGCTCGCTGTGGCCGCACTCGCCGGCCATGGCCGTGAAACGCCGGCGCACCTCCTCCTTGCCCGCGTCGGTGCCCAGCTGCCGGCGCATCGCCTCGGCCTGGTCCAGCCCGCAGCCGGTCATGGCATGCAGCACCGCGATGACCTGCTCGTGGAAGACGACCACCCCGCCGGTATCGGCCAGCACCTCCCAGAGCACCGGAGTGGGGGGCTCGGGCGCGCGCTCGCCGTCGCGCGCGGCGATGAAGGGGGTGATCATGTCGCTGTTGACCGGGCCGGGACGGAACAGGGAGATGTCGGCGATCAGATCGTCCATGCCCTCGGGGCGCAGCCGGCTGACGAGCTCGCGCTGGCCGGGCGACTCGATCTGGAAGCAGCCCAGCGTGGCCGAGGAGCGGATCATCGCATAGGTCGCGGCGTCGTCGGCGGGCAGTGCGTCCACGTCGACGCACTCGCCCTCGGTGCGCTCGACCTCGGTCAGCGCGTGGGTCATGGCCGACTGCATGCGCACCCCGATGACGTCGAGCTTGATCAGCCCCATCTCCTCGACGTCGTTCTTGTCGTACTGGACCATGTCGTAGCCGATCCGGCTGGGCTCCAGCGGTGCGCGGTCACGCAGCGAGGAGTCGGAGACGACGATGCCGCAGGGGTGCAGGGCGATGTGGCGGGGCAGTCCGTCCAGGCGCTCGGCCAGCCGGAACAGCGTCTCCACCGGGTAGTCGGACAGGCCGCCGGAGCGCAGTTCGGGCAGGTCGGCGCAGGCCTCGCGGATCTGGCGGGCGCGGATGTGCGGAAAAGCCTTGGCCAGCACGTCGATCTCGTGGGGCGGCACACCCATCACCGAGCCCACGTCGCGGATGGCGCTGCGCGCGCGGTAGGTCTCCATCATCGACACGCAGGCGGCGTCGGGGTAGGCGTCCAGGATCACCTGGTAGGCGTCCAGCCGGCGGGCCGACTCCACGTCCAGGTCGATGTCGGGCAGGCCGGTGCGGCTCTCGGCCAGAAAACGCTCCATCAGCAGCCCGTGGGCCAAGGGGTCCACCGCCGAGATCCCGATGAGGTGGTTGACCAGGCTTCCGGCGCCCGAGCCGCGGATGGAGCAGCGGATGCCGTGCTCGCGGATGCGGTGGGCGATGTCGGCGACGGTGAGGAAGTAGGCGGAGAAGCCTTTGCGTTCGATGACCTCCAGTTCGCGGGCCAACCGGGCGCGTGCGCGCGTGTCGCCCTCCAGGCCCGACCTGGCCATGCCCTCCCGGCAGGCCAGCCACAGCCGGTCGCGGGCGCCGGGGATCCCGGGCAGGTGGTGGCGGTCCATACCCAGGTCGGCGCCGGACTCCAGGCTGCAGGAGGCGGCCAGGGCGCGGGTGTGGGCCAGCAGCCGCCGCACGGCGGTGCGGTCGGGGCCGCAGATGCGTTCGGCGACACCGGTCATCTCCGCGGTGCCCTTCAGGTAGGCCTGGGAACCGCAGGGCTCGGGCGGCGGCCCGCCGCCGGGCAGCCAGCGCCGCGCCTCGTCCAGGACGCGGGCGACCTCGGCGCCGGAGCGCTCGGGGTAGCGCACGGCGTTGCTCAGCACCGCCAGGGTGCGGGTCTCCTCGGCCAGCCGCAGCATCGCGGTGGCCCGGCGGTGCTGGGCGGGCCCGTAGTGGTCGACCAGTTCGACGGCGGTCTCGGCGGACTCGCGCCAGCGCTGCAGGCACCGGCGGGCGCGTTCCATGTGGTGCTCGGCCGCCGCCAGCCCGACGTCGGACTCGGGTCCGGCGAGCACGACCAGGCCTTCGGCGTGCTCGGCCACCATCGCATGCGAGACGGCGGGCACTCCGCGCGTCCCGGCGGCGTGGGCGGCGCTGACCAGCCGGCACAGGGAGGCCCAACCGCGTCGGCCGCGGGCCAGCACCACCACCCGGCCGCCCTCGGGCGCGGCCACGGCCAGGTCGGCGCCCAGCACAGGCCGGATTCCGGCCCGCTCGCAGGCGCGCACGTGCTTGACGGCGCCGTAGAGGCCGTCGCGGTCGGTCAGCGCGAGCATGTCCATGCCCGTCTCGGCCGCGCGCTCGGCCAGCGCCTGCGGAGGCGCGGTGCCGTGGCGCGCCGACGCCGCGGAGGCGGTGTGCAGGTGGGCGAAGGCGTCGGCCATCAGCGGCGGCCTCCCGGGCGCGCCGCGGTGGCGGCGAGTGCTGCGGTCATGGATCCCCCCGTTGCCGCGGCCAGAGCTGGGCAGTCGGTGCCGCGCCCGGGGAAGACAGGCCGAAATCGAACTCGTGTACGAATGCTACCGCACGGATGATCATGGATAAAACCATGAGCAGGGCAAATCACGGTCGTCGTCGAGGCGGCGGCCGCACACGGCGCGGCGGCCGGGGGTTTCGGTCAGACCGGCGCCACGATGGAGATGCGCCCCGAGCGGCGCCCCGCCACCGGCGCCGGCGTCGCGGCCCTGCACGAGCGTCTGCGACGCATCGAGGAGCTGCTGGACCAGAGGTGCCCCCACAGGTGAGCGACCGCTCACCCGCGCCCGGCGCGATACCGTGGCGACCATGGAGAACGCATCCGAGCGGCCGTCCACCTCGGTCGAGGACTACGTCAAGGTCATCTACGACCTGCAGGAACGCGGTTCCGGCCCGGTGACGATCTCGGCGATGGCCGAGCGGCTCTCGGTGTCCAACTCCTCGGTCTCGGGGATGCTGCGCAAGCTCGGCGAACTGGGGCTGGTGTCCCACCGCCGCTACGGAGACGTGCAGCTGACGGAGACCGGCGACAAGGCCGCGCTGGCCGTCCTGCGCCGCCACCGCCTGCTGGAGACCTACCTGGTCGAGGCGCTGGGCTACTCCTGGGACGAGGTCCACGACGAGGCCGAGATCCTCGAGCACGTGGTCTCCGACCGGTTCGTCGACCGCATCGCCGCCTACCTGGGCCATCCCGCGGTCGACCCGCACGGCGACCCCATCCCCACCCGCGAGGGCGACGTGCCCGAGCGCGAGACCCAGCTGCTGTCCGCGGCCGAGGCGGGGACCACGGGAGTCATCGTGCGGGTCAACGACTCCGACCCCGACCTGCTGCGCCACCTCGCCGAGCAGGACATCGGCATCGGCATGCGCATCGAGCTGGTGGAGCGCCGGCCCTTCGGCGGCCCGCTGATCGTGCGCACAGGCACCTCCGGTGATCAGCGCGAGCAGGCCCTGGGCCTGCTCGCCGCCGAGGCCCTGTGGATCGCTCCGGCCTCCGTGCAGGAGGGGCGGGGCTGACAAGGGGACCGCCACCACGCCCGACGCTCTCCGTCGCCCGCGCCGCCTGTGTGTCAGACGGGCAGGTGGCGCATCTGCGGTTCGGGGTAGCGCTCGCCCGCGGCCGCGCCCGGCGGCACGGCGCTTTCGAGTTCGGCGACCTCTTCCCGCGACAGCTCGACGTCCAGCGCGCCCAGCGCCTCGGAGAGCCGGTCGCGCCGGCGCGCGCCGACCAGCGGTACGACGTCCTCGCCGCGCGCGGCCACCCAGGCGATAGCGGCCTGAGCCGGTGTGATGCCCTTGTCCTGGGCCACAGCGCCCAGCGCCTCGGCCAGGCTCAGGTTGTGGCGCAGGTTCTCGCCCTGGAAACGCGGGCTGCGGGCGCGGAAGTCGTCGGCCGCCAAGCCGCGCTCGCTGCTCCAGTGGCCCGACAGCAGCCCGCGTGAGAGCACACCGTAGGCGGTCACCCCGATGCCCAGTTCGCGGGCGGTGGGCAGGATCTCGTCCTCGATGCCGCGGGAGATCAGCGAGTACTCGAACTGCAGGTCGCAGATGGGATGCACGGCGGCGGCACGGCGCAGCGTCTCGGCGCCGACCTCGGAAAGCCCGATGTGGCGCACATAGCCGGCCTCGACCATTTCGGCGATGGCGCCCACGGTCTCCTCGATCGGCACCCGGGGGTCGAGGCGGGCCGGGCGGTAGACGTCGATGTGATCGGTGCCCAGGCGGCGCAGCGAGTAGGCGAGGAAGTTGCGGACCGCCTCGGGACGGGCGTCATAGCCCACCCATGATCCGTCGGGGCCGCGCATCCCGCCGAACTTCACACTGATGACCGCGTTGCCGCGGTCGCGCTCCTTCAGCGCGTCGCGCAGCAGCATCTCGTTGTCGCCCATGCCGTAGAAGTCACCGGTGTCGAGCAGGGTGATTCCGGCGTCCAGGGCGCTGTGCACGGTGGCGATCGCCTCGGTGCGGTCGGTCGGACCGTAGAGGTCGGACATGCCCATCATGCCCAGCCCCAGGGTCGACACCCGCGGGCCGGTGCTGCCGAGGCGGCGTGTCTCCATGGTCACAGTAGGACTCCTTGATTGTTCGTCGATAACGTCTATCCGTTAACGACGATACATTATCATTGGTAACAAACAAAGGGTTTCGGTGATTGTGGACGTCGGAGTGCTGACACCGCAGCCGGGCGGCTACCTGCGTCGGAGCCTCGGCGACGCCCGGTCCCGCCGCGTCCGCCGGGCCCTGATCGCTTTGCGGCGGGGCCGGGCGCTGATTCGATGGGCGCGGACGACACACGCACCCGAGGACTCGGGCGCACCACGGTAAGGAAGCCGCCATGCGTATCGGTATCCAGATTCCCCGCTTCACCAGTGCCGGCAGCCCTGAGCACATCGGCCCGGCCTTCGCCCGCACCGCGCGCGAAGCCGACCAGGCGGGGCTGTCCAGCCTGTGGGTGATGGACCACTTGTGGCAGATCGAAATGGTCGGCGCCGTCGAGGAGCCCATGCTGGAGGGCTACTCGGCGCTCTCCTACGCCGCCGGGGTGACCGAGAACATCACCCTGGGCACGCTCGTCACCGGCGCCGTCTACCGCCACCCCGGCATGCTCGTCAAAAGCGTCACCACCCTGGACGTGCTCTCGGGCGGGCGCGCCTGGCTGGGGATCGGGGCCGCGTGGTTCGAGGGCGAGGCGCTCGGGCTGGGGTTGCCCTTCCCGCCCACGGCCGAGCGCTTCGAGCGCTTGGAGGAGACGCTGCAGATCGCTCAGCGCATGTGGTCGGACGACGAGAGCCCGTACCACGGCAGGCACTACCGGCTGGAGCGCCCGCTGAACTCCCCGGCCTCGGTGCAGCGGCCGCACCCGCCGATCCTCATCGGCGGGGGAGGGGAGAAGAAGACGCTGCGCTACGTCGCCAAGTACGGCGACGCCTGCAACCTCTTCGCCGGTCCCGACCTGGAGCACAAGCTGGGCGTGCTGCGCGAGCACTGCGCCGCCGAGGGCCGTGACTATGCGGAGATCGAGAAGACCTCCCTGGCGATGGTGGGGCCCGACAGCAGTGTCGACCAGGTCGTCGACGAGTGCGGCCGCCTCGCCGAACTGGGGATCGACCACGCCATCTGCACCGGCTACACCGACGCCGAGGGCGCCGCCGCCTTCCTCGGACGCGTCGCCGAGCAGGCCGCGGCCATCACCCCGGCGGGCCGCTGACGACCGCCTCGCGCGGGGCGCACCGGCCGGTTCCGCACTCCGGCACCCGCGGAGCCGGCCGGGCCGCGCGCCGAGCCGGGCCGACGGTGAATGGCAGAGGCGGCGGCGGGTAGTCGGCGGGTGCACGCCCGGTGCCGTGAGCCGCGTCTACGCAGCCGCGCCGACGCGGCTCACGGCACCGGGGCAGCGGCCGAGCGAAAGGAGCGCCCGATGGCGGCACTGCACGACGTCGAAGGGCTGAAGCAGATCCTGTCCGGTCTGGACTTTCCCGTGGGCAAGGACCGGATCGTGGAGTACGCCCAGGAGCAGGGCGCCGACCGGTTCCTCCTCAGCGCCCTTCAGGCCATGCCCCCGGCGGACTTCAACGAGCCCAACCAGGTCCTGCGGGCCGTGCCCCAGGACGAGCTCGGCGGGCAGAAGCGCGACGAGTCCGACCGCGCCCAGCAGCGCCGGCACCACACCAAGCCCGGCGTATCCGAGCGGGCCAAGGAGGCCGGGCCGGTCAACCCCATCGAGGAGGAGCTCGGCGAGAACCGCGGCTCCTGACCGGCCTGCGGCGGCCGGCCCCGGGCCCGGGCGGGGCCGCTCAGGCCCGCCGGGCGCGCGCGGCGATCGGGCAGTCGCCGCAGACCCCGCCGCCGGGGATGCGGTAGTACAGGCAGCACGTCGCGCGGGTGAACACCGCGGGTCCCGCGTCGCCGGGCCCGGTGGGGGAGTAGGCGCCCAGGCCGCGCAGCGGCGGCCGCTCAAGCAGCAGGCGCACCAGCGCGAACGCGTCCTCGGCGAGCCCGGGGCGGTCCGCCGCCAGCGCCGCCGCGGCCCCGGCCAGGGCGGAGGCCGCGTCGCCGTAGAGCAGCCGCGGTGCCAGGCGCACCCGCGCGCGCAGCGTCTGGGCCGCGGGCACCAGCACAGCCGTCACCACGTGCTCGGCCACGAGGTCGGCGGCCGCCTCGGCGCGCGGGCGGTCTCCGGAGGCGGCGGCACCCGCGCCCTCGCCCAGTGCCAGATGCAGCCGACCTCCGGACACGCGCCAGCGCAGCGCGGCGGGCGGCGCGACGATGCCGTGGCACAGCGCCGCGGCCACCTGGGGCGAGAGCAGCCGCGAGGCCAGGCCCTGGTAGCCGAGGGAGGCCGCCGCCCGCGGTTCGACGTCCTCCACCGGACGGCCGGCCGCGGTCGCGAGCCCGGCGCGCACGGACGCGATCTCGGTGTCGACCAGGTCGGCGCGCCACAGGTCGGCAAGGGGGCGCCGGGTTCCCGGAGCGGAGCCGGTCTCCACGGCGAAGAAGGCGTTGACGGCGCCGACGTCGACCAGCGCCGCCCGCAGTGCGGGATCGATGGTCAGTGCCTCCGGTTGACTTCCTCCCCCTCCTGAAGGAGGGGGATTCCGACCGTCCCCGAGGGAACGGTTCCGCTTACGCGGACTGCCTCACGGCAGCGGTTTCCTGTTTCGTCGCCGACCGCGGACGGGCGAACCCGTACCGTCTCACATCAGCTCCCCAGGCCTCACCCGGGAGTCTCTCCCGGGCTGCGACTCGACCAGCCGCACCGATGTCCGGCGTCGAACCGGGAGAAGTGCCGGTTGCCTGCCCGGATTCCTCCCCGGCCACAAGGCCTGGGCATCCTCCGGGAAGTCAGGTGAACACCGAGTCCTCCGGCGGCCGGGGCCGGGTGTTCGCCGCCGGCCGGTCCGCCTCGTTGTCGGCGGGCGAGAGCATCAGTATCAGCGAGACGATCATCAGCAGCAAGCCCAGCCCCACGAACACCGGCAGGAAGAAGTCCATCATGGTGGCACCGGAGACCGGGGAGTCGAACGGGGTCTCGGGCAGCGCGGTCACGCTCATGCCGAACATGGCGGTGTAGTGCATGGCCGCGACCGCGGCCGCCATGACCAGCGAGGCCAGGAGGGTGGCGGGCAGGCCGCGCAGTCGCAGGGCGAACAGCAGCGCGAGGGTGGAGGCCACCAGGGCGACTACCACCGCGGCGGCCGTGTAGCGGTGGTCGTGCTGCATCTGGGCCTGCATCCGGATCGAGGCCATGCCCATGTAGTGCATCGAGACCACGCCCAGGCCCATGATGGCCCCGCCGCCCAGCACCGCGGTCCAGCCGGGTCGCCACATCATGCTCCAGAACAGTGCCACACCCACGACGGCGACGGCCAGCAGGCCGCTGAGGACGGTCAGGAGCACGTCGTAGCGCAGTGCGGTCGACTGGACCGAGAAGCCCAGCATCGCGATGAAGTGCATCCCCCAGATCGCCGCGGCACCGAGGGCGAAGGCGGCGACGACCAGCCATCCGGATCGGATCGCGCCCCGGCTGCGGCGCGCGCGGCCCGCGGCCTGCAGCCCGATGAGGGACCCGAAGAAGGAGACCGCGTAGGCGATCGCGGGCGTCGTCCAGCCGTAGGCGAAGTGTTCGATCATCGTGGCTTTCCAGGGGGGTTCTGTCCGTTTTGGGACAGATAAGGAAAGCGTAAAGCACTTCCGGCGGCGGGCGCGAGCCTGTCCTCGTGGCCATGTGCGGCCATGTGCGGCGCAAAACACCTGGTGGCGGGGGGCGTTTCGGTGCGGCCGCACGGGGGTGCCGAGGTCTCGGCGCCACGGCCGCCCTGGGCGGCCCGCGGCCGCGCCGGCGGGGAGGGGGTCGCCGGCATGGCGCCCCGGGTGACAAACCAGGAGGAATGTGGGTTAGGGTAGCCTCACCTAGCCGCGTTTGGCCGGTACGTTCGACCCTGATCCGAGAAAGGCCCACCTATGCCTTCGTTGACGAGGGCTTCGGCCCCCCTTGCCCGAATCGCCCTGGTCGCGGCAGCAGCCGTGGCCGCCGCCGGCTGCGGCGCTCCCTCCGGCACCGAGACCGACAGCGGCTCCGCCGGCGGCGACTGGTCCCCGGTGACCATCGAGCACGCCCACGGCTCGACCACGATCGACCAGAAGCCCGAGCGCATCGTCACCGTGGGCTGGTCGGACGAGGCCACCCTGCTCGAACTGGGCATCGTCCCCGCCGGCATGAACGCCTCCACCTACGCCGGCGACGAGGAGGGCTACCTGCCCTGGGACCTGGAGAAGATCGAGGAGCTGGGCGCCGACAAGCCCGAGCTCATCAACACCGACGACGGCATCACCGCCGAGCAGGTCGCCGCCCTGTCGCCCGACCTGGTGCTGGGTGTGCAGTCGGGCATGACCGAGAAGGAGTACCAGCAGCTCTCCGAGGTCGCCCCGACCGTGCCCTACCTCGACCAGCCCTGGATGACCGGATGGAAGGAGCAGGCGCTCACCATCGGCAAGGCCGTGGGCAAGAAGGAGGAGGCGCAGCAGATCGCCGACGACACCTCGGCCTACATCGACAACCTGGCCCAGGACCACCCCGAGTTCCAGGACACGACCTACGCCGTGGGCACTGTCATGCCCTCCACCGGCGAGTTCGGCTTCTACATCGGCAAGGACGCCCGCCCGGTCATCATGGAGCAGCTCGGTTTCTCCCCCGCCGGCTTCGCCGAGGACCTGCCCGTCGAGGACGGCCAGTTCTACGGCACGCTCAGCCAGGAGAACGCCGACAAGATCGACGCCGACGTGCTCGTGATGTGGTTCAACACCGCCCAGGAGCGCGAGAAGCTTGAGGACAACCCCGTCTTCCAGAAGGTCGAGGCGGTGCAGGACGACGCCTACATCGGCTACGAGGACCCCGAGCAGTCCATGGCGATCTCCACACCCAACCCGCTGACCATCCCCTGGGTGCTGGACGGCTTCGTCGAGGACCTCGGCAAGGCCGCCGAGGGCCAGGCCTGACCGGCGGCGTCGCCTCGCAGCGCCCCGCCCCGCAGTCCGCAGCACACACGGCGCCCCCGCCGCGACCGCACCAACCGGTGCGGGCCGCGGCGGGGGCGCCGTGTGTGGATCCGGGGGCGAGCGCGCATGGACACCGGCGGCCTGTGGTAGTAGTTGGGCGTGCCAAACATTCGAGATCGCCGTACTTCAACCAGCGCAGCGGCGGCGGCCGCTGCGCTGGTGTGCGCGGCCGGCTGCACACCGGCCGGGGCGCGTCCGGATTCCGACGACGGCCGGCTCACGGTCCTGACCACCTTCACCGTGCTGGCCGACATGGTCGCGAACGTCGCCGGCGACCGTGTCGACGTCGAGTCCGTCACCCGCGTGGGCGCCGAGATCCACTCCTACGAACCCAGGCCCGAGGACCTCGTGCGCGGCAGGGACGCCGACCTCGTGCTGCACAACGGACTCGGCCTGGAAGCGTGGTTCACCCAGTTCACCGAGCCCGTGGACGCACCCACCGCAGTCCTCTCCACGGGCGTGGAGACCGTGCCCGTCGTCTCGGGCGGCCACGAGGGCGAGCCCAATCCCCACGCCTGGATGTCGCCGGACAACGCGCTGGTCTACGTCGACAACATCGCCGCCGCCCTCAGCGAGCTCGACCCGCCCAACGCCGACGCCTACGCCGCCGACGCGAAGGACTACAAGAAGCGCATCCGGGAGATCGGCGAGGACCTGGAGACCGAGCTCGCCGGGGTCCCCCGGTCCCAGCGCGCCCTGGTCACCTGCGAAGGCGCCTTCTCCTACCTGGCCCGCGACGCCGGCCTGGCCGAGCGCTACCTGTGGCCGGTCAACTCCGACACCCAGGCCACCCCCGGCCAGGTCGCCTCGGTGGTGCGGTTCGTACGGTCCAACGACGTGCCCACCGTCTTCTGCGAGACCACCGTCGACAGCGGCACCCAGCAGCGGGTCGCCGAGGAGACCGGCGCCGCTTTGGACCCCGACCTCTACGTGGACTCCCTGTCGCCGCCGGACGGGCCCGTGCCCTCCTACCTGGACCTGCTGCGCTACGACACCGAGGCCATCGCCGCCGGACTCACCCGCAAGGAGGACGCGTGACCGCCACCGGGACCACCGCAGCCGCCCCTCAGCCGTGCGCCCAGAGCGCGGCACCCGCTCTCGTGGTGGCGGGGGTGACGGTGCACTACGGCGACGTCTGCGCCCTCGAGGACGTCAGCCTGAGCGTGGGGCCGGGCCGCATCTGCGGCCTGCTGGGCGCCAACGGTTCGGGCAAGTCCACACTGTTCACCGCGATCATGGGCCTGACCGCCGCCGACGCCGGCAGTGTGCGCATCCTGGACTGCGACCCGGCGACGGCGCGCAGGCGCGGCACGGTGGGCTATGTCCCCCAGTCCGAACAGGTCGACTGGGCGTTTCCGGTGCGCGTGATCGACGTGGTGATGATGGGCCGCTACGGACGCATGGGCCCCACCCGCCGGCCGCGCCGGGCCGACCGCGAAGCCGTCGATGCGGCCCTGGAGCGCACCGGACTGGCCGACCTCGCCCACCGCCAGATCGGCGCCCTCTCCGGCGGCCAGCGCAAGCGGGCGTTCGTGGCACGCGGCATCGCCCAGGGCGCCCGGGTGTTCCTGCTCGACGAGCCCTTCGCCGGTGTGGACCGGGGCTCCGAGGCCACCATCATCGAGGTGCTCGCCGCCATGCGCGACGAAGGCCACACTCTGCTGGTCTCCACCCACGACCTGGCCGGGGTGGGTCGGCTGTGCGACGAGGCCGCCCTGCTGCAGCGCCGGCTGCTCGCACACGGCCCTCCCGGCGAGGTGCTCGCGCCCGAACGGCTGATGGAGGCCTTCGGCATCGCCCCCCTGCCCGAGGGCAGGCCGGCGTGAGCGCGCTCGTGGAGTGGTTCGCCCTGCCGCTGCAGTTCGACTTCATGCAGCGCGCGCTGCTGGTCAGCCTCGTGGCCGGCGTCGTCTGCGCCCTGCTTTCCTGCTGGATGACACTGACCGGCTGGTCGCTGCTGGGCGACGCCGTCTCCCACGCCGTGCTGCCCGGCGTCGTGCTGTCCTACCTGCTCGGCCTGCCCTTCGCGGTGGGCGCACTGGTCTTCGGCGCGGGCTCGGTCGCCCTCATCGGCGCGGTCAACCGCACATCGCGCGTCAAGGAGGACGCGGCGATCGGCATCGTCTTCACCGCGATGTTCGGCATCGGCGTGGTGCTGATCTCCCGCGTCCCCTCCGAGACCGACCTGATGCACATCCTCTTCGGCAACGTGCTGGGCGTCTCCGACTCCGAGATCCTGCAGATTCTGGCGATGGCGGCGCTGGTCGTGACCGTGGTCGCGGTCAAGCACCGCGACCTCACCCTCTACGCCTTCGACCCCGTGCACGCCCACGCCATCGGCCTGCGCCCCCGCCGCCTGGAGGCGCTGCTGCTGGCGCTGCTGTCGGTGACGGTGGTCATCGCGCTGCAGGCGGTGGGCATCATCCTGGTGGTGGCCATGGTGGTCATCCCCGGCGCGACCGCCTACCTGCTCACCGACCGGTTCGAGCGCATGCTCCTCATCGCCGTCGCGGTCTCGGTGACCGCCTCCGTGCTGGGCACCTACGTCAGCTTCTACGCCGACGTCGCCACCGGCGGCGCCGTCGTGGTCGCCCAGGCCTGCGGATTCGCGCTGGCCTACCTCGGCGCGCCCCGGCACGGCGTCCTGGCTCGCCGCCTGCGCCGTAGGACGGTCGCGGCGGGCTGACCGGCGCCGATCGGCGTCCCGCGGCAAAGCGGGCCCCCGGCGCGACGCGCCTGGGGCCCGGAACGCGGTGGCGAGGACGCCGTCCCCCAAGATGAAATCTACAATGTAAAGCCCGCTGTTCAGATACGTTCGCTCTACCGCAACCCGCTCCACTTCCTCGACCGGACTTCACTACGGCCGACAGCCTGCGGTGAGCGCTCCGTTTCCCGGGTGTTACGGCAGGACACGCCCCGGCAACTCCGGCTACCTACCGTCGGTCACGTTGCGCGACCCCAGCCGTCGACCGAGGAAGGCCAGGCCGTGACCGCACCGAGCAGCACCCCGCCCCGCACCCGCGGGCGGTGGATCACCCACTGGGAGCCCGAGGACACCGCGTTCTGGAACGCCACGGGTCGGCGGGTGGCCAACCGCAACCTGTGGGCCTCCATCTTCGCCGAGCACATCGGGTTCTCGGTGTGGAGCCTGTGGTCGGTACTGACCCTGTTCATGACCCCCGAGACCGGATTCGACTACACCGCGGCGCAGAAGTTCCTGCTGGTCTCGGTCGTCTCCCTGGTCGGCGCCTTACTGCGGGTGCCCTACACCCTGGCCGTGCCCAGGTTCGGCGGCCGCAACTGGACGCTGATCTCGGCGGCCGCACTGCTGGTTCCCACCGGGACGGCCGTGGTGCTCATCCAGCGCCCCGACACCCCCTTCTGGCTGTTCGTGCTGCTGGCGGCCACCGCCGGACTGGGCGGAGGCAACTTCTCCTCGTCCATGGCCAACATCAACTCCTTCTTTCCCGAGCGCAGCAAGGGCTGGGCGCTGGGGCTCAACGCCGGCGGCGGCAACATCGGCGTGGCCACCGTCCAACTCGCCGGGCTGGGCGCCATCGCGGCCTTCGGCGCGGCCCAGGGCCACCTGCTGGCCGCGTTCTACATCCCCCTGCTGATCCTGTCCGTCGCCCTGGCCTGGACGCGCATGGACAACCTCGCCGGCGCCCGAGCCGACGTGGGAGCCCAGATCGCCGCCGCCAAGGACCGCAACTTCTGGATCATGTCCTTCCTCTACATCGGAACCTTCGGCTCCTTCATCGGATTCTCCTTCGCCTTCGGGCTGCTGCTGCAGAACCAGTTCGACCGCACCCCGCTGGAGGCCGCCGCGGTGACCTTCATCGGCCCCCTGCTGGGTTCGCTGATCCGCCCGGTCGGCGGCCGAATGGCCGACCGGTTCGGCGGAGCCCGGGTGACCCTGTGGAACTTCGCGGCCATGGCTGCGGGCACCGCGATCATCGTCGCGGCCTCGCTGCAGGAGTCGCTGGCGCTGTTCACCGCCGGATTCATCGCGCTGTTCCTGCTCACCGGCATCGGCAACGGCTCCACCTACAAGATGATCCCGGCCGTCTACGCCGCCGAGGCCGAGACCCAGATCGCCGCCGGCGTGCCCGCGGAGCAGGCCTACGCCCGGAACAAGCGCGTCTCCGGCGCGGTGCTGGGCCTGGTGGGCGCGGCCGGGGCCCTGGGCGGCGTGGGTATCAACCTGGTCTTTCGCCAGTCCTTCCTGAGCTTCGGCAACGTGATCCCCGGATACGTGGCCTTCCTGGTCTTCTACCTGGTCTGCCTCGTGGTGGTCTACCGCGTATACCTGCGCCGCCCCGCCGGCGGCGACGCCGCGGCCCGGGAGGCGCCGGCGGAGCAGGGCGCGGTCGGAGAGGCGGCCTCCCGATGAGCACCGCCACCCACTGCCCCTACTGCGCCCTGCAGTGCGCCATGCACGTCGAACCCGGCCCCGACGGCGCCCCCGCCGCGCGCCCCGCGGAGTTCCCCACCAACCGGGGCGGGCTGTGCCGCAAGGGCTGGACCTCGGCCGAACTGCTCTCCTCTCCCGAGCGCATCACCCGCCCGCTGCTGCGCACCGACCGCACGGGCGCATTCACCGAGACCGACTGGGACACCGCCCTGGACCACGTCGCCGCCAAGCTCGCGGACCTGCGCGCCGCGCACGGCCCGGATGCGGTGGCGGTCTTCGGCAGCGGCTCGCTGACCAACGAGAAGAGCTACCTGCTGGGCAAGTTCGCCCGCCTCGCGCTGGGCACCTCCCAGATCGACTACAACGGCAGGTTCTGCATGTCCTCGGCGGCCGCGGCCGGCAACCGCGCCTTCGGCCTCGACCGCGGCATGGGATTCCCCCTGCCCGATGTGGCCTCGGCCGAGGTGGTCCTGCTGGCGGGCGCCAACCCCGCCGAGACCATGCCGCCGATGATGGGCCACCTGACCGCTCCCCGGCTGATCGTGGTCGACCCGCGCCGCTCGGCCACCGCCGCCTACGCCCTGGAACACGGCGGCCTGCACCTGGCGCCGCGCCCGGGCACCGATGCCGCGCTGGCCCTGGGCCTGCTGCACGCCGCCCGTACCCAGCACCTGCTCGACGAGGACTACATCTGCGCCCGCACCACAGGCTTCGAGGCGGCCTGGCGCTACGCCGCGGCCTTCTGGCCCGAGCAGACCGAGCAGGTCACCGGGGTGCCTGTGCACCGCATCCGCGAGGCCGCCCGCCTGCTGGGCACGGCCGGCGGCGCCTACGTGCTCACCGGGCGCGGCAGCGAGCAGCACGCAACGGGCACCGACACCGTCTCGGCCTGGATCAACCTCGCCCTGGCCTTGGGCCTGCCCGGCCGCGAAGGCTCCGGCTACGGCTGCATCACCGGCCAAGGCAACGGCCAGGGCGGGCGCGAGCACGGCCAGAAGGCCGACCAGCTACCCGGCTACCGCAGGATCGACGACCCGGCCGCCCGAACCCACGTGGCCGGCGTATGGGGCGTGGAGCCCGAAGAGCTGCCCGGGCCCGGCCGCAGCGCCTACGAACTGCTCGACGCCCTGGGCACCGAGGACGGGCCGCGGGCGATGCTGCTGCTGGGATCCAACCCCGCGGTTTCGGCACCGGGGACCGAACGCGTCCGAAACCGGCTGTCTGCCCTGGAGCTGCTCGTCACCTGCGACTTCGTCATGTCCGAAACCGCCGCGATGAGCGATGTGGTCCTGCCCGTGGCCCAGTGGGCCGAGGAGGAGGGCACGATGACCAACCTTGAGGGGCGCCTGCTGCGGCGCCGGGCCGTGCTGTCCGCGCCCGCGGGGGTGCGCACCGACCTGGAGGTCCTCAGCTCCCTGGCCACCCGCCTGGGACAGCCCGCCGAGCGCTTCCCCGACCGGCCCGATGCGGTCCTGGCCGAGCTGGGGCGGGCTTCGGCCGGGGGCGGCGCCGACTACTCCGGCGTCACCCCCGAACGCCTCGAACAGGGCGAGGAGGTGTTCTGGCCCGCGGCCGACGCGGCGGCGAGCACCCCGCGCATGTTCCTCGACGCCTTCGCCCACCCCGACGGCCGCGCGCGCTTCGCGGCAGTGGGCCACCGGGGCGCCGCCGAGGAGCCGGATGCCGACTACCCGCTTTATGCCACCACGGGGCGGATGATGGGCCACTACCAGTCCGGCGCCCAGACACGGCGCATCGGCGAGCTGGCCGCGGCCGAGCCGGAAGCCTACGTCGAGGTCCACCCCGACACCGGCGCCCGCGCCGGGTTGGAGGAGGGCGACTGGGCGCGGGTGGTCTCGCGGCGCGGAGCCACCCTCGCCCGCATCCGCCACCGCGCCGACGCGCGGGCCGACACCGTGTTCCTGCCGTTCCACTTCGGCGGAGCCCAGGCCGCCAACAACCTCACCAACCCGGTCCTTGACCCCACGAGCCGCATGCCCGAGTTCAAGGTCAGCGCCGTCCGGCTCGAACACGCCGACACCGCCCCGACCGCGACGCCCGGCGGCGGCTGAGGCCGCCGCGCGCACCCGCCCAGATCCCAGGCCGACGAAGGGAGGCGGTGCCGCCCGCGCACCCGCGCCGGTACCGGCACCGACACAACCATGGTCCAACACCCCGCGCGCCGCATCGTCGTCATCGGCAACGGCATGGTCGGCGCCCGTTTCGCCGAGGAGGTCGCCCGGCGCGACCCCGCCGGAGGGCGTGTCGGTGTCACCGTCGTGGGAGCCGAGGACGAGCCCGCCTACAACCGGGTCCTGCTGCCCGGGGTGCTCGCCGGAGACTACGCGCCCGACGACATCCGCCTGCCCGTGCCCGAGGCTCCGTCGGTGACCGTGCGCACCGGCACCGCCGCCCTCGCCTTGGACACCGCCCGCCGCCGGGTGACCCTCGACGACGGCACCGGTTTGGACTACGACGACCTGGTGCTGGCCACCGGCGCCCGTGCCGCCTTCCCGCCCATCCCCGGACTGGCCGCCGCCGACGGCGCACCCGAGCAGGGCGTCACCGCCCTGCGCGACGTCGCCGACTGCCGCCGCCTGGACGCACTCGCCCGCCCCGGCGGCCCCGTCGTGGTGCTCGGCGGCGGCGTGCTGGGGCTGGAGGCCGCCCGCGCCCTGGCCGAACGCGGCATGCGCGTATCCCTGGTGGAGTCCTCACCCTGGATCATGCGCCGCCAGATCGACCGGCCCGCCGCCCAGATCCTGGCCGAGCAGTACAGTGCGCTGGGGATGGCCGTGCACTCCTGGCGGGTGGCGGCCCGCTGGATCCCCGGAACCGGCCTGGAACTCGACGACGGCCGCGTCTTGGCCGGCGACGCGCTGGTGGTGACCGCCGGGGTCAAGGCCAACACCGAACTCGCCGCCGCGGCCGGCATCGAGACCGAGCACGGCGTCTGCGTCGACGACACCCTGGCCACCGGCGACGCCCGCGTGCACGCCATCGGCGACTGCGCCCAGCACCGCGGCGGAGGCGCCGGCCTCGTTCAACCCGGGTGGGAACAGGCCGCGGTCCTGGCCGACCGGCTCACCGGCACCCGCCCCGAGGCCCGTTACGGCGGTGCCCGCCCCGTCACCCGCCTCAAGGCCGACGGCATCGAACTGACCTCGATGGGCGAGGCCGAGGCCGACGACACCGCCGAGACCGTCACCATCGCCGACCCCCACGGCGGCCGCTACGCCAAGCTGTCGGTGCGCGAGGAGCGCATCGTGGGAGCCGTGCTGCTGGGCTTCGCCGAGCCCGCCTCGGCCATCGCGCAGATGTACGACACCGGCACCCCGGTACCCGCCGACCGCCTCGCCCTGCTCACCGGCCGCCCCGCGCCCGAGGCCGAACCGCAGGGGGCGGCCGCCGCCGACCCCACCGTGTGCCGCTGCAACGCCGTGACCCGCCAGGACCTGGAGACCGCCTGGCTGGACGGCGCCCGCACCCGCACCGACATCGCCGCGTCCACGCGCGCCACCACCGGCTGCGGCGGATGCACCCGCGACGTCGACGCGCTGCTGTCGGGCTGGAACGGCGCCAGCCCTCTCGCGGCGACCTGAGGCCGCCGAGCGCCCCGGCCGGCCGCGGGGCCCGGGGCGCTCGGACGCGGAGGCGTGTTTACCGCGTCCGGCTCGGGTCAGCGGAGCCGGCGAGTCATGCTGCCGGGCCGACGGCGAGGAGCCCATGGAGGCCGACATCACGCTGACGGTGGACGGGCGGCCCCGCGCACTGCGCGTGGACACCCGCACCACCCTGCTGGACGCACTCCGCGAACACCTGGACAACACCGCACCGAAGAAGGGCTGCGACCACGGCCAGTGCGGGTCGTGCACGGTCCTGCTCTCCGGCAGGCGCGTGGTCAGCTGCCTGATTCTGGCCGCCGCGGCCGACGGCGCCGAGGTCACCACCGCCGCCGGCCTGGGCGACGAGGCCGCGCCCCACCCCCTCCAGCAGGCCTTCGTCGAGCACGACGGCCTGCAATGCGGCTACTGCACCCCGGGCCAGGTCTGCTCGGCCGCGGGCGTGCTCGACGAAGCCGCCGCCGGCTGGCCCAGCGCCGCCACTCCGCCGGACGACCTGGCCGAGGGATCCGCCCCCGTGCTCACCGACGCCGAGATCCGCGAGCGCATGAGCGGCAACCTGTGCCGCTGCGGCGCCTACGCCGGCATCGTCGCCGCCGTAGGCGACGCCGCCCGCGCACACGCCCCCGCCGAGAGCGGAGGCAACCGATGAACCCCTTCGACTACCACCGCGCCGAGGACGCGGCCGGCGCCGCCGCCCTGGTCGCCGACAACCCCGCCGCGGCGTTCCTCGCCGGAGGCACCAACCTCGTCGACCGTATGAAGCTGGGCGTGACGGCCCCCGACACCCTCGTCGACATCACCCACCTGCCCATGGACGAGGTCGAGGAGCTGCCCGAGGGCGGCCTGCGCATCGGCGCCAACGTCCGCAACAGCGAGGCGGCCGCCCATCCGCTGGTGCGCACCCGATACCCCGTGCTGTCCCAGGCGCTGCTGTCGGGCGCCTCGGGACAGCTGCGCAACGCCGCCACCACCGGCGGCAACCTGCTGCAGCGCACCCGCTGCGTCTACTTCCAGGACCTCAGCACCCCCTGCAACAAGCGCGAACCCGGCTCGGGCTGCTCGGCTCTGGAGGGATACCAGCGCTACCACGCCGTCTTCGGCGCGTCCCCCGACTGCGTGGCCACCCACCCCTCCGACATGGCCGTGGCGCTGGCCGCCCTGGACGCCCAAGCGGTGGTCCAGGACGCCGCCGCCGAGCGCCGCATCCCGGTGTCCCGGCTGCACCGGCTGCCCGGCGAAGCCCCCGAGCGCGACACCGTGCTCGCCCACGGCGACCTGATCACCGCCGTGGAGCTGCCTGCCATGCCCATGGCCGCCCGCGCCCGCTACCGCAAGATCCGCGACCGCGCCTCCTTCGCCTTCGCGCTGGTCTCGGCCGCGGCGGCGATGGAGCTCGCCGAGGACGGCACCGTCGCCGATGCCCGCATCGCCCTGGGCGGGGTCGCCCACAAGCCCTGGCGTGCGCGGCTGGCCGAGGAGGCGCTGATCGGCGCGGCCGCCACCGGGCACGACTTCGCCGCCGCGGCCGAGGCCGAGCTCGCCGAGGCCCGCCCGCTGCCCGGCAACACCTTCAAGCTGCCGCTGGTCCGCGCCGCCATCACCACCACGCTGGGCGAGGTCGCCGACGGTGTGCGCGGCCGCGGCGCAGGGCCCGACCAGGGAGAGGGGGAGCGGTGACCACCACCCGCGCCGCAACCGCCACCGGCACCGGGCCCCGCCGCGCCGACGGCCCCCGCAAAGCCGCCGGCACCGCCCCCTACGCCTACGAGTACCCGGTCGCCGACCTCGCCTACATCGCACCGGTGCAGGCCACCGTCGCCCGCGGCCGGGTGCTGGAGGTCGACGCCTCCGACGCCGAGGCGGTCGAGGGGGTGCTGACCGTGCTCTGGCACGCCAACGCCCCCCGACTGGAGCCCGACCCCGACCTCAGCGGCCTGCAGCGCGCCGCCGAGCTCGCCGTGCTGCAGTCGGGCGAGGTCGCCTACCGCGGCCAGGTCGTGGCCGCCGTCGTCGCCGAGACCTTCGAGGCAGCCCACCAGGCCGCAGCGCAGGTCACAGTGCGCTACGAGCAGTTCCCCCACGACGTCGACCTCTCCGACCAGCGCTCCGACGCCGTCGCACCCGAGGAGGACCACCGGCAGGGCGACACCGCCGGAGCGGAGCCCGCCGACGTCGTGGTCGAGCACACCTACACCACGGCGATGCAGCACAACAACCCGATGGAGCCGCACTCCACCGTCGCCCACTTCGACGGCGCCGCGCTGACCCTGTACGAGTCCACTCAGGGCGTCCACGAGGTGCGGCGCACCGTCGCCGCCATCGCCGGACTCGACCCCCGAAGCGTGCACGTCATCGCGCCTTACGTCGGCGGCGGGTTCGGCTCCAAGGGTCCGCTGCACGCCCCCACCGCCCTGGCGACGCTGGCCGCCATGGCCCTGCCCGGCCGCTCGGTCAAGCTCGCACTGACCCGCCGCCAGATGTTCGCGCTGGTGGGCTACCGCAGCCCCACCCTGCAGCGGGTCCGGCTGACCGCCGACGCCCAGGGCCGCCTGTCGGGCATCGACGTGGTGGCCACCGTGCAGAGCTCGGCCCTGGCCGACTTCGTCGAACAGGCGGCCCTGCCGTCGAAGTCGATGTATGCGGCCCCCAACCGCCGCATGGGCCACCGCGCCGTGCACCTGGACGCGCCCGTGCCCACCTGGATGCGCGCCCCCGGCGAGTGCCCGGGCATGTTCGGCCCCGAGGTCGCCATGGACGAGCTGGCCTGGTCCTGCGGGCTCGACCCGATCGAGCTGCGGCTGCGCAACGAACCCGACCGCGACCCGCACACGCACAAGCCCTTCTCCAGCCGAAACCTGGCCGCCTGCCTGCACGAGGGCGCCCGCCGCTTCGGCTGGGACGGCCGCGCGCCGGTGTCGGCCGCGCGCACCGAGAACGGTTGGCGCGTGGGCCTGGGGGTGGCCGCCTCCACCTACCCGGTCGTGCCCCCGCCTTCGGGCTCGCGCGCCCGCATCCGCTACGAGGGCGAAGGGGTCTACGTCGTCTCCCTGGGCGCCGCCGACATCGGCACCGGCGCCTGGACCGCACTCACCCAGGTCGCCGCCGACGCGCTCGGGGCACCGCTGGAACGGGTCCGCGTGCGCCTGGGCGACACCACACTGCCCGAGGCGTCGCTGGCGGGCGGCTCCACCGGACTCGCGTCGTGGGGCTCGACCGTCCACGCCGCCGCCGAGGCCTTCCGCGCCCGCCACGGCCAGGCGCCCGAGCCCGGCGCCGAGGCCGAGGCCGACCTGCCCGACAACCCCGACGGCGACGACTTCGCGATGTTCGCCTACGGCGCCCAGTTCGCCGAGGTGCGGGTGCACGAGGCCACCGGCGAGGTGCGCGTGCCGCGGCTGCTGGGGGTCTTCGCCGCCGGGCGCATCGTCAACTCCCGCACCGCCCGCTCGCAGTTCCTCGGCGGCATGACGATGGGGCTGTCCATGGCGCTGCACGAGGAGAGCGTGGTCGACGGGCGTTTCGGCCACGTCGTCAACGCCGACTTCGCCGAGTACCACATCGCCGCCAACGCCGACGTCGAGGACATCCAGGCGCACTGGATCGACGAGGAGGACCCCCACGTCAATCCGCTGGGCGCCAAGGGCATCGGCGAGATCGGGATCGTGGGCACCGCAGCGGCCGTCGCCAACGCCGCCTACCACGCCACCGGCGTGCGGGTCCGCAGCCTGCCGGTGCGCCTGGACGACTTCGTGGGCGCCTGAGCGCACCGCCCGCCACCCGTTCCCGCCCGCAGAGCCGGCGCGCGTCGGTGGCCGCGTCCGCTCGCGACGCTGACGCGGGTGGGCCGCGGAGAAGGGGCGGTGTGCGCGAAGCGCCGGGTGTCGGCTCGCCGTCGAGCGCGGGGAGCGCGGGGAGACCGTATCCCGCCCGGTGCGCCACCGCTCGGCAGGAGAGAAGTGCGGAGCCGCTACCGCGCGGCGCCCGGCTTCGGGAGCGCGGAAAAGGCCCGGCGTGCGCTCGGCGGCGATGGGGCACACCCGCCGACCGGGGGCGCCCCATCGCCGCAGACCACCCCCTCGACTCGGATGAGCCGCGCCGTATCCCGATCCCCTCAGCGTCCCCTCGGCTCACGAGGGTCCGCGCGGTGGCCCGACCGTCGGCACACCGGCGGGTCTGCGCGGGTCTGCGCGGTGACCGACCCCCTGCTCACGGCGTTCACCGTTTCGCCGCCTGCAATGCCAGGGAAACGAAACCTCTCCTTCACGGACGGCTGACGGTCGCGAAACACGCTCCGGGTTGCCTGAAAGGCACAGAGCAACGGCCGCCGGCGCTCGGCGCCCCGCCCACCAGCGAGGAGAAGAACCCGGCATGAGACAGCTTGTGGTCATCGGGAACGGCATGGTCGGACACCGCCTCGTCGAGGCCGTCCTCAGCCGCGACACCGACGCCCCCTGGCACATCACCGTCCTCGGTGAGGAGCCGCGCCCCGCCTACGACCGCGTCGCCCTGTCCTCCTACTTCGACGGCGCCGGCGAGGAGGAGCTGCGCCTGCCCGAACTGTCGGACCGCCCCGGCGTCGACGTACTGCTGGGCGAGCCCGCCACCGCCGTCGACCGCCACGCGCGCACCGTCACCACCTCCACCGGCCGGGTGCTGGACTACGACGCGCTCGTGCTGGCCACCGGCTCCTCGGCGTTCGTGCCCCCGGTCCCCGGACACGACCTGCCCGGGTGCCACGTCTACCGCACCATCGAGGACCTCGAGAACATCACCGCCACAGCCTCGGCCGCCGTCCAGCGCAGAGACGCCCCCGGCGTGGTCGTGGGCGGCGGCCTGCTCGGGCTGGAGGCCGCCAACGCCCTGCGACTGCTGGGCATGCGGGCCCACGTGGTGGAGATGGCGCCGTGGCTGATGCCCCGCCAGGTCGACGAGGGCGGGGGAGCGGTCCTGGGCCGGCTCATCGCCGAGACCGGCGTCACCTGCCACACCGCCGCCGGACTCGCCGGGATCGAACCCGCCCCCGGCGGCGAGGGCCTGCGCGTGCTGCTGGGCGAGCAGGGACCCGGACGGCAGAGCGTCGACGCCGGCATCGTCGTCTTCTCCGTGGGCGTGCGCCCCCGCGACGAACTCGCCCGCGCGGCGGGCCTGGAGATCGGCCCCCGCGGCGGCGTCGCCGTCGACTCCGCCTGCCGCACCAGCGACCCCCGCATCTACGCCGTGGGCGAGTGCGCCAGCGCCCAAGGCACCGTCTACGGCCTGGTCGCCCCCGGCAACGCCATGGCCGAGGTCGCCGCCGACAACCTCGTCGGCGGCCGGGCCGCCTTCACCGGCGGCGACACCTCCACCAAGCTCAAACTGCTGGGCGTGGACGTGGCCAGCTTCGGCGACGCCCAAGGCACCACCGAAGGCGCCCTGGAGGTCGTCCTCAACGACGCGCCGGGCCGCCGCTACGCCAAGCTCGTCGTCTCCGACGACGCCACCACCCTGCTGGGCGGGGTCCTGGTCGGCGACGCCTCGGCCTATGCGAGCCTGCGCCCGCTGGTGGGACGCGCGCTTCCCGGCGACCCGCTCGACCTCATCGCCCCCGACCGCGGCGGCTCCGGCGGCGTGGGCGCGGCCGCCCTGCCCGACGACGCCCAGGTCTGCTCGTGCAACGCCGTAACCAAGGGCGCCATCGGCACCGCCATCGCCGAGGGCAGCACCGACATCCCCGCCCTGAAGGCCTGTACCAAGGCCGGAACCAGCTGCGGCTCGTGCGTGCCGATGCTCAAGACCCTGCTCGCCGACTCCGGCATCGAGCAGTCCAGCGCCCTGTGCGAGCACTTCGACCACTCCCGCGCCGAGCTGGTCGAGATCGTCGCCGCCACCGGCGTTTCCACGTTCTCCGAGCTCATCGCCCGCCACGGCACGGGCCGCGGCTGCGACATCTGCAAGCCCGCCGTGGCCTCGGTCCTGGCCTCCATGGGCGGCGGCCACATCCTCGAGGGCGAACAGGCGGCGCTGCAGGACACCAACGACCACTTCCTGGCCAACCTCCAGCGCAACGGCACCTACTCGGTGGTACCGCGCGTGCCCGGGGGCGAGATCACGCCCGAGAAGCTCATCGTCATCGGCGAAGTCGCCCGCGAGTTCGGCCTCTACACCAAGATCACCGGCGCCCAGCGCATCGACCTGCTGGGCGCCCGCGTCGAGCAGCTGCCCGCGGTCTGGGCGCGGCTGGTCGAGGCCGGGTTCGAGTCCGGCCACGCCTACGGCAAGGCCCTGCGCACCGTCAAGTCGTGCGTGGGCAGCACCTGGTGCCGCTACGGAGTCCAGGACTCGGTGGCCATGGCCATCCGCCTGGAGACGCGCTACCGCGGCCTGCGCTCGCCCCACAAGCTCAAATCGGCCGTCTCCGGCTGCGCACGCGAATGCGCCGAGGCCCGCAGCAAGGACTTCGGCGTCATCGCCACCGAGCACGGCTGGAACCTCTACGTCGGCGGCAACGGCGGCTTCACACCCCGCCACGCCGAACTGCTGGCCGCCGACCTCGACGACGAGACGCTCGTGCGCTACATCGACAGGTTCCTGATGTTCTACATCCGCACCGCCGACCGGCTGCAGCGCACCGCCGCCTGGATCGAGGGGCTCGAGGGCGGCCTGGACCACCTGCGCGCGGTCGTGACCCAGGACAGCCTGGGCATCGCCGCCGAGCTGGAGGAGGCCATGCGGCGCCACACCGCCGGCTACGCCGACGAGTGGCGCGGCGTCCTGGAGGACCCCGACAAGCTCGCGCGCTTCGTGTCCTTCGCCAACGCCCCCGAGGCTCCCGACCCCACCATCGCCTTCGAGATCGAGCGCGACCAGCCGGTCCCTGCCGGCCCCGTGGCCCTGGGCATGCCCGAGGCGCCCGGTCGCGCCGGCGCCCGGCCCGCCCGGGCGCCGGCCTGAGCGGCTCAGCAGAGAGACGCCCCACCTCCGGCGCGCCGCGCCGGAGCACCAGCCCACCTGGAGGTGCGACGCCGATGAGCACGACCGCCCGCCAGCCCGCCACCGCCCCGAGTGGCGGCGCTTCGCGCCGCCTGCCCACGCCGCCTGTCACCGACCGGTCGTGGGTCGCCGCCTGCGGCTCGGATAGGCTCGTAACCGAACGCGGCGTCGCCGTCCTCCTGCCTGACGGGGGACAGGTCGCCGTCTTCCGCACGCACGACGACGTGCTTTACGCGGTGGGCAACATCGACCCCTTCAGCGGCGCGGCGGTGATGTCCCGCGGCATCGTCGGCGACAGGGCCGGCGAGCCCACCGTCGCCTCGCCCATGCTCAAGCAGGTGTTCTGCCTGCGTACCGGACGGTGCCTGGACGAGCCCGACGCGGGACTGCCCACCTACGCCGTGGAGTCGCGCGACGGCGTGATCCACGTCTGCACCCGACCGGACGAGGGCGCCACTACATGACACCCACCCCGCCCACCGCACCCGCCGCCCGCACGGCGCCCGACGGCGACCGGGCCCCCGGCGCCGCCACCGTGGCGCCGCTGGCCGGGTTCACCGTCGCCGTCACCGCCTCCCGCCGCGCCGAGGAGCTGGCCGCGCTGCTGCGCCGCAAGGGCGCCGAGGTGGCCAGCGCCCCGGCGCTGCGCATCGTCCCGCTCAGCGACGACCAGCGCCTGGCCGGGGCCTCGCGCGAGCTGACCCGCCGCCCCGCCGACGTCGTCGTGGCCACCACCGGCATCGGCTTCCGCGGCTGGGTGGAGGCCTGCGACACGTGGGGCTGCGCCGAGGATCTGGTCCGCGCCATGGGCTCCTCCCGGGTACTGGCCCGCGGCCCCAAGGCCAAGGGCGCCATCCGCGCCGCCGGCCTCAAGGAGGAGTGGTCCCCGCCCTCGGAGTCCTCGGCCGAGGTGCTGGACTACCTGCTGGAGAGCGGGGTCGACGGGCTGCGCGTCGCCGTGCAGCTGCACGGCGACCCCCTGCCCGACTTCTGCGCCGCCCTGCGCATGGCCGGCGCCGAGGTCGTGGAGGTGCCCGTCTACCGCTGGACCGAACCCGAGGACACCGCGCCCTTGGACCGGCTGATCGAGGACGTGGCCGCCGGCGGCGTGGACGCCGTCACCTTCACCAGTGCGCCCGCGGCCTCCTCCATGCTCGCGCGCGCCCGCCTCCTGGGTGCCGACCGCGCGCTGGTCGAGCAGCTGTGCGGCCACACCCTGGCCATGTGCGTGGGCCCGGTCACCGCACGTCCGCTCATGGTCGAGGACATCCCCACCGTCTGGCCCGAGCGCGCCCGCATGGGCGCCATGGTCAAGCGCCTGGCCGAGGAGCTGCCCGAGCGCTTCCCCGCACTGGCGGTCGCCGGGCACCGGCTGCGGCTGCGCGGCCACGCCGTGCTCGTCGACGGCGCGGTCTGCCCCGTCTCGCCCGCGCTGATGCGGGTGATGCGCGAGCTCGCCCGCCGCCCCGGCCAGGTCCGCGACCGCGCCGACCTGCTGGCCTCGCTGGGCGGCGACGGCGACGCCCACGCCGTGGAGACCGCAGTGGCCCGGCTGCGCAGTGCACTGGGCGACTCCCGCATCATCCAGACCGTGGTCAAGCGCGGATACCGGCTCGCGCTGGACTCCGGCGAGTGCGCACCCGGGGGTGACTGATGGAGGCTCCGACCCTGCTGCTGGCCGTGCACGGCACCCGCGACCCGCGCGGCACCGCCGAGGCCCGCCGCCTGGCCCGCGCCGTCGCCGAGGCGGCCGGAGCCGAGGTGCGGCTGGGCTTCGCCGACGTGCTCGCCCCCGATGTCGGCGAGGTCGCCGCCGGCATCGACGGCCCCGTCGTCGTGGTGCCCGCCTTCCTTGCGGCCGGCTACCACGTCCGGGTGGACATCCCCGCCCAGCTGGAGCGCGCCGGTCGCGGCGACGCCGTGGTCACGGGCGCGCTGGGCGGCGACGAGCGGCTTCTGGAGGCGGCCGAGCGCCGCCTGCGCCAGGCCGGGCGGCGCTCGGGCGAGGCCGTGGTGCTGGCCGCGGCGGGCTCGTCCGACCCCTACGCGCGCGCCCAGGTCGCCGCCGCCGCGCAGCGGTTGTCCGACCGGCTCGGGGTCGCGGTCGAGGAGGGCTACGTCGCCACCGCCGAGCCCACCGTCGCCGAGTCCGTGCGTCGGCTGCGCGCCCGCGGCCACCGCCGAGTGGCCCTGGCGTCGTGGCTGCTGGCGCCGGGCCTGTTCCACCAGCGCCTGGCCGAGGCGGGAGCCGACACCGTGGCGGGTCCGCTGTGCCCCGACGGCGGGGTCGCCGCCGCCGCGGCCGCCCGCTACCGCCACGCAGCGGTGCCGGTGGCGGTCTGAGGCCCGGGCACGCGAGCGCCCGGACCACGGGGCGTTCGCCCCGGGGCGGCCGCGGGCAGGCCCGGGGCGCCGTTCGGTGCCGGTCGGTCCGGGCCTGGGGAGGGGTGGGCACAGGTACAGTCGTTCCCGGAACCGACGCAAACCTGGGCGTAATGGGCATGTGGTCACGGTTCGTATGCATCCCGGAGCCGGCGCGTCATGCAGGGCGGCCGGCTCGGTGAAAAACTCCACAGACCTTCATCCGCTGGACGCGTTACCGTCTCGTGATGAATAATCCCTTCTCGGCACTCGATGAACCCCTCAGCGGTTCGCCGCCCCCCGGAACCGAGGCCACCGCCACCGCCCCCTGAGCCGAGTGGCACCACCGCGCACGCGCGGCCCGCCCCAACCCCGCGGCCGCCGGCGCGGCTGTCCGCAGTCCCCGTTCGAAGGACGTCCCACCGTGGGCAACCGCCAACCCGCTCGCGCCTCCCTACGCGAGCGCCTCCGAGAAAAACGCTCCCTCCTCGTCGTCACCGCGACCGGCGCCGCGCTCATCGCCGCCGGAACAGCGGGCGCCGCCACCGTCGACTCCCTGGCCTCCGGTCCCGGCGCCGCCTCACCGCAGGCGGCCCTGCCCGCCGCCGAGACCGCCGACTCCCGGCCCGCCCCCGACCCCTCCGCCACCTCCGGCCGGCAGCAGGACCAGGACCGCACCGACCAGGCCGAACAGCAGCGCAAAAAGGCCCTGGAGGCGGCCACCCAGTCCGTCAGCGCCACCGCCCGCCAGGAGCAGGCCGAGTCCGAGCCCGCCGACGACTCCGGTACTTCCACCGGCTCCGGCGACGCTTCGGGCGGATCGGACCTGAGCGCCACAGGCCAGGGCGGCTCGTGCGAGGCCTCCATGTACAGCGAGCCCCAGCCCACCGCCAGCGGCGAGCAGTTCGACCCCAGCGCCATGACCGCCGCGCACAAGAGCCTGCCGATGGACACCATGGTCGAGGTCACCAACCCGGCCGACGGCAGCTCGGTCACGGTGCGCATCAACGACCGCGGCCCCTACATCGCCGGACGCTGCCTGGACCTGTCCACCGCCTCCTTCGAGAAGATCGCCTCGCCCTCGGCCGGCGTCGTCGACGTGCAGTGGCAGGTCCTCGGCTAGCCCCAGGCACAGCACCGGCATCGCCGACTCGGCGCTCGGCGCCGGCGTGCGGGAACGTCGCCCGGCCCGGCCCGGGCCGACCGCCCCGCCCGCGACGCGCACCCGTGCGCCCGCACGGAGACCGGCCGCACCCGCCGTGTGCAGCTGCCCGCGCGCCCCCGCCGCGACGTGGCAGAATGCGCGAAGGCCACGCAGCGGGAAGGGAGTGGCGCGTGTTTCGTACCGAGCACAGCCGGGTCGTCTCGCCGACCGACCTGGTCGACGCCATGGAGTGCGAGCACCGCAGCACACTGCGCATCGCCGCGGCCGCCGAAGTCCCCGGCGCGCCCGCCCCCACCGATCTCGACCCGCTCATCGCCCAACAGGGCGCGGCCCACGAGCAGGCCGAACTCGACCGGCTGCGCGACCTCTTCGGCGACGGCGTCGTCGCCATCGCCGACCCGGCCCCCACCGACGCCGCGCTGCGCGCCGCCGCCGAGGCCACCGCCGAAGCCATGCGCGCCGGCGCCCCCGTCGTCTACCAGGCCTGCTTCTACGACGACTTCGCGCCCGGCACCGCCTTCCACGGCCGTGCCGACTTTCTGATCTCCACAGCCGTGGACCCCGCAACCGGCGCCTCGCGCCCCGGACCGCAGACGCGCTACGAGCCCTGGGACACCAAGCTCGCCCGCAACCCCGGCCCCTCGGCCATCCTCCAGCTCACCGCGTATGCGGCAGCGCTGGAACGCACCGAAGCCGGCCGCGGCGAGTACATGCACCTGATCACCGGCGACCGCGGCGTACACAGCCACCGCGTCGCCGAGTTCCTGCCCATCCTGCACGGCGTCCGCCAACGCCTGCTGGAGAGCCTGTCCCGCCCGCCCGCGCTGCCCGACCCGCTGTGGGGCGCGCCCCGCCCCTCCTGCGACGGCTGCGGCTACAGCGACCTGTGCGCCGCCGGCCGCGCCGAGGCCCGCCACCTGTCGCTGGTGGCCGGAATGCGCACCGACCAGGCCCGCCGCCTCGACGACTGCGGCATCGCCACCATCGACGCCCTGGCACGCGCCGGCGACGACGACCGCCCCGCGGCCATGCCGCGCCACTCCTTCGCGCGGCTGCGCGAGCAGGCCGCGCTGCAGGTGCGCCAGGACGCCACCCGCAGCGCCGAGGACCCCCAGGGCACCGTCATCGCCGAGGTCTACTCCGATGAGGGGCTCGCCGCGCTGCCCCCGCCCAGCCCCGGCGACGTCTTCTTCGACATGGAGGGCTATCCCTACTACGACGGCGCCGACGGCCGCGGCCTGGAGTACCTCTTCGGCGCCGTCACCCGCGCCGACCCGGGCGAGGACCCCGCCGGCGGCGAAACCGAGGAGTTCCACGCCTTCTGGGCCCACGACCGCTCCCAGGAGAAGCGCGCCTTCACCGACTTCGTCGACTTCGTGTGCGAACGCATCGACGCCGACCCCGCGGCCCACGTCTACCACTACGCCTCCTACGAGGCCGACCGGCTCAAGCTCCTCGCCGCCGCCTTCGGCACCCGCGAGGCCGAGGTCGACGAACTACTGCGCCACCGCCGCCTCGTCGACCTCTACACCACCGTCAAAAAGAGCCTGCGCGTCTCCCAGCGCTCCTACTCGATCAAGTACCTCGAACCCCTCTACCTGCCGAGGAACCGCAGCGGCGACGTCACCACCGCCGCATCCAGCATCGACGCCTACGCCGACTACCTCGCCGCCACCCAGGCCGGCGAGACCGAGCGCGCGGACAAGATCGTCAGCGGCATCGCCGACTACAACCGCGACGACTGCGCCTCCACCGCCTACCTGCGCGACTGGCTGGAGGACCTGCGCACCGAACACGGCATCACCGCGCGCCCGGCGGGCCAGAGCGAACTCGTCGCCGAGGACGCCGACGAGCGCGCCGCCGAACGGCGCCGCCGCCGCGAGGAGCAGGAGGCCCGGCTGCGCGCCCTGGCCGACCCCCTGCTGGAAGGCGTCCCCGAGGACTCGGCCCAGCGCAGCCCCGACCAGCGGGCCCGCGCGCTGCTGGCCGCGCTGGTGGGCTACTACCGCCGCGAAGAGAACCCCTCGTGGTGGGACTACTTCCGCCGCGTCTCCGCCCCCGTCGAGGAGCTCGAAGCCGACAACGAGTGCCTGGTGCCGCTGCGTGCGCGCCTGGGAGGCTGGCAGGAGCCCACCGGCCGCCAGAAGCTGGCCCGCCGCGAGATCGAACTGCGCGCCGACCCCGCCCGCCCCCACCCCTTCGCCGCGGGCGACTCGGTGCGGCTGCTGTATGCGGGAGCGCCCGGCCAGGAGGCCGACACCGTCAACGCCGCCGTCGAGGCCGCCTCGCCCGAACGCCTCGCCCTCGTCGAGACCTCCGCGCCCGGCGAAACCTACGCCCGCGCCCCCTCGGCCGTGCTGCCCGGCGCCCCCGTGCGGTCGGCGCCCAAAGACGAGGCGCTGTGGTCGGTGGCGGCCGAGGCCGCCGAGACGCTGCCCGAGCTGCCCGAGAGCGCCGGAATCGACGTGCTGCTCCGCCGCCCCCCGCGCACCGCCGGCGGCGCCGGCCTGCCCGAAGCCGCCGAGTACGGCGGCGCCCCGGTGGCCGCCGCCATCGCCGCCGCCGACCGGCTCCACTCCTCCTACCTGGCCGTCCAGGGCCCGCCCGGCGCCGGCAAGACCTACCTGGCCGCCCGCCTGATCACCCACCTGGTCGCCTCCGGCCGCACCGTGGGCGTGTGCTCCACCAGCCACAAAGCCGTGGAGAACGTGCTGACCGCGGCGCTGCACGCCGCCCGCACCGGCGAGCCCGGCTCCGCCCCGAGCGGAGACGTCCAGAGCCGCCTGCCCTGCGCGAAACGCCCGCCGGCGAAGAAACCCGACCCCAAGGCCGCCTGGGATCAGCCCAAGACCCCCAAGGAGCTGGCCGCTTGGCGCGCCGAGCGGCCCGCCGGCCACCTCGTCGGCGGCACCGCCTGGAACATGGCCAACGAAGCGATGATCGCCGATCCGCTGGACGTGCTGATCATCGACGAAGCCGGCCAGTTCGCCCTGGCCGACACCCTCGCCGTGTCGGCCGCCGCCCGCAACCTCGTGCTGCTGGGCGATCCCCAGCAGCTGCCCCAGGTCGTCCAGGGCGCCCACGGCGAGGGCGCGGCGGCCTCGGCCCTGGAACACCTCGTGGGCGGCGCCGAGATCATCGACCCTGCGCTGGGCTACTTCCTGGACCAGACCCGGCGCATGCACCCCGCCGTCTGCGCTCCCGTCTCCCAGCTGTCCTACCGCGGCATGCTGCGCGCCCACCCCAGCGCCGCCGAGCGCTCGATGAGCGGCATCCCCGCCGGCCTCTACCGCTACGAGACCGCCCACAGCGGCCGCGCCACCCACAGCCCCGAGGAGGTCGAGGCGGTCGTGGCCATCGCCGCCGACCTGGTCGGGCGCACCTTCCACGAACCCGGCGCCGTGGTCGACCGCGAGATCACCGGCGAGGACATCCTGGTCGTCGCCCCCTTCAACCTGCAGGTCCGCGCCCTGCGCCAGGCTCTGGACACCGCCGGCCTGGAGGGGGTGCGCGTGGGCACCGTGGACCGGTTCCAAGGCCAGGAGGCCCCGGCGGTCATCTGCTCCATGACGGTCTCCAGCGCCGCCGACGCCGCCCGCGGGCTCGACTTCGTGCTCTCGCGCAACCGCCTCAACGTGGCCCTCTCACGCGCCCAGACCGTGGCCGCCCTGGTCTACTCGCCCCAGCTGGGCGCCTCGGCCCCGCGCTCGGTCGCCGAACTGCGCGTCCTGGCGGGCTTCGCCGGGCTGTGCGAGTCCGCCGCCCCCTGGCCCGCGTCCGGCCACCCGCGCCCCTGAGGACGCCCGGCGGCGGGGCCGTCCGGCACTCCCGTTCGCTTCGCGCCGCCCCGCGCCCGGTCTCAGCTTGATCAACGCGCCGATGCCGAGTTGGATGTCCACTATGGCACCGAGACGGCCCCACGCGCTCCGGCGATCCCGGAGCATCGACCGCAGGGCGGCGCCGCCGCGCCGCGTCGTCCCCGACGGCGTGCTACGCCCGGCCCCGCCCCCACCGCGGCGCCGCGTCGGTGCAGCCACCGCCGCACCGGTCGCCACCGCCGCGTCTACCCGCACACCCCGTGCCGCCGCCGGCGGCCGCTTCGTTGGGAGAAGGTTCCCCCGTTGACGCCAGCAGAGAACGGAGACCGGCAGATCCGCAACACCCGCCACCCCTTGGGAGTCCGGATCACCGCGGGCCTGCTGTGCGCAGCCAGCGTGGTGCTGGGCCCGCTCGGCTACCTGCGCGCCATCGCGGCCGGCGAAGGGTCCGCGGCCGAGTGGTACACCCTGAGCTTCAGCGCGTCGGTGGGCCTGCCGCTGCTTGCCGCCGCGATCGCCACCGTCGCCGGCGACCGCCGCGCCGCGCTGTGGTCGCTGGCGACGGTGGTCTGGCCCGTCGTCTACGTGATCGCCGTGCACGTGCTGCTCGCCGGCTGAAGCGGACACCGCCCCGGCGCGCGGCAGCTACGTTGGAGCGCGGGCGGCCCGCCCGGTCCGCCCGCCGTCTTCGACCACGGAGAAACGCGTGTCGCCCAAGAAGAAGGCCAAGCGGCCCGGTCGTCCCGCAGGGGGCGGCCCGCCCCAGGCCCCCACCGCATCCGGCAGCCGAACGGCCCCCCGCACCACCTCCGGCGAAGCCGACGCCCCTGCCCCCGCCGCCGCGGGCCGCTCCGGCGTCAGCCGCGTCCCGGTCGTCCTCGACGACCGCCGCCGCTGGCCGGCGGCCGTGTGGACCGCCCTGGCCTCGGTGTGGGCGCTGGGATCGCTGGTGTGCTTCGTGCTCTTTCTGGCCGAGGGGTACGCCCTGATCAGCCAGGAGCCGGGCACGGACGCCGCCGCCGGCATGACCGCGGCCGCCTGGTACCTGCTGGGGCTGGTCGTCTGCGCGCTGGGGGCGCCCCTGGCCGGAGCCGTGTGGGCCGCCCTGCTGCGCCGCAAGGTCGCCGCCGTCATGTTCGTCCTCGCCCTGGTGGTCTCCTCAGCGGCACTGTTCTCCATGGACACTCCGGCCGGTATCGCCGCGGCCATCGGCAACGGCATCGCCGGCTGAGCCCGCTGCGGCGCCGCGCCGCACCCCGCTCACACCGCGCGGCCGCAATGGGCCATCATGGCCTCCGTGGCCGACGACACCCCCCGCACACACGACACCGCACACCGCGACACCGGCACCGGCGCCGACGGCGTCGCCGAGATCGTCCCCGCCGAGGTGCGCGAGCACCTGGTAAGCGGCACCCGCAGCGTGCTGGTCGACGAAGGCGCACTGGAGGCGGTGCGCCGCCGCTTCGACGACGAGCAGGCAGGAGCGCTGGGCCGCTACCTCGCCTCGGCCCAGTCGGCCAACACCTTGCGCGCCTACCGCTCCGACTGGATCGCTTTCACCGCCTGGTGCCTGGCCGAGGGCCGCCGGTCCCTGCCCGCCGACCCCGTCGACGTGGCCGTCTACCTCGCGGCCGCCGCCGACACCGTCCGCCCCGACGATCCCGCCCGCTGGGCACTGGCGCCCTCCACGCTGGAGCGCAAGGCCGCCGCCATCTCCGCCGTCCACGGCGCCCAAGGCCTGGCGAGCCCCACCCGCAGCGAGGTCGTACGCATGACCCTGCGCGGCGTCCGGCGCCGCCGCCGCGCAGCACCGCGCCGCAAACGCCCCCTGCTGCTGCCCACCCTGGAAGCGCTGCTGGCCGAACTGCCCGAGCCCGAGGACCCCCGCGGCGGCACCGCCCGCCGCCGCGACGCCCTGCTGCTGCTCGCCGGCTTCGCCGGGGCCCTGCGCCGCAGCGAACTCGCCGCCCTGTCCTTCGACGACGTCGCCCTCGACGCCGACCACCGCACCGGCGCCCCCATGCTCGTCGTCCGCCTGGGCGCCACCAAGACCGACCAGGACGCGCGTACCGAGCAGCAAGTCGCCCTGCCGCGCGGGCGCCGACCCCAGACCTGTCCCGTGTGCGCCTTCGCCGACTGGGCCGACCTGCGCGAAGCCTGCCGCGACGGCGGAGCCGAGGCCGTGGCCCGCCACCTGGCCGAAACGCCCCCGCCCGCCCCCGGCACCCACCGCTGCCACACCTACACCGGTACCGACCTGGCCGACGGCACCAACCGCCCGCTGTTCCCGTCGGTGGACCGCCACGGCCGCATCGGCGCCAAGGCCGTTTCCGGCCGCGCCGTGGCCGACCTGGTCAAGCGCTACACTCGTCGCGCGGGCCTGGACGCCGACGCCTTCTCCGGCCACTCCCTGCGTGCGGGATTCGCCACCCAGGCAGCCATGGGCGGCGCCAGCGACCGCGAGATCATGCGCCAGGGCCGCTGGAGCAACGCCCGTACCGTCCACGGCTACATCCGCACCGCCAGTCCGCTTGAGGACAACGCCGTGACCCGTTTGGGTCTGTGATCACCCCGAGTCCTGAATATGTCAAGATGCGAACGTGATCGATGAGTTTCGGGCGGCCTTTCAGGAGTTGATCGACGCCTCTGTCTCCACCGACCCGGGGCGTTTTCCTACGGCCGTGCAAAGGGTGCTCCAGCTGGCGCCGGCCATACCGCCCGGCGAGCGCGAGCTGGCGCTGGAGGCGTTGGGTCCCTTCATCGGCGGCGGGCACACCGCCCCCGGCATCACCGCCGACCTCTCCGTGGTCGCCAGCGCCCTGGTCGAGATGGGCGCCGACCCCGGCCCGGCCGGGGTCGAGGTCATGGGTCTGCTGCGCAGCGTGGGCCAGGGCGCCGCCGTATTCCTGCACGCCTGGGACCAGACCGGCGGCGGGCGCCCGCCCGAACCCGACGACGTCACCGCCGACGCCGAGGAGCGCGTCGCCCGACGCCTGGGCGAGACCGCCCCCACGGCCACCGTGTGCTGGTGGACCATCCGCCGCTACGGCCTGGCCGCCAAGACCATGCTCAGCCAGTCGAGTGTGCGCAGCGCCGTGCGCTCCGACCCGGGTCTGCGCGCCGAACTCGTCGCCATCGCCAACCAGCTCAGCGGCGCGCTGTCGGAGTTCGGCGACATCCGCGCGCTGCTGCGCATGGCCGAGGCCACGTCCGCGCTCGTGCTGGACCGTGCCACCGGGCGCGGCTTCCGCGTCCTGTTCGACGGTATCGGCGACAACTTCCAGCTGCACACCCTGCTCGCCGACGCCCTGATCGGGCCTGAGGGGCGCGGCCTGCCCGGTCGGCGTCCCGATCCCCGGTGGACCGCCGCCTTCCGCGACGCCCCGCCCGACCCCGAGGCCCACGTGGCCCAGGGGTGGTGGAACCTCGTGGCACTGGACGGGGCCTGGGTGTGGAACGAGGGCGTGCCCGCCGACATCCCCACCGTCGACGGCGAGCACGTGCTCGTGCTGGAGGAGCAGCCCTTCCCGCGCTCGTGGCACACGGGCAGGCGCCACCCCATGGTGCGGGGCTGGCTGGAGGTCGACGAGGAGCTCACGGACGACGAGGCCGCCGCCTGGTGGCGGAGCGCGGCCCCGTCCGCTTCCGGGGCGTCCGTGCGTGCCGCGTCCGAGGACCCCGGCCGCGGGTCCGGTGCCGGCGGCGCGGAGGCACCGCAGGTGCACAGCGCCCCGCCGGCCTGGGCTCAGGAGCCTGCCGGGGCATCGGGGGAGCGGACACCCGGCGGAGACCCGGCCCCGGCCGCCGAGCCGCAGCGGCGCGACCGTGACGAGGCCGCCGCGGCAGCGGGGGAGGAGCACTCCGACGCGCCGGCCGGCCTCGACTTCGGCGGCCTCGTGCGGCCCTACGTCGACATCGGGTCCCCGGGCCAGGTCCCCGTTGCTTCGGCGTCGCCGCAGGTGCCGGAGGCCTTCGCCGCCGGGGGAGACCAGGCGGGTGGCGGGCCCTCACAGGCTCGTTCCGACTTTTCCACCGGTCCCGCCGGCGCTGACGACCACCCGGCCGGTGGGACCGAACAGGAGCCCGGGCCCGATCGGCCGCCGCACGCCCGATCGATCGGCGACGAGACCGCAGAGCCCGGGTCTGCGGCGCCGGACACGTCCGCCGGGAACGGCGCGGCGCCGTTCCCCGCCGCAGAGCCTGCGCCGGGCGAGGAGGAGCCGCCGGCCCGTGAGGCCGGCGACGCCGGGGGCGGGGGTCCGGCCCGCCCCCGAGTCCGAGGAGGCTCCGGCGGGTCTCGGAGGGCAGCCGGCCTCGACGGGCGTGTCCCGCCCGTGGCCGGGCGGGGAGCAGGACCGGCCCGCGCCGGAGGAGCCCGAACCGGAGCGCGTCCCGGCAACGGGAACCGAGACGGCTGTTCTGCCGGTCGTGCCCGACGTCGGCACCGCTGAGCCCGACGCCGGGGAGGTGGACGTCCCCGCCGCGGACACCGTCCCCGAAACGGACGGCGACGAGGACACCCCGCACCGGGGCGCCTCAGCGCTCCCTCCGCTCCCGCCGGGCGTTTCCAAGAGCTCCGCCTGGGGCCCCGGCTGGCGGTGACCTCCGGGCCGTCCTACCCGCAACCCAGCGTTGGCACCACTACGAATCTACGTTGTAAAGGCGTTCGTTGCGATAATCCCGAAAGCCGACACCACGACGTGTATCGACCGCAGCCAGACGAGGCGATCCGCATCGCGCAGCGGTCCGATCTGCCGGGAACGGGGATCCGGCAGGAGCCGTCCGTCAGGCCGGTCCCTCAGGCGCGGGTCGTGCGGCGGCGCTCAGGGTCGGTGTCCTCGTAGTCCTCGTCGTAGAGGCCGTCGAAGTACTCCTCCTCGGTCACTCCCTGGGCCGCGGCCGGTCCCGTCCACCGGGAGGGCACCAGCATCGGGAGGAACAGCAGCAGCCCCAGCGGCAGGTAGGCCCCGATCTCCAGCAGTGTGGTCGCGCCCTCCAGGCCGGGCACGCCGGGGACCCGGTCCACGAGCCCGGGGCGCAGCACCTGCACCGCGGTGATCCCGACCAGGCTCAGGCCGGCGATCCCCGGCAGCATCGGCGTCAGCCGCGGCGGAACCGCGACCAGCGCCACCAGCAGGGCGACGAACGCCCCGGCACCGATGGCGACCATGCCTTGGGCGGTGACGATGGACTGGCCGGTCGCCGACAGGTCGACGAAACGCGGCAGCGTCCACCCGGTGCCCAGCATGAGCACGGGTGCGAGCACCAGCCCGGCGATGAATCCCACGAAATGTCGCACGAGTCTTCTCCTCAGGTGTTTAGGGGCGGCGGGCGGCCGCGGCGCCGCGCCACCGGCTTCCGGTCGGTCGCGGAGCGGCCTTCGCGGGCGCGTGCCCGCACGTGCGGCGCCGTCCGACGCGGCTCCACGGGGAGTTGAGCAAGCACCATAGCGACATTCACGGCCAATTGGGCATAGGCGACACGATTCGTGTTCCTGCGCTACGTCACCCGGCTACTGCGAACGGTGGCGCCCCGCAGTTGGGCTCCCCGCCGAGCCCGCTCGAACCGGCCCGCGAAAACCAAGCGACCTCACCCTGTGTCACGTCATCGGCTCAGGTCCACTGCGCCTAGGCTGGAACCGTGAGCGACACAGAACCGAGCGACGCTTCCCAGCCCGACCCCGAGGTCGTCGAGCTGGCCGGGCGCGTATTCGACTTCGCCCGGCGCGGCGCGACCGAGACACTCGCCGCCTACCTCGACGCCGGTGTCCCGGCCAACCTCACCAACGACAACGGCGACACCCTCCTCATGCTCGCCGCCTACCACGGCCACGCCGCCACCACCGCCCTGCTGTGCGAGCGCGGCGCCGACGTCGACCGGCTCAACGACCGCGGGCAGTCACCCCTGGCCGGCGCGGTGTTCAAGGGAGAGGACGAGGTGGTCGACGTCCTGGTCGACCACGGCGCCGACCCCGCCGCCGGCACCCCCTCGGCACGGGAGGCGGCCCGCATGTTCGACAAGCAGCACTACCTGCGCCGGTTCGCCGCCGAGGAGACCTGACCGGCACCGACGGCACAGCCGCAGGCCGCCACGGCCCCGTTCTCGGCGTTTCAGTCCCCGTCCAGCACCGGGCGGCCGTCCTCCAGGTAGCACGTGCGCCCCTCGGCCGCCGCTGCCGCCGCGGCGACGATGCGGCGATGCAGCCCCCGGCTCACCAGCCGCTGCCACTGCCGAGGGTCGGCCAGGACCGCGTCGCTGAGCTCGTCGGCAGGCAGCCGCACCTGCGCCATAGCGGTCTCCTCCAGCGCGCCGGAGAACAGGAACACGGTCGCCGGGCGCCGGTTGGGATGCAGCTGCGGCGGCGACCAGTCCACACACACCAGCTTCTTCAGCGCCGGGACGAACCCCAGCTCCTCGGCACACTCGCGCCGGCAGGCCGCCAGCGGCGACTCGCCCTCCTCGATCACCCCTCCGGGAAGCGACCACCCGGGCTTGTAGGTGGGTTTGACCAGCAGCAGCCGTCCGTCGGCAGTGCGTAGCAGCGCCGCGGCCGCCCCTCGGGTGCGGGGCAGGCCCTCGAAGAAGGAGAACTCGGAGTCGGCGACCACACCGGACACACTACGGTCGCCCCTCAGCCGCCCACCGCCGGGGCGCCCACCGGCGTGGCAGGGCGCCGCCTCACTCCGGCTCCCCGCCGGCGCCCTGCGCGGCCGAGGAACCCAGCGGGGTCCGGCTCACCGGCCGCCGCCCGAACCGCCGCCGCAGCTCATAGGCCACCAGCACCACCGCCAGCGCGGCCAGCGTCGCCGCCAGCGGCAGCCGCTGGTCGGGCAACAGCGCCATCGCCCCCAGGATCGCCAGCAGGCCGACCAGCGTGGCCCAGCTCAGATACGGAAAGCCCCACATCGCGAACCGCAGCGCCTCGGGCTCCTCGCGGCGCAGCCGACGGCCCAGTACCAGCTGCGAGGACACGATCGTCAGGAACAGCACCAGCAGGATCGCCCCGATCGAGGCCACCAGGAACGCGAAGACCGTCTCGGGCCACAGGTAGTTGCCGATCACCGAGACATAGCCCACGACCGTGCCCATCAGGATCGCCCGCGTCGGCACCCCGCGCCGACCCACCGCCGACAGTGCCCGGGGCGCATCGCCTTGGCGGGTGAGCACGTGCAGCATCCGCGAGGAGGTGTACAGCGCAGCGTTGAGCACGCTGAGCACGGCGATGAACACCACCACCTCCATGACCAGCGGCGCGGCGGGGACCCCCACCCGGTCCATCACCGCCACGAACGGGCTCCGCAGCAGCTCGGCGGTGTCCCAGGGCAGCACCATCACCACCACCAGGATCGAGGCGACGTAGAACAGGGCGATGCGCCAGAGCACGTTGGTGGTCGCCCGCGCGACCCCGCGCTCGGGTTCGTCGCTCTCCCCGGCGGCGATCGTCACGATCTCCACACCGCCGAAGGAGAACAGCACGACCACCGTCGCCGCCAGCACCGCGCCCCACCCGTTGGGTGCGAAGCCGCCGTGGACCCACAGGTTGTCCACTGTGGCGCCGCCGGCACCCGGCCACAGCCCGAAGGCGAACAGCCCGCCCAGTACCAGAAACGCCACGATCGTGGCGATCTTGACCAGGGAGAACAGCGACTCGGTCTCGCCGAACATGCGCACCGAGATCAGGTTGGCCCCGGTCATCACGAGCAGCAGCCCCAGCGACAGCAGCCACCCGGGCAGCGGCACCCACGATCCGAGCGTGGCCGCCCCCGCCACCGCCTCCGCCGCCACCAGGACGCTGTACATCCACCAGTACAGCCACCCGATGCAGAACCCCGCGCGCGGCCCCAGCGCCATGCGGGCGTAGTCGGAGAACGACCCGGCCGAGGGCCGGGCCACCACCATCTCGCCCAGCGCACGCAGCGTCAGCAGCACCAGCGCTCCCGCCAGCGCATACGAGAGCACCGCTGCCGGCCCGGCGGCGCTGATCACCGCACCGGAGCCGATGAACAGCCCGGCGCCCACAGAGCCGCCGATGGCGATCATCGCCATGTGCCGCCGCCGCAGCGAGTGCGCCAGCTCTGACGTGCCGAATGAGGTCTTGGTCGAGGTTCTGTCCCTGGTCACGGCCATCGAGGGTATCGGCTGCACGGGCGCGCGCGGCCACCCCGGCCCGGCGGCCGATGCGCCGACTCCCTCCGGCGGGGGAGGCGCCTGCCGCCGGCCGCGTGCGAGTATCGCCGTGTGCTGGACATCCGCCGACTGTCGGCACCTCTGGTGCGGGCCTCCACCTATACCCGCTGGGTCCATCTGGTCCTGGGCGGCGTGGTGTTCGTGCCGTATCTGATGGCCACGAGCGTGCTGATCTCCCTGATTCTGGCCTCGGGCGCGGCGGGGGCCGGCGACTCCCCGGCATCGTCCCTGCTGATCGGCCTGGCTCCGGCTCTGCTGCTGGTGGGGGCCACGGCGTGGCTGCCGGGCGTGCGCACCGCCCAGACCCACCTGGTGCGCGCCCTGGTCACCCGCGCCCCGGCCGTGCAGCAGGGCGCCGAGTCCACGACCGCCCGCACCCGCCTACGCACGGCCCTGTGGCTCGTCGTGCACGTCAGTGTCGGATTCGCGGCGAGTCTGGCCACCATGATCGGCCTGACCCAGGCGGCGGTGCTCGCCGCCACCGCCGTCGCGCCCGATCCCGCACAGCTGATCCAGGGCTCCTTCATCGTCTTCGGCGACGCGCCGCCCGGCATCGCCCAGCGTGTCGCCGCGCCGCTGCTGGGCGCCGGCCTCGTGGCGGTGCTGGTCTACGCCGCGGCCGCCCTCGGCGCCCTGATGGCGCGGCTGGCGCCCGTGCTGCTGGGACCTTCGGCCGCTGAGCGCCTGGCCGCCGCGCAGCAGCGCGCCGAGACCCTGGCCGAGCGCAACCGCCTGGCCCGCGAACTGCACGACTCCATCGGCCACGCCCTCTCGGCGATCTCGCTGCAAGCCGGTACCGCCGCGCGCGTCATCGACACCGACCCCGCCTTCGCGCGCTCGGCGCTGGAGTCGGTCTCCGACCAGGCCCGCATCGCCACCGCCGAACTCGACCACGTGCTGGGCCTGCTGCGCGAGGAGCGCTCCACCACCGCGCCCCAGCGCGACCTGTCCCACCTGGAGCAGCTGATCGAGGCCACCCGGGCCCTCGGAGCCGACGTCGACGCCGACATCGCGGGGGACACCGGCGCGGTCCCGGGCATCGTCTCGCGCGAGACGTACCGCATCTGCCAGGAGGGGCTCACCAACGTGCTGCGCCACGCCGGGCCGGTGCCCGTCACCCTGCGTCTGCGCGTGGGCGACGAAGCCTTGGAGGTGGAGATCGCCAACCCCGTCCCCGAGGCGTCCTCCGCCGGGTGGGGGAGCGGAGGCGGCGGGCGCGGATTGCGCGGCATGCGCGAGCGGCTGGGGCTGCTCGGCGGCACGCTGAGCGCCGGGGCCGAGGACGGGAGGTGGCGGCTGTGCGCCGCCATCAGATGGAAGGACCCACATTGATCACCGTGGCGCTGGTCGACGACGAGGAACTCGTGCGCGCGGGCCTGCGCGCCCTGATCGACGCCGAGCCCGACCTGTCGGTGGCGGCCGAGGAGGCCGACGGCACTGGGGTGGTGGACATGGTCCGCCGCCACCGCCCCGATGTGGTGCTCATGGACGTGCGCATGCCGCGCCTGGACGGCATCGAGGCCACGCGAGCGCTGCAGCGCTCGCTGGACGCGCCTCCGGCGGTGCTGGTGCTGACGACCTTCGAAAACGACGACTACGTCTACGGCGCGCTGCGGGCCGGCGCCCGCGGGTTCCTGCTCAAGCGCAGCCGCCCGGAGGAGATCCTCGACGCTCTGCGGCTGGTGGCGCGCGGCGACTCGCTGCTGTTCCCCGCCGCCATCCGCCGTCTGGCCGCCGCGGCGGAAGCGGCCGACACCCCGGCGGCGCGGGCCGTGGCCGCCTTGACCGAGCGGGAGGCGGCCACGTTGCGGCTGCTCGCGCGGGGGATGTCCAATGCCGAGATCGCCTCGGAGCTGTTCGTGGGGGTGGAGACGGTCAAGACGCACGTCTCGGCGATCCTGGCCAAGTTGGCGGTGCGCGACCGCACTCAGGCGGTGGTGGCCGCCTATGACGCGGGCCTGATCCGGCCCGGGGAGAGCCCGGCGCCGCGGTGATCGCCCGCGGGGATCCGCGCCGAGGGCGGGGGAGGGGAGCGGGAATAGCCGCGCCATCGGCGCCGTTGGGCGGGGTGCAGGCCGATGCGGTAACAAGTGTCCCCCGGGCTCACCTATAGCCTTCGCGGACTACCGCGTCCGGCGTCCGCGCCGGGCGGTCGTGGAGCCGCGTTGTGCCCCGCGCCGAGAGGCGACCGCCGTGTCGTACCTGTGCACGTGACGGCCCCTTGGCGGAGTACTCCGCCAAGGGGCCGTTTCATGTTCGGACCTTCACCCGAGGGCCCCTCATACGAGGCAGTCCGCAATGCGGTTATTGAAATCTACGCTATAAAGGCAGGCATGATTTTCACTGAAAGCGACTACTAGCCCCCCTTCACACCTGCTGCACACCCGGCCGACCGTCTTCGATCACCACTGTCGTCAGGTTCCGGATCGGCGCGCCCCGCCGGCTCACATAGTCGACGACGCGGTAGTCGCTGCGCCACTGGCCGCGGGAGACCTCGTTGCGCACATAGCCCCGGCGGCGGTTGATCAGCTTGATGTGCGGATTCTCCGCCAGCTGAACCCGGTCGGTGTCGCCCTGGTCCACACCGTCGCCGCCGCTGGTGATCGAGGTGCCCACCAGCTCGGTCGCCACCGTCGCCGAGTCGGGGTCGTCGAAGTCGGCCTTGACGTCGCACAGGTAGTTGGCGTGGACGTCGCCGGTGATCACCACGGGATTGGACACGTCTGCGGCCATCCGGTCGCGGAGGCTGTCGCGCTCGTAGCGGTAGCCGTCCCAGGCGTCGTTGGAGAAGTTGGTGCTGTCGCCCTCGTTGAAGTCGCGCCGGGAGAAGAAGACCTGCTGGGCCAGTACGTTCCAGCGCGCCGAGGGCCCGGTCAGCCCGTCCACCAGCCACTCGCGCTGCTGGGCGCCCAGCAGCGTGCGGTCGGGGTCGGCGTGGTCCTGGTCGTAGACCTGGTCGCTGCGGTACTGGCGGGTGTCCAGCAGGTGGACGTCGACCAGGTCGCCGAAGGTCAGCCGGCGGTAGAGCTGCATGTGGGCGCCGCGGGGGCGCTGGGCCCGCCGCAGCGGCATGTGCTCGTAGTAGACCTGGAAGGCGCGGGCGCGCCGCTGCAGGAAGACGGCCGGGTCCTGGTCGGGCTCGTCGTCGGGTTCGGAGATGTCGTCGGCCCAGTTGTTCTCGACCTCGTGGTCGTCGAAGACCACCGCCCAGGGGAAGGCGGCGTGGCAGGCCTGCAGGTCGGGGTCGGTTTTGTGCTGTGCGTGGCGGATGCGGTAATCGGCGACCGAGAACACCTCGGCGGCGGGCAGGTGGCCGCGGCCGATCTCGCCTTGGGCGGGGCCCTCGTAGATGTAGTCGCCCAGGAAGCAGACCAGGTCGAGATCCTCCTCGGCCATGCGGGCGTGGGCGGTGTAGTAGCCGGAGGGGTAGTTCTGGCAGCTGGCGAAGGCGAAAGCGAAGCGGTCGAGCTGATCCCCGGGCCGCGGCGCGGTCTTGGTACGGCCGACGGGGCTGAACTCGCGGCCTGCGCGGAAGCGGTAGTAGTACTCGGCACCCGGCCGCAGCCCGTGGACCTCGACGTGTACCGAGTGGCCCTCCTCGGGACGGGCGAACTCGGCGCCGGCGGCCACGACGTGGCGGAACCGCTCGTCGGTGGCGACCTGCCAGCGCACCCGTACCCGGCGGTCGGGCATGCCGCCGCGGCCGTCCTCGGCCAGCGGCTCGGGCGCCAGTCGCGTCCAAAGCACGACGCCGTCGGGCAGCGGGTCGCCGGAGGCCACGCCCAGGGTGAAGGGCTCGGAGATTCTGCCGCGGCCACCGGTCCCGTTCTGGTCGGGATCGGCCCAGGCGGGCGGTCCGCCCAGGGCGGCGGCACCGAGGGTGGCGCCGCCGGCGGCCAGTGCGCGGCGCCGTGTGGGTGCGGGTGTGCGCTCGGCGGGGGAGGGGAGCGGTCTGGATGCGGGGGCGGCGGTAGCGGGGGGTGGGGAGGACGGGGGGACGTCCGGCATGCACGGTCTCCTCTGTCGCTTCGGATTCCGGCCTCCAGGGAGGGCTGGGAGAATGAAGGCGCGGAAAGGACCGTGCTCTATGACGACATAAGTGCTGTGACACCCCAACTACCGCACAGTGAACGTTCGGATTCGCACGGAATGCGTGCGATCACTCCTGGTCACGTATCGGTAGGCGGGGCAGTGGAGAATTCCGGTGCGGATCACGAGCTTCGGGCACGCGCGCTCGGACGTGTTCCCCGAAACCGGAAATGTGTACCGCATTTCACCGTCGCGGTGAATTATCCACCGCGCCGGAAATCGGTTTTGCGGCGTTCACGCGGTCTCGATAGGGCGCGAGGCGGCATGGTCCCGCGTCGGGGCGGCGTCCGGTGGGGCGTCGACGGCCGGGGAGCACTGGCGGAGAATCGGGCGGATATGGCTGACCTCGGGTCTCGCCCGCGTAGTGCGGCTGGAGTGCCGGTCCCCGCGCTCTGCCGGCGCGTTGTGATCAACCTGCAAGCAGTGGGGGAACGAGGTAGATGAGCGAGAAGGCCTCATAGATCGCGCCGATGACGAACAACGCCAGCGCGGGCAGGCTCAACCAGCCGGCCTGCTGTAGGCCGCGGAGGTATCCCTGACGGCGGTTGGGAGCGTCGACCGCCGCGGGGTGCAGCCAGGCGTACCCGATGAGGTAGGCGCCGAGCATGAGCAGGGCGTAGGCCTGGAACTCGATGACGAGCGTCAGCGAGTGCGGGATCATGAGCTTCGCCACGGTCGCGTCGACCGGGGCGAGGATCACGCCGGTTTCGTATGCCTTGTAGGCGAAGACGGCGATACCGGCGAAGGGCACGATCATCGAGGGCAGCAGGATCCTCAGGGCAGCGACGGTGAGCACGTTGACCGCGAAGATGGTCAGGCTGAACAGCCAGGGGTTCTCGAACAGCGTTCCCACCAGGTCCGCTGTCCCGTCCTGCTGCTGGGAGCCGACCTGCGTGGCGTTCAGTGCGGGGAAGACCAGTGCCGCCCCCACGCCGATGAGGAACACGCCGTAGGCGATCGCGTTCATCACGAGGTAGGCGCGGAGGTTCGCGCGGATGATCTGGAAGGGCTTGCGAAGGTTTCGCATGCGCTGGCTCCGTGTTCGAGATGTCTGGTTAGCCGCTTGGGTGGTGACGGTGTGGTGGAGCGCGTCGGTATCGGCGCCCGCGTACGGATGCGACGCCGTGCGTGGCGGCCGGTCAGCTGCCGCCGTCCAGCAGCGCGTTCCAGCGCAGGCGCGTCGCCCGCTCCACGCTGGATGTCGAGGCGCAGAACCCGAGGGCGATGTTGAGCCAAGGTGGCAGGTCGATGGGCGAGGTGAAGGTACCGAAGCGCTGACCTATCGGGGGCACATGCGAGACCCCCTCGATGATCTGCGGGACGACGAGAATGATCGGAACGACCAGCAGGATCAGCGATAGGACTCCGATCCAGCGGCTCAACGCCGGGTGCTCGCGGTCGAGGCGAGCGCGACGCCCCTCGGCCGAGCGTTCGTCCGGGATGAGCCGGCGCATGTCGCCTTCGGCGGTGACGTAGTGGCAGCGCTTGAGCCCGAAGGCCGTCGATTCCACCTCGACCGCTCCTCCCGGAACGGGGAAGACCGCTGGAAGCTTGGATTCGGAGTGATGTCTGCCGTCGAGGTAGAGGTGGGCCTTGCCCTTGCCGTCCTCCGTCACGACCTGTTGCCAATACGGGACGTCGACGGCGTAGACCACGTGGCGTCCGTCGCTGTCGGTCGCGGGGAGGTAGAACAGAGCGCGGGAGAGCGGCTGCCACCAGCGGAAGTGCTTCAGTGGACGACCGTTCCCGCTCTTGATCCGTTTCGCGGCTTCGCGCTGCTTCCGATCGTTGATCACTTCGGGCTCCGTGTCGTTTCGCGAAGATCAGTGGCCGACGCCGAGTCGGAACCGCCGCAGGCTCGTCGCGGCTGAGGGCCCACCGAGCCTGCTCGGTCGCGAACCGGCCACGACCGGCACCGGTCCTCATTCGAGAGGCTGCCCCTGGGGCAGAGTCAATCGTCTGATCGCGCCACGCCGGGTACGGACACATGCAATCCGGCTCGGGCGAGGAGGAGTTGACAGAGCATCGACCTGCGCATCGCCGGCGCGTAGCGGATTCTCGGCAGGTCGCCTTGCAACGGCCGTCGCCGTGGAGACGGCGAGGAAGCAGGGGTGCCGCTTGACTCGGCCCCTGGGGCAGAGTGTTGGCTGCGGATATGCGTGGGGTGTAGCGCTGCCGGCAGTCGCGGCGGAAGTGGAGGCATCGCGTGGCGTGGAGTACTCAGCAGGTTGCCGAACTCGCCGAGACGACGGTGAAGGCCGTTCGGTACTACCACAAGATCGGGCTGCTGGATGTTCCGGAGCGAACAGCGAACGGATACAAGCAGTACGAGGTCTCACACTTGGTCCGCCTGCTACAGATCAAGCGGTTGAGCGATCTGGGAGTCCCGCTGTCGGAGGTGGCGTCGATGGGTCACGCCGGCGAAGACCCGGACGAGGCGATCCGCGTGCTGGACAGGGAACTGGAAGCGACAGTCGCCCGGATCAGCCGGGTTCGGGCGGAGTTGGCTGTCATCCTGCGCCACCGCGCACCGGCCTACGTCCCACCTTCGTTCGCTCCGGTCGCCCGTAACCTCTCTGATCGCCAGCGATCTCTGCTGATGGTCTACTCGACCGTTCTCAGCGAGAAGTCCGTCCAGGAGTTCCGCGAACTTCTCAGCGAACCTGACGATACGGATGAGGAGTTCGAGGCTCTCCCTCCGGACGCGGACGATGCCGCGATCGACCGTCTCGCTGCGCGCATGTTGCCCGTCGTCCGCAGAGCGCGCGAGCGGCATCCGTGGTCGAAAGCCCCGGCGGCCGACGCGCCGCGTGGTGCGAAGCACGCCGAATACACGATGGCCGAGGCAATGGTGCAGTTGTACAACCCCGCACAGCTGTGTGTACTGAAGCGTTTGAACGCTCTCCTCCAAGAGGAGGCTTCAGGCGCGAGCGACGACGCACCTTGATGCGGCGGCCGCGGCCGGGATCGACGAAGGCGGCATCGGCCGGACCGGGCGGGGCCTGACAGCTCCGCCCCGCCGGCTCCGGCGGACCCGCCGGAGCGGCCTCAGGTGTGGACGTGCACCTCGACGGGCGGCTCCAGGGCGGGGGCGCATTCCACGTAGCTGAGGTCGGCGACGACCGTGTCTGCGTGGGCCTGCAGCTCCTGGGCGGTGCCGGTGGTGGTGACGGCCACGGCGCGGGTTCCGGCGGCGCGGGCCGATATGAGGCCGGCGGCGGCGTCTTCGAAGACCACGCAGTGGGCGGGGTCGGCGCCCATGCGGCGGGCGGCGGTGAGGTAGGGCTCGGGGTCGGGTTTGCCGGTGGTGACGTCGTCGGCGGTGATGAGCAGGGGCGGGTCGATGCCGACGGCCTTGACGCGCGCTTCGGCCAGGGGGCGGGTGCAGGAGGTGACGACGGCCCAGGCGTCGTCGGGCAGGCTGGCGAGGAGTTCGCGGGTGCCGGGCAGGACGCGCAGGTCGGGTGCGCGGTCGATTTCGAGTTGTTCGAGGCGGTCGGTGGCCTCGGCGACGGCTTCGGCGGGCAGGAGTTGGGCGGCGATTTGCCGGGCGGGGATTCCGTGGCCGATCACCTGGTCGAAGCGGGCGCGGTCGATTCCGTATTCGTCGACCCATTGGTCCCAGCATTGCTGGATGGCGGGGCCGGAGTCGACGAGGGTGCCGTCCATGTCGAACAGGAGCGCCTGTGCACTGATCATCACGCTGGCGAGTCTAGGCGGCCGGTGCCGGTGTGGGGGTGTGGTCTGGGGTGTGGGCCCGCGCACGCCGGGGCTCGGGGGAGGGCCTGCGGGCTCAGGGTGCGGGGTCTTGGCGGGAGTGGTCGTCGAGCATGGGGGTGGTGGGGCGTCGGGGCGGGTTGCTGGGGCGGCGCAGGGAGGCGACGTCGGCGGCGTCGATGACGATGCGGGTGAAGTTGTCGGGCTGGTCGAGGCTGACGAGGTGGCCGGCGCGGGGGACGTTGAGCAGGCGGGCGTCGGCGCAGGCGTCGAAGAACCGCTTCTCGTGGATGCGGAAGTGGTCGCGGGAGCCGTTGATGAGCCAGACGGGGCCGGGGTAGGCGCCGAGGGCGCTGAGGACGTCCATGTCGGCGACCTCGTCGATGACGGCGCGGGCGGCTTCCATGGCCAGGCCGCCGTCGAGGGCGGCTTTGGCGCCGTCTCCGAGGGTGAGGCGGTGGAAGCGTTCGTTGACGGCGTGGCCTTTGTCGGGGAGGCGGTCGAGTAGGGCGGTGGGGATTCGGTAGACCTGCGCGAGGGTCTGGACGGGGCGGGCGGTGCATCCGGCGGCGACGAGTCCGGCGGTTTTGTGGGGGTGGGCGGCGGCGGTGGCGATGGCGACGAAGCCGCCGAGGCTGAGTCCCACGACCAGGGCGCGGCCGCCGAGGGTGTCGATGGCGTCGGTGACGGTTTGGACGGCGCCGTCGAGGGTGAAGTCTTCGCCGCGGCGGCTGCCGTGTCCGGGCAGGTCGCAGGCGATGGTGTCGCGGCCGAGGTCGGTGAGTCGGTCGAGTTGGGGCCGCCACATGCTGCTGGAGAAGCGGAGGCCGTGGACCAGGACGATCGGCAGGCTCATGGGCGGCCCTTCGGGTGGTGGGTGGTCATAGGGCGTAGGTGACGGTGACGGGTGCGTGGTCGGACCAGCGGGTGTCGTGGGTGGGGGCGCGTTCGACGCGTGCGTGTTCGGCGTTTTTGGCGAGGTCGGTGGTGGCGAGGTGGTAGTCGATGCGCCAGCCGGTGTCGTTGTCGAAGGCGCGTCCGCGGTAGGACCACCAGGTGTAGGGGCCGTTCTGGTCGGGGTGGAGGTGGCGGAGGACGTCGGTGGTGCGGGTGTGGTCGATGAGGCGGGTGAGCCAGGCGCGTTCGTGGTCGAGGAAGCCGGAGTGGTTGCGGTTGTTGCGCCAGTTCTTGAGGTCGGCGGTGTGGTGGGCGATGTTGAGGTCGCCGCAGAGGAGGAGGTGGCGGCCGTGTGCGGTGGTGTCGTGGGCGCGCTGGGTGAGGTAGGGCAGGAAGGCGTCCATGAAGCGGTGTTTGGCGTCTTGGCGGGAGGTGCCGACGTCGCCGGAGGGCAGGTAGAGGCTGGCGACGGTGAGGTCGCCGATGTCGGCTTCGATGTAGCGGCCGGCGGTGTCGAATTCGGGTGTGTGGAAGCCGATGCGGTGGCTGGTGGGCGGGGTGCGCGTGTAGATGGCCACGCCGGATCGTCCGGGTTGGTCTGCGGGGGCGAGCAGCAGGTGGTAGCGGGGGTGGTGGGTGAGGGCGGTGGGCAGCTGCTCGGGGCGTGCGCGGGTTTCCTGGAGGCAGATGATGTCGGCGTCGGTGGTGTCGAGCCAGTCCAGGAGTCCTTTGCGGGCTGCTGCGCGCAGGCCGTTGACGTTGACGGTGGTGATCGTCGTGGACACGTCGGTAAGCGTAGTCAATCGGTCGGCGGGGCGCGGTCAGGTGGGTGTGGAGGGGGTTTGTGTGAGGTCGCGCAGGGTGCTGTAGGTGCGGTTGGAGCGTGCGGCGTCGCGTTGGGCGGCGGCGGTGGTGTCGATGTAGGTCTGCGATGAGGTGATGGCGGCGTGGCCGAGGAGGTGCATGATCTCGGTGACGGAGGCGCCGTCTTCGGCGAGGCGGGTGGCGAAGGTGTGGCGTAGGGCGTGGACGAGGGTGCCGCGGGCGACGCGGTCGTGGATGCCGGCGTGTTTGTAGCACTGGCGGACGAGGTATTGGAGGCCGCCGCGGCGTAGGGCGCGGTTGCGGTTGTCGACGAGGAGGGCGTCGTTGCCGGTGGGGGTGTGGTCGAAGCGGGTGGTACGGCTGCGGAGGTAGTCGTCGATGAGGGCCTCGAGCGGGGGTTCGATGGGCAGGGAGCGGGTGGTGTTGCCCTTGCCGTGGACGCGGATGCGGCGTTCGCCGGGGCGGCCGCCGAGGGAGTCGACGGTGAGGTCGAGCATTTCGGCGGAGCGCAGTCCGGTGAGGAGGGCGAGGGCGAGGACGGCGAAGTCGCGTTGGGGCCAGGGGTCGCGGGCGCGGCGGCATCCGGCGGCGAGGGCGGCGAGGAGTTGTTCGGGTGTGTCTTCGCCGATGAGGGGCTTGGGTTGGTGGGGTTTGGGGCGGGGTCGGGGGACGGCGGGCATGGGGTTGCCGTCGGTGAGGTTGGTGGAGACGAGGAAGCCGAAGAAGCCGTTCCAGGTGGACCAGGCGCGGGTGACGCTGGTGGGGGCGCGGTCGGTGGCGAATTCGGCGAAGGCGTGGCGGAGCAGGGGTGGGGTGAGGTCGCTGATGTGGAGCTGGTGGGGGTGGCAGCGTTCGGCGCGGGCGAGGTGGTCCAGGAGGGTGTTCAGGTCGCGGCGGTAGGCGGCGAGGGTGTGGGGCGAGGGTTTTTGGGGTTGGCGGGCGGTGAGGTATTCGGTGATGGCGTCGGTGACGGTCATGGTGGCGGTGGGGCGGGTTGCGGGTCGGGCGCTGTCCATGGTGGTAAGGATTGCCGATGGCGTGGGCCTGCACACGTGGGGTGGTGGGGTGTCGCGGGGGTTTCGCGGTGGGGTGCTCGCTGGTGGCGCGGCGGGGCGTCTTCTGGTGTTCCGCCGGTGACGTAGGGCTGTTTCCGCTTTGTGGTTGTTTCAGGTGAGTTCGAGGCCGCCGTCGATGGTGATGACCTGTCCGGTGAGCCAGGTGGCGGCGGGGTCGGCGAGGTGGGTGATCCAGGCGGCGACCTCGTCGGGTTCTCCGCGGCGGCCCAGGGGGATGCGTGCGGCTTCGTCGTGTTGGACGCGGGCGACGGTGTCGGGGTCCAGTCCGGCGGCGGTGAGGGCGTTGCTGCGGGTGGGGCCGGGTGCCAGGGCGTTGACGCGGATGCCGTGGGGGGCGAGTTCGAGGGCCCAGCTGCGGGTGAGGGATTCGAGGGCGGCTTTGGAGGCGGCGTAGTGGGCGGCGCCGGGCAGGGGGCGGTGGCCGTAGGTGGAGGAGATGTTGACGATGGTGCCGCCGGTTTCTGCGAGGGGGGCGTGTGCGGCGGCGGCGAGCAGGCTGGGGGCTGTGACGTTGAGGGCGAAGAGGTCCTCGACGGCGTCGGCGCGGGTGTGGGCGAGGGGCATCATGGCGGTGGCGCCGGCGTTGTTGACGACGACGTCGATGCGCTGGTGCGCGGTCAGGGCGGCGTCGACGGCTTCGGCGGGGGTGCGGGGGTCGCGCAGGTCGGCGGGGTGGGCGGTGATGCGGTGGTGGGTGCGTGCGGTGTCGTCGAGGGCGTGGGGGGTGCGGGCCAGGGCGATGACGTGGGCTCCGGCGCGGGCCAGGGCGGTTGCGGCGGCGCGGCCGATGCCGGAGGAGGCGCCGGTGACCAGGGCGACGCGGTCGGTGAGGGGTTCGGGTGTGGGGGTCATGACAACCTTCATTCGATGTTTGACGAACATCGAACAAGTTAGCATGGAAGGATGAAGCAGGCCCATCACCCCGCGACCGAGGACGTGGCGCTGGAGGAGGTCCTCTCGGCACTGGGCGACCCGGTGCGTCTGGGGCTGGCGCGGCTGCTGGCCGACGGGCGCGAGCGCGGCTGGGGGCAGCTGGCGGCGCCCGTGGCGAAGTCCACCCTCAGCCACCATCTGCGTGTGCTGCGCGACGCCGGCGTGACCCGTACCCGCCAGGAGGGCACCCGCTGCTTCGTCGTGCTGCGCCGTGCGGACCTCGACGCGCGGTTCCCCGGTCTGCTGGCGGCGGTGCTGGAGGCGGCCGAGGCCCACGACGCCGGTGCCGGGGTGGGTCTGCGCGGGACGGGGCCCGCCTAGCGCCCGCCGGCCGGCCGGCGGGCGCGGGGGAGTGCCGGGCTGATCGCCGTCAGGGGATGCGCTTGGCGGCCCAGGAGGAGACGGCGTGCAGGGGCCATTCCAGCGGCCCGCGCCCCACGGTCAGCCGCCAGGCCGTGGCGCCGACCAGGGAGGCCGCCAGCACCGTCAGCGCGAGGTTGTCGGTGGCCCACTGCAGCGGGGTGCGGCGCCACAGGTCGTTCTCGGCCACCCAGATGAGCAGGACGTGGCCGACGTAGACGGTCAGCGCCAGCGCGCCCACGGCCGCGACGGGGTAGGCGATCCACCGCAGGGCGCGTTCGGCCAGCAGGCACAGGCCCAGCACCGCGATGGCCACACCGCCGGCGCCGAGGATCTCCAGCGGGGTGCCGCTGTGGGGCAGCGCGGTCAGCAGCCAGACCCAGTCGTTGACCGGCACGGTTCCGTTGAATCCGTGGGCCATGGCCTGGTCTGTGCTGGTGTAGCCGCCGTGGTCGGCCAGGGCGGAGGCGGTGTAGGTGGCCTCCAGGCGTTCGCGTCCGCCCATGGCGTTCATGGCCGTCCACGACAGCCCGTAGCCCAGGGCGGCCAGGGCGGCGCCGGTGCCCACGAGCCCGGCGCGTACCCGCAGCGAGGCCAGATCCAGGCGGCCCAGGGCCAGCCCGGCCAGGACGTAGGGCAGCCAGGTCAGCGCGGGGTAGGAGCCGGTGGCCAGCAGGTCGATCACGCCGCTGCCCGACAGCGCCACCAGCGGGTCGTAGGCGTCGAACGCCGCGACGGGGCCGCTGAGCGGGCCCTCGTCGGCGATCAGCGAGCGCAGCCAGAAGGAGGCGAGGGGACCGGCCGCGGCCAGGACGGCGGCGGCGCCCGCGACGACCTTCCAGCGCTCGTCGATCAGCGGCACCGCCAGGACGAAGAAGACGGCGTAGTAGGCCAGGATCACCGAGACGGGGGTGTCCAGCATGGTCAAACCCACGCCGACCGGCAGCATGATCGCCCCGCGGATGACCACCCGCCACAGCGCGACCCCTTTGGCGTGGCCGGTGGCAGGGGTGGAGCCGCCCGATATCAGGGCGATGGAGACGCCGGCCAGCAGCGCGAACAGGGCGGCGGCGCGGCCGGAGACGAGGTCGGTCAGGGGGTTGGTGCCGTCGCTGCCCAGGCTCCAGCCGAGGCCGACGTGGATGACGAACATGCCCAGCACCGCCAGTCCGCGGGCGGTGTCGATGCCGACGAGGCGCTTTCGCTGCGGGCCCGCGGGCGCCGCTGCGGCGGTGGGGGCGGGCGGGTGCTCGGTACGGGGGGCCGAGGTCGAGGCCTCCGGCGCGGCGGGGACGTCTCGGGCGTCGCCGTGGGGGGAGGTGCTGGTGCTGTTGGACACCCTCCGAGGATCGCCGCAGCGGGAACCGAATGCAGGTGTTTGGGCGTGTCGTGACCGGTTGTGGCCGATACCGGGGTGGTGGCCGTTCGGGGACAACGCAGAGGGGGGAGTGGGCGTCGAGAGCACCGGGCGTGTCCGGGGGAGGCGCAGAGTCGGGGGCCGGGGTCGCGGTGGGGCGGCTGTGCCCCCGGGCACCGCCTGCCGGTCACCGCGTGTGGTCGGCGGTGGTGTGCTCGCGGGTGCGGAACGGATGTGGGGCGGTCCGCCGATGTCGGCGACCGGGCCGCCCCACAGATACCGGCAAATGATGCATAACGCATTTTATGCATGAAACTTACCCATATCGGGCGTATGGGGGATCGAGGTGGACGCGCGCCCGGCACCCGCGCGCCGCGCGCGTCCACGGACCTCGGCCGCTGCGGTGCTGCGGCAGGCAGGCACAGGGGGCGGTTCGCCCCGAGGGCTGTTCGCTGCGGCGCAGGCGGGCCGCCTTAGGGCCCGTACGTCGGATCAGGCGCCGCGCCGTGGCGGGCGATCCGCATCAGATCGGAAAGCCGCCGGCTGTCGGGCGGCCTCCGTCGCAGGCGCACGCACTCCGGGGTGCCGGAGCTCACCTGCGGGGCCCGGCCGGCGCGCGGCCGAGCCCCGCACGCGACACCGCTGCGCCGAAGGCGGGCGAAATCCCTGCATGTGCCCCTTCTCGCTGCTGCACCAATTGCGCCGATAATGCACATTATGTCAAGTAAACGCTCCGGCCGCCCTCCTGCCGACGGGAAGAATCCGCCAGGACGCGCTCGGGCGGCCGCCGCAGCACGGCACATTCGCCCGGGCCCCGGTCCGCTCGACGCCGGGCACTCTGTCGGTGCCTGCTCCTAGGCTCGCCGGCATGACCCCACCACCGGCCCACGACCCGCGAGCGGTCTTCGCCCAGGCCCTGGACCAGGCCCAGCTCCAGATCGCTGCGGTATCCCCCGACGAGCTGGACGCTTGCAACCCCCTGCGCCGACTACGACGTCCGCGCCCTGATCGGCCACATGGTCGCCGTGCTGCACAAGCTCACCCGAATCGGAGCCGGAGAAGCCACAGGCGATGTCGGCGACGTGATCCACGGCATCGCCGACGACGGCTGGGCCGACGCGTTCGCCCTCGCCCGCGGCGAAACCGAGCGCGTATGGAACGAGGCGGTGCTGGACCGCGAGGTCGCGCTGCCGTGGGCCACACTGCCCGGCCGCGCCGCCCTGGACGCCTACACCCACGAGTTCACCGTCCACTCCTGGGACCTCGCCCACGCCACCGGCCGGCGCGCCGCGCTCGACCCGGACCTCGCCGTGCGGGCTCTCGAAGCCTTCCCGCGGTTCGCGCCGCCCGAGGCGCGCAGCGGGCAGGGCCCCTTCGGACCGGTCGTCGAGGCCCCCGAGGACGCCGACGCCTACACCAGGCTGGCCGCCTACCTGGGCCGCCGCCCCTGACCCCGCCTCTGACCGACGCCTTACGCCTTTTCCGCAGCCGCGGGCGATCCCGCAAGACGTGTCCAGGGCCGCAGTAAAGCGTTCCGCTCCCCCGCGTCGCCGCGCACAGCGGCTGCGCCTGCTCCCTCCCCCGCGTGATGCGCCGCCGAGCGGGCTGCGGCTCGTCTTCTCGTCTTCGCCGCCGCCCTGCCGTTCCCGGTCCGGGCGCGGCAGGTCCAGGCGGGCACGGCGCCCGGCTCTGCGGCGCCAGGAGCCGGGTCCGGGGCCGCTCCGGGGTTCCCCTCCCCTGCATTTCTGTATTGCTTCGTGATGCATTGCAAACGTGCTGCAGGCGGTGCGAGCCGGCGGCCGACCGCGTGGGATCACCGGATCTCCCCCGCCGCTCCGCTGCGGAGCGGTGTCTGCGCCCGGTCGGGGCGGGGTCGACTCGGCGCGGCTCAGACCTCGGGCACGTGGACGCTGACCACGGCCGATCGGCCGGCGCGCACGGCCTCGACGGCTTCTTCGAGGGTGTCGGCGAGGTGCTCGGGGTCATCGACGGTGCGGCCCCAGGCCCCGCCGGCGGCCGCGGCGATGCCGGGCAGGTCGGCTTCGGGCTCGAAGCCGGTGTTGAAGTCGTCGTTGGTCGCGGCGGCGCCGTCGGGGTGGACGCCCAGGGTGGAGAGTTTGGGGGATTTCCAACCGCGGTTGTCGAAGACGACGGTGAGGGTGGGGGTGTCGTAGCGGCGGGCGACCCAGTAGGCGGAGGAGGGCACGCCGAACAGGTAGGAGCCGTCGCCGACGAGGCTGACGACGAGGGTGTCGGGGTGGGCGAGCTTGGTCCCGATGGCCGCGCCGGCGTGCCAGCCCAGGGAGCCGCCGCCGGAGCCGATGAGGCTGCCGGGGCGGGTGGCGCCCAGATGCTCGTTGACGGTCTGGTAGTTGGAGATGGCCTCGGTGAGCACGATGGTGTCCTCATCGAGGCGGGTCAGCAGTTCGCGCAGCTGGGCGACCACCGACTGGGGCGTGATGGCGTCGGGGCGGGGCTGCTCGCGTTGGGCGGCGTCGCGGCGGCGCCGGTCGTGTTCGGCCTGCAGGCGGGTGCGGCGCTGGGCGGTGGCGTGCCGGTCGGCCAGGCCCGTGTTCTCGATGTGGGTGGCGAGCTGTTCGAGGGCGGTGCGGGCCTGGGCGCGGGCGAAGGTCTCGGCGGGCACGTGCCACAGCGGCATCTGCTCTTTGAGGGGGTCGGTGTCGACGACGAAGATGCGGGCGCCGGGGCGGGGCGGGTTGCTCAGGGGGATCCAGGGGACGTCGGTGTCGATGGCCAGGATGGCGTCGGCCTGGGCCAGGACGGGCGTGGGGTGCTGGGTGTTCCACTGGTAGCCGGCGTGCAGGGGGTGGTCGGCGGGGAAGTTGAGGCGCATCGGTACCGACTCGAGGACGGGGACGGCCAGGTGTTCGGCCAGGCGCTGGAGCCGGTCCACGGCGTGGGGGTCGCGGCCGAGGTAGGAGGTGACGATGAGGGGGTTGTCGGCCTGGGCGAGGGCGCGGGCGATGGTGTCGGTGGTGTGGGGGTCGAGTGCGGCGGGGGCGATGGGGGGTGTGTGGTGGAGGTGGTAGCGGGGGTCGTTGGCCTCGGCGGGGTCGAGGGTCTGCTCCATGACTTCGCGGGCGCCGACGAGGTAGGCGGGCCCGGCGGGTTCGCTGGTGGCGATCTGCAGGGCGCGGTGGACGAGTTGTTTGACGTTGGTGCCGGTGCGGATCTCGTTGTCGTACTTGGTGTAGCCGCGGACGATGCCGCGCTGGTCGTGGACGTCTTGGATCCACTGGATGAATTCGTTGCGGCTGCCGGTGTGTTCGCCGTACTGGGTGGAGGGCGAGGCGCCGGCGAAGACGAGGACGGGGGTGCGGCCTTTGGCGGCGTTGTGGATCATGCCGCCGATGTTCTGGGTGCCGCATTCGACGTGGACGATGACGGCTTGGGGGCGTCCGGTGGTTTGGGCGTAGCCCTGGGCGGCGGAGAAGGCGACGCTTTCGTGTGGGCAGATGATCATGCGGGGGAAGCGGTGGGCGTCGCCGTTGGCGCGGGCGTGGGCGTAGGCCTCGACGATGCCGGGGTGGTCGCTGCCGAGGTTGGCGAAGACGTAGTCGACGCCGGCTTCGGTGAGGGCTTCGAGGAATGCGGTGCTGGTGGTGTAGGGCGCGGTGCTCATGGCGCCTAGTCAAGCATCTGCGGCGGTCGGTGTTTGTGCAGGGTGCGGGGGTGCCGCTGTGTCGGTGATCTTGTACGCGGCGTCATTCGGTGCCGGGTTCCGGGGGCGTTTCGTGCGGGTGGCGGGTCATCCGTGGGGGTCGGGGACGATGGCGTCGACCAGGTCGTCGATGGTGTTCTCCGGTCCGGCCTGGTGCCAGGTGGTGTCGGGCAGGGTGAGGTGTTCGACGATGAGGCCGCTCATGGCCAGGTAGAGGGCGAGGGCGGTGCGGCGGCCGCCGGGGTAGCCGCCGTCGACGTGGAAGGCGATGCTGTCGGTGATGTTGGCGCTGATGGCCGAGGTGAGGGCGGCGCGGACGTGGGGGCGGCGGGTGCCTTCCAGGCGCAGTTCCAGGAGGGCGAGGTAGCCGGCGGGGTCGCGGCTGACGCGGTCGAAGAGGTCGTGCATGGCGGCGCGCACGGCTTGGCGGGTGGGGGCGGGGGTGGCGAGTCGGCTCATGCGCTGGGGGGTGGGGGCCAGGCGGACGTGGACGTGGGCGCCGGCTTGGGTGAGCAGGGTGTCGCGGTCGGGGAAGTAGTTGGAGGCGGTGCCGGCGGGCACGGCGGCGGCGGTGTCGACGGCGCGGAAGGTGAGTCCGCGGGCGCCGTGGTCGGCGAGGACGTCGATGGCGGCGTCGAGGAGGGCGCGGCGGCGGGTCTGGTTGGTTCTGGCCATGGGGTGGCTCCCGTTGAAAACAACTATGTCTATAGTGCCGTGTCCATAGTACTATCTTTGTAGTTGTTCGAGAGGGAGGCTGTATGCAGACCAAGAACATGGTCGGGTTCGCGCTGTCGGTGCGGGATCCGGCCGGGTGCGCGCGGTGGTTCGCCGAGCACTTCGGCTTCGCCGTCGATATCGATCTGGGCTGGTACGTCAACACGACCTCGCCCGATCTCGCCGGGGTGAGCCTGGACTTCATGGCGAGCGACAGCGAGTCCTGGCCCGAGGGGGTGCGGGGCCGGGGCGTGTCGGGGGCGATGGTGGCGTTTGCGGTCGCCGACGTCGATTCCGAGGCCGAGCGGCTGCGTGAGGAGGGGGTGGATTTCGCGCTGGAGGTGGTGACCGAGCCGTGGGGGCAGCGGCGCTTGCAGGTGCGCGGGCCCGAGGGGGTGGTCGTGGAGGTGCTGCAGCTGGTGGAGCCGGATCCGGTGTGGCTGGCGGCCAACGGGCTGTGAGCGGGTGTGGCAGCGGCGCGTATAGTCCCTGCCATGAGTGAGGGGACCCGCACCCGGCTGTTGGCCGCGGCGTTGCGGATTCTGGCCGTCGAGGGCATCGCCGGGGCCTCGGTGCCCTCCATCGCCGCGGCGGCCGGGGTCGACCAGGCACTGGTCTTGTCGCGTTTCGACAGTGTGGAGGATCTGCTGGCCGAGGCCTGCCGTTACGGCGCCCGCCGGCGAGTGGCCCGCTACCGCGACCGGTTCGCCGCCGTGGCCAGCGTGGACGAGTTGGTGGAGCTGGGCCGCAGTGTGCACGCCGAGGAGCGCGCCGCCGGGCACGTGGCCCTGCTGGCCCAGCTGCTGGCCGCGGCCCAGGGCCACCCGCGCCTGGGCGAGGCGACCGCGGCCGGGCTGGAGCTGTGGGCCGCCGAGATCGAGCAGGTGCTGCACCGGGTGCTGGATACCGGCCCGCTGGGCGGGCTGGTGGATGTGGGCGGGCTGGCGCGGGCGATGGCGGCCGGGTTCGTCGGGGTGGAGCTGTACGGGGGCGCCGATGCCGACGGCGCCGAGCGGGCGCTGCGCTCGTTGGAGCAGCTGGGTCAGGCCGCGGCGGTGGTGGAGGAGCTGGGGCCGCTGGCCCAGCGGGCCTTGCGCGCGCGGCTGCGCCGTTCCCTTCCCCCGGCCCGGCCGGCCGGGGTGTGGGGCGAGTGGGAATGAGCGCGCCTCAGCGGCGGCGCTTGGGCAGCGCGAGGCGTTGCAGGTCGGCGGCCACGGTGACGGGGCCGTCGAACGCCGAGGCGGCCTCGGCGGCGAAGCGGGGCTCGTCCTCGGCGTCGTAGCGCTCGGAGAAGTGGGTCAGCACCAGGTTGTGGACGCCTGCGCGGGCGGCGATCGCCCCGGCCTGGGCGGCGGTGAGGTGGCCGTAGGCCGCGGCCAGGTCGCCGTGGGCCTGCAGGTAGGTGGCCTCGATGACCAGCAGGTCGGCGTCGCGGGCCAGTTCTTCGGCGGCCGCGCACGGGGCGGTGTCCAGGACGAAGGCCACCACCTGGCCGCGGCGCCGGGTGGCGCACTGGTGCAGGGCGACGCGCTCGCCGGCGGGGGTGGTGACTTCTCCGCGGCGTTTGAGTTCGCCTGCGGCCGGGCCGCTGATGGCGTGGCGGGCCAGGGCGCGGGGGTGCAGGGTCCAGCCGTCGGGTTCGGCGATGCGGTAGCCGTAGCAGGTGATGCGGTGGTTCAAGGCGCGGGCCTGGACGGTGATGCCGGTGTCGCCGTCGAGGTCGGCGACGGCGCCGGTGAGTGGTTGTTCGCGGACCTCGGCGGTGTCGTCGAAGGCGGTGGCGCCTCGCAGGCGGTGCCAGTAATGGGCGCCGTCGCGGGAGATGCGCTGGATGACGCCGGGCAGGCCCAGGCAGTGGTCGCCGTGGAAGTGGGTGATCAGGATGCGGGTGAGGTCGTGGGCGGTGACGCCGGCGCGGCGCATCTGCAGCTGGGTGCCTTCGCCGGGGTCGACGAGGATGCCGTGGGTGTCGAAGCGCAGGAAGTAGCCGTTGTGGTTGCGGCGCGGGGTGGGCACGGCGCTGGAGGTTCCCAGCACGAGCAGTTCGCGCACGGACATGGACTCCATCCTGCCAGGTGGGCCGCAGGCGGGGCGCGTGGCGCTGGCGCCTTCTAGCTCAGGCCGCCGTTGCTGGCGATGAGTTGGCCGTTGACCCAGCCGCCCTGGGGCGAGCACAGGAAAGCGATCAGTTCGGCGCAGTCCTGGGGTGTGCCCAGCCGTTTCAGCGGGGTGGCGTCGGCCAGGCGCCGAGCCAGGTCGGGGCTCATCCATCCGGTGTCGACGGGGCCGGGGTTGAGGGCGTTGGCGCTGATGCCCCGCTCCCCCAGTTCGGTGGCCGCGGCCAGGGTGATGCGGTCCAGCGCGCCTTTGCTGGCGCCGTAGGGCAGGTTGTGGGCGGTGTGGTCGCTGGTCAGGGCGATGATGCGGCCGCTGCCGTGGGGGCCGGGAAACTGCAGGGCGTATTCGCGGATGAGCAGCCAGGCGGCGCGGGTGTTGACGGCGAAGTGGCGGTCGAAGCTGTCGAGGGTGGTGTCCAGCAGGCCGGAGTCCACGGATTCGCAGTGGGCCAGGACCAGGGCGGTGACGGGGCCGAGCCGCCGGCCCACGGTGTCGAGCAGGCGGGCGGGGGCGTCGGGGTCGGCCAGGTCGGCTTCCACCCCTAGCGCGCGGGCGCCGTGGGAGGTGATGGCGGTGTGCAGGGCGCGGGCGGCGCCTTCTTCTGTGCCCCAGGGCATACGGGTTTCGTAGGCGCGGTAGTAGGTGAAGGCGACGTCGAAGCCGCGGGTGGCCAGGGTGCGGGCGGTGGCCGCGGCGATGTTGGTGGTGCGCCCGGCGCCGGTGACCAGTGCGACCGGTCGCAAGGGTGAGTTGGCGTCCATGAGCGCCCATCTTCGCCGCGGGCGCTGCGGGGCGCATCGGGTTTTCGGTCGGGGCCTCTCCCCCCGCTGGCGGTATGCGCCTGGGGCGGTTCAGGTGCGGTGGAGGAAGTCGGTGAGCAGGCCGGTGAGCTGGGCGGGGGCGTCGTGCTGGATCAAGTGGCCGGCTCCGGGCACGGTGTGCAGGCGGGCGTGGCCGATGGCCTCGGCCAGGCGGTGGCCGGTGGAGGAATCCAGCCAGGTGTCCTCTTCGCCCCAGATGACGGTCGCGGGCATGTCCAGGCGGTGCAGGTCGTCTTCGATCTCGGCGGTGTGGCGCTGGTCGGCTTGGGCGATCTGTCGGTAGAAGGCGGCTTGGCCGCTCGCGCCGAGCCAGGGCTGGGCGAGTTCGGTGCGTTGGTCCGGGCGCAGGGGGCGGTGGGCGGCGGAGGCGATGTAGGCCTCGACCAGCGCGCGGTGCATGGCTGCGGGCAGGGCGGTGAAGACCTCGGGGTTGGCGGCGACGAGGCGGAACAGGTCGCTGCCCCAGGGGCGCAGGCTCACGGCGTCGATCAGGGCCAGGCGGCTGTAGGCGGCGCCGTCCAGCAGGGCCGAGCGCAGCGCGACGGCGCCGCCGAAGTCGTGGGCGATCACGGCGGGGTCCTGGAGTCGCCAGTGCTGCAGCAGGAGGGTGAAGGCGCGTTGCTGGGCGGCCAGGCTGACGTCTTGGTCGGGGTGCATCTGGGATCGGCCGTAGCCGGGCATGTCCCACAGGTAGACGGTGTGGGTGGGGGCCAGGGCGGCGGCGATGTCGCGCCAGACGGCTGAGGAGAAGGGGGTGCCGTGCAGCAGGACGACGGCGGGGCCCTGGCCGATGCGGCTGTAGGCGATGCGGCCGTTGGGGGCCTGGAAGGTGTCGGTGTGTGCGGTGGTGGCGTCGTCCATGGCCCCGCCCTCTCGTTACCGGCTTTGCGAATATGCCGGTAACGTTACCAGTATTCGATTCAAGGCGGTAACGTCGGCATGTGGTGTACACGCGTCCGCCCGCACCGGGCGAGCTGGCCCTGGTCGAATCGTTCTGCAACACCGCCGCGTTCCTGCACGGCACCGACGCGCTGGCCGATGCCCGCGGTGCCGGCGCCTGGACGGCGGAACAGGGCTTCGGTGCGGTCGGGCTCGACGAGGCTGCCGCTGCGCGGCTGCGCGAGGTGCGCGAGGCGCTGCGCGACCACCTGGAAGGGCGCCGCGCCGAGGCGTCCCGCGCGTGTTTGAACGCCGAGTCCCAAGCCGTGCTGGGCCCGCCGCGCTGGACGGCCCCGGACCGGGTCCCGCATCTGGACCGCGGCGCCGCCGCGGGCGCCGACGGGCCGATCGCCGCGGTGCTGGCGGTGCTGGCGGCCGCCGAGATCGGCGGCCGGTGCGACCGGCTGAAGGTCTGCGCCGCCCCCGAATGCCGGTGGGTCTTCTACGACCGCTCCCCCGCCAACTCCGGCAGCTGGTGCAGCATGGACATCTGCGGCGCCCGCCGCAAGATGCGCTCCTACCGCGGCCGCCGCGGCTGAACCGGAGACGTCGCGGACCGGTCGCCGCTACCGGAGGTAAAGCATCGGTTGCGATACGAGCGCAAGCGGTGGCGCCGGGGGCGCCTGTGGGAAGTCACCCCTGCGAGGCGGCACACCCCCGCCGCCGCGTCGTGAGAGTGCAAAGGATGGCGCAATGGCCGACGAACCTTCCAGCCCGCCGAGGCGATCCCTGTGGCGGCGCTATCTCGACTTCCCGCTGATCTACAAGCTCGCGATCGCGCTGGTGGCCGGCGCGGTGGTGGGCCTGGTCGTCGGCGAGCCCGCCACCGCCCTGCAACCGCTGGGCGACGTGTTCCTGCGGCTGCTGCAGATGCTGGTCATGCCCCTGGTGGTGGTCACCCTCATCGCCGGGGTCTCCTCGGTCAGCCCGGCCCGCCTGGGCGGCATCGGGCTGAAGGTGCTCGTGTTCTACCTGGCCACCTCGGCTGTGGCGATCACCGTGGGGCTGCTGGCGGCGCTGGCCGTCTCGCCGGGCACCGGCCTGCAGGCGCCCGGCCAGACCGACCAGTCGCCCGAGCAGGCGCCGCCGGTGACCCAGACCCTGCTGGAGATCGTTCCCGAGAACCCCTTCGCCGCCCTGGCCGAGGGCAACGTGCTGGCGGTGATGTTCGCCGCGATCGCCGCGGGCATCGCCCTGGCGTTCATGCGCTCCAGCGCCGACGCGCGTATTTCGAGCCTGGGCGAACTGCTGCGCCGCGGGGTGGACGGCGGCGTGGAACTGGTGTTCGTGATCGTGCGCGGCGTGCTGCAGTACGCCCCGGTAGGGGTGTTCGCGCTCATCGCGGTGGTCATGGCCGAGACCGGGGTGGATGCGCTGGTGCCGCTGGCCAAGCTCACCGGTGTGGTCTATGGCGGTGTGGCCGTGCAGATCGGCGTCTACGTCGCGGTGCTGGCGCTGTTCCGGGTCGGTCTGCGGCGGTTCTTCGCCGCGGCCCGCGAGCCGATGGTGACGGCCTTCGCCACCCGCTCCAGCAGCGGCACGCTGCCGGTCTCCACCCGCGCCGCCCGCCGCATGGGCGTGGACGAGGGCGTCTACGGGTTCACCCTGCCGCTGGGCGCCACCGTCAACATGGACGGCACCGCGATCTACGTGGGCGCGGCCACGGTGTTCGTCGCCAACGTCGCCGGGGTGGAGCTGACCGTGGGGCAGCTGCTGATGGTCGTGCTGGTGGGTGTGCTGGCGTCCATCGGCACAGCAGGGGTGCCCGGCGCCGGGCTGATCATGCTGTCGCTGGCGGTGACCCAGGCGGGGCTGCCGTTCGCGCCGGTGGCGCTGGTGGCCGGTATCGACGCGGTCCTGGACATGGTGCGCACCATGTGCAACGTCACCGGGGACCTGACCGGTACCCGCATCATCGCCCGCACCGAGCGCGGCATGCTGCACGAACCCCCCGAGGACGGGCATCCGCCCGGCGAGCCCGAATCGGGCGGCGACGCTCACGCGGTGCACAGCGGCGCGGAGCAGGGCCATGAGCGGTCCGCGGGTCCGCCCGACACAGCCGAGCGGTCGGGCACCTGAGGGCTGCGGCCCTCATCGCCGGCGGCGCCGTCGCACCCTGAGGGTGCGGGCCCGCCGGGAGGGCGTGGACGGTCGGGCGCGGCCACCCGATGGGGCGGCGCCCGCAGCCGGTTCGGGGACCGGCGGTCGGCGGCGCCTGAAGGAGCACGCCGCCGACCGCTGGCGGTCGCCGTTCGGGCAGGGGGGAGCATCGGTCCCGACGGCGACCTTGCGGAAAGCCTCAGTCGTACAGTCGGTCTGCGGAGTCGACGAGTGCGGCGCG
>NZ_JROO01000027.1 GCF_000826685.1 Streptomonospora alba
CCCTGCCCGAGGTCCGCGCGGTCGGCGAGACCGGCCTGGCCTAGGTGACGGCGCTTTCCCCCGTTGATCTTGTACCTACGGTCACATGTGATCGCTCACAATGACCGTAGGTACAAGATCAACGCTGATGCGTAGAGCCGGGACCGGACCGGCCGCATCCCCTGGCGCGACCTCACCCGTTCAAATAACAGGACCTAGAGTGGCCGCCGTGACAGCGGATGGAACCGTCCCCGGGCGGCACGACGCGGAGATCGCCGCAGCGCGCGAGGTGTGGCAAGGGCTCGGACTGCCGGGTCTCATCGACGTCCACACCCACTTCATGCCGCACAACGTGATGCGCAAGGTGTGGGCCTACTTCCACGCCCTCGGCGAGGGCGTTTGGCCGATCACCTACCAGCAGAGCGACGAGGAGCGCGCCGCTCTGCTGCGTGCGTTCGGAGTGCTGCGCTTCACCGCCCTGGCCTACCCCCACCGCCCCGGCATGGCCGAGTGGCTCAACGGCTGGGCCGCGGACTTCGCCGACCGCCACTCCGACTGCCTGCGCAGCGCGACCTTCTACCCGGAGGAGGGGGCCGCCGAGTACGTGGCCGAGGAGATCGCCGCAGGCGCGCGCATCTTCAAGGCCCACCTGCAGGTCGGAGCCTACGACCCGCGCGATCCCCTGCTCGCCGGCGTCTGGGGCGCGCTGGCCGACTCGGGGACGCCGGTGGTGGTCCACTGCGGCTCCGGCCCCCAGAGCGGCCCGTTCACCGGCCCCGGCCCGTTCGCCGAGGTCCTGGCGCAGCATCCCCGGCTGACAGCGGTGATCGCGCACTTCGGCATGCCGGAGTACACCGCGTTCATGGACCTCGCGCAAGGCTACGAGCGCGTGCACCTGGACACCACGATGGCGTTCACCCGCTTCGCCGAGCGCATGGCGCCGTTCCCCACCGCGGAACTGCCGCGCCTGAAGGGCCTCCAGGACAGCGTCCTGCTCGGCACCGACTTCCCCAACATCCCCTACACCTATCCCGTGCAGCTCCAGGCGCTGCACGCGCTCGGCCAGGACGACGACTGGCTCCGCGCGGTCCTGTACGGCAACGCGGCCCGCCTCTTCGGCGTCTGATCGCCGGAGTGCCACCGCCGGGCGCGGCGGCCCACGACCCGGCCCTTCGGCCGCGAAAACCCCCTCGCCCCGCCGACGCCCGTGTGGCCGCTGGCGCGGAAGAGCGCTCTGCCGGCTTTGGCCGATGCGGCCAACGTCGTGTCCGGGGGATGTGCGGTCGCGGTCCTTGCCGTCTCCTGAGCGTGCCAGGAAGGGGAACCCGACGGCGCGGAGCTGTGGCCGTTCGGCTCGCCCGAGCCCGCCGACGACCGCGCCGCCGCCCCCGTTCGGCATCGATGGCGGCGCGGCCGTAGGCGGGGCGGCTGTCAGTGCACCGCGGCCTCGGGTTCGGGCTCTCTGCGGCGGATTCCGAAACCGCCGGTCAGCGGCGCCAGGACGGCCAGAAGCATGGAGAACACGAACCCGCCCCAGTTGAAGACGGCCCACGGCAGGAATTCGAAGTTGCCCACCCCCAGCGTGGCCGCGAAGAACACGCCGGAGACCGTCCAGGGCATCAGCACCTCGGTGATGGTGACCGAGTCCTCCATGCTGCGAGAAAGGTTGACCGGGTGCAGGCCCCGCTTCTTGTAGGCGTCGCCGTAGAGGTCGTTGACCAGGAAGAACGTGACCAGTGCGTTGGAGGTGCCGTTGATGATGGCGAACCCGGAGAGCAGCGTGGCCGAGACCAGCCCGCCGGTGGAGCGCAGCTTCTCGATCATCCGGCTGAGCAGGACCCGCAGCACGTTGGAGTTCTCCAGGGCCGCGGCGAAGAAGAACGCGCAGAAGACGAAGAACGCCGAGTTGTACATCGAGTACAGTCCGCCCCGCTCCAGCAGCTCGCCGAGGGTGTCGGAGACGCCGCCGGCGGCGGGCAGCATGTCGACGGTGAAACCGGAGACGGCCGCGGCGAACAGGTCGGCGACGCTGAATCCCTGCACGAGCACCGCCAGCACCAGCGCCGACATCGACGACACGAACAGCACGACGAGCGGCGGCTTGCGCATGATCGAGCCGATCAGCACGACCGCGGGCGGCAGGAGCAGCAGCGGACTCAGATCGAACAGCCCGCCCAGCTCGGCGAGGGTGCTGTCGACCACGTCCAGGTCGACCGACGCGTCGCCGATGGAGGAACCGGCGAACAGGAAGACGACGATCGCCAGGAGCGACGAGGGCACGGCGGTGTAGAGCATGTGCCGGATGTGCTCGTAGAGGTCGGCGCCCGCGGCCAACGAACTCATGTTCGTGGTGTCGGACAGCGGCGAGAGCTTGTCTCCGAAGTAGGCGCCCGAGACCACGGCCCCCGCCGTGATCGCCAGGGAGACGTCCATCGTCGCGGCGACGCCGACGAGCGCGACGCCGATGGTGCCTCCCGCGCCCCAGGAGGTCCCGGTGAAGGTCGCCACGATCGCGGTGACGACGAACGCCAGCGCGTAGAGGTAGGAGGGGTCGATGAGCTCCAGGCCGTAGTAGACCATCAGGGGGATGGTCCCGGCGATCATCCACGTGCCGATGAGCATGCCGATGCTGAGCAGGATCAGGATCGCGGGCAGGGCCCGCTTGATCTTCTCCCCCATGTCCGTGAGGATCTGCGCCATGCTCCTGCCGTGCCAGACGGCGAAGACGGCGAGCACCACCCCCGCGAAGATCAGCATGAGCTCGGCCGGGTACTTCATGATCCCGATCCCCCCGACGAAGATCGCCACGGTGAGGGCCACGGGGACGAGGGCCAGGGCCACGCCCGGTTGGGGCAGGGGCCGGGTTTCCTCCTGGGGGGCGGTCATAGGCTTCCTCTCGGTACTGGTGATTCGGCGGCTGCTAGAGCTTGGTGAACGCCGTTTCCAAGTCCTCGATCTGGCGTTCGGCGCCTTCGAGCCCGACGGACAGGCGGACCGTCCCGGGCGCGAATCCCTTCGCACGGAGCTCGGCTTCGTTGCCCGGACGCAGAGGCGAGGTGACGAGGCTTTCGTAGCCGCCCCAGCTCACACCGATCCGGAACAGTGAAAGCCCGTCGACGAACCGGGCGACCCGCTCGAAGGACGCCTCCCGCAGTTCGAAGCTGAGCAGCCCGGAGAACCCGCTGAACTGCTCGGCGATGATCTCCTCGTACGGCCCGTGCTCGGCGTAGGGGTGGTGCACCGCCGCCACCTCGGGGCGCGCGGCGAGGTAGTCGATCACCCGCTCGGCGTTGCGCTGGTGCTCCTCCATGCGCACGGGCAGCGTCCGCAGGCCGCGCAGGACCATCGACGCCTCCATCGCGGACATGACCGAGCCGAAGAGCTGGTGGCCCTTGTAGAAGACCTCGCGGATCCGGGACTCGGGGCCGATCACGGCTCCCCCGACGACGTCGCTGTGTCCGCCGATGTACTTGGTCAGGGAATGGACGACGAGGTCGATTCCCAGGGCGAGCGGCTTCTGGAAGAGCGGGGTCGCCCAGGTGTTGTCCATGACCGTGCGGACGCCGCGGCGCCGGGCGACGGCGGTGATCGCGGGAAGATCGAGGACCTTCATCCGCATCGTCCCGGGACTCTCGACGTAGACGAGCGCGGTGTTGTGGCGGATGTGGGCCTCGACGGCGGCGGGGCCGGTGTCCTCGGTCAGGACCGTGTGCTCGATGCCGAATGCGCCCAGCCGCTCGGCGAGTTCGAGGGTGGGGCCGTAGACGTCGTTGACGAACAGCACGTGGTCGCCGCTGCTGAGCAGGCCTGCCAGGACGGCGCTGATCGCGCCCATCCCCGAGCCGAAGCACTTGGCCGCCTCGCCGCCTTCGAGCAGGGCCAGCCGCTCCTCCAGGAACGCCACGGTGGGGTTGGTGCCGCGGCTGTAGACGTAGTGGGTGTCCTCGGCGGCCTGCTGCTGAACGAACTCCCGGAAGGAGGGCTTGGTGAACAGGCTGGTTTGAAAGACCGGCGGAGCGACCGCGCCGGCCTCGTGCCCGGGCCCGTCCCACGGGCCCATGCAGATCTCCCTGTCGGTGCTGTTCAAACCCTGCTCCCCGTATCGGACCGGTCTGGCCGAGCATGTGCGGCGGCGGTTCCGCCGCTTGTGACGGCGCCGCCCCGGCCGCCGCACGTTCGCCCCGCGCTGCCTGCTGCCGACCTGTGCTGACCGTGAGCAGGCATGACGCGGAGCCGCCGATCATCCTGTAATACAAGCTGATAAGCAGTCAACGGGTTCGTGAAACCAATGCGCGGCGTCCCGGAGGCGTCGCGGACCGTGACGCGCGTCACCGGACCCAGGGGGCCGGCCGGCCGACGCGGAAGCGCGCCACTGCGCCGAAAGCGCACGGTGGGTCTCTGTAGGCTGAAGGCGTCGGCACATCCATGCAGCGAAGGACGAGGCGAACACGATGGGGGCAGCGCCTGTGGAGCCGTCCGGTCAGGAGCCCGCGGGACGGAGCGGACCACAGCGTGCACGACCGCACTCGCTGACGGCCCAGGTCGTCGACTTCATCGAGGAACTGTGCGTGGGCCCGGACGCCACGCCGGGAGGCAGCCTGCCCCCGGAGAAGGAGCTGGCCGAGCGCTTCGGCGTCAGCCGGGTCGTGCTCCGCGAGGCCATGAAGACCCTGGAGGCCAAGGGACTGGTCTACCGCCGCCAGGGCAAGCCGGCGGTCATCGCCTCACCCAACGCCCTGCCGGTGGAGGACTTCATCGCCCTTTCGGTGCTGCGCGACCGGCGCGCGCTGATGGAGTTCACCGAGATCCGCAAGGCCCTGGAGGTGCACGGCGCCCGGCTCGCCGCTCAACGCGTCGCCGGCCCGGAGGAGGAGCAGACGCGCGAGCACATCGCCCGCGCCCGCCAGGCCATCGCCGACATGCGCGCGGATCCGCTCGACGTACCCACACGGCTGCGCACCGACGTCGCCTTCCACCAGGCCCTCGCCGCCGCCTCCGGCAACCGCAGCCTCACCCAGATCCTGGACGCGCTGGAGCAGTCGCTGGCTGAGAGCCGTGAACAGAGCCACCGCCGGTTCCTGGCCACCGCCGAAGACCCCGCCTCCTCGGCCGACGAGCACGACGTGGTCCTGGAGGCCGTGCTGACCGGCGATCCCTCCCACGCCGTCGCGGCGATGGAGCACCACCTCGAAGTCACCCTGCACGAAATCCAGACCCGCCCCGACCCCGAAGCGGGACAGGGATAGCACCGGACCCCCGCACCCCTGGCGACTTTCGCCGACGGACGCCGCGTCCTCCTCCCCAGCTCTCCGCGCCGCCGGCCCGGCTCTCCGTTCCGGCGACGGGCTGATCGAACGCCCGCGTCCGGCTTCTCGGTCAGAAGTCGATGTGCGACATCGAATTCGCGACGGTCATGTCGTCGGTGCGACCGGCTCCGTGACTGTACTCCGCGCCGACACAGCCCACAGCGAGCAGGACCGGAATCAGGCAGAATCCTCCGACCAGCGCCGCTGCCTCGCCATGCCCGGCGAGTAGCAGGACCACGGGGGCCGTCAGTGCGACACCGGCGACGCCCCCGAAGGTCAGACCGGTCCAGCCGAGGAAGCTCAAGCTGTGGAGTCCGGTCCTGGCTCTCAGGCCGAAGAAGGTCGCCGCGAGCAGAAGCATCACCCCGGTGGCCGCGGCGGCCCAGGCGGCACCGTCCGCGAACCGCAGGAAGGCGAGGGCCGGCGTGGCCACGAGCCCGACGGCGGACGCGCTCGCAGCGATCAACGCCAGGATGCCGAGCCGAGCCGCCTTGCGCTCCCGCGCCCGGAGCCACTGCTTGCGTGCCCGCTTCCGGTCACTCTTGGCCTTCACCACCACCTCAAGGTACGCACCGACGACGGCCGGGGCCACCCCTCAGCCGTCCGCCGCCCACCTGAAGTCCCCCGGACTTCCTCGTTCCGGGTCCTGCCGCACCGTGGAAAGAGCCGCTTGGGCACGGCTCCCGCGGGGCGGACCTGGAAGGCTTCGTTCAGCACTGCGTTCGCCCGAACGGAAAGCGCCCGCCCGCGGTGAGGGATCATCGCGGGCGGGCGCGGCCGGGGCTGCGGGGCCGCCCCGGGGGAGCTCACCGCTGGATCGTCACTTCTGGGATCGCAGGTCCTCGGGGACGATTTCGCTGTAGCCGGGCGGGTCGTCGACGAGGCCGGTCTTGGAGTGGAACTCCAGGGCGGTCTCGACGGAATCCTTGGAGAATCCGATGTCGGCCGCCACCTCCTCCTGCATGATCGGCATCAGGTCCGCGCGGGCCTGTTCGTCGATGCCCTCCATGTAGTCGGCGAGCAGATCCTCGACCTCGGGGTCCTCGCGGATGTCGGTGTTGGCCCGCTCGATCGCCCTCTGGAAGGCGGCGACCTCCTCGGACTTCTGCTCCCGCACGTCGGAGGTGGTGAACACGACACCGTGGGAGGTGTTCTCGAAGCCGGGGATGTCCCCTCGCGAGGGCGAGATGTAGGTGGTGCCCACCCCGGTGGCCTCGGCCTGCTGAGGGACCGGCTGGAAGAACGACAGCGCGTCCACCTGGCCGGACTCCAGCGCGCCCAGGGCCGCCGGCGGGTCGGCGCCCAGGTTCACCAGCTTGGCGTCGGTTGCGGGGTCCATCCCGTTCCGCTGGAAGATGTAGGCCACCAGCGCCTCGGTCCCGCTGCCGGGACCGGTGATGCCGATCTTCTTGCCCTCCAGCGCGTCGATGCGCTCCTCCAGCGGAGCGTCCTCGCCCGGCCCGTCGAAGTCCTCGCTGACGATGATGTCCACGTAGTACTTCTCGATGAGGCTGGCGGTCAGCTCGGCGGAGTCGTCGTTGCCGTAGAGGTTCAGGGCGTCGGTCAGCACGCCGGCGCCCAGGTCGATGCTGCCGGACTGCAGCGCGGCGGCCAGCTTGGCCCCCGTTCCCATGCGCGGCCGTTCGCCGAGCTGCACGCCCTCGTCCTCGAAGTAGCCGCGCTCCTCGGCGACATACAGCGGGAAGAAGGCGACGGAGTCGCTGATCTGGCCGACGTTGAGCGTCCCCTCGGGGGTGTCGGAGGAGCTGCCGGCGCACGCGCTGGTGGCGAGCATCAGAGCCGCCACGGCTCCCGCCGCCGTCACGCGCACGCGGCGCGCAGTGGTCGTGGTTGTCATGCTTTGGCCTCCGCTGGTTTCCACCGGCTGACGCGGTGGTCGAGAAGTCCGACGAGGAAGTTGAGGATCGCGGCGATCACGCTGAGCACCACGAGCGTGGCGAACACCCCGGCGGTGTCGAACGTGGCCGCGGAGTTGCTGATCAGGTAGCCCAGGCCCCGGTTGGAGGCCACCAGCTCGCCGATCACGGCGCCGATCAGCGCGTAGGGAATGGCCACCTTGAGCCCGGTGAGCATCCCGGTCATCGATGCGGGCAGCATCACCTTGAGGGCGATGTCGCGCCGCCCGCCGCCCATCAGCCGCACCGCGTCGATCAGGCCGCGGTCGACCTCGCGTACACCGGCGGCGGTGTTCAAGAAGACGAGGAAGAACACGGTGACCGCGGCCAGCAGGATCTTCATGTCCATCTCGATGCCGAACCAGACGATGAACAGCGGGGCCAGCGCCACCTTCGGGATCGAGTACAGCGCCATGATGAAGGGGTCCATCACCCGGTAGACGGTCGGCAGGGTGGCCAGCACGAAGCCGAACAACGCGCCGCCGGCGGAACCGAGCGCATAGCCGTAGACGATCTCCTGCAGGGTGATCCAGGAGTGCAGCCACAGAGTGCCGTCGGCGTTCCAGTCGACGAGGCGGCCCCAGATGTCGCTGGGCCGGCTGGTGAAGCTGGGGTCGAAGACGGTGCCCGCGGCCAGCTGCCAGACCGCGACGACGCCGACGAGCAGCAGCACCCGCGCGCCCCAGACGGATGCTGTGCGGCCGTTGCGCTCCCACCAGGAGCGCTGCAGGGCCACGACGCCGGACTGGTCGTCGGAGTCGGTCTTCGGGGATTCGGTCATGGTGCTCATCTCGCCCCCTTGCGCAGCGCTTCGGTCATCTCCCGGTGCAGCGCGACGAAGCTCGGGTCCACCCGCAACTCGTCGGGGTCGCGCGGGCGGGCCAGGTCGAGTTCGCGGTCGAGGATGCAGCGCCCCCGCAGCCCCAGGACCACGATGCGGTCGCCGAGCAGCAGGGCCTCCTCGATGTCGTGGGTCACGAAGACCACGGTCTGGCCGCTGTCCTGCCACAACCGCAGCAGTTCGGCCTGCAGGTCCATGCGCAGCTGGGCGTCCAGGGCCCCGAACGGCTCGTCCATCAGGAGCGTCTCGGGGTTGCCGGCCAGCATCCGGGCCAGGCTGACCCGGCGCCGCATGCCGCCGGAGAGCTCGCGCGGGTAGTGCCGCTCGAAGCCGGTCAGCCCCACGCGCTCGACGAGCTCCAGGGCGCGCCCGCGCCGCTCCTCGGCACCGACGCCGCTGATCTCCATGGGCATCTCGATGTTGCGGCGCACGTCCCGCCAGGGCATCAGCGTGTCGCTCTGGGTGAGGTAGCTGATCTCGGTCCGGGGACCGGTCACGGTCTCGCCGCGGTAGGCCACGGTGCCCGACGTGGGCTGGATCAGCCCGGAGAGCAGGTTGAGGGCGGTGGACTTGCCGCAACCGCTGCGCCCCAGGACCGTGACGAAGCTGCCCTTCTCCACCTGCAGGTCGAAGTCGCGGAGGGCGACGACGCCGGTGTCGTCCTTGACGAACTGCTTCGTCAGTCCTCGTACGTCCAGTAGCGAGCTCATGTTCGCACTCTGCCTGCCGTCTCGTCCTCGGCCCGCAGGCCGTAGGCGTCGTAACTGAGTTCTCCCGAGCGCCAGCGCTCCCGCAGGCCGTCCTCCTTGGCGATCCGCTCGCGGACCGCCTCGACCGTGGCCTGGATGCGATCGGCCGGCACCGCTGCCGCGCCGTCGTCGTCGAGCAGCACGACGTCGCCCGGCGCCACGGTGGTGCCGCCGAGTTCCACCGGTGCGTCGACGGACCCGCGGACGTTCTTGGTCGCGCCGCGGACGCGCCGCCAGCGTGTCCACACCGGCAGCCCCATCTCCCGCAGGTCGGCCGCGTCGCGCACGGAGGCGTCGACCAGCACGCCGGCCGCGCCGCGCCGCTTGGCCTGGGTGGCCAGCAGGTCGCCGAACAGCGCCACCGGGCGGGGCTCGGGCATGGTCAGCACCAGGACCTCGCCGGGTCTCAGACGGGCCATGGCCTCGTGCACGGCGCGGTTGTCGTCCTGGCCGCACAGCGCGATGCGGGCCGGGCCGCCCACCCGTGTGCCGGGCAGCAGCGGTTCCAGGTCGAGGTCGATCAGGCCGCGGCGTCCGGCCGCTTCGTAGACGGTGGCCACACCCGCCTCGGCCAGCTCCTGCACAGCGGCCTCCTCCGGCCCGCTCACAGCGCGCCCACCACGTTGGGCAGCAGCCGGTGGAAGGCCTCGGCCTGGCGGATCCCGGAGTCGCCGGTGACCTTGCGCGCGTGGTTTCCGCGCTGGTCGGCGCGCTGGCGGTAGTAGTCCTGCAGGTACTGCTGGGCCTGCATGGCCGACATGGCTTCGACCTTCTGCTCGAAGACGGGGGTGATGTCGACGTAGACCGTGGGCACGAACGCGCACAGCTCGGGCTGGTGCGGCTCGAAGACGAGGAATTCGGAGGGCGGCGCGGTACGGAATCCGCTGGCCACACCGGCGCCCGAGGTCAGCAGCCGGGCCTTGGCGACGGCGGCGTGGGCGGCGGGGTGGTCGGGATTGAACGGGTCCTTCTCGGGGTGGGTGAGCACCACGTTCGGCGCGAAGTCGCGCATCATCTCGGCGAGGCGGTCGATGGCCTCCTTGCCGACCTCCAGGGGGTAGTCGCCCAGGTCGAGGGCCTCGAAGCGGGCGCCGACCGCTCCCGCGGCCTTCTCCGCCTCGGCGTGGCGGAGGCGCTTGACGTTCTCCTCGGTCTGCCCGGGCTCCTCCCACAGCTTCCCGGACTCGCCGCGCTCGCCGTAGGACAGCGCGACCACGACTGCCTCGCCGCCCGCAGCGGTGTGGCAGGCGACCGCTCCGGCGGCGCGCCAGACGAAGTCGGCGCTGTGCGCGCCCACGACCATCATGCGGCGGTTGCTCATCGGGTTCCCTCCTCGGCGGCGGCCGCGGTGGCGGCGCCGGCCCGCTCGCTGTCGGCACCGGCCAGCCAGCGGGAGTTGGCCACCGCCATGGTGCGGATCTCGGATTCGGTGAAGCCCTCGGCGAGGAGCCGGTCGGCCAGGAGCGCCAGGCCGTCCTCGACGGGGGGATTGAACGGCTGGCCGAGGTCGCTGGAGAGCACGGAGCTCTCCGGACCCGCGGCCCGGATGTTGTCCACCCAGGTGCGCCACTCGACCTTGCCCGTGTAGGGCGTGGTGAAGCAGCGCTCCAGCAGGACACCCTGCTCGGCCAGACGCCGCTGCCGCTCGGCGGCCACGCGCTGGGAGGTGAACTCCGGGTGGGTGACCACGACGCGGCGCACACCCTCGTCGAGGGCGGCGCGGGCGACGACCTCGATCTCGGCGGTGCTGAGGTGGCCGGTCGCCAGGGTCATGTCGTGCTTGGCGATGACCCGCAGCACCTGGCGGGTGATCTCGCGGACCTCGCCCTGCTCGTCGAGCGCCTCGACCGGGTCGGCCGCCATGCCCTCGGCGCGCAGTTCGTCCTGCAGCTGCGCCCACATCGGGGGCGTGGCGCCCTCGGGCATGTCGGCGGTGCACGCGCGCTGGTTGGAGCTGTCGACGGTGGGCAGCCACACCACCTGGGCGCCGCCGCGCCCGGCGATGTCGACGGCGATGGGGTTGAGCCCGCCGACCGAGCCGTTGAGCGTGATGGCTCCGACCGCGTGGCATTCGGGCACCGCCGCGTTGACCACCGCGGCGCGTTCGGCGGTGGGGACGTAGTGCGACTTCAGCACGAACCCGGCCAGGCCGACCGCTGCGAAGCGGGGAGCCAGGGCGAGGTCGTCGATCCGCCGCCGCATCACGTCGGGCGCGACGTGGATGTGGGTGTCGTAGGCCCCCTCGACCAGTTCCCGCGCCCGGGGCGAGGGCGTCGGATGCTCTGTCATACCGCCTCAAATCGTGTCGACATAATGCCTGAAGAAATTGTTAACAATTTTGATGACATGTGTCAAGGCTCACGAGGCGTGGATCTCCCCTGGTCGTGGCGCCACTGTACCCATCGCCGGATACACGAAGGCGCGGCCGCGCGTCCCCTACAGCGGGACGCGCCGACCGCGCCGGGCGTACGGAACGTCTGGCTTACACCCGCAGGTTGCTGACCGTGGTGGCCTCTTTGAGGGCGTCGATGACACTGCGCAGGTGCGCGCGCATGGCCCGTTCGGCCGCCTCGGGGTCGTGGTCGCCGATGGCCGCGATGATCGCGAGGTGCTCGGGCAGCGAGGTGTTGGGCCGGCCGGGCTGCAGGGACAGCCGGAACTGGTGGCGCACGTTCTGGGCGCGCAACCGCTCCAGTACAGCGCCCGCGGTCTGCTGCCCGCTGAGCTCGCGGATGCGTCGGTGCAGCTGCTGATTGGCCTCGGAATAGCCCAGGACGTTGCCCTCGCCGACCAGCCGCTCCATGCGCGTACCGATCTCGCGCAGCTCGGCGACCTGGTCCTCGTCGATCCGCTCGGCGGCCTTGGCGGCGCACAGCCCTTCCAGCATCATGCGCACCTCGCTGATCTCCACGGCCTCCTCCAGCGAGACCGCGCGAACCCGCGCTCCGCGGTTCTGCTCGCGCTCCACGAGGCCTTCCTCGGTGAGCTGCAGCAGCGCGGAGCGCACCGCGCTGCGGCTGGTGCCGAACCGGGCGGACAGGTCGGCCTCGACCAGTCGCTGCTCGGGCGCGAACTCGCCGTCGGTGATGGCTTCACGGATCGCCGCGGCGACGGAGCCCCCCGCACCTCTCTGACTTTTCGCCGTACTCCGCGAGCCCGACTCTCCGCGGTTGATAGCCACTTTCCCTCGCTTCCCCAGTGCTCCGCCGGCCCCCGCGAGCCCAACGGCAATATTGTCGCCAATTTCGTTGCCACATTAGTCTAGACCCGTCCGACCCACGACTATGAGGAGCCGAACGTGAGCGGTGAGGAAGCGCCGAGTGTCCGGATCGCCGTGCTGGGCCTGGGAGAGGCGGGCGGGCTGATCGCCGCCGACCTGCGGGACGCGGGGGCGCGCGTGCAGGGCTACGATCCGGCAGCGAGCGCTCCCGAGGGTGTCGCCGACCTGCCCGGCGAAGCCGCGGCTGCGGCCGGGTGCGATCTCGTCCTCAGCGTCAACAGCTCCAAGGCGGCCCCCGGCGCGCTTCAGGCGGGCCTTTCCGGCACCGGCCCCGGCACTGTGTGGGCCGACCTGAACACCGCAGCGCCCCAGCTCAAGCGCCGCCTGGGTGAGACCGCCGCCGAGGCCGGCGTCGCCTTCGCCGACGTCTCGCTGATGAGCCCCGTCCCCGGCCGCGGACTGCACACGCCGATGCTCGCCTCCGGGCCGGGCGCCGCCCGCTACGCCGAGCTGATGGGCCGGCTGGGCGCCGACGTCGAGGCGATGGATGGACCCGCGGGACTGGCCGCCGAGCGCAAGCTGCTGCGCAGCGTGTTCTTCAAGGGCCTGGCGGCGGCCGTCGTCGAGGCTCTGGAGGCCGGACGCGCCGCCGGCTGCGAGGACTGGCTGCGCGACAACATCGCCGACGAGCTGGCGCGCGCCGACGCCGGCACCGTGCAGCGCCTGGTCGAGGGCAGTCGCCTCCACGCCGTCCGCCGCACCGACGAGATGCAGGCGGCCTCGGACATGCTCACCGACCTGGGCGTGGCCCCGCTGATCAGCGCCGCCAGCCGCGACCTGCTGCAGAATCTGCAGAACCGCGCCTGACCGCCATCGGGCGCACGATGCGCTGCGCGCAGGACCGCGGGCGCTGAGGGCCCTGCGGGAAGCCGCGGCGTACGCTCGGCGGCATGTGCCGAGGTCAGTTCGACCGCCGGCGGGCCTGCTTCAGCTCGCGGTCGACGGCCCATGCGTCGGCGACCGGCCCGAGGTGACCGAGCTTGTCGGGGTTGGCCACCGTGCGGATGTTCTGAATCCGCCCGTCGAGCACATCGAGCACAAGGGTGTACAGGACCTTGCCCTCACGGTCGCGGAAGACCGCACCGGGCTGGGCGTTGACCTCGCGCTGCTCGAACGCCACGTCGACCAGGGCAAGCCGGGGGAAGACCGCGCCCAGCACCCGGGCCACGTTCTCCGCGCCCATGACGGCGTTGGCCAGCTGGGGGGTCTTGCCGCCGCCGTCCCCGGCCAGCTGCACGTCGGCGGCCAGCAGATGCCGCAGCCGGCCCACATCGCCGTCCTTCAGCGCGTCGAAGAACCGCGTCGCCAGTTCCCGCTGCTCCTGGCGGTCTGCTGCGAACCGCGGCCGCCCGGCCTCCATGTGCCTCCGCGCCCGTACCAGCAGCTGCCGGCACGCCGCTTCCGAGCGCCCCACAGCCGAGCCGATCTCGTCGAACCCGAAGCCGAACACCTCCCGAAGCAGAAAAACCGCGCGCTCCGCCGGGCTCAGCCGCTCCAGCAGCAGAAGCGCCGCCATCGACACCGAATCGGCCAGCTCCGCCGACCTCGCCGGGTCCTGGTACGGATCGCTCAGCAGCGGCTCGGGAAACCACGGCCCGACGTACCGCTCCCGCCGCACCCGCGCGGAACGCAGCACATCGATCGAGATCCGCGTCACCGCGGTGGAGAGGAAGGCCTTGGCCGAGGCGGGCCGGGTCGCCGAGGCGTCGTAGCGCAGCCACGTCTCCTGCACCGCGTCCTCGGCCTCGCCAACGCTGCCCAGGATCCGGTAGGCGATCGAAAACAGCAGCGGCCGCAGCTCCTCGAACTCCTCGATCTTGCTCACGCCCGATTCCCTTCCGTTGCAGCCTCCCGACCGGTCGTACCCTCCCGGCCGGGAGCCTTGGGACCCGGGGACGCGAAGCCCCGAGCCCGTTGCCGATGCGCTCAGTGGAACTGCCCGGGCCGGTAGTCGCCGGCCGGCTGACGGCTGATGATGTTCAGCCGGTTCACCGCGTTCATGAAGGAGACCATGATGACCAGGGCGGTGAGCTGCTCCTCGTCGTAGTGCTCGGCGGCGTGGTCCCACACCTCGTCGCCGACCCCGCCGGCCGCGTCCGCGACCCGGGTCCCCTCCTCCGCCAGCTCCAGCGCGGCGCGCTCGGCCTCGGTGAAGACCGCGGCCTCCCGCCACCCCGCGACCAGGTTCAGCCGCACGGAGGTCTCGCCGGCGGCGTCGGCTTCCTTGGTATGCATGTCGATGCAGACGGCGCAGCCGTTGATCTGGCTCACCCGCAGCGCCACCAGCTCCTGCGTCGCGGCCGGGAGCGAAGAGCCCTTGAGCGTCTTGCCCGCCGACATGAAGCTCGTGAGGATCTCGCCGGCGATCGGGTCGGCGAAGTAGTTCAGTCGCGCGTCCATGATGGGTGCTCCTCCGCGGTCGTCAGTGGCTACACCACCGAGACGAGGCGGCCCGACCTCCTGTGACACGGACGGATGTGAGGTGCATCTCCCCGATGCCGGCGCACGTCGGCCCACGGGGTTCCGGCCGCCGGCGGCCGATGCGGCGTCCGCGCGCGAACGGCGCCGCGGCACGAGCGCCGGTTTCCCACAGGGAGCGATCAGCGGCCCCGAGCCGTCCCCGACCTCGACACTCCCCGATCCGGGCCCGCCGGCGCCGACACGATCGGCCGTGCCGAGGGCGTGGGCGATACTCGTGTACATAGGGCCACGAGGGCCACGGTGTGCACGCACAATGACCGCACGCACACGACCACCGTCGAGGGAGGCACGCATGAGTGACCACGACCCCGTCCCCGAGGAGCCCGGCGGCCCCGGCCGTCCCCCGCCCGCCTCCATCGATCTGTCGGTACCGCACTCCGCGCGGGTGTGGAACTACTGGCTGGGCGGCGACGACAACTACGCCGCGGACCGTGTCGCCGGAGACGAGGTGCTGGCGCGCCTTCCCGACATCGCCGACGGCGCACGCGCCGAACGGGCGTTTCTGGCCCGCGTGCTGCGCCACCTCGTCGGCGAGGCGGGGATCCGCCAGTTCCTGGACGTGGGCACCGGCCTGCCCACCGCCGACAACACCCACGAGGTCGCCCAGCGGCTCGCGCCCGAGAGCCGGGTCGTCTACGTCGACAACGACCCGCTGGTGACGGTGCACGCCCGAACACTGCTGACCAGCACTCCCGAGGGCGCGACCGACTACCTCCAGGCCGACCTGCGCGACACCCGCACCATCCTGGACAGGAGCGCCGAGACGCTGGACTTCGCCGCGCCCATCGGGCTGATGCTGCTGGGCGTGGTCAACCACATCGTGAACGACGCGGAGGCCTACGCGGCCGTCGCCCGGCTTGTGCGCGCCCTGCCGGCGGGCAGCTACCTCGCCCTGACCCACTCCACGGCCGAGATCCACGGCGAGCCGATGCTGGAGGTCATGCGGGAGATGAACGAACGCGGCGGCACGCCGATCACCGCCCGCAGCCGAGAGCAGATCGAGCGGTTCTTCGACGGCACCGAACTACTGGAGCCGGGTGTGGTCTCGTGCTCCCTTTGGCGGCCCGAGCCGTCCGAGGAGGGCGCCCCGAACGAGGTCTACCTGTTCGGGGGTGTCGGCCGGCTCTCCTGACCGCCGCGCCGCGAACGGCCGCTACCAGGTCACGGGAAGCGCGGTCAGGCCGCCGGCCAGGGTCCGATCGTCGACTTCCAACTCGTCGGCGCCCACGGCCAGGCGCATGTCCGCAAAGCGCGCGACGAGCATGCCGAGCACGGCGTCGAGTTCGATCCGGGCCAGCGGCGCCCCGATGCAGTACCGGGCACCGTGGCCGAACGCGAGGTGGGCTCCCGGGCGCCGCGTGACGTCGAAGCGCTCGGCGTCGCCGAAGACGGCGGGGTCGTGGTTGGCGGCGCCGATGTCGAGCAGCACGAGGTCGCCGGCGCGCACCCGTACGCCGGCGACCTCGAGGTCGGTGCGGGCGTAGCGGGGAATGCCGCCGGTGGTCTTGGCCGGTGCGCGCAGGATCTCCTCGACAGCGCCGCCCACCAGCTCGGGGTCCTCGTGTAGGCGCCGCCACTGGTCGGGAGCGGCCAGCAGGTGCAGCGCGCCCCAGCCGATGGCCGTGACCGTGGTCTCGTGCCCCGCGAAGAGCAGGGACATGGCCAGCACGGCGGCTTCCTCGTCGCCGACACCCTCGGTGGAGCACAGCCCGGAGATCACGTCGTCGCCGGGGTCGCGGCGTTTGCGGGCCACGAGGTCCAGGCCGTAGCCGAACAGGTCGGCCATCCCCTGCTCGGAGCGGGCGCGGTCGGTGACATCGGCGGCGGCCCGGCTCCAGGCGCGGAAGCGGTCGCGGTCGGCGTAGGGGACGCCGAGCAGCTCGCAGATGACCTCGATGGGCAGCGGCAGGGCGAGAGCCGGGTGCAGGTCGGCGGGCGGGCCCTGCCGGGCGAGGTCGTCGAGCAGCTCGGCGGTGAGCTCCTTCACCCGAGGCCGCAGGGCGCGCATGCGCTTGGGCGTGAAGTGCGGCTGCAGCAGTGCGCGCATGCGCGCGTGGTCGGTGTGTTCGGTGTCGAAATCGCCGTGCGGGCCGCCGAAGAGCGCCGATTCGCCGGTGCGGGCGGCCAGTTCGGGGGCGCGGTGGGCGCGGCCGAGCCGGTCGTCGTCCAGCAGGCTGCGCACCAGCGCGTGGTCGGTGACCAGCCATGCGTCGTCCCCGACGGCTGTGCGCACCGGGTGGACCGGGCCGCTTTCCTGAAGCTCGCGCCGGACGGGCGGAGCGCTCAGCGGGTGGGGTCTGCCGAACGGCAGTCGTGCGATCGGGGGCATGGCGCCCTCCTTGGTGTTAACAGCGATTTGTATACTCTGAATTAAACAAGAGCACATGTATACTTGTAAGTCAACAAAGAGGAGGGGATCGTGGCGGCACTCCGCAGCGATGACGACTCCGCATCCGCGGACCCCGCGCCTGAGCGGCCGGTGCGCCGACTGGGCCGTGCCCAGCGGCGCGCGCAGATACTGGACGCGGCGACCCGGGCCTTCGCCCGCAGCGGGTTCGCCGCCACCGGCCTGGACGACATCGCCGCCGAAGCGGGCGTCACCCGCGTGCTGCTCTACCGCCACTTCGACTCCAAAGCGGCTCTGTACCGGGCGGTGCTGGACCGCGCCTGCGAGCGGCTGGCCGAGCGGGTGGGCGTGGACGACTTCGGCGACGAGGCGATCCCGGCCCTGCTGCGCGCGGCCGCCGCCGACCCCGACGGCTTCCGGCTGCTGTTCCACCACGCGGCACGCGAGCCGGAGTTCCGCGACCTCACCGACGCCATCGCCGCCGCCTCCGTCGACACCACGCGCAGGAACCTGGCCGCGCAGCTGCCCGAAGGCCCGTGGACCGAATGGGCGGCACGGTTGATCCCGACCCTGGCGATCGAGGCGGTCATCGCGTGGCTGGACACGGGCGGTCCCGACCCCGACACGGCCGCCGACCGCATCCGGGCGTCGATCCACGGCGTCATCGCCGCGGCGGGCAGCCGGCCCTTGGAATAGCCGCGGCACACACCTCGGCCCGGGCCGCTTCGGAGGCGGACCCGGGCCGAAAGGGCGTCGGCGCCTGCGGCGCCGGAGCGCGAGGCGTCAGATGACGCCGAGGTCGCGCATGGAGTCGGCGACCTTGATGAATCCCGCGATGTTGGCACCCAGCACGTAGTTGCCGGGCGCGCCGTAGCTCTCGGCGGTCTCGCGGCACATGGTGTGGATGTCGGCCATGATCTCCGCCAGCCGCCGGTCGGTGTAGTCGAAGTGCCAGGAGTCGCGCGAGGCGTTCTGCTGCATCTCCAGGCCCGAGGTCGCCACACCGCCCGCGTTGGCCGCCTTGCCCGGGCCGAACGCGACGCCGGCGTCGCTGAACACCTTGAGGGCCGCCGGCGTGGTCGGCATGTTCGCGCCCTCGCCCACCGCGACCACGCCGTTGCCGACCAGCGTCTCGGCCGAGCGGCGGTCCAGTTCGTTCTGCGTGGCGCACGGGAGCGCGATGTCGCAGGGCACGTCCCAGATCGAGCCGCCGTCCACGTGCTTGGCGCGCCCGACGCGGTCGGCGTACTCCTTTATGCGACCCGAGCGCGCCTCCTTGATCTCGCGGATGACGTCGACGTCGATGCCGGCTTCGTCGACGATGTAGCCGCCGGAGTCGGACATCGAGACGACGGTTCCGCCCAGCTCGGCGGCCTTCTGCGCGGCGTAGATGGCCACGTTGCCGGATCCGGAGACCACCACGCGCCGACCGTCGAACCCGTTGCCGCCCTCGTTGAGCATCTCGTTGACGAAGTAGACGGTGCCGTATCCGGTGGCCTCGGTGCGCACCTGCGAGCCGCCCCAGTTCAGGCCCTTGCCGGTGAGCACGCCGGACTCGTAGCGGTTGGTGATCCGCTTGTACTGGCCGAACAGGTAGCCGATCTCGCGGCGACCGACCCCGATGTCACCCGCGGGCACGTCGGTGTACTCGCCGATGTGGCGGTGCAGCTCGGTCATGAACGACTGGCAGAAGCGCATCACTTCGGCGTCGGACCGGCCCTTGGGGTCGAAGTCGGACCCGCCCTTGCCGCCGCCGATGGGCAGGCCCGTCAGCGCGTTCTTCAGCGTCTGCTCGAAACCGAGGAACTTGATGATGCCCAGGTCCACCGAGGGGTGGAACCGCAGGCCGCCCTTGTAGGGGCCCAGGGCGGAGTTGAACTCCACCCGGAAACCGCGGTTGACCTGGATGTCGCCGCTGTCGTCGGTCCAGGGCACGCGGAAGATGATCTGCCGCTCGGGCTCGCACAGCCGCTCCAGGACCCGGCTGTCCAGGTACTCGCTATGCCGCTCCAGCGCCGGTTCGAGCGACTCCAGCACTTCGTGCACGGCCTGGCGGAACTCCGCCTGGTCGTAGTCACGGCGTTCGATGTCGGAGAACACCTTCGCGGTCAACCGCAGGCTGTCGCCGTCCGACGCTCCCGTCGTCATATCCGTCTCCCTGCCTCCTTGTACGGCACACGCCTATGGACGGCGTGAACGCCGCCCCCTGCGACCCTAGTGCCCCGAGGAATCACCGATACTCGCCGGGCACCCGCCGAGCGTGCACCGCCTCCGGCACGCGGCCGCGCGCACGCCCGTCGGCGGCGCCACTCCGCACCCGCTGTCCCGATTCCGGAGGTTGGCGAACACGGACCGCCCCCGCAACCGCCAACCCGCCCGCCCCCTGCCGCTACGTCTTCGATTCCCGCGGCCGCCGTTCCCCGGCGCCTCAGCCGCCGTCGTCGGCGGCGCGCAGGAACCTCCCGGCCACCGTGCGCAGGCGGTCGCGGAACTCCTGCGGTTCGACGGCCTCGAACTCGGCGCCGGTCCCCAGCAGCACCAGAGCCGGCCAGTCCAAGTCGTCGGCGTGGACGACGACACGGCACCAGCCGCCTCCGGCGTCTTCGACGGCCCCCCAGCGATCCACCACCGGCTCCACCTCGCCGACCGGTGCGTGCACGCGGGCCACGATCCGGTACCGCGTGGGGACCACGGCCAAGCGGGCGCGGACGAAGGCCTCCGCGTCACCGCCCGGCAGCGCGCGCGGGCCGAACCGGGTCCCCGTCGGCTCGGGGCCGCTCATCCGGTCGACGCGGAAGGTCCGCCAGTCGCGGCGCTCGGTGTCCCAGGCCGGCAGATACCAGCGCTGGTGGAGCTGCACCAGGCGGTGCGGTTCGACGAGCCGCTCCGTGCACCGGCCGTCCGAGGCCGTGTAGCCGAACCGCAGCCGCTCGGTGTCGCGGCAGGCCCGCGCGACCGCCAGCAGGGCCATGGGGTCGGTGCGCGGGCCGCCCGGTGCGGGCGTGACCGCGGAGACCCGCAGCGCGTCGATGCGCCGCCGCACCCCCGCGGGCATCATGTCGACCACCTTGGCCAGCGCCTGCACCGCCGCCTCGGCGAAGCCCGCCGCGCTGCCTGCCGCGGCGGTGCGCAGCCCCACGGCGATGGCGACCGCCTCTTCGTCGGTGAGCAGCAACGGCGGCATGGCGCGGCCGGCACGCAGCTGGTAACCGCCGCCCACGCCCGGCACCGCGTCCACCCGGTAGCCCAGCTCGCGCAGGCGGTCCACGTCGCGCCGCAGCGTCCGCTCGCTCACCCCCAGTCGCTCCGCCAGCTCGGTGCCCGGCCAGAACCGGCTCGTCTGCAGCAGCGACAGCAGGCGCAGCGTCCGCTCACTGGTGTTTGCCATGAATCGAGGTTCTCGCACATCGCGGACGGAAACCGACCTGAATCGCTTCTAGGTTCGGCGCCATGGAGACGAAGATGATCGAAGCACGCGGCTTGGCCAAGCGATTCACCGCTGCGAAGCAGACGGTCGAGGCCGTGCATCCGCTGAACCTGGACGTGGCGACCGGCGAACTCGTCGCCCTGCTGGGCCCCAACGGGGCGGGCAAGAGCACCACGATCCGGATGCTGACGACACTGCTGGCGCCCACCTCCGGGACAGCGTACGTGGCGGGCCACGACGTGCTGCGCCGACCGCGCGACGTGCGCCTGCGCATCGGCTGCGTCGGCCAGGGCAACGGGGCCGGGTTGGGCCACCGCGGCCGCGACGAGCTGATCAGTCAGGGCCGCGCCTACGGGCTGACGACCGCCGCGGCACGGGCGCGTGCCGCCGAGCTGATCGCCTCGCTGGAGCTGCAGGGCGTGGCCGACCGGGTCGTGTCGTCGCTGTCGGGCGGCCAGCGCCGCAGACTCGACGTCGCCCTGGGCCTGGTGCACGCCCCGCAACTGCTGTTCCTCGACGAGCCCTCCACCGGATTGGACCCGCAGAACCGGGCGCGCCTGGTGGAGCACGTACGTCGGCTGCGCGCCGACCACGGCACCACCGTCGTGTTCACCACGCACTACCTCGACGAAGCCGACCGGTTGGCCGAGCGGGTCGTGATCGTCGACCACGGCCGAGTCATCGCCGACGACACCCCGGCCAGGCTCAAGGCCGCACACGCCGGCGACCGCATCGCGCTGGCCTTCGACGACGAGCGCGCGGCCCGGACCGCTGCCGCCCGAGCGGGCGGAGTCGAAGGCGCGGCGGTCGAGCGGTCCGCGAACCGGGTCGACGTGCGGGTCGCCGGCGGCGCCCGCATCGCGCCGCGCCTGCTCGGCGAGTTTGCAGCGCACGGGGCCGCGGCGGCGGAGGTGGAGGTGAGCCGTCCGACGCTGGACGACGTGTTTTTGAACCTGACCGGACGGAGCCTGCGCGAGGAGTCCGGCGACCGCGCGGCCGCCGACGACGGCGCCGAGGACGAGGAGAAGGAGTCGGCCGCATGACGACGACGCACACCCCCGCGAACGCAGCGGTCCCCAACGCGCTGACCGACACCGTCACCGTGTTCGTCCGGGAGTTGCGCCCGGTGCTGCGCGATCCGGTCTCGATCGTGTTCAGCATGGTCCAGCCGCTGTTCTTCCTCGCGCTGTTCGCCCCACTGCTCCCCGGCACCCTGGGCGACGCCGCCGCGCTGCAGTGGTTCGTCCCCGGCGTCATCGTGATGTCCTGCCTGTTCGCGACCGGGATGACAGGGTCGAACCTGCTGTTCGAGATGCAGACGGGCGCTCACGAACGCCTGATGGTCACACCCTTGCGGCGGTCGTCGCTGCTGGCGGGGCGCGCGTTGAAGGAGATCGTTCCCGCTGTCGCGCAGGCACTGATCATCACCGCGGCGACGATCCCGTTCGGGTTCCGTGCCTCGGTGCTCGGCGCGACCGCGGGGCTTCTCCTGCTGGCCGTGCTGGCGGTGGGCCTGGGATCGCTCTCCTACGCGCTCGCGCTCGCCTCCAAGGACCGCGACTGGCTGTTCTGGACCGTCCAGCAGACGCTGCTCTTCCCGCTGCTGCTGCTCGGCGGGGCGCTGTTGCCGGTCAGCGAGGGCCCGCAGTGGCTGCGCGTGCTGTCGCAGATCAACCCGTTGACGCACGTCGTCGACGCCGAGCGCGCCCTTTTCGCCGGCGACCTCGCCTCGGGGGCGGCGGCCAGAGGCGCCCTCGCCGCGGTCGCGGTGGCGGCCGTGGGCCTGTACGTCGGCATCCGCGCGATGCGCAAGGAGTGAGGAGCACGGCGATCGCGGGACGGGCCCGCCCGGCGCCGGAAGCGCGCCCGAGCGGACCCGTCCCAGCGACGGGCGGCAGGGGTGGGCGCCCGCCGGTCCTGTCGGCGCGAGACCGGACGCCCGCCGCGGCCGGCGAAAACGCCGAGCGGCCGGGGCCGGCGTCGGTCGGTGCGGTAGCAGCGAACGTGGGAGCGCGGGGTCGAGGTCCCCTTGACGACGCTGGGGTGACGGTTCAAGGTAGCTCGGTAAGCGATTTCCCATTGTCATCCCCCAATCGACTCCGTAAATACGTACAAACTTCTCTAATCACTTGGAAATCGCTTACCGGACTTGGGGGAGCTGACCGTCCACCCGTCGCCGGAGGGAACCCGAGTGAACAGAGCAGCCGGTCTCATCGCCACCGCCGCAGGTGCGGCTCTGGTGGCCACCGCACTACCCGCCGCCGCCCACCCCTCGGACGGGCCCGGCCCCGACCGCGGCCATTCCGGCCACGGGAACCACGGCCGCGACCTCGGACGCGAGGTGCTGGGACCCCATGACGGCTGGGGCGCCGCCGAGGGCGGGACCACCGGCGGGGCCGACGCCGAGGCCGAGAACGTCTTCAGAGTCGACACCTGGGCCGGGCTGCAGCAGGCCGTCCAGGGCGACCAGCCCAAGATCGTCTACGTCGAGGGCGACATCAGCGCCATGACCGGCGCCGACGGCGCCGCACTCTCGTGCGAGGACTTCAACGACCCCGCCTACACCTGGCAGGACTACGTCGATACCTACGATCCCGACACCGGCTGGGAGGGCGAGGCTTCGGGCCCCCTGGAGGAGGCTCGCGAGCGCTCCTACGACGCCCACCGCTCCCACGTGATGCTGCGGCCGGGCTCCGACACCACCATCGTCGGCGTGGGCGACGCCTCGATCAGCGACGGCTTCGTGCTGCTGGAGAGCGTCGAGAACGTCATCATGCGCAATCTGGGCGTCCACGACGCCTTCGACTGCTTTCCCAGCTGGGACGGCGAGGCCTGGGACGCCCAGTACGACAACATCGAGGTCTCCCGCACCGAGCACGTGTGGCTCGACCACCTCACGCTCTCCGACGGCGGCACCTACGACCGGGACTTCCCCGTCGTCCACGGCGCGCGCGTAGAGCACCACGACGGCCTGCTCGACGTGGTGCGCGCCAGCGACATGGTGACCATCTCCTGGAACAGCATCGACGCCCACGACAAGACCATGCTGTTCGGCAACACCGACAGCGAGCGCTACGACGAGTGGGACAAGCTGCGCGTCACCGTCCACCACAACCGGTTCAACAACATCACCCAGCGCGCCCCGCGCGTGCGCTACGGCGACGTGCACGTCTACAACAACCTCTACACCCACTCCGCCGACTCGCCCTACGACTACGACTACTCGCTGGGCGCGGGCGTGGAGTCCCACATCTACGCCCAGAACAACAACTTCCGACTGGAGGGCGTCGAGGCCGGCGAGGTGATCCAGAACTGGCGCGGCTCGGTCATCCACGAGGAGGGCAGCGTGTTCAACGGTGAGCGCGTCGATCTCCTGGACGCCTACAACACCGCCAACCCCGACAACACGCTGGAGCCGGACACCAGCTGGACGCCGCCCCTGCACGGCGTCGTCCATCCCGCCAAGGCGGTTCCAGGCCTGGTGAAGGCCAAGGCCGGCGCCGGCAACGCACGGTAAACCCGCACCCGGGACCCGCCCCGGGCGCCGCTCCACACGCCCCCCCTGCCGCCCCGCTCCCTTCACCGGCGAGCGGGGCGGCGGCGCGCGCATCCCGGTCGAGGGCGCGGGAATGAGCGCGGACGGACGGTTCCGCATCCGGTGACCGGGGGAACCAAGACCGTTTCGCGGAATTGCGCAGTCCCCCCGACCGAATGGGCCGGGCATTGCCTGTTCCCGTTCTCCGCCACCTATCACCGACGGGGAATGGCCGACCCCGGCCAACCGCGGAAAAAATCGCTTCCGCTGGCCGGGGAACACTTAACGTAAATAGAATACGTCCGCGGTCGCCGCCTCCCAGCGGCCGCACACCGCCCGAGCCCGCCGCCGCGCAGGGGCGGTGCCCGCCGTGCCGCCCCATCCCCCAGGAGTCGCCGACGTGTCCGCTCTCACCGAGTTCACCCTGGCCAGCGGGAAAACGATTCTCGTCGAGGCGCACGACGACACGCCATTCCAGGGCGACACGGCACCGATCGCCCGCGGCACCGGCGGTGCACTGCACGCCGAAAAAGGGCTGAGCGACGCCCTTTCCCAGGTCCGCGAGGTCGTCGACGAAACGCTGAAGCAGCTCGACGGACTCAGCTCCGCCGACGAGATGGAGATCAGCTTCGGCGTCCGCCTTTCGGGACAGGTGGGTGCGGTGATGACGAAGGTCGGGGCGGAGTCCAACCTCACCGTCCGGATGCTGTGGAAGAAACCCGCATAACACGGCGAGGACGGACCGGTTGACCGGAGGGGAACAGCGGTGCAGGGCGACACGCACATCCTGAGTTCCTGGCACGTGTGCGTCCGCGGCACATCGACCGGCATCTGCGGCGGCGGTGTCCTCATCACTCCCGAACATGTACTGACCTGCGCCCACGTCGTCCAGAACGCGCTGGGCCACCCGCACGGAGCCCACCAACCGCCCGACGGCAGCCTCATGGTGGAGTTCCCCCTGCTGGCGCCGAACCGGCCAGTCGAATGCCGAGTGGAGCACAACGGCTGGTTCCCGCTCGACGGGCAGCGGGGCGACCTGGCCGTGCTGAGAGTCGCGGGCCCGCTGCCGCACGGCACCCGGCCCGCGCCCCTGCGACCGCGGCCGCGCCTGCCCGGGCCGGTGCAGGTCTACGGACATCCGGCCGACGGCGAGAGCGGCCGGTGGGCCACCGCCACCGCTGTCGGCCCCTCCGGACGCGGCGGCGAGTGGGTACAGCTGGACGTCAGCGGCTCGCTGGCCGTCGTCAAGGGATACAGCGGATGCGGAGTCATAGACCCCAACAGCGGCGAGGTGATCGGCATCGCCGTCAGCCGCGACCACGTGTCCGACACCGTCGCCTTCATGGTCCCCGTCGACACGGTCTCCGGCTACTGGCGGCTTCCCCGGACCGCCCCCGTCGAGGACCGCGACGACTGGGCGCTGGACGACATCCGGCTGACGACCGAGGTCCTGCTCGATCTGCGCGGCATCCGCAACGACGCTGAACGCCGCATGTACATCACCCTGTTCGAACGCGACTTCGCCATCCGGGTACCGCGCTACGACGGCGACCGCGAGGGCGCCCGCTCACTCGCTCACGCCTGCCTGAAGCAGCCCGGCGGCATGCACGTCCTGCTGGAGCACCTCAACCGGGGACACGACTCCGACGAACTGCTCCCGCTCAAACGGATCGTGGAGGTCTCGCCGCCTCCCATCCTCGATCGGGAGGATCGCAGAGAGCTTTTCGCCATGCTGGCCGCCGTCGATCCGCGGAACATTCCCTTCGAGCGCTTGGAGGCGTCGATGGGGCCGGCCGGAGCCGAGCTGGACGGCGAGGACGACCTGCTGGAGATCGCCCGCCACCTGGAAGCCCGGGCCGTCGGGCCGGACCGGGTGCCACCGCTGTTCGTCTACCTCCAGCAGATCGCCAACCTGCTCCAGCACCTCAACCTGCAGCAGTGGGTACGCAAAGTCGCCGCGCGGCAGCCGTTCGACCCCGCCGCCCTGGCTTCGGCGGTGGCCCAGGCCGAGACGCTGCGCCTCGACCCGCGCCGGCCTTTCTGCACCGTCGAACTGACCGAGCACGGGCTGGACGAGGACCGCTATCTGGTGCAGGTGAGCGCCGAGGACGGCGCCTCCTCCGAGTGGCGGCACCTGCTCCTGGCCGACGACCGGGCCTGTGCCTTGTCCGAGGTTCCCGCACGGCTCGAAGGCGCGCTGTCGCGGGGGCCGCTCCGGCGCGGCCACGCGCTGCCGCGCGCGGTGGAGTTCGTGCTGCCGCGCCGCCTGCTCAGCTCCCCCGTGGACACCTGGCCCATCGGCAGCGCGAACGTCAGCTATCCCGTCGGCATCCGCTTCGAGGTGGTCGTCCGCAGCAAGGAACGCGTGACCTACGGATCCCTGCATCCGCAGTGGTGGGACAAGTGGATGCAGGTCGACGACAGGCTCGGCGACGCGCAGGTCGAGTGGGGCACGCAGGCCGAGGCCTCCAGCGGGGCCCTGCTCGCCCGGATGATGGCCGAGTCCAGCGGCACCTGCCTGGTCGTGGGCCATGACCCGGTCGAACACACCGATCCGAACCAGGACATCGTGCGCATCGCCTGGGAGAGCGGCGTACCGATCATGTTGTGGTGCCGCGACGAGCGCGATCCCGAGGAGTTCAGGCGGGCCGTCGACGGGCTGCTCGACACCGGCGGCGTCCTGGGGTTGCGCAAGCACGTCAAGGATCTGCGCTCCGAGGCCATGGCAACCGGCGACCCGGCACACCTCGGGCGCCACCTGACCCTGCTGTGGGACGACCCCGAGCGCGCCCTGCCCCCGGACCCGGCATTCGACCCGCCCCGCTGACCCCCATCCCGAGGAGCTCCTGTGCCCGAGAACGAAGCAGACGCCACCGCGACCGCGGCGCCCGACTCCTGGTTCGTCTACCGCGGCACCGGCGTGCCGCACTCGGACATCGACGAGCTGCTGCCCCCGCCGCCACCCTGGCGGGTCTTCTCCGAAGCACCCGGCGGCGGAGCCGACGACGACCTGCCCGCTACACCCGAGGATCACCGTGCGCGCACCTACCGCCCGGACCGCAACGTCGTGGAACTCGTCAACGCGGCCCTTTACCTGCGCCGCCCCATCCTGGTGACCGGCAAGCCCGGCGTAGGCAAGTCGACGCTGGCACGCAGCATCGCCTACGAGCTGGATCTCGGCCCGCTGCTGCATTGGCCCGTCAACAGCAGGAGCACGCTCGCGGAAGGGCTCTACCGCTACGACGCCATCGGGCGGCTGCAGGAGGCGAACCTCCGCGATGCGCCCGGCACCGCCGAGGACGACAGGACCGCCGACATCGGCCGCTACGTCCGCCTCGGCCCGCTGGGCACCGCTCTGCTGCCGCGTTCCAAACCGCGGGTCCTGCTCATCGACGAACTGGACAAGGGCGACCTCGATCTGCCCAACGACCTGCTGGACGTCTTCGAGGAGGGCAGCTACACCGTCCCCGAGCTGGCACGGCTACCCGACGAGCAGCACGAGGTCGAGGTGTTCACCGACGACCACGGCCCGCGCACCACGATCCGCCGGGGCCGTGTGTCCTGCGACGCGTTCCCCATCGTCGTGATCACCAACAACGGCGAGCGCCGGTTCCCTCCGGCGTTCCTGCGCCGGTGCGTCCGCGTGGACATCCAGCCCCACGACAACCGGGCGCTGGCCCAGATCGTGCGGACGCAACTCGGCGATGAGGCCGCGGCTGCCGCCGAGCCCGTCATCGAGCGGTTCATGGCCAAGCGCTCCCGCGACGACATCGCCACCGACCAACTGCTCAACGCCGTCTATTTCGCGATGTCGGGCGCTCTGGGCGAGGCGGGCGGGCAGGCGGCGGCCGAAGGGGCGGACGCGCACACGCGCGAGCGCCTTCTGGACGCGCTGCTGCGCGGCATCAACTCGATGGACCCGGCGTGATCGAGCACCTGGCCGCGCTGCTGGAGCGGGTCGACCCGCCCGCTACCGCCGAGGAGATCGCCGAGGCGGCTTGGCTGGCGCGCCACCTGCCCCCGGGCGCTCCGCTGGGACAGTCGGCGCCGGAGCGGCGGGCGAGCCCGCCCCCGGCCGGTGGCCCTGCGGCGCCCGCGGCCCCCCGGAGGACGGAGCGCCTGCCGCCCCCTCCGCCGCAGGTAGCGGACAAGGCCCAGGCCCACCTGCTCCCGGAGGAGGGCAAGGAGCGCTTCGGCGGCGGCGCCGTGCCCACCCGCCTGCCCTCGCCCTCGGCTCTGCCTCGGCAGTTGGAGCTGGCGCGGGCGCTGCGACCGCTGCGCCAGTACGCGCCGTCACCTGTGCGGCTGGCCGTCGACGAGGACGCCACAGCCGCGGCAAGCGCCGAACAAGGCTTCTGGTCGCCCCGGCTGGTGCCGGTTCCCGAGCGGATGCTGGACGTCGCGGTGGTCGTCGATACCGGCGGTTCCATGCCCGTCTGGCGCCGCACCGTCGCCGAGTTCGTTGCGCTGTTGAAGCGCCAAGGAGCGTTCCGCGACGTACGGGTGTGGCGGGTCGACACCTCGCCCCCCGCCGACCGCGCTCTGACGCTGACCGCGGAGGGCGACGACTCGCGCCGCTCGCCCGAGGAGCTGACCAGCGCCACCGGGCGGCGCCTGGTCGTGGTGCTCAGCGACTGCGTCGACCGCGCGTGGTCGGACGGGCGTATGGCCCGACTACTGGAGCTGTGGGGCCGGCACTGCCCGGTGGCGGTGGCCCACCTGCTGCCGCAGCGGCTCTGGTCCCGCTGCGCTCCGCGGATCGTGCCGGTGCGGCTGGAGGCACCCCGTGTCAACGCGCCCAACGCGCTGCTGCGGGTCGTACCCCGTGATGTGTCGGCCCAGCCGGCGCTCGCCGGCGTGGCGGTCCCCGTGGTGGAGATCGAAGAACGGTGGCTCTCGGTGTGGGCGCGGCTGATCGGCGATCCGGCACTACCGCCGCTGCCGGGCGCGGCCCTGTTCACCGGCGCCCCCGCCGCAAAGCGCCGACCGAAGCCGGAGCGCTTGTCGCCTCGGGAACGCGTGGGGGCGTTTCGTTCCGCCGCCTCCCCCACGGCCTTCAAGCTGGCCTGCTACCTGGCGGCTGCGCCGCTGAGCCTGCCGGTCATGCGCCTGGTGCAAGAGGCGATGCTGCCCGGGTCCACCGGCGCCCACCTGGCCGAGGTCATGCTCAGCGGCCTGGTGCGCGCCACCGCGGCGGGTGCGGCCGAGGCCGCGGCCGCGGCCTCGGGCGATCCGGCAGCGGTGTCCTACTCCTACGATCCGGAGGTCGCCGACACGCTCATCTCCTATCTACGGCGCGACGAGGCCTACCGGGTCTACCAACGGGCCTCGGACGCACTCGGCCGCCACGTCGGCAGCCCCGACGACTTCGCGGGCATGCTCGCGGTTCCGCCGGGGAATGCTGAAGCCAGGGCCGGCGAGGCTTTCGCAGCGGTGACGCTGCGCGTGCTGCGAGCGTTGGGCGGAGAATACGCGGCGATCGCCGAGCACCTCAGTGCCGACTTCTCCGCAGAAGCGTCCTTCCCCGTTCCGCCGACATCCGATCCGCACCGCGGGCCGACCGGCCCCGTCCCCGCAGAGCCGCCGAGGGCGGCGGCCGGTGGCCGGGCCGCGCACGATCCGCTCGACGACACGGCCCCTTCCCCCCATGAACATTCGGGAGCCCAGGTGGAGACCCCTACGGACCCCCGGCAATCCCCGCAGCCCGACGCCGCCGAGCGTGTGGGCCGCAGGCCGGTGATCATGAATCACGTCCCCAAGCCCAATCCGAACTTCACAGGACGCGAGGACCTGCTGCTGGACCTGCGCGGTCGCATCAGGAAGACCACTACGACCCTGGTCCCCTTCGCCCTGCACGGTATGGGCGGCGTCGGCAAGTCCCAGGCGGCCGTGGAGTTCGTCCACCGCTTCCGCGGGGACTACGACCTGATCTGGTGGATCGACGCCGAGCAGCCCGAGCAGGTGCGCGCGTCACTCGTCGAGTTGGCCGAGCGGCTGGGATTGAGCACCGTGGGCGGCACCGGCGAGACCGTGACGCGCGTGCTCGACACCCTGCGGCGCGGCGTCCCCTACACGGACTGGTTGCTGGTCTTCGACAACGCGGTCTACTCCCCCGACACGATGCAGTGCGTCCCCCATCCCACGGGGGACGTGCTGATCACCTCACGCGACCACGGCTGGAGCGGCATCTCCGACATCGTCGAGGTCGACGTGCTCAAGCGCGATGAGAGCAAGGAGTTGCTCACGCTCCATGCCGGACACGTCTCCGGCGCCGACGCCGACAAGATCGCCGAGCATCTGGGCGACCTGCCGCTGGCGCTGGAGCAGGCGGCCGCGTGGCTCGCCCAGACGGGGATGAGCGCCGCCGAGTACCTCGAACTGCTCAACGAGCGGCAGAGCGAGCTGCTGGCGACCGAGACGACCTCCGGGTACCAGGGGACGGTGCTCACCTCGCTTTCGGTCTCGATCGAGGAGGTTCGCCGCGTCGACCCCGGCGCCGCCGAACTGCTGATGCTGTGCGCCTACTTCAGCTCCGAACCCATCGCCCGCGGCATGCTGCTGCGCGGCGGGCGCGACCTGGACGACCCGGTGCTTTCGGAGATCCTCAGCGACCGGCTGCGCTTCAGCCGCACCGTTCGTACCTTGAACAGGTTCGCGCTGGCGACGATCCACCCGGACGAGGAGGCCCTGTCCATCCACCGCCTGGCCCGCACGCTCATGCGGGAGATGGGCACGCCCGAGGAGCGCAGCGCGCGCCGCCGCCACGCTCAGACCGTGCTGACCCGAGCCAACCCCGGAGATCCCGACGACCGCGACAACTGGTCGGCCATCGCGGAGATCGCCCGGCACGTGCGCGGCAGCGAACTGGTGGACAACCCGGCGCTGCCCGCACGCAAGACGGTGCTCGACGTCATCCGGTTGCGCTACGTGCGCGGCGACGCCGAGGCCAGCAAGCGGCTGGCGGAGTTCGTCGTCGACACCTGGCGCGACCAGCACGGCCCCGACGACCGCCATACCCTGATCGCCTGCTTCGGGCTGGCCAACGCGCTGCGCCAGCTCAACGACTACACCTGTATCGATCTCAACACCGACACCTTGGAGCGGATGCGGCGGGTACTGGGCGAGGACGACGAGCAGACACTGCTGGCCACCAACAGCCACGGCGCCGACCTGCGCCGGCAGAGCAAGCTCGACGAGGCTCTGGAGCTCGACGAGCGCAACCACCAGCGCCATGTGCGGGTCTTCGGCCGCGACCACCGGGCCACGCAGCGCGTCGCCAACAACCTGGCGCTGGACCTGCGCCTGCACGGGCGCTTCGAGGAGGCACGCGACCTCGACCGCGAAAGCCGCCGGATTCGCGCCGAGGTCTACGGGCCCACCCACGACCGGACCCTGTACTCCGCGAACCAGCTCTCCCGCGACCTGCGCGCCACCGGCGAGTACAGCGAGGCGCTGCGGGAGATCGAGGGCGTGATACCGACCTACGAGGCCACACTCGGCCCCGACCACCCTGACGTCGTCGATGCGCGCCTGGGACTCGCGTATTCGCTGCGGCGGATGGGCCGGATCGACGAGGCGCTGGCGCAAGCGGAGCGCTGCATCGCCGACTCCGCCGCAGAACCGCGGCTGCATTACGAGAGCGTTCTGGCCGGGCACTGGGTGATCGCCGACGCGCTGCGGATGCGCGGCGATCTCGCCCGGGCGTTCGAGCACAGTACGCAGGCGGTCCGCGCGGCCGAGGACCACTTCGGCCCCGACCACATCCTCACCACGATCTACCGCAACAACCACTCGATCCTGCTCACCCTCCGCGGTGAGCACGAGGAGTCGCTGCGCGTCAACACCAATGTCGCCGAACGCATCGAGGGGTGGCGCGGGCGCCGCCACACCTATTTCCTGGCGATCGAAGCGAATCTGGCCAGCGACCGCTACCACCTCGGCGACGTGCACGAGGCGCTGCGGATCTCCGACGAGAACGTGCGGGTGTCGGTCGACGTCCGCGGCGAAACGCATCCGCGCACCCAGTACTGCCGGTTCAACCACGCTCTGGACCTGCGTGCCGCCGGGTACGAGGAGCGGGCCGAGGCCGAGTACGACCACGCCTACCGCGAGCTGGTGCGCATGTTCGGTCCCGACCATCCCGAGGTCGCCGGCGTCGCGGCGGGCGAACGCCAGCAGTTCGACATCGAGCCGCCGATCATGTGAGGCCCGCTGCGGCCCGGTGCACGCCCGTCGGCGCGGGGTCGGGGCCGAGGTCGGGCAGCCACGTCAGGAGTTCGGCCGGGGCGGGGTCGGCACCGCCGCGGCGCAGCGCCGCGTACAGGGCCATGGCGACCTCGGGCCGTGCATGCGGAGCGGACCCGCACCCGGAAGGTGTCGAGGCGGCAGCGGCGAGGGCGAGTCCGGCCCAGGCCGAGTGGGGCTCGCAGTCGAGGGAGGCGCCGGCGATAACCGAGCTGTAGGCGCTCCGGGCCTCGTCGGCGCGTCCGGAGATCAGCGCGAGGTCGGCCGCGGTCGCCTCCGGCGCAGCCTCGGCGAGCGGAGTCCGTCCGGCGGCGGCCTCGGCGAAACGCGGGGGGTCGCGCAGCAGCAGAGCGCGCAGCTCCATGCGGGCGTCGATGCCCGGTGGCGCCTCGGCCGGACGGATCACGCAGCCTGCCGAGCGGGGCCCGGCGCGCTCGCCTCGGCGCCATGCGGCGGCGAGCTCCTCGACCGCCGTCGGGTCGGGCCGCAGATTGCGCAGCCGCCACAGCAGCGCGTGGTCGCACGCTGCGGCGCGGGCGGTGTGTGCGACCGGCTCGGGCACCCCGCCCTCCAGCTCCTCCAGGCGGGTGCGGATTCCGCCGACCAGGTCTTCGCCCACCGCGGTGAGCAGGCCGCTGTCAGCGGCGGTGGCGGCGGCGTTGACCGTTTGAGCTCGCCAGCGCGCGAACTCGAAGTGGGCGAAGTCGGCCGCCGGGCGGCCGGTGCTGCGGCTGCGGCGGACCTGCCAGAACTCGGCCACCGCCGCGTGGGCGTAGATGCCGTGCAGCAGGGCCGGCAGCGGCCGGGGGTCGGCCCGCCAGGGCGCGTAGTGGCGGGGCTGACCGGGGTCGGTGTAGAGCGCGGTGAGGTCCAGCAGCGCGTTGAGTTTGGCGTGCTGGAACTCGTGCAGCAGGCCGAGGGCCAACGCCGTGGTGTCGGAGGGCGGCGCCATCATCGTCGCGCCGAAGGAGTCGGCGGAGGTGGCGTTGCGTCCGCGGCCTGAGGAGGATGCGTCCAGGGGTACGAGCGCGCGCAGCCCGGCGGCGATGCCTTCGGCGTGGCGGGGATGGTCGCGCACGAGCAGTCGCCAGGCGCCGTCCAGCCCTTCCTGCCAGGTGCGGCGCCCCTGCTCGGCAAGACGGGAGGCGGCGCCGAGGCCGTGCGGGTCGCGGTAGGGGTCGAGGTCGTCGAGGAGGACGGACAAGCGCAGCTCGTCGGCGGTGCACTCCAGGCGCCTCACGGGCTCCCAGCCGGGCGCGGGCGCCCGGAGGTCGACCGGCAGTTCGACGGTCTCTCCCGAAGGGGACTCGACGGCGACGCACCCGTCCTCGCCCCGCAGCAGCGCGGTTTCACGCGCCTCTTGCCCTGCTTCCGGCTCGCCGACGCCCTGCACGCCGGTGACACGCGCTCGTCCCAGCCCGGGCAGTGCCGCAAAGCCGTGGCGTAGGGGCACCTCGACGGCGAAGTCGGCGCCTGCCGTGATCGCGGCCGCGGCCGCCACCGCCCCGATGTGGGCCACGTCCGCGTCGATCCCCGGCTCGGCCCCGGCCCCGCGCAGGCGGCGCAGCGTGTGCGCAGCCCACTCCCCCACCTGGGGCGACAGCAGGATCGCGGCCACAGTGTCGGGGGCCTCGCGCTGGACTCGGGCCAGCAGGTCGTAGCCGCGCTGCCAGTGCCCGGCCCGCCCGGTGTCGCGGGCCGCCTCCCCCACGGCGCGCAGGAGCACCAGGCGCTTGCTCAACTGACCGGCGCGCAGGCCGGCCACGGCTTCGGCACCGCCGTGGCCCCGAGCAAGCGCGGCGATCTGCTCGGCGGGCAGGGTGTGCCGGCGCAGCGGCCCGCTCGGGGCGCTCGGGGCGGCGGTGCCGCTCACCGCGTGCCCGCGCGCAACGCGTGCAGATCCGCGGAGAGGCGGGTGCGGATGCGGCGGATCAGCGCGGCGAGGTCGGGGCAGTAGACCGAGGGATTGGCGAAGCCGCTGCCCTCGCTATAGCGGTGCGGGTAGTAGCCGCCGCCGCACACTCGGTGCAGCGGGCACTCGCGGCACGTGTCCGACAGCGACTCCACGCCCAACTGGCGCGCCGCCACGTCCGGATGGCGCAACGCGGCGTCCAGGGCGGTGTCGCGGATGCTCAACCCGGTCTCGGTAGCGCCGGCGTATGCGGACTTGAGGGTATCCACCTGCTCCAGCGACCCGTCGGTGGTGATGACGACGAGCCGCACGGGGCTGAGCCCGAGCGTCTCGCTGCGCCCGGCTCCGCCCAGCAGCAGATGGCTGATCTCCTGGAACGTCCGGACGTTCGTGGGCGGCGGTGCGGCGGCGTACCAGCGGTCGAAGATCGCACCGAGCCAGTCGGCGTAGGGGGTACCCGGATCGCCGGGCGCGCGGCCGGGCGGCGGACTCGTCCAGTTCCCGTGGGGCAGGAGGAAGTCGATCGCCGGCGGGGCGAACTCCAGCAGCGCCTCGTAGACGCGCAGCGGATCGGAGTCCAGGTCGATCGTGCACAGCAGACCGCTGAACAGGTCCCGGGTGTCGGGTGCCGCCAGGCGGCGCAGTGCGCGGGCGACGTCGTCGTAGCTGCCGCGGCCTCCGGCGAAGCGGCGGTGCCGATCGTGGTCCTCGCGCCCGCCGTCGATGCTGACCCCGATGGAGATGCCGTGCGTTCGGGCGAGCCGCAGCATGCTGTCGTCGAGCAGCACGCCGTTGGTCTGCATCCGCAGGTTCAGGCGGGTCTCACCCAGTTCGGTACGCAGTCGCCGGGCGATGTGGTCGAGGGTGCCGGATCCGGCCAGCAGCGGCTCTCCGCCGTGCAGGACGACCGTGACCTCGTCGAGGCCGTGGCTCCGGGCGTGCTCGCCGATCCGGCGCGCGGCGAGGTCGGCGGTCCGGCGGGAGATGACGCGGGGTGCGCTGCGCCAACTCTGGTCGGCCATCTCGTACATGTAGCAGTAGGAGCAGGCCAGGTTGCACCGGCTGTGCACCTTGAGTACGAATTCCACGAACGGGGCGGGCTCCCAGCCCGCTGAGGCGCGCGCCCCGGCGTCCGGAGACTCGGGCGGTTCCTTCGCGACTGCGGGTAGAGCCATGGGGAAGAGGCATTCACAGGGTCGGACCGTCGGCGGCGGGCCGACCGGTCGTCAGCGGCGCGGGGTGCGAGGACGGGCCGACCGGCGCCCATGCAGGCGCAGCACGGCTGGGTCGCGGACGCGGACGCCCGCTAGATGACGGCTTCGAACCGGGCCACGGAGAGCGAAGGTGCGTCGGCCTCGGCGCATATGCGCTGCAGCGCCCGCGTCAGGGCACTGTCTTCAAGGCTGTCCAGCTCCGCGAGATCGACTCCACGCAGATCCAATAGCGCATGGCCGCATGAGTCGTCACCGGGCTCCGCTATGCTCGGCTCCACGCGTGCATCCTAGCGCTTCGAAAGCAGAGCACGCAGCATTTCCGGCACTGTGGTGCAGTGCCGGTCCGTGCCGATTTTCGGAAGCGGAAGCCGATGAATGACCGGCGTCCGCCGCAGGGCCACGATATCGCAGCTCGCCGCCGCGGAACGGTCCTGCTCGCAACTCCGCCGGCCGCGGTCGCTGCGCCCCTCCTCGCGCTCCGGCGCGAGGAGGGGCGCAGCGACCGTTCCTTCACGCCCGCTTCCAGTTCTTCAGGCTGTCGATGGCGACGGCGAGGACGATGACCGCGCCCTTGATGATCAGTTGGTAGAAGTAGGGCACGTTCATCAGCAACAGGCCATTGCTCAGCACGCCCATGATCATGGCGCCGATCAGCGTGCGCTGGACGCTGCCGATGCCGCCCATGAGGCTGGTGCCGCCGAGGACGACCGCGGCGATCGCGTCGAGTTCGTAGGTCTCGCCCGCCGTGGGCTGGCCCGACATCACGCGCGCGGAGAAGATGACGCCGGCCAGACCGGCGCAGGCGCCCGCGATGACGTAGACCCGCACCAGCGTCCACTTGACCTTGATGCCCGCGAGTCGGGCAGCTTCGGGGTTGCCGCCGATCGCATAGACCTGGGTGCCGAAGCGCGTGTGGCGCAGGACGAACCACAGCAGCGCGAACACCGCGAGCATCAGGACCACAGGCACGGGGACGCCCGCGAAGAACCCGCTGCCCATGAGGCGAAAGCCGAGGTCGTCGGCGATGAGCGGCTGGCCGTCGGTGAGCAGGTAGGCCGTGCCGCGCAGGTAGGTCAGCCCGCCGAGGGTGACGATGAACGCCGGCAGCGCCAGGTAGGCGATGAGGGCTCCGCTGAGCAGACCGAACGCGGCGCCGACCGCGATGCCGCCGAGCACGCACACGACTGAGGGCATACCCGAGGTCCACAGCAGCACCGACACGATGCCGCACACCGCAAGGTTGGAGCCCACGGACAGGTCGATGCCGCGGGTGAGGATGACCAGCGTCATCCCCGCGGCCAGGATCGCGTTGATCGAGGCCGCCCGCGCGACGTTGAAGACGTTGTCGAACGAGAGGAAGTTGGGCGCGAGTACCGCCATCAGCACGATCATCAGCACCAGCACGCCGAGGATGCCGTAGCGGTCCCACATCCTCGCGAACCGCGGCCGCCCCGCCCGCGGCGGGGCTATGGCGCCCGCATCGGCGGCTGATGCCGACTCGTCGGCACGACTCGTCTCGGTCATAGTGATCCTTGGTCCTTGGGAGGGTCGGTGGGGAACAGGGGGCGTGAGCGGACCCGCTGCTGCCGCCGGCTCGCGTCCCGGGGCCGGCGGGCAGCAGCTGGTCTACCGGCTCCCGGCGGCGACACCGGTGGCGTGCAGCATGACGGTCTCCTCGGTCGCCTCCTCGCGGGAGAGCTCGGCGGCGATCGACCCGTTGCGCATGACCAGTACCCGGTCGCTGACGCCCAGCAGCTCCGGCAGGTCGGAGGAGATGAGCAGGACGGCGACGCCGTCGCGGGCCAGCCGGTCGATGATCCGGTAGATCTCCTGCTTGGCGCCGATGTCGACGCCGCGGGTGGGCTCGTCCAGCAGCAGCACGCGCGGTGCGATGGCCAGCCACCGCCCCAGCACGACCTTCTGCTGGTTGCCTCCCGACAACTCCGCCACCCGCTGCAGCGCCGACGAGCAGCGCACCCGCAGCGCGTCGACCTGCGCGGCCACCCGCTGGGAGATGCGGCCGCTTCGCAGCACGCCGAAGTCGCTGACCTGGTCCAGTCCCAGGCCCGTCGTGACGACGTTGTCGCGGATGGACATCTCCAGGAACAGCGCCTGCTCCTTACGGCTCTCGGGCACGTAGCCGACGCCGTTCCTGATCGCGTCGATCGGGCTGCGGTGATCGACGGCCTGCCCGCCGATGCGCAGCCGCCCGGTCCTGATGCGCTCGGCACCGAAGATCAGCTGGGCCGCCTCCGTGCGCCCCGCACCGATGAGACCGCCCAGCCCGACGATCTCGCCGGCGCGCAGCGTCAGGTCGAGCGGTCCGATACCGGCGCCGTCACCGATCCCCTCGGCCTCCAGCATCGCCTCGCCCGGGGTGTGCGGCTCGTGGGCGTACAGGTCGGAGAGGTCGCGCCCGACCATACGGGTGACGATGTCCTGGGGCTCCAGCTCCGCACGCGGGGAGGTGCCCACCCAGTGGCCGTCGCGGAAGACGGTGATCCGGTCGGCGAGGCGGTACACCTCCTCCATGCGGTGGCTGATGTAGAGCAGGCCCATGCCCTGGTCGCGCATCTCCTCCACGAGCGAGAACAGGCGCTGGGCCTCGGTCTCCGACAGCGCCGCGGTGGGCTCGTCGAGGACCAGCACGCGGGCGTTCTGGGCCACGGCCCGCGCGATCTCGACGACCTGCTGCATGCCCACGCTGAGGGTGCCCAGGACCGCGTCGGGGTCGATACCGCCCCCGACGCGGTCCAGCTTGGCGACCGCATCGCGCTGGATCCGCTTGCGGTCCAGCGTCCCCACCCGCGTGCGGGGCTCGCGGCCCAGCGCGAGGTTCTGCGCCACGGTGAGGTTGGGCGCGAGGTTGAGCTCCTGGTGGATGACGGCGATACCCAGGTCGACCGCGTGCTGCGGCGTGGTGATGGACACCGGCCGCCCGTCGAGTTCCACGGTGCCCACATCGGGCGTGTGCACCCCGGCCAGCATTTTGATCAGGGTGGACTTGCCGGCGCCGTTCTCGCCCATCAGCGCGTGGATCTCGCCCGCGTGCAGCTCGAATTCGACGTCGGTGAGCGCCTGAACGCCGGGGAACGCCTTGCTGACCCCGCTCATGCGCAGCAGTGGCGGCGTGCTCACTCCCAGCCCTCGTATTCGTCGAGGTTGTCAGCGGTGATCAGCTCGGTGTCGACGAGCTGCTCGGTGTTCTCGACCTCCTCGCCCTTGTACAGCTTGGTGGCCATGTTCAGGCCCTCGACGCCGAGCTGCTTGGGGTCCTGCGCCGCGGTGGCCTCGAACATCGACCCGGAGTCGGCCAGTTCCTCCTCGGCGGCGGGCGAGCCGTCGACCCCCACGATCGCCAGGTCCTCGACACCGGTCTGCTCGGCGGCGAGTCCGGCGCCCAGCGCGGTGGGGTCGTTGACGGCGAAGATCCCGTCCACGTCGGAGTTGGCGGTGAGCATGTCGGTGGCGACGGTCAGGGCCTCCTCGCGGTTGTTGTCACCGTGCTGGTGGCCGGCCACCGTGATGTCGGGGTAGTCCTCCATGACCTTCTCGCAGCCCGTGACGCGGTCCTGGATGGAGGAGATGGGGGTGCCGTCGATGATGAGGATGCTGCCCTCGCCGCCGATGGACTCGAACAGGTGCTCGCAGGCGAGTCGGCCGGCCTGGACGTTGTCGGAGGTGATGAAGGCTTCGGCGTTCTTGGCGGTGACGTCGACGGCGACGACGGTGATCCCGGCGTCGACCGCGCGCTGCACGGCGGGGCCGATCCCTTCGGAGTCGACGGGGTTGATCAGCAGCACGTCGATCTGCTGCTGGATGAAGGCGTCGATCTGCTCGTTCTGCGCGCCGAGGTCCTGGCGGCCGTCCTCGGTGACGACCTCGGCGCCCATGTCCTCGGCGGCGTTCTCGACGCCGGCCTGCATGGCGGTGAAGAACGGGTTGCTCAGATCCTGGACCATAAGGCCGATCGTCTCGACCTCACCGCCGTTCTCGGCGCTTTCCACAGGGCTCTCCGAGCTGCAGCCGGACATCAGGAGCGTTCCGGCGGCCAACGCGGCGAGGACGGTCGTGGGCTTGGGGAGGCGGTACATCGGGCTCCTTCGCGGGTCGGGTGCACCGGAGTCGGGGTTCCGGCGCGGGGAGGGTCTCCCGGGTGCAGGGGATGAGGGGACGGATGCCGGCGACACGGCCGGGTCGGGGTCAGGGGTCAAGACGGGCCCTCGGGGGCCGGGGCGGGGTGTTCGGGAGGGCGGCAGAGCACGGCGGTGGCCGTGCCGCTCAGTCGCAGGGGGCCGGCGGAGTGCGGCAGGGCGAGCACGTCGCCGCGGGCGAGTTCGTGGGCCCCGCCGTCGGCGGCGGCGAGGTGCCCGATGCCGTCGAGCACGACGAGCACGCCGAACCCGCCGGGGACGTCCACTGCCTGCTCCTCCGGCGCCCGCAGGAGGTCGGCGCGGAAGAAGGGCGCGGCCTCGGGCACGAGCAGCGGCCGGGGGCTGCGGGCCGGCTCGGCGGACAGCGCGGCGGGCATGCGCAGAGCCCCGACCTCGGCGGCGCTCAGCGGGGTGCGGCGCACGGCCTCCAGAGCGACGTCGAAGCCCAGCCCCAGGTGGCCTTCGCGCGGGCCGTCGAGGGCGTAGTCCCGCCAGTCGAGCAGGATGGAGAAGTCGGTGGGCTCCTGGACCTCCAGCACGAACGCGCCGGCTCCCAGGGCATGCGGCACGCCCGCGGGCACCAGGACGGTGTCGCCGCGCCGCAGCGGGACCTCGTGCATCCGCGACAGCAGGCCCTCGGTGTCTTGGCGCTCGACCAGCTCGGCGAGTTCCTCTCGGTCCACGGGCACGGAGAATCCGAGGTGGACGGTGGTGTCGTCGTGCGCGTCGAGCACGACCCAGGCCTCGGTCTTGCCGTGGCCGCAGGAGAGGTGGCGCCCGGCGAAGGAGCGGTCGGGGTGCAGGTGGACGGGCAGGCGCTCGCCGGCGTGCAGCAGCTTGGCCAGCAGCTCCGGCTGCGGCCCGTAGCGCTCCAGGTGCGTGTGCCCCAGCCAGCCGCGGGGATCGGCGGCGATGGCGTCGCGCAGCAGCGTGCCGTCGGCCATGCGGCTGAGCCCCTCCGGTGCGGCGCCGAAGCGCGGCGTCGCGGACGCGAGCCACTCCTCGGGTGAGCGCTCACTTCGGGCGGGGCCGCCACGCAGAGCGGCGATGGCCGCGCCGCCGCGGTAGAAGTGGTCCATCACCGCGACGGGCATCCGCTGTGGCCCCATGCGCTCCTCCCCCAGGTAAGACAACGTTGTCCCCAGTACAGTGATCCGGGCCACGTGGATATGTCAAGATGTGTTCTGACATTCGTGCTGGTTGCAGTGGGTTCACAACGCTTCGTGCCCCCGGATCGCGGGGGATCGGACGGCGGCAAAAGACAACGTTGCCTCGCCGCTGGGGATGGAGTAGCTTGACGGCACCGATGACGCCGCAGCGGGCGATGCAGCGGCGCGTACCGGGGCCGCGCCGCCGACCCGACCGAGGGAGCCCATGACCGACCAGGCCGACGGGCAGGCCCCCGGGCGCCGACCCACCATGGTCGACGTCGCGCGAGCCGCCGGGGTGAGCCTCAAAACCGTCTCGCGGGTGGCCAACGAGGTGCCCACCGTGCGCACCGACCTGGCCGAGCGTGTGCGCGCGGCAATGTCCGAACTGGGCTTCCAGCGCAACAACGTCGCCGCGAACCTGCGCAGCGGCCGCACGACCGCCACCATCGGGCTGATAATCCGCGACCTGGCCAACCCGTTCTACTCCACGATCGCCGCCGCGGCCGCGACCGTGGCCGAGCGCTTCGACACCCAGCTCATCACGGCCAGCTCCGGCTGGGACCCCGCACGCGAGCGGGAGCTGGTCCTGGACCTGTTCGAGCGCCGCGTCGACGGGCTGATCGTGGTGCCCACCGGGGGCGACCAGTCCTACCTCCGCACCGAACTCGACCGCGGCACGCCCGCGGTGTTCATCGACAGCCCGCCCAGCGGATGCCGGGCCGACACGGCCCTGCTCGACAACCGCACCGGCACCCGCGACCTCCTCCGCCGGCTGCTCGCCGAGGGCCACCGCGACATCGGGATGATCACCGACACGCTCAACGACTACACGATGAGCGAACGCCTGGCCGGGGCGCGCGAGGCGCTCGTGGAGGCGGGGATCGACGGGGGCCGGCACGCCGCCCGGCTCTACTCCGACAATCCGCGCAGCGCCGGCGACGCAGTAGCCGCGATGCTCGACGCCCCCGATCCGCCCTCCGCGCTGTTCTGCGGCAACAACCGCATCCTGCTCGGCGCGGTCGAGGAACTGGCGCGGCGCCGCGCCCGGCTGCGGCTGGCGGCCTTCGACGACTTCGAGTTCGCGCCGCTGCTGCCCCACCCGGTGACCGTGGTCGGCTACGACACCCGCGCGCTGGGCCGGCTTGCGGCCGAGATGCTCTTCCAGCGGCTGAACTCACCCGGCGCCGAGCCGTCGAACTACGTCATCCCGACGTACCTGGTGGATCGGGGCATGGAGCTCACCGGGGATTGACTTCCTCCCCCTCCTGAAGGACATGGAGCGAAGATGACACGAGGCAGAGACATTCCTGCGTCGAACCGGGAGAAGTGCCGGTTGCCTGCCGGATTCCTCCCCGGCCACAAGGCCGGGGCATCCTCCGGGAAGTCAGGTGACGGCGGCCGAGCGGCGGGCCGGATGCGGCCGCGCGGGCATCTGCCTGCGGGGCGCGGGACTACCGGGCGGATGCGGCGGGCCCTACTGTGGCATGCGTGACGAACCACGGAACGGCTGGGCACCGCGCGTCCGAGGAAACGCTGATCCCGGTGCCCGCCGGGGAGTTCGTGTTGCGTGACGAGGCCGCCAAGCGGGACCGGCCGGTGTCCCTGGAGGCCTTCGCCATCGCGGCGCACCCGGTCACGCGGGAGCTGTACGCCGCCGTGGCGGGCGAGGCCCCCGCGGACGGCGGGGCGCCGCGCGCGCCGGTGTCCGATGTGTCCTGGATCGACGCGGTGCGGTTCTGCAACCTGCTCTCCCGGGCCGAGGGATCGACGCCCTGCTATTCGGGCGAACCGGGGCCGGACGGCCTGGGGATCGCCTGCGACTGGACGGCGTCGGGCTACCGGCTGCCCACGGAAGCGGAGTGGGAGTACGCGTGCCGGGCGGGCGACCCCGGTGTCCGCTACGGAGAGTTGGACGATATCGCCTGGCACCGGGGCAACTCCGGCGGCGGAGCGCGCGAGGTGGCCACTCGGGCGCCGAACGCCTGGGGCCTGCACGACACGATCGGCAACGTGTGGGAGTGGTGCTGGGATCTCTACGACCCGCGTGTCTACGGTCCCTACCGCGTCTTCCGCGGCGGCGGCTGGAACGATCTTCCCCGCGGCTGCCGCGCCTCGTGCCGCCGCAAGAGCCATCCCGCATTGCGCACCGACGACCTGGGCTTTCGCGTCGCCCGGACGGGATAGGCGTCCCGAAGGCCCGGGGGAACCGCCGTCACCGCAGCAGACTGCGGCAACGGGGTGACCGGCGCCCGACGGTCCCGAGAGGTTCCCCGCGGCCGTCCCAGCGGGCGACGCCGACCAGGCCCGAGACCTGCTGCGAGGTGTAATAGGGCTGGTCGTCGCGGGGGAGCCGGTCGGACACGGACACGTGCACGATGCCGGGCGGCACCGGTGACACGTCGTCGAAGAATCGCCTGATCTCCTCCTGATTGCGCACCCGCAGATCGGCGCTGGAGGCGCGGTACTCGTCGGGTCGGGGCTGGTGTCGGACTCGGCGTGGCTGATGACCAGGTAGGAGCCGGGGGCCGGGTGCTCCAGGTGGCGGCGCACCAGCTCGTAGGGCCGCTGGTCGTCGGTGACGGAATGCAGCAGGGCCGGCATCAGCAGCCCGACCGGGCGGTCGGGGTCGATGCGCGAGGTGAACTCGGGGTGGCCGTAGATCGCTTCGGGCTCGCGCATGTCGGCCTGGACGACGCCGGTCAGCTCCGGGAGTTCGGCCGGCAGCGCCTCGGCGTGCACCCGAACGGCGGGGTCGTAGTCGACGTAGACCACGCGCGGCGGCCGGGTGAGGGGAGCCCCGGCTCACGGGCACCCGGCCGCCGCGCCCGCGGTCACACCCCTGTCAGTTGGCTGTAGATCTCGTTGGCGCACAGCACCAGGAACAGCCCGCCCGCGATCGCCAGTCCGATGTTGCTGACGATGCCGCTGCGCCAGGGAGCCGGCGTCCGGCGCGTGTTCAGCAGCCACATCAGGGTGAAGGCGAGGAAGGGCATGAACGCCGCACCGAGCACGCCGTAGACGATCACCAGGGTGATCGGCCGGTCGAACAACAGCAGCAGCATCGAGGGGAACGTCAGCCACAGCAGGAAGGCGCGGAACGCCCAGCTGGACTCCCGCTCCTCCACAGGCCGCTCGGTGTGCCCGCGGATCTTGCCCACGAAGTCGGCGAACATCAGGCTGACGCCGTGCCAGACCCCCAGGAGCGAGGAGTAGGCCGCGGCGAAGAAGCCGATGAGGAACACCACCGAGATGAAGGTGCCGAAGCGCTCCTGGAGCACGTCGGCGAGCTGGACCAGGCCCTCGTCGCCTTCGGTGAGCGCGATCTGGGCGCTGTTCAGCAGTTCTGCGCCGACGATCAGCATCGCGACGACGAACACGCCGGTGGTGATGTAGGCGACGCGGTTGTCCAGGCGCATCATCCGGATCCACCCGGCGTCGTGCCAGCCCTTGGCGTTGACCCAGAAGCCGTAGGCCGCCATGGTGATCGTGCCGCCGACGCCGCCGATCAGCCCGAGGGTGTAGAACAGCGAGTCCGGCGGGGTGGTCGGCACCAGTCCCGCGGCCAGGGATCCCAGGTCGGGCAGCAGGAAGATCGCCAGCCCGACGACGGTGACGAACAGGATGCCGATCAGCACGGTCATCACCCGCTCCAAGGCGGGATACCGGTTGAACCAGACGAAGGCCAGGCCCGAGAGCCCCGCCAGGATCGCGAACACCCACAGCGGGACGGCGGGGAACAGCGCCTGCAGCGGTAGCGCCGACGCCGACATGGCGGTGGCCCCGTAGACGAATCCCCACAGCAGGATGTAGGGGCCGAAGAAGACGAACGTCCACACGCCCATGCCGCGCCAGCCGTCGAAGATGCTCTGGCCCGAGGCCAGATGCCAGCGGCCGACCGCCTCGGCCAGCGCGATCTTCACGATGCAGCCGACCACGACCGCCCACAGGAGCGTATAGCCGAACCGCTCCCCCGCCACGAGGCTGGCGACCAGGTCGCCCGAGCCCACGCCCGTGGCCGCGACGACGATTCCCGGGCCGATGAGCCTCCACCGGGCTTTGTACTGCTCCTGCTGCTCCTGTTGCGCCACAAGTGCCCCTTTCCGGGTGATCGCTCCGGGTGATCATGCCGCGGCATAGTGAGATTCCACGACATTCGCCCCAACCGGGGCAACCCGTGCAGGGCTCCTGTATTCGGTGAATCGGAAGGAATCGGGGGGCGCCCGCTCCGCATCGACGCGGATGCGGATACGGACGTCGAACCGCTCTATCCCCCGCGCAGATGATCGCGCAGGCGGCGGGCCGCGCGGCCCATCAGGGCCTCGGCTGCGGGCTGGGCGGCGGCGGGCACGCGGGAGGCGGTCAGGGCGGCGACGGCGAACGCCTGGCCGTCGTCGTGCTCGACGACGCCGAACTCGTGGCGCAGGTTGAGCAGGGTGCCGGTCTTGGACGACCACCGGGCGGCGTCGGAGGCGAAGTCGGGAGCCAGCCGCTGGCGCAGCACATTGGCGCCCATCAGCTCCCGCACCCGCCCTGCCACCTCGGCGTGGACTGCCGAGGGACGCCACAGCGCCTGCAGCAACTCCACGAGCGAGCGCGCCGAACCGGAGTTGGCGCGGGTCGTGTCGAGCAGGGCCAGGTCGTGACCGCGCCCGGGGGTGCCCGCCTCGATGGCCAGCGTGTGGGCCAGGTGGGCTTCGTCGGAGTCGAGGCGCTCGGCCGGGGTCGCGTGGAGACCGCTCAGGGGGTGGCGGACGGCCAGGCCGCGCAGTCCCGCCGACTCCAGCCAGCGGGCGACGCCGGCCGGGGGAGTCAGCCCGAAGAGCGCGTCGGCGGCGGAGCTGTCACTGAGACAGGTGCTCAGGTAGACGAGGTCCTCCAACGCCACCCACGCGGGGTGGCGGAACCTGGTCAGCCCCAGGGGGCCGGGAGTGGTGATCCGTCCGGGCTCCACCCGCAGGGTCCGGCCCGGGTCGAGTTCACCCCGGCGCACCCGCTCCAGCGTGGCCGCCGCCAGCGGCACCTTCACCAGCGACGCGACAGGGAAGACGAGGTCGGGTTCGATGCCGATCTCCTCCCCGGTGTCCAGGTCGCGCACCAGGAAGCAGCCGTGCAGGCCGCCCTCGTCGAGTTCGCGGCCGATCTCGCGGATCAGGGCGGCCTCGCCTCCTGCGAACAGGCTCACCGCGCCTCCTCGGGATCGGCGGCGCCGAGGCAGCGGGCCAGCCCCTCGGCCAGGTCGCGCTCGATGCGCTCGGCGTCCTCGCCGTCCGCGGCCGCGACGGCGTAACCGCGCACCGGGTCGACTCCGCCCGCCGGTCGCCAGTGCAGCCCCAGCTCACGCGCCTGGGCGGCCGAGCAGAGCAGCAGGTCGGCCGAGTCCAGCACCTGCGCGGCGGCCGCGGTGAAGGCGGATGCCACCGCGACCTGGGCGGGCTGAAGGCCGACCGACTCTCCGAGCCGGCGGATGCGGTCGCGGACGTGGGGCACGTCGTCCTCGGGTTGGATCCACACACGGCGCCGCTCCTCGACGTCGCCCCGGCCCACTCGCAGCGTCTCCAGATGGATGGCAGCGGAGCGCGGCTCGGCCCTGGTGGCCAGTCCCAGCGGGACCGTCCAGGCGGCCTCGTCAGCGGGTACGGCGGCGACACAGGCGCGCACCTGCCGAGCATGCAGCAGGTCGTCGCGCGCCGGCGGCGGCGCGGGGTGCAGGTCCAGGTGGATTCCCCGCCGCAGCGCGGCGGCGCCGAGCAGCGCCAGCTCACGTGTGCCGCAGACCTCCGGCACGGCCAGTCGCAGCGGCGCGAGCCTGGCCCGTTCGGCGTCGTGCTCCATCGCCTCGGCCAGGGCGACCAGCCGCCGGGCCGAGGGCAGCATGTCGCGGCCGAACGGCGTGAGGACGGCTCGGCGGGCCGAGCGGTCGAACAACCGCCCGCCAAGATGCCGCTCCAGCGCAGCGATGCGGCGACTGGCGACCGGCTGGGGTATGCGGGCGGCCGCCGCGCCGAGGGTGAAGCTGCCGCGCTCGCTCACGTGCACGAAGGCGACGCAGGATCCCACGAGGTCCATGAGCACAGCCTATGCCGGAATCGCATGGGAGTAGCCGTTTCCGTCTTCGACAGCATCGGGCGGTGCGGCCAGACTCTGGCTCGTGGCCGCCGTGCGGCGGCCTCCCGCTCGCGTGCCGGGCGGTGCCGAGGCCGCCCGTCTCCTGGCGGTCCGCCCGGTACCGGACACGGACGCGGCGGCGGCTCCCATGACAGGAAGGCTTCGTCCATGACCATCCGATTCCGCAGGGGCGCAGGGCTGACCGCGGCCGCCGTGCTCGCACTGATCCCGCTCTCCGGCTGCGCGGGCGACTCGGCCGCGGCCCCCACCGCGACGCCCGCCGCCGCGTCCGGCACGGCGCCCGCCGCCGCGTCCGGTCCTGCGCGGGGCGAGTACGTGCCCGACTTCAAGCACCTGGAGAAGGAGTACGACGCCACGCTGGGGGTCTACGCGCTGGACACCGGTTCCGGCGAGGCCGTCGCCTACAACGCCGACGAGCGCTTCGCCTACGCCTCCACGCACAAGGCGTTCTCCGCGGGCGCGGTGCTCGAGCAGACCCCGATGGACGAACTCGACAAGCACATCACCTACACCGAGGACGACCTGCTCGACTACGCCCCGATCACCGAGAAGCACGTCGAGGAGGGAATGGAGCTGCGCGAGGTGATCGACGCCGCGGTGCGCTACAGCGACAACACGGCGGCCAACCTGCTCTTCGAGGAGCTGGGCGGGCCCGCCGGCCTGCAGGAGGCGCTGCGGGAGATCGGTGACGAGACCACCAGCGTCGACCGGATCGAGCCGGGCCTCAACGACTGGGAGCCCGGAGACCTGCGCGACACCAGCACGCCGCAGGCACTGGCCACGAGCCTGCGCGCCTACACCCTGGGCGACGTCCTGCCCGAGGAGAAGCGCGAGATCCTCGTGGACATGATGCGCCGCAACACCACCGGGGACGACGTGATCCGCGCGGGTGTCCCCGGCGACTGGACGGTCGGCGACAAGACCGGGAGCGGCGCCTACGGCACCCGCAACGACATCGCCGTCCTGTGGCCCCCGCAGGACGACCCGATCGTCGTAGCCGTGCTGACCAAGCGCGACACCTCCGACGCCGAACGCGAAGACGCCCTCCTGGCCGAGTCGGCCGAGGTCGTGGCGGACGTCCTGGGCTGACGGCCGCGATCGCCCGGGCGGCGGACGACCGCCCCGCCCGCCCGGGCGATCGCGTACCGGCGGCCGTGCGATTCCTCGGAGCGCGAACGACGCGGGAAACCCCGGCTGTGATCATTCGAAAACCGGGTGTTATGCTCGATCCTCCGCCGGATCGAGGAAAGAACGCCGATGCGCGCATCCCCCCACGGATCCGAGGGCCGCGGCGCGGCGGGCCGAAACGTGCCCGGCCGATCGCGCACACCGTCCGACCAGAGCAACGACACCGTCGTTTCCGGCGGGTACGTGGGCGCCGTCGTGCAGGCGGGCACCGTCCACGGCGACCTCCACGTGCATTCCCCGTTCGCACCGGGAATCCCGCGCCAGATTCCGCTGCGGCCCCGGAATTTCACCGATCGGGAAACCGAATTCGACCGGCTCGACGCGGCCGCCAGCGCCGCGCGCGAGGACGGGTCGCCGCGCGTGGTCGTGTTGAGCGGTCCGGGCGGGGTGGGGAAAACAGCGCTGGCGACGGGTTTCCTGCACGCCGCCGCCGATTCCTTCCCCGACGGTGCGCTCTACACCGACCTGCGCGGGTTCGCCGGGGGCGGCCCGGTCGATCCGGCCGGTGTTCTGGACGGCTTCCTGCGCACTCTGCACACCGACCCCGCCCGGATCGCGCTGGACCCCATGGGGCGCGCCGCCCAGTTCCGCTCCTTGACGGCGGGGCGCCGTATGGCGTTCCTCCTGGACAACGCCGCATCGGCCGCGCAGGTGCGCATGCTCCTGCCGGGTGCGGGCGCCCACATCGTCCTGGTCACCACGCGTCTGCGACTGGCAGGGCTGGCCGCCGACGGCGCCGTGTCCGTGGCGGTGGAGCCGCTGGGCGAGACCGCCGCCGCGCGCTTGGTGGAACGGATACTGGGCGCCGAGCGCGCCCGCGGCGAGGCCGATGCGGTGCGGCGGCTCGTCGGGTTGTGCGGGCGGCTCCCTCTCGCGCTGTGCGCGGCCGCGAGCCCCCTATCGTTGCGCCCCCGGCAGAGCGTCGGCCACCTCGCCGACCGGCTTGCCGACGAGCGTGACCGCCTGGCGCGGCTCAGCCGAGAGGAGGAGTTGTCGGTGCGCACCGCATTGGACGCCTCCTACGCCGCACTGAGCGATCCGGCGCGGCGGCTGTACCGCGGTCTCGGTCATGCGGCGGGGCCCGACGCCTCGCTCCCCGCGATGTCCGCGCTGCTGGACGCCGAGCCCGCGGACGCCGAAGAGGCGGCGGACGAACTGGTTTCGGTCCACCTGCTGGAGGAGCACACCGCCGGCCGTTATCGGCAGCACGACCTGAACCGCCTGCACGCGCGACGATTGCTCGAGGATGAGGAGTCCACCGCCGAGCGCGGACAGGCCCGGCGGCGACTGATCGACCACTACCTGGACTCTGCCGTCGACGCCGACGCCGTGCTCAATCCGGGGCGCTGGCACCTGGGATCCCGCTACTCGGACCGGCGCGGCGGCGAGCGCTTCGCCGACCGGGGTTCGGCTCTGGTCTGGCTGGAGAGCGAACTGGCGAACCTGAGCGCCTGGGTCGCGGCCTGCCGCGCCGATGGCCCGAGCGAGGTGAGCTGGCAGTTGTGCGAGGCGCTGCGCACCCTGTTCGTGCAGCGCAAGCACTTCGACACCTGGGCGACGACCTATACGGCCGGGCTGGCCGCGGCGCGCGACCTGGACGACCCGGCGGCTCAGGCGTTCATGCTCGACGGCCTGGGTGTGCTGCGGCTGCACCGGGGCGAGGCGGCGGCCGCGCGCCAGCCCCTGAACGCCGCCCTGGAGATGTGGACGCGCGCCGGCCACGACCTCGGTCGGGCCTCGGCGCTGGAGGACGTCGGGGTCGCCGAACTGGCCATGGGCGCACCGGCGGCGGCCGCGGAACGCTTCGCATGGGCGATGCGGATCCACGAGCGGCTGGGGCGCCGCCGCGGCATCGCGCTGATGCGGCGCCGCATGGGCGAAGCGGCCCGCGACCGCGGCGACGGCGTGGCGGCGGAGGGGCACTTCCAGGCCGCGCTGGAGTACTTCACCGAGGACGACGAGCCCTACATGCGACTGCGGACCCTGGTCGGGCTCGCGGCCTGCCGCCGGTCCTTCGACGCGGACGCCGGCGGGGCGGCGGCCGAGGCGCTGCGCATCGCGACCGCCCTGGGCGCCGATGCCGAGATCGCCGGCATCAACGTGCTGATGGCCGACGCGGCCGCCGCCGAGGGGCGCACCGCCGACGAGCGCGAGCACCTCAGCACCGCATCGACCATCTACAGCAGGCTCGGGTCTCCCCGAGCCGAAGAGATACGGCGACGGATCGCCGCCCCGCCGCCGCCCGGAACCCGGTAAGCACCCGCCCCGGCCACGCGCGACCCAGCTCGGCGGTGTCCAGCCCCGCCGCCAGCCAGGTGTGGACGAAGGCGCCGAGCACGCGGGCGTCCCAGGCCGACCGCGCGGGCAGCGCGGCGGTGCATCCGTCGGCGAGGACGGCGGGATCGGACCCGCCTACGACGAGGACCCGGCGGGCGGGGCCACGGCAGGCGGCCCCGCCGGCGCTCCCGTGCGGCGGTGCCGCCCCCCGTTCCGCCGCGCCGGGCGGAGGGAGCGAGTCGGGGCGCCGGACCGAGACGACGTCGGCGGCCAGCAGCCACGGCTGCTCGGCGTCCTCGGCCGCCCACACCTGGTCGTCCGCGAACAAGTGCGGCGGGGAGCCGGTGGCCGGGTGCAGCGCCACATCGGTGTGCACGCGGGCGCGGACCGGCGCGCTCATGCGGCCCGCCTCTCCGCCTCGGCTCCGCCGGGCCCGTGGGCCGCCGCGGGACCGTAGTCGAGCACGTCCGGGACGGGCAGGTGGTGCACAGCGGGCGGGTGAGACGGCTCCGTGCGGTCCATCAGCTCGTAGACGCACACGCGCAGCAGCTCCGCCGAGCGGCCCGGCGCGGAGGTGAGGAGCCCGGCGATCGCCGAGCCGTGGGCGGGGTCGTGGCGATCGACGGCCCGCTCGATCTGCCCGCGCACCCCGCCTCGGGGATCGAGGGGGCGGGCGCGCCGGTAGAGCTCGGCGACCTGCGAGCCGGGGACGACGTCGGTGAGGTCTCCGGCCGCCAGCAGCGTCGGGCGGTTCAGGGCGGCGCCGTAGCAGGTCACGGCACCGTTGTCGCCGATGACGGCGTCGGCGGCGACCAACGCGGCCTGCCAGGAGGCGTCGGGCGCGAGCAACCGGAGCCCGGCGCGTCGCGCCTCGGCCAGCCAGGCGGCGACTTGGCGCCTGCCGTGCGCCGACCAGACGGCGGGGTGCAGCACCGCGGCGATGACGTGGTCGCCGCTCAGTTCGGCGGGCAGGCGGGTGAGGAGTTCCGGACAGCGGCCCGCGAGGCCGGTGCGCCCCCAGGTACTGGACAGCACGAGCAGGCGCTGGTGCTCACCGACTCCGAGGGCGCGACGGTAGGCGCTACGCAACGGCGCGCTCGCGAGCATGCGGTCGTAGCAGGGGTCGCCCACGACGCGGCAGACGCCCGCGGCTTCGGGTACCTCGCGGGCGACGATCGCACGCTGGCGCTCGTGGGCGAGGCCCATGACCGCGGGCGCCACCCGGCCGTAGCGCACAAGCGCGCCGGCCACCGCCCCGCCCACGGGTCGGCGCGCGGGCGGGCCGTACCCGGGGCGGCGCGGGACCAGCTTGGACATGCCGACGCCGTGCGGCACGACCAGGACGGGAGCCCTGACCTGCTCAAGTTCGCCCGTGTGGGCCGCGATCGCCAGGTCGTACCGGTAAGCCCGCGCCCGTTCCCACGGCAGCACCAACCCGTCCAGCCGGCGGAGGTAGTCCGCGCCGGATGCGGAGAACTGCGAATCGTTCTCCACGGCCGTGTACATCAGCTGCACCGCCGGGTCGGCCTCGATCACCGGCGGGACGATGTCGGCCAGGCGGTCGCCGCCTTGCCAGGACTGCACCATCGCCAGCACTCGGTGCTCGACCGGCCAGGTCAAGGGGGCGAGCGGTCCGGTGTCCCCCCATCTGCCCGAGGCGTCGCCGCATGCGCTGCATTCGTCGCCGACCACAGTCTCCTCCCATCGCCGTAATCGATCTGCTGAATCGATAGTGGACGGGGGAGTTTGCGTGCGGCCTTGCGGATACCTGCGGAACCTTGCAAGCGACTGCAGGAATTCCTTGCACTGCAGGCCGGCCGCAGTCTTGAGAGGCGCACGGGCACGGGAGACCTGCGAGCGCATCCCGCCACCGGTTCAGTTCATGAAGATCCACCCGAATACGAAAACAGAGAATGAGCATACATACAGCAGGAACACGAGTCCACCCATATCTGGCATGGCGGAGGCTTACAAAGGCCCCCGGAACACGGAAGGAAATTCACCGTCACAGACCAGACCGGCCCGGACTCCGGACCGCGCCAACAGCTCGCACTCCCATGCGAATGATCTTGACTTGCGGAGATGGTAGCAGGTCGGGGCGATGGCCGCAGAACCCGACAAGACAGCGCGAAGCCCCCGACACCGCCGACACCTTGGTTTTCTCCGACTTCCGAATTAAAGGGCGATAGATTCGGAGTGTCCGAGCAAGTCGATCTTCAGACGGATTGACCGCTCTTGAGGCGATTTCAGCGCCCGCGCAATCGTCAGCGCCCGCCCCCAGTGGGTGCGAGCCTCGGCACCGCGCCCCTCTCGGATGCTCAAATCGCCGAGTCGGTCGTGCGCCCCTTGCTCCCAGGATGCCGATACTCCGCGTCCTGCCAGCTCACGCGCGTTCTGGTAGTGGAGTCGCCCGTCACTGTCCCGCTTCAGCGCGACCGAGGCGTCCCCCAGAGCGAGCATGAGTTCGGCTTCAAGAGCACGATCCCGAAGCCGCCCCGCGGCACTGGACGCCTGCCGCAGCGTCTCCTGCGCCTCCACGGCCCGTCCGCAGGCGACCAGTGTCCGGCCGAGCCCGACTTCGGCCTGGATCGCGTTGTGATCGTCGCCCAACTCTCGGAACAGGTCCCTCGCGGCCGAGAAGTGGTCGACAGCATCGCCGTACTCCTGCCGGTACAGCGCGACCTCGCCGATGTTGTTCGACGCCTGCGCGGCCGCCCTCCTGTCACCGACATCCAGGAAGAGGGCGCGGCTCTGCTCGCACATACGTTGAGCATCGCGGTGGTAACCGCGCTCCAACAGGAGCAAGGCGGAGTTCACCATGGTCCGCGCCTCCATAGGGCGTTCCGCGGCGGCTCGCCAGATGCCCAGCGCCTCCTCGAAGGCGGCCTCGGCCGCGTCGTAGTCCCCGGTCCTCGTGCGGCAGATACCCAGGTGGTCCAGCGCCAAGGCGCAACCGCGCAGATCGCCGGCGGTCCGGTACAGCCGCAGCGCCTCCTCATGCTCGGCGACGGCGTCGAGGTTCCGAGCCGCGTCGCAATGGACCAGCCCGAGCTGGTCCCGCGCCCACGCCTCCCCCGTCACGTCGCCCTGGCTCCACCACTGCGCCAGCGCCGCCTCGGCGTTCTCCTCGGCGTCGTCCAGGCGGCGCAGCCGCCGTTGCAAGCAGCTGAGCTCGAAGGCCGCCAATGCCGTCGTGCCCTCGTCCTCCTGCTCGCGGCACAGCTCCAGGCAGGCGGCGAGGTCGTGTTCAGCGTGCTCCCACGCGCCGTCGGAGTCGTTCAGGCCGGCTATCGCCAAGGGCAGGCGCACGGCGTAGCGGCGCACGTCGGAGGAGTCGGCGAACTCGCCGTCGCGGGCGGCGGCGATCGCGGCGGTGATCGCCTGGTACTCCTCCTCGAACCAGCGACGGGCCTCGGCGGCGCCGGAGAACGGAGGCGGCGGTGTCGAGGCGCTCGGCCGCTCCCGCGCGCGGCGGCGCTCGGGGTGCACGGTCCGGTCGGCGGTGTCGCCCGCCGACCAGTAGTGATCCAGGAGCCGCAGCAGCGCGGCGCGCCGCTCCTCGACGGGCAGCAGCTCCGCGGCACGCAGCCGGGCGAACTCGTGGAGCAGTCCGTGCACGCGGTATCGGCCGGGGGCGGTCTCCTCGATCAGGTTGGTCTCCAGCAGTTCCTCCGCCGCCGACTCCGCCACGGCGGCATGCGGCGTCCTGTCGTCGAGCGCGGCCGCGAGCGCCGACAGCGACAGCTCCGCGGCCGGGTGCGAGCCGACCCGCAGGAAGGCGGCACGGGCGGCGTCCCCGAGCGCTTGCATCGACATCTCGAAGACGCTTGCCACGTCGTGGCTGAAGGACCGCATCTCCGCCAGCCCGTTGCGGGCGATGCGGTCGGCGACGTGGCCGGGCGTCCACGCGGGGTGGCGGCGCAGTCGGGCGCCCGCCACCCGCAGCGCGATCGGCAGGCGTCCGCACACGGCCGCAACCCGCCGCACGTCGGGGTCGCCTTCGCCGTCCGGCCCGAGGCCCGCGAACGCGGCGAGCATCCCGGCCGCCTCGGACTCGGTCGGCTCGAAGAGACGGAGGTGATGCACACCGTCGAGTTCCGTCAGCTGCCACCGGCTCGTCACGAGTACGACGCAGCCGGGCGTGCCCGGTATGAGCGGGGCGACCCGCCCGGGTGCCGCGTCGTCGAGCACGAGCAGGACCCGTCTCCCGGCCAGGCGGCTCGACCACAGGGCCGCGCGCGCCTGGGTTTCCGGAGGGATTCGCTCGGGATCGACCTCCAACTCGCGCAGCAGCGTGTGCAGCGCCTCGCCCGGCTCGGTCGGAGCCTGCCCGGGGCTGTGGCCGTGCAGGTCCAATCGGAGGCGGACGTCGAAATCGTCGCGCAGGAGGTGGGCGGCGCGGACCGCGAGCGCCGTCTTACCGACACCGGCCATCCCGCTGACGACCGCCACCGTCGTCCCGCCCGGCCTTTCCGAGGCGCGTGAGAGGATCTCGGCGAGTTCAGGCCCGCGCGCGGTGAAGTCGCCGATGTCGCGGGGGAGGCTGTCGTGAACGCGGGGCGCCGCTGGAGCGGCGGGGGCCGGCGACGCCGCTGCGGCCGGTTCGGCGTTCGCTCGGGGCGCGCCAGACGACTCGGCGGAGCCCTCCGCGTCCCGGGATTGGTCTGCCAGCACTTGTTGGAAGGCCGCCTGAGCGGGGCCGCCGGGGTTGTTGCCCTCCTCTGCGAGCACACTGCGCAGCCGGTGGTACACATCCGCGGCCTCGGCATGGCGGCCGCTGCCCGCCAGTGCCTCCATCAGCAGCGTGGCGAGCCGCTCGTTGTTGGGGTGCCGCGCGGCCGTCTCGGACACGGAGGCGATGACGTCGTCGTAGTGTCCGATCCGCAGGCACGACCGCGCCCAGCTGTCCACCAGGAGGAGCCGGGTCTGGTTCATCGACGCGCGGTGTCCGTGGATCCAGTCGCCCGGGATCTCCGCAAGCGGCTCCCCCTCCCACAGGCTCAGGGCTGTGGAAAGCAGCACGACGGCGGTGCGGTGGTCGCCCGACTCGGCCAGGTCGCGGGCCTGGCGGCGGAGGTTCCGTACACGGTGCCAGTCGACGGCGTCGGGGGCGATCTCCAGGGCATAGCCGTGGGGCAGCTTGCGGAGCCCGACTTCCGAACCCGCCGACTCCAGTCGCGAGCGGATACGGGCGATGCAGGAATACAGGCTGGAGCGCACCGAGGCCGAAGGCGAAGGGCCCCAGATGCGCTCGACCAGCGTGGCGGTCGGCACCGCTTTTCCGGCGGACAAGGCGAGTACGGCGAGTATCGAACGCTCTTTCAGAGTTCCGGCGTCGGCGACCCGACCGTCGACCAGGACGCGCACCGCCGGCCCGAGCAGTCGGATCTCCACGGGCCACCACTCCTCCCGCCGACTATGGTCACACCTGAATTCGAGTCAAGCCATACATAAACCATTGATCCTTTTCGGAGACACGAGACAATCCTTTCGGGCTGCCCTTGCGGCGATACCATGAGCCAGTCTGCGCGCACCTGCGGACAGTCGGCGACTGCCTCAACACAGCACCCGGAATTATCGGCCTCCGGCGATAAAATGCATAGTCGAATTCATGTTCCGATGCACGTGAATCGCTCACGCAGCCACCGTGTTGCCGCAGCTGCGGCATGCCGGGACGGTGCCATGCGCCTTCCGGACGCATGCGCAGAGCCCTCGGATCGCTCCGAGGGCTCTCGCGTACTCCGGGGGCTACAGTTCGGTGCGGCCGACGCCGCCGAGAGGCGCCCGCCACTCGTCAGTGGGGAGCAGCAGGCGGCCGCCGTCGCCGCGGCGCTGGACCCACCGGGCCCTACCGGCGGGCGGAACCGCCGGTAGGGGCGTCCTCGGCCGCGGAGGACTCGGCGTCCGCCTGCTCGGCGGCGTCCTTCTCCGTCGACGACGCCGGGTGGATCGCGGCGAGGCGTTCACCCTCGATGTCCACGTCGGGCAGCAGGGCGTCCAGCCACCTGGGCAGCCACCAGGCCGCGCGGCCGAACAGGGCCATCACCGCCGGCACCAGGGTCATCCGGACCAGGAACGCGTCGAACAGCACGCCGACCGCCAGGACGAAGGCGATGGGCTTGACCATCTCGTTGTCGCTGAACACGAACGACGCGAACACGGTGACCATGATCGCCGCCGCCGCGGTGACGACCCGGGCGCCCTGGCGGAACCCGGTGGCCACGGCCTCCTGCGCGTCCCCGTTGTGCACGTAGTCCTCGCGCATCCGCGAGACCAGGAACACCTCGTAGTCCATCGCCAGCCCGAACAGGATGCCGATGAGCAGTGTGGGCATGAACGCCAGCAGCGTCGACGAGGACTCCACCCCCAGCAGTTCGGCGCCGTGGCCCCACTGGAACACCGCCACCGTCACTCCCAGCGCACCGCCCGCGCTGAGCACGAAGCCCAGGGCCGCCTTGACCGGCACGACGATCGAGCGGAACACCACCGCCATCAGGACCAGGGCGAGACCGATGACGACCGTGAGGAAGACCGGCAGCGACTCGGCGAGCCTCTCGGACGTGTCGATGGCCGTGGCGGTGGCTCCGGCGACCGTGATCCGTGCCCCGATCTCCTCGTCGATCTCGTCGGAGAGCCCGCGCACGTCGTGCAGCAGATCCTCGGTCGCGTAGTCCGAGGGCCCCGACTCGGGCACCACGGAGATGATCGCGGTGTCCTCGACGTCGTTGAGGTGGGGCGGCATGACCTCTTCGACGCCCTCGACCTCCTCCAGGCGCTCGGCGACGTCGTCGGCGGCGCCCGGGGTGTCGGACAGGCCGGTGAGGTCGGCGACCACCGCCAACTGGGCGGAGTAGCCGGGGCCGAACTCCTCGCTGATGATCTCGTAGGCCTGGCGCTGGGTGGAGTCCTTCGGGCTGGTGGCGTCCGTCGGCAGCCCCAGGTGCAGGTCGCGCACCGGCACCAGCGCGACCACCAGCACCGCCAGCACGGCCAGAACCGTCGCGAGCGGGTGACGCGTGACTGAGCGCACCCACCGCGTGCTCATCGGGCGCTCGGTGCGCATCGCCGCGTCGGCACGGCGGCCCAGGAACGGCAGGCGGCCGGCGGCCACGCGGCGGCCGAGGAAGCCCAGAAGGGCAGGCAGCAGGGTGATCGACAGCAGCACGGCGATCACGACGGTCACCATCGCGGCGATGCCCATCATCGTCAGGAACGGGATCCCCACGACGGACAGCCCGGCCAGCGCGATGGCCACGGTGGCGCCGGCGAAGACGACGGCGCTGCCCGCGGTCCCGATGGAGCGCGCCGTCGACTCGGCCGGGTCCATGCCCTCGGCCACCTGCTTGCGGTGGCGCGAAAGCACGAACAGCACGTAGTCGATGCCCACGGCGATGCCGAGCATCAACGCCAGGATCGGCGCCGTGTTGTTGAGTTCCACCAGCCCCGTCGCCGCATACAGCAGCGCCATGCCCAGGCCCACGCCCAGCAGCGCCACCATGATCGGCAGCCCGGCGGCGACCACCGCGCCGAAGTTGATCACCAGGATCACCAGGGCGGCGACGACGCCGACGGCTTCGCCCGAACCGACCTCGGGCGGCGACATGGAGATGGCCTGGCCGCTGAACTCGACGTCCATGCCGGCGTCGCGCGCGCTGTCGCCGGTCTCCAGGATGGCGTCGACGGTCTCCTGGTCCACGGAGTCGCCGGGCTGGGTCAGCTGCACACGCAGCATCGCGGTGGTGCGGTCGTCGGAGATCTGGGGGATCCGATCGAGGACCTGCTCCTCGTCGAAGGCCGGCGACTCCTCCTCGACCTTCTGCAGGGCCTGCTCCTCGGCCTGGGGCAGCTGCTCGGCGATGATCCGATCGCGGTCGGGCGTGCCGGGCGGGACTTGCGACTCGACCCGCTCGCGCGCGGTATCGAGCGCGTCCTCCTTCGCGTCGGCGATCCCCTCGCGGTACTCCTCGCGCGCATCGCTGAGCGACCCGTGGGGGCTGATGACGGACTCGACGCCGTCGACGTCCTCCAGTTCGGCGGCGGTGTCGCGCACGGCCTCGGCGTAGGTGTCGTCATGGATGACGTCGCCGCCGTCGGCCGCGCGCAGGACCGTGGTGACCGTGCCTCCCATGCCGTCGAACCGCGCGTCCATCAGGTCGGTGGCCTGGTCGGACTCGGTCCCGGGCACGGTGAAGCTGTCGTTCATGGGCGCGCGGAACTGGACGGCGGCGCCGATGGCGGCGACCAGCACGACCAGCCACACGGCCACCGTCAGCCATCTCCGGCGGTACGCGAATCCGCCCAGGCGGTACAGCAATCGGGCCATGCTCGCTCGTCCTCTCGTCCCCGTCCGATCGTCCGCGGCCACCTCATCCGGTCCCGATGAAGCGCCGTGCGGAGGAGGATGAGAATCCGATGAGAGTCCGCCGCCGGCGGGGAGATCGTCGTCACGCGACTGCGCGGAGCCGGAGGCCTCGGGGGTGCCGGCCTCCTCCAGCGGCGGGAACTCCAGGCGCACCGTCGTGCCGTCCTCGGGCGAGGAGGTGAAGACCGCATCGCCGCCGTGGCCGCGCATGACCGCCCGGACGATGGGCAGTCCCAGCCCGCTGCCGGGCCGCTGCGAGGACGAGCCGCTGCGGTAGAAGCGTTCGAACACGAACTGCGCCGTCTCCGCGGCCACGCCCGGCCCGGCGTCGCTGATCTCCAGCACCACGCGCCCGTCGACGCGGCGCAGGGCGGCACTCGCCGGGCTGGACGCGGGCGTGTGCACGCGCACGTTGGCCAGCGCGTTGGCGACGGCCTGGCGCAGTTCCTGCTCGTCGCCCAGGACCAGGCCCTCGGCGGCGATGTCGGCGCGCCATTCGCGTTCGGGCTGGGCGGCGCGGGCGTCGGCGACGCTGTCGGCGACGAGGCGGCCGAGCTCGACCACCTCGCGCCGCGGCTCCGGCCGCTCGTCCAGGCGCGCCAGGTACAGCAGGTCGTCGACGATGGCGGCCATGCGCTCCGACTCCTGCTGGGAGCGGGTGATCACGTCGGGGCGCCGGGCCACGTCGACGACTCCCTGGGCGACCATCTGCAGGTAGCCGCGGACCGATGTCAGCGGGGTGCGCAGCTCATGGGAGGCGTCGGAGACGAAGCGGCGCAGCCGCTCTTCGGAGGCCTCGCGGGCGTGCAGGGCCGAGCGCAGCCGCGCCAGCATGCGGTTGATGGACAGGGTAAGCCGGCGGGTTTCGTCGGCGTCCGCGGCCTGCGGTGCGGGTACGCGGCGTTCCAGGTCGCCCGAGGCGATGGCTTCGGCGGTGTCGACGACGTCGCCGAGGGGCAGCAGGCCGCGTCTGATCACCGCCGCTCCCACGACCAGCGCGACCAGTAGCATCACCGAACCCGCCAGCGCCTCGACCGCGACCAGGCGCTGGACGGTCTCGTCGACCGGCGCCATCGGCTCCCCGATGAGCGCGACGGTGTCGTAGGAGGGCAGGTGCACCAGTGCGACGCGGTAGTCGGAGCCGTCGCGGTGGACGGTGAACGGGCCGGTGGGAGCCGAGTCGATGTCGATGTCGCGAAGCAGGACGGGCCCCGCTCCCTGGAGCCGGTGGATCCGGGCGCCGGGCGTGCCGGGGGTGCCGCCCTCGGTGAACTCGACGATGAAGTCGCTGGGGGCGCGTACCTGCTTGACCAGGTCGGCGGGGTCGTCGGCGAAGATGTCGGCTTGGCGGGCGCGGGCGAACTCGGCGGCGATCTCGATGCGCTCGTCGACGCGGTCGAGGAGGTAGGAGCGCAGGAAGGCGGCGCTGAACACGGCGACGGCGGCCAGGGCCAGCGCCATCAGGACGGCGTTGACGGCCACCATGCGGCCGCTCAGGGTGCGGGGGCGGAGCCGGGGGCCGCTCATGTGTCCCCGTACGTCCGCAGCACGTAGCCGAAGCCCCGCTGGGTCTGGATGAGGTTGGGTCCGAACGCTCCGAGCTTGCGGCGCAGGTAGCCGATGTAGGTGTCGACGATGTTGGATCCGCCGGTGTAGTCGGCGCTCCAGACCGCGTCGATGATCTGGCCGCGCGAGAGCACGCGGCCGCGGTTGAGCATCAGGTAGCGCAGCAGCTCGAACTCGGTGCGCGAGAGGCTGACGGGGTGGCCGGCGCGCTGGACCGTGCAGGCCTGCTCGTCGAGTTCGACGTCGGCGAAGCGCAGCAGGGTGTCCTGCGGCTCCTGCTCGGGCGCTTCGGGCAGGATGCGGCGCAGTACGGCGCGCACGCGGGCCAGCAGTTCGTCGATGTTGAACGGCTTGGTGACGTAGTCGTCGGCGCCGAACGTGAGCCCGGCGACGCGTTCGCTGTGGGCGTCCTTGGCGGTGAGCAGGACGATGCCCACACGGGGCAGGGAGCGGCGCAGCGTGCGGCACACCTCGAAGCCGTCGCCGTCGGGCAGCATGACGTCGAGCACCACGAGGTCGGGCCGGTGCGTGTGAGCGGCGGCGTAGGCCTCGGCCGCGGTGGCGGCGGAGGACATCTCGAAGTCGTGGAACTCCAGCACGGTGGTCACCATGTCGACGATGTTGGGCTCGTCGTCGACGACGAGGATCCTGGGTCTGGTCATCGGCCGTCCAGCGAATCCGAAGCGGATGAGAAGAAGATGAGAGGCGGCGGGGGGCCGCTCCCGTGAGACCCGCGGCGCGGGCAGGACACACAGGACATTCTGCGCACCACCGAGGTTGATCTTGTACCTATGGTCACATGTGACCGCTCACAGTGACTGCAGGTACAAGATCAACGCCATCAGGCGCGCGTCAGGTGTCGGGGGGCGTGACCGGGCCGTCGTTCGCGGGAATGCACGGACGAATTCCCGTAATACACGTCGGATTTTCCGGCCGACCGCAAGGCCATACCGGAGCCCGGAAAAGCGAACCGAATATGCGAATCGGTTGACTCCGACATCGAAGCGCAAACAGAATCGGTACGTCACCCCGGACGCGGAATCCAGCGCGTGTCCGGATATTCCGCATTGAGTACTTCGGAGTTCTTATGCGCCTGTTCTCGGCCGCTCTCTCCGCCACAGCTCTGGCCGGTGCCCTGGTGATGGCCACCTCCGGAACAGCCCAGGCGGCGACCGGCGACGTCGTCGTCTTCAAGACCGAACTGGAGCGATTGGACACCTACGAGAATCCCCCGGACGGGGCCTGTTACTCCCTTCCCGGAACCGCCCACGTCCTGCTGAACCAGACCGACTCGGTCGTCACCATCCATTCCGAACCCGGCTGCATGTTCCCCGGGGTCCCGGTCCAGCCCGACCACGGGTGGCACGCACCGGCGAGCGGACTCACCGGACCCTTCAGCTTCTCCATCGGCTGAGAACCCGCATCTCCCCTGGAACCCGTTCCCCGCCATGCCCCCCGGCGGGGAACGGGATCACCCTTTTCCGGCGGGGTCCGGCTGAACGTCGGCCGCCCCCTGCTTCGGCGAGGCCCCTTGAACGGCGCGGCCTCCGCTCAGCGGGAAACCCGCTTCCCGGAACCGTGGACCACCGCTCACGCGGGGACGGCACCGAGCCGGGGCGTGGTGGCGGTCCCGCTGGAGAGTTCCTCAGCGTCTAGCAAGGCCGCCGACCGTGGATCGTGTAGAAGACCGGGGAGCAGGCGCAGAAGTCGGGGTGGCTCAGCAGGTCGCGCACGCGGGAGAGGTCGGAGTCGGTCATGCCCGCGGCGAGGAGAGCGTTGCGCAGATGGTGGGTGTGGTGGGCCTGCAGGCGGGCGCCGGGGGAACCGGCGCGCCACCGCTCCACGTGCGGGTGCGGTTCGACGTCGGCGAACCCGGCCCGGCGCATCGCCTCGGCCGCTCGCGCGCCCCAGGCCGGGTCGGCGCCGGCGGCCTTCAGCGCCTGGAGCTTGGCCCGGTGGAACCGTGCGTAGAGTTCGGCCGCCGCGGATGTGGCGGGAGCCGGCTCCGGCTCCGGCCCCGGCTCCGGCCCCGGCTCCGGCTCCGGCGTCAGCAGGCCCGGTGCGTGGGTGGCGTCGAGTTCGTCGAGTTGCAGCCGGCCTCCCGGGCGCAGCGTGCGCAGGAGTCGGGCGAGCACCTGCTCGCGCTCCGGCAGGTGCATGAGCACCAGTCGCGCGTGGACCAGGTCGAAGGCCTCCTCGGGAAGCGGGTCGCGCGCGATGTCGTGGCGCAGCACCGCCATACCGGCCTTCTGCGGCATGCGCACGGGCTTGACGTCGGTGATCACCACCCAACCGTCGGGAGCGACGCGCTGGGCCAGCCACACCCCGACGCTTCCGCCGCCGGCCCCCACCTCCAGGCACCGCCAACCGGAGCCGACACCCGTCTGGGCGAGACGCTCGGTGGTCGTCGGATCGTAGGCCGCGGCCAGGCAGCTGTGCTGCTCGCCGGCGTGGTCGCTGTCGTTGTCGAAGGCGTAGGCCGTTCCGCTGTCCGGCGCCGCCTCCCCCGGCGCCTCCGGAGCCGCCCCTACCGCTGTCTCCGCCGCCTCTGCCACGTCTCCCCCTACCTGCTGTGCTCCGGCGCGACCGCGCCACCGACCTCCGCCGCCGACGCCGCCGCCGGGGCCCTCGCGGTGCCCGCGGTGCCCGCGGTGCCGGACGCATGCTCTGCACCGGAGGCTCCCCATTCGGCGAGCGTGCGGTGGCAGACCTTGCCCGTGGCGCCCAGCGGCAACTCACCCAGGCGAAGGAGCACCTCCGGCAGCTTCGCGCGCTCCAGGCCGATCCCCTCCTCGAGGAAGGTGTTCAGCTCCGGCAGGCTCAGCGGCTCGCTGCCCTCGTCCTGCACCACGCACGCGCACAGCCGCTCGCCCAGGTCCGCGTCAGGAACCCCCACGCACACCGCCTCGGCGACCGCCGGGTGCGCGGCGGCCAGCTGCTCCACCTCGCGCGGGCTGATCGAGTAGCCGCCGCGCTTGACGACCCGCTTGAGCCTGTCGATCACCCGCAGCGCACCGTCGGGCTCGAACCTGCCGCGGTCGCCGCTGCGCACCCAGCCGCCCTCGGCCCTGTAGCGCGCATCCAACTCGGGTGCGTTCACATAGCACAGCGGACTCATGGGGCCGCGCGCCCAGATCTCGCCCTCGCCGCCCGGCTCGGCGTCGCGCCCGTCGGGCCCCACGATGCGGATCTCGGCCACCGCCGGATCGGGCGGCCCGGTGACGCCGCCCGGCCGGGCGCACGCGCCGACGGGCGTGTGGCAGTTCATCCCGTCCGCGGACCCGTAGACGGTGAGCACCGGCACGCCGAACCGCTCGCGCGCGGCGTCGATCACGTCGGCCTCGGCCACCGCAGAACTGGTGACCACCGCACGCAGCGACCGCGTGTGCTCCTCCGCGAGACGGGCGTGGGCCGCCATCCGCCGCAGCAGGGTGGGCACGGCGAAGAGGTGGGTGGGCTCGTGCTCACCGACCGCGCGCAGCGCAGCGGCGGGATCGGAGCTTCCCGGCACGATCAGCGTTCCGCCCAGTCCCGCGAGTGTCACCGGGACGCCCAAGGAGCCGTAGGAGGAGGCCAGCGGCACCAGCACCAGGTTGCGCATGGGCACCGAGCCGTCGTGCAGCGCGGCGACGTAGTTGGCGCGCCCGCCCGCGAACGCGTTGTGCGAGTAGGCGATCATCTTGGGTTCGGACTCCGAGCCGGAGGTCACCAGGATGCGGGCGGGCGAATCCGGGTGCACGGGTACGCGGGGTCCGTCGCCGTCGAACCCGGCGCGGGCGCCCTCCTCGGCGGCCGCGTCCAGCGGCACGGCACCGGCCGGCGTGCCGCGGGCGTCGCCGAGGGAGAACACCCGCCGCAGATAGGGCAGTTCCCCGCGCAGCCGCGCCAGCTCGGTGAGCGGGTCGGTGCGGCCGGAGGGGTCGCCCGCGATCACGGCGCCGGCGCGCGAGCGCCGCAGCAGCGCGGCCATACCGGCGCGCCCGCGCATGGCCGGATACGGCAGCGACACCGCCCCCACGGCAGCGACCGCCAGTTCGGCGGCGACGGCCCGCCACCCGTCGGGCAGTTGGACGGCGATGACGTCGCCCGCGCCGGCCCCCGCCTCGGTCAGCGCGGCGGCGATCCCGCGCACGCGCGCGTCCAGGGCTGCGTAGTCGAGTGTGCCCTCGGGACAGGCGACGGCGTGGCGGTGCGGGTGGTCGCGCACTCGGCGGCGGAAGAGCGTGTAGAGGTCGGTGTCGGGGCAGTAGCCCTCGTCCACCCACCTGCGGCGCAGTCCGGGGGGCACGAGGTCGGCCAGCACGATCCCGTTGGCGGAGGTCCAGGCGTCGGTCACGGTGCGAACTCCCAGGGTGAGCGGACGAATGCGGCGCCTTCGGTCTCCAGGACGCCGGCGAACCGGGGGTCGGCGGCCAGCGCCGCCAGGTCGGTGCACACGGGGACCGCGTCCAGCCCGGTGCCGCGCAGCCGTCCGGCGAGTTCGGCCGCGCCGCGGTCGCGGCAGTGCGCGGCTACGGCGGCGCCCGGGTCGCCGCCCGGGGCGAGGCCCAGCACGCCGGCGAGGCGCTCGGGGGCGCTGCGGGCGCACGAGCTGAGCACGAGGTGGCCGTCTCGGGTGGGCAGGGGCTCGTGCAGCGGCCCCCACAGCGGGCGCCGGGCGCCGAGTCGCTGCCCGGGCCCCTTCCCCCCGCCGCCGGATACGGCCGAGGCCGTCAGCACTTCGGCGGCGGAGTGGAGGGAGGAGTCGACGCGGGCGCCGCCGTCGCCGCGGCAGCGCGCCAGCAGCGCGGCGAGGACACCCTCGGCGCTGACCAGGCCGCCCAGCACGTCGGTCAGTGTCATCAGCGAGGGCGCGGGCGGCTCGCCCCGCGGGCGCAGCAGCGCGCCCAGTCCACTGTGCGCCTGCACCAGGAAGTCGGTGCCCAGCGGTTCGACACCGCCCATGGCGGATCCGGCCCCTACGGCGCGGCCCCAGCCGCCGGCGTGGGCGTAGACGAGGCCCGGCCGCACCGCCTGCAGGTCGGCGGCGTCCAGCCCGAAGGAGGCGGCCTTGCCCGGTGCCCAGTTGTGCACGAAGACGTCGGCGCCGGCGACCAGCTCGCGAACCTCGTGCTGCCCGGCGGCGGACTTGATGTCGATCTCGACGACCCGCTTGCCGCGGTTCAGCGCGAGGAAGCGGGCCGAGCAGGTGCCCACCGTCGGCGGCATCCACCGCAGGGGATCGCCGCCGGGCGGTTCGACACGGACCACCTCCGCGCCGAGCAGCCGCAGCACGTGCCCGGCCAGCGGTCCCTGGACCCTCCGGGTGGACTCCACGACGACGAGGCCCTCCAGCGGGAGCGCCGCGCCGGCCGGGCGGGGCCGCGGCGGATCCCCCGGTTGCGCCGGCGTCTCGGGCGTGAGGCGCCACGGAGCGACGCCGCCGGGCCCGCCGGGTGCCGGCATGTCGGCGCCCCCGCGGACGCGGACGAGGCTGATGCCTGCGGCCTGGGCGGCACCGGCGATCTCGTGGAACACGTGCGCGGCGGCGGCGCTGTGCAGTTCCGGCGGCAGCGGGCACACCGCGGTGGCGTAGCGGTGCAGGAAGGGGCGCCACCCGTCGGCGAGCGTGGTGCGGTCGGCGCCCAGCAGCGACCAGAACCGCTGCCAGGGCTCGGGATCGAACGCCTCGATCTCGAAGCGCACCCCGTCGGCGGAGGTGAACGGCGGTCCGCCGGGTATCCGCGGGTGCGGGGTGCTGTCACCGGAAGCGGTCGCGGCGGCCAGGTACTGCCCGACACTGAGCAGCGCGGCCTGGGCGACCGACGTTCGAACCCCGGTCGTGGCACCGCCTCGCATCCGCGCGATCGCCGCGGCCAGTACCCCGTGGACGGCGAGCACGCCGCTCACCGCACCGGCGTAGTCGACTCCGAGCGGTCGGGGACGGCCGGCGGAGCGGCCGTGGACGTGCATGATGCCGCAGGCGGCTTGGACGCCGGCCTCGTCGCCCAGCGGGAGGGCGAGCGGACCGGCCCAGCCGATGTCGCAGGTGATTCGGCCGTCAGGGGTGTCGAACAGCAGTCGGCCGGCGGAGTCGGGGCGCGGCTCGGCCTCCGGTTGCGGATCATCGCCGGAGGAGGGAGCCCGATCGGCTCCGAGGAGCCGGAGATGCCCCTCGGCCACTCGCGCCGCTACCGAGTCTCCCGAGCGCCCCGCGGTGAACTCCGCGAGCGGCGCTGCCGTGTCGCCGGCGGCGATGCTCTCCGAAGACAGCGTCATCGCGCTTCTTCCTTTCGGTCGGTCGGTTCGTCTTCATCTGCCGCCTCCTTCATTCGTCTGCCGCTGCGGGGCCGGCGGCACGCGGGTGGGGGATGCGGCGGGACGTGCCCAGCAGGCGGGCGCGCAGCTCCGGCCGGCGGACCTTGCCGGTACCGGTGCGGGGAAGGTCGTCCCAGCTCACCACCAGGGGTTCGGCCATCGGCGGAAGGTCGGCGGTGGCGCGGTGCCAGGTGTCCGGATCGAGCAGGCCGGACTCGGTGACCACCACCGGCAGGGGCGGCCCCTCCTTGGGGCGCAGGACGATGCACTCCAGCACCGCGGGGATCCGGTCGTCGACGACGTCCTCGACCTCCACGCAGCTCATGCCCTCCACGGAGTCGATCTCGCGGTCGAGTATCCGCACCGAACCCCCGCGGGTCAGCACGCCGATGTCCTCGGTGTTCCACCAGCGCCCCAGCGCCTTCGCCGCCCACCGCTCGGGCTCGCCGACATAGCCCAGCCCCAGGGCCCCGGTGCGCGCCAGGACGAGTCCGGGCCGCCCGCGCGGCAGGGGCCGCAGGGTCGCGGGGTCGACCACGCTGATCCGGGTTCGCCCCGGTACGGGGCGGCCGAGATCGCGGGTGGTGGGGCGGCGCTCGCCCTCGGCGGCCACAGCCTTGCGGGTCAGCAGCCGGAAGGTGAGCGGCCCGGTCTCGCTTTGGCCCCAGCCCTGCAGCCACACCGGGCGGCGGTGCCCGCTGGCCGCGAGGAACGTGCGCACGGCCGGCGGGTGCACGGCGTCGAAGGTGCTGATGTAGAGCCGCACCCTGTGGAACACGTTCTCCGCGGCGTCGGCGCGGGCCAACCGCTGCCAGCGGACGTAGGTCGCCGGCAGCGCCTCCAGCGTGGTGGGCGGATGCTCGCGCAGGAACGGCTCGGCGTCGGCGGGTGCATGGTCGGCGATGAGGCCGACCTCGCGCGGGCACAGCCAGAACACACTGGCCGTCCAGGCGAACGCGCGGCCGTGCACGAAGGAGGTCGCCGCGGCGACGCTGTCGTCGGGGCGGCTGCTGAGCACCGGCCAGCGGTGGGCCTCGAAGCCGATGAGGCGGCGCACGATCGTGGCGCCGGAGTGGGCCACCAGCTTGGGGGTGCCGGTGGTGCCGGAGGTGTGCACGATGATCAGCGGTTCGTCGTCGCGGCGCCGACGCGGCGCGGGCGCGCGGCGGCCGCGGACGTCGGCCAGCGGCACCGCGCCCGCAAGGGTCTCGGGCGGGCCGTCGAGCAGCAGCAGCCGCCGGGCGGTCGGTGCGATCCCAGCGGCGGCGAACCGCTCGGCGGCGGCGCCGTCGAGGACGGCGAGCTCGGGCTGCAACCGCGCCAGAAGGGTGCCCAGGGCGGGCGGGGCGAGGTGGGCGGCGATGGGAGCGGGCACCGCGCCGATGCGCACGGCCGCCATGGCCAGGAGCACGATGTCCCAGTGGTTGTCCTTGACGATGGCGACGCGGTCACCGGGCCCCGCGCCCGCGGCGGCCAGCCAGCCTGCCGCGTCCTCCACCAGCCCGGCGAGGTCGGCGACTCCGTGGGCGACCGCGGCGCAGGGGTCGATGTCCAGCGGGCGGCTGAAGTAGGCGGTGGTTGGGCTGCGCCGGTCGGCGAGGGTGTCGAACAGCGTGGCGACGTCAAGCCGCTTCATCGCAGGGTCCTTCCCGGGCGGACTGGGTGCGTGGACGTGGGGCGCTCGGCGGCGTGAGCGAGCAGGCGGGCGGCGGTGACCTGGGCGGAGGCGACCGCGCCCTCGCTGCAGGGGCGCAGCTGGGTCCAGTCGCCGGCGTAGTCGACAGCGCGCGCCGGGCGGCCGCGGAACGTGCGGTGCTCCCGCAGCGCCGCGGGGGTGGCCTCGGGCAGGCCGTGGGGGAACCGGTGGACGTGAACCCGGCGGACCAGGCTGCGCAGCCCCGGCAGGTAGCGTTCGGCGCGCTCGGCCAGGGCGGCGGTGGCCTCGGCGTCGCCGGCGCCCATGAGTGCGGCGGTGGCAGGCGGTGCGGCGATCAGCGAGACCAGGCCGCGTCCGTCGGGGGCGCGGTCGGGGTGCTTGTTGTGGTCGAGGGTGATCACGTTGAGCAGGTCGTCCTCGGCTGCGGGGATCAGCGTGGCGAAACCGCGCATGCCGCCGGCGGTGGCGGGCCTGCGCGCCAGCGCCAGGCTCACCCGCAGCATCGGCGCGAACGTGCACGATGCGAGGAACCCGCGCTCGTCGGCCGGTGCGCCGGGGTGGAGCCGCGCGGCCACCGGCGCGGGCACGGCCAGCACGGCAGAGCGCGCGGTGACCGTGCCGCCGTCGAGGGTGAGCCGGGCGCCGCCCGGCACCGCGGCGACCCTGTGAACCGCGGTACCGGTGGATACCTGCAGACCCGCGGCGAGCCGACGCGCCAGGGCGTCCATGCCGCCGCGGTAGGTACGCCAGTGCGCGGTGCTGCCGGTGGAGCGCAGGTGCGCCAGCAGCGGGGCCGCCGCGGACCGCTCGGGGCGCCAGCCGAAGAAGCCGGCGGCGAGCGGGTAGAGGAACCGTTCGCGCACCTCAGGGCTGCGGGACGCGGCGAACTCCTCCAGCGTCACCGGGTCCGCCGGTTCGCCGACGTCCCCGCCGGAACCCGCCTGCAGTCGCACCAGCTCCAGCCGAGCGCGCGGGGAGAGCCCGCCTCCGGTGAGCAGCCCCAGCGGCCGGCCGGCGTGGGGACGGGCACGGCCGCCGCGCCACAGCGAAAGGGCGCCGGGTACACGCGATACCTCGGCTGCCATTCCGAGCTCGCGGATCAGCGACCACGTAGCGGTGTAGCCGGCGGAGGGGAGCATCTCGGCGCCGGTGTCGATGCGCCAGCCGTCGCTGTGCAGCGTGCGCATCCTGCCGCCGACGGCGTCGGCCGCCTCGAACACGTGGACGCCGCGGCCCGCGCGGCCCAGGGCGTGGGCGGTGGCGAGTCCCCCGACGCCCGCACCCACGACGGCGGTGTCGATGTCGGGTGTCGCGGGCGTCACGGGCCACCGCCCTGCTGTTCGCGCCGGGAGGCGGCGCGCTTCCGCTGCGCGGAGCCCCGCCCCGCCCCGGCGGTCACAGGGGGCCTCCCGGCACCGTCGGTCCGAGCAGGTTCACCGCGATGAGCAGGGCGACGGTCACGCGGTGGATGGTGATACCGAGGTTGCGTGCGCGCAGGATGTCGCCGCGGGCGAAGCCGATGGTCCACTGCGCGGCGCGCAGGACCATGGTGGGCGCCAGGGCGATCGCGAACCACCAGGGCGCGATGCCCAGGGCGGTGGCACCGAGGATGACGGCCGCCTCGGCCGCGGAGACCGCTGCGACGAAGGCCGCGTTGCCGCGCGGCGAGGTCAGCACGGCGACGGTGCGGCGGTGTACGCGGGCGTCGCCGGGGATGTCGTTGGTGTTGGAGTACACGCCGAACAGCAGCGGACCCATCCCGAAGAGCACGCCCTGGACGAGCACGAACGCCCCCACGGTGCCTGCCAGCAGCCCGTAGGGCCCGGCCAGCAGCCCCACGCCCAGGGCGACCAGGAAGACCTCCTGCCACCCGCGGTAGCTGAGCTTGAGGCCCCAGGAGTACTGCACCGCGCACACCAGGCACAGCGCCAGCGCGGCGATCGCCCACAGCGGGCCGTGGGGCGCGACCGCCACCGCACCCGCCCACAGCAGCGCCGCCGCGACGGCGGCGAGCCGGCCGAAGCCGATCGCCTCGGCTTCGCTGAGCGTGCCCGCGATCAGGGGCTTGCGGACGAGTTTGCGCCGTGGCGCGTCGGGCCCGTAGTTGGCGGCGTCGCTGCCGTCGCGCAGCCCTGTGACGTCGTCGAACGAGGTCATGGCCGCGACCATGCACAGCTCGCCGGCCAGCAGCAGCGCCAGCGCGATCAGCACGGAGGGCTCGAAGCGCACGGCGGGGGCCAGCAGGCTCCACACGATCAGCAGGCCGAGGTAGTAGTCGATGATGTCGAGTTTGGCCAGGCGGGCGTAGGCGGCGATCTTGCCTTGGCGCACACCGCTCGGGGCGGGCCGGGGGGCGGATGCGGTGCGCGGAGGATCGTCGGGGGGCATGGACGCTCCTAAGGTGCTCGGTGGCTCTGCAGGGCGGCCTCCTCCCGGCCGAGCCGGGCGAAGGCACAGACGGAATCGGCGATGTGCTCGACTTGGGCGTCGCTCAGGTGCGGGTAGAGCGGGATCGACACGTTGCGCCGTGCGGCGGACTCGGCCGCGGGCCAGCGGCCGTTCGGCGGGGCGTAGGGGGCGAACGCCGGCTGGTGCGGCAGCGGACGCGGGTAGTAGACGTGGCTGCCGATCCCCTCGCGCGCCAGGTAGGCCCTGAGCTCCTCACGGGCCTCGGTCAGCAGCGTGTAGACGTAGAAGCAGCGCCCGTCGCGACCCGGCGGCGGCGCGCAGATCCCGTGGTCTGCCAGGTCGGCGAATCGGTCGGTGTAGTAGTCGGCGATGTCGGCGCGGCGCTGGAGCCGCGCGTCGAGTCCGGGCAGCCGGTGCAGCTGGAAGGCCGCGAGGATCTCGTCGAAGCGGCTGTTGTAGCCGACGCGGTGGTGGACGAAGCGGTGCACGCCGTCCTGGCCGTGGTTGCGCAGCATCCGCACGTCCTGGCCCAGGCCGGTGTCGCGGGTGACGACGGCGCCGCCCTCGCCGGCCGTGCCGAACGTCTTGACCTGCACGAAGGAGAACACACCGGCTTCGCCCCACAGGCCCGCCGGGGTGCCGCCCAGCTCGCCGCCCTGGGCCAGGGCCGAGTCTTCGACCAGGCGCAGGCCGCGGCGGCGCGCGATGTCGGCGAAGCGCGGCATGTCGGCCATCACCGAGAACAGGTGCGCGGGCATCAGCGCCCGGGTCCGGCCGGTGACGGCGGCTTCTGCGGCGTCGGGGGCGACGACCAGCCGCCACGGATCGACGTCGGCGAAGACCGGGACGGCGCCGAGCGCGCAGACGGTGGCGGCCGGCGGCGCGCAGCCCAGTGCGGGGACCACGACCTCGTCGCCCTCGCCGACGCCCATCGCCGACAGCACCAGGCTCAGCGCGCTGGTGCCGCTGGAGCAGGCGACGGCGTCGGCCGCGCCCAGCCGCCGGCGCAGCGCGTCCTCGAACGCGGCGGTGCGCCCGCCGAGGATGAACCGCTGGTCGGCGCCGGTGCCCACGGCGTGCATGATCTCCAGCAGGTCGGCCCTGTCGGCCTCGAACAGGTCGGGCGGGAAGAACGGGATCACGCCGCCCCCTTCCCGGTGTAGAAGCGGGTGATGAGCGCGCAGACCCGGTCGATCCGGTCCACGGAGAGGTCGGGGTACAGCGGCAGCGCCAGCGCGCGGGCGCAGGCGGCCTCGGCGTTGGGGAAGTCGCCCTTGCGGTAGCCCAGGTGGGCGAAGCAGGGCTGCAGGTGCAGCGGCACCGGGTAATAGGTCTCGGTGCCCACGCCGTTGCGGGCGAGGTGGTCGGCCAGGTCGTCGCGCCGGTCGAACTCGGCCAGGTAGACGTAGAAGACGGGGTCGGCCGTCGCCCAGCGCTGCACCACGGTGGGCAGGCGCAGGACTCCGGGGACGTCGCGCAGCCGCTCGGTGTAGGCGGCGGCGAGCTCGGCGCGCCGGCGGATGTCGGCGGCCAGGTGCGGCAGCTTGGCCAGCAGCACCGCCGCCTGGAGGTCGTCCATCTTGCTGTTGTGGCCCACGAGGCTGGTGGGCGTGGCGATGCGGGTGAAGTCGGCTACTGTGTCGCCGCGGCGCCCGTGGTGGCGCAGCGCGGCCGCGGTGTCGGCGATCTCCGGGTCGTCGGTGATGACCGCGCCGGCGTCGCCGATGGCCCCCAGGGTCTTGGCGGGGAAGAACGAGAGCACCCCGCCGGCGCCGAGCAGGCCGGCGTGCACCCCGTTCCAGCGCATCCCGATCGCTTCGGCGCTGTCCTCGACGAGGGTGATCCGGCGGCGGTCCGCCAGCGCGCGCAGCTCCTCCATGTGGGCCATCTGGCAGAACAGGTGGACCGGCATCAGCGCCCGGGTGCGACCGGTGACCGCGGCCTCGGCGCAGGCGGGATCGACGGCGTAGGTGACCGGGTCGATGTCGGCGAAGACCGGGCGGCCGCGGGCGAGGGCGACCGAGGAGCCCGACGCGATGAAGCTGAACGCCGGCACCACGACCTCGTCGCCGGGCTGCAGCCCCGCCGCGCGCAGCAGCAGCACGAGCGCGTCGGTGGCGGAGTTGACGCCGACGATGTGGCGGGCGCCGGTCCACTGCGCGAGCGCGGCCTGGAACTCGGCGACCTTGCCTCCATGGGAGAACTTGCCGGTGTCGAGGACGTCGCCGCAGTGGCGGCGGATGTCGGGCCACAGCCGCGCGAAGGTCTCCCGCTGGCTGAAGAACGGGATCGACGGCGGAGCCGCCTCCTCCGGCGGGAGCGGGGCCGGATCGCGGGCTGCGGCGGGCACGGTCGAAGCGGTGGCGGGAAAGGGGGGCTTCATACGTCACCCTCGGGTTAATTCGGTCCGGACGAAAACGATTCGAACTACGGGGGGCCGTGTTTTCCGGTGACCGGTTTTCCAGATCCGCCGCCATTATGCCCCGCACCCTCTGCGGCTAACCGGAGAATCCGCGGAATCCGAGCAGCCGCCGCCGGTGCACGGCACCCTGCACGGCGATTTCCCCTCATTCCGACACAGCACTGACAGAAACCGCACTTCACCGCGCTTCACCGCAAGCCAGGAAGCAAATGCACAGATTCAATCGCACCGGGGATCCACAGAGCGAAATCAAAGGTTGACAACCGCATCACCGCGGCGTGAACCTGGATTCATTCGCACCGCACCCCCGGACGCCCCCCAAAAAATGCGCAATCTCAGAACGCCATGCGCATGACCGAATCCCGTTCGCCAATGCGGAGCGTGAATTCCCTGGCCGCCTGTGCGCTGCACCCTCCCGCGCGCACTCGGAGGAGAACGAAACAGGAGGTGATGCACCCGCCATGCTGCACACGCTCGTCGTCGGTCTGGGCCGTGCGGGGCGCGGCCTGCACCTGCCGGCGTTGGCGCGGGCCGGAGCCCTTGCCGGGCGCCGCAGCGTGTTCGCCCCCGGTCCCGCCCTGTCCTTCGACCCCCAGCCTGCGGCCGCCCCCGCCCCCGCGCCGCCCGCAGGCGCACACCAGGTCGCATCGCTGCGCGCAGCCGCCGCGGCCGCCGACCCCGCCCGCACCGTCGTCCACCTGTGCACCCCGCCCGGCGTGCGCACGGCGCTGCTGGAGGAACTGGCCGAGCTGGGCTACCGCCGCATCCTGGTCGAGAAACCGCTGGCCGCCGACGAGCGCGAGCTCGCCGCCGTACTGCGCCTGCGCCGCCGCTTCGATCTGCGGATGGCCGTGGTCGCCCAATGGCTGACCAGTGCCCTCACTCACCGCCTGCGCGCCGCCGCGCGCGACGGGCGCCTGCACGGGCTCGGCTCCCACGGCGGCGACGGAGCGTCACGTTCCGCGCCCGACCTGGGCCGCCTGCGCAAGGTTTCCGTCGTCCAGCGCAAACCCCGGTTCCTGCGCTCGCTGACCAGCAGAGCCCATCCCACCGTCTTCGACGTCGAGCTCCCCCACGCGGTCGGAGTGGCGCTGGCCCTGGCCGGCGGCGCACGGGTGGAGTCCGCCTCCTGGAGCGACATGGCCCTGGGCAACGTCGAGATCCCCCACTTGGGCCAGGCCCGTCTGGTGCTGGACCACCATTCGGGCGCCACCACCGAAGTATTCTCCGACCTCACCGCGCCCACCCGCGAGCGCCGCATCACGCTGGACTTCGATCGCGGCACGCTGGTCGGCCACTACCCCTGCAGCGAGGACGACGACACCGCCCAGCTGCGCGCCGCCACCGAGGACGGGTCCCTACACCTGGTCTTCCACGACGACGCGCTGGCCGACTTCATGCTCGGCGCCTACGAGCACTTCGCCGGACTGCGCCGCCTCCCCGAACAGGAGGCCTTCGGCCTGCAGGTGCGTGCAGTGCGCCTGCTCACGGCCGCCAAGGCGCTGTGCGCCGATCCGCCCGCCCCGACTGCGGGCGGCGGGCTCCGCGGAGAGGGGATGATCAGCCATGCCGACCCCGCCTGAACAGCGCCCCGGCCCCGTCCTGGAACCGGCCGCCGACCTGCCCGGGCCCGCACCCGGAATCGCCTTCGCCGGCATCGGCGACGAAGCAGGCGGCGACCCGGCCGACCAGCTGGACGCGCTCGAACGGCTCGGTTGGCGGTCCCTGGAGGTGCGCACCGTCGGCGGCCGACCCGTCGCCGACCTCGACGACGCCGCGTTCTCCGGATTGGCCGCCGCCCTGGACGAGCGCGGCATGTCCGTGTGCTGCCTGGACTCCGGCATCGGCAACTGGGCCCGGCCGATCACCGGCCCCTTCGACACCGATCTGCGCGAGCTGGAGATCCTCGCCGCGCGCTGCGCCGCCGTGGGCGCCCGCGCCGTGCGCATCATGACCTACCCCGACGACGGCCTCGGCGAGCGCGAGTGGCGCCGCCGCGCCGTGGCGCGCGTGCGCAGACTGTGCGCCGCCGCCGAACACCGCGGCATCGTCCTGCTGGCCGAGAACTGCGCCGGGTGGGCCGCCGACGACGCCGACCGCATGCTCGACCTGCTCGACACCGTGGCGAGCCCTGCCCTGGGACTGCTGTTCGACACCGGCAACGGCGTCGCCCACGGCTACGACGCCCCCGCGCTGCTCGCCGACATCGCCGACCGTGTCGCCCACGTGCACGTCAAGGACGCAGTGCCCGTCCCCGGCGGCGAACCCGCCTACACGGTGCCGGGGCGCGGCAGCGCGGGCGTCGCCGAGTGCCTGCGGCTGCTGCTGGAGCGGGGGTATCGCGGTACCTGGTCGATCGAGCCGCACCTGTCGCTGCTCCCCCACCGGGCCGCCGGGACCGGCGACGTCGACGCCTTCGTCGCCGCCGGCGAGGCGCTGCGACCGCTGGCCGCCGAGGCCGTGGCCGCCTCCGCGCGCCCGGAGCCCGCCGCGGAAACGGGGACGCCGCAGTGAGCGCCGTGCCGCTGGAGGCCGGCGACCGCCGACTGCTGCTGCGGCTGCTGGAACTGCCCACGGCCGGCCGTCTGGAGACCGGCCCCGGCGCGGCGCCGCCGCGGTTGCGCGAGGCTCAGGACGCCTACGCCGACGCCGCCGCAGGCATCGGTTTCACCTCCGTCCACCACGCGGCGCCCCAGCCGCGCGTCCTGGAGCGCTCCGGCGTCCCGCTGGCCGCACGCGAGGCCGCCGACGCACACCCGGGCTTTTTGGACGCCGAGCCCAGTCTGGTGCTGCGACTGGGGCCGCCGCGCCCCCGCGCGGCCACCGCCATGTTCAACGTCCACCTCGACACCGTCGCGGGCTGGGAGCCGCCGCGCTTCGACGGCACCGACGTGCACGGCCGCGGCGCCGCCGACGCTAAGGGCCCCGCCGTCGCACTGCTGGCGGGTGTGCGGGCGGCCCTGCGCAGCGACCCCTCGATCGGAACCGACTCCGGCATCGGCGTGCTGATCCAGGCGGTCTCCGGCGAGGAGGGCGGCGCCATGGGCGCCTTCGGCACCCGCCCGCTGGTCGAGCAGGGCTTCGTCGGGCGGCTGAACCTGTTCTGCGAACCCACGGGGCTGCGTTACCTGCCTCGCTCCACCGCCGCGATGACCGCCCGGGTGCGGGTGGCCGGGAGCGACGCGATCGACGACAGGCCGGGCGAGGGCCACAACGCCACGGTGCTGCTCGGCTTCCTCGCCCAGCATCTGGCCGGGGCGCTGTCGGCCCGCGCCGAAGGCGCCGAGCGCGCGTGCGTGGCCGGGCTGAACACCGGCACCCTGCACAACAGGGTCTACGGCACCGGGGAACTGCTGCTGAACCTGCCCTACGCCGACGCCGCGGCCGGGCACCGCCTCGGCGCTGCGGTGGAGACCGCTCTGGACGAGGGCCTGGCGGAGTTCTCCGCCCGCTTCGCCGACGCCCCGGCCTTCGCGCTGACCGCGGCCGAGGCCCGCGGCGTCACCCGCCTGGAGTGGCTCAAGCGCGGCCTGCCGACCCTCGACTGCGCCGACCCGTGGATGCACCGCCTACTGGGCGAGGACGCGGGCCTGCCCCTCTGGCCCCCCGACGAACAGGCCTTCACCTGCGACGCCATCTGGATGGACGGCGTCGCCGGAGCCGCCGCCGCGGTGCTCGGCCCCGGTGACCTGGCCGCCAACAACGCACACGCCGACGGCGAATTCGCCTCGCTGGCCGAGCTGGGGGGCTTCGCCGACGCCGTCGCGCGCGTACTCACCGCCTTCGCCCGCGACCACCGCGCCGGCGCCACGCCCGCACCCCACCCGAGGGGGCAGGCGCGGTGATCCCGACCGCGAAAGCGGGGGCAGCGGCGTCCGCCCCCAGGCGGCAGCACACCCGGGAATCACCCCACCCCTCGCCCCGGAGGCCGCGGCGGTGGGCGCAGCCCGCCCTGCCAGCGAGCCGACGTGCCGCCGAGCGGCGGTGCACCGTGCAGAACCCGTCCTCACGCTCGGCGGCGCGGCAAGAGCACGCGACGCGCAGCGCCTCCCGTCTCTCATGCACCCGACCACGAAAGGCGGTATGCACCGTGGCAGCCCCAGACACCCGGCGCTCGGCACCCGCGCGCGGGCCTGACCTCCGCACCACGGAAGTCCGCCCGACAAGCCCCGGCGACGGCGGTCCCCGCGTCGACGCCGCCGAACTGCTGTCGTTCGCCGAGCGCGTCCTCACCTCCTACGGCCTGCCCACCGAACGCGCGCGGCCCGCCGCCGAGGCGCTGTGCTACGGCGACCTGTGCGGTCACCCCTCCCACGGCTCGGCCAACATCTCCCGCATCTACCTGCCCGCTCTGGCCGACGGCCGAATCGACCCGTGCGCCGAACCGCGCACCTACGCCGACCGCGGCGCCGCCGTCCTCGTCGACGCCCGCCGCGCGCCGGGCCTGTGGCACGCAAGCGCGGCCATGGACACGGCTGTGGAGCGGGCGCAGCGGTACGGGGTCGGGTTGGTGTCCGTGCGCGGCGCCACCCACTTCGGCTGCGCCGGCCACCACGCCGCGCGGGCGGCCGAGCGCGGCATGATCGGGATCGTCGCCGCCAACTGCGGGCGCCAGCGCATCGCGCCCCCACCGGGCGGACGACTGCCGCTGCTGGGCACCAACCCGCTGAGCGTCGCCGCGCCCGCCGTGCCCGGCCGCCCGTTCGTGCTCGACATGAGTACGACGGCGGCGCCCACCGGCCGGGTGCGTGAGGCTGCGCGGTCGGGGCGCGACGTTCCCGCGGGCTGGCTGGCCGACTCCAACGGTGCGCCCGTCACCGACGCCACCGCCTTCGACCGCGGCGAGGCGCACCTGCTGTGGCTGGGCGCGGGCGAAGCCGCGCGCTCGGGCGGCGCCTACAAGGGGTTCGGGCTGGCTCTGGCAGTGGAGGTGCTGGCCGCGCTGCTGCCCGGCGCCGGGCTCGGGCCGGCCGACGGCGAGGAGGGCGAGGATGACGTGGCGGGCCGCCGCGACGACGACATCGGATTCATCGCCGCGGCCGTGGCCCCGAACCGGTTGCGTGAGGGCTTCGGCGCCGACGCCCGAGCCCTGTTCTCCGCGGTGCTCGCCTCTCCGCCGGCCGATCCCGACGAACCGGTGCGCTATCCCGGTTGGCACGAGGCCGAGCTGGCGCGTCGGCACCGAAGGGAGGGGGTTCCGCTGCCGCAGGCGCTGCTGCAGGAGTTGGCCGAGGTCGCCGACACCGCCGGAACCGCGCCGCCTTCCGTGATCGGGGGCCGCTGATGCCCGACGCCCCGCTGCGTATCGGCGTCATCGGGCTGGGCTTCATCTCCCGGTTCTACGTGGCCGCGCTGAAACGCCTGCCGTCGCTGGAGCTGGCGGCGGTGTGCGACCGCGACCCCGAGGCGCTGACGCCACTGCGGGGCCGCGTCCCCTGCTATCTGGACCACCGCGATCTGCTGAGCGACGCCGGACTGGACGCGGTGGTCGTCAGCGCCCCCAACCACCTGCACGCCACGCTGTGCCGCGACGCCCTGGCCGCAGGTGTACCCGTATGCGTGGAGAAGCCCCTTGCCACCCTGCCCTTCGACGGCGCGGCGCTGCAGGCCGAGGCCCGGCTGCGCGGCGTCACCCTGTTCACCGCGTTCCACCGCCGCTACAACCGATCGGTGCGCGCCCTGGTCGACCGCCTGCCGCGCGGGGCTCCGGTGGCCGCCGTGCGCGTGCGCTACCTGGAGCGCATCGAAGACCACATCGGGCGCGACTCCTGGTACCTCGACCCGGACCGGTGCGGGGGCGGCTGCGTCGCCGACAACGGCCCCAACGCCTTCGACCTGGCCCGGATGCTGCTGGGCGAGCTGTCGGTGACCGAGGCGCACATCGCCCGCGACGCCGAGGGGATCGACCGGCGGGCGTGGGTGCGGCTGCGCTCCCGGCCTCGCGCCACGGCGGCGGTGGAGCTGGACTGGTCCTACGGGGGCGAGTTGAAGGACGTGTGGGTGCGGCTGGCCGACGGGCGCACCGACTCCGCCGACATGCTCGGCGGGTACTCGGAGTTCAAGGAGTCGCTGTGGCACGAGTACGCGGAAGTGCTGCGCGACTTCGAGCACCGCCTGCGCAGCCCCGTCGCCCAGGTGGACGAGGCGGGGCCTGCCGCGTTGGGCCTCGTGGACGCGGCCTACACGGCCGCACCCCCGACGGGGGCCGGCGATCGGGAGCCGGCGCCGCCGGAAGCGGAGGCGGAGGCTGCGACGGAGGCCGCGGCGGCCGACACGGACGGAGGGAACCGGTGATCGGCGAGGACGGAGACAAGCGGATGGTCGCGGGCGCGGTGGTCAAGGTTCTGATCCACCGGCGCGAGGAGCGCGGCATGGAGCTGCTGCCGTTCGCGAGCCGGTGCGTGCGGGCCGGGGAGGTGCACGAACTGGTCGCCACCGACCACACCGAAACCGCAGAGGGAGCGCGGATCGACAGGGTGGCGTTCCTCGGGTTCGCCGAGATCGCCTGCGCGGGCGTCGTCGACCGCGGCGACGAGGTGCGGGTGAACGGGCGGGTGGTGGGCACGGTCCTGGGGTTCGACGGATGCCACTTCCCCAACCACTACAACATCCTCGTACACACCCCGGCGCCGCTGACGGGAGCCGAACTCGGCCTCGCCCCCGAAGACCGGGTGGAGTTCACGCAGGTGCGCGAGGAGGCCCCTGTGCTCAGCACCGGATAAGGAGCCCGGTGGTCCAGCGTGCGCAGCGTGCAAGGGAGGGATCACGCTCGGCGGCAAGGGGGCCGGGGCCGGCAAGGGGAGGGCACGCGGCGCGGAGCGTATCCGGTAGGTGGGGGAGGCTCGCTCGCTGAGCCGACTGCACCCCATCGCCGCAGTGACTAGGGCGAGCGGCCGGAGAGGTTCCCGGGGGGTTCCTCCCCACCGCACAAGGGCGGGAAGGAACCCCCGGCTCACCGCCGGCCGCGCCCGAGGGGACCGGGGCGCGCCCGGCGGCGGCTGCCGGTCCGCCCGCACCCCCTCTGTCGCGGGCGGACCGGCGTGGCCGTGTGTGCTACCGGCCGAGGAGGGGGACGTCGGAACGTCCCAGGTGGTAATCGCGCACAGCGGCCATGAGCTCGTCCACGCTGAGGTAGCCGTTGCCGTTGGTGTCGATGCGGCCGAAGATGTCGCCGGGGTCTGCTGCAACGCCGACTGCGTCGAGCCAGCGCTTGAACTCGTCGGGACTGATGCGGCCGTCGCCGTCCGTGTCGAGGAGGTCGACGATGGCGCGGATGGTCGGGCGCAGCACTCGGCTGAAGCCGGCGTCGCCCTGGCTGATGATCTCGGCCTCGGCCACCGCCGCGAACTCGTCGGAGTTGAGGGAACTGCGGCCGGCCTTGCTCGCCAGGAAGTCCCACATCTGGGTGTAGGCGTCGTAGACCGCGCGCCCGCGGGGCGAGGTCTCGTCCTCGCCGAGGTTGCGCATGATCTCGCGCGCCTCGGCCTCGAAGTCGGATCGGTCGATGGTGCCGTCGCCGTTGTTGTCCCAGTGGACGAACCGCTCGTTCAGGCGCTCGCGCTCTTTCACATTGCTCGCCATTATCGACCTTTCAACAAGGGGCGATGGACACCCGGTTTACCGCGGCACCGGGAATGCGAAGCTTCATTGATTACGCTATCACTCCGCACACGGCAGTCCACCGTCATGGCGAAATCGAATACCGAAGAATTGCGCGTTCAGACCAGCGCCACGAGCAGCGATTCCACTGCATTCCGACACAAACCCACGGAAACCGTTCCAGCGATTCGCCGCGTTCGCAGGGACATATACACGATGGCAGGAACGCCGGAAAAGCCGGGAGGCCAGCCGATTCGTCCGCCCGGCCCGACCGGTGCCGCGGCGGCCGATTTCCCCGGCGTCACCGTTCAGGAGGGCCGGAATTATGGTACCGGACTCCCGCATCCGGTCCCGGCCGCGCCCAATCGCCGTCCCCGAAAACGTGAATCCGCTTCACCCGCCCACGCGCGGCGTCACAGCCGCTCGCGCACGCCCGCCTCGCTTTCGATATCGCCCTGCTGGTCGCGGAGATCGCCCCATGCCGAGGTGCTGCCGACGCCGCGGCGGAAGACGGGCAGGACGGCGCGCTTGCAGACGTCCTCGAGCAGCAGAGCCAATGCCGCATAGAGGGCGATGACGCACAGCACCAACCCGACGAGGCCGGCGACCGTCGCCCACAGTTGAGCGCCGGTGAACTCGTAGCCGGCTGTGAAGAAGAAGCGCACCGACGCGGCCAGCAGCACGGTCGAGGCCAGCAGCTTTCCGGTCTCAGCGCCGCCCGCGACGGGCACGAGCAGAATGAGCGCCACGGCCAGCGTCAGCACCCCCAGCGTCGGGCTGGTAACGGTGCCCACCGGCAAGGTCACTTTGACCACGCCTGTCGCCAGCCAGGTGACGCTGAGGACGGCCATGGAGGTGCCGACGACGGCGTCGCGCGCGAGGAAGCCGAACAGGCCGGCGATCAGCTGCAACGGAAAGGCGAACGTGATGACCGCGATGGACACGTGTGTGCCGTCGCCATAGGACAGCCAGCCCAGCTGCAGCATGCTGAGCAGCAGCGTGGCCACGGCCAGGGCCGCGAAGCCCATCGGCGCGGGGCTGGCTACGGGGCGTAGACCGATCCGCACGGCGGGTGGAGCGGAGCGTGCCGGCCGTTCGGATCCCGGCCCGGGTTCGGGTTCTGGCGCTGTCATCGGTGTCTCCCCCTCGGCTTGCGTGCGGCCGTTGTCCTTACCAGACCAGCTTGACGCCTGTGCCCTGCCTAAACGCGAACGACAGGCCGATCGCTCCGAGCCGCGGCGGCGGCAGCAGGGACCGGGAACGGCCACCGGAACCCGCCGGAAGCGGGGTGCACGGGTCGGCGGAAGCGATGGACGGCGTCTAGGCTCCCCTCCATGGACGAGTTGCGCGGCGACCGGGCGGACTGGCGCTTCGACGGGGAGACGGTGTCGATCCGCTTCCTCACCGGGATGTTCAAGGACGACATGCTCAAGGAGCTCGGCCGGTACATGGTCCCGGTCGCGGCGGTCGCCGCCGTCGACTTCGAGCTGTCCGACAGCAAGCGCAAACGCTGGGCGCTGCGGCTGCGGCTGCACGAGAGGACCGACCCCTACACGGCCGTGGGCGCGATGCTCAGCGAGGGCTCCCAGCCCTTCCGGCTGGTGGGGCCCGCCAAGTCGGAGCTGGTCGCCGAGTATCTGGCCGACCAGATCCGCTTCGCCGCCGGCAGGGCAGCCGAGGAAGGCGCGCGTTCGGAGCTCGGCGCCCCCGGCCCTCACCTGGCCACACGCCTGGTCCCGCCCCTGCCGCTGCACATCCAGACCGCGGAGGGCACGGCCGCCTTCGACGGTTCGACCGTCCGGCTCATCTGGAGCGGCTCCTCGGCCGCGTCGCGCAAGAAGAAGGCGCACCGCCGCGAGTACGCCCTCGCCGACATCACCGACGTGGAATGGGTCCCCTCCGACGGCTGGGAGTACGGCCACCTCCGCCTCAACACCACCGAGGAGGTCCGCCCGGAGGTCACCAAGCCCAAGCACGACCTGGCCTGCCTCCTGTGCGACGAGGGCAAGGAGGGCGCCCAGGCCCTGATGATGGCCGCAACCATCACCGCCTACCTGTGGACCCGCAACCAGGGCCCGAAGGGCCAGCTCGAAGCCTGAACCCCCCGTTGATCTTGTACCTACCGTCACGGGAAAACGCTCTCCCTCACGGTAAGTACAAGATCAACGGGGAATCGGGACGGCGAAGGGACAGGGACAGGGACAGGGATAGGGACAGGAGCGGGGCGGGAGCGGGGGCGGGTCAGCGGCGGTCGCTGCCGGCCACGGTGGCGAGGACGTAGGCGGGGCGGTAGGTGTCCTCCCAGGTGAACCGGACGATGCGCGTTCCGGGGTAGCTGGCCTGCAGGGCGTTCTGGCGCTCGCGGTCGTAGGCAAGGACCTCGGTCTGGCTGTGGGGGCCGAGGCCGTCGCACTCCCCGATGACCCGCAGGTCCTCCCACCACAGGTCCGCGACGGCGAAGATCCGGCCGCGGGCGTCGGTGAACGGGCGTTGCAGGGACGTGGGCGGCAGTCCCCCGTCCACGCAGACGAGGCGGATCCGGGTCTCCAGCGGGCTCTGCGCCCGGTCGTCGCCCAACGCCCACCAGTCGCCGACGCGGCGGCACCCCTTGCGGCGCCGGTTGGCGGCGTGGAGCTTCGGAAGGTCGGTGCGGCGGACCAGCCCGCGGTTGAGCGCGGAGTCGATCAGGCAGACACCGGTCTCACGGTCGACGTGGAGCAGGGTGTCGCGCAGGGTACGGCCCGGAGTGGTCAGGCGGATGCCGGATTCGGTGGCGGTTACCTCGTCTTCAGCGGTGTCCCAGGTATGCAGGACGATGCCGCGCACGTGCCGCTGAGCGCCCAGGGCCGGGATGACCATGTGTACCTCCTGGCCGTCCCACCGCGGAAGCCCCTGCATGCCCCACAGGCGCGCGGCGGTCCCGCCCCCGGCGAACGCGGCGGAGCCGAGGGAGAGCTGGGCGGCCATGACCCGCTGATGCAACCGCCGGTTCTCGTCGGCGGGCTCGGGCATGCCACGGACTGCGTACACCCGCGGATACACCCTGGCCCAGTGCCGGCCGCGGAGGAGGCGCCGAATGAGACCGTTGTCGGCACCGCACGCCAACGCCTGGCCCCAGGTGATGAATCCGTGCTGCTGCGCGGCCAGCGCCGCAGCACGGTGAGCCGCAGCGGGGAACGTCGCGATGGCGCCGGGCGAGGCAGGCGATGGCGGTGGAGGAGTGCGCATACCTTCGATGCTGCTGCGCACCCCCACCGGGCCTCCACCCGAACCGCCACCTTGTGGACGGTCGGCCGCGGAGGGCGTTCCCGGCGTACACCAGTCCGCCCGCCTGGGACCGCTCGTCCTGACCGGCTACCGGAACCGAGCCGGCCGGCCCTTCGATGGTTTTCCCCGGCGAGTACGCCATTACCGCAGTCGAAAACAACCGAACCGTCCCTGGAGCACACGAATTCCCCGTGTTAGCGTGATCGCGATTTATAACTCACCGAATGGGGGATCATGAAACTCACCTTGCTCGCAAAGGACAAGCTGTCCGGCGCGAAAGGATGCCCCTCCGTTTACGTCGCCGACACGGGTGAACTGGTCGTTCAGGGGGTGGAGCTCACCGATTCCGAGATGTCGGCAGTACAGGACCCGCTCCCTGGAGAGGCGGCAGTGCGCATCGACCCGGAGATCGTCATGGAGGCGATCGAGCGATTCAGACAGAACGGAACCGCATAGGCCGGCCAAGCACCCTGCCTCCTAAAACCGGGCAGCGAGTGAATTCCCCGGACGGTCGGAACGCCGACACGACGGCGATGCACCCCGGGGGCGCCGCCCTTCACGCGGCGCTCGCCACCGACCGCCCGATTCGACCGTTCTCGTCCTCCAGAATCGGCGAGAGTCGCAACCTGGTCGGTTCGCCGCCGTCGAGCGGTCATTGCGGGGAGGGCGTCGCCGTCGCCCGCTGGGGTGCGGGCGGGCGCTGGCCGCCGCGAGACCGACCGAGGAGGCGCGCGCCCGATTCACCCGCGACGCCGGGCTGAGGCACCCCCCGTACGCCGCGCCGCATACGCCGACCGCCGAACCCGTTGATCTTGTACCTACCGTAAGGGAGAGCGTTTTCCCGTGACGGTAGGTACAAGATCAACGATGAAAGCGGTGGCGGGGCAGGGGCCGGGGCGGGCGCCGGGCTGACGCGGGGGTCGGTGGCGGGGCGGGGTGAGCGCGGGCTTCGGGAGCGGTTCAGCGGGCGTTAGGGTCGGTGGGCATGGACGAACGCAAGCTCGGCAAGACCGGCAGGGACGTCAGCGCGATCGGGTTCGGCGCATGGCAGATCGGCGCGGCGTGGGGGGACGTCAGCGAGGAGGACGCGCTATCGGCGCTGCGGACCTCGGTGGAGTCGGGGGTCAGCTTCATCGACACCGCCGACGTCTACGGCGACGGGCGCAGCGAGCGGCTGGTCGGGCGGATCCTCAAGGAGTACCCGCACCTGACGGTGGCGACCAAGATGGGGCGGCGGGTGCCCCAGGAACTCGGCAACTACAGCCCGGACAACTTCCGGGCGTGGAACGACCGCTCCCGCGCCGAACTGGGCGTGGAGACCGTCGACCTGGTGCAGCTGCACTGCCCTCCCGACGAGGTGATCGCCTCCGACGCGGTCTTCGACGATCTTGACGCGATGGTCTCCGAGGGCCGCATCGGCGCCTACGGGGTGAGCGTGGAGACCTGCGCGCAGGCGCTCGCCGCGATCGAGCGGCCGGGGGTGGCCAGCGTGCAGATCATCCTCAACGCCTTCCGGCACAAGCCGCTGGAGGAGGTGCTGCCGGCCGCGCGCGAGGCCGGGGTCGGCATCATCGCCCGGGTTCCGCTGGCCAGCGGCCTGCTGTCGGGCAAGTACACGGCTCAGACGTCCTTCGGTGAGGACGACCACCGCAACTTCAACCGCGCCGGCGACGCTTTCGACGTGGGTGAGACCTTCTCCGGCCTGGACTTCGAGACCGGCCTGGCGGCGGTGGAGCGCATCCGCGAGGTCGTGCCCGAGGGCATGACGATGGCGCAGTTCGCGCTGCGCTGGATCCTGGACCAGCCGGGCGTGAGCACGGTCATCCCCGGCGCGCGCAACGGCGAGCAGGCGCGCGGCAACGCGGCGGCGGGCTTCCTGAACCCGCTGCCGCAGGAGGTGCACACCGCCGTGCGCGAGGTCTACGACGAACTGGTCCGCCCGCAGGTGCACCACCGCTGGTGACAGCCGTCGGCGCGTACCGGCCCGTCGGCGGACCGGCGACACGTGCCCGGCGATGAGGTGCCCCGGCACCGCGGCCTCCGCGCCGCGGTGCCGGGGCTCTTTTCTTCGGCTGTTCGGGAGCCCTCCGGACCCGCCCTTGACAAGCAACCTCTAGGTTGCGTAAATTGACAGGCAACCTTGCGGTTGCGTTTACGATCGTTGGACGGATATGGACGAGGTCTTCAAGGCGTTGGCCGACCCCAGTCGGCGAAGACTGCTCGACGCGCTGAACGCGCGCAACGGGCAGAGCCTGCGCGAGCTGTGCGCCGGTCTGGACATGACGCGCCAGGCCGTCGCCAAGCACGTGGCGGTGCTGGAGGCCGCCGAACTGGTGACCACCGCCCGGCACGGCCGGGAGAAGCTGCACTACCTCAACGCCGCGCCCATCAACGACATCGCCGACCGCTGGATCCACCGCTACGACCGCGCGAGGGCACGCGCCCTCGCCGATCTCCGACAGGCCTTGGAGGAAAGCACCATGAGCGGCGACGACACCGGCGGCGCGACGAGCTTCGTCTACGTCACCTACATCAGCACCACACCCGAGCGGCTCTGGCAGGCCCTGACCGATTCCGCGTTCACCGCCCGCTATTTCGAGGGCTGCTACCCCAGCTCCGATTGGCAGGTCGGCTCGCCCGTGCTGTGGAATACGACCGCCGACGACCGGAAGCACGACTGGGACCAGCGGGTGCTGGAGGCCGATCCTCCACGCCGGCTCTCCTACAGGTGGCACGGATACGAGCCCGAGATGCCCGAGTACACGGGCTGGAGCCCGGAGGAGTTCGAGAAGCGGCGCGGCGAGCGGCGCTCCAAGGTCACCTTCGACATCGAGACCGCCGGGTCGGCGGTGAAGCTCACCGTCACTCACGACGACCTCGAACCGGGCAGTGAGATGCTGCGCAGCGTCAGCCGCGGCTGGCCGGTGGTCCTGTCCAACCTCAAGACGCTGCTGGAGTCCGGCGAGACGCTGCAGCTGGACTGAAGGCGGGGCGCCCGGTGAGCGCACGGCTGGGTACCCCCGGCGTGCGCTCACCGGAGGCGCTGCGCTCAGGTGCCGACCGGGCGTGGGGCGGCTCGTTCCGGGCGGGTGTCGCCGGGGATGCGGGTGCCGGGCTGGAGCGGAACCAGCTCCGACTGCAGGACCATGGTGGCCGCGCCGATGGCCGGGGCCGTGGCGGCCGAGGTGGAGATCTGCACGGCGACCGGGTGGGTGGCGCGGGAGAAGAACGCGCGGTCCAGCTCCTCCCGGACGACGGGCAGATACATCGAGCCTGCCACGGCCAGGCTCTGGCCGGTGAGCACGACGCGGTCCAGGTCGAGCACGTTGGCCAGGGTGCGGGTGGCCACCGCCAGGTAGCGCGCGGCGCGATCCACGATCGCGCGGGCGCCGGGCTCGCCGCGGCGCGCCGCGCGGGCCACGGCGGCGAAGTCGGCGGCCACCGAGGAGTGGCCGCGCCCGCCCGCCTCGTCCAGTCCCGCGGCCCGGGCGACCGCCGTGTCGGCGCGCGCCCGGGCGACGACCGCTGCCGGGCCGGCCAGGACCTCGGTGCACCCGCGCGCCCCGCACCAGCACTCGGGACCGTCGGGGTCCAGGCAGATGTGCCCGATCTCGCCGGCGTTGCCGCTGCTGCCGTGGTAGGGGATGCCGTTGATGAGGATGCCCGAGCCGATCCCCGTGCAGACGTAGACGGCGGCGAAGGTCGAGGAGCCGCTGACCGCGCCGGACCAGTACTCCCCCAGCGCCGCGGCGGTGGCGTCGTTGCCGAGCACGACCGGCAACCCGGTGGCGCGCCGCACCTCCTGGTCCAGCGGGAAGTCCTCCCAGTGCCGCATGATCGGCGGGGCCGGGCCCATTCCGGCGGCGGGGGTGAGCGGTCCCGGCGAGACCAGGCCGATGCCCAGCACACGCTCCTCGTCGACGCCCACGCCCTCGATCAGGGTGGCGACCTCGGCGGCCATGCGCTCCACGACCGCGGGCGGGTCGTCGGTGCCGGCGCCCGCGCGGGTCATGCGGGCGACGACGGAGCCGCCGAGGTCGGTGAGCACGTAGGCGATGCCGGAGTGGTCCAGGTGCACCCCCACGGCGTAGCGCGAGGACTGGTTGAGCTGGAGCAGCACGCGCGGTTTGCCGCCGGTGGACTCGGCGCGGCCGGTTTCGACCACCAGGCCGTCCTCGATGAGCTTGCGGACCACGGTGGAGATGGTCGCGCCGGTGAACCCCGTGGCCTGGATGAGGCCGACGCGGCTGATGGTGCCCGCGGCGCGGATCACGTCGAGTACCGCCGCCCGGCTGCTCGCATGCGGTATGGCCCGAGCCGGCGCGCCCACGTGCAACCTCCGCTTCACCTTCCGTCGCGGTCCGGCGCAGCGCGGCCGACCCGCCCGGATGCCTCCGGCACCCGCGCAGTCTACCGCCGCTCCCGCCGCACCGGGCTGAACGGGCACGGCGGCCGCGTCCGAGCGTCCCGGGTTCCGGGGCAGCCGCGCCCGCACCCGGGCGCGGCCTGTCGCCGCCCGTCGCGGGCGCAAACGGCGTGCGCGCTTTCCGCCGGCGGGCATCGGTAAAACGACCCGTATCACCGCAAGGCCCGTTGACGCCCTTTCCGCGATGCTGAATATTCAATTGTCAGGCGCCGGAAAACCGCCGGACGACAATTCCCCCGGCACAGCTCTTAAGGAGCAGTGATATGCGACAGCGAAACCTCGCCCACCGGATTTCGGCCGCACTCATCGCGTTATCGGCCGCCGCAGCCCTGCTCGCAGGCTCGGCGGTGCCCGCATCGGCCGCCGGTACCGGCCCCTTTAACGCCGAATACACCACCACCTTCAGGCTCGACGACCACACGATCTACCGTCCCGCGAACCTGCCCGAGGACGAGCGCCTGCCCATCGTCGTCTGGGGCAACGGCGCGTGCCGGGCCGACGGCACGATGTTCGAGAATTTCCTGCTGGAGATCGCCTCGCACGGTTTCCTGGTGATCGCCAACGGCCGCCCGGGCGGGTCCGGCAGCACCGACTCCGACATGCTCACCGAGGCGATCGACTGGGCCGTCGAGGAGGACGACCGGTGGTTCAGCAGCTACCGGGGACACCTCGACACCGACGCGATCGCCGTCATGGGGCAGTCCTGCGGCGGCATCGAGGCCTACGAGGCCTCCGACGACGACCGCGTGGACACCACGGTGCTGTGGAACAGCGGCATGCTCAGCGACCTGGACAACTGGCGCCTGCGCCGACTGGAGGCGCCCATCGCCTACTTCACCGGCGGTGAGAGCGACATCGCCCACGAGAACGCGCTGGACGACTGGGACCGGATCCCGTCGGAGCTGCCGGCGTTCCTGGGCAGCCTCGACGTGGGCCACACCGGAACGTTCGGCGAGCCCAACGGCGGCGAGTACGGCCGGGTGGGCGCCGAGTGGCTGAAGTGGCAGCTCAAGGGCGACCAGCAGGCCCGCCAGGAGTTCGTCGGGTCCGACTGCGGCCTCTGCTCGGGTGACTGGGAGGTCCGGCAGAGGAACCTGCAGTAGGAGGCACGGTCCCCCGTCCGACCGGCTCCGCTCAGGGGCCGGCGAGCGCACCTCCCCTCGGCCGTCCGCGACCGAAGCGCTCGCCGGCCCTTTTCGCACGGAATTCGCGGAGCGTTTATGGGAAACGACCTGCACTGATCCATGGGAGCCCTCCCATGGAAGGCGGAACATCCCTGGCGGCGGAGCGCTATACCGGTTTACCCTCGTGGCTGCAATGACCACTCCGAGCGAGGTGGCACACACTGGGGGATTCGCGTGCCGAGTGGGTGGATTCCGTATTCCCAGGAGCCGAAAATGTCGAACCACCGATGGGCGCGGCGGGTATCCGCGGCGGCGAGCGCGCTCGCCTTCGCGGCGCTGACCCTGGCCGCGCCCGCCGCCGCCGACGAGACCGCGGGCTCGGGCGCGCAGACGCCCGCCTCCGCCTCCTCCGCCCAGGCTCAGCTCCCGCTGGAGCGGCTACAGGTCACCAGCACGCGCACCGACGCCGACCGCCTCGGACGACCGACCGACATCGAGTCGGCCGGCGACGGCAGCGGGCGGATGCTCATCACGGAGAAGGAAGCCGGTGCGGTCCGCGTCTACCACCCCGACACCGGGCTCGCCGCCGACCCGCTGCTCGACATCGGCGACCGCATCACCAGCGAAGGCAACGAGCAAGGGCTGCTGGGTATCGCCACCCCGCCCGACTTCGGGAACGATCCCGAGCTCTACGTCGCCTACACCAGTGCCGACGAAGGAACCCTCACTCTCTCGCGCTTCCCGATGGAGAGCCCTGACCAGGCGAGCGTTCCCGCCGACGGCGAAGAGGTGCTGCTGACCGAGGAGCACAGCGAGTACACCAACCACAACGGCGGCGAGGTGGAGTTCGGCCCCGACGGCCACCTCTTCTGGAGCCTGGGCGACGGCGGCAACGCCGGGGACAGCCTGGACAACGGGCAGGACCTCACCACGCTGCTGGGCACCATCGTGCGGCTGGACGTCGGCGACTCCTGCGCCGACGCCTACTGCGTGCCCGAGGACAACCCGTTCGTCTCCGTGCCCGACGCCCGCCCGGAGATCTGGGCCTACGGCCTGCGCAACGCCTGGCGCTTCTCCTTCGACCCGGCGGACGGGTCGATGTGGATCGCCGACGTCGGCCAGGGCAGCTGGGAGGAGGTCAACCACCTGCCGGCGGGAGAGGGCGGCGCCAATTTCGGCTGGCCCTGCCGCGAGGGGCCCGACGAGTTCGACGCCGAGCGCTGCGAGACCGGGGCCGACTACACCGACCCGGCGTTCTCCTACGACCACCAGGACGGCAACTGCTCGGTCACCGGCGGCGTGGTCTACCGCGGCGGCGAGTACGCCGACATCGCCGACGGGACCTACGTCATGACCGACTACTGCAGCGCCAACACCTGGGGCATCCGGCCCACGGGCGACGGGGAGTACGCCACCGAGCCTATCGGGGAGCTGCCCATCCAGGTCACCGCGTTCGGCGCGGACGCCTCCGGCGAGCTGTACGCGGTCACCGACCTGCCCGGCGGCCTGCACCGCGTCGGCTTCGAGGCCCTTCCTCCGCCCGTGTACTGCACCGTCGACTACAGCGTGGACAGCGACTGGGGCGAGGGGTTCACCGCGTCGGTGGAGGTGACCAACACCGGCGAGGATCCCGTCGACGGCTGGACCGCGGAGTGGGACTACCCCGGCGACCAGGAGGTCACCAACGCCTGGCAGGCCGAGGTCACCCAGGAGGGGGCCACGGTTTCGGCGAGCGACCTGGGATGGAACAGCGTGATCCCGGCGGGCGGGACTCGGCGCTTCGGCGTCCAGGCGACGTTCTCCGGTGACAACCCCCCGCCTGAGGAGTTCCGGGTCAACGGGTCGGTCTGCGAGGGCTGACCCAGGATTCACGGGCTCACGGGCTCCCGGGCGCGTCCCGGCGGGCTCCGGGGGCCAGGACCGGCTACGGGGCGGTCCGAACGGCGACGCCGGCATACCCGCGCGCGGCGCGGGGGTGCCGGCGTTCGTCATGCGACCATGACGTGGGCCTTGCCGTAGGGCGAAAGCCTCGATTGACTTACTTTATTCGCTGACGTAAGAATCTCTCCGAGCCCCGAGATCCGCCGGCGAGCCCCGGCGCCCCGCCGACACCCTTCCACCCCTGCCGCCCGCGGCGGCCCCAGCCTGGAGTGATGCGCAGATGAAGCGTCAGACCCTGCACGAGGACTGGCTGCTGTCCACGACGGCAGGACCGGTGCCCGAGGAGATCGCCGGGCGCAGCGTCCCGGCGCAGGTGCCCGGGAGCGCGCACACCGACCTGCTCGCCGCCGGCCTCATCGGCGATCCCTATCTCGACACCGCCGAGACCGGCCTCGCCTGGGCCCACCGCACGGCGTGGCGCTACACGCTCACCTTCGACGCCGCGGCGCCGCAGCCCGGCGAGCGGGTCGACCTGGCCTTCGACGGGCTCGACACCGTCGCCACCGTGCACCTCAACGGCCACCGGCTGGGCAGCACCGCCAACATGCACCGCGCTTACCGCTTCGACGTCCGCGAGGCGCTGCGCGGCGGCGCGAACGAACTCACCGTCGACTTCTTCCCCGCGCTGGACTACGCCGAGCAGGAGCGCGAACGTCTGGGCCACCGCCCGCACACCAACGCCCACCCCTACAACATGGTCCGCAAGATGGCCTGCTCCTTCGGCTGGGACTGGGGCCCCGACCTGCAGACGGCCGGCATCTTCAAACCGGTGCGGCTGGAGCGGTGGAAGCGCGCCCGGATCACCGGCGTGCGCCCGCTGATCACCGTCGACGAACACGGCACCGGCCGTGTCGAGGCGCATGTCGGCATCGAGCACGCCGAGAGCGGCGGCACGGGCGCGGACCTGGTCGTCACGGCGCGCGCGGGCGGAGTGGAGACCCGCGTCGGCGTGCCCGCCGGGGCGAGCGAGGCGGTGGCCGTGGTCGAGGTGCCCGACGCGCGGTTGTGGTGGCCGGCCGGCTACGGGGACCAGCCGCTCTACGACCTCGATGTCACACTCTCCGCGGCGCCCGGCGCCGCGGAGCCGGAGGCCGGCCTGGACGCCGCGCACCGGCGGATCGGGTTCCGCACGGTGACCGTGGACACCTCCCCCGACGAGTTCGGCGAGCGCTTCGTCGTCACGGTCAACGGCCGGCTCGTCGCGGTCAAGGGCGCCAACTGGATCCCCGACGACCACTTCCTCACCCGCATCACCCGCGAGCGGCTCCAGCGCCGTGTCGACCAGGCGCTGGGCGCCCACATGAACATGCTGCGGGTGTGGGGCGGCGGCGTCTACGAGACCGAGGACTTCTACGACGTCTGCGACGAGCGCGGTGTGCTGGTGTGGCAGGACTTCGCGCTGGCCTGCGCCGCCTACCCCGAGGAGGAGCCGCTGGCCGCGGAGTTCGAGGCCGAGGCGCGCGAGAACGTCGCGCGGCTGTGCTCGCACCCCTCGCTGGCGGTGTGGAACGGCGGCAACGAGAACCTGTGGGGCTTCGCCGACTGGGGCTGGCAACAGGAGCTGGACGGCCGAACGTGGGGCGAGCACTACTACTACGAGCTGTTCCCGCGCGTGGTCGCCGAGCTCGACCCCACCCGGCCCTACGTCGAGGGCAGCCCGTGCAGCCCCGGCCACCGGCCCGGCGGGGTGCATCCCAACGACCCCGACCACGGCTGCCGCCACGAGTGGGACGTGTGGAACCAGTCGGACTACACGCATTACCGCACCACGGTGCCGCGCTTCTGCGCCGAGTTCGGCTTCCAGGGCCCGCCCACCTGGAGGACCCTGACCACCTGGATCCACGACTCCCCGCTCACGCCCACCTCGCCGGCGTTCCTGCTGCACCAGAAGGCCAACGACGGCAACGGCAAGCTGCACCGCGGGCTGGAGGGCCACCTGCCGGTGCCCGAGGACTTCGCCGACTGGCACTGGGCCACCCAGCTCAACCAGGCGCGGGCCGTCGCCTTCGGCGTCGAGCACTTCCGGTCGTGGTGGCCGCGCACCTCCGGCACGCTCGTGTGGCAGCTCAACGACTGCTGGCCGGTGACCTCGTGGGCCGCGGTCGACGGCGACGAGCGCCCCAAACCGCTTTACTACGCCCTGCGCCACGCCTACGCGCCGCGCCTGCTCACCTTCCAACCGCGCGATGGCGGGCTCGCTCTGGTCGCGGTCAACGACACCGACGAGGACTGGAGCGGCCATGTGCACCTCCAGCGGCAGGACTTCGCAGGCGAGGCGCTGGACGCGGCTAGGATCGAGCTGGCCGCAGGAGCCCGGTCCGCCGTCCGACTGGAGGTTCCCGGCTCCCTGAGCACCCCGGCCGACCCGAGCAAGGAGCTACTCGTGGCCGCCACCGACGACGCGCGCACCGTGCACACCTTCGGCGAGGATCCCGAACTGGCCTACGACCCCGACCCCCTCAGCGCGGTGGCCACCGCCGTGCCCGAGGGCTACCGGGTCGACGTGCGGGCGCGGGGTTTCGCCCGCGACGTCGCGATCCTGGCCGACCGGGTCGCGCCCGACGCCGTGGTCGACGACATGCTGGTGCCGATGACGGCCGGGGAGACGCGCTCGTTCACCGTGCGCACCGGCGCCCGCATAGCGCCCGAAGAGCTGACCGGTCCGCTGGTACTGCGCTGCGCAAACGGACTGGTCGCGCACGCGGCCGGCGCTGCATGAGCCCTTCGCCGGACGCCGCCGCCGCGGCGGGCGCGATCGGGCTGGTGCTGGCGCGGCCGGCCCACCTGCTCAGCGTCGAGCCGTTCTTCATGGAGTTCATCGGCGGGATCGAGGAGCGCTTGGCCCGGCGCGACATGTCGGTGCTGCTGCACATCGTCGCCGATCAGCGGGCCGAGCTGGAGGCCTACCGCCGCTGGGCGGCGCGGGGACTGGTCGACGCGGTGGCCGTGGTCAACCTGACCGCGGGCGACGAGCGGCCGGGCGTGCTGGCCGAGCTGGGGCTGCCCGCGGTGCTCGTAGGCACGTGGGAGGGCGCCCCGGACGCTCCGTCCGTGCGCACCGACGACGCCGCTCCGGTGCGCGAGGCGCTGCGGCACCTGCTGGACCTGGGCCACCGCCGCGTGGCCCGGGTCAGCGGGCCCACCACCCTCCTGCACACCCACAAGCGCACCGCGGCGCTGGAGGAGGGGTGCCGCGAAGCCGGCGTGGAGCCGCCGATCGTCGTGGAGGGCGACTACTCCGCAGAGTCCGGGGCCGAGCTGACCGAAGCGCTGCTGCGGCGGCCGGACGCGCCCACGGCCGTCCTCTACGACAACGACGTCATGGCGGTGGCGGGCCTGCAGGCGGCCACGGAGCTGGGCGTGCCGGTGCCCGAGCGGGTGAGCCTGGTGGCCTGGGACGACTCCACGCAGTGCCGGCTCTCCTCGCCGCCGCTGACCACGATGAGCGTGGACGTCCACCAGTACGGGATCACCGTGGCCGAGTCGGTCCTGGAGGCCGCCGCCGGCGCGCCGGTGGCCGAGCGCTGGTCGCCGGCCGCTCGCATCACCCCGCGCGGCAGCACGGCCCGCCCGGTAGTGCACGCTGCCGTGTAGGGGCGGCGCCCGGCGCCGGTCCTGTCCGTGCCCCGGCCTCGGGAGGCGCTAGATTTGCCGGTGCCGGGGGTTGGTCCGCGTGTGCCGGGGTACCTCCGACCGGGCCGGTGGGCACGGACCGGCTCCTGCCGGTACGGCGCGGCCGCAGCCGGTACCGTCGGTCCGCCGAGTCGCAAAGGAAGTTCACCGTGCGCCGTCCCACCATCGCCGATATCGCCCAGGCAGCGGGAGTCTCCAAGGGATCGGTCTCCTATGCGCTCAACGGCAAGCCCGGCGTCTCCGAGGCCACCCGGCTGCGGGTGCTGGCCATCGCCGAGGAGCTGGGCTGGGCGCCGAGCACGGCGGCGCGCGCGCTGTCGGACGGTCGCGCCGACGCCATCGGCCTGGTCGTCGACCGGCCCGCGCGCACGCTGGGGCTGGAGCCGTTCTTCATGGAACTGATGTCGGGGGTGCAGACGGCGCTGTCGCAGACCTCCACGTCGCTGCTGCTCCAGGTGGCCGCCGACCAGGACCACGAGATCCGCACCTACCGCCAGTGGCATGCGCAGCGGCGTGTGGACGGTGTGCTGGTGCTGGACCTGCTCGACGAGGACAAGCGGCCCGCGGCGCTGGAGCGGATGGGCCTGCCTGCCGTGCTGGTGGGCGGCCCGCTGCCGGGCGCGGCCCAGCCGTGCGTGTGGTCCGACGACGCCGCCTGGGTGGCGATGGCCATGCGCCACCTCGCCGACCTGGGACATCGCCGCGTCGCGCGCGTGGCGGGCCCACAGGCGCTGATGCACACCTCGCGGCGGACGCGGGCCTTCACTGAGGCGGCGGACGAGCTGGGGCTCACCGACTACCCCGTCGTGCACGCCGACTACAGCGACGAGGCCGGCGCCCGGGCCACGCGCGGGCTGCTGTCGCAGGTCCCGCGGCCGACGGCGCTGATGTTCGACAACGACCTGATGGCGGTCTCCGGGGTGAGCGTGGCCCAGGAGATGGGCTTCTCGGTGCCCGCAGACCTCTCGGTGATCGCCTGGGACGACTCGCCGCTGTGCCGCATGACCCGACCGGCGCTGACGGCGATCAGCCGCGACGTCAACGGCTTCGGCGAGCAGGCGGCCCGGGCGCTGATGGAGGTGCTCTCCGGACGCTCGGCGCAGGACAGGCGCGCCGACGACGCCGGGCTGATTCAGCGCGCGAGCACCGCCCGGCCGCCCGGGGCTCCGAATGGGCGGTAGCGCGGTGGCCGCCCCGGCGGTCGAGGGGTCCCGTCGCGGCGGGTGTACGCTCCCCGGTGGCGCCGGGAGAGGGGCACTCCGGTGTGACCAGAGGAATCTTGGCCCTTAATCGGTTCAGTGGTGTCTGTGCCGGTTGCCCCCGGCCGGGCCGCCCGGGTCACCGACCGCGGCCCGCCGCCGCGGACAAGCACGTGCCGTGTAGGAAGGACGCCGCCATGGACTACTCCGCCGAGGATCCGGCTCCGCCGGAGTGGACGCGGGAACAGGGCAGCGGACTCGTCGCCTGGGCCGGGCACTCCCGGCAGGCGCACGGGTTCGCCTGGCTGGACGACGACGGGCGCCCGCGCCCGGAGCAGGGCGTGCAGTCCTGGATCACCGCACGCACCACGCACGTCAGCGCACTGCACGCACGCGAGCACGGCGGCGCTGCGGCCGATCTCGCCGAGCACGGCGTGCGCAGCCTGCGCGAATCGCTGCGCGACGCCGAGCACGGCGGCTGGTTCTCCACCGTGTCCTTCGACGGCTCCCCCATCGACACCGACAAGGCCGGCTACCAGCACGCCTTCGTCCTGCTGGCCGCCTCCACCTCGACCTCCGCCGGAGTCCCTGAGGCCGCCGAGCTGCTCGCAGACGCTTCGGCCACGGTCCTGGACCGGTTCTGGGACGCCGAGGCCGGGCGCGCCGCCGAATCCTTCGACCGCTCCTTCTCCCGCGGCGAGGACTACCGCGGCGCCAACAGCAACATGCACATGGTCGAGGCGTTCCTGGCCGCGGGCGCCGCCACCGGCGATCCCGCCTGGGCGCAGCGGGCGCTGGCGATCGCCGAGTTCCTCATCCGCGACCAGGCCGCCGCGCACGGCTACCGGCTGCCCGAGCACTACACCGCCGACTGGCGCGTGCTGCCCGACTACAACCGGGACCGCCCGGCCGACCCCTTCCGCCCCTACGGCTGGACACCCGGCCACTCGCTGGAGTGGGCGCGCCTGCTGCTGCACGTCGAGGCCGCGGTGGAGCGACCCGCCGCGTGGCTGCTGCCGGCCGCGGAGGAGCTGTTCTCCACCGCGGTCGAGGCCTCGTGGGCGCGCGACGGCGCCGACGGGTTCTGCTACACGCTGGACTGGGACGACCGGCCGGTGATCCGCGAGCGCATGCACTGGGTGGCCACGGAGGCGTGCGCGGCGGCGCACGCCCTGCACGCCCGCACCGGCGGCGCCGGCTACGCCGAGTCGGCCCGGAAGTGGTGGGCCCACGTGCGCGCGTACTTCGTCGACGCGGCGCAGAACTGGCGCCACGAGACCGACCCGCACGGCCGGCCCAGCACCACCGTCTGGAGCGGTCGGCCCGACGTCTACCACGCGTACACGGCGCTGTCGTTCGCGGCGGGGACGCCGATCCCGGGGTATGCCGTACTCGGCGCCGGGGCCGCACCTGAGGGGAAGGCGAGCACGTGAGCACCCGAGAGAACGCGCCGGGCCCGCAGGCGGCGATCGCCGGCGAGCACGTGATGGACCTGCTGCCGGAGACGGGCGGCGTGCTGCGGCCGGTGCCCGGCGGCGGTCCGGCCAACATCGCCGTGGCCACCGCCAGGCTGGGCACGCCGACGATGCTGCTGTCGCGGTTCGGCGCCGACGCCTTCGCCGAGCGGCTGCGCGCGCGGATGGCCGCCGAGTCGGTCGACCTGAGCCGCTGCCCCGCCGGCCTGGGCTCTTCGGCACTGGCCGTGGCCACACTGGCCGACGACGGGTCCGCGCGCTACGACTTCTGGCTGGAGGACGCCCCCGACTGGTCGTGGACACGCGACGAGCTCGCCGGTGCGCTGCCCGACTCGGTGCGGGTGCTGCACCTGGGCTCGATCGCGGCGCTGCGCCCGCCCGGCGACGCCGAGCTGCTGGAACTGGCACGCCGCGAAGGGCGGCACCGTACCGTCACCTTCGACCCGAACGTGCGCATGGCGACACTGCCCGGCGCCGACCACGCCCGCTCGCGCGTCGAGGACTTCTGCCGCGTCAGCCACCTAGTCAAGGCCAGCGACGACGACCTCGCCGAACTGTATCCCGACGCGTCCGCCGAAGCGGCGGCCGAACACCTGCTGGGACTGGGTCCCCGCGCGGTGGTGGTCACGCGCGGCGGCGAGGGCGCCGTCGCACTCAGTGCCCAGGGGCGCGCCGAGGTGCCTACGCCGCGGGTGGCGGTGCACGACACGATCGGCGCCGGCGACACCTTCATGGGGGCCCTGGTCAGCGAGTGCGCCTCGGGCGCAGCGGTGCCGACGGGCGCGGAAGACCTGCGCCGACTGCTGGCCTCCGCCGCCGCCTGCGCCGCGATCAACTGCACCCGCCCGGGTGCCGACCCGCCCACCGCGGCCGAGCTGGCCGCGTTCGGCTGACTCGGACTGCGGCCGGGGGCGACGGCGGCGGGTGGCCGGGCTCTCCCGGCGGCGGTGCGGGGCTCCGGATTCCGTCGAGCGTGGCGCTGGGGCCACGCTCGGCGCGCTCGGGTGCCCTGCGCCCGCACCGCCGTCGACCTCGCCGCCGGCTTCGACGAGCAGTGGCCACAGCGAGTGGCCGGAAGCGGCCAGCGCCGCGGTCGCCCGGCGCCGGCGGGCGATCCGCACGCACCGCCAGGTACCGGGCGGAAAGGACGGAACCGGCACCGAGCGGCCTCCGTCCTACGGAGTGCCGCAATGCCGGGCAGTCGGGCAGCGGCCGACCTACGGCCGGTATCGGCCGGTGACCGGCATCGGCCCGGTCAGCTCCCCGGCCCCCGCTGTACGCTTTTCCGGCCCCCGGAACTCGCATACGCCACAAAAGCCGCACAACGACCGACAGGAACCTCCGTGTACTCTCAGTATCCGCCCCAGCCTCAGCCCTACCCGCCGCCCCAGCCCGAGAAGAAGCCCAACTACTGGCTGATCGGATGCTTCGGCTGCGGCGGTGCGCTGGCCCTCGTCCTCGGGGTCGTCCTCATCTTCGCCGTCGTGGTGAACAGCGGCGGGGACGACGAAGCCGGCGGCTCGGGCGGCGGGGCCTCCGCTTCCCCGGAGGAGGCCGGCAACGGGCAGGGCGAGGAGACCGCTCCCGTCGAGGAGGAGCCGGTCGGCAGCGGCGAGCCCGTCGAGATCGTCGCCGAGCCCGCCGAGTACCGGCCCGGGCCCCTGGCCGACGGCGGCGACTACGTGGCCGCGCAGGTCACCATCACCAACAACGGCGACGAGACCCTCGCGGTGAACCCGCTGTACTTCAGCATGGAGGACGGCAGCGGCCAGTCCAGGGACGCCAGCCTGACGGAGACCGTCGGCCAGGACGACGGCTTCGAGGCGCTCGAACTGGACACGGGCGAGAGCGAGAGCGGCGTCGTGGCCTTTCCCGGCACATCCGAGCCGGTATCCGTCACGCACACCAGCGTGATGGGCGAGAGCTACACCGCGGAAGTGGGCTGATTCGGCAGCTTCCGGCGCGAGGGAGCCCGGCCGGTCCGCGGGGGCCCGCCGGGCTCCGCCATGCCGGAGCCCCCCGCGGGCGGGCAGCGGCGCACGGCTGCGACACGCGTGGCTCGGATCGCCCTATGAGGCGGGGATCCCGCTATGGTGGCTCCGTGGCTTCCATCACCGATCCCCGGGTACGCGAACTTCTGCAAGAGGGCACGCGCACCGGCACGCTCGCCTACACCGCTTCCGACGGCCGCCCGCTGGCGGCACCCGTCTGGTTCGTCCTCGAAGGCGACGAGATCGTCTTCAACACCGGCAAGGCCACGGCCAAGGGCAAGGCGATCGCCCGCGACCCCCGCCTGGCCCTGGTGGTCGACGACGAGACCCCGCCGTACGCGTTCGTGCAGGTCCAAGGCGTCGCCGAGGTCTCCGAAGACCCCGATGAGCTCCTGCGCACCGCCACCACCATCGCCGGCCGCTACATGGGCGAGGATCGCGCCGAGGAGTACGGGCGGCGCAACGGTGTTCCGGGCGAGCTCGTCGTCCGCATGGGCGCCGCAAAGGTCGTCACCGGCTTCGACATGGCGGACTGAGCCCGCGCACTCGGGCGGCGGTCGGCCGCCTCAGGCGTCCGGCCCGATCCGGCCGTCGCCCCCTGCGCTCACGTCCTCCCAGGTCACCGCGTAGAACCGGCGCGTTCGGCCGCCCGTCCTACACCGTTTGCGGCACGGGCGGAATCAGGAAAGCGGCGGCGGGGTAACTAGTTATCGAGACAACCGCTCAGTAGGGAGCACGTCCGGACGGCCGCCCGTCGGCCATGGCCTCGCCCGAGCAGCGCTCGCCCCCTGAACCGGAGTCGCCGACGACTCCGGCCGGTCTGCACCGCGAAATCCGCGGCGTCCGGCACGCGCCCCTCCGACAGCGCCGGGAGGTGGTAGTGGACGATGACTGAGGAAGTGGCCACGACGACGTCGCCGGGTCGCGCCGACCCGCCATGGCCACGCAACATCCGGCAAGCGGGAGTCGCTCCCGCTTCTTCGCATGCGCGGAATCAGCACCGCGCCTAACCGTCGTCCAATCCACACCCGTTTCTAACGGTCTACCAGTTCCATGCAAGCCCCGAGTGGAATTCGTCTACCCCGGTGAAATCCTGGAAATAGAATCCACTGGCGTTGTCTGGAATCAGGCGATCGGGTCGCGCAGGGGCGGCCCGCTCGGTCTCGAACAGATCCCGCTCGCGAAACCACCACACCTCCCGCGGCAGGGCTGGAGGTGTGAAGAGAACCCGCAGCGCATAGCGCCGCCGACCGGGTCGGGCACGGTAGCGGAGCATCGGACGGCACGGAATGGAGCTGTCCACCTTGAGCCGGTAGCTGAACGCATACGAGTCATCGGTCCTGGGGTCCAGCTCGCGGTGCAGTCTGATGATCACGGAAAGGTACCCGAACCTCATCTCGCGAGTTGAAGCGATAGTACACCCCTGCCCCGCTTCGACTGTCAACACACCCGCCGCGTCGTTGTGATAGTTGTGCGTGAGGCAGGCCAGGGACACCCCCGGGTATAGCGGCGATATGACCCGGATTATGTCGACTTCGGAAACCACGCCCCGCTCGTCGAGGCGGTAGTAGGCCTCGGTCTCGGTGACCTCGTAGCCGCTGCGGATGGTGTCGGCCGGCGAATCGGGGGTGATGGTCAGCGGTGGGGCGAGCCGGTGGCGGTTGCGCTGCTGGATGCGCTGGCTGCGGCGCCGCTCCTCGCTGACTTCGCGCGCCTGGGCCAGCGCCCGGCGGACCAGGTCCTCGTCGCAGCCGAATTCGATCACGTAGAAGTACACCAGCTCCGAGGACGGCATGACGTGGCCGTTCTCGACGTTGGAGATGTGGCCGGAGGAGTAATAGGCGACGTCCCGGGTGGTGGCTCCCGCCGCCTGCCGCGCGTCGCGGAGCAGGCGGCCGAGTCTGCGGTGCTCCTCACTCACGGGCACGCGGTCGCGCGGCCCCGGCTCTCTCGGCATCCGCCCATTATGGAGTCCCTCCCCGCGTTGCGGGAGGGCCGCCCTCGCGGCGGAACCGGGCCGCGCCCGGTTCCCGATCGCCTTTCCGCACCCGGCCGACGGCCGCGGGAGTGTGCTTGCCTCTCTTGCTTGCCTCGTCTTGCTTGCTTGCCGCGGAAACTCGCCTATCGGCAAGCAGCCGAGGGACGTGATGCCCTTTTTCCCAGATGGTCTCCACCCGGATGTCCAACGGCGGCCACGGGGGTGGGAGCCCACCGGTCCCCTCAGGGAGGGAGAGAGTCAATGGCTGTCCTGATCGTCTCGATCGCCGCGCTCGTGTGCGGTTTCGCCGCCGGCTGGGTGTTCATGTCGTCGTACTCGGCCTGGGAGATGAGCCGGATCGTCAACCGCCAGCAGCGGGAGATCATCGCGCTGCGCGAGCACAACGCCGAACTGGCCGAAAGCCGGCACACGGCTTCCTGAAAAGCCGGGGCTCTGCGGATTCCTCCGCACGGCCCACGAGGAACCGACCGTTGAGAAGAGCGGGAGCGCGGGTCCGGCAGGGCCCCTCCCGCTCCGAACGGCACCACACCCCACCGCCGCCGAGCCGTCCCCGCGGTCCGCACCGCCTCCTCCACGCGGATGGTCCGTACGGTCCCCGAGGCGGTGCCGGAACGACCGTGAAGTCGGCACCGCGCACGACCCCGCAGGACAGCCCGCCGTGGGATCCTCCGTGGGATTCACGATGTCCGCAGGTCCCGCCGACCCTTCGAGGCGAATAGTGCACCTGCTGCTGCGCGACGGCGCGATGACCGCCGCTGTCAGTGGTGCGGGGGTTCGCCCGTGACCACGTGGTCCGCGTGGTTGACGGCTTCGAGGACGAGGCGGCGCAGGTGGCCGTCCCGCAGGCGGTAGATGGCCCGCCGGGACTGCTTGCGCGACTCCACCAGTCCGGCCAGGCGGAGCTTGGCCAGGTGCTGGGAGACGGCTGTGCGCGAGGCGGCGCAGGCCTCGGTGAGCTCGGTGACGTCGGCTTCGCGGTGGCCCAGGACCCACAGCAGATGCAGCCGGGTGGGGTCGGCGAGGAGCCGGAAGACGTCGGCGGCCACCGCCAGGCGCTCGGCCTCGGGCGGTGTTTCGTGGGACAGGCTCGCGGCCGCGGACTCTCCAGACTCCATGGGGGCAGTCTAGGTCTGCGCAGGGCGCCCGGGACGACACCGCGTTCTCGCCCGCCGGCGCCGGCGCCGGGCGGTGCTGCGCCTGCCGACCCTCTCAGCGCCCTGCTGCCGACACCGCGCCGGTGCGCGCGGACGCCGACGCGGACGGCGGCTCGCGCCACAACAGGACGGCGGCGCCTCCGGCCACAGCGGTGAGCACGGCCGTGCCCGCGAAGGCCGCCTCCGGGGCCAGATGGGAACCCGCCCAGCCGGCGAGGGGGTAGGTGACCAGGAAGCACGCGTGGGAGAGGGAGAACTGCGCGGCGAACAGCGGCGGCAGGCCGCAGTGCCCACCGCAGTCGCGCAGCACCCGGCCGGTGAGGGTGGCGATGAGCGAACACCCCGCGCCCAGCGCGGCCCAGGCGGCGGCCAGCAGCGCGGGGGCGGGCGCCACCGCCCACCCGGCGGCGAGCGTCGCGGCGGCCGCCGCGACCACGGCCGGGCCCGTGAGCATCACCGGGCGTACGCCCCCGGGCATGCGCAGTCGCGGCAGTGTGAGTGCCACGGCCATGGATCCGGCGCCGAAGCACGCCAGCGCCAGCGCGACACCGGTGTCGGTCCCGCCAAGCGGCCCGCGCACATAGACGACGGTGTCGACGAGCACCAGCGCCGTCGGTGCCGCCACGGCCAGGTTGAGTGCCGCCAGCGCGCGCAGCGGCGGCCGGGCCGCGAAGGCGCGCACGCCGCCCAGCGCACCCGCCAGCCGCGACGGCGACCCGCGCCCGGTGGCGCCGGGCAGCCGCGTGCTCGCCACCAGCAGTGCCGACACGGCGAACCCGACGGCGGTGCAGGCGAACAGTGCGCTGAAGGGCACGACCAGCAGGAGCGCGGCGGCGAGCACCGGGGAGGCGACCGCCTCAAGGTCGTAGGCCAGTCTCGACAGCGCCAGGGCGGCGGTGTAGTCGGCGTCGTCGACGATCTCGGGGATGAGGGCCTGGAACGCGGGAGTGAACGCGGCGGACGCGGTCTGCAGCAGCGCCACCAGGGCGTACACCTGCCAGACCTGGTCGGCCCAGGGCAGCGCCGCCACCGCGCAGGCGCGCACGGCGTCCGACCCGACGAGGACTGCGCGGCGCGGCAGGCGCAGGGTCAGGCCGGTGAGCAGCGGCCCGGCCACGACGTAGGCGACCATTTTGATCGTCAGCGCGGTGGCCATGACGCGGGAGGCGTCGTCGCCGGCGAGCCGGAAGGCGAGCAGTCCCAGTGCGACCGTCGCCAGACCGGTCCCCGCCAGGGCCGCCACCTGGGCCGCCAGCAACCGCCGGTAGGTCTTCGCACGCAGCAGCAGCCCGACCATGACGCCTCCTCACCGCCCCGAACCGGCCGACCGTCCGACGGCGCCAACATAACAAACATGTGCGTATATGCGCACTTGTAATAGGTGATGCCGGCCGCCGCATGAGGAGCGCCGACGGAAGTCGGACGATCGGGGCGATCGGGGACCGCGCCGGCGATGAGTTCTCGCGTCCGAGGGAGTCGGTACCTCCGAACCGCCGCGACGGGGCGGTCGCCCGGATCGCGGGCCGCGCCCGCGGCTTGCGCGCTGAGAGAGGAAGGACGATCGAAATGGCGAACGGAACCGGTCTCGACGGAATGCTCCTGGCCAGCCGCGTCCCCGAGCGGCTGCGGGAGTGGTATTCCTCCGCGCTGGAGCCGCAGGAAGCCTCCGAGGTGGATCAGTACCGCATCCTCACGTTCCGCGGCTTCTACCTGATCATCGACCGCCGCGACGACATCGCGGCCACCAACCCCGACCCCGGGCGGGTCGTCCTCAACTTCGACGTCGAGGACGCCCGCGCCACCGTCGAAGGCATCGAGAAGGCGGGGACCCGGTGGGTCGCGCCGCTCGAGGACCGCGACGGCAGCCTGTTCGCCACGGCCACCGACCCCGACGGCAACTACGTGCAGGTCGTCCAGATCAGCGAAGAGCACCGCGCGGCCATGTAGCGGCCCGGCACGCGCGGCGGTCCCGCCCGCCTCTCGGGTGGTCCGCACGGCCGCCCGGACGGGAGAGGCGGGCGGGAGACCGGCCCGCGCGCCGGTGCGGCGTCGCGACCGCTTGCGGTTGCGTACGTCGCGGTGAATCCACCGGCGCTCAGCGGGTAAAAAGGCGGCATGCTGCCCACGCTGACCCTCGAATCGCTCCGCTCGGCGGTGCGCCGGCTGCTGACGGGCGGGGTCTGGCTGTGCCCCATCCTTCCCGCCGACGCACTCGGTGCCGCGGCGGGCGACGACCGCGCCCCGCGGTCCGCGCGCGCCGCCGACCTGGACCCCGCACGCGTCGAGGAGCTGTGGTCGGATCTGATACGCCGTGAACTGCCCGACTGGTGATCCGCGGCGAAGCGGGTGCCGCCGTCGTGCGCGCACATCCGGAGCGGCGGCGGGGCCGGATCCGGCCGCGGCACGCGTGAGTTCGCGCCGGATTGCACCCCGTACCGGACGACGGTTCCCGTGCGCTCGCGCCCAGCCGCCGGGAGCGGACGCGGAGCCGTCCGCACCCCTTCGCACACTGCGCCACCTGCCCGGATGGGCATTACACCGAAGATCACCGCTTGCGAGGAATATCGCACCCGTTGCGACATGAACCCGCCGCAACAGGGTAAAGAGCGCACAGGCACGAACTCCGATGCCCGCTGCGCAGCAGGGATCCACTCCCCCAGCCCTGCACCTGTCTGGGAGGATTCCCCTGCGCCACAAGGGTCGCGGCCGTGCCACACGGACATACCGGACACTGCCGCATCGCACCTATCATGGCGCCCCGGCGGCCGCCGCTCGGTGCCGCCCGTGACATCGCGGGCCTTGGGACGCCGACCGGAGACGACAGGAGAGGAGCGTTGCGAAGGCGAACAAGGAACAACGAAATTCGCGATTTCGGCTCCGTGTCGCAACCGCGGAGCGCAGCAGCCGCTGCGCTAACGTCATCACGCACGAACCGGGGCGCACATTGTCCCGACGCGACAGCGCCGGGGTCAATATCCTATAACCATCCGGCACGCATTGGCGAAGTATGCACCGTTTGGCCGTAGGGTTTCCGGTCGAGGACTGCGAATAGCGCAACGGAATTTACTCCGGCACCAGCAGCGGTCCCGTGCAGGAACCTTCACGGGGTCGGGAGGAGAGGGCCAGGCCCTGCACAGCGAAGGCCCGTCAGGAAGACGGTACCTGCCCCGGGACTCCCGGTCCGGACCTCGGGAAGGAGTTGTCATCTCTCGATTCAGGTCCTACATACAAGAACACACGAACCCACCGGTCTTCTTCATCTCCGGCGCCATCGTCCTGCTTTTCCTGATTTGGGGCGCCCTGTTCACCGGTGGACTCTCCTCCGCCGCCGGCAGCGCGGTTACGTGGATCACCACGTATTTCGGCTGGTTCTACATTATGGCGGCCACTTTCTTCCTGGTGTTCGTCCTCTGGCTGATGTTCAGCCGCTTCGGCAACATCCGCCTCGGCCCTGACTCGTCGCGGCCGGAGTTCGGGACGACCGCCTGGTTCGCGATGCTGTTCACCGCCGGCATGGGTATCGGCCTGGTGTTCTACGGGGTCAGCGAGCCGGTTACCTACAACGCCGGCGGCGGCCCCAACCCCGAGGTCGACGCCAACACCCAGGAGTCCGCCTCCGAGGCGATGAACTTCACGCTGTTCCACTGGGGCGTGCACCCGTGGGCCATCTACATCGTGCTCGGCCTGGCACTGGGCTACTTCTGCTTCCGCAAGGGCCTGCCGATGCGGCCGGCCTCGGCGCTGTACCCGCTGATCGGCAACCGCATCTACGGCTGGGTCGGCAACCTGGTCGACATCCTCGCCGTGTTCGGCACCCTCTTCGGCCTCGCCACCTCGCTGGGCATCGGCGCGCGCCAGGTCAACGCCGGCCTGACGTCGCTGTTCGGGCTCCCCAACGTCTGGTGGATGCAGGTCCTCATCGTCGCCGTGATCACCAGTGTCGCGGTACTCAGTGTGATGCTGGGCATCGACAAGGGCATCCGCCGCCTGTCGGTGATCAACCTCTGGCTGGCCGTCGCCCTGATGCTCGCGGTGTTCATCTTCGGCCCGCGGCTGTACATCCTCACCGGCATGGCCGACTTCGCCGGTTACTACCTGCAGCACCTGCCGGAGACCAGCCTGCACGTCGCCAACCCGGAGACCGATCAGGCCGGCTACGAATTCCAGCAGGCCTGGACGCTGTTCTACTGGGGCTGGTGGATCGCCTGGTCGCCGTTCGTGGGCATGTTCATCGCGCGCATCTCCTACGGGCGCACGATCCGCCAGTTCATCACCGGCACGCTGTTCGCCCCGGTCGGCGCCTCCATCGTGTGGTTCAGCGTCTTCGGCGGCGCCGGCATGTTCTACGACAACCTCCGGAACGCCGGTATCTCGGAGGTGGACGCCCCCCTTGCGATGTACGAACTGCTGGAGAACCTGCCGATGCCCGCCATCCTGGTCGGGCTGCTGTCGATCCTGACGGTCGTCGTGGTCGTACTGTTCTTCGCGACCTCGTCCGACTCGGGATCGCTCGTCATCGACATGCTGACCAACGGCGGGGATCCGCACCCGATCAAGCTGCAGCGGTTCTTCTGGGCCGTCACCGAGGGCCTGGTGACCATAGTGCTGCTGATGGCGGGCGCCGGCATGGTCGAGGGCGACGCAGACCCGGTCACCGCGCTGCAATCGGCGTCGCTGGTCACGGGCCTGCCGTTCGCGGTCGTCCTCATCATCATCTGCTTCGGCGTCCTGAAGGCGTTGCGGAGCGAGGACGTGCGGGTAATGGTCCCCGGAACCACGCCTCCCTCCCGCGGGGGCGACAGCAAGGTGCACGTCGGCCCGCCCGGAGACATGGACCGGCCCAAGGCCCGCTCGGGCTCCACGTCCGGTTCCGGATCGACGGAGTCGGGCCCGTCGTCGGACAGCAGCGACAGCGGTGCTTGAGATTCAGTGAGGAATGACGAGCATGCCGACTAAGAAGAAATGGAACAACCCGTTCCGCGGCGTCATCGACATGATGAGCGAGATGAACCGCATCTCCGACACCATGTCCAGCCTGGAGAGCAACTCCGGGACGGCGACGCCGCGCGGGCACTCCGACGCCTGGAGCCCGCCCACCGACATCTTCGCCATGGGCGAGGACCTCCACATCCGGTGCGACCTGCCGGGCGTCCTCCCCGAGAACCTGGAGGTGGCGTTCTCGAACGGCACGCTGACCATCGCCGGCGAGCGCAAGAGGGACGACACCGAGGTGATCTACTACGCCTCGGAGCGCTACCTCGGGAACTTCCGGCGGGAGATCACCCTGCCGGCGGGCATCGACGACGATGACATCGAGGCCACCTTCGACGAAGGCCTGCTCACGGTCCGCGTGGCCGGTGCCGCCGACGCCGATGGGCCCCGCACCATCCAGGTGACGAGCCAGAAGAAGCAGCGCTAAGCGCTGATTCACCGCCGTACAAGCGCGAAGGCGCCCGGCCGATCCGCTCGGCCGGGCGCCTTCGCGTGTAAGGCACAGCGCGTCACAGCGCCGATGCGGCCGCCCTAGAAGACCCGCCCCTGCTCGTAGGGACCGATCACCGCGAGCATCTCGGGGCGGTTGAGGACGTCGGCGGCCACCTCGGCCACGTCCTCCTCCGTGACCGCGTCGAACAGGGCGAGGTCGTCGTCCAGCGAGAAATGCCGCGGGTAGTCGAGCTCGTGCACCGTCAGCCGCCCCATACGGGCGTTGCTGCCCTCGCTGCCCAGCACCCACGAGCCCTTGAGCTGGCCCTTGGCGCGCTCCAGCTCCTCGCGCCCGATGCCGGTGGCGGCCGCCTTGGCCAGCTCCTCGCGGCACACGCCCAGCACCTCGTCGATCTTGTCGGGCAGGCAGCCCGCGTAGACCTGGAAGGCGCCGGTCTCGGCGTAGGAGCTGTGGAAGGACTGCACGGCGTAGGCGAGTCCGCGCTTCTCACGCACCTCTTGGAACAGCCGGGACGACATCCCCCCGCCCAGCGCCGATCCCAGCACCCGCAGCGCATACCAGCGCTCGTCGGTGCGCGCCAGGCCCTCGCGGCCCAGGATCAGGTGCGCCTGCTCGGTGTCGCGGCCGACCAGGCGGGTGCCGCTGTAGGCGCGCACCGGGTCGCCGCCGACGCGCGGGCGCGCGGGACGGGCGTCGCCCGCGGCCGCCGACTGCTCCGCGAAGACGGCGGCGACCTGCTCGACGACCGCGTCGTGGTCCAGGTTGCCCGCCGCCGCGACGACCAGCTCACCGGGCACATAGGCGCTGCGGTACTGCTCCATGATGCGGTCGCGGGTCAGGGAGGCGATGGACTCGTTGGTGCCCAGGATGGGCCTGCCCAGCGCGGAGTCGGCGAAGACGTGCTCGGCGAAGACGTCGTCGATGAGGTCGGCGGGCTCGTCCTCGTTCATGGCGATCTCTTCGAGGATCACCCCCCGCTCGGTCTCGACCTCGCCCGCGTCCAGCACCGACGCGGCGACCATGTCGCCCACCACGTCCACCGCCAGCGGCAGGTCCCGGTCCAGGACCTTGGCGTAGTAGCAGGTGTGCTCCTTGCTGGTGTAGGCGTTGTGGTCGGCGCCGACACTGTCCAGCAGCGCGGAGATCTCCATCGCGTCGCGCCGCCGGGTGCCCTTGAACAGCAGGTGCTCCAGGAAGTGGGCCGAGCCCGCGTGGGCGCGGTCCTCGTCGCGCGAGCCGGTGGTGGCCGATATCCCGAAGGCCGCCGAGCGGAGGCCGGGCATCGCCTCGGTCACCACCCGCAGCCCGCCGGGCAGGACCGTCCGCCGAACCAGCCCGGAACCGGTGTCCGGCTCCATCACGGTGACGGTGCTGCCTGGCTCCTGCTCGGCGGCGATGGGCACAGAGCTCATACTCGGTTTCGCCTTCCTCGTCGGGTGGCGTAGTGGGGTGAGGCGACCGCGGGCGGGGCCGCCGCGCAGGGCCGCATGGAGGCCGACAATGACGCGGGGCGGCCGCACCGCAAGGTGCGACCGCCCCATCGATCATAGACAGCGATCAGGTGTTCTCACCGCTGCTGCTGCGGGTACGGCGCCGCCGCCGCGTGCCGGAGCCGCCGGCGGACTCGTCCTCGCCGCCCTCGTCGGCCTGCTCAGCGGCCTCGGGGGCGGGCTCGGACCCGTTGGCGGAGCCGGACTCGGCCTCGACGACCTCGACGGGCACGAGCGAGAGCTTGCCGCGGTCGTCGATCTCGCGGATCTCGACCTGGATCTTCTCGCCGATGCTGACGACGTCCTCCAGGTTCTCGATCCGATTGCCGCCGTGCAGCTTGCGGATCTGCGAGATGTGCAGGAGGCCGTCCTTGCCCGGAAGCAGCGAGACGAACGCGCCGAAGGCCGTCGTCTTGACGACGGTGCCCAGGTAGCGGTCGCCGACCTCGGGCATGGTCGGGTTGGCGATGCTGTTGATCGTGTCGCGCGCCGCCTCGGCGGACGGGCCGTCGGTGGCACCGATGTAGATCGTGCCGTCGTCCTCGACCGTGATGTCGGCGCCGGTGTCCTCCTGGATCGTGTTGATCATCTTGCCCTTGGGGCCGATGACCTCACCGATCTTGTCGACGGGGACCTTAACGGTCAGCACGCGCGGCGCGTTCGGGCTCATCTCGGCCGGACGCTCGATGGCCTCCTGCATGACCTCCAGGATGGCCAGCCGCGCGCCGCGGGCCTGCTGCAGCGCCTGGGACAGCTGCGAGGCGGGAATGCCGTCGAGCTTGGTGTCCAGCTGCAGCGCGGTGATCAGCTCGCGGGTGCCGGCGACCTTGAAGTCCATGTCGCCGAAGGCGTCCTCAGCACCGAGGATGTCGGTCAGCGTGACGTACTCCTCGCCGTCGCTGACCAGGCCCATCGCGATGCCCGAGACCATCTCCTTGAGCGGTACGCCGGCCTGCATCAGCGACATGGTCGAGGCGCAGACCGAGCCCATGGAGGTGGAACCGTTGGAGCTGATCGCCTCCGACACCTGCCGGATGGCGTACGGGAAGTCCTCGCGCGAGGGCAGCACCGGCAGGATCGCCCGCTCGGCGAGCGCACCGTGGCCGATCTCGCGCCGCTTGGGCGAGCCCACCCGGCCGGTCTCGCCGGTGGAGTAGGGCGGGAAGTTGTAGTTGTGCATGTAGCGCTTGGTGCGGTCCGGGTTCAGCGTGTCGATGAACTGCTCCATGCGCAGCATGTTCAGCGTCGTCACGCCGAGGATCTGGGTCTCGCCGCGCTCGAACAGCGCCGAGCCGTGCACCCGCGGCACCACGCCGATCTCGGAGCTGAGCTGGCGGATGTCCTTGGGACCGCGGCCGTCGATGCGGACCTTGTCGCGCACCACCCGCTCACGCATGAGCTGCTTGGTCAGCGACCTGAACGCCGCGCCGATCTCCTTCTCGCGGCCCTCGTAGTCCTCGCCGAGCTTCTCGGCGGCCAGCGCCTTGACGCGCTCCAGCTCGTCCTCGCGGTCCTGCTTCTCGGCGATGGTCAGCGCCTGGGCGAGCTGCTCGCGCACCGCCGATTCGACCGCGTGGTAGACGTCGTCCTCGTAGTCGAGGAAGACGGGGAACTCGCCGGTCTCCTTGGCGGCCTGGTCGGCCAGCGCCTGCTGGGCCCGGCACAGCACCTTGATGAACGGCTTGGCGGCCTCAAGCCCCTCGGCGACCGTCTGCTCGTTGGGGCCCACGGCCCCGTCGGCCACGAGCTGCAGCGTGTGCACCGTGGACTCGGCCTCGACCATCATGATGGCGACGTCGCCGTCGTCGAGGACGCGGCCCGCCACCACCATGTCGAAGGTGGCCTCCTGCAGCTCGGTGTGGGTGGGGAAGGCCACCCACTGACCGCGGATCAGTGCCACGCGCACGCCGCCGATCGGGCCCGAGAAGGGCAGGCCGGCGAGCTGGGTGGACATCGACGCGGCGTTGATGGCGACCACGTCGTAGAGGTGCTCGGGGTCGAGCGCCAGGATGGTCTCGACGACCTGGATCTCGTTGCGCAGTCCGTGCTTGAAGGACGGGCGCAGCGGGCGGTCGATCAGCCGGCAGGTAAGGATCGCGTCCTCGGAGGGGCGCCCTTCGCGGCGGAAGAACGAACCGGGGATGCGGCCGGCGGCGTACATGCGCTCTTCGACGTCGACCGTGAGCGGGAAGAAGTCGAGATTCTCCTTCGGGCGCTTGGAGGCCGAGGTCGCTGAGAGCAGCATCGTCTCGTCGTCGAGATAGGCGACGGCGGAGCCGGCGGCCTGGCCTGCCATGCGGCCGGTCTCGAAGCGGATGGTCCGGGTGCCGAAGGTACCGTTGTCGATCACGGCTTCGGCGGAATACGCGCCCTCCATGGGCGTCCTCCTCATAAAGGGTTACGGCTATTCGGTTGTCCCGCGCCCGCAGCCCCGGAGGAGTCGTCGAGAGTCGCTGCCGCCCGGCGGCGCGGGCAGCGCAATGCCTGCCGGCGCAGCAGGACCGCCAGCGGCCGGCCATCGATCGAAGCCTGCGGCTCGCCCGGAAGACGGGCCGCAGACCACTACCGAGGACCGGCCTCGACGCGGCAGCCGAGGTCGGGAGCGCGAGAGCACTCTGCCACGAGCCTTGCGGTTCGGATGCGGTTGTGGTTTGCGTTGTGCGACGTATCGCCGGTTCGGACGATACCCGCTGGCCACGGCTGTGGCCGACAGGTCCACACTACTAAGAAGGGGAGTGGCCGAGGCCACTCCCCGATCCCTGCGTCGTCAGCGGCGCAGGCCCAGCCGCTGAATGAGGCGGCGGTAGCGGTTGATGTCCTGCTTCTGGATGTACTTCAGCAGGCGCCGGCGCCGACCGACCATCAGCAGCAGCCCGCGGCGGCTGTGGTGGTCCTGCTTGTGGGTCTTCAGGTGCTCGGTCAGCTCCGTGATGCGGTGCGTCAGCAGCGCGACCTGGACATCAGGAGAACCGGTGTCGCCTTCCTTCGTGCCGAAGTCGGCGATGATCTGCTGCTTCGTGGCGGTGTCGGTCGACACGTCACTCCTTCTCGCGTTCTCGGTACGCAGACGTCAGGGACCCCGAGCGCGAGACGTCCGGTCCGGTCGCAGTCCGGTCGGGAATCGCGCACGGGCCGGTGACCACGCGTACGAACAGTCACCGTCAGCGGTCCGGGATCGCCCGCGGGAACTCAGCGGGCACCGCATCCGGCCGCTTCGCCCGGAGGGAATCCGGACATGCGCATGCGGTCTTGCGGCTCCAGTCTATAGCACCGCGCGGGCCGCGGTGACATCGCGCAGCGAGCGGCGGCCGCCGCTCGCTGCGCGGCCGCCGTCAGGACCCGGCCGTCAGCTCGCGGGCGGTGTCCACGTCGCGCGCCATCGCCTCGACCAGCTCGTCGACGCTGTCGAAGCGCAGTTGACCGCGGATGCGATGGGTGAACTCGATGGCGACGCGCCGGTCGTAGAGGGCCAGGTCGTCACGGTCGAGCGCGTAGCCCTCGACGGTGCGCGCCGCCCCTTCGAACGTGGGGTTGGTGCCCACCGAGATCGCCGCGGGCCAGGACGACTCGGCGCCCTCTTCGGCCCCGCTGAGCAGCATGCGTCCGGCGTATACGCCGTCGGCGGGCACCGCGGTGCCGGGCGGGCAGTCCAGGTTGGCCGTGGGAAAGCCCAGCAGCTCCCGGCCGCGCGCCGCGCCGTGCACCACCACGCCCTCGACCCGGTGCGGGCGGTCCAACTCCCGGCCGGCCCCTTCGACGTCGCCGGCTTCCAGGCAGGCGCGGATGCGCGTGGAGCTGACGGTGTCGCCCCCGGTCACCAGCTCCAGGCCCTCCGCCGTGAAGTCGTACTTCTCCCCCAGCCGGCGCAGCGTCTCGACCGTGCCGGAGGCCTTGTGCCCGAACCGGAAGTCCTCGCCCACGACCACCGCCGCCGCGCCCAGGCCCTCGACCAGCACCCGGCGCACGAAGTCCTCGGCGCTGAGCCGGGACAACTCGGCGGTGAAGGGCAGCACGCACACCGCGTCGGCTCCGTATTCGGCCAGCAGTTCGGACTTGCGCGGCTCGGGGGTCAGCACCGCGGGCGGCTCGCCGCCGCGCACGACGGCGTCGGGGTGGGGGTCGAAGGTGACGACCACGACCGGCAGCCCCCGCGTGCGGGCCCGCTCCACAGCGGTGCGCAGGATGGCCTGGTGCCCGCGGTGTACGCCGTCGAAGACCCCGACGGTCACGACGGAACGCCCCCAGTCGCGGGGCACGTCCTCCAGACCGCGCCAGAACCGCACGTCCAACAGCTCCCCTCCGATGCGTGGCCGCACATCCGCCGACCAGCTTCGCACGGCGGCCGCGAGTGCCGCGCGCGGCGGGCCGTGTCCTGGCTCACACGGGCGCGCCGCCGGGTTCCGGCCCTCGGCGGCGCCGGTCACCGACTCGGCCCGGCTCAACCGTACCGCCCGGCCGGGCGCGGCCGACGACCCAGGTCTCAGGCCGCCTCGAAGACGACGATGGGCTTGGCGTGGTCGGGGCGGTCCTCGGCGAGGGCGACCACGGTGCCGTCGGGCGCGAACAGCCCGACGGGGCCGGGGCCGACTTCGCCGCGGGAGATGCGGTTGCCGTGGGCGATCCTGCGGACCTCGTCGGCGTTGAGCACGCGGACCGGAAACGCCGCCGCCACCGCCTGGGCCAGCGGCACGGCGGTGAACTCCTCGGCCAGCTGCTCCAGGGTGCGGGCCTGGGCGAGGTCGTAGGGTCCCACCCGGGTTCGGCGCAGCGCCGTGAGGTGCCCGCCCACGCCCAGTGCGGCGCCCAGGTCGCGGGCCAGCGCGCGGATGTAGGTGCCGCTGGAGCACGCGACGCGGGCGTCGAGGTCGACGAAGGTCCCGCCGGCGTCCTCGACGCGGCGGATGTCCTCCACCGCGAACTCCGAGACGGTGACCTCGCGGGCGGCCAGCTCGACCTCCTGCCCCGACCGCGCGGACTTGTAGGCGCGCTTGCCGTCCACCTTGATCGCGCTGACCTGCGGCGGGACCTGGCTGATGGTGCCGGTCAGCGCGGCGGCTCCGTCACGCACCGCCTCGTCTGTGACACCGGAGGCGTCGGCGCGCTCCCCCGGCTCGCCCTCGGCGTCGTCGGTGTTGGTCCCCAGCCCCAGCCGCAGCGTGGCCGTGTAGGTCTTCTCGGTGAGGGTGAGGTGCCCCAGCAGCTTGGTGCCCTTGCCGATGCCGAGCACGAGCACCCCGGTGGCCATGGGGTCCAGCGTGCCGGCGTGGCCGACCTTGCGGGTGCCGGCGAGTCTGCGGGTGCGGGCGACCACGTCGTGGGAGGTCCAGTCGGCCGGCTTGTCGACGATCACGACGCCGCTGTCGGTCATGGGGCTGGGGTTTCCTCGTCGGCACGGGACGCCTCCACCGGCCGGGCGGGCGGGGCCGCGCCGACGGCGGAGGCGTCGGGTCGGATGGGGGACGCGCGGCTGCGCGAGGTCAGTCTTCCTCGTCCTCGGGCTGCCGGGGCGTCTTGTAGGGATCGGGCTCGCCGGCCGGGGCGGCGTCGGTGGCGGCGCGCGCCACCTCGGCGTCGGAGCGGCGGGCCTGGTCCAGCAGCGACTCGATGTGGGCGGCGTTGCGCTGCACATCGTCGCTCTTGAACGTCAGGCTGGGCGTGTGCCGCAGGCCCGTCTGGCGGCCGACCTCGGTGCGGATGATGCCCTTGGCGCTTTCCAGGGCGGCGGCGGTACCGGCCTTCTCGTCGTCGGAGCCGAACACCGTGTAGTACACCGTGGCATCGCGCAGGTCGTTGGTGAGCCGCGCATCGGTCACGGTGATGAAGCCGAGGCGCGGGTCCTTGACCCGGCGCTCCAGCATCTCCGCCACGATCCGCTGGATACGGTCGGCGAGTTTGCGCGCTCGTGCGGCGTCAACCATGGTCTCTAGTCTTCCTCTGGGCTGAAGAGCCGCTGCCTCGCGGAGAGCAGCTCGACCTCGGGGCGCTCCGCGACGAGCTGCTCGCAGGTCTGGAGCAGGTGCGAACAGTGGGCGGCGGTTGCGGCCACGACGGCCACACCGATCTCGGACCTGCGGTACAGGTCCTGGTCGCCGGTCTCGGCGACCGAAGCGGAGCACGCGCGCTGCAGGTCGGCCACGATGGGCCGCACTACCGAGCGCTTCTGCTTCAGGGAGCGCACGTCTCCGAGCAGGATGTCCAGCGTCAAGGCTCCGACGAACATGCGCTCACCCCGTGTGCCGCGCGCCGCGGATCGCGATTCAGATGTCATGTGGCGGCCGCATGACGGAGCGGCCGGACCGTTCGCAAGGAGGAACGGGCGGCTCCCCGGTCCGCGGACCCCCGGCCTGGACGACCGGGGGTCCGCGGCGAGGCGGGCCCGTGGGCGCGGATTACTCGCGGGGCTTCTCGCGCATCTCGTAGGTCTCGATCGTGTCGCCCACGCGGACGTCGTTGTAGCCGACGCCGATACCGCACTCGAAGCCCTCGCGGACCTCGGTGGCATCGTCCTTGAACCGCTTGAGCGACTCGACGTTGAGGTTCTCGGAGATGACGATCCCCTCGCGGATGATCCGCGCCTTCGTGTTGCGCCGGATCGTGCCGCTGCGGACGATCGAGCCGGCGATGTTGCCGATCCGCGGGACCTTGAAGACCTCGCGGATCTCGGCGGAGCCGAGCTGGACCTCCTCGTAGATGGGCTTGAGGAGCCCCTTGACCGCCGCCTCCACTTCGTCGATCGCCTGGTAGATGACCGAGTAGTAGCGGATGTCTACGCCCATACGGTCGGCGAGCTGGCTGTTCTTGCCCTCGGGCCGAACGTTGAACCCGACGATGATCGCCCCGGCCGAGGCGGCCAGGTTGATGTCGTTCTGGGTGATCGCACCGACACCGCGGCCGATGACGCGGATGTCGACTTCCTCGCCGCCCGCGTCGATCTTGGACAGCGACTCCTCGAGCGCCTCGACCGACCCGGACATGTCGCCCTTGACGATCAGCAGCAGCTCGTTGCGCTCGCCCTCGGCCAGCGCGTCCTTCCAGGTGTCGATGGTGACCCTGCGGGTGGCGCGGCTCTGCTGGGCGAAGCGCTCGCGCGCCTCGCGCTGCTGGGCGATCTGGCGGGCGACCCGGTCGTCCTTGACGACCAGGAAGCTGTCGCCGGCGCTGGGCACGTTGGTCAGCCCCAGCACCTGCACCGGACGCGAAGGCTCGGCGCTCTTCACGTTGGTGCCGTGCTCGTCCAGCATCGCCCGCACACGCCCGTAGGCGTCGCCGCAGACGATCGAGTCGCCGACGTTCAGCGTGCCGCGCTGCACCAGGACCGTCGCCATGGAGCCGCGGCCGCGGTCGAGGTAGGCCTCGATCGCGAGCCCCTGGGCCTCCATGTCGGGGTTGGCCCGCAGGTCCAGCGCCGCATCGGAGGTCAGCACGACCGCTTCGAGCAGCGCATCCAGGTTCTCACCCTTCAGCGCCGAGATCTCGACGCACTGGACGTCGCCGCCGAGCTCCTCGGCGACCACGCCGTACTCGGTCAGCTGGGCGCGCACCCGCTGCGGGTCGGCCCCCTCGACGTCGAGCTTGTTGATCGCGACCACGATCGGGACGTCGGCCGCCTTGGCGTGGTCGATGGCCTCGGCCGTCTGCGGCTTGACGCCGTCGTCGGCCGCGACCACCAGCACGGCGATGTCGGTTGCCTGAGCACCGCGCGCACGCATGGCGGTGAAGGCCTCGTGGCCCGGGGTGTCGATGAAGGTGATCTTGCGATCCTCTTCGTCGACCACGGTGGAGACCTGGTAGGCGCCGATGTGCTGGGTGATGCCGCCGGCCTCGCCGCCGACCACGTTGGTGCTGCGGACGGTGTCCAGCAGCTTGGTCTTGCCGTGGTCGACGTGGCCCATGACGGTGACCACCGGCGGGCGCGGGCGCCGGTCGGCCTCGCCGCCGACGTCGCCGAACCCGATGGAGAAGGACTCCAGCAGCTCGCGGTCCTCGTCCTCGGGGCTGACGACCTCGACGGTGTAGCGCAGCTCGTCACCGAGCAGCTGCAGCACCTCGTCGCTCAGCGACTGCGTGGCCGTGACCATCTCGCCCAGGTGCATCAGCACCTGAACCAGCGACGCCGGGTTGACGCCGATCTTGTCGCCGAAGTCGGCCAGGGACGCCCCGCGCGACAGGCGGATGGTCTGCCCGTTGCCGCTGGGGATCTTCACGCCGCCGAAGGACGGCGCCTGCATGTCGTTGAACTCTTGACGACGCTGCTTCTTCGACTTGCGCTGGCGCCCCGGACGACCGCCGGGACGGCCGAAGGCGCCTGCCGTGCCGCCGCCGCGGCCGCGACCGGCACCGGGACGACCGGCGAAACCGCCCGGACGACCGCCGCCACCGCCGCTGCCGGGACGTGAACCCGTGCCGGTGCCCGCAGGGGCGCCGCGACCGCGGCCGCCGCCACCACCGGCACCGCCGCCGGGGCGGCCGCCACCGCCGCCGCCGCCACGGCCGCCGGAAGGCGCCGGACGCGACGAGGGCATGTTCATCGGGCTGGGGCGCGGACCGGACGGACGGACGTTGGCCGGAGTCGGCCGGGGACCGCCGCCGCCGGGCGGACCCGGACGCGGCGCACCGCCGCGGTCACCGCCGCCGGAACGGGTGCCGGCGCCGCCCTGGCCACCCTGGCCCTGGCCGCCTTGACCGCCCTGGCCTTGGCCACCCTGGCCGCCCTGGCCGCCGCCCTGCTGACCCGAGCGCGGACCCGGACGCGGCGCGGGCTTGGAGCCCATGCCGGTGGCCGTGGAGGCGAACGGGTTGTTGCCGGGGCGCGGCCCGGTCTGGCGCGGCCCCGGACGCGGGGCCTTGCCGCCCTCGGACGAGGATGCGGGGCGCTCGCTCTTGTCGGAGCGGCTGCCGGGCTTCTCGGGCTTGGACGGCTGGCGCGGACCGGGCTTGGGGCCCGGCTTGGGCGCGTTGCCCTTGGGCGGACCGGAGCCGGCGCCTGCACCGGAGCGCGGGGCGGACTGCGGCGCCTGCTCGCCGGCGCTCTCGGCCGCACCCGTGCTCTGGGCCTGGCCGGCGCTCGCGGTCGGGGCCGCACTGGCGGCCTGACCGGCGTCTGCGGCCTGACCGGCGTTCGCCGGCTCCTGGCGCGGACCGGGCTTGGGACCCGGCTTGGGCGCCGAGGGCCGCGCGGTGGACGTGGAGCCCGCCTCGGCCCCGTTCGCGGGGGCCTGCTGCGGGCGCGGCTTGCGCTCCCCGCCGCCGGACTGTCCCTGCCCGGACTCCTGCTGGGGACGCGACTCGCCGGAACCGTTGTTGAAAGCTTCCTTGAGACGACGAACGACGGGCGCCTCGATGGTCGATGACGCCGACCTGACGAATTCACCCATCTCGTTGAGCTTGGCCAGAACAGCCTTGCTCTCTACTCCGAACTCTTTGGCGAGTTCGTATACCCGGACCTTGGCCACTGCTCTCCTCTACTCGGTCCGGGACATGGGCTTGTTCCGGACCGTCGCTAGCTTGACGTACTCATCGCTGCGTACTCATCGAGCGCTCATCGCAATCTCGACCCGCTTCCTCGTCGTTACACAACAATGGGTCGGCCACGTCTTCCTGCCGACATGGCGAGACCCGCCGCCGTTACGGTCTTTGCAACCAACGGGGCGGCGTGATCATTCCAACCCTATCCGGATCCCGATGCGTCGCCAACGCGCGAAGCGGCGCCGAACAGGGCGTCGACGCGTGACGTGTCGAGGCTCTGCACGGTCCGAAACGCCCGCTGCCAGACCCTCCGCCGCTTCGCCGACTCCCGGCAATCGGGGTCCGTGTGCAGATACGCACCACGACCAGGCATGCGCCCGGCGGGGTCCGGCACCACTGCGCCGGAGTCGGCCACCAGCCGCATGAGGTCGGACTGAGCTGCCCGCGACCTGCACCCGACGCACGTGCGTACGGGCCGGGAGCGGCCGCGGCCCCCCATCCTAGCGTGTCGGCGCATCTGCGTGCCCGGTGGGCCCTCCGGGCTCGTCCTCGGGCGAGGCGTCGATGACCGTCTCCTCGGGGTCGCCCGGATCGGAGTCGGAGCGGATGTCGATCCGCCATCCGGTCAGCCGGGCCGCCAGTCGGGCGTTCTGCCCCTCTTTGCCGATCGCCAGCGACTGCTGGTAGTCGGGAACGGTGACGCGAGCCACCTTTCCGGCCTCGTCGAGCACCTCGACGTCGCTGACGCGTGCGGGGGACAGCGCGTTGCCCACGAAGACGGCGGGGTCCTCGGAATGGTCGATGATGTCGATCTTCTCGCCGTTGAGCTCGGACATGACGTTGCGGACCCGGCTGCCCAGCGGGCCGATGCAGGCGCCCTTGGCGTTGACGCCGGACTTGTGGGAGTGCACCGCCATCTTGGTGCGGTGCCCGGCTTCACGGGCGATCGCCGAGATCTCCACCGTGCCGTCGGCGATCTCGGGCACTTCCAGCTCGAAGAGTTTGCGCACGAGGTGCGGATGGGTGCGCGAAAGCGTGACGGAGGGGCCGCGGTGGCCCTTGCGCACCTGGACCACATAGGCGCGCAACCGCTCCCCGTGGCCGTAGGTCTCGCCGGGCACCTGCTCCTGGGGCGGCAGGATCGCCTCGACCTTGCCCAGGTCGACCAGCACGTTGCGCGGGTCCTTGCCCTGCTGGATCAGACCGGAGACGATCTCGTACTCGCGCCCGGCGAACTCTCCCAGGGTCAGTTCGTCCTCGGCGTCGCGCAGACGCTGCAGGATGACCTGCTTGGCGGTCGAGGTGGCGATGCGTCCGAAGCCGGTCGGCGTGGCGTCGTACTCGCCGACCTTCGTGCCGTTCTCATCGGTCTCGGCCGCCCACACGGTCACGTGCCCGCTGGTGCGGTCCAATTCGACGCGCGCGCGGACCTGGCTGCCCTCCTGGCGGTGGTAGGCGATCAGCAGAGCGTCCTCGATCGCCTTGACGACGAGGTCAACCGAGATGTCCTTCTCGCGCTCAAGACTGCGCAGGACACTCATATCGATATCCACGGGGCTCCCCCTCTAGTCCGCCGCATCTACGTCGGCTCCGCGGCGGAATTCCACCTGGATCTTGCCGCGCCCCAGGTCAGAATAGCCATAGGAGCGGTTCTGCCCGTCGATCTCCAAGGTGACACCGGAGTCGTCGGCGTCGGCCACGCGCCCTTCGACCTCGCCGCCGTCGGCGGTGGCGGCCCGCACGAGCCGACCGCGCGCACGCCGCCAGTGGCGGGGCTGGGTGAGCGGACGGTCGACTCCGGGGGAGGTCACCTCGAGGGTGTAGGCCGCTTTGCCCATGGCGTCGGAGCCGTCGAGCACCGCGGAGATCTCCTGGGTCACCTCGCCCACGGAGTCGAGGTCGACCCCCTCGTCGGAGTCGACGATGATCCGCAGCAGCCGGCGCTTGCCCGCCGGGGTGACCTCGACCGCCTCCAGCTCCAGACCGGCTTCGGCAAGCACGGGCTCCACCAGTTCGGCGAGACGGTCGTGGCGAGCCTGCGCGCTCATCGGTGATCCTCCTCGGCGAATTCCACCCGCGGAACCGGTGTCCGGGGCGGTCCAGCTATAGCTGTCGTCCACCGCTGGTCGCGGCGACGTCGTGTGATGTCAAGGGTATCCACTGTGGGCCCTTGCCCATGCCCGAACATCGGCCCTTGTCGGCGGACGCCCCGCACAGGCGGTGCCGACGTGGTCCTCCGACGGCGCCGAGCCGCCCGCGGGAGCGGCCCTCAGGGCCGGGACGCAGGCGAGCACGCGGCGCGCGGGACCGGCGGGGGCGAGGGGCGGCGGTGCACCTCGCGCACGCACGGCACCGATCATGGAAAGATGGGGACCGATCCGCACCCCGGTGTCCGGGATGTCGGCGGCGTCCGCCGCGATCCCCGCAGGTGTGCGGCACCCCGCTGGCACGGCGAACGCATCTCATCCCGGCAGGACCGGGGCTTCCTGGTAAGGAGGGAAGGTGGGCAACGACGACGGGGCCGTCAACCGCCGTACTGTCGTCGTCGGCGCGCTCGCGGGGATCGCGGCCGCGGCGCTGAGCGGCTGCCAGGGGCCCCGGTGGTACCCCAGCGAGATCAGCCCCGACGAGTACGTGCTGCGCTCGGCGATCACCGAGAAGCGGCGCCTGATCAAGCGTTACGAGGCGAGCATCGCAGCCGGGGACGGCCCGGCCGACCTGCTGAAGCGGCTGGTGGGCCACCATCGCGAGCACGTCGCCGCGTTGCGCAAGCGGCTGCCCGAGCAGCCGGGGCGACCGCGCGGCGAGGAGAACGGGGAGGAGAGTCCCCGCCCCAGCCCGGCGCCCGTGGGCGACGGCCCGGTGCCGGTCGAGGATCTGCGTGTGGCCGAGCAGAGCGCCGCCGCTTCGCGCGCCCGCCAGCTCACCCGCCTGTCCGACACCGGTCTGGCGCAGCTCATCGCCGCCATAGGCGCCTGCGAGACCGGCCATGCCCGACTGCTCTCGGAGTCCTGATGACCGCCACACCCGAGGACGCGCAGACGGCGACGCCCGACACGGGCGAGCCCGCAACCGTCCCCTCCCTGCAGGCTGCGCTGCGCGCAGAGCACGCCGCAGTCTACGCCTACACCTACATCGGCGCCCGGTCCGACGACGAGCGGCGCGATCGCTGCTACGAGCACCTGGACGCCCACCGCGCCCAGCGCGACACGCTGCGGGTCGAGATCGGCGATCGCGGCACCAGCCCCCAGCCGGGCGCCGCCGCCTACGAGCTGCCTGAGAGCGACGGCGACGCGGACCTGGACGGCTACGCCCGGCGCGTGGAACGCCAGGCGGCGCAGGCCTATCTGGAACTGGCGGCCTCGCCCGACACGGCGGTACGGGACCTGGCCCTGCGCTCCCTGCAGGACGCGACGCTGCGCGGCATGGAGTGGGGCGGCGAGCTTGGTGTGTTCCCGGGATTTCCCGAGGGCGGGCCCCCGGCCCAGGCCGGCGGTTGACGACGCGTGCGGGGTCGGCGCGGCCGGGCCCGCCCGCGTCGCCCTGAACGCGTACTGCGGCTCAGCCCGCCGCGACGGCGGACGCCACGCGGTCGACGGCCTCCTCCAGGCCGATCTCCTCCTGCTCGCCCGAGGCTCGGTCGCGCAGCTCCAGCCGGCCCTCGGACAGCCCCTTGCCCACGATGAGGCAGGTGGGCACGCCCAGCAGCTCGGCGTCGGTGAACTTCACGCCGGGCGAGACGCCCTTGCGGTCGTCGACCAGCACCCGCACGCCACGCTGCTCCAGCTCCTCGGCGATGCGCAGCGCCACGTCGATCTGCTCGCCCTTGCCGGTGCCCACCACGTGCACGTCGGCGGGGGCCACCTCGCGCGGCCACACGACGCCCTTCTCGTCGTGGCACTGCTCGACGACCGCGGCGACCACCCGCGAGACGCCGATGCCGTAGGAGCCCATCGTGACGCGCTTGGGCTTGCCGTCGGCGCCCAGCGCGTCCAGCTCGAAGGCGTCGGTGTACTTGCGGCCGAGTTGGAAGATGTGGCCGATCTCGATGCCGCGGGCGGTGTAGAGGGTGCCCTGCCCGTCGGGCGAGGGGTCGCCCTCGCGGACGTCGGCGGCCTCGACGGTGCCGTCGGGGGTGAAGTCGCGCCCGCAGACGAGGTTCATCACGTGGTGGTCGGGCTTGTCGGCACCGGTGATCCAGGCCGTTCCCTCGACCACGCGGGGGTCCACGACGTAGCGCAGCTTGTTGGCGAGCAGCGCGTTGGGGCCGACGTAGCCCTTGACCAGGAACGGGTGGGCCTCGAAGTCGGCTTCGTCGAGGAGCTGGACCTCGGCCGGGTGCAGCGCGGCCTCCAGGCGCTTCATGTCGACCTCGCGGTCGCCGGGCACGCCTACGCCCATGACCTCCCAGTCCGCGGAGCCGGGCTCGCGCGTCTTGACCAGGACGTTCTTCAGGGTGTCGGCGGCGGTGAAGGTGCGCCCGAGGCCGGCGGCGTTGAAGAAGTCGACCAGCGTCTCGATGGTGGGGGTCTCGGGGGTGCGGTGCACCTGGGCCTCCGGCAGGCCCTCGACGGACCCGGCCGGCGGTGCTGGGGTGTGCACGGCCTCGACGTTGGCGGCGTAGTCGGACCCGGTGCTGCGGACGAAGGTGTCCTCGCCGGTGGGGGTCTCGGCCAGGAACTCCTCGGAGGCCGACCCGCCCATGGCGCCCGACTGCGCCGAGACCACCACGAAGCTCAGGCCCAGCCGCTCGAAGATCCGCACATAGGCCTCGCGGTGCAGGTCGTAGGAGCGCTGCAGGCCCTCGTCGTCGATGTCGAAGGAGTAGGAGTCCTTCATGTGGAACTCGCGGCCGCGCAGCACGCCGGCCCGGGGGCGGGCCTCGTCGCGGAACTTCTCCTGGATCTGGTACAGGACCACCGGGAAGTCCTTGTAGGAGCTGTACTCGCCCTTGACCAGCCAGGTGAACAGCTCCTCGTGGGTGGGGGTGAGCGCGTAGTCGGCGCCCTTGCGGTCCTTGAGCCGGAAGAGCGCGTCGCCGTACTCGGTCCAGCGGCCGGTGGCCTCGTAGTACTCGCTCGGCAGCAGTGTGGGCAGCAGCATCTCCTGCGCGCCGATGCGGCCCATCTCCTCGCGGATCACCGCGGCGACGTTGTCGAGCACGAGCTTGCCCAGCGGCAGCCAGGAGTAGATGCCGGGCGCGGCACGGCGGACGTAGCCCCCGCGCGCCATCAGCCTGTGACTGGGCACCTCGGCGTCCGCCGGGTCCTCGCGCAGGGTGCGCAGGAACAGGGTCGACATCCGCAGCACGGGCACTCCTCAAGTCGGTCGACAAGTCCAGTCGGATCCGCGAGCCGGTCCGGTCCACGGGATCCGGTCTCGGGTGATCCCTTCGAGATCCGCGGTCCGCGGAAGACGGGGCCGCCCGCCGCGGGCGATACTCAGAGGAGTTCCAGGCTAGCGCGCACGGCGCGCGCCCAGGCACCCCGAACGGCAGCAGGCCCATGCGATACGGGCGGGGCGGGCATGCCGCCCGCCGAGCGCCGGCGGCCCGCCCGGAGCCCGTACCGTTGGACACGGATCGGCACACGGCGAAACGGCAGGCGATCGGGCGGTATCGGCATGGCAGCGCACGGAATCGGAAGCGGAACGCGGCAGCCCGAGGTGGAGTTGATCCGCGACGCCGACCGCGCCGAATCCTGGTTGCTGATGGTCGACGGCACCCCGCAGTCGCACGTCGACCTGTCCGACCCGACCTACCTGGACTTCGAATACGTCCAGCGGATCGGGCACACCGTCGACCTGGCCTTTCCCGCCGGCCGGCGGATCCGCGCGCTGCATCTGGGCGCGGGGGCGCTGACTCTGGCCCGCTACGTCGCGGCCACCCGCCCGGGATCCCGTCAGCGGGCCGTGGACAACAACCCGCGGTTGGTCGAGCTGGTGCGCGAGTCGCTGCCGTGGGACCGCCGCACCGATCTGCGAGTGGGCACCGGCGACGCGCGAGAGTGGCTGGCCCGGCGCCAGAGTGGCAGCGCCGACCTCGTGGTCTGCGACGTGTTCGCCGGCGCGCAGACGCCTGCCGCTCTGACGTCGGTGGAGTTCTTCGCCGACGCCGACCGGGTGCTGGACGAGGGCGGGGTGTGCGCGGCCAACGTGGGCGACGGCCGGCGGCTGCGGCACGTACGCGCCCAGGCGGCCACGCTGGCCGAGGTCTTCGCTCACACCGCGCTGATCGCGGCTCCCGGGGTACTGCGCGGGCGGCGGTTCGGCAACTTCGTACTGCTGGGGTCGCAGCGTCCGCTGCCCGCCGGGGAGCTCACGCGGCGCGCGCACCGCGATCCCGACATGGCCCGGGTGCTGGAGGGCGAGACGCTGGAACGGTTCGTCGCCGGCGCGGCCGCGGTGCGCGACGCCGCGGCGACCGATTCGCCGGCGCCGCCCGACGACGTGTTCGCGCGCTGAGCACGCCCGCGCCGCTCGCGGGTCGCGGTCGGACCGGGCTCAGTCGGGCAGTTCGTGGTCCAGCAGGAACGAGAACTCCGGCGTCTGCCTGATGCCTACTCCGCCACTGGGGTCGGGCTGGGTTCCCATGCCGGTGACGCGCCCGTTGCGCCACCAGATGATCTGGTCGGTGACGGGGGCGCCGTCCTGCACCAGGCTCTGGAAGGCCTGGTAGAGGAACGGGATGAGCGACAGGGACCGCTTGCTGCGCAGCACCGCGTACAGCATCGTGTTGGCCGAGGGCAGCATGACCACCGCGCCGTACGGCAGGGGCTCCTGGGCCACCTCGACCAGCCGCATCACGTGTGCCGATCCCGGCCATCCGATCCCGTGCACGACGTGGACCGGGGTGTCGGCGTCGGTGCGGAGGCTCTGCAGGTCGAGAGGCTCGTGGGCGAGGTTGTGCATCGCCGCGAACCACAGGTCCTGCTTGCTGACGCCCCACGCGCGGGCGTGCCGGAGGTCCAGCACCGCCGCCTCGTAGGTCTGCGGGTTGGTCCGGCAGCACAGCAGCGCGGTCAGGCGCGGATTGACGGAGTAGGCGAGCTTGTCGGTGCCCAGCTCGGAAGGGTCGCCGGTGAGGATGATGCGCAGGTAGGGCAGGGCGGCGGCGTAGGGCTCGGCGAGCAGGCGGCTGTGCGCGTCCCAGGCGGGCAGGGACCGGCCGTGCGGCGGGGGGTCGGGGACGTTCATCGCGGCGGGGCTCGCTCCTGAGCTGACTGCGGTCGGCGGGGGTGGCGCTCGGCCCGGACCGGGCGCCGGCGGGATCGCGGCCGGACGGGGACCGGTCAGTGGGCCGGAGACGTCGCTTCCCGGAAGTATCCCACCCGCGCACCACCCTCACCGCACCGTGCGGGCAGGTGACCCGGTCATCCCATGACTGAACAGGGTGCGCTACCCTCGCAGGCATGCGCTACAGGACACGAGGATTCGCCACTCCCCCTCCAGTGGTCTGAGGGGCGTTCGCCGCACCCGCGTCCGGGCTCCGAGGCGCCGCCCGCGGAGACGGCGGGTGCCGCGCGACGCGACGTCCGACGTGCTGCGACGCCCCTGCGCCGACGATTCCTCGACCATCGCCGTCGCCCCCGGAGTGGCCCACCGTGTCCGAACCGCCTGTCACCGCCTCCTCCGCGACCGGAGCCCCCTCCGCCGCCGCACCGCCTCCCCGCTCCGACCGTCCCGACACGGCGGCCGGTCCCGATACCGCCCAGCGCGGATTCGTCCTGCTGGTGGCCGCCGGGCTGCTGTGGGGCACCAGCGGGATCGCCGGGCACGGCCTGCAGGCTGCGGGTGTCACAGTCGTGGCCGTCGCCTGCTATCGCCTGCTCTTCGCGGGCGTGGTGGTCAGCGGCTACCTGGCGCTGTCGGGCCGCCTGCTCCGCGTGCCGCGCACGCGCCGGGTAGTCATCCGCCTCCTGGTCAACGGCCTGCTGCACGCGGCCTTCCAATGCTTCTACTTCGCCTCGCTGACACTGGTGCCCGTCGGCCTGGCGACCCTGGTCAAGATCGGCAGCGTGCCGGTTTTCGTCGCCGCGGGGATCTGCCTGCTGGCGCGCCGCGCGCCCACGGCGCGCCTGGCGGTCTCCGTCCTGCTCGCGGTGACCGGCATGGCGCTGCTGGTCGGGTTCCCCGCGACCGACGCGAGCCCCGCCGAGTTGGCGCTGGGCATGACCTGCGCACTCGCGGCCGGGCTGACGTTCTCGGTGATGACCCTGGTCAACCGCTCTGCGGTGGTGGGCCTGGATCCGCTGGTCAACGCGGGGCTGGGGCTGCTCATCGGCGGTGTGCTGCTGATGCCGGCGGGCCTGATCGCCGGCATGGCGGTCCCGCCGGCACCCGCGCCGCTGGCCCTGCTGGTCTACCTGGGCCTCGTGCCCACGGTGCTGGCCTATCTCGCCTACTTCGGCGGGGTCAGCCGGGCCTCCGACGCCGGGGCCGCCGTGGGCACGATCGCCGAGCCGCTGACCGCGGCGCTGCTGTCCATGGCGCTGCTCGGCGAGGAGATGACCGCGATCGGCGCGGCCGGCGCCGTCCTGCTGGCCGCGGCGATGGGGACCGACTACGCCGCCGGAGTGCTCAGCCGCCGCAGGCTCCGCCGCGCGCGGACCGGGACGGGCTGAGGCCGACCGCCCTGGCCGCACCGCCGCCGCGTACTCCTCGGGGCGTAGGCGCGCCCCCGGCAGAACCTTCCAGCGGAGGACGGGCGGCAGGGGGTCCGGCGCGTAGCGTCGAAGGATGCTGTCCCGGATCAAGCCCCGGCGCGGGGACGCGTGGATCACGGCCGCTGCGGCGGCGGTGATCCTCTCCTGGGCCATAGCGGTCCAACTGCTGCCCGACCCTCCCCCGGCTTCACGGCCGCTGGTGCCGTGGGGGCTGGTGTGCACCGGCGCGGCGGTGCTCCCGCTGGCCTGGCGCAGCCGGATTCCCGTGACTGTCGCGGTCGCGTCCGTCGCGGCGTCCACCGTCTACTACCCCCTGGGGTTTCCCGACGGCGGCACGGGCCTGGCCGGGATGGTCGCGCTGTTCGGACTGGCCGCCGACGGTTACCGGTGGCAGGCGTGGAGCCTGGGACTGGCGCAGTTCCTGGTGATCCACCTCTGGGAGGCGCTGGTTTTCGGGACTCCGCGCCTGGACTCGACCGTGGCGGTACTGGAGATGGTGCTGGTCGTGCTCATCGCCGGCGAAGTGGCTCGGCGGCGGCGCGAGTACCGCAAGCTGGCGAGCGAGCGCGCCGACGAGGCCCTGCGCACCCGCGAGGAGGCGATCCAGCGCCGGGCCTCGGAGGAGCGGGTGCGGCTGGCCCGCGATGTGCACGACGCCGTCGCGCACAACATCTCGCTCATCAACGTGCAGGCGGGCACCGCGCTCTACCTGATCGAGTCCGAGCCGGAGCGGGCCGCCGACGCGCTGGCGACGATCAAGCGGACCAGCAAGGACACGCTGCAGGAGCTGCGGGCGACGCTCAACGTGCTGCGCTCGGTGGACGAGCAGGCGCCGCGCTCGCCGACCCCGGGTCTTGAGGGGATCGAGGAGCTCGCCGAGGGCGCCCGACGCGCCGGACTGGACGTGCGGGTCGTGCGCGACGGCGGGCCCCCTCCGACCGCGACCAACGTGCAGGCCGCCGCCTATCGCATCGTGCAGGAGGCGCTGACCAACGTGGTGCGCCATTCCGGCGCCACCACGGTCACCGTCGAGATCGAGTGCGCACAGGGCGGTGTCGGACTGCTGGTGCGCGACGACGGCGCGGCGACGCCGTTCGGCTTCGCGCCCGGCAACGGCATCACCGGGATGCGCGAGCGGGTCGCCGCACTGGGCGGGGAGGTTGCGATGGGACCCGCCCGCGGCGGAGGATTCGCCGTACGGGCCCGGCTGCCCGGCACCGGCCACGGTGTCGGCCCGGCCGACGGCGACGGCGGGGCGGCCTCCGCAGGCGGCATCGGCGACACGGTGCACCGCTCCGAAGGCGGCGGCGAGCACGGCGAAGCGCGCGGCGGTGCGCGGCCGCCTCAGGGGGAAGAGGAGCGGCGCGGGTGATCAGGGTCCTTCTTGCCGACGACCAAGCGCTTGTGCGCGCCGGATTCCGCGCGCTGCTGGACAGCGCCGAGGACGTATCGGTGGTGGCCGAGGCGGCCGACGGCCAGGAAGCGGTGCGGATGACCGCGGCCGAGCTGCCCGACGTGGTCCTCATGGACATCCGGATGCCGATCCTCGACGGGCTGGCCGCCACCCGGCGGATACTCGCCGACCCCGCGCTGGAACCGGTACGCATCGTCATACTGACGACCTTCGACCTGGACGAGTACATCTTCGAGGCGCTGCGCACGGGCGCCAGCGGATTCCTGGTCAAAGACACCGAACCCGAGGAGCTGCTGCAGGGCGTGCGGGTGGTGACGCGCGGCGACGCGCTGCTGTCCCCGGCGGTCACGCGGCGGCTGATCGCCGACTACGCCGGCCGCCCCAAACGCCCCCGCCCCTCGGCGCGGCTGGCGGAGCTGACCGACCGCGAGCGCGAGGTCCTGGCGCTGGTGGCCGGCGGACTGACCAACGAGGAGATCGCCGAACGCCTCGTCGTCAGTCCGGCGACCGCCAAGACCCATGTCAGCAGGACCATGGTGAAGCTGCGGGTGCGCGACCGCGCTCAGTTGGTGGTCTTCGCCTACGAGAGCTCGCTCGTGGCCCCCGGTTGGCTGGAATAGGCGCATCGCGGCCGAGTCGGCCGGCCGACTCGGCCGCGGCCGCTCCTGCGCCGAGCCTCGGAAACCCCGAGGCGGTCTGCGGGGCCCCTTACGCCGGAGGCGGTATCCGGGCGGCGCCGTGGGCGCCCGGCGGCGTAGGCGCAGAGCCGCCCGCCGGGCGACGCCCCGCGAGGCACCGCCCGGCCATGCTCGGTAGCGCTCATCCTCCGCCGACTCGTGAGGCGCCACCGACATGTTCGACCTGTTCCAGGATCCGCTGCTGCTGGCGCGCGTCCAGTTCGCGCTGACCGCGAGCGTCCACTACATCTTCGTGGCCCTGACCTTGGGCCTGGCCCCGTTCATCCTGTTCGGCCAGCTCGGCGCCACCCTGCGCCGTGACGAGGCGCGGATGCGGGCGGTGCGCTTCTGGGGCGGCCTCTACGTCGTCAACTACGCCATGGGCGTGCTCTCCGGCCTGGTCATGGAGCTGCAACTGGCGCTGAACTGGAGCGGGCTGGGCGACATGTTCGGCTACGCCTTCGGCGCACCGCTGGCCGTGGAGACGATGGGCGCGTTCTTCGTCGAGTCCACCTTCCTGGGACTGTGGATCTTCGGCTGGGACCGGATGAGCCGGTGGGCGCACCTGATGTGCTTCGCGGTCGTGACCGGGACCGCCTACCTGTCGGCCTACTGGGTGCTGGTAGCCAACGGCTTCCTGCGCTACCCGGTGGGCGGCCTGCGGATCGAGGACGGCACGGCGCGGGTGAGCGATCCGGCGGCTCTGATGGCCAACCCGTCGACCCTGATGGCGTTCGGGCACATCTGCCTCAGCGCGCTGGTTCTGGGGTCGGCGGTGGTCATCGCGGTCAGCGCCTACCACCTGGCCCGCCGCAACGACCCCGACCGGATGTTCGGGCGCGGCATCCGCTGGGGCACGGCCGTGTTCGCTCTGGCGCTCTACCCCACTGCCCATGTCGGCGTCATGCAGTTCGCGCTCTACGATCGGGTCCCGCCCGGCAGCGGACTGACCTACGGCCCCGAGGAGATCGCCGCGATCGAGGCCGAGGGCAGCGCGCCGGGATTCTTCGACGCGTTCGGCGACGGGTTGATGATGGGCTCCTGGGCGCTGATGTCGGTGATCACGCTGGTGCTGCTGGCCGTGTGGCTGCTGCGCCGCCTGGACCGCTGGCGGGGCGTGCTGTGGCCGCTGGTGCTGCTGCCGTTCCTGCCGTACGGGGCGAGCGTCGGCGGGTGGGTGCTGCGCGAGACCCAGCGCCAGCCCTGGGCGGTGGAGGACCTGCTGACCACTGCCGATGCGATGACCGACATGACGCCGTCGATGGCCGCGGTCTCGTTCTCGCTGTTCACGCTCGCCTTCGCGGCGCTGGCCACCGTGACCTATGTGCTGCTGGTGCGCTACGCCCGGCTCGGCCCCGAGCTCGGCCCGCTCGCGCCCCTGCGCACGAAGGGGCCGGCCGAGGGCGACGACGCCGAACTCCCGACCGTCCACACCTTCTAGCCCGGACCGCGCCTCCCCCGTACCGCCCTTTCCGAAGGAGCATGCCGTGGAAATCCTTGCCGTCGTCCTCCTCGCCGGTCTCGTGTCGGGCTATCTCGTCCTCGCCGGATGCGACATCGGGCTGGGCATGCTGATGCCCTACGTGGCCCGCACCGGCGCCGAGCGCAGGCGCGCGGTCTCGGCCATGGCCCCCTACTTCCTGGGCAGCGAAGTGTGGCTGCTCGGCACGGTGGGCGTGGCCATGGGACTGTTCCCCGTGTTGAAAGCCGAGGTGATCACGGGCCGGTGGCCGGTCTTCGTGGCGCTGCTGGCCGGGTGGCTGTTCCGCGACGCGGGGCTGTGGATGCGCGGCCGCATGCGCACGGGCGCCGGGCGGGCGGTCTGCGACGTGTGGATCGTCGGCGGGAGCTGGACGCTGGCGCTGAGCCTGGGCCTGGTCGTCGGCGGGCTGCTGGGGGGCGGAAGCCTCCTGAGCCCGTTCGCGATCGCGTGCGCGCTGACGGCCGTCGCGCTGTTCGCGCTGCGCGGCGCGGCGTTCGGCGCTGAGAGGCTGGTTCCGGCGGCCGCGGCGGAGCCGATGCACCGGCAGAGCCCCTCGCCGGCGCCCGACGGTGTGGCCGCGGGAGGGGGCGGCGCCGTGCCCGGCCGCCTCCCGGGCGGCGGGGCGAGCGGGTCCGGCGCCGGCGGCGCACGGACCGCGTCGGGGGTTCCGGCAGCTGTTATCGGGCACACGGCGGCCCCCGGTTCCATGCCGACCGAATCCGCTGTGTCCGCCGACACCGCCGCCCGGGCGACGCGCCCGCTCGCGCGCGCGGCGCTGGCCGCGGCCCTCCTCGCAGCGGCGGCGTCGCCGCTTCCCGGCGGTGTGGCGGCCGAGCGTCCGCTGGCGGCCGCCGCGACGGCACTCGTGGTGCTGGGTGCACTCGCCGCGACGTCGGGACTGACGGGACCGCGGCTGTCACGGCACACCTCGGCCGCGGCTCTGGCGTCGGTTCCGCTGCTGATCGCTGCTGCGGTGAACCTGCCCGTGGCCCCGGTTCCGGACGGCATCGCCGTGCTGTTCTACTCGGCCGTCGCCCCCCTCGTCCCGTTCATGGTGCTGGGCCAGATCTGGCTGTACCGGATGGTGCGGCGGCCGGCGCCGGCGTCGGGGTTCTTCGGCTGATCCCGCCGATCGGCGCATGGGCGCGCCCGGCCGGGCGGGAGCGGGAGCGGAGCCGGGCGGCCGTCTACCGGCGGCCGCCCGGCGTGCTTCTCGGGGCGGCACCGCAGCGGGGGCAACACTCATCGAACCCCGCGGACGGGTTGGCGACCACGCACAGCGGGCATCTGTGTCGACGCAGTGCGACGCCTGCCCCGGCGGGCGTCCGCCACCCCCTTCGAGGAGGCACCATGCCCGAGTCCGCCCCCACTCCCCCGGTCCCCGGCGGCTGCAACTGCGGCTCGAACTGCGGCTGCGGCTGCCAGAGCGGCGGCAGCTGCAGCTGCGGCGGCAACTGCAGCTGACCACCGCGGCCGCCGGTTCCGGGCACCCCGGGCCGGCGGCCCGCGCACGTCCCGAACAGCAGCCATCCGTTCGGTCACGCACCGAATCGGCGCGCCCACTCGGCGCGAGGACCGGGCGGCTGCGACAATCCTCGTTCGAGACAACACCGCCGCCGACCGCGGCGTGTCGCGGGGTCGGCGCCGCACGGGGAGGCCGCATGTCGCTCTCGGACATCTTCGCGTCCACGGCCGGGCAGCTCGACGACCACGAGCGGCTCCGCATCTACGTGGAAGGCATCCGCGAACGCGCGGCCAAAGCGGTGCCGTGGGGGCCCGACACGGTCGGGGTCCCCGCGCAGTCCGACGGCAACGCGCTGATGCGGATCAACGACATCGCCTTCTACGCCAACGCCCGCCAGGAGATCGCCTCATTCGCCGACCTGTGCCTGGCACTGCTGGAGACGCACCGCCCGCGCGACGCCGGTGCCCTCAGCAGCGACAGCACGCCACCCGTCCGGCGGTGCCGCTGCTGCATGCTGCGATGGCCCTGCCCCACCGTGCGGGAGATGGGGCGCCTGCTGGACTGAGGGACGCGGGCGCGGCATCGGTGGTCCAAGGGCGCCACCCGCCGACGGCGGGGCGCGTTCCACCGCCGGCAGGCGGCGCGCAGGCGCCCGGTGTCCGGCCGGGCGGCGGAGGGTCCCCGCCGCCCGGCCTCTCACCATGCCGGGCCTCAGAGCCGAAATTAGCTGTAGAACCGGTTTCACCGCAATACCTGCCGATGAACCGGCTATACCCCTGTGAGCCGGGGGTCCTCGCCGGACCGAGCGCGGCGAGAACGCGATCTAGGCAGGGATCTCCACCGGCCTCGGATCAGCTCGTGGAGAACTGCACGGCCGCCCGGTCGGCGAGCAGCGGGCGGATGATCCCCAGGGCGGCCTGGTGCTCGGGGTGGTCGCGGTAGGCCGCGAAGGCGTCCTCGTCCGCGACGTCGGCGACCACCGCGAAGTCGTAGGTGTCGGCCCCGATGCCGAGGTCGCGGCCGAAGGAGTAGCCGTCGAGCTCGGAGATCAGACCGGGCAGGCGCCCGAGCGCCTCCTCGACCCGGGCGATCTGAGCGGGCGTGACGTCCTCGGACCAGCGGAACAGCGCGATATGCCTCAGTGCCATGGCACGAAGCTACAGGACCCGCGCCCCGCCCCCTCCGGCGGCACGGCCGGTACACGGCTCCGGCCCCAGGGGCGGGGGACAGCTCCTGGGGCCGGCCGAAGGGGGGATGAACCGCGGTAGCGCGCCCTCAGGGCCGTGCGGGGCCGGGGACGAGGCCGCGCGATGGGGCACCGCGTGCTGACGACGGTAACGGGGCTCCGGTCACGCGGACGGCCTGATCCGGTAACCGGAACGTCTCGATTGCTTGCTTTCGGCCGCCGAGTCCGACTGAGTGACCTGCCCGTATAAACCGGACATAAGCGGGATCAGGGGTTCCGCGGCGGACGCGTTCCCGCTGTCGGCGAGGGCGCCGAGCATGTCCGTGCAGGAAGGCGGGCCGCCCGCTCCGCGCCGCCCGGCCCCCGACACACGAGCGCCCGGGCACGTACGGGCCCGGGCGCCGACCGCCGTGTGCTCGTCAGCTCACGCGGACCGCCGTGAGGTAGGCGTCGTCGGAGTCGGCGGCGACGATGTCGGTGATCCGCCAGGTCTGGCCGCCGACGGTGAACGTGTCGCCTCTGCGCACGTCGATCATGCCCTGGTCGCGCCACTCCTCGGGCCCGCCGAGCTTGGCCGCAGGGGTGCCGTCGTCCTCCAGCCAGAAGCGGCCGCCGCCGACCGGGCCGCCCATGAAGCGGTCGTTCCGGCCGTAGCTGATCTTCTCTTCCGCACCGATTTCATGCTCCACGTCCGACCGTCTCCCGTCATGCGAGAAGTCCCGGTTTCCGCCCATGCGGAAGGGCGGGCGGGTTCCGGGCAGGGTGGTCCGCCCTTGGGTGTTTCGAACCTTACCCCGCCTGCCGTGCAATTGCATCGAGGCTCGGGGACTCAGCGGCATCGGTTCCGGGAGCGTACAGTCGGTGCGGCCGACCGAAAAGGGCCGTGGAATGCCGGAAACGTCACCCTCCGAGGTCGGCGACAGCTGCCACGGTGCCTCCGCCCGAGGGGCCCTGGTGGACCGCCGCGACCGAGACGAACACCGCCGGATCGCCGGTCACTCCGGCCGCGACGCCGCCGACGGTGGCCTTGATCTGCCGGTGCCAGTGCACGTCGGAGTCGTCGAGCATGATGTTGCGCCGCCCACGCACCCGCCCCGATGGGTCGGCCTCGCACTTGATGAAGACGTTGACCAACCGGTCGTCCAGATCGTCGGGGTGGGGGCGCTCGGGCAGGTCCACGCCTGCCGAGCGCACGGCCGACCAGATCCCGTCGGCGTCCAGAGCGTCGGCCATGACCCCGTGCCCGGCGCGGAACCTGCCGCCCACGCCGCGCGCGTTGCCCACCACCACGATCTGGGCCCGGTCCAGCTCCACACCGGAGGAGCAGGAGGCCACCGAGGAGTACAGGCTGAGGTCGGAGTGGATCTGCTCGGCCGCGGGCTCCTCGATCTCGCCCAGCGCGGTGCCGATCCCCAAGGCGGTGGTGGAGTTGGAGATGTCCATCGACTTGAGCGTGTCCTCGGTGACCACGCTGTGGCCGCGCGACTTGGCGTCGTTGATGGTCCCCAGCACCAGCAGCGGAGTCTTGGTCTGCACGTAGTGCACGTCGGCGGGGTCGGTGATCCCGGCCTCCCGCATCGCCGTGCGCACACCCGCGGCGACCTTGCGCACCATGGCCGGACGCCCGATGTCCTCGGGCAGGATCTCCTCGCTCATGGCGATGCCCACAGCCAGCCGCGGCTCGTCGGTGGGCGTGTAGCGCCCCTCGGGCGCGCGGGCGAAGACCGTGGCGTGCGGCGAGAGGACGCCGTCGGTGCCGCCCGACCACACCAGCGGGACCTGCTTCACGGCCTCCTCGCTGCGGCTCCCCTTGTCCGTCAGCACCTCACGGAAGGCCCGGTCGGCAAGGATCCGGGTGTAGTCGTTGACACCGCCGTTGCCCTCGGTCTTGCCGATCACGGCCAGCACGTCGTCGGCGCGCACGGTGCCGTCGTCGATCAGCCGGGCCAGCCCGGACGCGTCCGTCACACTCTCGATCGCCACCTTGTGCACCTCGACGGGTGTGGGCATCTGGGTCCACCTCTTTCGTTGCGGAGTTCTCGGCTGCTGCTCGGGTCCGGGTTTCAGGGTTCGACGACGGTACCCGCCTGCCCGGCCAATCCTGCGGCGACACCGTCGAGTCCGGTGATGACGGCGCGCTGGCCGCCCGATTCCACGAACCGCACGGCGGCCTCGACCTTGGGGCCCATGCTTCCCTCGGCGAACTGCCCGCCGAGGAGGTGGGCGCGCAGGTCGCCGGCGCGGATGCGCCCGATGGGACGGGCGTGGGACGTGCCGTAGTCGACGACCGCGTTGGGCACGTCGGTGGCGATCAGCAGGGCGTCGGCCCCCAGGGCGCACGCCATGAGGGCGGCGGTGCGGTCCTTGTCCAGTACGGCCTGCACGCCGTGCAGTCCGCCGGAGGCGTCGCGCGTCACGGGCACTCCGCCGCCGCCCGCGGCCACCGGCACCACGCCGGCGTCGAGCAGCGCGCGCACGGCGGGCGCATCGAGGATCTCGCACGGCTGGGGGGACGCCACCACGCGGCGCCAGCCGCGCTCTCCGAAGTCCACCCAGTCCTGTCCGAGGGCGGCCAAGCGCCGGGCCTCGTCTCGGGGTACATAGCGGCCGACCGGCTTGGCCGGCCTGTCGAAGGCCGGGTCGGCGGCGTCGACGAGCGTGCGTGTGACCACGGCGCTGACGGCGCGCTGCCGCCCGCGGCGGGCCAGCGCCGACTCCAGCGCGTTGGCGATGGTGAAGCCGATGGTGGCCTGGGTCTGCGCGCCGCACCAGTCGAGGGTGACCGGGGGGACCGTGTCGGCGGCCAGCTCGTTTTTGACCAGCAGGTTGCCGACCTGAGGACCGTTGCCGTGGGTGAGCACGACCTCGGTGCCGGCGGCGACCAGGTCGGCGACGTGCTCCATCGCCGATGTGAGCGCGCTGCGCTGGTCGTCGGGGCGGGCGCTGCCGTCGGGGGCGGTCATGGCGTTGCCGCCCAGGGCGATCACAACACGCGAAATCACAGGCGATCGACCTCCGCGCTGTCCGCGCCGCCGGACAGGACGGGGTATCCGGGGCCGCGGTCGAAGAAGGGCGCGTCGTCGGGCCGGACGCGGCGCAGTTCGGCGCGCAGGCGCTCCACCTCGACCGCGTCGGTCCACGGATCGTCGCGGGGTCCCTCGACGGGCACGCCGTAGTCGGCGCGGGCGGCCTCGCGGGAGACCTTTCCGCACCGCACATCGGCGACCACCGCGGCGGGGTCGCGTTCCAGCGGGTCGCCCCATCCGCCGCCGCCGGTGGTGCGGATGCGGATGATCTCGCCCGCGCGCACCGGTTCGGCCTCGACCAGCCCGCCCGACTCGCGCTCATGGGGTCCGCCGGGGTCGATGGTCACCTGGAACGGCGCTCCGGCGCGGCCGCCCTTGACGCCCCAGCAGGAGAGGATGGAGCGGTCGGCGATGGACATGAACGACGCGTCGCGCAGCATCCGGATGTGCTTTTCGTAGCCCAGCCCGCCGCGGAACCTCCCTGCGCCGCCGGAGTCGGCAGCCAGGCCCAGCCTCTCGACGATGAAGGGGAACCGCGACTCGGTGAACTCGGTGGGCAGGTTGCGGGAGTCGGGCACCACGTGGATGGTGTCCTCGCCGTCGGCGTAGTGCCGCCCGCCGGAGCCGCCGCCCAGCACCTCGCGCATGAGGTAGGGCTCGCCGTCGGTGCCGGTGCCGAAGACGCCGGTGTAGCGGATGGTCTCCTGGTCGGCGGGCATGTAGCCGTCCACGGCCTTGGCCAGAGCGCCGGCGAGCACGCCCAGCAGGCGCAGGATGACGAAGGTGCGCGCGTTGGTGGGCGCCGGGAAGACGGGCGTGAGCAGAGTGCCCTTCTCCGGAAAGCGCATCTCGATGAGCGGCACCACGCCCTCGTTGACGTCGAGTTCGGCCATGCGCTCCGGGGTGTCGGCGAGGTTGCGCAGGATCGGCGCCAGCCACTTCTTGAGGAAGTTGCCGTCGGCGTAGTCGCCGCAGTGGTTGATGGGCCCTCGGGCCTGCGGCGAGGTGCCGGTGAAGTCGATGACCAGCCGGTCGGGCTCCTTGGTCAGCGTGATGCGCTGGCGGTGCAGCCGCGGCTCGTCGACGCCGTCGTGCTCGGCGTAGTCCTCCCACATGTAGGTGCCGTCGGGGATCTTGGCCAGGATCTCACGCCGGTAGGTCTCGGTGGTGGCCTCCAGCACGGCGTCGAAACTGCGCTCGACGGCGGCGCGGCCGTAGCGGTCGAACAGGTCGGCGAGCCGGCGAGCCCCCATCAGGCAGGCGGAGCATTCGGCGTCGAGGTCGGCCGCCAGCGAGTCGGGCATGCGGGAGTTGCGCACCATGATGCGCAGCGCGGCGCGGTTGGGCACACCCTGGTCCCACAGCTTGATCGGCGGGACCATGAGGCCCTCCTCGAACACCGAGGTCGCCTTGGGCGGCATGGATCCGGGGCAGGCGCCGCCGATGTCGTCGTGGTGGCCGAAGGCCTGCACGAACGCCACCACCTCGGGGCCCGAACCGTCGTCGTGGAATACCGGCACCGTCACGCACAGGTCGGGCAGGTGGCCGATGCCGCCCTCGGACTCGTACACGTCGTTGTGGAAGAACACGTCGCCGGGGCGCATGGTCTCAAGCGGGAAGTCGCGGGCGACGGGATGGACCAGGGCCGAGTAGGAGCGGCCGGTGAGCTTGCGCAGCCGCCGGTCGTGGATGCCTGCGCGGAAGTCGTGGGCGTCGCGGATCATGGGCGATCGGGAGGTGCGCGCGATCGCGGTCTCGACCTCCTTCTCCACCGACGCGAGGGTGCCTTCGACGATCTCGACCAGCACCGGGTCGGCCGGGGGCCGGTCGGCGGCCGTGGCAGCGGGGCCGTCGTTCAACGCTGCGCCTCCTCGACTGCGGGCGGGGTATCGGCGGTGACGGCGAGACCGCCGTCGGGGTGCACGCGGGCGGTGAACCCGGGGTGCAGAGGCAGGGTCGAGGCGTACTCCTCGATCACCGCGGGGCCCGAGACGGTCTGGCCGGGTGCGAGCAGGTCGCGCCGGTAGACCGGGGTGTCGGGGCAGACGGCGCCGTCGAAGCGGACGTCGCGCGCCCCGGTGCGCGCCCTCTCGGGGCCGCCCTCGCCGCCGGCGGTGAGGGGCCGCGGTTCGGGCCGGCGGATGCGGCCGATGCCGGTGACGCGCAGGTTGACCCACTCCACCTGCTGATTGGGATCGTCACGCAGGTCGTAGCCGTAGAGGTCGCGGTGTGCGGTGTGGAACTCCGCGGCGACCTCGTCGGCGGCAGCGGCGTCCAGCGGACCGGGCGGGACCGGCACCCGCACCTCGTAGGCCTGGCCGAAGTAGCGCAGGTCGGCGCTGCGCTCCAGGCGCATCCCGCCGACGCCGTCCTGACCGACCTCGTCGTCGAACCCCTCGTCTCGCAGGGACGCGGCCGCCTCGGCCGCGAGTTCGCCGAAGACGGACTCGGCCGCGCTCGCGTCCAGGTCTGCGTGGCGGGCGACGCGGGTGCGCACGTAGTCGTTGCGCACGTCCACGCTCAGCAGCCCGAACGCCGAGACGTTGGCGGGGTCGGGCGGCACGAACGCGCCCGCGGGGCCGAGGATGTCCAGCAGCGGGCACAGCAGCAGCGAGCCCGAGCCGCCGAAGGCCACCAGGTGGAAGTCGCGCACGTCCAGCCCGCGCTGGACGGTGACCTGGCGCAGGGCGTTGGCCTGGTTCCACGCCGAGATCCGCAGGATGCCCTCGGCGGTCTCGGCCGTGTCCATGCCCAGCTTGTGTCCCAGCCCGGCCAGGGCCTCCTGCGCGGCGGCGGCGTCCAGAGGCATCTCGCCCCCGAGCAAGTGCGGCGGGATGCGACCGAGGGCGGCGTGGGCGTCGGTGACGGTGGGTTCGGCGCCGCCCTTGCCGTAGCAGACCGGGCCGGGGTCGGCGCCGGCCGAGGCGGGGCCGACCTTGAGGGCGCCCTCCGGGGAGATGCGCGCGATGGATCCGCCGCCGGCGCCGACCGTGACGACGTCGATCATCGGGATCTTGGACGGGTGGCGGCCGACGCTGCCCTCGGTGGTCAGCCCGGGCTCGCCGTCGAGCACGACCGACACGTCGGTGGAGGTGCCGCCGCCGTCGAGGGTGAGGACGCGGTCGTAGCCGGCGCGCCCGGCCAGCAGGGCGGCGCCCAGCGCCCCGGCGGCCGGGCCCGACATCACCGTGCTGATGGGCTGGTTGACGACCTCCTCGGCGGAGAGCACACCGCCGTTGGACTTCATCACCAGAAACGGCGGGCGCCCGCCGCCGGCGCCGAGCCCGGCCTGCTCCAGGCGCGCGGCGATGCCGCCGATGTAGCGGGCGACTCCGGGTTTGACGGCGGCGTCGACGAGGGTGGTCATGGAGCGCTCGTACTCGCGGTACTCGCGCAGCACCTCCGAGCTGATGGAGACGGTCGCCCCGGGGTGTTCGGCACGCAGGATCTCGCGCAGCCGGCGCTCGTGTGCGGGGTCGGCGTAGGAGTGCAGCAGGCACACGCCGATGGTGTCGATGCCGCGGTCGCGGAACCAGCGGGCGGCCTCAGCGGCCTGGTCCTCGTCCAGGGGCCGGATCTCGGCGCCGGTGTGGTCGAGTCTGCCGCCGACGGTGCGCACCAGGTCGGCGGGCACGATCCGCTCGGGCTTCACCCAGAAGTAGGAGTTGCCGTAGCCGTCGGGCACTGCTTGGCGGGCGATCTCCAAGATGAACTCGTAGCCCTCGGTGGTGATGAATCCGAGCGGGCCCGTCTCGCCTTCCAGCAGCAGGTTGGTGGCCACGGTGGTGCCGTGGCACAGGGCGCTGACCTCGGTCTGGGCGCCCAGCAGGTCGAGGGCCTTGGCGGCGCCGTCCATGAATCCGGCGGAGGGGTCGGCGGGTGTCGACGGGGTCTTGGTCGCCAGCAGCGCTCCGGTGGCCTCGTCGAGTGCCACGACGTCGGTGAAGGTGCCGCCGGTGTCGATGCCGATGCGGACTCTGCGCTGCCCTGCCATTCACCCGCCCCTGCGTGTCCGTCGAATCGTCCGCGGCCGCCGCGAGCGCGGGGCCGCACTAGGGATTCAACTGGTCGCAGCGGCGTGGTTAATCGGCAAGATCTGACAACACCTGAGCGGTTTCTTTGGTCGCGGCACGAGCACGGCGGCAGGCGGCCCCGCTCGTGGATTCGGAGTCCTCTCGACGGCTTCACCGGCCGGAACGGATCGGGGCCGCGCCCCTGCCGCGTAAGCGGCGGTCGGGACGCGGCCCCTGGAAGCTTCGCCGTACTCTCAGGCCATCTGGCCGCTTCCGGAGAGCTTGCCGCGGAAGCGGCCGGCCGCCGTCTCCAGCGCCGAGGAGAACGGGTGGTCGTGAACCATGTAGGTCCAGGTCATGGTGGGACGCTTGACGCCGACCTCGGCGACGTCGATCGTGCCGTCCTCGCCGACCTCGACCTCGGCGAAGGTCTCGGCGGCGCGGGCGCGGGCCTCGTCCAGGAAGCCCTTGAACGCCGGGACGGCGTCGGCGTTGAACTCGTCCAGCGGGTCGCGCCGGCCCAGGAAGCGCAGGTGGATGCCCTCGCGCAGCTCGGCCAGGTACGCGTTGTGGTTGGTCCAGCCGCGGTCGAGGTGGTAGAGGGTGATCAGCCGCGCGGCCCGCGCGGTCTCCTCCTCGCCGGCGGACTCGAGGAGTTCGGCGTGGTGGGCCGGGCAGTCGACCCGCAGCTGGCGGTCGCCCAGATCCTCGGAGAGCACCGCCTCACGGTGCTCCAGCACCACGCTGCGCTGCACGTCGATCAGCTTGTTGTAGCGCCAGGTGTTGCGGTGGACCTCCAGCAGCCTGCCCTCGGAGACACGCTGGGCGTGGTCGACCATCCGCAGCCAGCTGTCGTCGGTGATGGCACCGTCGCCCTGGGCCTCGTAGCCGCGGGTCTCGGGGGCGTTGTTGGCGACCAGGTCGTCCTCGACCGAGACGAAGTAGACCGAGGCACCGGGGTCGCCCTGGCGGCCCGCGCGCCCGCGCAACTGGTCGTCGAGCCGGCTGCTGGGATAGCGGCCGTAGCCCATCACGTAGAGGCCGCCCTTCTCGACCACCCGGTCGCGGTCGGCCATGTCGCTGCCGCCCAACCGGATGTCGGTGCCGCGACCGGCCATCTGGGTGGAGACGGTGACGGCGCCGTGGGTGCCGGCCTCGGCGATCACGGCGGCCTCGTCGGCGTCGTTCTTGGCGTTGAGGACGACGCACTCCAGGCCTTCGTCGGCCAGGCGCTTGGCCAGCGCTTCGGACTCGGCCACGTCTTGGGTGCCGATCAGGACGGGCCGCCCGGTGGCGTGCACCTCGGCGATCTCCTCGACGAGGGCGTCCTCCTTCTCCTCAAGGGTGGCGTAGAGCCGGGTGCCCTCGTCCTCGCGGATGCAGGGCTTGTTCGGCGGGACGACCGCGACCTCGAGTTCGTAGAACTCGCGCAGCTGCTCGGCCACGGCCATCGCCGTGCCGGTCATGCCGCAGCGCGTGGGATAGCGCAGCACCAGCGCCTGCACGGTGATGGAGTCGAGGACCTCCCCGGTGTCGGAGACGGCCACCTTCTCCTTGGCCTCGACGGCGGCCTGCAGGCCGTCGGGCCAGCGCTGCAGCATCGCGATGCGGCCGCGCGACTCGTTGATCAGGCGGACCTCGCCGTCGCGGACGACGTAGTGCACGTCGCGCTGGAGCAGGGCGTGGGCGTGCAGGGCGAGGTTGACGCGAGGCAGCACCGAGGTGTCGTCCTCGTCGTAGAGGTCGACACCGCCGAGCTCCTTCTCGACCTTGTCGATGCCGGTGTCGGTGAGCTGGACGTTGCGGCCCTCGGGGTCGATCTCGTAGTCGACGATGGGGGTGAGGTGCCGCACCAGCTCGGCCATCTCGGCGTCGGGGTCGGCGGTCTCGGCGGCGCCGGCCAGCACCAGCGGGACACGGGCCTCGTCGACCAGGACGGAGTCGGCCTCGTCGATCAGCGCGATGTTCGGTTCGGGCACCACGCGCTGGTCGAGGTCGGTGGCCATGCGGTCGCGCAGCACGTCGAAGCCCAGCTCGCTGACCGCGGCGTAGGTGACGTCGGCGGAGTAGGCCGCGCGGCGCTGGTCGCGGGTGGAGTCCTCGGCGATCCAGGAGACGGCCACGCCCAGCATGTCGTAGAGGGGGGACATCCACTCGGCGTCGCGGCGCGCCAGGTAGTCGTTGACGCTGAGCACGTGCACGCGCTGCCCGCGCAGCGCGAACCCGGCCGCGGCCAGCGCACCGGAGAGGGTCTTGCCCTCGCCGGTGGCCATCTCGGCGATGTGGCCGTCCAGCAGCGCCATGACGCCGAGGAGCTGAGAATCGTAGGGCCGTTCGTCGAGGGTGCGGCGGGCCGCCTCGCGGCCGACCGCGCACAACTCGACGAGGTCCTGGCGGTCGTAGGGCAGATCCGCGTTGCCCAGCTCCGTCGCCTTCTCACTCAGCTCGGCGTCGCTGAGCTCGCGGAGGTCGGGCTCGCGGGCCTCGATCGGTTCCAGAAGCTTTGTATAGGGGCGCAGATCCACCGCGCCGGGCTTACCCAGCAGACGGCGGACGCTATCAGCCATTCGTCCGAACACCACGCAAGGGTAACGCTGTCACGCCCCTCACAGTTCCATCCGGCCGACCGAGATTGCGGAGATCGGGCCGGAAGGCTCCCGCGAGCCCGCGGCACGCGGGCCGGCGGGCTCAGCGCACGAGCTGGCCGTGCGGGCCGTTCTGGCCGCTGCGCTGGGCGGCCTCCATGGCGATCGCATGGCGCACGAGAGCGGCCAGGGTGTCGGCGACCGACTGCCGCTCCCGGGCGTCGCAGCGCACGATCGGCACGTCGGCGCTGAGGTCGAGGGCGTCGCGCAGCTCCTCGGTCGAGTGGCCGGGGTCGTTCTCGAAGGAGTTCAGAGCGACCAGGAAGGGCAGGCGGTACTGCTTCTCGAAGTAGTCCAGCGCCTGGAAGGAGTCCTCCAGACGTCTGGTGTCGACGAGGACGATCGCGCCCAGGGCGCCGCGTACCAGGTCGTCCCACATGAACCAGAACCGCTGCTGGCCCGGGGTCCCGAACAGGTAGAGGGTCAGGTCGGTCTCCAGCGAGATGCGGCCGAAATCCATGGCCACCGTCGTACTCGTCTTGTCGGGCGTGTGGGAGAGGTCGTCGATGCCCGCGCTGGCGGCGCTCACGGCGGCCTCGGTACGGACCGGCGGAATCTCCGAGACGGCACCGATGAAGGTCGTCTTCCCCACGCCGAATCCGCCGGCGACGATGATCTTCGTTGAGAGTTTCGGTGTTTCGCTCACGTGGATCTCGGCTCCCTCACGACGCTGGGCCAAATCAGGGGGTTCGTAGCGGACCCTGTCAGACGATGCGAAAAACGCCTGCGGCTACGGAGATGCGGGTCGGCGGTGGCTTTCGCACACCTCGGAGCGAACCTAGCACCGCCCGGCGGCGCCAGGTGACCGGTTGACTACCGAAGCAGATTACGAGAGAGCGACAACGTGGAGAAATACGTCCTGAATCGCCGGTTCCCGGGGCTTCTCCATGATCCGGGCTGTGCGCACACGCGTGCGCCACCCCGGATGGAGCCGCGAGCCCGGGCGGGCCGACGCGGCCGGAGTGGCGCACACGATGCCCGCGGCACGCCCGGCGCCGCGGGGGATTCAGCCCCTTCGCCCGCGTCCCGCCCAGGCGCCGACGACCACGCCCGCGAGTGCCGCGGCGGCGCCGAAGAGCGCGCCGCGCATGAACACCGCGGAGCCGTCGCCGCCCGCTGCCGCGGGCGCCGGTGCGGCGGGGGCGTGCGGGCGCGGCGGCCCGGGAGCGACGGTCGAGGCCTGCGGTTCGGCCGGAGCCGTGGGGCCCTCGGCCTGCTCGGGCACGGCCCCGCTCAGCTCCGCTCTTGTGGACACCTCCTCGTCCAGGCGGCCCAGGAACTCCCCGGCCATCTTGCGTGCGACGCCGCTGAGCATGCGCTGGCCGACCCCGCCGACCATTCCGCCTACCACCGCCTCGGCATCGTAGGACAACTCGGTGCGGCCGTCGCCGAGGTCCTTCAGGCGCACGCCGATCTCGGCGTTGACCGTGCCGGGCGCGCCCGCCCCCTGAGCGTGCATGGTCAGGGACTCGGCGGGCCGCAGGTCGCCCAACCGCACGTCACCCTGGAAGCTGCCCTTGATCGAGCCGACACCGGCGGTGACGGTGCCGCGGTACTCGTTGGGTCCGGTCCGCTCCAGGTGCTCGCAGCCGGGGATCGCCCGCCCCAGCGCCTGGGGGTCGAGCATGCGGTCCCAGACCCGCTGCGCGGGTGCCTGGAGTGTGGCGCTGCCGGTGATCTTCAACGGGGCTCCCTCGCGGACGGGACTGGCGGTTCGGACGGATCCGGCCCCTCGGGCGGGGCGGCGCCGGCGGGCGGGGGCGACGAAGGGGCAGGGGCGTCCGCGGCGGCTCCGCTCGGGGCGGATGCCGGCGACGGGCGCGCAGGGACCGAGGGGACACCTCCGGCCGCGTGGCGCCGCCGCAGTTCGAACAGCTCCGAGGGCGAGATGGGCATCCGGTCCACGCGGAAGCCCTCGGCATCCTCCACCGCAGCCGCCAGCGCGGCCGAAGCCGGGATGACGCCCGCCTCGCCGGCCCCCTTGACCCCCAGCGGATTGAGCGGGCTGGGCGTCTGCATGTGCGCGATCTCCACGGACGGGATCTCGCTGGCGTAGGGCATCAGGAAGTCCATCAGCGAGGCGTTGAGGAGCTGGCCGTCGGAGTCGTAGGCCATGCGCTCGTACAGCGCCCCCGCCACGCCCTGGGCGACGCCGCCCTGCACCTGGCCCTCGACGATGCGCGGGTTGATCAGGTTGCCGCAGTCGTGGACGACGCAGTAGCGCAGGATGCGGATCTCGGCGGTGTCGGGGTCGGTCTCGACGATCGCCGCATGGGCGCCGTTGGCGAAGGTGCAGCGCAGCGGCGAGTGGTAGTCGGTGCCCTCCAGGCCGGGCGCCTCGCCCTCGGCCACGGGCGGCCGGTCGTAGTCGGCGGAGCCGCTGAACTGCGTGGCGGCGGCCGAGGCGCTGTCGAAGGCGTAGCGCAGCGGGTTGGACAGCACCGCGACGGTGCTCAGGTCGATGGAGTGGACCGGGCTGCCCGTGACCTGGATGCGCCCGTCGGCGAACTCCAGGTCGCCGGCGTCGGCCTCCAGCGCGTCGGCGGCGATGCGCAGCGCCTTGTCCTTGAGGCGGCGTGCCGCCAGCGCCACGGCGCTGCCGCTGGTGACGGCGCCGCGCGAGGCGAACGTGCCCACCGAGTAGCCCATGCGCCGGGTGTCGCCGGTGGTGACCTCCACGTCCGACAGCGGCACGTCGAGCTCGTCGGCGACGATCTGGGCGAGCACCGTGCCGTGCCCCTGGCCCTGGCTGGTCAGCCCGGTGGCCACGCGCACCTTGCCGCTGGTCTCGACCTGCACGTGGCCCCCCTCGTAGGGGCCGGGACCGGTGCCCTCGACATAGCAGGCCACGCCGATGCCCACGCGGCGCCCTTCGCGATGCGCTCGATCGCGGTACTCGGCGAAGCCGGGCCAGTCCACCAGCTCGGCGATCATCTCCAGCATCCGCGGATAGTCGCCGGAGTCGTAGATCAGCGGGCGGCCGTCCTGGAACAGCAGCCCCTGGTCGTAGGGCATCTCGTCGGGCCGGATGACGTTGGCCGCGCGCACCTGCAGGCGGTCCAGTCCCAGGTGGTCGGCGATCGCGTCCATGGTGCGCTCCATCGCGAAGACGCCCTGGGGCCGGCCTGCGCCGCGGTAGGGGGTGACGATCACCGTGCTGGTGTAGAGGCTGCGGAACTCCACGCGGTAGGCGCCCGGCTTGTAGGGGCCCAGCAGCTGGGTGGAGGTCACGATGGGCACGATGACGCCGTAGGGCAGGTAGGCGCCGTTGTCGTGCAGGAGATCGACGTCCAGGCCCAGCATCCGCCCGCTGTCGTCGAAGCCCACCCGCACCCGTTGGCGCTGTGCGCGCTCGTGCGCGGCGGCGACGAAGTGCTCGCGGCGGTCCTCGGTCCATTTCACCTCGCGGCCCAGGCGGCGGGCCGCCCAGGGCACCATGACCTCCTCGGGCCAGGGGTGCACGATCTTCACGCCGAACCCGCCGCCGACGTCGGGCACCACCACCTCGACCTGGCCCAGCGCCAGTTCCAGCTTGGCGGCCACGGCGGCGCGCACCCCGGTGGCGGTCTGGGTGGAGGAGTAGACGCGGAGCCGGCCGTCGTCGCTGCCGGTCGAGCTGGAGGCGGGTTCCCAGCGGGCGTAGACCCCGCGGCCCTCCAGCGGGGTGCCGGCCGAGCGCTCGACGTCCAGATCCAGCTCCAGGCTGTTGGGAGCGGCGTCGACGGCGGCGCGGGCGTCGCCCACCTCCTGGACCAGGTGGGCGGCGACGTTGTCGGCCATGCCCTCGTGCACGGTGCGCTCGGCGGCGACGGCGGCGTCGATGCCGACCACGGCTTCGCCGACCTCGTAGTCGACGCGGATGCGGGCCGCGGCGTCCTCGGCGGCGTAGCGGTCCTCGGCGATCACCATGGCCACGGCCTCGCCCACGTGGTGGACGTACTCGCGGGCCAGGGCGTAGGGGGTGCGGCTGTCGAGGATGGAGGGGTGGGGGATCAGCAGAGGCAGCGGCTCGGCCATGGGGCCGGACAGGTCCTCGTAGGTGTAGACGGCGATCAGGCCCTCGACGCCGACGGCGTCGGCGGCGTCGATGTCGCGGATGCGGGCACGGGCGTGCGGGCTGCGGACGAAGGCGGCGGCGCAGGCGGCGGCGCCCAGGTCGTCGAGGAAGGCGCCGCGTCCGGCGACCAGCCGCGCGTCCTCGCTGCGCTGGACGGGCGCTCCGAACATGCGGGTGCTCACGGGCGGCCTCCCTCCGTTCGGGGCGCCGCGGCGGTGGCGTCGCCCGCGGCGCCGTCGTGTTCGGCGGACGGGCGCGCGTGGGGCACGCCGGCGCCGCCGTCCTGCTCGCGGGTGATCTCCGCGGTGCGCAGCACGGCGTTGACTATGTTCTGGTAGCCGGTGCAGCGGCAGAGGTTGCCGGTGACGGCCTCTCGGGCGTCCTCCTCGTCCGGAGCGGGGTTGTCGCGCACGTAGGCGGCGACCAGAGTGAGGAAGCCCGGTGTGCAGAAGCCGCACTGAAGCGCGTGGCACTCGCCGAACGCCTGTTGCGCCGGATGGGGCGTGCCGTCGGGCGCGGCCAGGCCTTCGACGGTGGTGATGTCGTCGTGCTGGGCGGCACTGACGGCCAGCATCAGGCAGGAGCGCACCGGCCGGCCGTCGACGAGGACGGTGCAGGCGCCGCAGACCCCGTGCTCGCAGCCGACGTGGGTGCCCGTGAGCCCCAGGTCGTGGCGCAGGCAGTCCGACAGCAGGCGGCGGGCGGGCACGCGGGCGGTATGCGGAATCCCGTTGACGCGCAACCGGATGTCGTGCTGTTCCTCGGTCATCGGTCGGCTCCGGTGTAGGCGGCGGAGGCGGACGCGGCGGCGGACGCCTGGGCGAGTGCGCGCCCGGTGAGCACCCGCGCCAGGTGGCGGCGATAGTCGGCGCCGGCGTGGATGTCGTCGTCGGGGTCGGTGCGCTCGGCGGCGACGGCGGCGGCCTCGTCGATCTCGTCGGTCTGGGCGCCGCCTCCGGCGAGCTGCGGAGTCAGGTCGACGACGAGGGGCACGGGGGCGACGGAGATCAGGCAGCACCGGGCCCGGGTGACGCGCCCGTCGGCGCCGAGGGTGACCGCCGCGGCGGCGCCGCACAGGGCGTAGTCGCCGTGGCGGCGGCTGATCTCGACGAAGGCGGTCCCGGTGCCGGGCTCGGGGCGCGGGAACCGGGCGGCCGTCGCGATCTCTCCCGTGGCCAGCGCCGTCTCCATGGGTCCGGTGATGAACTCGGCCGCGGGCACCGTGCGGGTGCCCGCCGGACCGCGCACCTCGACGGCGCCGTCCAGCAGCGCGAGCACGGCGGGCATCTCGGCGGCCGGGTCGGCGTGGACGATGCTGCCGACGGTGGTGCCCCGGTTGCGGATGACCGGGTGGGCCACCAACCGCAGACCTTGGCCCAGCAGCGGAACGGCCTCGGCCGCGGCGGTGTCGGCCTCCAGTTGCGCGTGGCGCACCAGGGCACCCACGCGCACGCCGTCGGCGTCGACCTCGACACCGCCGAGCCCGGCGACCCGGTTGAGGTCGACCAGGACGCTGGGCGCGGCCAACCGCATGTTCAGCAGTGGGATCAGGCTCTGCCCGCCGGCCAGGGCCTTGCCTTCGGCGCCCGCCTCGGCCAGCAGGCCGACGGCCTCGTCCGGATCGGTGGGCGCATGGTAGGCGAACGGCGGTGGCTTCACGGAGCTCCTTTCGCTGCGTGCTCGCGCAGGGCGGACCGCGGCGGGCGGCCTCGGACCGGTTCAGGTGCCGGCGGCGCCCCCTTGACGGTCTTCCTTCCCGGTATCGGCGCCGCCACCGGCCTCGGTTTCGCTGTACTCGCCGGTCACGGTGTCGGCACCGCTGCCGAGCACGATCCCGGCGCCGGCGTCCGACTCGCCCGTCCCGGCTCCGTCGCCGTCGGGCGCCGGCGTCGGCCGCATGCTGGGCGGCGCCAGGCGATACAGCAGGTGGTATCCCACGAGGATGATGATCGTTCCCAGGGCGATGCCCTCCAGCGAGAAGCCCTCGGTGATGGTCAGGCTGACACCGCCGATGCCGGCGATCAGGCCGGCCGCGAGGGGCACGAGCACGATCGGGTTGCCGAAGTCGACGCGGTTCTCCACCCAGATCTTGGCGCCGAGCAGGCCGATCATGCCGTAGAGCACGACGGTGATGCCGCCGAGGACGCCGGCGGGGGTGGCGGCGACGAGTTCGCCGAACTTGGGGCACAGCCCGAAGAGGATCGCCACGATCGCGGCCACGTAGTAGGCGGCGGTGGAGTAGACGCGGGTGGCGGCCATGACGCCGATGTTCTCGGCGTAGGTGGTGGTGGGCGAGCCGCCGACCGAACTGGCGACGGAGGTGGCCAGTCCGTCGGCGAAGATGGCGCGGCCCATGTAGGGGTCGAGGTCGTCGCCGGTCATCTCCTGCACGGCCTTGACGTGGCCGGCGTTCTCGGCGATGAGCGCGATGACGGCGGGCAGCGCGACGAGCACGGCCGAGCCCTCGAAGGCGGGGGCGTGGAAGTCGGGCAGACCGATCCATGCGGCGTCGCCCACGGCGCTGAGATCGACCCGCGGTGCGGCGCCGCCGCCCTCGCTCTCGGGCAGCGGCGCGGCGCCGAGGACGAGGTCGAACACCCACGACAGCACGAAGCCGAAGACCAGGCCCAGCAGGATGGTGATACGGCCGAGGAAGCCGCGCAGCAGCACTGTGGCCAGGACGACGAAGGCCATGGTGAGCAGGCCGGTCCACTGGTCGAAGGGCCAGTAGTTGTCGGCCACCACGGGGGCGAGGTTGAAGCCGATGAGCATCACGACCGCGCCGGTGACCGCGGGCGGGAAGGCGGCCATCACGGCCTTGGGGCCGAGCAGGTGGATGGCGATGCCGGAGAGGGCAAGCGCCAGACCGGCGACCAGGATGGCGCCGGTGAGCAGGGCCGGGTTGCCCCCTTCGGGCGAGATGGCGACCGACGCGGCCACGAAGGAGGCGCTGGTGCCCAGGTAGCTGGGCACCCTGCCTTGCACGATGAGCAGGAACATGATGGTGGCGACGCCCGACATCATGATCGCCAGGTTGGGGTCCAGGCCCATGATGATCGGGAAGACGAACGTCGCACCGAACATGGCGACGACGTGCTGGGCGCCGAGACCCGTGGTGCGCCCCCAGGAGAGGCGCTCCTGGGGCCGGACCACCTCTCCGGGAGGCGGCGCGCTGCCGTCTCCGTAGAGCTTCCACCGCAAGCCGAGGTTCACTGGGGCCTCCAGGCGTGACGTGTCCGTAGCGACCGGGCGCAGGGCGCGCCCACGCGGGGCACGCACTCGGTTCGGCGGGTCACCGGTACGTGATCCACTTCACTTCCGGGCAACCTTAGGAGCCGTGCGCGACGGCGGCATGGGCGATATCTGCCAAAGGACCGGCACCCGGTTGGCGAACTCCGACCCCCGATCGCATGTGCCCCCACAGTTGGGCACAGCCGCATGACGGCCGTATCGCCGCCCGGTTGCGCAGCGGTAACCGATGCCCGCGCGCGGTTCCCGTCTCCGCTGGAGGGCGGCCCCGCACGGTTCAGCCCCTCGGCCGGATACTTTGTGCGGCCTCTTGAGTGCAGGCCGTGTCGGGCATAGGATACGGGTTCGCGTGAAGTGGACCCCATGGGTCGAGGCCGCATGACTCGCCCACTGTCGAACCGCTTCGAGGACTCATGTCTGCGCAATCCCTCCGTGTACCGCGCCCCTCGTTCCCGTCCACCGCTCTGCGGCGCGCCCTGGTCATCGGCGCCGTGGTCCCGCTCGCCCTGACCACCGTCTTCACCGGCAACGCCTTCGCCCACGGCTCGACCGTCGACCCCGCCTCGCGCAACTACGGCTGCTGGGAGCGCTGGGGCGACGACTTCCAGAACCCCGACATGGCCGCCGAGGACCCCATGTGCTGGCAGGCCTGGCAGGCCGACAGCACGGCGATGTGGAACTGGAACGGCCTCTACCGCGAGAACGTCGGCGGCGACCACCGGACCGCCATCCCCGACGGCCAGCTGTGCAGCGCCGGGCGCACCGGCGGCGACCGCTACGCCGCGCTGGACGAGCCCGGCCCCTGGCACGCCGCGCCGGTGGACAACGACTTCACCGCCACCGTGCACGACCAGGCCCGCCACGGTGCCGACTACATCCGCATGTACGTCACCGAGCAGGGCTTCGACCCCGCCACCCAGCGACTGGCCTGGGACGACCTGGAACTGGTCGCCGACACCGGCACCATCCCGCCCGGCGAGGGCCGCTCCTCCGACGGGGAGTCCCTCAACGGCGTCTCCATCGACATCGACATCAGCGCCCCCGGCCGCTCCGGCCACCACATCGTCTACATGATCTGGCAGGCCAGCCACTACGACCAGGTGTTCTACGCCTGCAGCGACGTCACGTTCCCCGAGGGCTGACGCACGCCCCGGCCCCGCCCGCCGCACCGGCGGGCGGGGCGCCACGGGCGCGCGGGGGCGACCGGCGCGTCGGAGCGCACCCCGCTGCCCGCCCGATCGGTGGTGCGGCTGCGCCCGGGACTCAGCCGCGGAGGTCGTGCATGCGTACCGCTCTGAGGGCGACGAGGAGGTTCAGGCGCAGGTGGGGGTCGGTGGAGAAGGGGCCCAGCATGCGTTCGAGCTTGCCGATGCGGTAGCGCAGCGTGTTGTAGTGGAAGTGCAGCAGCCGCGCCGTCTCGGCGACGTTGAGGTTGTTGTCCAGGAGCGTCTCCAACGTGGTGCGGAGATCGTCCTTCTCGGGCGAGCCGGTCTCGGCGAGCTCGCCCAGCGTCTCGGCGATGAAGGAGCGCAGCTCCGCGGTGTCGGGGATCTGGCTGAGCAGCCGGTAGACGCCCAGGTCGTCGAACTCGGCCACCGAACCCGGCCCGTTCATGCGCCGGCCGACGCGTGCGGCCTGGCGGGCCTGCTCGTACGCGCGCGGCAGCTCACCCGGGGCCGCGGCCACCCGGCTGATTCCGGTGGTGAACGGGCGCCGCCCGCCTCCCCCGTCGCCGGCGACCTGGGCGATCACCGATCGCACCCGCGGTCCGACGCCGCCCCCGCCGCCGTCGGCGCCCAGCAGCACCACGACCTCCTGGCTGTAGCCCACGACGACGGCTCCCGGGTCGCGTTCGCGCACCACCATGCTCCAGGCGCCGGCGAAGCGCTCGTGGGCGGGGCGCAGCTCGCCGGCCGCCGGCACCGGCGCGCCGGCCTCACCGTCGAGTTCGGCCACCACGGCCACCAGCGGGCGGTCGATGTCCCACCCCAGACTGGCGCAGTGGCGGATCACGTGCTCGTCGCCGCCCGCGTTTCCGGCGAGCAGATCGCGCAGGAAGTCGCCCTGGTACTTGCCCTCCACCGCCGACACCGCCAGGTCCCGGGTGATGACCAGGGCGGCGGTCGCCGCGGCGCGCTCCAGCAGGTGCACGTCGGCGGCCTCGGCGCTGCGGCCGCGGGTGATCAGCACGACGCGGCCGTGGTCGAGGCTCCCGGCGAGGACGGGCACCTGCACCACGCGGGGGTCCTCGTCGTCCAGCGCGCGGGCGCCGTGCTTGAAGTGCTCCACCTGGAACCGGCCCCCGGAGGGGTCGAAGAAGCGCGGGTCGGCCAGCACCTCCTCGTCCATGCCCGATCGGGCCAGCACGCGGCCGTCGGGCGTGGTGACCATGACGCTGCCGTCCAGCAGCTCGGGCAGCTTCTCCGCGATCGCCGCCAGCCCTCCCCCGGCCAGGATGACGTCGACCAGGACGCGGTGCACCTCCTCCGCGCGCGCAAGCGTGGCGGCCTGGCGGTTGATGATGTCGGTGAGCAGCTGGTTGAGCACGTCGTCGAAGGCCACCGCGCCGCTCAGCCGCAGCAGCGGCAGCCCGAGGGAGTCGGCGGTGCGCAGCACTTCGTCGGGCAGGGTGTCGACGTAGCGGCCGAGCTTGATGGCGACCGCGGCCAGCCCCCGCTCGTCGAGGTCGCGCACCAGCCCGGCCAGATCGCCTGCGCTCTGCAGCGGATAGCCCGTCGTCAGGAGCAGCTCGTGGGGCTTGACCCAGGGCAGTATGTCGGGGACCTCCATGACGTTGAGCCGCTGGATCACCCGGTCCAATCCGGTCGCACCGGCCAGCACCTCGGTGCCCGCCAGGCTCGACAGGCTCAGTGCGTCGGCCACCGAAAGACCACGCGCCAACGTGCTCGCCGAATGCACGTGGTCGGCGCTCGGCAGATCCTGTCCAGCTCGGGACCCATCGTTGGCAACGTTTTCCATGGGTCGACGATAGCCCTCGCCCGTAGCGTCGCTTGCGGGTCCACCCGGACACACGGTGGCGCGAAGGGAGGGGTGCCATGGCAGCCGGTACGCCGTGCGCCGCGGGATCCGCCTCCGCCACGGCCGGGATCCCGCCCGCACGCGCCCGTGCCGCAGGGCGCTCCTGGCCTGCGGCGGCCTCTTCCGCGGTTTATGACATTGTGAGCGGCCCATTTCGGCCGTCGCGAATACTGGGCGGTTCGCGTCTGGCGGTCTACCTTGAAGTCGAGGGCCCGCACGAGGCGACGGTGATCGCTCTCCTGGCACGAGACGCCGTCCGGTTGCCCAACGGGCTGGTCCTCGTCGGCACGCAGAGCGTGGGGCCGTTCGCCGACGTCGCCTCGGCGACGTCGGTCCGCATCGGTCGATGCTCCGCGGTGTTCGACGGCCCCACCGGCCCGTGTACCGTCCGCGCGGGCCGGTGGTGGCGTCCTCCGACACCGCGCGCCCCCCGCCCCGAGCACCTCGCCGCGGCGACGGCCGAACTGGACCGGGCCCTGCGCGGCGTCTCCGGCGGCCTGCCCGCCGACGCCGCCGCCCTCGACGGGGACCTCTCCCGCGCGGGCGCCGCCGAGGAAGCCTGCGCGCGGCTCGTCGGGCGCGGCCCCGGCCTCACCCCCAGCGGCGACGACCTGCTCTGCGGCTACCTGCTGGCCGCCCGCCACCTCGGCGCACCGCAGGCGGCCGAGGCCGTGGCAGCCGCCGCGGCGCAGGCCGCGACGGCCACCACCGCTCTGTCGGCCGACCTGTTGCGCCACGCGGCCGCCGGGCGCGCCTGCCCGCAGGCCGTGCACGTGCTCGACGCGCTCTCCGGCCGCGCCCCGTTGCCGCCCGCCCTGGAGGAGCTGCGCGGCATCGGACACACCTCCGGCACCGATCTGGCCCTGGGACTGCTGGCCGGCGCCCGCGCAGCGCTGGGAAGCAGCGGGGCCCACACCACAGGGAGCGCTCTATGACCACGGAACCGGCGACCGCGATGCGGGTGGAGGTGCGCAAGGGCGCCTACCGCGACTCGGTGGCGCTGATGCGCGTCACGCGCGAGGTGGCGGCCGTACCCGGGGTCGAGGCGGCGCTGGTGGCCATGGCCACCGACCTCAACCTGGGCATCCTCGCCGACATGGGCGGCGTCGCGCCCGAGGGCACCGGGCCCGACGACCTGCTGATCGCGGCGCGGGCGGCCGACGACGCGGCACTGGCGAGCGCGCTGGCCACCGCCGAGACCGAGCTGGCGGCGATGTCGGCGGGCGGAGACGGGGCCGCGCCCGCCGACGTGCCGCCGCGCACGCTGCGCACCGCCGCCCGGCAGGCGCAGGCGCAGGGGACCCCGGCCACGCTCGCGCTGGTGTCGGTGCCCGGACGCTACGCCGCAGCCGAGGCCTTCGACGCGCTGGAGGCCGGGCTGGACGTGCTCGTCTTCAGCGACAACGTGCCCGTCGAGCAGGAAGTGGCGCTCAAACGCACCGCCGAGGAGCTGGACCGGCTGGTCATGGGCCCTGACTGCGGCACCGCCATGGTGGGCGGCGCCGGGCTGGGCTTCGCCAACGCCGTGCGACCGGGCCCGGTGGGCGTCGTCGCGGCCTCGGGCACCGGAGCGCAGCAGGTGATGTGCCTGCTGGATGCGGCCGGGGTGGGCACCAGCCACTGCCTGGGCGTGGGGGGACGCGACCTGTCGGCAGCGGTCGGCGGCGCCTCCACGCGCCGGGCGCTGCGGATGCTCGACGAGGACCCGGGCACCGAGCGCATCGTGCTCGTGTCCAAACCGCCGGCGCCGCAGGTGGCCGAGGAGGTGCGCCGGCTGGCCGAAGGGCTCCGGACCCCTGTGCACACGGTGCTGGCGGGCACCGAGGGCTCCGACATCACCGCGGCCGTGGCCGACGTCGTCGCCGCCGCGGGCGGCAGTGTGCCGCGGTGGCCGTCCTGGCTGCCCGTCCAGACGCCGCCCGGGCGCACCGGAGCCCTGCGCGGACTCTTCTGCGGCGGCACGCTGGCCCAAGAGGCCGCCGCCGTGGCCTCCGGCACGCTCGGCCCCGTCGCCTTCGGCGGCGATCCCGCCGGTCCCGAGGCTGGCGGGCACCTGGTGATCGACTTCGGCGACGACGCGTTCACCCTCGACCGGCCGCACCCCATGATCGACCCGGCCGCGCGCACCGAGCGCTTCGCCGCCGAGCTCGCCGACCCCGCCGTCGCGGCGGTACTGGCCGACGTCGTGCTGGGCCACGGCGCCCACCCCGACCCGGCGGCCGGCCTGGTCGAGGCGCTGGCCAAGGCCGACCCGCGGCGACCGCACGCGGTGGTCTCGCTGTGCGGCGCGGCCGGTGACAGCCAAGGACGCGACGAGCAGGCCGAACGGCTGCGCCGGGCGGGCGCCGAGGTCTACGGCTCCAACTCCGCGGCGGCCCGCCGCGCGGCCGCCCTGGCCGCCGGCGCGGAGCCCGCCTGATGGCGCCGGGAGCCGTTCCCACCACCGTGGCACGCAGCCGAAAGGCAGGATGAGATGAGCACGTCCCGACTCCTCACCGACGATCCCGTGGTGGCGGCCTCCGGCGCCCGGCTGCTGTCGGAGGCGCTGGCTGCGCAGGCCGTCCCGGTCTCCGACGCGGAGTTCCACCCGCCCATGGCCGCGCCCGACGGCACGGACACCGCCGCGGAGCTGGTGCGCGTGCTGGCCGACCCGCGCCGAGCCGCCGCCAACGCCGAGGCCGCGCGCCGCATGCTGGCGGTGCGGCCGCAGCTGGTGGACGTGCGTCCGGCCGACGAGGCGCTGGGCCTGCGTCCCGGCTCCTTCCTGCACGCCGGCCCGCCGGTGGACTGGGGGAGCGCCTCGGGCCCGCTGCGCGGTGCGCTGATGGGCGCGATGGTCTTCGAGGGGCTCGCCGACACCCCCGAGCAGGCCGAGGCCGAGCTGCGGCGCGGCGGCGCGGACCTGGAGCCCTGCCACCACCGCGGCGCCGTGGGCCCCATGGCAGGCGTGGTCAGCCCGTCGATGTGGGTGTTCGAGCTGTCCGACGCCGACACCGGCCGCCGCTCGTGGTGCTCGCTCAACGAAGGGCTGGGGGCGGTCCTGCGCTACGGCGCCTACGGCCCCGAGGTCATGGATCGCCTGCGCTGGATGTCGCGGGTGCTGGGACCGCTGCTGCGCGACGCGGTGCGTTCCCACGGCCCTCTCGACATCGGCGCGATCCTGGCGCAGATGCTGCAGATGGGGGACGAAGGCCACAACCGCAACCGCTCGGGCACGCTGATGCTGCTGCGCTCGCTGCTGCCCGACCTGCTCTCCGGCGACGCGCCCGCCTCCGACGTCGCGGCCGCGGCCGACTTCATCGGCGGCAACGACCACTTCTTCCTGAACCTGGCCATGCCCGCCGCCAAGCTGATGGCCGACGCCGCCCGCGGCGTTCCCGGCTCCAGCGCGGTGGTGGCGATGGCGCGCAACGGTACGGAGTTCGGCATCCAGGTCTCCGGCTGCGGCGACCGGTGGTTCACCGCGCCCGCGGAGATGCCCGACGGCCTGTTCCTGGGCTCCTTCGGGCCCGAGGACGCCAACCCCGACATCGGCGACTCCACCATCACCGAGACCTGCGGACTGGGCGGCTTCTCCATGGCCACCGCCCCGGCGATCGTGCGCTTCGTCGGCGGCGACGCCGGGTTCGCGCTGCGCACCACGCGCCGCATGTACGAGATCACCCTGGCCGAGAACCCGGCGTTCCAGCTTCCCGTCCTGGACTTCCGCGGCGCCCCCACGGGCATCGACGTGACCCGGGTCGTGCGCACCGGCATCCTGCCGCAGATCAACACCGGCATGGCCGGGCGGGAGCCCGGCACCGGCCAGGTCGGCGCGGGCTTGGTCACCCCGCCCGCCGAGTGCTTCACCGCGGCGCTGTCGGCGCTCGCCGCCGAGGCCCCCGGCCTGCCGGCGGCCGGGTAGGCCGGTCCCGCGGCCGTGCGCAGCGGTCGCGGGCGCGCGGGATTCCGCCTACGGCGCGGGGAGGGCCTACCATTGGGCTGTTTCCAGTACCGGCCTCAAGGAGCCACCCGAACCCATGTCCGACCAGCGCATCCTCCGTCCGACACCCATCAGCGGCTTCCCCGAGTGGTCGCCGGAGATCCGGTCCGTGGAGCAGGCCTGGCTGGACCATATCCGCACCGGGTTCGAGCGCTACGGCTTCGCCTCGATCGAGACCCCCTCGGTGGAGAGCCTCGACGTGCTGATGGCCAAGGGCGAGACCTCCCAGGAGGTCTACACGCTGCACCGGCTGCACGAGGGCGCCGAGGGCGACTCCTCCGACGCCCGCCTGGGGCTGCACTTCGATTTGACGGTGCCCTTCGCGCGCTACGCCGCCCAGCACTTCAACGAGCTGACGTTCCCGTTCAAGCGCTACCAGATGCAGCGCGTGTGGCGCGGTGAGCGCCCGCAGGAGGGCCGCTTCCGCGAGTTCACCCAGTGCGACATCGACGTGATCAACGCCGACCAGGTGCCGCTGCACTTCGACGCCGAGCTGCCGCGCATCGTCCACGAGGTGCTCAGCGGGCTGGACCTGCCCGCCTGGACGATCAGTGTGAACAACCGCAAGGTCCTGCAGGGCTACTACGAGGGCTTGGGCATCACCGACCCGATCGCCGTGATCCGCGCCGTGGACAAGCTGCACAAGATCGGCGCCGACGGCGTGCGCGCGATCCTGGTGGAGGACGCGGGCCTGAGCCGGGAGCAGGCGGCGGCGTGCCTGGAGCTGGCCGCGGTCAAGGGCGCCGACGCCTCGGTGGTGACCGAGGTCAAGCGCTTGGGCGTGCAGTCGCGACTGCTGGATGAGGGCCTCGAAGAACTCGGCTTCGTGCTGGACTCGCTGGCCGACCTGCCGACGGGCAGTGTGGTGGCCGACCTGTCGATCGCCCGCGGGCTGGACTACTACACCGGCACCGTCTACGAGGCGGCGTTCGACGACGACCCCGGTTACGGGAGCATCTGCGCGGGCGGCCGCTACGAGGATCTGGCCGGGGAGTTCATCCGGCGCCGGCTGCCGGGCGTGGGCATCTCCATCGGGCTGACCCGCATCTTCGCCAAGCTCGTGGCCGAGGGCCGCATCACGCCGGGCCGCTCCTGCCCCACGGAGGTGCTGGTGGCGGTGCCCTCGGCCGAGCGCCGCGGCGAGGCGCTGCGCACCGGCGCGCAGCTGCGGGAGCGCGGTATCAACACCGAGGTGTTCCACCAGGCCGCCAAGATCGGCAAGCAGATCCAGTACGCCTCGCGCAAGGGTATCGGCCACGTCTGGTTCCCGCCGTTCGAGGACGGCAAGGACCACGAGGTCAAGAACCTGGACAGCGGAGAGCAGACCACCGCCGACCCGGCGTCCTGGCGCCCCTGATCCGACACCCGGCCGGGGCGGCCCACGTCGCCTCCGGCCGGGCTGCGCGCGTTCTACCACGCTCGTGTACGCACCTGGCGGCCGTTCACCCCGCGTGCCGGAACCGGCCATTCGCAAGACATCGGCGTGGACGCATGCAACACTGCTGGCCAGGGCCGATACCGGGCCGGAGCCCCCCGCGCCCCGGTGCGGCCATCACGACGCGGCCGCCTAGCGAACGAGGCCATGACCACCCCGCGCCCAACCCCGCCCCCCGCGGCCGGCCAGCTCATCGGCCGCGAACGCGACATCGCCGACCTGTGCCGAGTCGTCGGCGGCAACCGCCTTGTATCCCTCACCGGAACGGGCGGCATGGGCAAGACCCGCCTGGCCCTTCGCGTGAGCGAACTCGTCGCACAGCGCTTCGCCGGGGGTGTCCGGTTCGTGGACCTCGGTGAGGCGGCCTCGCCCGACCAGGTGGTACGCACCGTCGCCCGCTCGCTGCGGGTCCTGGAGAACAGCGAGAAACCGCCGCTGGACGCGATCATCACCAACCTGCGCGATCAGCGGGTCCTGGTGCTGCTGGACACGTGCGAGCGCGCGGTCGAACCGCTGGCCGACCTGTGCCGCGAGGTGCTCGCCTGCTGCCCGGGCGTGCACATCCTCGCCACCAGCCGCCAGCCGCTGCGCCTGTCCGGCGAGGCCGTCTGGCGCGTGCCCCCGCTGTCGCTGCCCCCGCCGCCGCGCTCAAGCGAGGACGGCTCCCGGCCCGCGATATCGCCCGACCACGCCCGCCGGTTCGAGGCCGTGCGGCTGTTCGCGACCCGCGCCCGCCAGGCCCGCCCGGCCTTCCGCCTGACGACCGAGAACGCCGACGACATCGTCAAGATCTGCCGGATGCTCGACGGCGTCCCGCTGGCCATCGAGCTCGCCGCCGCGCGCGTGCGGGTGCTGTCGGTCCAGCAGATCCTCGGCCGCCTCGACGACCGGTTCCGGTTGCTGGTGGCCTCTGACAGCGGACTGCCGGCCCGCCAGCGCACACTGCGCGCCGTCCTGGAATGGAGCCACCACCTGCTCAGCCATCCCGAGCAGGTGCTGCTGCGCCGCCTGACCGTGTTCGGCACCTGGAATCTGGAGCAGGCCGAGCGCGTGTGCGGGCACAGCGGGGTCGAACCCGGCGACGTGCTGGAACTGCTGTCCTCCTTGCTGGACAAGTCGCTGGTCATGCTCGACACCGAACTCGACGGCACCGTTTTCTACCGGATGCCCGACACGGTGCGCGCCTACGCCGCCGAGCGCCTGGCGGCGGCCGGCGAGGAGAGCGCCACCTGGCAGCGGTGCCTGGAGGAGGCCGTCGACAGGATGGAGGGGCTGGCCGCCGAGATCGCGCGGCCGCTGCCGTGGCCCCGCCGCCTGGAGCGCCTGAACCTTCTCGATCACCACCGCGAGAACATCGCGCGCCTGCTGACCTGGGCCCAGCGCAACGGCCGCGCCGAGGAAGGGCTGCGGCTGTGCGTCGCGCTGCGGCCCTACTGGTTCGTACGCGGACTGTTCATCGACGGCACCCGCTCGCTGCGCCAGCTGCTGTGGGTCTCCCCCGACACCCAGCCGCCGCGGGTGCGCGCCCGCGCTCTGGCGGTACACGCCGAGCTGTGCCTGGAGGTCGAAGGCGCCGGAACCGCCTCCTCCATCGCCGCCGACGCCCTGGAGACCGCACGCGGCTGCGACGACACCCCGGCCGAGGCGATCGCGCTGGGTGTACTGGCCGCCTCCGCACTGCGCATGGGCCAAGACGACGCCTGCAGCGCCAACGCCCATACGGCGCTGGCGGCCGCCGAGCAGGTGCCCGACCACTTCACCGAGGTCTCCGCGCTGGGCACGCTGGGGCGGCTGGCCCGCCGGCGCGGCGACACCTGCATCGCCGAGGGGTACCTGAAGCGCAGCATCGCGGTGGCCGAACGGCTGGACGACCGCTGGTGCGTGGCGCGCTGCCTGAACGGGCTGGGGGTGCTCTCCACCCAGCGCGGCGACCTGGAGACCGCCGCCGAACTGCTCGACCGCGCGATGCGCATCCTCACCGAGATGGGCGTCGCGCCGCAGAACGTCCGCTGCTCCGCGTCGATGGGCTATCTGGAACTGGCCCGCGGCGACACCTCCGGCGCCCGGCGCCGCTTCGCCGGGTCCCTGCGCATCAGCGCCGCCGCGGGCCGGCGCGGTGCGGTCGCGCGGGCGCTGGAGGCCCTGGCCGAGCTGGCGCTCGCCGAGGAGCAGGTCGAGCGCGCCGCCTCACTGGCCGGTGTGGCCGCGCGGCTGTACTCGGCGCTGCAGCAGCCCTCGCCGCGTGCCGAGCGGCTCTACGAGCGGGCCGAGCACGTGCTGACGGGCGACGTCGCCGACAAAGCGTGGAAGGCCTGGCGCACGCTGCCGCTGGACCAGGTCGTCGACCGGGCCGTGTCCTTCCCGGCGCCGCACAGGCCGCTGCCCTCGCTGCTGACCCGCCGCGAGCACGAGATCGCCGTCCTGATCGGCGAGCAGATGTCCAATCGGCAGATCGCCGAGGAGCTCACCATCAGCCAGGCGACCGCCGCCCGCCACATCGCCAACATCTTCCGCAAACTGCTGATCACCTCCCGCGCGGAACTCGCCGACTGGGTCCACGAGCACGGCCTGCAGGGCTGAAGCGCCCTCCCCAAGGACCGACCGGGCGGCGCCGCTTCGTCGTCCGGTTCCGCTGCCTGCGGCGATGCGATCGGCCTTCACCGATTCCGCCGTATCGCTTGCATACCGAGAGTGCACCTAATAAGACAGAGCCCTAGGCACGAGAGCACGCACCACCCCTGATCCCCGAGCCCGCCCTTACCCCCAGGCAAGGTGAGCGCGGTCCCCCGAACCGCCTACTCGCGTGAAGGCCATGGCACCTCAGACCGCGCCCGCGCGGCAGAATCTCCCCGTTGAATCCGACAGTCTCATCGGCCGCGACCGCGATCTGAGTGATCTGCTCAGGCTGCTGGAGGCCGACCGCGTGCTCACGCTGACCGGCGCCGACGGTGTCGGCAAGACCCGGTTGGCGCTGCGGCTGGCCGCCCAGGCCACTGCGTTCTTCTCCGACGGGGTGTGGCTGGCCGCCCTGGCCGACGCCGCCACACGCGCGGAGGTCGCCGCGCGGATCTGCGGCGCGCTGGGTATCACCGAGGAGGGCCGCCGCGACCCGTTGGAGACCCTCTGCGACGCGCTGCACGGGCGCCGCCTCCTGCTTGTACTCGACGGCGTCGACGGCGTGGCGCCCCATGTAGCCGAGATCGGTGCGCGGCTGGTGGCCTCCTGCCCCGCGGTTTCGCTGCTGACGACAGGGCGCGATCCGCTGCGCATCCGAGGCGAGACCGTGTGGCGCGTGCCGCCGCTGCCCGTGCCGCCGTCCGCCGAGGGCGCCGAGCCCGCCGCGGACGGTGCGATGCGGCTGTTCTTGGATCGGGCGCGCACCGCGGTTTCCGACTACGCCGAGGCCCCGGAGGAGCTGGCGGCCGTCAAGCGGATCTGCCGCCGCGTCGACGGCATCCCCCTGGCCGTCGAGTTGGCCGCCGCCTGGGCCGGGCGCATCGACGCCGAACGCATCGACGCCGGGCTGGCCGCTGCGCTGGAGAGCGCCGGTGCGGATGGGGAGGGCAACGGCTTCCCGCGCTCGCGGGTGCTGGACGCCGTCGTCGGCTGGAGCTACGGGCTGCTCAGCGGCCCCGAGCGCGCCCTGCTGCGCCGGCTGTCGGTCTTTCCCAACTGGTGCCTGGAGCTGGCCGAACAGGTCTGCGCGGACGCACCGCCGACCGAGCAGGGCCGCGCGGAGCCGCCGCTGGCCGAGGCCGAGGTCCTCGATCTGCTTTCCGCGCTGCTGGACCGATCGTTGATCACCCTGACCGGCGAGCACCAGAACCGGGTGCGCTACCGCCTGCCGGGGCCCGTGCGCGAGCACGCCCGCGCACGGCTGGCCGAGTCGGGCGAGCAGGAGGCCGTGCGCGTTCGGCACACCGCCCGGATGATCGCCGTCGCCGAGGACCTCGGCGGAGTGGCGCTGTCGAGCCACGCGATGCCGTGGAACGAGCGGTTCTCGTACTGGGACCGCGCGCTTGCCGAGTACGACAATCTGCGCACCGCCCTGCGCTGGTCGGCCCGGCACGGCCGCGTCCGCGACGGCCTGCGGATCTGCGCGGGGTTGCGGCCGCTGTGGTTCACGGGCTGCCAGTTCACCGAGGGCCGGGAATGGGCCGAGACCTTTCTGGCCATGGACGGCGGCTCGCAGGCGGACGACGACGGCGGCCCGAGCACCGATGCGCTGCGCGGGAAGGCCATGGTGCACCTGGTCGAGCTGTCCTGGCCGCGGAAGCGCTTCGACGAGGCCGCAGAGCAGGTGAGCCGGGGCGCGGCGCTGTGCCGTCCTGCAGGCGACGTGGCGTCGGTGTGCCTGGCGAAGACACTGCTGGCCATGCTCGCCGCTGTCCGCGGCGGCGATGCTGAAGCCCGCCGGCTCGTCGACGAGGTGCTGGAGCTCGCGCGTTCCTCGGGCGATCTGTGGCACGAGGCCATCGCACTCAACGTCGAGGGCTCGCTGAACGCCCGCGCCGGCGCCTTCGCCGAGGCGGAAGGGCGCTTCAACACCGCCCTGATGATCATGCGCGGCATGGACCACCGCTGGGGCGTGGGCACCACGCTCATGGCCCAGGGCGCGGTGGCCGAGGCCCAGGACGACGCGCAGACGGCCGACCGCTGCTACCGCGAGGCGATGGACATCCACCGCACCATCGGCGCCTTCCCGGAACTGGCCGCCTGTCTGGCGGGCGTGGGACGGATCGCCTCCCGGCTCGGGTCGGCGGCCCAGGCCTACGACTACCTCGGTGAGAGTCTGCAACTCAGCCACACCACCGGCCAGCGCGGCGGCGTCGCAGAAGCGCTCGCCTCGATCGCGAGGGTCGCCGAGCGGCAAGAGATGGCCACGGAGGCCGCACGGTGCGCCGGCGCGGCTTCCGCGCTGCTGGAGACCAGCGGCTGGTCCGGTCCCGGCTCGCCCCGGTTCCCGCTCTCCGCCGACACCTCAGGGGCCGGCACGTCCGATGAGACCCGCGCCTGGTGGGAGGAGGGCCGCCGGCTCGCCCTGGAGGAGGCGGTGGAGCTGGCCGCGAGCGTCGCCGAGTCCGGACGGATGCCGCGCACACGCCCGGCGCCGTCGCCCTCCTCGGCGACGCCGCGCACGGCGCTCACCCCCCGCGAAAGACAGATCGCTCAGCTCGTCGGCGAGGGCCGCAGCAACCGCGCCATCGCCGAGCGGCTGTTCATCGCCCCGGCCACGGTGGCGCGGCACGTCGCCAACATCAACCGCAAGATGGGCTTCAACTCCCGTCAGCAGATCGCCTCGTGGGTGACTCGGCACGCTCTCTCATCCTGAGCGCGACTGACCTGCGTCTCCGTTTACTACATAGCGGATTGCACGAAACTACATATGCAGGTGCACAGGTTTATGCATGTGCAAACGCTCGGTAAAACGCTAGAGTCGGAGACATCGGATCGCGTCCGGGAACAAAGTCCCTAGCGGACGACGAGGACGCGGCACGAACCCCGGGGGTGATTCTCCGGGAAACGCCGTGGATGCCGCGCCGGCGGCAGGTCCCGACCGAGCCCTGCTTCGTGCCGATCGGGGGCGAGGGATCGGGACGCCGGCCGCGGGCGGTCCACGGTGGACGCTGGAAACCCGTGCGGGGTCTTGGGCGCGCAGAGGGGAGGCGCCCACGGCACCGACCGCACGGGGAGTGCCGGGCTCGTCACGTGGAGGGGGCGTGACGAGCCCGGCCGCGAACGCGAGATGGGGGACCGATGAGGGCCGAGGGCTCCGACGACGACCGACCGCCCTTCCTCGGCGGCGCAGCGCCGGTGGGGTCGCTCACCGGCGGCCTGCTGGCCCGGCTGCGCCGCACCGAGGCCCGTCCGACCGTGTCCGGCAGCGGGGGCACCGCGATCGCGGGCGTGGATTTCGCCGCCACGGTCGAGCGGGCCGCCGCAGGGCTGGTGCGGCGGGGCATGTGCCCCGACGACATCATCGGCGTCCTGGCACCGGTCGGCCCGGACCGGCTGACCGCCGTCTACACGGTCATGGCGATGGGCGGGCTGGCCCTGCCGCTGGACCTCGACTCCGACCTGGAGACCATCACCGACATCCTCACCACCGTGGACGCCCGGATGGTCCTGGTGAGCGCGCCGCTGGCGGGCATCGCCCGTGAGCTGGCCGACCGCTCACGGGTGCGCCAGGTGGTCGCCTTCGGCGACGCGCCCGAGACCACTCCGTTCAGCGAGCTTTTGCAGCCCAGCCCCGACGGCAGCGGCTACGACCCCGCGCGCGGGCTCTTCGACAACGGCATCCTGAGTTGCTCCGCCGGGGTGTCGGGGATCGAGAGCACCCTGCACGGCCACCGCGAACTGCTGGGCAGGTTCCACACCGTCAGCCGCGAGCTCGCGCTGACCTGCCGGGACGTCGTCGTGCTCGACGCCGGATCCGACGAGTCGGAACGCGCCGTGCTCGGTGCCGCCGCGCTGTGGGCCGGCGCCTCGGTGATCACCACGGCCGCCGACGACGATCCCGGGATCACGGCCGTGGCCGACGCCCACGCCGCCACCGTGCGATGCTCGCCGGTCCCCCACCGCGTCGCCGTTCGGCACGCCGCGGGCTGAAGAAGGGCCCGGCCTTCAGGCTTCGCGGTCGACGTCGATCTCGAACCACGCCACGTGCGTGGTGTCGGTCCAGTACTCCCCGCTGCGGGTGGTGCAGCTCTCGATGATGAGCTTGCCGCGCCCGTAGTCGTCGGTGTCGCCGCGGTCGGCGTCGCCGGAGCCGGGCGCCTGGTTCTTCTCGCCCTGGTCGGCGACGGCGACCCGCACGCGATCGCGGCCCGAGCGGATGAACAGGGTCATCACGCCGCCGGTCTGGCCCGAGCGGGAGTGCAGCAGCGCATTGGTGGCCAGCTCGCTGGAGGCCAGTTCGGCGTCCTCCAACACGGGCTGCGGCGGCTTGGAACGCTCCAGGAACTCCCGCACACGGGCGCGGATCGAGCGCACGGCGGTCAGGTTGCCGACGCAGCTCCACACCGTGTGGTCGGTGGCGGCTCCGGTCTCCTCGCTCGCCTCCAAGGCGCCGGCCTCGGCCTCGATCGCCTCAGCGGGATCCTCGGCGCTCTCGTGCCCGTAGGCGCCGGAGCGGAGGTCGGCGGCGGCCGTGTCGGCAGCGGCGTGTTCGCGGAGTCGCTGCGAATCACTCATTCCCGTCTCACTCCCCATCACCACCGGGCGACAGCCGACGGCCTCACCTTAGACAACGCCACACCTCCACCAGGACAGCACATCCGGCCGCGGTGACTCCCGCATACCCCGCACAACACGGCCCCGTGTCGGCCCGAATCGATTCGGGGGAGGCCGACGCAACCTCAGAGGGACCCTTTGACCTGCCCATTCATGGTACGCGCCACTGCGGCGTGCCTGTGCGGCCTTCGCGGGTCCCCTCCTCGAACCGGCAACCGGGCCACCAGGACACGATCCGGTGAACGAGGTGACAGACGCCCTTCCAGCAACGATAATCGTTTCCATTACCGTGTGTGCCGCCGCGGCGGCGCCGCGCTGTAGGAATCCAACCCGTCACCGGACACCCGGGAGGCCACCTGTGAAGATCGCATTCGCCGGCAAGGGCGGCAGCGGCAAGACGACGCTTTCGGCCCTGTTCACCCGCTACCTGGCGGCCGCGGGCGCCGAGGTCGTCGCCGTGGACGCCGACATCAACCAGAACCTGGGCGCGGCCCTGGGGCTGGCGCCCGACGATCTGGCGCGGATCCCGCCGCTGGGTTCGCACCTGTCGGAGATCAAGGAGATCCTGCGCGGCAGCAACCCGCGCATCGCCTCGGCCGACGCCATGATCAAGACCACACCGCCCGGGCGCGGCTCGCACTTGCTGGACATGACGCCCGCCAACCCGATCCACCGCCGCTTCGGCCATCCCGCCGCAGGAGCGACGCTCATGGTCACCGGCCCCTTCAGCACGGACGACCTGGGCGTGGCCTGCTACCACTCCAAAGTCGGCGCCGCCGAGATGTACCTGAACCACCTGGTCGACGGTCCCGGCGAGTACGCGGTGGTCGATCTGACCGCCGGTGCCGACTCCTTCGCCTCAGGCCTGTTCACCCGCTTCGACGTCACCTTCCTGGTGGCCGAGCCCACCTTGCGCGGCGTCGGCGTCTACCGCCAGTACGCCGACTACGCCCGCGACCACGACGTGGAGATCCGCGTCATCGGTAACAAGGTGCAGGACGAGGGCGACGTGGAGTTCCTGCGCGAGCACGTGGGTTCGGCGCTGTCGGCGTGCTTCGGGCACTCGTCCTTCGTGCGCGCCATGGAGAAGGGCCGCCACCCCGACCTGGCGGAGTTGGAGGACGACAACGCCAAGACGCTGGCCTGGATGCGCGACAGCGTCGACACCGCACCCAAGGACTGGGCCCGGTTCACCCGGCAGAGCGCGGAGTTCCACGCGCGCAACGCCCGCGCGTGGGCCAACACGACGACCGGGACCGATCTGGAGGCGCAGATCGATCCGGAGTTCGTGATGGGTCCGGAGGCGCTGGAGGCCCAGCGCGCCTAGGTGTTCCCTGGCGCGGGGGGTACCGCCGGGGGCGGGCCCCCTCTCATCCCCGTGACCGGCCGCAGCACCGGCCGACGGTCTCCGGCTCCACTTCGGTGGGGGCGCCGGTGATCGGCGCGATCGGTGCCGACGACGACCGTGGCCGGGTACTGCGCGGCGAGAGGTCCCTCGTCGGCGTCGACGGCGTGTGCCATGGCGGCCTCGGTGCCGACCTGCCGCCCCCGCTGTCCCTAGAACAGCACCGAACGCACCGCCCCGACCTCGCGGAAGCCCACACTGCGGTAGGCCGCGCGCGCGGGGGCGTTGTAGTCGTTGACGTAGAGGGTCACCCGCGGGGCGATCTCGGCGAGGGCGTACTGCACGACAGCGGCCATGCCGGTGATGGAAAGGCCGCGCCCGCGGAGCTCGGGGTGCACCCACACGCCCTGCACCTGGCAGGCGTGCTCGGTGACGGCTCCGATCTCGGCCTTGAACACGATGCGGCCGTCCTCGATGCGGGCGAAGGCGCGGCCGGTGCGCACCAGCTCCTCGATCCGGGCGCGGTAGAGCGAGCCGCCGTCGCCGGCGTCGGGCGGGACGCCGACCTCCTCGGTGAACATGGCCACGCACGCCGGCAGCAGGATGCCGATCTCGCTGGGACGCACCCGGCGCACCTGGGGATCGGCGTCGACGGCGGGCGGCCGGGAGATCTCCATGACGGGCTGGCGTTCGCGGATGGCCCGAGCCGGCCCCCATGCGGGGCTGAGCCGGTTCCACAGGTCGGCGACGGCGTCGACGGGGCCGACGATGGAGGAGCAGCGCCGGCCCTGCCACCGCGCGTGCTCGGAGAACTGGCGGATGGCGTCGGGCCCGGCGTTGACCGGGACCAGGTTGGCGCCGGAGTAGCACAGCGCGGTGATGCGGCCGCCTTCGATGTATCCCCACAGTTCGGCGCCGAGGCGGCCGGAGTCGATGCCGGCGCTGCGCAGTCGCGAGCTGACGAAGACGTTTCCCACGGGGTCGGCGTCGAGCAGAGCCCGGACGGAGTCGCGATCGCCTTCGTCGAGTACACGCACCGATGAGGTCCGCAGCACCTGCATCACCCCGTCCGGTTGCAGGCGGTCCCGCCGCATGCGCGCGGCCGCCGGGTGGCGGCCCGGAAGGTCGGTCCCGCGCCGTGAACAGTCATGTTCCTCGCCTCCCAGACTAAACGACCCCGGAGGCGATGCCGCTCCCGGTGCGGATGCGGTCCGCGCGCGCGGCGGGCGGCCGGGCGCGCGGGTGTCGGCTGCCGACCGCGGCGGCCGGTCACCACGGCAGGAGGGGGTACGGCGCGGCCTGCGGTTCGCGCGTGTCACCGCCGGAGGAGCCGCCCGGGTCGGACGGTTCGGGAGCGGGCGCGGCGGGGCAGGCGAGGTCGGGTTCGCCGGACTCGTCCGCGGCCGGGGGCAGGCTCCCCTCGCTCAGGTAGTCGGTGAGCGCTCCGTCGACGCAGGGGTTGCCGCCCAGTGAGACGCCGTGGGAGAGCCCGCCCTGCTCGACGACGAGCCGGGCGCCGGGGAATCGGGCGCGCATGGCGAAGGCGCCCTTCACGGGTGTGGCGCCGTCCTCGCTCGCCTGGACGAGCAGGGCGTCGTCCACGGCGCCGCCGTCGACCTCGAACCAGGTGCGGCTCGGCGCGGACCAGGACGCACACGGCATGTTGTACCAGGTGTTGTTCCAGGCGTGGAAGGGTGCGTCAGCGTGGGTATCGGCGCCGTCCTCCAGCCACGTGCGCGGGTCCTGCGGCCAGTGGGAGTCGGTGCACTGCGTGGCGAGGTAGGGGCCGTAGGAGGCGTCGTCCTCGGGGCTCTCGCCGTACTTCTCGTGCGCGGCCACGAGGGCGGTGCTGTCGCCTTCGGCGTGGTCGGCCAGGGCGTCGGCCAGGTCGGGCCAGGTGGACGTGCTGTAGGCGGCGGCGAGGTAGGCGCTCTCCAGCTCGGCGGGGCCCGCGACGCCCTCGGCGGGGCGCTCGGCGAGCCCGGCGCGGGCGTCGTAGTAAGCGGCGGCGGTCTCGCCGGGAGTGCTGCCCAGGCCGTAGGCGTCGTCGTGGCGGGCGGTCCAGGCGAAGAAGTTCTGCGCGGCGCCGTCGAGCGAGCGGCTCTGCCGCAGGTTGCTCTCGAACCAGGGACGGCCGGGGTGCACGACGCTGTCCAGCACGAGGCGGCGCACCCGGTCGGGGTGGAGCGTGGCGTAGACCGCGCCCAGCAGACTGCCGTAGGAGTAGCCGAGGTAGTCGATGCGCTCCAGGCCCAGTGCCTGCCGGATGGCGTCGATGTCGGCGGCGGAGTCGGCGGTGGTCATGTTCTCCAGCAGCGGAGCGGGAGAGTCGGCGCAGGCCGCGGCGTAGTCCGCGGCGCGCTCCGCAAGCCGGGAGGAGTCGGCGGGCGTCGCGGGCACGGTGTCGGGGCGGGGCGGTTCGAAGTGGGCGGGGTCGCAGGAGACGGCGGGGGTGCTCGCGCCGGTGCCGCGGGGATCGAAGCCGACGACGTCGTAGTGGTCGCGGAGGTCGGCGGGCAGCGAGGCCGCGGTGCGAGCGGCCCACAGGCGGCCGGGGCTGCCCGGTCCGCCGGGGTTGACCACCAGGGTTCCCCTGCGCTCGGCGCGTGCGGCCACCCGGGAGAGCGCGAGTTCGGCCGTCGCGCCGTGCGCGCCGGGCTCGTCGCGGTCGAGGGGGACGCTCAGGCGAGCGCAGCGCACCGCACTGTCACCGGGGACTTCCAGGCCGGTGCACTCGCCCCAGTCCAACCGCTGCCGCACGCCGGTGTCGGCCGCGGCCGGCCCCGGCACCAGGACGGCGGCGGCAACCAGGGCCGCCGCGGCCACCCACCGGGAAGAAGCCACGCCCATCCCCCTCCGACGCAGTGTCATCGAATGAATTCTCTCCGTGTTCGGCATGGACACGCGGAAGCGACACGGTATGGGCCGCGCGCGGGACCGCAGGGCTTCCCATGGGGAAAAGCGGGCCCCGGCGGGCACGGTGCCCGCCGGGGTCCGCGAGAGAGCCGGGCGGCTCGGCTCCGGGCCGCGCTCAGACGGCCGGGAGGACGCCGCCGGTCAGCCTGCGATGGAGACCGAGGGCTCGCCGGGCTCGGCGCCCTCGTTCTCCATCTCCTCGGCGATGCGCTGGGCCTCGTCGATCAGCGTCTCGACGATCTGGGCCTCGGGGACGGTCTTGACGACCTCGCCCTTGACGAAGATCTGGCCCTTGCCGTTGCCCGAAGCCACACCCAGGTCGGCGTCGCGGGCCTCACCCGGGCCGTTGACCACGCAGCCCATGACGGCCACGCGCAGCGGGACCTCCATGCCCTCCAGCCCAGCGGTGACCTCGTCGGCCAGCTTGTAGACGTCGACCTGCGCGCGCCCGCAGCTGGGGCAGGAGACGATCTCCAGGCCCCGCTCGCGCAGGCCCATCGACTCCAGGATCTGGTTGCCGACCTTGACCTCCTCGGCCGGAGGCGCCGACAGCGACACCCGGATGGTGTCGCCGATGCCCTCCGACAGCAGGGCGCCGAAAGCCGCCGCCGACTTGATGGTGCCCTGGAAGGCGGGCCCGGCCTCGGTGACGCCCAAGTGCAGCGGGTAGTCGCACTTCTCGGCGAGCAGACGGTAGGCGTTGATCATCACGACAGGGTCGTTGTGCTTGACCGAGATCTTGATGTCGCGGAAGCCGTGCTCCTCGAACAGCGAGCACTCCCACAGCGCGGACTCCACCAGCGCCTCGGGCGTGGCCTTGCCGTGCTTCTCCAGCAGCCGCTTGTCCAGCGAACCGGCGTTGACCCCGATGCGGATGGGCACACCGGCGTCGCTCGCGGCCTTGGCGATCTCGCCGACGCGGTCGTCGAACTTGCGGATGTTGCCGGGATTGACGCGCACAGCGGCGCAGCCGGCCTCGATCGCCGCGAAGACGTACTTGGGCTGGAAGTGGATATCGGCGATGACCGGAATCTGGGACTTCTTGGCGATGATCGGCAGGGCCTCGGCATCGTCGGCGCTGGGCACGGCGACGCGCACGATCTGGCATCCCGAGGCGGTGAGCTCGGCGATCTGCTGGAGCGTGGAGTTGATGTCGGATGTGACGGTGGTCGTCATCGACTGCACGGAAACGGGGGCGTCCCCACCGACCGGGACATTGCCGACCATGATCTGCCGCGATTGCCGCCGCTGAGCCAGCGGGCGGGGTCGGGCGGCGGGGATTCCAAGATCGACGGTCACGCGTTTTCACCTCACGGCTGCCGGGGGCTCGGCCGGCAGCATCGTTAGAAGTCGGTTTGAAATCTGGGCAGCGGACAGCGGAGAGCCGCCGCCGGGGGCGCCGGATCGGACTCCGGGCGCTCCGACACGCTGACAAGGCTACCCGTATCGAGTGGGACGTTACGCCCTGGCCAAGAGAACAGAGGGTGACCGTTCGCAGCGTGATTGCGGTGATTCGCCCCGCATTTCGATTCCGAAGATCACCGGCGGAGCGGGGCAAGGCGGATGCGTGGTTCCGAGGTACGGCGATCACTGCGGCCCCACGGGCCTCATGCGCAACAGGCGACACGATAGCGGGAGCAGGGAGGCATCGTCGACACGGCCGACGTTTCATGGCGATACGGGGCACCGGCGACCGGGCGCCGTCGTCATTGCGTGAGGCGCACCGGATTGACCACGTCGGCGACCAGCAGCATCAGGCTGAAGACCACGAAGCAGGCCACCACGACGTAGGCCACGGGCATCAGCTTGGCCACGTCGAAGGGCCCCGGGTCGGGCCGCCGGAACAGCCGCGCCAGGCCCCGGCGCACCGACTCCCACAGCGCGCCGAAGATGTGCCCGCCGTCCAGCGGCAGGATCGGCACCATGTTCAGAGCGAACAGGAACAGGTTGACCCCGGCGAGCATGTTGGCGAGGAACACGACGCGGTCGGTCATCGGGATCGGCTGGGAGAGAACCTCGCCGCCGATGCGCGAGGCGCCCACGATCCCCACCGGAGAGTCGACGGTGCGCTGCTCGCCCATGAACGCCGCGCGGAAGACGTCGTCGACCTTGCCGGGCAGGCCGATCAGGGCGTCGACGACGCCCACGACCGACTCCCACATCCGCTCGGCGGACTGGGCCGGGGTCAGCGGCTCGCGCTCCTGGGCGAAGGTGATGCCCAGGAACCCCGCCGTCTCCATGGCCGGCACGCGGAAACCGCGCTCGTCGGTGACCGGCTCGCCGTCGGAGTCGGTCTTGTAGGCGACCTCGCCGTCGTCGTCGCGCGCTACCACCTGGTTCTCGATGAGGTCGGCCGTGACCGTGCGGGGGCCGCCGTCGCGCTCGACGGTGATGTCGGTGGGCCCGATGTTGCGCTTGATGGCGGTGTTGGCCTCGTGCCAGTCGTCGACCGGCTCGCCGGCCACGCCCACGATCTCGTCGCCGGGACGGATGCCGGCCTCCATGGCCGGGCTGGGCTCGGCGCCGGGCGGGCAGTCGGTGCTGGCGGCGTCGGCGGGCAGCACGCACTTGGACACGCTGTTCACCGTCGTGGTGTTCTGCGGCACGCCGATGCCCATCATGATGGCGGCGAACAGCACCACGGCCAGGATCACGTTCATCCCCGGCCCGGCCCCCATGACGATGATCCGCTTCCAGGGCGGGCGCTGGTAGAACTGGCGGTTCTCGTCGCCGGGTTCGAGCTCGACGGTGTTGGCCTCGCGGGCGTCCTCGATCATCGCCCGCCAACGCGACAGGGGCTTGGCCGAGGTCTCGCGGGGTTTGTCCGCGGGCGGGATCATGCCCACCAGCCGCACGAAGCCGCCCAGCGGCACGAGCTTGATGCCGTACTCGGTGTCGCCCCACGTGCGCGACCAGAGGGTCTTGCCGAAGCCGACCATGTACTGGGTGCAGCGGATGCCGAACATCTTGGCGGTGGCGAGGTGGCCCAGCTCGTGCCAGGCGATGGAGAAGAGCAGTCCCAGGAAGAACAGCACGATCCCCGCGGCGGTCAATAGCGTGACCATGGACCTCTCCCCGTACCTCTCGTCATACCGCCCGCGTGATCAGCTCCCGGGCGCGGCGGCGCGCCCATTCGTCGGCCGCATACAGCTCGGCCAACGAGAGATCGGACGCGGCGACCCCCACCCGATGCTCTGAGACTACCTGTGCCACCGTGTCCACGATGGCGGGGAATGCCAGGGTTTCACCGAGGAACGCGGCCACCGCCTCTTCGTTGGCGGCGTTGTAGACCGCGGGGGCGGTGCCGCCGGCCGAGCCGACCTCGCAGGCCAGCGACACGGCGGGGAAGGCGTCGTCGTCGAGCGGGGCGAAGGTCCAGGTGTGGGCGCTGGTCCAGTCGATGGGCGGAGCGGCGGCCCCGACGCGCTCGGGCCAGCCGATGCCGTAGGCGATGGGGATGCGCATGCTGGGCGGGCTGGCCTGGGCCAGGGTCGAGCCGTCGACGTATTCGACCATCGAGTGGATCACCGACTGCGGGTGCACCACCACCTCGATGCCGTCGAAGGGGATGTCGAAGAGCAGGTGGGCCTCGATGACCTCCAGCCCTTTGTTGACCAGCGTGGCCGAGTTCACGGTGATCACCGGGCCCATGTCCCACGTCGGATGGTTCATGGCCTCGGCGGGTGTCACACCGGCGAGCTCCTCGCGGGTACGGGCCCGGAAGGGGCCGCCGCTGGCGGTGATGACCAGCCGGCGGACCTCGTCCAGCGGGGCGGCGACCTGGCCTTGGGCGAGGCTGGAAAGCGCGCCCGGCGCGGCCCGCGGGAAACACTGGGCCAGCGCGAAGTGCTCGGAGTCGACCGGCACGATCTGGCCGGGCTCGGCGGCCTCGCGCACCAGCGGCCCGCCGATGATCAGCGACTCCTTGTTGGCCAGCGCCAGCAGCCGCCCGGCCCGCAGCGCCGCCAGCGTGGACTCCAGCCCCAGCGCTCCGGTGATGCCGTTGAGCACGACGTCGCACTGCCAGGCCGCGAGTTCGGCCACGCCCTCGGACCCGGCCAGGACCTTGGCCGAGGACCCGCACTCGCGCAGGCGCGCGGACACGTCGCCGACCGCGCGCTCGTCGGCCACGGCCACCGCCTCGACGCCCAGCGCGGCGGCCTGGTGTGCCAGCACGTCGGGCCGACCGCCGCCGGCGGCCAGACCCACGACGCGGAAGCGGTCGGGTTCGGCGGTGACGACCTCGATCGCCTGGGTTCCGATGGAGCCGGTGGAGCCGAGGATCACGACCTCGCGCCGGCGCTTGGCAGGGACGTCCGCAAGTAGCTGCTCCGCGATTCGCACACCGCCATTGTCGCCCATCGCGGCAGCTCCGACGGAGCGCCGTCCACAAGAGCGAGCGGCGTCACGGACCCGGGCCGTCCGTCCGACCCGCCATACTTTCCCAAAGTAGTCACTCGATTACACAAAGTATGGCATGATCCGGGGCCATGCGCTCACCCGCCTCCCACAAACTCATCGCCTCCCTGCTCGGCGCGGTCACGGCGCTGACCGGGCCGTCCGGGGCTCAGCCCGGGAACGATCCCGCCGACCACGGCGGGGCCGGTGCTTCGCCCGAAGCCGTCGCCCCCTCGTCCCAGCAGGCACAGGACCGAACCGAGCCCGCCGAACGCGAGCACGGGGCCGTGCGCCAGGCCGCCGCCGTGGGCGACCACGAGCACCGCGCGGTCCTGGACTACTGGAGCCCTCAGCGCATGGCCGAGGCGGAGCCGCTGATCCCCGCGCTCGACGATCTGGCCGACAGCGTCCTGCCGGAGGCGTCCGACCAGCAGGCGGCCGGGGACTCCTCCAGCGCCGGCCGGCCCTGGACCGGCGGGGGACGCGTGGCCGCGACCACCGGCAAGGTCTTCCTCACGATGAACGGGCGGGACTTCACCTGCTCCGCCGCTGTCGTCTCGGCCGACAACCGCGAAACCGTCCTCACCGCCGGGCACTGCCTCAAGGACGGCTCCGGCCCCTGGGCCGAGAACTGGGCGTTCGTCCCCGGATACGACGACGGCGAGAGCCCGAACGGGCGCTACACCGCACGGCAGATGTTCGTGGCACCGCAGTGGTCGAACGGGCCCGACGACAGCTACGACTTCGGCATGGCGGTGCTCAACCGCTCGGACGGCGAACACGTCCAGGACCGCGTCGGCGCCCAGCCCATCGCTTTCAACACCGAGCCCGACGATCCCACCTACGCGTTCGGCTACCCGGCGACCGGCAGGTTCGAGGGGCGCCGGCTGCACTACTGCTCGGGCCGCACCGTGGAGGACGACGGCGGCACCACCGCTGAGGGCATGGCCTGCTCCATGACCGAGGGCTCCAGCGGCGGGCCGTGGCTGAGCGGCTTCGACCGGGAGTCGGGCACCGGCACCGTGGTCTCGGTGATCAGCTTCAAATACGCCGACGACACCCGCACCCAGTACGGCCCCCACCTGGGCGAAGCCGCCCGCAAGCTCTTCGAGCGCGCCCAGTCGTACTAGCCGGGGCGGCGGGGGCACCGGGAGCCCGCGGCCCCCGCCGCCCGCCGGAGACGCTTCGCGGCGCCCGCTTTCCGTCGGCCGCCGAGCCCACGCCGCCCGTGCCGAGGGGAGCCGGGCCGCCGGTGGCGCATCTCAGGCGTGCGGGGCGCCCGGCCCGGTCGACGTCTCGTGCGGCGCCGACCGGGTCCCGCTCTCAGGTCCGCGAATCCGCGGCCGGGGCGGGCCGGCGGCGGCCGAAGTACAGCAGGCCCAGCAGGAGCGAGGCCGCCAGCAGCACGGCCATCACGACGAGCAGCGGCACGGGCCCGAACTGCAGGATCAGCGGGATCGCGGCCGCGGTGACCAGGCCGCCGCCGAAGAACGGTTCGAAAATGAGCTGCTTGTAGCCGAAGGCGGGATAGGCGGGGGTGCGCAGCTCCGGGTCGGCCACCCGCATCAGGATCAGCCCGGTGGCGGTCACGCCCAGCGACTGGCCCAGGTCGCCGATGCCGCGCTCGAACCAGTAGTCCGGCAGCATCCGCGGCGCCAGGAACAGGAACACGGCGATGCAGTAGGTGACGCCGACCAGTGCCAGCAGCAGGAACGGAACGAAGTTGGCGGCCAGCACCTGCAGCGACAGGGTGCCCAGAGCCGAGATGATCAGCGCGTCCAGCGAGAAGCCCTGGATACGCTCGATCATCTGCCGGTCGACCACCTGCAGCCGGTCGACGCGGTCGATGACGATCTGCATGACGATCCCGCCGATCATCGCCAGCGGGAACAGGGGCACGTACTCGAACAGCTCGATGGTGTCGGCCCACAGCGCGGCCTCCAACGCCTGCAGGCCCCACAGCAGCAGCTGCCCGATGATGACGGCGATCGCCAGCAGCCCGAAGTGCAGAGCCAGCGGCTCGATCGAGGAGGGGTGCACGGTCAGCGTCGCCGCCGCCGTGCGGTTCTCACGCTCGACCACGCCCATCCGCTCGGTCACCGACGGCGTGGCGGATGCGGAGAGCTCGGCGGTGCGTCCGGTGCGCACGCCCCAGTTGATCAGGACGATCCCGGCGATGATGCCGGTGAGCAGACCGATGGTGGCCATGCCCAGCGCCAGGTCTTCGCCCTCGGGAAAGCCCGCCTGCTCGAAGGTCTCGTTGAGGCCGGCCGCGGTGCCGTGGCCGCCCTCGAAGCCGATCTCGATCAGTGCGCCGGTGAGCGGCGGCAGGCCGAACACCGGCCCCAGTACCAGCAGTGCCAGCAGCAGGCCCACGACGTACTGCCCGGTACCGAAAGCGAACCCCAGCGTGATCTGCGGCCCCGCGAGGCGCCCGGCCTCGCGCACGTTGGGGATGCGCTGGCCGAGGAAGAGTCCGGCGAAGACGAGGGAGATCAGCAGCCCCGGAAGGGCGCTCCAGACCTCCATCACGCCGCTTCCCCACAGGCCGCCCTCGGTGAAGCGGTCGGTGCCCAGCGCCGCGGCGATGCGCCCGAAGACGTCGGGACCCAGCAGCAGCGCGATGCCGCCGCCGATGATCGAACTGGGGAGGAAGAGCCGCTGCGCCAGCTTCCACCGCACGCGGATCAGCTTGGCCACCAGCAGCACGACTCCGATGAGCAGGAGCGCGAAACCGATCGCTTCGGGTGACATCAGATGCCCGCAATTCCTTTCCCGCGAGGAGGTGTCGCCGACGGGCCCGCCGCGGCGGGCGGGACCCTTCGCCGTCGTCAGCGTCGCAATGCTACGCCTCGCACGCGAGGGATCGCGGACGGCGACGATCCCGGGCGCGCCTGCGGAAGACTCGCAAGGTGCGGCGACGCCCGCCGTCGGCGCGATCCGCGTGTGCGGCGGATGGCCGTCGCGGCGCCGACCGAGACGACGATCACGTGGCGCGCGCCCGAGACCCGGCACGGCCGCTTCGACCGGCGGTCCCGTGCGGCGGCCTTCCCCGGGGGACCGCAACTGCTGTAAGTTACAGCGCCATGCCGAACCGTAGTCACCCGGCCTCCCGCCCCGCCCCGGGCACGGCGCGCCCGCGCGGCCTCGCCGCCAGCGCCGGCTCCGCCGCCGCGGCCGCCGCGGTGAGCGCCGCCCTGCTGGCCGCCGCGGCCGCTCCGGCCTCCGCCGCGACCGCTACGGGCGTCGCCGACCTGCGCAGCGACATCGACGCGCTGCTCGCCGACGCGCGGCTGGAGGGCGCCTCCTCGGGTGTGCTCGTGCGCAGCCTCACCCGCGGCGACGTCCTGTACCGCGAGGAGGCGCGCACGCCGCTCGTCCCGGCCTCCAACGCCAAACTGCTCACGTCCGCGGCGGCGATGGAGGTGCTGGGCCCCGGCTACCGCTTCACCACCACCGTCGCCGCCGTCGACGACCCCGGCGACGGCGTCGTCGAGGGCGACCTGCACCTGATCGGCACCGGCGACCCCACGCTCACCGCCGGGGCCGTAGACGAACTGGCCGCCGAGGTGGCCGACTCCGGTGTCACCGAGGTGACCGGCGACCTGCTCGCCGACGACACCCACTTCGACGACCAGCGCCTCTCCCCCGCCTGGGACCCGGCCGACGAGCCCTACTACTACTCGGCGCAGATCTCGGCGCTGACCCTTGCCGCCAACGGCGACTACGACACCGGGGTGGTCGACGTCGAGGCCGAGCCCGGCACCCGAGCGGGCGATCCCGTCGCCACGGCGCTGCACCCGATGACCGACAACCTCGCCCTGGCCGAGGAGGGCTCGACCGGCGCGCCCGGCAGCGCCTCGACCTTCGCCGTGGACCGCGCGCGGGGCACCAACGACTTCACCGCCCGCGGCTCGCTGCCGACCGACCGCACCTACTCCACGCTGCGCACGGTGCACGAGCCCACCGACCACGCCGCGCACCTGTTCGCCGCGGCCCTGCGCGACCACGGCGTGCACGTGGCCGGCGCAGTGGATCGGGGCACCGCGCCGCCCCGGGCCGAGGCCGTCGCCGAACGCTCCTCGATGGAGCTGGGCGACCTGCTGGTGCCGTTCATGAAGCTGTCGAACAACGGCCACGCCGAGATCCTGATGAAGGCCATGGGACGCGAGACCGTCGGCGCGGGCAGCTGGGACGCGGGCACCGCTGTGGCGGCGTCGGCCCTGTGGCGCCTGGGCGTCGGCACCCGCGGCGTCGCGCTGGACGACGGCTCGGGCCTCGCCCGCTCGGACCGGTTGAGCGCCGCGACCGCCGTGCGGCTGCTGGACCGGGTACGCCACCGCCCGTGGTTCGACGCATGGCACAAGGCGCTGCCGGTCGCCGGCGCCCCCGACCGGATGGTCGGCGGCACGCTGTCCGGCCGCATGGGCGGCACCGCCGCCGAGGGCAACGTGCGGGCCAAGACCGGAACACTCACCGGTGTCAGCGCGCTGTCGGGCTATGCCACCGCCGCCGACGGCGAGCTGCTGGCCTTCTCGATCATCAACAACGGACACGACGGCGGCGCACCGCGCGGTATCCAGGACGCGATCTCCGTGCGGCTGGCCGAGTTCTCCCGCGACGACACCGCGCCCGTCGAACGGCCCACCGCCGCCCAGCGCGTCGCGCCCGGCGCGCCTGAGGCCGAGCTGGAGTGCAGCTGGGCCGGCACCTGCTGAGCCGCTGCCGGTCCCGGACGGCTCCGGTGAGTGCGCACGGCCTGACGGTGCGGGTGCTACGGCGCCCTACCCTGGGAGGCGATGGAGCGCAGCAGTGAAGCGGTGGAGGCTTCGCCCGAGGGCGGGCTCGACGTGCTCGACGCCGACACCTGGCGCGAGCGGGAGCACCGCCACCACGAGCGCGTCGACGCGCTGCTGGCCGGCCACCTCGACCGGCGGCGCCGCGGGATCGCCCACCCGGTTGAGGACTTCCTCTTCACCTACTACAGCCACCGTCCCGCGCAGCTGCGGCGCTGGCATCCCGGTCCGGGAGTGCTGCTGGAAGGCGCCGACCACCGGGAGTCCGGCGGCGGGTGGTACCGCGCCGCCGCCACCGACGCCCACGGGCGCACGGTGCGCGGCGCCGCCCTGGACACGGAGGCGTTCGCGGCCAAGCGCGGCACGACCGTGGAGTTCGTGCGCGCGCTGCTGGGCGCCGTGCAGCAGCGGCCCGCCCACCTGGGCTGTTTCGGGCTGCACGAGTGGGCGATGGTCTACCGCCTGCCTGCCGAGCAGGTCCGCCATGCGCAGGTCCCCCTGCGGCTGGGCGCCGAGGGCACCGACCGGGTCGTCGAGTCGCACCGCATCCGCTGCTCGCACTTCGACGCGTTCCGGTTCTTCACCGACGCCGCGCGCCCGCGCAACGGGCTGCAGCCCACCCGCGATTCGCAGGTCGACCTGGATCAGCCCGGCTGCCTGCACGCCAACATGGACCTGTACAAATGGGCCTACAAACTCTCCCCCGGCGTGCCCGGCGAGCTGGTGGCCGACTGCTTCGAGCTGGCCCGCGACATCCGCGAGCTGGACATGCGCGCCTCGCCCTACGATCTGCGCGACCACGGCTACGAGCCGGTCCGGATCGAGACGCAGCAGGGCAAGGCCGCCTACGTCGAGGCGCAGCGCGCCTTCGCCGAACGCGCCGGCGGCCTGCGCGCACGGCTGCTGGAGGTCTGCGACCGCCTCCCCGCGGGCTGAGGTCCCGGCGCTCGGCGCCCGCGGGGAAAGGGGCGGGTCGCCGCGAGCCGCCCGCCGGCCTGCGTTTCGCGACCCGGCGGGAGCCGACGCCGGCTGTGCTCGGTCAGGGGCGGTGGTCCAGCACGGCCTGTTCGCGCTGGGCCGGGCGCGGCTGCAGCGGTCGGCCGGTCCGGCTGTGCCTTCGGTGCCCTCGCGGCGGATCCAGCGGTGAGCGCATCGGCGCGAGATGACCGGAGGCGGTCGGGTGTGCGCTGGCGCGGGCTGTGCAGAACCTCCCGTGGTGTGGAGGCGGATCTCTCCACAGCACTGGAGGTCTTCTGCATGGGTCGACAGCCGACGCCGGTGTGGCACCGACGTGCCGGCTGAGTACATCTAGCCGTAGGCAGCCAGCAGCGCGTGGACGGAAGTCAGCAGCACCGCGGTGGAGACGAGCAGCGACAGGCCGAAGCAGGCGGCGTGCAGCCACCGCACGCGTCCCGCCTCGACCGCCGCGCGCGGCCAGTGCCAGACGCCGACCGCCCCCGCGGCGACCACGGTTCCCGCCGACGCCGCCCAGAGGGCCGGAGGTGTGCTGACCCAGTCGCCCAGCGGGAGCGCCGCCAGCAGCGCGGCGGAGGTGCCCGCGGTCATCGAGACGATGCGCAGCCGGTCCAGCGGCCGCTGCCCCACCAGGGTGCGCCGGCGCAGCATGAGGGAGAGCGCCATCAGGGGCGGCAGCAGAACCGGTGGCAGCGTGGTCGCCAGCCCCACCACCGGCGACGCGGCCGGGGATGCGGCGAGCGGAGGCACATCGGGGGCGTCGAGCAGGCGGGGGCCGATCGTCGCGGCGTCGGCGCTGAAGCTGTTCGACAGCACGACCGCGCCGCGCTCGCCCTGGAAGCCGATGAACGCAGTGGCCCCGTAGGTGGCCCCGCTGTGCTGCACGAGCTCGACGCCGCCGCCGAAGTCGGTGGTGAGCCAGCCGAGCCCGGTGCGGGTCTCGGACACCGGGCCGTCGTGGAGCGGCTTCGTGGCCGCCGAGCCCGGCGCGCTGCCGTCCACGACCGCGCGCAGGAACCGGGCCATGTCGCCGGCGGTGGTCCAGGTGCCGATGCCCACGGGCAGGTACTCCCGGGACCTCCACGCCTGCACGCGCTTGCCCGGCACGGAGTGCGGCAGGGCGGCGTGCCGCGGCAGGCCGTCGCGGTCGGCGCCGCGCATGACGGTGTCGTCCATGCCCAGCGGGTCGAGGACGCGCTCGCGCACCAGCCGCGGGTAGGGGATGCCGGCCTCCTCGGCCAGCGCGGCGCCCAGCACGGCGTACCCGAAGTTCGAGTAGCTCCACTCGGGACCGCCCTGCACGGGCACCGCGGCGGCCAGCGACTCCCGTACCGGCGGCATGGCGCGGTAGGGGTCGGTGCCGGTGAACGGGGTGACCACACCCGCTGCCATGCCGCCGGCGGGGATCCGGGGGAGCCCGGAGCGGTGGGCGGCCAGCTCCTCCAGGGTGATGGCGGCCGTCGCGGGCGAGGCGAAGTCGAGGTCGGCGAAGACCTCGCCGAGCGTGCGGTCCAGGGAGGTCTCGCCGTCGGCCGCGAGGTCGGCCAGGGCCATGGCCGTGAAGACCTTGAACACCGAACCGGTCGCGAAGCGGGTGTCCTCGCGCACGGGCCGCTCGCCGTCGATCGTGCCTCCCGTGAGGAAGCGCGTCTCCTCGCCTTCGACCTCCACCACCGACAGCCCCTGCACGCGGTCCTCGCGCCCGTCGACGCTCGCGGCCACCGAATCCGCGAGCACCGGAGCCCCCCGAAGCTGCGCTCCGCCGGGCTCGGCGGGCGGCTTCGCGGGCATGACCAGGTAGGCGGCCACGGCCGCGGCGGCGCCCAGCGCGCCCGCCGCCGCCCATACGCGGCCCGGAGCACGCCGCGTCAGCGGGGGTTTCGGGCTGCGCCGGGGGCCGTGGGGCGGGGGCGGGACGTCCGCCGCCGGCGGTGGTGCGGTGTCGTCGCGAGTCATGGGATCAGCGTGGTGGGCACCGGCCGCGCACTGTAGTCGGCGATGTCAGCGATCGGCGATGACACCTGTCATGCGCGGCCGGGGCCGGGTGCCGCGGCGGCGCACCGGTACGGGAGCCTCGCCGGGCCCGGCCCGCACCTTTCGCGGCGGGAACCGGGAGCACCCCTGCGCCCGTCGGAAGCACCATGAATCCGCCTGAACCGCCTGAGCCCGGCCAGCCCTTTCCTGCGCCGTCCGTGCCGTCCCGGTCACAGCAGGGACGCGGGATCGCCGTCGCCGTCATGTCGACGGTCGCCGTGCTGGGCGCGAGCATCGTCGTCCTGATCGTGGTCATGGCCCAGGGGCTGTCCCTACCGCGACCGCCTCAGCTGCCCACCGCCGGGGGCGGCGAGCAGGGGGACGAGCGCGGCGCGCCCGGTGCGGGCGAAGAGCCCTCGGACGAGCCTTCACCGGTGGGCATCCGGACGCCCACGGCCGACGACCCCGAGGCTCTGACGACCGCGACGGTGCCCGGCTGGAAGGGCGTCGCTGTGGAGAAGCGCGGAATGGCCTACGACATCCCCGATTCCTGGTTCGCGGAGGCGCCGGGAGTCCTCGTCGGCTTCACCGGCGAGAAGGACGACGTGCACGTGGGCGTGGGCGGCAGCGCCGTGTACGGCGCGCGGCAGGGCCCCTGCTACAGCTACACGCCCTCTCCCGGCCGCGCCGGGATATCGACGATGGGCGAGGTCATGGACACCGCCGAGGGTGCCCGGCAGCTTGCGGAGCTGTGGGCCACGCTCGGCTACCGCAACGACAAGGGCGATCCGGAACTGTCCGTCGGCTCCCCCGAGCCTTTCGCCGCCAACGGCCTCACCGGCCACACGGTCACCGTCGAGGTCCAGGCGCCCGAGTTCGACTGCTACCCCGAGCGCGCCGTGGTTCAGGTCGTCTCGTTCCTCTCGCCCGCGGGCGACGACGTGTTCAACCTGGTCGCCCACGCCGACACGGCGGGAGCGCAGGCGCCGGAGGCGCCCGAACAGACGCTCGGCCGGATGGCGGACTCGCTGCGGCCGCTGCCCTAGTCGCTCTGTCCCGCGAGGTCGGTGCTGCCGTCGTGGGGTTTCGGTCGGCCGACTCCCGCCGCACCGTCGCGGGCCCCGTCCGAGGCCCCGGCACCGTCTGGAACCGGGTCCCGGGACTCGAAGGCCGCTTCGCCTCCGGCCCTGCGCAGCGGCGCTGCCGCCGCGCGGGGCCGGAGGCGGTCGGTCACCCGCGTTTGGCCGCGTGCTCCCGGACGAGGTCGCGGTACCAGTAGTAGCTGTCCTTGGGGATGCGCTCCAGGCTCTCGTAGTCGACCCGGACGATCCCGAAGCGGCGGTCGTAGCCGAACGCCCACTCGAAGTTGTCCATCAGCGACCACACGAAGTATCCGCGGACGTCGACGCCCGCCTTGATCGCCTCGGCGACCGCGTCCAAGTGGCCCCGGACGTAGTCGATGCGGTCCGCGTCGTGCACCCGGCCCTCGTCGCTGCGGTCCAGGTCGGCCTCAGCCGAGCCGTTCTCGGTGACCAGGACGGGGGGCAGGTCCGGGTACCGGCGCTGAAGGTCGACCAGCAGGTCGGCGAAGGTCTCGGGCATCACCGGCCAGTCCATCTGCGTGAGGCGCACCCCGTCGAAGGGGACGGCGGACGTCCGGATGTCGGTCGCGGTGCGGCGGGCGGGATCGGGCTCGTCGTAGGGGGCATCCTTGATCTTGCCAGGGCGGTAGTAGTTGATGCCCATGAAGTCCAGCGGCTGCCCGATGATCTCCAGGTCGCCCTCGCGCCGATAGGAGCCGTCGGCGAGCTCGGCCCAGGTCTCGTCCTCGTTGCGCGGATAGTGGCCGCACAGCAGCGGATCCAGCCAGATGCGGTTGTGCAGGGTCTCGGCACGGTCGGCGGCCGCGCGGTCCTCGGCGGAGTCGGTGGCCGGAATGATCCGCTCCAGGTTCAGCGTGATGCCGACCTCCGCCCTGCGGTCGTGCTCGGCGGCGGAGGCGCGCAGCTGCCGGGTGGCCAGGCCGTGGGAGAGCAGCAGGTGGTGCGCGGTGGCCAGCGCGGGGGTGCCCTCGCGGGTCCCGGGGGCGTGGCGGCCGATGGCGTGGCCGATGAAGGCGGCGCAGAAGGGCTCGTTGTGCGTGATCCACCGGGTGATCCGGTCCCCGAGGCGGTCGGCGACGATGCGGGCGTACTCCCCGAAGCGCTCCGCGGTGGAGCGCACCCGCCAGCCGCCCTCGTCTTCCAGCGCCTGGGGCAGGTCCCAGTGGTAGAGGGTCGCCACGGGCTCGACGCCGGCTGCCAGCAGCTCGTCGACCAGGCGGTCGTAGAAGGCGAGGCCTTCGGGATTGGCCGGGCCGCTGCCGTCGGGCTGGATCCGCGGCCAGGCGATGGAGAAGCGGTAGGCGTCCACGCCCAGCTCCCGCAGCAGCCCGACGTCCTCGCGGTAGCGGTGGTAGTGGTCGCAGGCCACGTCTCCGGTCTCGCCGCGGTCAACGGCGCCGGGGGTATGGCTGTAGGTGTCCCAGATGGAGGGGCCGCGACCGCCCTCGTGGACGGCGCCTTCGATCTGGTACGAGGCGGTGGCGGCCCCGAACCGGAAATCGGGGGGGAGGTCGGGGAGTCCGTTCGAAGTCATCGTCGTTCCTCACTCGTCGTCATCTCCGCCGCACGGTCGGCTCGGCGGACGTCATTGCTCGTAAAGGGGGCGCCGCGTAGCGGGAGCGCTCCCAAGCAGGCCGGGGCACCGGCTGCGGACTCCCACCCCTGGACCCCGCGATCGCCCGGAGTCCGCAGCCGCAGCGGACTCCGCGCGATCGCGCAAGGCGGGCCGGCGTTCGGCAGAAGCACGGCGATGCGCCGGAAGCGGCGCTGGGGAGCGGGCGCCCGTGGCCGGCGCACTGCCTCGGCTCGCACTGCGGCCACGCCCACCCTTCTCGGCTCCTGCACGGATCGAAGCGCTTCAGCGTCCGCGCCGCCTCCGGGCGCCTGGACTACTGAACCGATTCACCTTCCCTAGGGATGTTAGGAACGCGTCCACACAGGGTCAATGCCTGATCATGGGATGTGCTGCGAGAATCCCGGCGTGGCGGACGATGCGGGGGCGGCACGGGCGCGCGTGGCGCTCGCACGGGACGGTGGAGGCTGCGGGGCCGCCCGGTGCCCCCGGCAGCCGGATACGAACATCCGCCGCCGGGATTCGCAGAACCGCCGACCGCCTCCCGCGGACCGCCGCCGAGAGCCCCCGTTTTGCCAAGTCCACCCCGCGGGGTTATCGTTTTGCTCCGGCGATCTATTCCGGCCTTCCGGACGGCGGACCCGGAAGGCGAACGGACAATACGAAACGGGAACGGCGGCGCCCAATGGACCCGGATGCTACGCAGATCCTGAACAGAACCGCGGAATTCCCGGAATTCGGAGATTCGACTCCCGAATGGGAGACCGAAGTGCGCAGCCGCCTCTCCGGCGTCGTCGAGCGGTTCGCCGGACCCCTGGATGAGCTCCTGGACCGCGACGCCAACGAAGGCGACACCCGGATGCTCGTCGCCGATCTCCTGACCGAGGGCCTGGGCTTCAGCAAGTACGGGGAACTCACCACCGAGTACCGCACCAAAGGCGAATCCGTCGACTACGGAATCACGCTGGACGGCGAACTCTTCGCCTTCATCGAAGTGAAACCGTGCTCCACCGAACTCGACGCGCGGAACCTGCGCCAGGCGAAACTGCACGCCGGCGAGGAGGGAATCGCGTGGGTGGTCCTGACCAACGGCCGGGTGTGGCAGGTGCACCATGTCGGCGACGGCGACGACGGCACCGGCTTGGTCGTCGACGTCGACCTGCGCGCCGAGTCCCCGCTGCACAAGCGCGTCGACGCACTGCTCCCGCTCACACGCGAGGCCGTCGTCCGCGGCCGCCTGGACGAGCTGCGCGCCTGGCGGGCCGCCCTGGAGCCGGAGCCCTTGGCCCACGTGCTGCGCAGCGACCCCGTCGCCTCCGCGATCCGCGCCGAGGTGCGCCGCCGCACCGGCCATGTCGGCCACCTCGGAGACCTGGACGAGGTCCTCGGGGCCCTGACCGAGGGCGTCATCGCCCGCCGCCTCCAGCCGGAGGAGTGAGCGCAGCGTCAGTCCGAACGGAGGCCCTCCCCGACCGCAGCTTCGGGGACGGGGAAGCGTTCCTCGTTGAGGTCCACCTTCTCCCGCAGCGCCGCCTCCACGTCCACGTCGAGGACGTCGGCCAGCCGCAGCAGATAGCTCAGCACGTCGGCCATCTCAGATCGTACGGCCCCGGCCTTGCCGGGCTCGGCCATGACCTCGGCCGCCTCCTCGGGGGTCAGCCACTGGAACTCCGCGGCCAGCTCCCCCGCCTCCCCGGCCAGCGCCATCGCCAGGTTCTTGGGCGTATGGAACCGCCCCCAGTCGCGCCGCTCCGCGAAGTCCGCCAGCAGCTCCTGCATCGTCGAGATACTCACGGCGCCCCTTTCTACCATCAGGCTCCGGCGGGCATCGGCGCTGAGGCCTCGCCGCGCCCCTCCACCGCCCTACGAGCGGTCTGGCGGAAATCCAGGAAATCGCGTACCCGAAACGCAGGAGACCGGCCACCTGTATCCACCCCGCCACACAATCATCACCGGCCGTTATCCGTGTCGCTCTTTCGCGCATAGGCGGTCACTGAGGAATCTGGGGGCGCAATGTCCACGCCACCCCCGGAAGGGGATCCCCCTTGCGTCACCCCGCTCGACGTATCGGACAATCTGTGCTCGCGGCTTCGGCCGCCGCGATTCTCGCCTTCACCGGATCGGGGATCGCGAACGCCGCCGTCGCGCTTCCGCCCGATGAGCTGCGGCGCGTCACCGACGACTACCTTTTCCACACACCGCTGAACAGCTTCATCGACATTCGCGCCCAAGCCCCCCACAACGACCAACTCGACTGGAGCACCGATTCCTGCAGCTGGTCCCCGGACCAGCCGATCGGGTACGACTTCGACCCCGGCTGCACCCGCCACGACTTCGGATACCGCAACTACAAGCTGCAGAACCGGTTCACCGAGGACAACCGGCTGGCCATCGACGACAACTTCCGCGACGACCTGTACGGGATCTGCGCCGGGGACTGGCTGTGCCGGGGTGTGGCCGACCTCTACTACTCCGCCGTCCGCCAGTTCGGCGCGAGCAGCGCCGACACCGCGGCGGCCCTGCGCGCTGCCGACGTGAAGGAGCAGACCGAGGAGCTCGTGGCCGTCCACGAGCAGCTGGAGAAGGCCGACACAGCCGCCGAGGCCGAGCGCCTCGTCTCCGCGTTCGAGGACGAGAACGGCGTCCGGATCACGCGGGAGTACCCCGTGGGAAGGTGATCGCCGGGAAGCCGGCGGCGGTGAGGGCGGCGCCAGGAGACCGCCCGCACCCCCACACGGCCGCCCCTGGGGGCGCTGAGCCTCACCGGTGGGACGACCCGGTCCCGCTCACCGCGGAGCGCGCAGCGTCCCCTCGGCGATCTCTCCCGCCACCACCTCGGGTTCGTGCAGGCAGCGCCAGGCCGGAACGCGCGCGACGCGCTCGCCCGACGCATCGGCGAGAAGCTCGGCACGCTCGGCCAGACGGCGCAGCTCGGCGCCGGTACGTGCGTGGTCGACGAGCACCAGCAGCGGCCCGCAGGAGGTGGCGACCCGCAGGTCGGCGCGGTATCCGTACAGGTAGGGACCCGGCTGCACGCGGGCGCCGGACTCGCGCAGCACCCGGCACAGGGTCTCGAACGCCGCGGTGGCGGGCACCGGCTCGCTGCCCGCCTCCAGGCTGCGCGCCAGCTCGGCCAGCGGGCCGCTCTCGCCCCTCCAGAACGCGCGGTCGCCCACGACGATCAGGCGCTCCACGGTCCTGCCCAGCGCTCCCGACCAGGTCCCGGCCGCGCGCACCCGCTCCAGCAGTACATCCGGAAGCAGCGCGCCCGAGCAGACCGCGGAGACGACAAGCGTGTCGACGGCGTCGTCCTCGTCGTCGAGCAGGTCCGCCGGCCCGTACACGCCGACCTCACGCCGCAGCCGCTGCCGGTCCAGCAGCCGCCGCAGCAGCGCCCGCTGGGGCTGCACCGGCGCGAACACGCCGAGGCGCGCACCGGCCCGGAGCAGGGCGTCGGCTTCCTGCACGGCGAACGCGGCCCGGTGAGACTCGGCGCGGTTCAGAGCCGCCCCGCCGGGTATCGGTTCGCACTCGCCCATGCCATGCCGCCACTCCACGGCGCCGCCGTGCGCCGTGTCCCCGTTCCGGGACGCGCCCCCGCTCCGCCCCGGAACGGAATCGGCCCGCACCGGCGCCTCGGCCGCGGAGCCGCCCCGGGATTGGACCCCCGGTCGGCTCAGCACGCCGATCCGGCCTCCGTAGCAGTGCCGCGCAGCGACGCCCGCGATCTCCGGTCTGCATCTTCGGTGCTCCTCCAGCCACAACGGGGGGCGACCCGCAGCCGAAGCCGCCGCGGCGCCGGCGTCGTAGGCCGAGTCCCGGGTGAAGGCCAGGGCGCGCCGGTCCAGCCGGGCGGGAGACAGCCCGGCCTCGCGCTGGAGGCGGTCGTCCTCGGCCGGCTCCAGGGCGCTCCAGGGTGCCGGACGCGCAGGATCGCCGATGATCAGGGCCTGTTTGGCGCGGTACAGCAAAGGCAGCAGCTCGGGCACGGACAGTTGGTCGGCGTCGACGACGACAGCGAGGTCGAAGAGCCCCGCCTCGCCCGGCAGGGAGCGGGTCGAACGAGTGCTCACCGCCCAGGCGGGAAAGGCGGTCAGCAGCCGCCCGAACCCGGGACAGGCGGCGGGGACGGTGCCACCGGTGCCAGAGCCGCTCCGCTCCCCTTCCTGCCGGGCCGTGCCCGCGTCCGCGTCCGCGGCGCCGGCCGTATCGACGGCTTCGGCGATCGCGGCGGCACCGACCGCCGCCACCGCCGAAGCACACCGGTTCCCGTACCAGTTGAGGCTCTCCAGGCGGTTCCTGACCGCCGACCTGCCGCGTGCGAGGCGCTGCTCCGCCGCGCTGTCGGCCAGCGCCGCGGCCGAGGCCCTGTGGCGCTGCAGGGCCGCATCCAGATCCCAGACCAGGCGGTCCAGCGGTGCGGCGCTGTGCCGCCGGTCCAGGGCCGCGCGCCAGTCGCGCTCCACCCGGGCCGCCCAGCACAGCCTCCGCAGGTTCTCCGGGGAGGGGTCGACGCCCAGTTCGCGGCGGACGGCCGAACGGTGCTTCACGCCGGACAGGCCGCCCGCCAGCGCCCGCTCCGCCCTGTCGATCCAGTGCTCGGGGCCGCCGCGGCCGCCGCCGAAGAGCCGCTCGGGCCGCCAGCCGAAGTCGACAAGACCGCGCCGCTCCCGGGCCAGTGACGCGAGGTCGCGGCCCGCCGCGGCGATCCGGTCCAGTCGGTGCCGCAGGTCCTCGACCCGCGCCCAGGCGCCGGCGGTGTCAGCCTGCAGCGCGGCCACGCCGGTGGCGGTGGCCGTGTCGGAACCGGGACCGGCGCGATCGCGCACCCGCTCCAGCAGGCGCGCCTCGGCGGCACGGTGCTCGGCGCCGCCGGCGCGCATGATCGTATGGCCCGGCGGGTCGCCTGCGCGGCGTGCGATGCGGTCCAAGACGCCGTCGTCCTTGCCGCCGACCACAACGCGCAGGCCCGCAGCGGCGGCCGTACGCACGACCGCGTCGACCAGCTCCGCGCCGCCGGTACCGGGAGGTGCCGCGGCGACGGTGAGTGGGTCGCGCAGGGCCGCTTGGAGTACCCGGTGCCCCGACTCGTCCAGCGGGGCGGTGCAGACGGGGACCGCGGTCCGGTCGCCGGGTCGGGCGGCGGCCCCGAGCAGCGCGCCCAGGGCGGTGGAGGCGGCGGCGCCGACGTCGAGGCGCAGGCCGCCGGCCGCCTCGGAGGCGAGCTCGGCGATCAGTCCGCCGAGCGGCGCCTCGCCGCCGCCCGTGTGCCCGGCCGGAGCGGCGGCGTCGACGGTGTCGCCCGCGGGGTAGACCACGGCGACGTTGCGGGCTCCGGGGGCGGAGCCCCCCTCGGGCAGGAGGTCCCGCAGCCGGGAGGGCAGGATCGGGTCGGCGCGCTCGATACCCAGCCGCACCAGCAGAGTGCGCACCGTCTGCTCCAGGTCGCGCGGCACCGCGGCGGCGCACATGCCGGCCTCGGCACGGCCGGAGGAGGGCGAGCCGCGGCGCAGCCACCTGCGGAGCTCGGCGACCTCCTCCGCTGAGTCCACGCCCAGTGCACGCAGCAGCACCGGGTTGAGGTCGGCACCCGAGACCGCCCGCACGCGCGGCCCGTCGGCGGCGTCCACGGTCTCGACGTCGGCGACCAGCAAGGGCGCAACACGGGCGGTCGGGCCGTGCCCGTGCGGCCGGGACTCCAGCACGACGAGCGGGTAGCCGTAACGCAGCGCACGCTCCCGCCCCTCGGCCGTCCGCACCATCGGACCCGCCGCGGCCGGCAGGCGCGGGGCCTCCTCGGCCCCGCTGAACAGCGGTTCGGGGCCGCCGGGCAGGCACACGGCACCGGACGGGCCGGCTTCGCCGGGGACGGTCGCCCCCTCCGGTGTACCGGGCCCCGGCTGCGGCGCCAGGCGGCACCCGCCGCCCAGCACCGACTCGCGCCACAGGCAGCGGCGGTAGTAGGCGAGCAGCTCGGGCAGCCGTTCCAGCGGGGACCACCCGGCGCTCGGGACCGCGGGGTCGGCCGCCGCGGCGGTGCCGGTGGGTCCGCGGGGGCTGCCGGCCGCCTCGCCGATCGCCGGCGCGCCGCCCGGGTAGTGCTCGGCGGCGGGGTCGGATGAGGACAGGCGCATATCGCACCTCACTGTCGGACCGAACTGATGCCATGCCGCTCCGTGTCCGAATGATCACTGAGGGCTATACCCATTGTCGGCCGCATCGCGCATCGGCGCAGGAAGACGGGGAAATCGGCGCATGGCCGACGCGCGGCCGCACGTACGGGAGCGCCGCTCACGGCGGCCCCGGGTGGGTCGTCGGCGCCCGCTTTGGGGAGAATCCTTTATGAACCGCCGCGGTCGTCACCGTGCAGGGGGACGACCGCGCCGCAGGGCCGGGCCTCGCCCAAGGGCGCCTCGGCGCCGGGGCCGTCGGAGCCGTCGAGTCGCAGGTAGGGAGTCCCATGGTCCACGTGGCAATCGCCCAGTTCGCGCCGGGCGAGGACAAGTCGGAGAACCTGGCGACGGCGGGCCGACTGGTCGCCGAGGCGACTACGCGCGGAGCGGGCGTGGTACTGCTGCCCGAGTACGCGATGTTCACCGCGCCCAGGACCGACCACCGCTTCGTCGAGGCGGCCGAGCCGCTGGACGGTGCGTTCGTCAGCGGACTGTCGCGTCTGGCGGCCGAGTCCGGCGCTGTCGTCGTCGCCGGGGTCAACGAGGAGGTGCCGGGCGGCGAGCGCTTCCGCAACACGCTGGTGGCCGTGGAACCCGGCGGCTCCCTCGCAGCCCTGTACCGCAAGCTGCACCTGTACGACGCATTCGGGGTGACCGAGTCCGAGGTCGTGGAAGCGGGCGCCATCGAGGATCCGCAGACGTTCTCCGTGGACGGCGTGACCTTCGGCCTGCAGACCTGCTACGACCTGCGTTTTCCCGAGGTGACACGGCGCATCGCCGACGCGGGCGCCCAGGTGCTGCTGCTGGCGGCCGAGTGGGTTCCGGGGCCGCAGAAGGAGGACCACTGGGACACGCTCGTACGTGCCCGGGCGATCGAGAACACCCTTTATGTCGCTGCGACCGGACAGAACGCGCCGACCGGGGCGGGAAACAGCATGATCGTCGACCCTATGGGCACGCGGATCGTCGCCCTCGGTGAACAGACCGGAGTTGCGGTCGCACCTATTTCCACTGACCGCTTGGCTCAAGTCCGGACGAAGAACCCAGCCCTGCAGCTACGGCGGTTCACAGTGACCGCGGCGCACTGACCAGACAGTGTCCGATATTTCGTCTCTTCACCCCTGATTGCACAGCCGGGCATTCTCCTCGGCATCACATATCGTCACTGAACTTGGCCGCTGAGTAACAAAATTCGGCCTGGGCTATTCCGGTAGCAGACGGCTTCTGATTCAATAAGACGCGATCACGGCAAGCCCGCCAGACTGTCCTAAACCACGGGGGGAGCAGGGACGTTGAGCGGTCTGAGCATTATGTGCGATTCAGACTTCGAAAATACGGACACAACCGACATTCACCTCATTGACGCGGGGGCACTCACCGTCGCACAACTCGTGGGCGAGGCCTGCGCCGCCTGCCACGCGCGGTGGCCCCGGCCCCGCCATCGGCTCGGGGCCTCTTCCGAGGGCGACGAACTGCTCGCGTGCCGCGAGTGCGTCGGCATCGCGGCCGACTACGACTCCGGCGCCCTGGAGCGCGCTCTGGTCGCCCACTGACTCCGATGGACCTTGCCGCACCCGAGCGAGGGTCGAAAGCCGGCGATACGGCCGGTCGGCGCCGGGAGCGGCGGTCGCGGCGGGATCGAGGGTCGTCCCGCCGCCGCAGACGCGGGGCGCTCCGGGAACGGGCATCCGCGCCCGGAGCGCCACACTGCCTACACGCCCGCGTCCAGGGGGGAGGAGGGCGGTGAGCACGCAGGCAGCGGAAGTCCGCGCCGCCGACCGCGGCGCCGGGGGTGGAGGCACCGCGGTGGTCCGCCCCTAACGATACTGCTTGTGTGGGAGCGAAAACTCCGTGTAGGCGAAATCCTCCCGAGCGAAATCCCGACCCTTGCGTTCGGCGCTCAACCTCCCGCCGGGAAGCCCAGATCCACGCCACCGGCTCCGCCTGCGCCCGAGACGGGCCGCCCGCCGGCTGCGCCCGGCCCGGAGCCCGCGCCGCCTGCCTGCCCCGCCGGGCGCCAGCGGGCCGTCACCGCCTTGGTGCGGGTGTAGAAGTGCACGCCCTCGGTGCCGTACATGTGCGAGTCGCCGAACAGGGAGTCCTTCCAGCCGCCGAAGGAGTAGTAGGCCACCGGCACCGGGATGGGCACGTTGATCCCGACCATGCCCACTTCGACCTCGTTCTGGAACCGGCGCGCCGCCGCGCCGTCGCCGGTGAACACGGCGGTGCCGTTGCCGTAGGGGTTGGCGTTGATCAACTCCAGGCCGGCGTCGAGGTCGGGCACGCGCAGCATGCTCAGCACCGGGCCGAAGATCTCATCGGTGTAGCAGCGCATCCGCGGGGTGACGTGGTCCAGCAGCGAGGGGCCCAGCCAGAACCCGTCGGGATCGCCGCCCAGCACCGGATGCGTACGTCCGTCGATCGCCAGCGTGGCGCCTTCGCGCACGCCCGACTCCAGGTAGGAGGCGACCCTGTCGCGGTGTTCCCTGGTCACCAGGGGCCCCATCTCGCTGCGTTCGTCGTCGCCGGGGCCCACCCGCAGGTTGGCTACCCGCCGGGTGATGCGCTCCAGGAGGTCGTCGGCGATCGATTCGGCGGCGACCACGGCCGAGATCGCCATGCACCGCTCCCCTGCCGAGCCGAAACCCGCGGAGACCGCCGCGTCCGCGGCGGCGTCGAGGTCGGCGTCGGGCAGCACCAGCATGTGGTTCTTGGCCCCGCCCAGCGCCTGCACACGCTTGCCGGCGGCGGCCGCGGCGGCGTAGATCGAGCGGGCGACCGGCGTAGAGCCGACGAAGCTCACCGCCTTGACGTCGGGATGCTCCAGCAGGGCCTCCACGGCGGCGCCGTCGCCGTGGACGACGTTGAACACGCCGTCGGGCAGCCCGGCCTCGGCCCACAGCTCGGCCAGGCGCATCGCCGCCGAGGGGTCCTTCTCGCTGGGCTTGAGCACCACGGTGTTGCCGCACGCGATGGCCACGGGGAACATCCACATCGGCACCATCGCCGGGAAGTTGAACGGGGTGATCGCCGCGACGACGCCCAGCGGCTGGGGGATCGAGTAGGCGTCCACACGCGAGGAGACGTTCTCCGAGTAACCCCCCTTGAGCAGGTGCGGGATGCCGCAGGCGAACTCGACGACCTCCAGGCCGCGCGCCACCTCCCCGGCGGCGTCGGAGACGACCTTGCCGTGCTCGGCGCTGATGATGCGGGCCAGCTCGTCGGAGTGGCGGTCGAGGAGTTCGCGGAAGCGGAAGAGTACCGAGGTGCGCGCGGACAGGGAGGCGTCGCGCCAGGCGGGGAAGGCCTCGCGGGCGGCGGCGACGGCGGCGTCCACCTCCGCGGCCCCGGCCAGATCGACGGTTCCGGAGACGGCGCCGGTGGCCGGATCGCTGATGTCGGCGCTGCGCTGCGCAGCTCCGGCGCCGGCGAAGGGCTTGCCGCCGATCCAGTGGGTGACGTGTGTGCTCATGAGAGACCTCTGCGGGTTCGCGGGCGGATACGCGGGCGGCTGCACGCGGACGAGGGGGACACGCGCATACGGCGCGTGCGGCGGTGCGGGGGGCGGCCGGCCGTCCCCGGGCGCGCGTGCAGCGGCCCGAGGCGGCCGGTGGGGAGGGGCGCGGTGGGCGGTGTCAGCGCACCCGGGCGTCGACCTCTCGCACGGCCTCGGCGAGGATGTCGCGGGCCTCGCGGACGTCGGACTCCTCCACGGTCAGCGGCGGCGCCACACGCAGCACGTTGCCGCGCAGCCCGCCCTTGCCGATCAGCAGTCCGCGGCGCCGCGTCTCCTCCAGCACCGCCGCGGCCAGCTCGGGCGAGGGCGCCCCGCTGCCGGGGTCGACCATGTCCACCGCGAACATCAGCCCCTTGCCGCGCACGGCGCCCACGGCGGCCGCATCGGTCAGCGGCCGCAGGCCGTCGAGCATGACCGGCCCCAGGCGGGCGGCGTTGGCCTGGAGGTCGTGGTCGAGGACGTAGTCGAGTGTGGCGTTGGCCGCGGCCATAGCGACGGGATTGCCGCCGAATGTGGACACGCCGTTGGCGGTCAGGCCGTCCATCAGGTCGCCGCGAGCCACGACTCCGCCGACCGCCAGACCGTTGCCCAGCCCCTTGGCGAAGGTGATGGCGTCGGGGGTGATGCCGTGCTCGCTGAAGCCCCAGAACCCGGTTCCGGTGCGGCCCCAGCCGGTCTGCACCTCGTCGGAGACGAACAGCACGCCCTCCTCGTCGAGGACCTCCTTGTAGGCGGCGAGCAGCCCCGGCGGCGGCATGGTGAAACCGCCGACGCCCTGGACCGGCTCGGCGATCAGACAGGCCACGTCGCGGGCGGTGGCGGTGGCCAGCACGTCGCGCAGGTCGGCCACGCAGGCGTCGATGTACTCGGCGTCGGACATGGCGCGGAAAGCGCGCCCATCACGGTCGGTGCCGTGCAGGTAATGCACGTTGAGCGGGGACAGCGCGGAGTTCTTCCAGCCGCGGTTGCCGGTGACGGCCACGGTGCCGTAGGAGCGGCCGTGGTAGCTGTTGCGCATCGCCAGCACCTGGTCGCTGCCGCGCGCGCAGGTGGCCAGCAGCAGCGCCGTCTCGTTGGCCTCGGTGCCGGAGTTGGTGAAGAAGACCTTGGCGTCGGGGATGCCGGAGAGGCGGGCGATCTTCTCGGCGAGCTCGACCTGGCCGCGCAGCAGGTACAGCGTGGAGGTGTGCACGACGCCGGTGGCGAGCTGGCGCTCCACGGCCTCGCGCACTTCGGCCACGTCGTAGCCGAGCATGTTGGTCAGGATGCCGGCGAAGAAGTCGAGGTAGGTGTTGCCGTCGGCGTCGGTGAGGCGGACTCCCTTGCCGCTGGTGATCTCGATGGGTTCGTCGTAGTAGAGGGACAGCCACGAAGGCATGACGGCGCGGTGACGAGCGAGAAGTTCCGACATGACTTCAGTCTCACCCTCATACGCCGCCCCCGCCAGCGCCAGGGTGTCGGTTTCACCCATGCCTGATTGACACGGTGTCACGCGGAGGGGTGTGCGGCGCCGCGGCGGGCCACGTGAGGCGTGCCGCCGTTTCCCCCGGCCGAGGGCGATTGCGGCCCTAGACTTGGCACCGTGCTGCCCACCCTCGCCGACGTGCTGGAACTGCCGGCCGTGCGCCGCGCACGCCCGCGCGTCGTCGTCGGAGCCGACCGGCTCGACGTCGCCGTGCGTTGGGTGCACATCGCCGAGGTCACCGATCTCGCCCATCTGCTGCGCGGGGGCGAGCTGGTCCTGACCACCGGGATCGCGCTGCCCGGCGATCCCGAGTCGCTGCAGTCCTACATCGACGGCCTCGCCTCGGCGGGCATTGCGGGCATCGCCGTCGAACTGGGCCGCAAGTACCACGGTGCACTGCCCGAGGAGCTGCTGCGCCCCGCCCGCGAAGCCGGGATCCCGGTCGTCGCGCTGGAGCGCGAGGCCCGGTTCGTGGAGATCACCGAAGCGGTGCACATCCGCGTGGTCAACCGGCAGCTGGAGGAGCTGCGCGAGTCCGAGCGGCTGCACGAGGTCTTCACCGAGCTCTCGGTGGAGGGCGCCCACCCCGACCGGGTGCTGCGGGAGATCGCCGAGTTGTCGGGCTGTCCCGTGGTGCTGGAGAACCTCGCCCACCAGGTGCTGGTCTGCGACCTCAACGGCGAGGATCCCGCGACCCTGCTGGCCTCGTGGGAGAGCCGCTCGCGCGGCGTGCGCGTCAGCGGGCGCACCTCCCACGACTCCCCCACCGGCTGGCTGGTGACCATGGTCGGCGCGCGCGGCCAGGACTGGGGACGGCTGATCCTGATCACCGGTGCCGCGCCCGCGCCGCGCCAGATCATGCTGATCGAAAGGGCGGCCACCACACTGGCGCTCGGGCGGCTGCTGGAACGCCACGAGGAGAGCCTGGAGCGCCAGACCCACCGCACCATCATCGCCGGGATCATCGACCGGGCCTATTCCGATCCCGACGAAGCCCTCGTGCGGGCCCGCGCGGTGGGTGTACCCCTGTCCGGGCGCAAGCTGGTCGGGCTGGTGCTGCGGTTGCGGGAATCGGGAACCGGCCTGGCGGCCCAGGCGCGGCTGTCCGACACCGCCGAGGGGGTGGCCCGCGCCTGCCGGGCGCTGCGGCTGACGGCTCTGGTGGGGTCGATCGACGACCTGCGGGTGGGCGTGCTGCTGGCCGTGCCGGGCACCGGCGGGCTGGAGTCGCACCTGCACCGGCTTTCGGAGGGCATCGGCGAGCGGGCCACCGCGGAGTCGGTCCTGGCGGTGGGTTCGGTGGCCGAGGGGATCCGGGACGTGCGCCGCTCGTTCCTGGAGGCGCGCCAGGTCGGCGACGTCGCGCTGCACCAGCAGGGCGGCGACGGCGGCCGCCCGTTCTACCGGCTGCCCGACCTGCACCTGCGAGGGCTGCTGCACCTGTTCCGCGACGACGAGCGGCTGCAGACCTACGTCGAGCGCGAGCTGGGGCCGCTGCTGGACTACGACGCCCGCCACGGCAGCGACCTGACCGAAATGCTGCGCCACTACCTCTCCAGCGGCCGCAACAAGGCGCTGGCGGCGGCCAACGCCCATCTGTCGCGGCCTGCCTTCTACGAGCGGCTGCGCCGCATCTCGCACGTGCTGGAGGCCGACCTCGGCTCCGTCGAGACCTGCCTGTCGCTGCATGTGGCGCTACTGTCGTTGGATTCGGTCCGGGGCAGGCTCTCCTCCTGAGGCGGCCCCTACCGACACCCCTGGAGTATCGTAATTCAGTCGAACTGACCCCCCAATGCCACCGATTCATGATTCACTCGGCATTAAAACAACTGTTTACGCCAATCGGAGGACCCTGTGACCGACCACGGTGATACGGCGCCGGCCGCTCGGAAGAACGCCCACCTCGATGCGACGGCCAAGCGCATCATCGAGCAGCTGCAGCAGGACGGGCGACGCTCCTACGCCGCCATCGGCAAGGCCGTGGGCCTGTCGGAGGCGGCGGTGCGCCAGCGCGTCCAGCGCCTGCTGGAGGCCGGGGTCGTACAGGTCGTGGGTGTGACCGACCCGATGATGCTGGGCTTCAGCCGCCAGGCCATGATCGCCGTGCGCTCCAACGGCGACCTCACAGCCGTGGCCGACGCGATCTCCGAACTGGAGGGCGTGGACTACGTGGTCGTCACCGCGGGGTCCTTCGACATCCTGGTCGAGGTGGTGGCCGCCGACGACGAGCAGTTGCTGCAACTGCTCAGCTCCATCCGGGCGGTGCCCACCGTCACGGGCACGGAGACGTTCCTGTACCTGCGACTGCACAAGCAGACCTACGCCTGGGGCACCCGCTGAGCGGGAGCCGCGGCGGGCCGGCTGACGACGCTAGAACAGCCACAGCGCCGCCCCCGGCGCGTAGACCACGACCGCGAAGCGCGCCGTGCGCGTCACGAAGGTCACGGCGGCGAAGCCCCACACCGACATGCCCAACGTGCCCGCCAGGACCGAGACGACCATGAACGGCGGGACGCTCGCGAAAGAGCTCACCGCCACCAGGCCGAGCGTCCACAGCGGCCGCCCCTCGGCCTTGGCGCGCCAGCGCTCGGCCCGCTCCGCCCAGCGCGGCGGCGTCTTGGCGCGGCGCTTGAGCCAGGGCACGTTGAGCGCACCGCGCCCGATGTAGAAGTACAGGATCTTGCCCAGCGTCTGGCCGAGCCCGGCCGCCGCCGCGCCCGCCAGCAGGGTCCCCCCGCCCAGCGCGCCCAAGCCCACCAGGTACAGCTCCACGTTGAGCACCGGAACCACCGCCGAGAGCAGCCCGAACGCAAAGGCCATCGCGGTCTCGACGGCGGACTGGGGCACACTCGGCTCCGGTGGTCGCGGGGGTCCGGGGCGCGGCTACTCGGCGGCGGCGAGCTGGCCGCAGGCGCCGTCGATCTCCTGGCCGCGGGTGTCGCGGATGGTGACGGAGATCCCGTGCGACTCCAGACGCCGCACGAACTCCCGCTCGTCCTCGGGCCGGGAGGCCGTCCACTTCGAACCCGGAGTCGGATTCAGCGGGATCAGGTTGACGTGGGCCAGGCGCCCCTTGAGCAGGCTCCCCAGCAGGTCGGCCCGCCAGGCCTGGTCGTTGATGTCGCGGATGAGGGCGTATTCGATCGAGACGCGGCGCCCGGTGGTGTCGGCGTAGCGCCAGGCGGAGTCGAGGACCTCGTCGATCTTCCACCGCGTGTTCACCGGCACCAGCTCGTCGCGCAGCTCGTCGTCGGGGGCGTGCAGCGAGATCGCCAGCCGGACCTGCATTCGCTGGGCGATCAGCTTGTCGATCGCCGGCACCAGGCCCACCGTGGAGACGGTCACGCCGCGCTGGGACATGCCCAGCCCGCCGGGCACCGGATCGGTCATGCGGCGCACCGAGTCGAGCACCCGGCGGTAGTTGGCGAGCGGCTCGCCCATGCCCATGAACACGATGTTGCTGATGCGCCCCGGCCCGCCGGCGACGTCGCCGCGCGCCAGGTCGCGTGCGATCGAGACCACCTGGTCGGTGATCTCGCCGGTGGACAGGTTGCGGGTGAGGCCGTTCTGGCCGGTGGCGCAGAAGGGGCAGTTCATGCCGCAGCCGGCTTGGGAGGAGACGCACAGCGTGATCCGGTCGGGATAGCGCATCAGCACCGACTCGAACAGCACGCCGTCGAAGGCGCGCCACAGCGTCTTGCGGGTCATCCCGTTGTCGCAGTCGATGTGGCGCACCGGGGTCAGCAGCGGCGGCAGCAGCTCCTCGCCGAGCCGCTCGCGCACCTCGGCGGGCAGATCGGTCATGGCCGCGGTGTCGGACTCCAGCCGGCCGAAGTAGTGCTGGGCGAGCTGTTTGGCACGGAACGGCTTCTCGCCGAGTTCGGCGACAGCGCTGCCGCGCTCCTCGGGACTGAGGTCGGCGAGGTGGCGGGGCGGCTGCGCCCTGCGGGGCGCAGCGAAGGTGAGCTCGGCAGGCATCGGTATCCAAGGCGGATCGGAGGCGGGCGGCAGCAGCAGACGGGACCGGCGAGTCGCGGTACTTTAGGGGCCTGTACGGCCATCGGCGACGGAAAGCGCAGTACCGCCGGCGCCGCCCGGTCGGGCACTACCGTTCATACTATGCGGCGCTCACGTGGGCGCCGTCCGGTGGCGGCCGGTCCCCACCCCTCGGGACCCGCTCCGGCACCGACCGCAGGAAGACGACAAGGACCGACAAGGAGGGCAGGTGGCCGGAGCGCGCGTCCTCCTCGACCAGTACAGTCCCTACCGCAGCCGCCGCGTCGTCGTCGAGCACGACTCCCGCACCACGGCCGCCTACCTCCTCGACGCCCGTGGCTCCATCCGCGTGCCGGTGTGGCTGGCCAACCACGAGATGGCGCCGGAGGCCAGCGACCCCGAAGGCCTCTACCGCGGCCAGGCGCCCCTGATGCCGGCCGCCCAGACCAAGCACCCGCAGGGGCGCGCGCCTTTCAACGACTCCGCGCTGCGCGCCGTGTGGTTCGAGGAGGGCGACGGCGTAGCCCTCCTCGACGACGACGGCCTGCTGGCGATCATCCCCGGCTGGGCCGAGGCCGACAGCGGGCTGCCCGGCTACGCCCGCGAGGCCATCGGGCGCACCCCCTACGCCTGGGCACTGGACCCGGTGGCCCAGCAGCTGTGGCCGCGCGTCGTCCACGCCGAGGCCTACTGGGACTGGCGGACCGCCCCCAACGCCTGGCGCAGCGTTCAGCGGAGCGTGTTCAACCACCTCACCCGCACCGTCGGACCGGCGGGGCACTACTGGGACGTCTCCGACGGCCACGCCCCGCTGATCCGGGTCTCCGAGCGTCCGCCCACCCAGGACCGGCCCTACACGGTGCTGAGCACGGTGGGCATGTGCGGCCAGCGCATGCCCACACTCGACCGCTACATGGCCGACACCTCCGCCTACGCCCGCATCGAGCTGGCGCTGGCCACCACCACCCAGGCGCACGTGGCCGCACGCATCTTCCGCTGGATCGGGGCGTTCCCCTGGCGGGCGGTGACCTGGTTCGGCGCCGGGCACAGTGTGAAGTGGCTGGACAATCCCGAGGACACCGCCATGCGCGGCAACAGCGCGGCGGTTCTGCTGGTGGCCGACCCCACGCCGCTGAGCGGGCCGTCCGGGCACCTTCCCCCCGACACCGCCGGACTGACCTTCCACGGCGACCCGGTCACGTGGCTGTGGATCGTCCCGATCACGCGCCCCGAGCACCTCTTCGCCAAGGAGCACGATTCGGCCACCCTGCTCGCCAAGCTCGCCGCCGAAGGCCGCAGCTGGATCCTGGGCTGACCCGCCCTAGACGCGATGCCCGGCCTTTTCCTCGTTGATCCCGTTGATCTTGTACCTACAGTCATTGTGAGCGATCACATGTGACCGTAGGTACAAGATCAACGCTGATGCGTGGGGCCATCACATCTAGCTCCGCCAGCGCTGGGAGACGACCTCGTCGATGAGGTCGGAGACGGCGTTGTACGTATGGGTCTGGTTGAACTCGGCGGCGCCCGCGCCCAGGGCGAAGGGCGCCACGTCCTCGTCGGTCAGGGCCACCTCGTAGCCGTGCGCGGTGGTGACGCGGTGGACGCGGCCTTCGGGCGTCTCCTCGGTGCTGTGGTAGTCGATGATCTTCAGCCCGGCCAGATCCATCAGGATCCGGCCCAGCGTGTCGCGCGGCGGCCAGGATTCCATCTGCTCTCCTCGCTTCGTCTGGGCACCAGCGTGCCAGGACCGGGGCTTTCGAGTCGGGGACTCGGGCAATCTCCTCCCGCCGCACCCGAGGCGCTCGGCGCCGCGACCACCAAACAGTTCTTTGACGGTCGGCCCGTGGCGGCGTAGGGTTCCGGCCATGCCTTCGCCCCCCGAAAACCCGGAGATCGCCGGGCTGCGGCTGGTCGCCCACCCGCTGCGCCTGCGACTGCTGTCGCTGCTCACAGCCCAGGCCATGAGCGCGGCCGAGGCCGCGCGCGAACTCGGCGAGACCCAGGCCAACGTCAGCTACCACCTGCGCCGGCTGCACGAGGGCGGGCTGCTGGAGGTCGCCGAGGAGGTGCGGGTCTCGGGCGGGCTCGCGCGGCGCTACCGGCACGATCCGGCCAGCGGCCCGCCGGCGCTGGCCGCGGGGGCCGGCGCCGCCGGAGGCCACCAGGAGGCGGCCGCGGCCCTCGCTGCCGAACTCCGGCGCCGCGCCGCATTCGTGCACCCCGACGAACCCAGCCACCTCACCGACGCCGAGGTGTGGGTCGACCCGGCCGAATGGCGCAGCCTGATCCAGACCGTCTCCGATGCCGCCGACCGCCTGCACGCCGCCGCCCGGCCCCCGCACACTCCCGGCACGATCCCCACCGGCACCACCCTGGTCATGTTCGCGCTCTCCGCGACCGCCTCCGGAGGCCGCGACGGCGACGAGGACACGGGCGAGGACCGGTGAGCGCCCCCGAGGAGCAGACGGGGCACACCCGGGCGCCGGCACACGGCGTGCGCGCGCCGCTGCGCTACCGGAACTTCCGCGGGCTGGCAGCCGGGCGGAGCCTGATGTACTTCGGCAACGCGCTGGCCACCGTCGCGCTGGCCTTCGCGGTGCTCGACCTGACCGGTTCGCCGGTGGCCCTGGGGATCGTGCTGGGCAGCCGATCGGCGGCGCTGGTCGTCTTCGCGCTGCTGGGCGGCGTGCTCGCCGACCGGCTGCCGCGCTCGGTCATCCTGCAGGGCGCCTGCGCCGTGGCGGCGGCCTCGCAGACCGCCATCGCCGCGAGCGTGCTGACCGGCGTGGCCTCGGTCCCCCTGCTGGCCGCGCTCAGCATGGTCAACGGCGCGGTGGCCGCCGTGGGGCTGCCCGCCGCGGTCTCGCTGACTCCGCAGACCGTGCCCGCCCACCTGCTGCGCCAGGCCAACGCGGTAGCGCGCATGGGCATCATGTTCGGCATGGCCGTGGGAATGTCGGCGGGCGGCGGCGCGGTCGGACTCGCGGGGCCCGGCTGGACGCTGGCCCTGAACGCGGCGGTCTTCGCCGCCGCGGGCGCCGCCTTCGGCCTCGTGCGCGTCGCCCTGCCTCCCCCCACCGGGCCCAGCCGCCCGCTGCACGACCTCGCCGAAGGCTGGAACGAATTCACGTCGCGGCCGTGGGTGTGGATCGTGGTACTGCAGTTCATGATCGTCAACGCGGTGTGGGCGGGCGGGGTGAAGGTGCTCGGCCCCGCCGTCGCCGACGAGACGATCGGGCGCGGCCTGTGGGGTCTGGTGCTGTCCGCGGAGACCGCGGGCGCTCTGGTCGGCGGGCTGCTCGCGGCGCGCTGGCAGCCGCGGCGGGCGCTGCTGTTCGGGGTGTCGCTGACCGGGATGGACGCGCTGCCGCTGCTGACCCTGGGATATTCGCCGACAGTGCCGTTCCTGCTGCCGGCGATGTTCCTCACCGGCCTCGCGCTGGAGCAGTTCGGCGTGGCCTGGGAGGTGTCGCTGCAGCAGAACATCCCGCCGGAGAAGCTTGCGCGCGTGTACTCCTACGATGCGCTGGGCTCGTTCGTGGCCCTGCCCATCGGCGAAACCGCGGCAGGGCCGCTGGCGGCCCTGGTAGGCATGCGCCCGGCGCTGGCGGGGGGTGCGGTGCTCGTCGTCGCGGCCTGCCTGGTGACGGTGAGCGTACCCGGCGTACGCACGCTCACCCGGCACTGAACGGGTCTGTGGCCGCCCCCGCCC
>NZ_JROO01000028.1 GCF_000826685.1 Streptomonospora alba
AAGATCTCGGTGATCGAGGTGCCTACCGACGACCCGGCCTCGGCCTCGGTGGTCAACGAACCCGTGGTCTTCCCCGAGGGCGGGAACGAGGACCAGGACGGCCTGCTGCTTCCCACACAGGGATGCCACGACATCACGGTCTACCCGCACCGCGACATAGCCGCCGCCGCGTGCATGGGTGACGGCGTGATGATGGACATCAGCGACCCGGTGGAGCCGGTCGTCACCGAGACCGTCCGCGACGAGAACTTCGCGTTCTGGCACTCGGCCACCTTCACCAACGACGCCAAGTCCGTGCTCTTCACCGACGAACTCGGCGGTGGCGGTGCGCCCACCTGCACCGAGGAGATCGGCCCCAAGCGCGGCGCCGACGCGATCTACTCCCTCAAGGGCGGCAAGAAGAACCCGCGGCTGGAGTTCGCCAGCTACTTCAAGATCGACCGCCACCAGGGCGAGCAGGTCTGCGTCGCGCACAACGGCTCGCTGATCCCGGTGCCGGGCAAAGACTACTTCGTGCAGTCCTGGTACCAGGGCGGGATCTCGGTCATCGACTTCAACGACCCCGAGAACCCCCGCGAGATCGGCTACTTCGACGTGGCACCCGACGAAGAGGCCGGGGTGACCGGCAACGACACCTGGTCCACCTACTATTACAACGGCTACGTCTACTCCTCCGACATCGTGCGCGGACTGGACGTGCTCAAGCTCGACGACCGGAGGCTCAACAGAGCCGAGAAGGTCACCTACGACGAGTTCAACCCGCAGAGCCAGCCGCGCTACCGCCCCGGCCGCTAAGGCCGCGGTAGCGCAGTACGACGGCCCGCCGTCCCACGGGGCGGCGGGCCGCCGCGCCCCGGGCATCGGCACACCGCTGCGTGAGTAGGGTGGATCGTGTGTGCACCCCAGTCGAACAGCAGGCGGCGCCGTGAGTGAGGCCGGAATCTCCGAGAAGTACACCCGGGCCGTCGCCGAGATCACCGCCCGACGGGTCGAGACCGACATCGATCCCTCCACCGAGCGGATCAGCGCCCTGATGGACCTGCTGGGTGATCCCCAGCGCAATTACCGGGTCATCCACATCACGGGGACCAACGGCAAGACCTCCACCGCCCGGATCATCGATGCGCTGCTGCGCGAACGCCATCTGCGCGTGGGGCGCTACACCAGCCCCCACCTGCAGACCATGCGCGAGCGTGTGGTCCTCGACGGCGAAGCGATCTCCCAGGAGCGCTTCGTCGAGGCCTACGAGGACATCCGGCCCTACGTGGAGATGGTCGACGCCTCCCACGAGATCCCGATGTCCTTCTTCGAGGTGCTTACCGGCCTGGCCTACGCCCTCTTCGCCGACACCCCTGTCGACGTCGCGGTGGTCGAGGTGGGCATGGGCGGCACCTGGGACGCCACCAACGTGGTCGACGCCGACGTCGCCGTGGTGACCCCCATCGCCCTCGACCACGCCGACTTCCTGCCCGACACCGTCGAGGGCATCGCGGAGGAGAAGGCCGGCATCATCAAGCCCGACTCCGTCGCGGTACTCGCCCAGCAGCCGCTGGAGGCCGCCGAGGTGCTGATGCGCCACGTCTCCGAGACCGGCGCGCGGGTGGCCCGCGAGGGTCTGGAGTTCGGCGTGGCCCAGCGCGCCGTCGCCGTGGGCGGCCAGCAGTTCTCGCTCAAGGGCCTGCGGGGCGGCTACGAGGGCCTCTTCCTGCCGATGTTCGGTCCCCACCAGGCCGGCAACGCCGCCGTGGCCGTGGCCGCGGTCGAGGCTTTCGCCGGGCCGGGCGAAGGCGACGAGCGGCTCGACCCCGAACTGGTCTCCGAGGCGCTGGCCGGAGTCGAGGCTCCGGGGCGCATGGAGATCGTGCGTACCACGCCCACCGTGCTGATCGACGCCGGGCACAACCCGGCCGGGATGTCCGCGGTGGTCGAGGCCGTCCAGGAGGAGTTCAGCTTCGCCCGGCTCATCGGGCTCCTGGCGATCATGGGCGACAAGGACGTCGAGGGAATCCTCGAACCGCTGGAGCCTCTGGTCACCGAGATCGTGGTCACACGCAACTCCTCGGAGCGCAGCCTCACGGCCCAGCAGCTCTACGACATCGCCGAGCCGATCTTCGGCTCCGACCGCGTGCACGTGGCGGAGCGCCTCGACGACGCCATCGACGCCGCAGTGGGGCTGGCCGAGTCCGACGGCGAGCCCAGCGGCGCCGGCGTGCTCATCACCGGGTCGGTCGTCACCGCCGGCGACGCCCGCCTGCTGATCAAGGGGGAGTGACCATGCGCAGGATGTGCGCGGTGGTGCTGCTCCTGGAGTGCATGGTCATCGGGCTGGCCGTGCCGGTGGCGATCCAGGTCGCCGGAATCGATCCCGCGGTGGCCGGGAGCGTCTGGGGCGGCCTGGCGGGGCTCGCGCTGCTGCTGTCGGCTCTGCAGCGCTTCCGCCCCGCCTACTACGCGGGTTGGGCGCTGCAGGCGGCGTTTTTGATCAGCGGGTTCGTCGTGCCGGGGCTGGCGCTTCTGGGCGTCGTCTTCCTCGCGCTGTGGGTGGCCGCGGTGCTGCTGGGCCAGCGCACCGACGCCCAGGATGCGGCCCGCGCGGAGACCCGGGACCCGCAACCCGGGCAGCCGGAATAGCGCCGGGTCGTGCCGCGAAGCGCGACCGCGAGCCGACCGCGGCCGCATCCGGCCGGTCGGTGCTGGTCGGGGCTCGCATAGCGGCCATGACGCAGCGGTGGACGCGATAAGGTGACGACGGCCAGGGGCGGCCGCATTCGCCGCGCGTCGGGCGCAGCCCGGTGTCGACCCCGTCCCCCTTCAGCCTTTCTCTAGCACCGACTGCCGAGGAGTGATCCACCGTGGAGCGGACCCTTGTTCTGATCAAGCCCGACGGCGTGCAGCGCAGCATCACCGGCGAGATCATCTCCCGGATCGAGCGCCGCGGCCTGCGGATCGTCGCGATGGACCTGCGCACGCTGGACACCGACACCGCCAAGACCCACTACGAGGAGCACCGCGAGCGTCCGTTCTTCGACTCGCTGGTGGAGTTCATCACCGGCGGCCCGCTGGTGGCCATGGTCGTCGAGGGCGAGCGTGCCGTCGAGGCCTTCCGCGCGCTGGCCGGCGCCACCGACCCCATCTCGGCGGGCCCGGGCACCATCCGCGGCGACTTCGCCCTGGAGGTCCAGCAGAACATCGTGCACGGTTCGGACTCCACCTACTCCGCCGAGCGCGAGATCAAGCTGTTCTTCCCCGATCTGGGCTGATCCGACCACGTCTCTTCAGTAGCGCCGGGCCTGTGCCCGGCGCTTTTTTGGTGTTCCGAGCACCTGATCCGTTCGGAGTGTTTGTGTAGTCGGATGACTGCACACGGTTACGATACGGGTAGATCCATATCCGTACTGGAACGAGTCCGTATTGACCGCCCCGTGGGGGCCACACCCGTTTGGTGCCGCTGAGGACGCTTCATGACCAATAACCTCGCCTTCTTGGGCCGCGATATGGCGGTCGACCTCGGGACAGCCAACACACTCGTCTACGTCCGCGGCCGCGGGATCGTGCTCAACGAGCCCTCCGTCGTCGCGATGAACTCCTCCACGGGCAAGATCGTCGCGGTGGGTATCGAGGCCAAGCAGATGATCGGCCGCACACCCAGCAACATCACCGCGGTGCGGCCCCTGAAGGACGGCGTGATCGCCGACTTCGAGATCACCGAGCGCATGCTGCGCTACTTCATCCAGAAGATCCACCGCCGGCGCCACTTCGCCAAGCCCCGCATCATCGTCGCCGTGCCCAGCGGCATCACGTCGGTGGAGCACCGGGCGGTCAAGGAGGCCGGATACCAGGCAGGCGCGAGGCGCGTCTACATCATCGAGGAGCCCATGGCCGCGGCCATCGGCGCGGGGCTGCCGGTGCACGAGCCCACCGGCAACATGGTCGTCGACATCGGGGGCGGCACCACCGAGGTCGCGGTCATCTCCATGGGCGGCATCGTGACCTCCCAGTCCATCCGCGTGGGCGGCGACGAACTCGACCAGGCGACCATGGCCTTCGTCAAAAAGGAGTACTCCCTGATGATCGGGGAGCGCACCGCCGAGGAGATCAAGGTCGCCATCGGATCGGCGTTTCCCACCGGCGGCGAGGAGCTGCACGCCGAGGTACGCGGACGCGACCTGGTCAGCGGACTGCCCAAGACCGTCGTGATGTCGGCGGCCGACGTACGCCAGGCCATCGAGGAGCCGGTCACCGCGATCGTCGACGCGGTACGCACGACGCTGGACAAGTGCCCGCCGGAGCTGTCGGGCGACGTCATGGACCGCGGCATCGCCGTCACCGGCGGCGGCGCGCTGCTGGCAGGGCTCGACGGGCGGCTGCGCCACGAGACCGGCATGCCCATCCACGTGGCCGAGAACGCCCTGGACTCCGTGGCCGTGGGCTCGGGCACCTGCGTGGAGAACTACGATCGGCTCAGCCAGGTCCTCGTCCCAGAGCGGCGGCGTTGACATGCGCCGCGACGGTTCCCGGGCGCGGCTGGTCGTGGGAGTGCTCGCCGCCGTCTCGCTCGTGCTCGTGGTGCTGGACTCCCGTGCGGGCACCGACCCCGTCACCGGCGCCGCACGCACGGTCGGCGACGCGGTCTTCCGCCCGGTCTCGGCAGGGGTGACGTTCGCCGGCGCGCCCTTCGCCGGCGCCTACGAGACCCTGTCCGCGGCCCAGGGCTCCCGTGAGCGCATCGACGAGCTGGAGCGGCGCAACCAGCGGCTGCAGTCGCGGCTGCAATCGCGCGACTACGACGAGGACCGGGCCGAGCGGTTGGACGAGCTGCTGCAACTGGCGGGGAGGGGCGGCTACGAGATCGTTCCCGCCCAAGCGGTCACGCGGGTGACCGCACGCGGGTTCTCCGACACCGTCACCCTCGACGCCGGGCGCGACGACGGCGTGCGCGCGGACATGACCGTCGTCGACGGCGACGGCCTGGTGGGGCGCGTCGTGCAGGCCGGGCCCTCCACCGCCACCGTCATGCTGATCACCGACCACGCCTCGGCGGTCGGCGCGCGCCTGGAGGACTCCCAGGAGGTGGGCGTGGCCGAGGGCGCCTCCGAGGAGACCGGCGACGGCACGCCGCTGCGTTTCGAGTTGATGAGCGCCGACGCACGGATGAAGGAGGGGCAGCGCGTCGTCACCCTCGGCTCGCACGAGGACGCCCCCTTCGTTCCGGGGGTGCCCATCGGAACCATCTCCCGAGTCGAGGACACGCCGGGCCGACTGTCCCGCACGGGCAAGGCCGAGCCCGCGGTCGACTTCGGCTCTCTGGACGTCGTGGGGGTCATCGTGGCCGGACCCGAGGATGACCCCCGCGACTCCCTCCTGCCCGACCCCCCGCAGGCCGCGGGCGGATCCGATGCAGACGGGGAGGGCGGACGATGAAGGCGACGGTGCCGGCGCTGCTCGTGCTCGCCGCGGTACTCGTCCAGACGGCGGTGGTCAACCGGCTGCCGCTGCCGTGGGGCCTGGCCCCCGATCTGGTGCTGCTCGTGGTCGTGGGAATCGCGCTGTGGTCCTCCCCGGTGGCCGGCGCGGTCACCGGATTCGCCGCCGGGCTGGCGGTGGACGTGCTGCCGCCCGCCGACCACGAGATCGGCCGCACAGCTCTGCTGCTGTGCCTGGCCGGCTATGCGATCGCCTCCGTCCGCGACTCCGGCGTTCGCTCGGGGCCAGGGCCCTACGTGGCCGCCGCGGGCACCGCACTGGGCGTGACCGCGGGCTTCGTGCTGCTCGGCCTGGTCCTGGGAGATCCCCGCGCCCAGCTGCCCGATGCGGTGTGGACGCTGCTCGGGGGCACCGCCATGACCCTGGTGGTCAGCCCCGCCGTGCTGGTGCCCACGGGCGCGCTGATGCGCCGGATCACCGGCGATGCCTACTCCGACCTGCCTGTACCCGTGACCAGCGGGAGGGGATGGAGATGAGACCACTCCGCAGGCGCAGGCTGCTGAGCGGCCGGCGCCACCGGAGACCCGACGCGCCCGCCGCGCCTTCCCCGCCGCGCACCTCGCGGCGGGGCGTCATGCTCGCTGTGCAGCTCCTGGTGCTGGTTCTGCTCGCCTCTCTCACCGCGCGCATGTGGTACATGCAGGTGCCCATGGCCGAGCATTACCAGGAGCTCGCGCTCGCCAGCCACACCCAGAAGCTCATCCAGCCCGCACTGCGCGGCCGCATCGTCGACGCCCAGGGCCGCCCGCTGGTGACCAACCGCACCGAGCTGACCGTCACCGCCGACTACCACGCCCTGCTCGAACGGGACGACGACGGTACCGCCGTGCTGCGCAAGGTCGCCGAGCTGATCGACAGACCCTTTGCGAAACTGCGCGATCGGGTGCGGCTGTGCGGGCCGGAGACCGGGCAGCCCTGCTGGCAGGGATCGCCCTACCAGCCCATCCCGCTGGCCGAGAACGTCGCCCCCAAGGTCGCGCTGCAGATCATGGAGCGCCAGAACGAGTTCCCCGGCATCTCGGCCCAGCAGATGGCCGTGCGCGAGTATCCCAACGACGAGCTCGCCGCGCAGGTGCTGGGCTACCTCCAGCCCATCACCCAGGAGGAGTTCGAAGCCCGCGAGGAGCTGCGCGCCGAGTTCAGCGGCGTCGACAGGGTCGGCCGGGACGGTGTCGAGGCCGTCTACGACGACCGCCTGCGCGGCGACTCCGGCGAGCGCATCCTGTCGGTCTCCAGCCAGGGCGACGTTCGCGGCACCCTTTCCCGCACACCGTCGGAGCCGGGCATGCACCTGGTCACCAGCATCGACACCGAGGTCCAGAAGGTCACCGAGGACGCGCTGCGCGGCGCCGTGGACAAGGCGCGCAGCCAGGGCAAGCCCGTGGACTCCGGCGCCGCCGTGGTGCTGGACGTGCGGACGGGCCGCGTCGTGGCCATGGCCAGCCTGCCCGACTACGACCCCGAGGTGTGGAACGGCGGCATCGACGCCGGCACCTACGACAAGCTGCTCAGCGAGGACGCCGGCGAACCGCTGATCTCCCGGGCGCTGCAGGGGCAGTTCCCCCCGGGATCGACGTTCAAGCCCACCACCCTGGCCGCCGCGGTGAAGAACGGAGCGTCGCTCGACGGGTCCTACAGCTGCCCGGGCTCCATCGGGCTGGCGGGCCGGTCCTGGCAGAACTTCGCGGGAGGCGGGTACGGCACCATCGACCTGCGCAAATCCATCGTGGTCTCTTGCAACACCGTCTACTACCAGCTCGGCTACGACATGTGGCGCGACAGCCGCGGGGAGAAGGGCCGGGACCCGGTCTCGGCGATGGCGCACAGCTTCGGCTACGGCGCCCCCACCGGGGTCGACCTTCCGCACGAGTCCAGCGGGCGCATTCCCGACCGCCAGTGGAAGCGCCAGTACTGGCTGGACACCCGTGAGCACAGCTGCAAGATGGCGGAGAAGGGCTACCCCGAGGTGGCGAAGGAGGACCCGGGCCACGCCGCCTACCTGAAGCGCCTGGCCCGCGAGCAGTGCCGCAGCGGCGACCGGTGGACGGCCGGCGACGCGATCAACCGCGCGATCGGCCAGGGGGACGTGCAGGTCACACCGCTCCAGTTGGCCCGCGCCTACGCCGCCATCGCCAACGGTGGAACCGTGTACGAGCCCCGGGTGGGCAGGGCGCTCCTCTCGGCCGACGGCGAGCGTGTCGAGGAGATCGAACCGGTCAAGGCCGGCGAGTTGCCCGTTGAGGACCGCACGTTGAAGTACATCCAGCGGGCGCTGACCCAGGTGCCCAAGGAGGGCACCGCCTCCGGCGCATTCGGAGACTTCCCGCAGGGCAAGGTCTCCGTGGCCGGGAAAACCGGAACCGCCACCACGCAGGGCCGTGCGGACTCGTCCTGGTTCGCCTCCTACGCCCCCGCCGACGACCCGCAGTTCGCGGTCGTGGCGATGGTCCCCCAGGCGGGAACCGGAGGCAGCACCGCGGCGCCGCTGGTGCGCGAGATCTACGAGGGCATCTACGGCTTCTCCGACGGCGGTGAACCCGCGCTTTCCTCGGGCGCACCGCCCACGGCGCTGCCGAGCGTCCGCGAGGACGGCTCCATCGCCCCGCCCGACGACCACTGACGATGACCGCTGGCGGTAGACGATGACCACCGTTCCCACGCCGCACACAGAACCGCCGGGCCTGGCCGACCGGGCAGGGCGGATGATCGCCTCCTCGGCCCCGCGCCGGCTGGACTGGCCGATGCTGGTCGCCGTCGCGGCGCTATCGGCGATCGGCTGCCTGCTGGTGTGGTCGGCCACCTACGACCCCGCCGACCCCGACGGCGCCCTGGGCTTCGTCCGGCGCCAGGCGCTCCACCTGGCCGTGGGCGCGGTGGTGCTGCTGGTGGTGGCCGCGGTGGACTTCCGCGTCTCCCGCGCCTATGCGCCCGTCGTCTATCTCGCCGCGGTGCTGGGCCTGGCCCTGGTGCTGACGCCGCTGGGCGAGACCATCAACGGTTCGCGTTCCTGGCTGGTGGTGGCCGGACTGCAGATGCAGCCCGGCGAAGTCGCCAAGCTCGGCCTGGTGCTGGCGGTGGCGATGCTGCTGGGCGAGCCGCGCGACGGCGAGTTCGCCCCCACCACCCGCGACGTGCTCTTCAGCCTGGCGGTCCTGGCGGTACCGCTGGGCCTGATCCTCGCCCAGCCCGACCTGGGGACCGCCATGGTGCTCACCGCGACCTACCTGGGCATGCTCGCGCTGTCGGGCGCACCCGTGCGGTGGGTCGCCGGGCTCATCGGCTGCGGCGTGCTGGCCGCCTTCAGCGTGTGGTGGTTCGGCCTGCTCGAGGAGTATCAGCTGCAGCGCTTCACCACCTTCGTCAACCCCGGCGCGGACCCGCGCGGCGCCGGCTACAACGCCAACCAGTCGATGATCGCGGTGGGTTCGGGCGGGCTCAACGGCACCGGGCTGCTGGAGGGCGAGCACACCCGCGGCCGGTTCGTGCCCGAGCAGCACACCGACTTCATCTTCACCGTGGCCGGCGAGGAGCTGGGATTCGTCGGCGGGGCCGTCATCATCGGGCTGCTCGCGTTCGTGCTGTGGCGGATCCTGCGCACGGCGGGCCGCAGCGAGGGGCCGTACGCCCGCTTGGTCTGCGTCGGCGCAGCAGCGTGGCTGAGCTTCCAGAGCCTGATCAACATCGGTATGACGCTGGGAGTCGCACCGATCACCGGCATCCCGCTGCCGTTCGTGTCCTACGGCGGCACGGCGGCCGTGGCCAATCTCGCGGTGCTTGGGCTGGTCCTCAACGTGCACGCCCGCGAGCACGGCGTCCACTGACCGCAGGGCCACGTTCCCGGCCGCGCGCGGACGGATCCGTCCGCATGGAAGGTGCGCGCCCGGCGTGTGGCTAAGCTGGGGGATTCCTAAGGATTCCGCGACAGCCGACGCAGGGGAACCACGATGCCCATCGAAAGCGTGTTTTCGCAGCTGGAAGCGCTGCTTCCGAGTGTGCAGAAACCGGTCCAGTACGTCGGGGGCGAGCTCAACTCCGTTGTGCGCGACTGGGACGACGCCGAGGTCCGCTGGGCGCTGATGTACCCCGACGCCTACGAGGTGGGCGCCCCCAACCAGGGCGTGCAGATCCTCTACGAGGTCCTCAACGAGCGCGAGGGCGTGCTCGCCGAGCGCACCTACGCCGTCGGCTCGGACCTGGAGGCGCTGATGCGCGAGCACGGCGTGCCGCAGTTCACGGTGGACGCGCACCGGCCCGTGGGGGCCTTCGACGTACTCGGGCTCAGCTTCGCCAGTGAGATGGGCTATACCAACATGCTCACCGCACTGGACCTGGCGGGGATTCCGCTCCACTCGGCCGAGCGCACCGACGACCACCCGGTCGTCCTGGCGGGCGGGCACTCGGCGTTCAACCCCGAGCCCGTCGCCGACTTCCTCGACGCGGTCGTCCTGGGCGACGGCGAGGAGATCACGCTGGCCGTCACCGAAGTGGTGCGCGAGTGGAAGCGCGAGGGCCGCCCCGGCGGGCGCGACGGCCTGCTGCTGCGGCTGGCCGAGGGCGGCGGCGTGTACGTCCCGCGCTTCTACGACGTCACCTACCACCCCGACGGGCGCATCGAGGCGTACACGCCCAACCGCGAGGGCGTGCCGTGGACCGTGCAGAAGCACACGGTCATGGACCTCGACAAATGGCCCTACCCCAAGAACCCCATCGTGCCGCTGGCGGAGTCGGTCCACGAGCGCTACAGCGTGGAGATCTTCCGCGGTTGCACCCGCGGCTGCCGCTTCTGCCAGGCCGGCATGATCACCCGACCGGTGCGCGAGCGCAGCAAGGAGACCATCACCGAGATGGTCGACAAGGGCGTGCGCTCCTCGGGGTTCGAGGAGGTCGGGCTGCTCTCGCTCTCCAGCGCCGACCACACCGAGATCGGCGACATCGCCAAGGGGCTGGCCGACCGCTACGAGGGCACCAACACCGGTCTGTCCCTGCCTTCGACGCGGGTGGACGCCTTCAACATCGACCTCGCCAACGAGCTGACCCGCAACGGCCGGCGCTCCGGGCTGACCTTCGCTCCCGAGGGCGGCAGCGAGCGGATGCGCCGGGTGATCAACAAGATGGTCACCGAGCAGGACCTGATCCGCACCGTCACCGCGGCCTACGCCGCCGGGTGGCGGCAGGTGAAGCTGTACTTCATGTGCGGACTGCCCACCGAGGGCGACGAGGACGTGCTGGCCATCGCCGACCTCGCCAAGGAGGTCATCCGCGCCGGCCGCGAGGTCAGCGGCCGCTCCGACATCCGCTGCACGGTGTCCATCGGCGGGTTCGTGCCCAAGCCGCAGACCCCGTTCCAGTGGGCGGGCCAGACCCCCTACGAGCTGGTCGACGCCCGGCTGCACAAGCTCAAGGCCGAGCTGCGCTCCGACCGCCGCTACGGCAAGGCCATCGGGTTGCGCTACCACGAAGGCCAGCCTTCCATCATCGAAGGGCTGCTCTCGCGCGGCGACCGCCGTGTCGGCCGCGTCATCGAGGAGGTCTGGCGCGCCGGCGGCCGGTTCGACGGCTGGAGCGAGCACTTCTCCTACGAGCGCTGGGCCGAGGGCGCCGCGAAGGCGCTGGCGGACGAGACGGTGGACATGGACTGGTTCACCGTGCGTGAGCGCGCCGAGGACGAGGTGCTGCCGTGGGACCACCTGGACGCGGGGCTCGACCGCGGCTGGCTGTGGCAGGACTGGCAGGACGCGCTGCACGGGGAGGAGTCGGTCGAGGTCGACGACTGCCGGTGGAACCCCTGCTACGACTGCGGGGTCTGCCCCACGATGGGCACCGAGATCCAGATCGGGCCGAGCGCCCCGGGAAGGTCGCTGCCGCTGACGGTGGTCTGAGGCCGCCGGGGCGCGAGGAGGGCGCCGGAGCCGCCCGCTTCCCCCGCGCCGGGGGAGTGAGGTATGGCCCGGCGCCCCGCTCGCGCCGGGCCATACGTCATGTAAGACGGACGGGTGGCGGCTGCGGTTTGCATCGGAGCGGGATTTTCCTCGAAGAAATTTCTGCTCCCGGACTCTTCGCAGGTCACCGGGGACCACGGGTCGATGCGGCCGTGCGGCCGCCTCGCTAGAGAAGCCCGGCGAACGCTTTTCAACCGGTCAGCGGGCGGGAACAGCACATACGTGGGTGATCCAGCACGGAGCACTGCATCATCGGGTCATCCGCCCACCGGCCCGGTGCGGGCGGGCGGCGGCGCTGCACCCCGTTCCGGTGGCGCGTCCTCCTTGGAGCGCACCGTACGCTGAAGTAAGACGTGAATCTCCCAGGCGGGTGAGTCAGGGAGGAATCGACCCGCCCGCCGGCGAGTTATCGAGGAAAGGAGCTGAGCTGCCCCCCGCAACCGAGGGCACTACCCCGTCCTCCACCGGACACCTCGGACCGAAGCTGCGAGTCCGCTACACCAAGCGCGGCAGGATGCGGTTCGCGAGCCATCGCGACATCGCCCGTGTCTTGGAGCGGGCGCTGCGCCGTGCCGAGGTCCCCGTCGCGTTCTCAGCGGGGTTCACGCCGCACCCGAAGCTCTCCTACGTCAACGCCGCCCCTACCGGGGTGGCCAGTGAGGCGGAGTACTTCGAGATCACGCTGGCCGAACCCGTTGCGCCCGACGAGGTCCGCGTCCGGCTCGACGACGCCATGCCCGACGGGCTCGACGTCGCCGAGGTGGTGAAGGCGGCGCCAGGCGCACTGGCCGACCGTCTTGAGGTATCGGAGTGGCGGGTGGAACTGCCCGGCGTCGGCCCCGACGACGCCGCGGAGGCGGTGGCCGCGTTCACAGCGGCCGATACCGTCGAAGTGGAGCGGTCCACGAAGAAGGGCCGCCGCACCTTCGACGCCCGAGCGGCGGTCCTCCACCTGGAGGTGGACGGGCGCGCCACGAGGGACCGAGATGAGACATATGCCATACTTCGGATGGTCGTCCGGCACACGACACCTGCCGTACGACCGGACGACGTGGTGAACGGCCTTCGCCGAGTGGCCGACCTCGCGCGCCTGTCATCACCTGTGATGACCCGGCTGGCGCAGGGACCGCTCAGTGATGCGTCCGACGCGATCGCCGATCCGCTCGCCGCGGATGCCCAGGCCGATCCGGCGGGACGTGCGGTGGACACACCGCGGCCGAATCCGCCCGCGCGGAGCGCGCCCGATGCGTGAGCTCCATTGGGGACGCGGGCGACCCGAAACGACTTTCCCCGGCCAGCCCCCGAACGGCTGCCGGCGACGACATAGCGACGACACAGTCCGCGCGCGCAGCGGCCGAGGCCTTGCACCGACGCCGCGCCCGGGGACTTGACGGGAGACCGCCCGGATGCTCGACAACGAGCCCGACACCGGTGCCGAGGGCACCGAGGGCACAACTGAAACGACACACACACCTGAACCCCAGGCGACGACGTTCGCGCCGCCGCAGGAGGGCGAGGTGAAGGTGAGCGGCCCCGCGCGGCGCAGCGGAGTGCTGCGCTCGGCCGGACCGCCGCCTGAGCCCGAACCGGTGGCGCCGTCCGAGGGACCGCTGACCACCGTGGCCGGCCAGCCGTCGCTGGCCGGTGAGGACACGTCCTCCGGCTCGGGGGCCGGCCCGTCCGACGGCGACGCGGCGGCGACCGAGACCCCGGCGGACGAGGAGCCCGCGGCCGAGAAGCCCGCGCCCAAGCGGCGCACGCGTACTCGCGGGACCTCCTCCGGCGGCGGGGGCTCCCGGGCCGCAGCGGGCTCGGACGCCGAGTCCGACCCGCCCGCCCAGCCCGAGCCCGAGCCCGCCGCCTCCTCCTCCGCGGCCGACTCCGGTGTCGCGCCGGAGGCCACCGGCGACGGCGCCGTCCAGTCGCCGATGGTGCTGTTCCAGCCGCCGATCGCCCCGGCCAAGGCGGCGTCGCGCGCAGAGAGCAACGGCTCGGCCCCCGAGGCCCGGGAAGCCGAGGACACCGAGGAGGACCGCGGCGAATCGGCTGAGCTGAGCGAGGCCGAGGACACCGAGACCGAGGAGGAGCGCTCCTCGCGCCGTCGTCGGCGTCGCGGCGGACGCGGGCGTGGCCGCACCCGCTCCGGCGAGGACGAGGCCGAGTCCGACTCCGACGCCGAGGAGGAGAACGCCTCCCAGCCCGCCGCCGCGGCGAGCACCGAGGAGAGCGCCCCGTCGTCCGCCGCCGGCGACGAGCCCGACGAGGACGAGGAGCAGACCTCCGGCACACGCCGCCGCAGGCGCCGTCGGCGCCGCTCCGGCGGCGAGGGCGAGGAGTCCGAGGGCCGGAGCCGAAGCCGAAACCAGGGCCAGAGCCAGAACCAGAACCAGAGCGAGGACGACCCGCCCAACACCGTCGTGCGGGTCCGCGAGCCGCGCACCGGCAAGGAGGCCCGCGACGAGGTCCAGGCGGTCAAGGGCTCCACGCGTCTGGAGGCCAAGAAGCAGCGCCGCCGCGAAGGCCGCGAGCAGGGCCGGCGGCGCGCACCCGTCATCACCGAGTCGGAGTTCCTGGCCCGCCGCGAGTCGGTCCAGCGCGACCTGGTCATCCGCCGCAGCGGCGAGCGCACCCAGATCGCGGTCCTGGAGGACGACGTCCTCGTCGAGCACTACGTCGACCGCGCCGCGCACAAGTCCTACGTCGGCAACGTCTACCTGGGCCGGGTGCAGAACGTGCTGCCGTCGATGGAGGCCGCGTTCGTCGACATCGGCAAGGGCCGCAACGCCGTGCTCTACGCCGGCGAGGTCAACTGGGACGCCTCGGGCATGGAGGGCCAGCCCAAGCGCATCGAGTCGGTGCTCAAATCCGGCCAGTCGGTGCTCGTGCAGGTCACAAAGGACCCCATGGGCCACAAGGGCGCGCGGCTGACCAGCCAGATCAGCCTGCCCGGCCGGTACCTGGTCTACGTGCCCGACGGCTCGATGACCGGCATCAGCCGCAAGCTGCCCGACAAGGAGCGCGCGCGCCTCAAGCAGATCCTCAAGAAGGTCATGCCGGAGAACGCCGGCGTGATCGTGCGCACCGCCGCGGAGGGGGCCAGCGAGGAGGAGCTGGAGCGCGACATCAACCGGCTGGCCAAGCAGTGGGACTCCATCAAGCGCAAGTCCCGCTCGGCCAGCTCGCCCTCGCTGCTCAACAGCGAGCCCGACCTGACCGTGCGCGTGGTTCGCGACGTCTTCAACGAGGACTTCTCCAGCCTGGTGGTCGCCGGTGACGAGGCCTGGGACACGGTGAAGGACTACGTCGACTACGTCGCGCCGCACCTGGCCGAAAGGCTCGGGCACTGGACCGAGGATCGCGACGTGTTCGCGGCCTACCGCATCGACGAGCAGATCTCCAAGGCGCTGGAGCGCAAGGTCTGGCTGCCCAGCGGCGGTTCGCTGATCGTCGACAGGACCGAGGCCATGACCGTCGTCGACGTCAACACCGGCAAGTTCACCGGGCAGGGCGGCAACCTCGAGGAGACGGTCACCAAGAACAACCTGGAGGCCGCCGAGGAGATCGTCCGCCAGCTGCGGCTGCGCGACATCGGCGGCATCATCGTGATCGACTTCATCGACATGGTGCTGGAAAGCAACCGCGACCTGGTGTTGCGCCGGCTGCTGGAGTGCCTCTCGCGCGATCGCACCAAGCACCAGGTGGCCGAGGTCACCTCGCTGGGCCTGGTGCAGATGACCCGCAAGCGGGTCGGCCAGGGCCTGATCGAGGCGTTCTCGCACAGCTGCGAGCACTGCGCCGGGCGGGGTGTGGTGGTGGACGCCGAGTCCGCCGCCACCAAGTCCGGCGGCAGCGGCGGCAACGGCAACGGCGGCGGCCGCAAGAAGAAGGGCAAGGACAAGGACAAGGCCGAGCAGCAGGCGGCCGAACCCGCCGAGCCCGCTCCGGACGCCGGGTCCGACCCCGTCGACCTGGAGCCCGCCGCAGGAGCGGCGGCGGCCGCCGAGGCCGAGGAGGCCGTCGAGGAGCCGGTGCCCGCGAAGGGCAAGCGTGCCGGCGGCAAGAGCACCGCCAAGTCCGCGTCGGCTTCGAAGTCCGCCACCAAGGCCGCGGGCCGCAAGACCACGCGGAAGAAGGCCGACGCCGCGGCTTCGGCCGAGGACGCAGCCGAGTCCCCCGCAGCGGCGGAGGACGCCGCCGCCGACGCCGCCTCCGCCGAGGACGCGCAGGCACCGGCGGCCGACGAAGCCGAGCGGCCCGCCAAGGGGCAGAAGGCCGGACGGCGTAAGCGCACCCGCGGCCAGGACGCCGAGTCCGGCGCCGAACCGGCCGATGCCGGTTCCGCCGAGGACGACTCCGCGGCCGGGAGCGCCGATTCGGCCGACGAGGACTCCGCCGAGCAGCGCCCGCGCAGGCGCCGCACCCGGCGGACCAAGACCACGGCCGCCGCCGACTCGGCGGTGGCCGAGGCCACCTGAGGGAGTGGGCGGCATCAGGGCCGCCGTCCCAGGCCGGCCCGCGTTCCGGGTCGGCCTGGGCATCCCCCGCGCGAGCCTGCGGGCGTGCCTCGCCCTCTCGCACCGGTGGTAACCTAGAAACCGGTGCGTCGGCGCGCCCCAATCGTTCGCGCGCCCGAGACCTACTTCTCGACCTTGCGCCGCCGTGAGCGAGCGCGCGGGTCGAAGGTCGATTTTGAGCGCATTCCGCCTCCGCTTCGGCGGGGGTCCGGTCCACACGAGCAGGAAGAGAGTTCCCCGGTGTACGCGATCGTGCGAGCGGGCGGCCGACAGGAGAAGGTGTCTGTCGACGACGTCTTGAACATCGACAGGGTCTCCGACGAGACCGGCGCCACTCTGACATGGGAGCCGCTGCTTGTCGTCGACGACGGCAAGGTCATCAGCGACTCCTCGGAGCTGGGCGGCTATTCCGTCACCGCCGAGGTCCTCGGCGAGACCAAGGGCCCCAAGATCAACATCGTGAAGTACAAGAACAAGACCGGCTACAAGAAGCGCATGGGCCACCGGCAGAAGTACACCCAGGTGCGCGTCACCGGTATCGCGTCGAACACGAACAAGTAGGGAGGGGCGCGAGGTGTCTCAGAAGAAGGGCGCATCGAACAGCAAGAACGGCCGCGATTCCAATGCGAAGCGGCTGGGTGTCAAGCGCTTCGGCGGCCAGGCCGTCCGGGCCGGCGAGATCCTCGTCCGCCAGCGCGGCACCCGCTTCCACCCGGGCGACAACGTCGGCATCGGCGGCGACGACACCCTGTTCGCGCTCGTCGCGGGCCAGGTCGAGTTCGGCAACCGGCGCGGCCGCAAGGCCGTGAACATCGTCCCCGCCCCGGTCCCCGCGGAGTAGGTCCGGCGGCGCGGTAACACCATGCGTGAGGCGGGCCAGGCCATCTGGCCCGCCTTTCGCATGTGCAGGCTCCGGTCGGCGCGTCCCCGCGGCGCATAGGCTGGGCAGGGCAGTAAACAGCACGGGAGGACCACATGCCTGACTTCGTCGACGAAGCGGTCTTGCACATCAAGGCCGGTGACGGCGGGCACGGCTGCGCCTCCGTGCACCGAGAGAAGTTCAAGCCGCTGGGCGGGCCCGACGGCGGCAACGGCGGCAAGGGCGGCGACGTCGTGCTGCAGGTCGACCGCAACACCGCGACACTGCTGGAATACCGGCGACGGCCGCACCGCCGTGCGCACAACGGCACCGCCGGACGGGGCGCGAACCGCTCGGGCGGCGACGGCGACGACATCGTGCTGCCGGTGCCCGAGGGCACCGTGGTGCTCGACGCCGCCGGTGAGGTGATCGCCGACCTGGTGGGGCACGGCACCCGGATGGTCATCGCCCGGGGCGGCAACGGCGGACTCGGAAACGCGGCCCTGGCCTCGCCCAACCGCAAGGCTCCCGGGTTCGCGCTCAAGGGCGAGGCCGGCGAGGCGCTGGATCTCCGCCTGGAGATCAAGACCATCGCCGACGTGGGTCTGGTCGGTTTTCCCAGCGCAGGCAAGTCGTCACTGATCGCGGCGCTGTCGGCCGCGCGTCCCAAGATCGCCGACTACCCCTTCACCACCCTCGTCCCCAATCTCGGCGTGGTCGAGGCCGGAACCACCCAGTTCGTGGTGGCCGACGTCCCCGGCCTGATCCCGGGGGCGAGCGAGGGCAAGGGCCTGGGACTGGCGTTCCTCCGCCACGTCGAGCGCTGCTCCATGCTGGTGCACGTACTCGACTGCGCGACGCCGGAGCCCGGCCGCGACCCGGTCAGCGACCTCGACGCGCTCGAAGGCGAACTCTCGGCCTACGGCGAGGCCACGGGCGTCGACTTGTCCGACCGCCCGCGCATCGCGGTGCTGAACAAGGTCGACGTGCCCGACGGGCGCGAACTGGCCGACATGGTCGCCCCGATGCTGCGCGAGCGCGGCCTTCGGGTCATCGAGGTCTCCGCCGCCGCCCACGAGGGCCTGCGCGAGCTGTCGTTCGCCATGGCCGAGCAGGTCGAGGCGGCCCGAGCCGCCCGGCCCGAGCCGGAGCCGAGCCGCATCGTGCTGCGCCCCCGCCAGAAGGGCGAGACCCCCTTCGAGATCGTGCCGCTGGGCGACAACACGTTCCGTGTGCGCGGCACCAAGCCCACACGGTGGGTGCGCCAGACCGACTTCGCCAACGAGGAGGCCGTCGGCTACCTCTCCGACCGGCTGAACCGGCTCGGCATCGAGGACGCCCTCGCCGCGGCGGGCGCGACCGAGGGCGCCGAGGTCTACATCGGCGACGAGGAGGACTCCGTGGTCTTCGACTGGGACCCGTCGATCCAGGCGGGCGAGACACCGATCGGCCCGCGCGGCACCGACTCCCGGCTGGGTTGAGGGCGCGCGGGCGCCGGTGCGCCCGTCCGCCCGTGTCGCGCGGGGTATGGGTGGCCCGGCCGCCGATACGACCGATACCCATGGAAAGTAGTGCGACGTGCGCAACGCACAGTCAGAAGCGGGACCTTCCGAAGGGAACGACGCGTCCGGCGAGCGCACCGAAGTGACCCGGGCCCGCCGGGTCGTCGTCAAGGTCGGCTCCTCGTCGCTGACCGCGCCCGACGGGACCATCGACACCGACCGCATCACCGAACTGGCCGACGTGCTCGCCGAGCGCCGTGCCGCCGGTACCGAGGTGGTGCTGGTTTCCTCGGGGGCCGTGGCCGCGGGGATCGCTCCGATGGCGCTGACCGCCCGCCCCCGCGACCTGGCCACCCAGCAGGCCGCGGCCAGCGTCGGCCAAGGGCTGCTGATCGCCCACTACACCGCCGCCTTCGCCCGGCACGGGCTCACGGCCGCGCAGGTGCTGCTGACCGTCGAGGACATGATGCGCCGCGTCCAGCACCGCAACGCTCAGCGGACGCTGCGCCGCCTGCTGGACTTCGGCGCCGTGCCCATCGTCAACGAGAACGACACGGTGGCCACGCACGAGATCCGCTTCGGCGACAACGACAGGCTCGCCGCGCTCGCCGCCCATCTGGTGCGCGCCGACGCGCTGGTGCTGCTCTCCGACGTCGACGCGCTCTACGACGGCAACCCGGCCCGGCCCGGTACCCGCCGCATTCCCCGCATCAGCGACCCGGCCGACCTGGACGGCCTCGACATCGGCAGCGCGGGACGGCGCGGTGTCGGCACGGGCGGCATGGTCACCAAGGTGTCCTCGGCGCGCATCGCCACCGAAGCGGGGGTGCCCACCGTGCTCACCTCGGCGGCCAACGCGCGCGCCGTGCTGGCGGGCGAGAGCGTGGGAACGCTTTTCACCGCCCACGCGCGGCGCCGGCCCTCCACCCGCCAGCTGTGGCTGGCGCACGCCACCGAGGCGCGCGGCAGCGTGGTGCTGGACCCCGGAGCGGTGCGCGCGGTCGCGGAAGGGCGTGCCTCGCTCCTCCCGGCGGGCGTGGTCAAGGTCGAAGGCGACTTCTCGGCAGGCGATCCGGTGGACCTGCACGACGAGGAGGGCACCGCGATAGCCCGCGGGCTGGTCAACTACGACGCGAGCGAGATCCCCGATCTGATGGGACGCTCCACCCGCTGGCTCGCGCGCGAGCTGGGCCCCGGATACGAGCGCGAGATCGTGCACCGCGACGACCTCGTGCTGCTGGGTGCGGCGCGCGAACGCGCGCGGCGCGGCGGCGCTTAGCCGACCGGTCCTCCGGCCGGTGGAGGCCCCTCCGCGGGCCCGTGCCGCAGGGGTTTCGGCGGGGCCGTCCAGCGGCTCGGGCTCCGCGCGTCTCCGGGGGTCCGGGCCGGTCCGACAGTAAAGTGAAACGCCATGAGGTCCTCCACCCACGAGTTCGACACCGAGCTGCTCCACAACGGCCGCGTCGTCACGCTCGGCGCGGTGACCTACCGGGGCCGCACGGTGCTGCAGCCGGGGCCCGACCGGTTCGCTCCGCTGCGGCGGTGGGCGCAGTACGTCGCCGACCAGCTGGACGGGCCGGTGACGTGGCGGGCAAGCGCCGAGGGCGAGGTGGTGGAGGAGCAGACGGTGCACCCCGCCGCGCGCACCGCCGAGGGAGGGCCGGGTCCGGCGTGCTGAACGGAGTGCACCGGCGCTCGCGGCCGCGGCCCGAGGGCGTGGCCGGGCAGGTCATGCCGTCGACCGGCGAATCAGAGTCTGCGAGCGCTCTCGGCTCCGCACTTGGAGCAGTGGAACTTCCGGTCCCCTCCTAAGACCCAGTCGTGTTCTCCACCGTTGGGACATGCCGACATCGACACCACCTAAGCTCTCGACCGAGCGATCTGGCGCCGTTACGGTACCGGCCGCGCAGCGCCGTTGTCCGGTAAACAGCCGAGATCCCCGGGGACCGCCCGCGGCCTCGCGCCACAGGCCGCGGAGGGACCGGCCCGATATGCTGAAAGTGCACGTCCCGCCCCCCGACTACCTGGAAGCGATCAGCACCATGAGCGATACCGAGCGCGAGGTCCGCGCCTGCGCGGAGCGCGCCCAAGACGCCGCAGCCGGCCTCGCGCCGCTGAGCCGGGCCGCCAAGGACGACGCGCTGCTGGCGATGGCCGACGCCCTGATCGCCGAGGCCGAGTCCGTCGTGTCCGCCAACCGCGAGGACGTCGAGCGCGCCCGTGCCGCAGGTGAGGCCGAGGCCATGATCGACAGGCTTGCGCTGACCGAGGAGCGCGTAGGGGCCATCGCCGAGGCCGTCCGCGACATCGCCGACCTGCCCGACCCGGTGGGTGAGGTCGTGCGCGGATCGAGCCTGCCCAACGGGCTGGAGCTGCGCCAGGTGCGGGTACCGCTGGGCGTCATCGGGATCATCTACGAGGGCCGCCCCAACGTCACCGCCGACGCCGCCGCCCTGTGCCTGAAGAGCGGCAACGCGGCCCTGCTGCGCGGTTCCTCCTCGGCCTACTCCTCCAACGCGCGCATCGTCGAGGTGCTGCGCGGCGCGCTGCAGAAGGCCGGGCTGCCCGCCGACGCCGTCCAGCTGGTGCCGGGCAGCGGGCGCGACTCCGCCCAGGCGCTGATGCGCGCCCGCGGGCTGGTGGACGTCCTCATCCCGCGCGGCGGCGGCTCGCTGATCCAGGCGGTCGTCAGCGAGTCCACCGTGCCGGTGATCGAGACCGGCGAGGGCAACTGCCACGTCTACGTCGACGAGTCCGCCGAAACCGAGATGGCGCTGGCGATCGCGGTCAACGCCAAGACCCAGCGCTACTCGACCTGCAACACCGCCGAGACGCTGCTGGTGCACACCGCCGCCGCCGACCGGTTCCTGCCCCGGGTGCTCGCCGCACTGCGCGACCTGGGTGTGACCGTGCACGGCGACGACCGGGTGCGCGGCTACGACGACGCGGTGGTGCCGGCGGCCGAGTCCGACTGGGCGGCCGAGTACCTCTCGGCCGACCTGGCGGTGAAGGTGGTCGAGTCCCTGGACGACGCCGTCGCCCACATCCGCCGCTACTCCACCAAGCACACCGAGGCCATCGTCACCGACTCGCAGTCGGCGGCTCGCCGGTTCGTGTCGCTGGTCGACGCGGCCGCGGTGATGGTCAACGCCTCGACCCGCTTCACCGACGGCGGCGAGTTCGGCTTCGGCGCCGAGATCGGCATCTCCACCCAGAAGCTGCACGCCCGCGGTCCGATGGGCCTGCCCGAGATGACCTCGACCAAGTACGTGGTCACCGGCGAGGGCCACGTGCGCTGAGGCCCGCGCGGCCCGGCGCCCCCGCCTGCGGCGCGCAGGCCGGGGCCGCCGGGCTGCGAGCGAGGCTCTGCCGGCCGCTAGGATGCCCGTGTACACGGCGATCCGACGGTCAAGGAGCCCCCCCGATGCCCGACGACAGATCTCCGTACAGCGCCGACGGCTCCGGCGGGTTCGACTCCGGAGTGCCCACGGCCGCGCGCGTCTACGACGTGATGCTGGACGGAAAGGACAACTACGAGGCCGATCGGCAGGTGGCTCACGCCAGCCTGGAGGTCATGCCCGAGCTCAAGCAGATCGCCTTGTACAACCGGGAGATGCTGCACCGGGTCGTGCGCCACCTGGCGGCGGAGGAAGGTTCCGCGACACGAAGCGCCGCCGCCGAGGGCGACGGGCGGCGGGGCGTGGACCAGTTCCTGGACCTGGGCTCGGGACTGCCGACCGCGCGCAACACCCACGAGGTCGCCAAGGAGGCGAACCCGGGAGCCAAGGTCGTCTACGTCGACATCGACCCGCTCGTGTCCGCGCACGGCGAGGCGATCCTGGGCGGGGACCCCGACACTGCGGTGGTCACCGGCGACGTCCGCGAGCCCGCCGAGATACTGGCCCACCCCGGTGTCCGCGCATTGATCGACTTCGACCGGCCGGTCTGCGTGATGCTCTGCGGCATCCTCCACCACCTGCTCGACGAGGAGGACCCCAAGGGGATCGTGACCGCGCTGGCCGACGCCGTGGCACCCGGCTCCTACTTCTTCATAACCAACTTCACCCGGCTGGGCGACGCTCCCGAGAGCGCCGAGCTGGAGCGGGTGCTGCTCAGCCAGCTGGGCACCGGGCGGGTGCGCACCTCCGCGGAGCTGGAGGAGTTCTTCGAGGGCCTGGACCTGCTGCCGCCAGGGCTCGTGCCGCTGCCGCTGTGGAGGCCCGAGGGCGTCGTACGCGACAGCACGTCGGTGGCTGCCCGGTTCATGACCGGCGGAGTCGCCCGGAAGCCCTGACACCCGCCGATCGACCGTGCAGCCACCGTCGTTGCACGCCCACGCCCTGCGGTGGTCGCACGACCTCCGCAGCGCCGGCCCGGTCGGGGCCGACCTAGGAGGCCGACCCCCCGTTGTTGTTGTCGTTGTCGCGCCGACCGGCGCCCTTCCAGCGTTCGGCGACGGAGTCGAAGATGCGTCCGCCGGTGTTGGCCGCGCTGCCGGCGACGTCGCGCAGCGTGCCCATCAGCGGGTCCTCCGAACGCTCCCACGCCTGGCGGTAGGAGTCGGCGGCGTTGCGCGCCTCGGCGCCCACCGAGGCGTCCCGGTCGGTGTCGCGGCGCGGGTAGTCGCCGTCGAGGATGCGCTGGTAGGAACCGTCGTCGATCCACCGGCTGAGCTCGGCCATGCGGATCACCGCGAACGGGTGGGTCTGGCCCATGAGGCTGAGCAGCTTGATCAGGCTGTCGCGGGCGTCGCCGCCGCTCTCGTAGTCGCGGGCCTGCTCCATGAAGGAGTCGGGGTTCATCTCGGCCAGCCGCGAGCCGCCCGCCAGCTTCATCAGCGCGCGCTTGGCCGCGTCGGGGTCCTGCGCCGCCAGAAGGCCGGCGCGGTCGCACGACAGCTCGGACTTGCGGTACCACTCCTCCAATGCGGTGACGATCGCGCGGATGCCGATGTAGCCCAGGGGGATCCACGCGACGCGGGCGGCCAGCCGTATCAGCGCGAGCAGCATGGTGCGGTAGACGGCGTGGCCGGAGAGGATGTGGCCGACCTCGTGGCCGACGACGAACCGCTGCTCTTCGGGGTCGAGCAGGTCGAACAGCCCGGTGGTCATGACCATGAACGGCTTGCTGCTGCCGATGGCCATGGCGTTGGGTCGGGGGTTCATCTGGATGTAGAGCTCGGGGACGTCGTCGAGGTCGAGGATGTAGGCGGCGTCGCGGACGTAGTTGTGCACCTCGGGGAACTGCTGTTCGTTCACCCGGACGGCGCTGGAGAGGAACATCAGGCGCAGGGCGCGTTCGTTGAACAGCCCGGACAGGCGCTTGAAGACCTCGTCGAAGCCCCGCAGGGACCGCAGCGCGACCAGCGCGCCGCGATCGGCCGGGTGCTCGTATGCTCGGGAGCTTATGTTTTCGAGTCGTACGCGTGCGCGGTCTGGAGCGTTGGTGGCCATGTCGGCATGCTATGCCTCGCGGGTGCGCGATGCCACGATTCCGCGGATCGAGATATGACGCGATTTTCGGCGGCTCCGGGGCAGTGGTTCCGGGGAGGCCGGTGCCGGTCGGTTAATCTCGGGATAGACCGGATGAAAATGGGAATCCGGCGCCGTGAAGCTCCGGTTTGACGGTGGTCGGGCGACACGCAGGAAACGGAGCCGTACGTGCGCAACGAGCCGGCGGGGGGCCTCTCCAGCGCAGAGCAGCGACGCAGGAACCCGCGCCGTGTGGGGATCATGGGCGGTACCTTCGATCCCATCCACCACGGGCACCTCGTGGCGGCCAGTGAGGTCGCCCACCTGTTCCACCTCGACGAGGTGGTCTTCGTGCCCGCGGGGCGGCCGTACCAGAAGGACCTCACCCAGGTGACCTCGGCCGAGGACCGGTACCTGATGACCGTCATCGCCACCGCCGAGAACCCCCAGTTCAGCGTGAGCCGGATGGAGATCGACCGCGACGGCCCCACCTATACGATCGACACACTGCGCGAGATGCGCCAGATCTACGGCGCCGAGGTGGAGCAGTTCTTCATCACCGGCGCCGATGCGCTGGGCGCTATCCTGAGCTGGCAGAACGTCGACGAACTCTTCGAACTCGCGCATTTCGTAGGCTGTAACCGCCCCGGACACCGGCTCACCGACCCCGGGCTGCCCGATGGGAAGGTCAGCCTCGTGGAGGTCCCCGCACTGGCGATCTCCTCCTCGGAGTGCCGGGAGCGCGTCCGCAAGGGCGATCCCATCTGGTACCTGGTACCCGACGGCATCGTCCGCTACATCAACAAGACCGGGCTCTACCTCGACGACCCGACTGCGGGGTAGTCGCCTGAGGGAGGCAGCTGCTACATCGTGTCCGCTACCGACCGGGCCGTGGGGCTCGTAAACATCGCCGCTGAAGCGGCCGCCGACAAGCTCGCGCAGGAGGTCGTCGCCTACGACGTCAGCGATCAGCTGGTGATCACCGACGCCTTCGTGCTGTGCTCGGCGCCCAACGACCGCCAGGTGCGCTCCATCGTGGACGAGGTCGAAGACCGCCTGCGCGACCGGGGCGGCGTCAAGCCGGTTCGGCGCGAGGGCGAGCGCGACGGTCGCTGGGTGCTGCTGGACTACGCCGAGATCGTCGTGCACATCCAGCACGAGGAGGAACGCGGGCAGTACGGCCTGGAACGGCTGTGGAAGGACTGCCCCCGGATCACGCTGCCCGAGGGCGCCCGCGGCCGCGATCGCGGGAGCGAGGAGACCGACGGAAGCGCCGAGGGAACCGAGACCGCGTGAGTACTCCGTCGAGCGGCGCCTGTGCGCACATCCGTCCCAGCGGTTCGAAAGGGCGCCCGTGACCGCCTCCAAACGCGTCGTCTGCTGGCGCCACGGCCAGACCGCGTGGAACGCCGAGAAGCGGTTCCAGGGCCAGACCGACATCCCCCTCAACGAGCAGGGCCTGGCCCAGGCCCGGCGCGCGGCCGGCCTGCTGGCGCGGATGCGCCCCGACGCCGTCGTCTCCTCGGACCTGCGCCGGGCCGCCGTGACCGCCCAGACCCTGGGCGAGGAGACGGGCCTGGAGGTCACCCTGGACAAGGGGCTGCGTGAGCGCTTCGGCGGCCAGTGGGAAGGGCTGACCACCGCGGAGATCCGCGAAGGATGGCCCGAGGAGAACGCGCGCCTGGAGCCGCCCGGCGGCGAGGACATCGACGCCGTGGGGGAGCGGGTGTGCGACGCGGTCGAGCGTGCCCTGGCCCTGGTGCCCGAGGACGGGCTGCTGGTGGCGGTGGGCCACGGCGCCGCCCTGCGCGCCGGAATCAACCGCATGCTGGACCTGCCTGCCGACCGGCGCCAGGTGCTGGGACCGCTGGGCAACTGCTCCTGGTCCCTACTGGGTCCGCTGCGCAACGGCGGCTGGCGGCTGCTGGAGCACAACGCCGCCAGCCTGCCGGAGAAGCGCACACTCAGCGACGACCGCTGAGCCCGGCGCCCTCCCGTTTCGACGAGGGCGCCGGATTCCGTTAGAGTCGGTACCGCCGCCGCGGACACCGGGGCGGCGGACCAGGGGCTATGGCGCAGCTGGTAGCGCGCCTCCATGGCATGGAGGAGGTCTGGGGTTCGAATCCCCATAGCTCCACCTGATCGAAGGCGTGTCCTGCTGACCGCAGGGCACGCCTTCGTCGTTTCCTCCGCGGCCGCCCACCGAGCCCGCAGACGGTCGCAGGGTGATCCCGCTCGCGCGTTCGGGTGCTCGCGGGGCCGCCTTCTCGGTCGCTTCCGGGGGGCGCCGGCGCGCCCCTCGGGGCTGCGCCGACGCCTTCGCCCGCGAACCTGTCAGTCGAAGTTGTGGGCGATGACGGTCTCCACCAGGTCGGGCCCGGGGAAGTCGGCCATCACGACCCCGGTCCGTTGCACGTTCCCGGCGGCCAGATAGTCGAGCGCCCGCGAGTTCATGCCTTCGACCCCGAGCGCGCCGTAGGCGATCGAGGAGGGCAGCGCGCCGCCGGAGGCGCTGAGGTGGTTGACGTAGAGAACGCCGCTGTCGCCGGCGTCGGCGCGTTCGAAGTGGGCGCGGGCGGCGTCCCACTTCTGGGGCACGTGGAAGAGCGTCGGCAGGTCGTAGTCGTCCTGCACGTCCATCCGCGCGCCGTTCCAGCGCGGACCGTAGGCGCCGCCGGAGCCGAAGTCCTGGAGGACGACGATGCGGCCCCGCACCTCGCCCAGAGTCGGGATGGCCCCGTCGCCGGCGGACGGCCGCCACAAGTGCTGCCGGAGCCGGGCGCTGGTCTCCGGGTTCTCATCGATGTACCAGTCCAGGGTCTCCTCGTAGCTGCGGGTGTTCTCCTCGGCGGTGTGCTCCTGCTTCAACCGCATCAGCACCGTCTCGCCGGGATGCGCGCGCAGGAAGTCGGTGGCGGCCACGACGACGTCGGTGAAGTTCGCGTTCAGGAACTCGGACCCGTGGTGGATCGGGAACACGTCGCGGTGGTGGCGGGTGCGGATGTCCAGGGCCCGCACACCGGCGTCGAGCTGTTCATGCAGCGGGCTCTGCTGGGTCTGCGAGACGGGCGAGGCGTCGTAGGCCATTGTGTCGTGCGTGCCCGGGACCGACAGGTCGGCCAGGCTGGTGCCGTCCGGAAGCCGGCTCATCCAGTCGGGGTCGGATGTCAGGTGCAGATCTCCGCTGTGGCGGGTGTCGGCGAGGGCGGGGGAAGCGGGCAGCCCCACCGCCAGCACGGCCGCCAGGGCGGCCAGGACGGCGAGGGCGCGAGTGTGCCGAGACACGGGGGGCATCGGGGGGATCCTCCGGGGCGGGAGAGGGGACGGGGGAGGCGCGCCGCGCGGGCGCGCAGGCGCGCAGGCGCGCAGGCGCGCGAGAGCGCGACAAGGATGCCACGGCCGCCTGTACGGCGGCCAAGAGCCCCGGTGAGGCGCCCGGTCGCTTGATGCCGCGGCCCCGGCAGCCGGACTCGCCCGGTCGGCCGCGGCGATCTGGCATCACTGGCCTTTCCCCCGTTGATCTTGTACCTACGGTCACATGTGATCGCTCACAATGACCGTAAGTACAAGATCAACGCTGATGTGGCCGGTGCCGTGCTCGGGGCGCTCGTCGGCGACCGCGTGGACGTTGCGTTCGCGCAGCATCGGATAGCGCTCGGCGACGCGACCGGGGTGCCCGAGGCCACCCTCGCGCAGCCTCCCCGCAGCGGACCGAACAGCCCTCCGCAGGTGGTATAAAAGGTGGAGACGCGGGGCTATGGCGCAGCTGGTAGCGCGCCTCCATGGCATGGAGGAGGTCTGGGGTTCGAATCCCCATAGCTCCACCGAAGCAGTCATAACGCGAACCGCGCGCAAGCGAGGCCGCATCCGCCCGGCGGATGCGGCCTCGCTTCGTATGCGCCGGGGCCGATCCGGCCGGAGACCGCGCAACGCCGTCATCGACGGTGATGCGGACCGGGTGCGCCGACGACCGTGTCCGATACGCGACACGGGACCCCCGCCCAGCAGGTGGTCCCGTGTCGTTGTACCGGGCCGTGGGCGGTGGAGCGGAGCCGGCCTCCGCTCCACCGATCGGATCGCGGTCAGGCGCGCTCACCCTGCACCGGCTGCGCCTGTGCGGCCGGTGTATCGACATCCCCCTCGGCGACGGACTCGGCCGGCGTCCCCGGGTCGGCGTCGTCCGCCGCGGCCTTGCGGCGGACGAACAGCGACGTGATCACCGCCAGGACGCCGATGCACCCGGCGACCATGAAAGCGGTGCGCAGGCCGGCGGCGTCGGGCGGGCCCGCGGTCGCGCTGCCGAGCGCGGCGACCGTCACGAAGACCGCGGTGCCGAACGCGCCCGCGACCTGCTGCAGCGTGGTCAGGATCGCGCTGCCGTGGGAGTAGAGGTGGTCGGGCAGCGAGCCCAGCGACTCCGTCATCAGCGGCGTCATCATCAGCCCGAGCCCGGTCATGAGCACGACGTGGATGGCGATCACCGCGGCCAGGGGCGAGTCCGCCCCCAACGCGGTGAACAGCCACAGGGACGCCGCCATGGCGAGTGCACCGGGGATCACCAGGGGCCGGGCGCCGAAGCGGTCGAACAGCGCGCCGACCGGACGGCCGAGCAGTCCCAGGACCAGCCCTCCGGGCAGTACAGCCAGACCGCTGACGAACGTGCCGGTGTTCATGACGGTCTGCAGGTACAGCGGCAGCAGGATCGACGCGACGCCCAGCAGGCACATGAACAGCAGGGCGGCCAGGATCAGGGCGACCACGAAGGTCCGGTGGGTGAACGGGCGCAGGTCCAGCAGCGCCCGATCCTCGCGCTGGAGCCGGAGTTGGCGCGCGACGAAGACGGCCAGTGCGGCGGCTCCGACCGCGACCGCCAGCCAGGGCGGCACCGGATGCCCTCCGCCGCCGGACTCGCCGATGGAGGCCAGGCCGTAGAGCAGGCCGCCGAAGCCGACCGCGGACAGCAGCACGGAGAGCACGTCCAGCGGTACCGACCTGGTGCGGCTGTCCAGGCGCAGCCAGACCGCACCGATGACCAGCGCGGCCACCGCCAGCGGGAGCACGAGCAGGAACATCCAGCGCCACCCCAGCCCGGCCAGTACCGCACCGCCGATGGTCGGTCCGATCGCGGGGGCCACGGCGATGACGATGGTGATCGTGCCCATCGTCGCGCCGCGGCGGCGGGGCGGCACGAGCCGCATCACCGAGGTCATCAGCAGCGGCACCATCACGGCGGTGCCGGACGCTTGGACGATGCGTCCGACCAGCAGCGTCCCGAACCCGGGGGCGATCGCGCTGAGCAGAGTGCCCAGGGTGAACATGCTCAGCGAGGCCAGGAAGACCTGGCGGGGAGTGAACCGTTCGAGCAGGAATCCGGTCGTGGGGATGACTACGGCCATGGTGAGCAGGAATCCGCTGGTCAGCCACTGCACCGTCGTAGTGGAGACGTCGAGCGCGACGGTAAGGTCCCGCAGCGCTACGCTCAGGATCGTCTCGTTGAGGATCATCACGAAGGCCGAGACGACGAGCACGGCGATCATCAGGCCGGGGCGCGCCTGCGGAGCCGCCCCGTCCGGCGGCACTTCGGCGTCCGCGGTGGGCGCGGTTTCGGTCATGGGCATACCTCGTAAGCTGCCGGTCAGGCGGGTGGGCTGGTGGTGCTGGATTCCGGGCAGGAGGGCGCCGGGGCGCCCGGTAGGCGGGCGGCCGCTCAGCCGGAGTCGTGCGCGAGAGCGCCGGCGCGCGTACCCGGGGTCTCCGGGGCTTCGGGGCGGTCGAGACGAAGGTGGCGGCTCGCTGCGGTTGGTACGCGCGCGGGCCGATGGGTGTGCGTCCGCTGCGGCCCGAAACGTGCCGCGCGGCGGTCTGTGGAAAAGCGGCGCGTCCCCTGGTGGCTCACGGTGCCGTTGCCATGCATCACGATCGTCATCCGCTTCCCCCGTCGGCGGTACGCCCCGAACGCGGTCGTCGAATCCCCATCCCGTCGCCGACCGCTCGCCGCGCTGCATCGCACGCGTGTGAAAATGTGCAGATCTACACAAGTCCGACAGGCGGCCAACTCACTGTAGTACTCGCGCTGATCGCTTGCCCGGTACGTTCTCGTCCCCCGCCTGAGAGAAGCGACACAGGGGCTCCCGCCCCGTGGAAGCGGTACCCGCCGCGACTTCGGGGCCCGCGCCGCTGGCTGCAGTTCAGGGGCGTGACCTCCGTGTTCCTGCGGGCCGAAGCCGGTGTCGAGGGTGCTGCGCGGGACGCTCTCCCCGACGAACCGCGGTTTCCGAGGCGCGTGCTGCAGGAGGGGCCGCAGCCGGCCGCAGGACGCGCGCCGGCACGCGGCGCGGGCCCGTCCCCGCCACCGCGGCCCGACTCCTCAGCCACGCTCCCGAGCCTCCGGTCGGGCCGCGCGCATACCCTCGAAACGTGACCGACACGCTCGACACCGACGTCTTCACGTCCGCGCTCGCCCGGATGCGCGCGGCCCTGGGGCGGGGGCCGGTCGCCGTGCTGACCGGGGCGGGAATCTCGACGGACTCGGGCATCCCGGACTATCGGGGACCGGACTCGCCGCCCCGCAAACCGATGACCTACCAGCAGTTCGTCGGCGACGCGGCCTTCCGCCGCCACTACTGGGCGCGCAACCACGTGGGCTGGCGCCACGTGCACCGCACGCGCCCCAACGACGGCCACCGCGCGCTGGCCGGGTTGGAGGAGGCCGGGGTCGTCTCCGGCGTCATCACCCAGAACGTCGACACTCTGCACGGGATGGCCGGCAGCAGGAGCGTCATCGACCTGCACGGCCGCTACGACCGGGTGACCTGCCTTTCGTGTGCCTCGGTGATCTCGCGGGACCGCTTGGCCGAGCGCCTCACCGCACTCAACCCGGGATTCACCGGGGGAGTGGACGACGTGGAGATCGCGCCCGACGCCGATGCGGTCCTGGCCTCCACCCGCGGCTTCACCGTCGCCGACTGCGCGGACTGCGGCGGGATCCTCAAGCCCGACATCGTCTACTTCGGCGAGAACGTGCCCCGGCAGCGGGTGCTGGAGAGCTACCGGCTCGTCGACGACGCCGAGGCGCTGCTGGTGGCTGGATCGTCTTTGACGGTGCTGTCGGGTCGGCGTTTCGTCAAGCGCGCGGCCGACCAGGGGAAACCCGTGGTGATCGTCAACCGCGGACCCACCCGCGCCGATGCGCTCGCCGCGGTCACCGTGGACGCGGGCTGCTCGCGGGCGCTGGGCGCGCTGGCCGGGGCTTACCAGCGCTGACACGGGCCTCCGGACACGGAGGGTCGGACCCTCTTGACGCCTTGCTGTGTGAGCGCTCACACTGTCACGCAACCGCGGCGGCCCCGCGGTCCAGCGCCGCCGCCTCCCGCTCGACCGCCCCTTATCCGATTCCCAGCGGATCGCCGCGGCGTGGTGTTAACGCCAACAATCGCCTCCCCGCCGCGTCGACAGGACATCCCCCACTCGGCCGCGAAGGAGTTCCCCATGGTCCGGCCCCCCTGGCTGGACAACACCTGCCAGCGCTTCCGGTTGGCGGTGCAAGACTCCGGCGGCTGGATGAGCGTGACCAACGCCAACAGCGGCAAGGCCCTCGACGTGCGCGATTGCGGTACCGCGGCGGGGGTGAACGTGCGCCAGTGGTCCTGGCTCGACAACGCCTGCCAGCAGTGGCGCCTGGAACCGACGGCCTGACCGGCCCCGCACCGCCCGCCGCCGACGCGGCGGGCGACCTCGGCCACCCCGGATACCGCGGCCGCCGTCCGTCCCCCTCCCAGTCGCGGACGGCGGTCGCGGCCATCGCAGCGGCGGTGCCGCAGGGACGCGGTCCCCGCTGGGACGGACGGACCGAGGCACTCTCCAGATCCGGTAGACTGGAGGCAAGCAAGGGGCTATGGCGCAGCTGGTAGCGCGCCTCCATGGCATGGAGGAGGTCTGGGGTTCGAATCCCCATAGCTCCACCGAACCGCAGAACCCCGTCCTGATGGGCGGGGTTCTCGTCGTTCGTGCCGGTGGTGACACGCACGGCGGGTCGGCCCCCCGGGGGCGGTGCCGACCGCTGCGAGGGCCGCGGCCGCACGGGCGCCGGGAGCACCGGCCCGGCGGTGGCGTCCGGGGCAGGCCGGAGCGTTGCTAACGTTGCGCCATGGCGGTCGTGCTGTGGGCGGGTTCGGGAGCCGCGGTGCTGTTCGTCGCCGTATTCCTGGTGGACGGGTGGACCCGGCCGGGCTACAGCCCCATGCGCCACCCGGTCAGCGCACTGGCCCTGGGCCCGCGCGGATGGCTGCAGGCGGCCGACTTCCTCTGCTGCGGGCTGCTGATCACCGCAGCGGCCGCCGGTGTGCTCGGTGCTACCGCTCACCCCCTCCTGGCTGCCGCGATCGCCGTGTTCGGCCTCGCGCTGACGGCCTCGGGAGCCTTCCGCATGGATCCGATGCGGGGCTACCCTCCGGGCGCGCCGGAAGGGACCCCGGACGCGTTCAGTCCGAGCCACCGCGTGCACGACGCGGCGGGCGCCGTCGTCTTCCTCTCGCTTCCGGCCGCCGCGGGCATCGCGGCGTTCGCCCTCGACGGCGTGCTCTGGTCGGCGTACTCGGGGCTGACCGCGGTGGCGCTGCTCGTCCTGTTCGGCCTCTTCGGCCGCGCGTGGGAGGGCGATTGGCCGAACACAGGCCTCATTCAGCGGCTGACCATCATCGTCGGCTGGACGTGGCTGGCACTGCTGCTGGCCGACCTCGCGGCGGCGACCGGCTGAGCCCGGGCCGGCGGTCCCGGGCCGGACGCGCCTTTGCGGAGCCCGTTTCCGCGGCGGCGCGGCGGTGGCCGCTATCGGCCGGAGGGAACCCTGCGGCGTGCTCGTTCGTATCCACTGCGGGCCGCCCGGCCACGACGTGCGGTCCGAGGAGGATCCGACAGCGGCTCCCCGGTCCGTGCCGGGTCCTTCGGGTGGAGGGCCGCCGATCCGTGACGGGAACGACTATGGGATACCGGGGAGCGGAATGTAAGTTCTAAGGAGCACCTTTGTACGGCCCCGAGACCGGTCCGGCGCCTCCCCCGGAACCGCCCCGGCACCCGCGGCCGTTGATCAGCAGAGGACGACCGTGACCCCGAATTCCCCCACTCCCCGCCGCAGGCAGGCGGGTCGGCTCCTGAGCGCCGGAGGTGCCGCGGCGGCCGCCGCGGCGTTGGCGCTCTCGGGTGTGATCCCCGCAGCCGCCGCGCCTTCCGCCTCAGCGCCGCCGATGGCCTCCGGGGAGAAGGGCGTCCCCGAGGCGAGCGCGCGCATCGCGTTCGTCGACTGGTGCAGCCGAGGCACGATCGGCCAGACCGGCACCGAGGACGGCGCCGAGCACGACGACAGCGCCGTCTGGCGCGACGGCCCCGGCGAAGTGGCAGGCGACCGGCACTTCCCCGCCGCACCCGAGGACGCCTACAGCTCTGTGGTCTATGACAGCGGCAGGCTCACCGCCGCCGCGGGGGTCACCGGCATACGGTTCACCCCCGACTGCCGCATCGACGACTCCGCTCTTTCCACGCCGACCTCGGTCACCGACGCTTTCGGCCGCGACGCCCTGCTGGTGCTCGACTCCGCCGCCTCCACCGCGTGGTGGAGCGCCGCATCGGGGCCCAGCGCCCAGATCACCGTCCGCGGCCTGGAGATCCTCGGCCGGTCGGCCGACGTCTCCGACGGCGACTACACCGACACCTTCACCGCCGACTCCGGCGACGGGAAGATCACCGTCGCCGTCGAGGCCGAGCGGCACGTCAGCAAGCCCGAGAAGAGCGGGCAGCCGCCTTCCGGAGGGCCCTCCGGGGACCAGCGCGCCGAGGCGTTCCTGTCCGTGCGCTTCGAGGTCGACCGGGTGGACGCCGAGGGCAAGCCCGTCAGCGAGTTCGACTACGGTGTCGAGTTCGCCGGCACGGCGGTTCACATCCCCGCCGGCGGTGTGCCGGGCACGCAGGCGCCGGAACCCGAGACCGAAACCGCCTCCCCCGAACCCGACGCGACCTTCGCGGCGCCCGAATCTCCGGGACCGCTGAACGAGTCCGCCGACGCGCCGGAGGACACCCGGCCCACGACTCGGTCCAGCGGCGAAGAGGACCCCGGAACCACGCCGCGGCCCGACGACCGGGAGGGCGCCGCCACGACGGATCCGACCCCGTCGCCGAGTGGCGACGCCGCCACGGAGCCGACGCAGCAGGAGTCCGCATCCGGCCCCACCGTCGCAGCGCCGACCGATCCCGAGCACGCTCCCTCGGTCGGTCCCGGCGGTGCCGACCCGGGCGGCGAGCCGACCGGCGGGAGACTGCCGGTGGCAGGCAGCGCGCTGATCGGCCTGGTGGCGACGGGCCTGGCCGCCCTGGGAGGCGGCGGTACCGCCATCTACCTCGGCCGCGGCCGCAAATCCGGCTTCGACGGCGACGACGTCGTCGGCTCTCGAGCCCGCGGCCCCCGCGACCGCCGCTAGCCGACTGCCGCCGGGACAGCGGGTCCCAGGGCCCCGGCGGCCTCGTGCGCGGGGCCGCACCCGGCATCGAAGGCACCTCGGCCTGGAGGCGGGTGGGTGGGCGGCCGTCCCGCGGGTAGTGGGGGAGCGGGCGGGTATGACCCGCTGAGCCCACCACTTCGACGGGGAAGGAGGCCGGGGATGTCGCTGACCATGGGCGGAGGGCCGTTCGCCCACGACGCGTCCGCCGCGGTGAACTACAGGATCGAGTCGCCGCACCACTCGCTGTTCATGCACGCCTTTCCCCGGCGGGTGCGCGCCGAGCTGGGCGGCGAGACGGTGCTCGACTCCCGAAACGGGATGCTGCTGCACGAGACCTCGTTGCTGCCGCAGCTGTACGTGCCCACGGAGGACATCAGGGGTGAGCTGCTGACACCCAGCGACCGCACCACCCACTGCCCCTACAAGGGCGACGCCTCGTACCGGCACCTGCGGGTGGGAGAGCGGGTGGCCGAGAACGCCGTGTGGTCCTATCCCGACCCCGCGCGCGAGGCCGGGTGGCTGAGCGGGTACTCGGCGATGTACTGGAACGCGGCCGATGCGTGGTACGACGAGGACGAGCCGGTGCGCGGCCACCTGCGCGATCCCTATCACCGGGTCGACGCCCGGCCCGCCTCGGTACTCGTGCGCATCTCCTACGGCGACACCCTGATCGCGCGCTCGGCCAGGCCCGAACTGCTCTCCGAGACCGGATTGCCCAACCGCTACTACCTGCCGCCCAACGACGTGCGCCGCGAACTGCTGGTCCCCAGCCGGACCCGCACCCTGTGCCCCTACAAGGGCCGGGCGACCTACTGGACGCTGCGGCTGCAGGACCGCGAGATCGAGGACGTCGCCTGGTCCTACGACGAACCGCTCAAGGACGCGCGCGACGTGCGGGGCCACTTCTGCTTCCTGCACGACGACCTCACCGCCACCGCCGAGCGCGCCTGACCCGCACCGCGTCGGCCCGCGGCAGGGCCTGTGGAGAAGCAGCCCGCCACGTCACCGCCTGGCGGTACTGTCGCAGGCGTGGCTGAACTTCCCGATGTCGAAACCCTCCTCGCGGCCGCGGTGCAGTCCGTGGGCGGCACCCGGCGCGAGGGCCAGGCCGTCATGGCCGAGGCGGTCTCCACCGCCATCGACACCGGCGAGCACCTCGTCGTGCAGGCGGGCACCGGTACCGGCAAGTCCCTCGCCTACCTGGTTCCGGCCCTGCGCCACGCCATGGCCGAGGACGCGACGGTCGTGGTCACCACGGCCACCCTGGCTCTGCAGCGCCAGTTGATCGAGCGTGACCTGCCGCGGCTTTCCGCCGCCCTGGCACCGATGCTGCATCGCGAGCCCTCCTTCGCCATCCTCAAGGGCCGGCGCAACTACCTGTGCCGGCATCGTCTGAACGGTTCCGGCGATCCCGACGAGGAGACCGAGCTGTTCGACCCCCGGCAGCTGTCCTCCGTGGGCCGCCAGGTCAAGCGGCTGCACGAATGGGCCGAGGAGACCGTCACCGGCGACCGCGACGAGCTTGCGCCCGGCGTCAGCGACCTCGCCTGGCGGCAGGTCTCGGTCTCGGCCAACGAGTGCGTGGGCGCGGCGGTCTGCCCCTTCGGCCAGGAGTGCTTCTCCGAGCAGGCCCGGGCCGACGCCGGCGGCGCCGACGTCGTCGTCACCAACCACGCCATGCTGGCGATCTCGGCCATGCAGGGCTACCAGCTGCTTCCTGAGCACCGGGTACTGGTGATCGACGAAGCCCACGAGCTCGTCGACCGCGTCACCTCGGTGGCCACCGGCGAGCTGGGGGAGCGGCCGGTGGCCACCGCCGCCAAGCGCGCCGCCCGGTTGCTGGAGGCCGACCTGACCGAGCGGCTCAGCGAATCCGGCGAAGGCCTCGCGCTGCTGTTCGGCGAGGCCGACGCCGGCCGGCTCGACCACCTGCCCGAGTCCCTGGCGGGGGCCGTGGCCGCCGTCCGCGACGCCGCGCACTCCTGCCTGAGCGCCGTCCGCACCGGCTCGACCGAACAGGACCCCGACTACGCCACCCAGCGCAAGCAGGCGCTGGCGGCGCTGGAGGAGGTCCACGACACGGCGGTGCGCATCCTGGAGTCCTTCGAACCGCCGCTGCGCGAGCGCACCGACGTCGTCTGGCTGGCCAAGGGCCCCAAGCAGTCCCCGACCCTGCAGGTGGCTCCGCTGGCCGTGAGCGGGCTGCTGCGCGAGAAGCTCTTCGGCGACCGCACCACGGTGGTGCTCACCTCGGCCACCCTGGCCCTGGGCGGAACCTTCGCGCCGCTGGCCGCCCAGTGGGGGCTGGGACGCGAGTCCACTGACGCGGCGCCGGCGCCCGACGCCGCCGCCCCCGCCGAGGGCGGCGCCGACGGCTCGGCCGCCGACGGCGCAGCGGACGACGGAGCCGCGGACGGAGCCGACGAGGCCGACGACCCGAACCGGGCCGCCGGCGAGCCCCGCTGGCGCGGACTGGACGTCGGCTCGCCCTTCGACCACGCTCGCAGCGGCATCCTGTATGTCGCCCGGCACCTGCCCCCGCCGGGGCGCGACGGGCTCGATCCCCGCTATCTGGACGAGATCGCGGGCCTGGTCGACGCCTCCGGCGGCCGTGCGCTGGGCCTGTTCTCCTCCATGCGCGCCGCCACGCAGGCCGCCGAGGAGCTGCGCGAGCGTGTGGACGTGCCGATCCTGTGTCAGGGCGAGGACTCCACCGGCCGCCTCGTCGAGGAGTTCGCCGACGACGAGGCCTCCTGCCTGTTCGGCACACTGTCGCTGTGGCAGGGTGTCGACGTCCCCGGCCGGTCCCTGCAGCTGGTCATCGTGGACCGGGTGCCGTTCCCGCGCCCCGACGACCCGCTGGCCTCGGCCCGCCAGCGAGCCGTGGGGGCCCGGGGCGGCAACGGCTTCATGGCGGTGGCGGCCACCCACGCCGCTCTGCTGCTGGCCCAGGGCACGGGTCGGCTGCTGCGCACGGCGCAGGACCGCGGTGTGGTGGCGGTACTCGACCCGCGCCTGGCCACGGCGCGCTACAGCGGCTTCCTGCGCTCCTCGCTGCCGCCGTACTGGGGCACCGCCGATCCGGAGGTGGCGCGTGCGGCGCTGCGCAGGCTCGCGGAGGCTCCCGCCGCGGGCTGAAGGGGGAGGGGCTCAGCGCCGCAGGCGGTAGCCGAACAGCCGGACCGCGTAGCCCGGGGTGTCGTCGTCGGCGGGCTGGATGTACCACCGGTCGTCGTTGTCGCCGATCGCCAGTTCGTTCCACATCAGGTCGATCAGCTTGAGCCGCGCCACGACCGAGCTGCTGGGGTCGAGCACGATCGCGTAGGAGTGGTCGGACAGCCGCTGGGTGACCATGCCCACCGGCTGGCCGTCCCAGATGGCGGGCACCGGCGCGTGCCCGATGTCGACGCCGCACAACCGCAGTTGCTCGACTTCCTCGTCCAGGGCCTCGCTAGCCAGCGCCTGGTCGAGCTGGAGGGCGTCCTCCAGCTCGTCTCGATCCTCGTCGTCGCGCAGATAGGCGTGGTAGGTGCGGTGTCCGCAGGCGCGGCACAGTCGCCAGACGACGCACCGGGCGAGCCCGTAGGCCGACTGCGCCTCGCCGATCGCCCGATAGGCGCTGACCATCCGGCTCGTACCGCATTCACAGCACAAGGCGGTGAGTTCCTGCTTCATCCTTCAGTCCCCCTCCCAGGGCGAGTATGCGACGGCAGACCCTGATTAGGGAACCCGGCCGCCCAAGGAGCTCCTGCGATCCGCGGTCGTCAACGGCCCGAAACCCGTGCTCCTGCGGGCGTCCGGAAGGCGAGGAATCGGTGCGTCAGCGTGGCGCGGGGTCCTGATCCCCGCTGCTGCCGCCGCGGCGCGTGAGCGGGGCGCCGCCCGCGGCCCGCAGCCGCGCGAGCAGCCGCCCGAGCCCGCCGAATCCGGTCCAGTCGCCCCAGGAGCCGCCCTGCCGGCCCGCGTCCCTGCCGTCGCCCTCGGTGCGGTCCCCGCCGGCGTCCCCGCCGGGCTCGTCGGCGGGGACCGCAGGCGGGACGCCCTCCTCGCCGACGTCCCCGACGTCGCCGACCGGCGCGCCCGGCCCCAGCAGCGGATGCTCGGCCACCCGGTAGCGGCGGATGTAGATGCTGAGGAACGCCTGCAGACTGGCACCGGCCGGCAGCGCAAGCAGCGCGCCGGGAACGCCCAGGATCGCGGCCCCGGCGAGCACCGCGCCGAAGGCCACCGCGGGGTGCATGTCCAGCGTCCGGGCGGTGATGCGGGGCTGCAGCAGATAGTTCTCGAACTGCTGGTAGACCACGACGAAGGCGAGTATCCACAGCGCCGGCCAGGCGCCCTGCATCAACGCGACAAGCACCGGGACGGCGCCGCCGATGTAGGTGCCCACGGTCGGGATGAACTGGGAGAGGACGCCCACCCACAGCGCCAGCGCGAAGGCGTAATGGACGTCCAGAACGACCAGTGCCAGGTAGTGGGCGATCGTCGCGATCAGCGCAAGCAGCGCGCGGGAGTAGATGTAGCCGCCCGTCTTGCTGATGGCGATCTCCCAGGCGCGCAGCACCTCGCTCTGGGTGCGCGGCGGCAGCACCGAACAGATCGTGCGGCGGAACCGGGGGCCGTCGGCGGTCAGGTAGAAGGTGAACAGTGCGATCGTCAGACCGCTGAACAGCAGCGACAGCACCGTCGTTCCGGCGCCCCAGGCGTTCTCGGCGAGGCTGGAGGCGTACTGGTCGGCGAGCCCGGTGGCGTCGGTGATCTCGCTGAGCAGCGTGTTGGGCGAGAAGCTGGTGTTGAACGTTACGTTGACCCAGTTCAGCAGCCCGCGGCTCATTGCGGGGACCTGGTCGATGAACTCCAGCACCTGGCCGATGAGCATCGAGCCCAGGACCGAGAAGAACGCGGCGACCAGCGTGACGACACCCAGCATCACCGCGCCGGTGGCGGGCCCTCGCGGCCAGCGGTGGCTGTGCAGCCAGTTGACCGCCGGCTCCAGCGCCAGAGCCAGGAACAGCGATACCAGCAGCAGCACCAGCAGGTCCCGCAGCTGCAGGAACAGCCATCCCGCGACCGCGAAGGCGATCACCGTCCAGGCGATCAGCATCAGCGCCCGCGGCAGCCACGAGGGCATGCCGTTCTTGCCAGATGGGTCGTCCGGGGCCGTCATGGGCGCGGGTCGCCTTCCTGCTGCTGAGCATGCCGACTGCGGTTGCCGGGGTGGTCCGGCTCATCGGGCCGGGTGCGGATCGCGTCTTCACTCCGCACCGGGGCGATGCCCGTCCGCGATAGCCGGCCGGGCATCGCGAGAAGCGAGAGTAGTGGCTCGCCGCCCGCCGGGCGGCGAGCCGAAACGCCTGCGGAGGCCGGGACCCCGCCCTTGGCGGTGGGGCACCGGTCGGCGAGGCGGCGGGCGCCGCGGGGCGCGCCGCGCCTGCGGCCGCGAGGCCGCGGGAATCCCGGGCAGGGGGTCAATCGTCCATGGAGAGGCCGCGCTTGTTGCGCTCGGTCCAGTCGCGCATGCGCTGGGGGTAGCCGACCACGTGAACATCGTGGACGGGGGCCGCCAGGTTGCGCGCGACCCGGTGGATGACCTCGGGCGAGCCGACGCGGCGGCGGATCCACTCGCCGTCGCTCGCCACGGCCACCGCCGTGGTGCCGGTGGCGAAGGTCTCCGGTTCGACGAAGAACTCCACGCCCACCTTGCTGTTGTGGAAATCCATCAGAGCTCGGAGGTCGGAATCCTCGGCCGCACGGTCGAACCGGGCCTGGCTTCGCTTCCTCGCCTTGCGGAGCCCGAACCGGTCTTTCGCCTTGCGGAGCCCGAACCGGTCTCGCCATCCCATATGCCGTCTGCGCTCCCGTCCCTGCCGCCGCGTTGTCGCGGCTGTCGTGCACGTCGCCCCCCGGCCCTGCGACGAGTCTATCCGCCGTTGCCCTGATCGGATTCAGGCGTTTCCCTCACCTCGCGGTGATCGCGCTGCTACGTTCGGTCGCACCCGGTGTGGCGCCGACGCGGCCGCGAGCGCCGCGAGGGTCCCGGACCGGCACGGAGGAGATCAGAGGGAGTCTGCACCCATGGCGCTGTGGAGATGGCTGGGCGAGACCGCACGGGAGCTGCGGGCCGACGGGCAGGCCGAACTGGCCGAGAGCCTGGTGCGACTCGCGCAGATGGCCGCCGAGGGGCAGGCCGACGCGGCGGCCGAGGCCCAGCCGGCGGCCGAACGGGCGGCACGCGGCGAGTCCGCACCGAGCTGGGCCGCGCCGCTGGTGGGGCACTGGCCGCTGGCCGCGCGGGTCGGGGACCGCGCCGAAGGGCAGGCCGCGCTGCCCGCGGCGCTGACACGCCTGCGCGCCTCCCATGTGGGCGGCGCGGACGGCTCAGCGGCCGGCTGCACCCCGGCCGCCTGCTCCGCCGAACCCGTGCTGGCCTGCTACGCCAACATCGACGGCCCCGGCCACGTGGTCGACCGCGCCACGCTGGTGGCCGAGAGCCTCGGCCACACCCGTCCCGGCGAGCCCGCCTGGGAGGCGCTGGTACTCGCCCAGGCCGACATGCTCATCGACGACGAGCGCCCCGACGAGGCCGTCCGCGAGCTCGACGCCCGCGCCGCCGCGGCCCGCACGGGAGGCTCCGGCGTCAGCCTGGACTACGCCTTCGGTTACGTACGTGCGCTGCGCCACCTCGACCGCTACGACGAGGCGCTGTCGGCGCTGGACCGGGTGGAGGCCGGGATGGCCGCCGCCTGGCCCGGCGGCGCGCCCCGCGCGGCGGCGCGCCGCCGGCTGGACATGGAACGCGCCCGCCTGCTGGCCTGGCTGGCCCGCTCCGGCCGGTGCGCGCCGCAGGAGGCCCGCGCGGCACTGCCTGAGCAGCGCGAGGCCGACGCCCACCCGCGCCTGCGACCGGCGTGGGCCGAGGCGGCCGAGCACCTGGTCGCCGCGGGCGGGCTGGACAACGACTGGCGGCTGGGCACGGCGCTGACGGCGTGGTCGCGCTACTTCGAGCGGGTCGGCTCCGACCGGCTGTGCCTGCGGGTGGGCCTGGTGGCCGCCCGGCTGGCGGTGGCCCGCGGGGCGCGCTGGACCGCCGACTCCGCGCTGCGGCGCAGCGAGCGCGCCGTGAAGCGGGTGCGCCGCGCCGCCGACGAGGCCGCTGACCTCGACGAGATCCACACCGAGGCCGCCCGCCGCGGCCCCCGGGAACTCCCCGTGGCCGCATCGGAGGTGCTGCCGCTGCTGCGCGGGCAGTCGCCGGAGGAGGTCGACCCCGAGCACCAGGCCGACCTGGTGCTGGCGGCGCTTCAGGAGAACCCCGGCGACCCGGCGCTGCTCAACGCGCTGGGCCAGGTCGGACGCACCCTGGGGCTCACCGACGCGGCGGCCGAACTGCACTGGCCGCGCGTGCACTCGGCCCCCGGCGACCAGAAGGCCGCGCTGTCGCTGCTGGAGACGCTGCTGGCGGACAAGGACACCGCGGGTCTGCGCGCCTTGGTCCGCCACCTCACCGGCGCTGCGCTGGGCTCGGCGCCCCAGCCCTCGGGCGGCGCCCCCGACCCGGCGGCCTCCCCCGCGAGCGCCCCGGTCGGCTGAGCGCGCCCGCTCAGGAGCCGTCCGCACCTGCGCCGGCGGCGATCATCCTGGTGCCCGCGAGGCGGGAGGCGGTGGCCGCCGATCAGGGCTGGGGCACGCGGGTCAGCGCCTGCCCGGGCGCATACGCCAGTGCCGCCTCCGGCAGCATGGCGGGCCGTCCGCTGGCCAGGACCGTGACGGTGCCGGTCAGTGGAAGGGAGGGGGCCGGTGGGACGCCGAGGCGGCGCAGCGTCTGGGCGGCGACCGCGCCGGCCGCGGTGAACAGTTCGGCGCGGCCCTCCAGCGCCTCCGATATCGGTTCCTCGATCAGGTCGTAGTGGGTGCAGCCCAGTACCACCGCGGAGGTCTCGGGAGGGGTGCGCTCGGTCGCATGGGCGATCGCCGCGTCGACGGCGCCGGGGTCGGCCGACTCGACGGCCTCGGCCAGGCCCGGACACGGAACCGGCACCACCTCGACGCCCTGGCCGAACTCCTCGATGAGGCTTTGCTGGTAGCGGCTGCGGGAGGTCGCCACCGTCGACCACACCGCGACCGGCCCTCCGCGTCCGACGGCGGGTTTGATCGGGGGCACGGTGCCCACGACCGGGATCCGCGGCTCGAACGCGGCGCGCAGCGACGTCAGGCCGTGCACCGAGGCCGTGTTGCACGGCACCACGATCGCGTCGGGCGCGGCGGCGGGGTCCTCCGCGGTTCCGGAGGCGTCCAGCGCCGCCCTGGCGCCGGCCAGCACCCGGCCCACGATGGCCTCCGGGGCGTGCACGCCCCAGGGCATGTGGTCGGGATCCATGGAGAGCACAAGATCGGCGTCGGGCCGCGCCGCGCGTACGGCGGCCGCGGTCGAGAGCATCCCGATCCCGGAGTCGATGAAGGCGATGCGCACGTTGGCCGATCCTACGCCCCGCCGAGCGCATCCGCGGGCAGGGAACCCGCGCGGCCGGTACGCCGAGCCTCCGTGTGCGGCCGGGTCCGGCCGCTTCGCGCGGGCGAGGTATCGGCGCGGTGGATGCGGGGAAGCACGTTGTAGAGCACCGGGGCCGGGTCCGGCCGCGCCGGGGGGCTGCAGCAACGCGCCGACCGGGGCCTGGTCCACCGGGTTGTACTGGTCACACGCCTATTGTCACTACCGGCCGGTAAAAGGGGAATAGTCTGTTCCACGGTCTGCCGCATGGTCGGCAGCACGGCACGAGGGCAGCGGCGCGGCGGCGCGCCGAGCGGGTTGAGAAGCGGGTGAGAGCGATTCGTCAGTCATCGCAGCAGGACTTCGCCGATCACGTCGAGGCCGTGCAACGCCTTCGGCGCGACTACGCGCAACTGCCTTCCGACGCCCCGGTCCGGCTGGCCAAGCCCACCTCCAACCTGTTCCGGTTCCGCGACTCCTCCGACGCGCCCCGACTGGACGTGTCGGCGTTCAACCGGGTGCTGGCGGTCGACCCCGTCGAGCGGGTGGCCGAGGTCGGCGGCATGACCACCTACGAGGACTTGGTGGCGGCGACCCTGCCGCACGGCCTGATGCCGCTGGTGGTGCCGCAGCTGCGCACCATCACCCTCGGCGGCGCGGTCACCGGTCTGGGTATCGAGTCCTCCTCGTTCCGCAACGGCCTGCCGCACGAGTCGGTGGAGGAGATCGAGATCCTCACCGGGTCCGGCGACGTCGTCACGGCGCGCCCCGACAACGAGCACAGCGAGCTGTTCTACGGCTTCCCCAACTCCTACGGCACCCTGGGCTACAGCCTGCGGCTGCGCATCGAGCTGGAGCCGGTCAAGCCCTACGTGCACCTGCGCCACCTGCCCTTCACCAGCGGCAAGGAGGCGATGGAGGCCTTCGAGCGGATCTGCGCCGACGCCGAGCACAAGGGCGAGCGGGTCGACTTCGTCGACGGTGTGGCCTTCGGGCCCGGCGAGCTGTACCTCACCCTGGCCTCCTTCGTCGACAAGGCGCCCTGGACCAGCGACTACACCGGCACCGACATCTACTACCGCTCCATTCCCCGCTACGCGGGCCCCGGCCCGGGCGACTACCTCACCGTCCACGACTACCTGTGGCGCTGGGACACCGACTGGTTCTGGTGCTCGGGCGCCTTCGGGCTGGGCAAACCGGCGGTGCGCAGGCTCTGGCCGCGGCAGCTGAAGCGCTCCGACGTCTACCGCAAGCTCGTGGCCCTCGACCGGCGCACCGACTTCAGCCGGCTGCTCAACCACTACCGCGGCCGCCCCCAGCAGGAGCCGGTGATCCAGGACGTCGAGGTCGGCGTCGAGCGCGGCGCGGAGTTCCTCGACTTCTTCCACTCCGAGATCGGCATGTCGCCGATCTGGATGTGCCCCCTGCGCCTGCGCGGGACCGCGGCGCCGGCCGCCGGGCGCGCGCACGTGTGGCCGCTGTACCCGCTGGAGCGGGAGCGGCTCTATGTCAACTTCGGGTTCTGGGGAATGGTCCCCATGCGACCCGGGCAGCGGCGCGCCCATCACAACCGGGCGGTCGAGGAGGAGGTCTCGCGGCTGGGCGGACACAAGTCGCTGTACTCGGACGCGTTCTACTCCGAGGACGAGTTCTGGCGGTTGTACAACGGCGAGGGCTACCGAAGGCTCAAGCACGCATACGACCCCGACGAGCGGCTCCTGGACCTCTACGCCAAGTGCGTGGACAACAAGTGAGGCGCCGGCCCACCGCGCGGTGTGGGCGGGCGCGGGTGAGAAGGGAAGAAGAATGCGGCTAGCGGAGATCTTCGAACGCGTCGTCGGCAAGGACGCACCTGTTCGCTTCCGCGCCTACGACGGCAGCACGGCCGGCGACCCCGGCAGCGACACGACGCTCGTCGTGCGCACCCCGGTGGCGTTAAACTACCTGGCCCAGTCGCCCGGCGCGATGGGGCTGACGCGCGCGTACGTGTCCGGCCATCTCGACGTCGAGGGCGACATGTACACCGCTCTGAGCCGGATGGCCGGCCTCGCCTTCAGCGACGGGATGCGGATGTCCCCGGCGGAGATGGCGCGCATCGCCCGCGGCATCGGCTGGGTGAAGTTCGCCAACCGCGTGGCGCCACCGCCGCAGGAGATGCGCCGCAGCAGGCTGTCGTGGCTGGGCGCCCGGCACGCCAAGGGGCGCGACGCCGAGGTGATCCACCACCACTACGACGTCTCCAACGCCTTCTACGAGCTGGTGCTGGGGCCGTCGATGACCTACACCTGCGCCGTGTTCGGCAGCGAGGAGAACTCGCTGGAGCAGGCCCAGCACGACAAGCACGACCTGGTGGCCCGCAAGCTCGGCCTGGAGGAGGGCATGCGGCTGCTCGACGTCGGCTGCGGCTGGGGCGGCATGGTGATGCACGCGGCCCGCGAGTACGGCGTCAAGGGGCTGGGCGTGACCCTGTCCAAGGAGCAGGCCGAGTGGGCGAGCAAGCGCATCGCCCAGGAGGGGCTGTCCGACCTGGCCGAGGTCCGCCACATGGACTACCGGGACGTGCCCGACGGCATCTACGACCGGATCAGCTCCATCGGCCTGACCGAGCACATCGGCAAGAAGAACCTGCCCGACTACTTCGGCGGGCTCTACTCCAAGCTCAAGCCGGGCGGTCGGCTGCTCAACCACTGCATCACCCGCCCGCGCAACGACCTGCCGGCGATGAAGCCCGGCGGCGTCATCAACCGCTACGTCTTCCCCGACGGCGAGCTGGAGGGGCCGGGCGAGATCCAGATGCGGATGAACGACGCCGGCTTCGAGATCCGCCACCAGGAGAACCTGCGCGAGCACTACGCGCTGACGCTGCGGCACTGGGCCGCCAACCTGGACCGCAACTGGGACGCGGCGGTGCGCGAGGTCGGCGAGGGCACGGCCCGGGTGTGGCGGCTGTACATGAACGGCTGCATCCTCGGCTTCGAGCGCGACGTCGTCCAGCTCCACCAGATCCTCGGCGTCAAGCTCGACGGCACCGACTCGCACATGCCGCTTCGGCCGCGTTTCGACTGACCTGGAGCACTCCGGCCGTGCACACGCAGGGCGTGCACGGCCGGGGCGTGCGTGCGCCCGCCCCCGGCGGCGCGCGGGGGCGGGCGAGGGCCCATCGACTGCGCCGCTGGGGGCATCATGGGGGTATGCCTGGCACAGACGACACGGACCGCACCAAGCAGCTCGCCATCACGCTGGTCGACGCCTATGTCCGCAAGGACCGCGACCTGCTCGACCGCACCGTGGCCGAAATCGGCGACAGCACCGACACCGCCATCTCCGAGCTCAAGGTCTTCGGCTCCTTTCTCTCCCGGCGGGTCCAGGAGACCGGGGTGGTCTGGAAACCGGCCGACTCGCGCGAGGCCGTCGCCTCCACCGTCGCCGACATGCTCGCCCCCGAGGTGGAGTTCGCGGTGATCACCGCGTGGGAGGCCCACTCGGTGGGCGAGGAAGAGGCGGCGGAGCGCTTCACCAACGGCGACCCCACCGTCTATCTGCACATGCTCGCCGCCTTCGCGGCGGCCATCGGCCAGGCCGTCTACAAGCCCGCCGAGCTGATCTCGACCCTGCGCATCGCCACGGGCGGCGAGGAGTAGGTCCGGTCCGCGCGCCTGCCGCCCTGTCCCGTTGCCGCCGTCACGTCCGGCGCCGAGCCGCACACCAGGGGCAAGGTCGGCGGCACGGGGCGCCGGGCGCGGATTCGGCGGTTTCGGGCAGCTCCGGGGCGGCAGCAGCGGGCAGGAGCCGTCGAGCATAGGGGCGGACCCGGTCCGGACGCCGCCGCGGCGGAACCCCGTGCGAGGGAAGCGGAGGGATCACCATTCCTCCTCGAAGGGAAGGTGGCCGGAGCGAAGGCTTCGCAACGCGCGGTCGGCCCACTTTTCGGGAACGCCTTCCAGGACCAGCCATGCGCGGACCGTCGTGTAGTCGGCCGCGAATCCGGGCGGTCGCCCCGAGTCGCCCGAGCGGGCGTGGAGGCGCCGCACGGTGAACTCCTCGCGGCAGTCGCCGCCGGGGTCGCGCTCGACGGCGAGCGCGTCGTAGAGACTGATCGACGTCTTGGCGCCGACGGAGCTGAACCGGGCGAGGATCATGCCGCCGCCCTCCGTGCCGGTCCGAGCCGGAGCGTGCCGGAGTCGAGACCGCCGACCGTCGCGGCGGCCCCGGTTCGACGTAGGGGCAGGTGGGAGTCCGCGTAGGTTTCGGCGATCCGGCGCGGTGCCGCGTGCAGCCCGCGCGCCGGTCGCGCGAGCCGGGCGAGCAGGGCGATCGGGGCCATCAATCCCAGTAGGATCGACATCGTTCTCAGCTCCTTGGTAGCTGGGGACCACGCCCCCGGACGTTGCTGCGTCGCGGGGGTCTTTCTATGGCCAACAGCATGACCCCGCGTATACCGCTCGTCCATGAATATCGCTGAAGAGCGAAATCATTTTATAGGAAGCGGTTGCCGGCGGTCGGTTGGCGGTAGAAACTGAATTCATGGTGAAACCCAAGAACCCCGCCTTTCGGTCCTTCGGGCAGGCGGTGCGAAAGTGGCGCGATGTCGCAGGTATGACACAGACTCAGCTCGCCCGAGCGGCCCGCATATCCCAGTCGCAGCTCAGCTCGATTGAGACTGGCGCAAAAGGTACAAGCGCGGATCAGGTTCGCAGGATCGATGGCGTTCTTACCGCCGGTGGGGACTTGGTGAAACGGTGGAACGAGCTCGACGATGAGAGCAGGGGGTTCGCTGCTTGGTTCCTTGACGTGGTCTCGATCGAGCGCGAGGCATCCGAGATCAGGGTCTATCAGCCGCTAAGTGTCCCCGGACTGATTCAGACACCGGGCTATGCCCGCGCCATCACTCAGCAAGGGCACCCCGAATTGACCCGATCGGAGGTTGACGAGCGCGTAGCCGCAAGGTCGGATCGGCAGGCGATCCTCGAAGATCCGGACGGCCCGATGGTGCGAGTAGTGGTGGAAGAGCATGTCCTTCGCCGCCCGACAGGCGGATATGACATCATGCGAGCGCAGTTGGAACACTTGGCTAAAGTGTCCCGCTCGTCACGCTTGTCCCTACAAGTAGTACCCATGGCCTCGACCGTGCATCCGGGGACAGACGGCGCGTTCCACGTCTTCACCGTCCCGGGGCGGGGGCCCGTTGTCTATACGGAGTCGCGCCGGTATGGGAACGCGTCGGATGACCAGGAAGCCTTCGAAGATTACATGTCGGTCTTTGCGGAGATTCGAGGGATAGCGCTTCCCCCGGAGGCCTCCCGGGAGTTGGTCGGCAAGATCGAGGAGGAGTTCAAATGAGTGGCACCCGAAAATGGCACAAGAGCAGCTACAGCAGTGGCGGAGCTGACAACTGCGTCGAGGTTGCCGAGGGCGTCCAGACCCTCGTGCGCGACACCCGGCACCGCGAGCACGGCCACCTCGTGTTCCCCGCGCAGGAGTGGCAGGCCTTCCTCGCCGGTATCAAAGACTTCTAACCGCCAGACCCCCCACGAGCCTCCGCCGGTTCCGGCGGGGGCTCGACCGTTTTCAGGGGGTCCGCAGGCCGCTTGACACGAAGTGCTTGTGTGTAAACAGTGTGGGTGACGTTTCCGGTATATCCGCAAGGAGTGCTCCCTCCATGGCCCAGTCGCCCCCCACTGCCGGCGCACTGCCCGACATCTCCGACATCGACCTGTCGGACAACGAGTTCTGGAAGCAGCCGCTGGAGGAGCGCCACGCCGCCTTCGCCCGGCTGCGGGCCCATCCGCCGCAGTTCTTCGCCGAACCGGACATGGGCCCGCTGCCGCCCGGCCCCGGCTACTACGCGCTGGTCACCCACGCCGACGTCGCCGAGGCCAGCCGCGAACCGGGCGTCTTCGCCTCCCAGCCCAGCGCCATCTCGATCCCGGACATGCCCCCGGACTTCGCCGAGTACTTCGGCTCGCTGATCAACCTCGACGACCCGCGCCACGCCCGCCTGCGGCGCGTCGTCTCGCGCGGTTTCACCCCGCGCATGCTCACCCGCCTGCAGGAGGACGTGGAGCGCCACGCCGCGCGCATCGCCGACGACCTCCGCGAGACCGGACCCTGCGACTTCGTCTCCCGCGTCGCCGCACGCCTGCCGCTGGTGGTCATCTGCGAGATGATGGGCATCCCCGAGGAACGGCACCGGGAGGTGCTGGAGAACTCCAACGTCGTGCTGGCGGGCAACGACCCGGAATACCTCGGCGACGACGCCGAAACCGCGATGACGCGGCTGCTGGAGGCGGGGGAGAACCTGTCGCGCCTGCTGGCTGAGCTTGCCGCGCAGCGGCGCGCCGAACCCACCTCCGACCTGACCTCCGCGCTGGTCAACGCCAACGTCGACGGCGAGTCGCTGACCGACCAGGAACTGGGCTCGTTCTTCATCCTGCTGGCCGTGGCCGGCAACGAGACCACGCGCAACGCCATCAGCCACGGCCTGCGCCTGCTCACCGAGAACCCGAAGCAGCGCGAACTGCTCTGGTCGGACTTCGAGACCCACGCCCCCGGCGCCGTCGAGGAGATCGTCCGCCACGCCTCGCCGGTGGTGTGGATGCGGCGGACCCTCACCCGCGACCACGAGATGAACGGGCACACCTTCCGCGAAGGCGACAAGACGCTGCTCTACTACGCTTCGGCCAACCGCGACTCCGCGGTCTTCGAGGACCCCGACACCTTCGACATCACCCGCAAACCCAACCCGCACCTGGGCTTCGGCGGCCCCGGCCCGCACTTCTGCCTGGGCGCCCACCTGGCCCGGCGCGAGGTCACGGTGATGCTCCGCGAGCTGCACCGGAGTGTGCCCACGATCCGCGCCGCGGCCCCGCCCAAGCGGCTGGCCTCGAACTTCGTCAACGGGATCAAGTCGATGCCCTGCGAGTTCTGACGGCACCGGCGAGCCGCCGCGCGGGCGGCGGGCTCGCCTGACACGGGAAACGGGTACACACCGTGACCGTATAAGGCGGTACCGTTGTCGTCCGGTCGCGCAGGTGCGAAGACGGTGCTCAAGCGTTGCCGGGGCCGCTGGTTGTCGATTACTTCACACCGGCCGTTATTTTGCGTAAGTTTCTTACCACCCGGGGGGATCGCGAGTGGACGGGAGATCTCCGATGGCACGCACCTGCGCCCGACGACCGCGAGCCGCCGCGGCGGCCGCCGCCCTGGCCCTCCTCGCCGCCGCGTGCGGCGGGGGAGGCGGCGACGGCGAAGGCCAGACCCTCGACGTCTGGATCATGGAAGGCACCCACCCCGACGCCACCGCCTACTTCGACGACATCGGCGAGCGGTTCCGCGAACAGACCGGCGCCGAGGTCGACGTGGAGTTCGTGCCCTGGGCCGACGCCCACGACAAGTTCACCACCGCCATCGCCGGCAACACCATGCCCGACGTCGCCGAGGTCGGCACCACCTGGACCACGGAGTTCGCCGGTGCGGGCGCGCTGGCGGACCTCTCCGACCACGTCGGCTCGACCGACGCCTACGTGCCCGGCCTGACCGAGGCCGGCACGTTCGACGGCGGCCTCTACGGCGTGCCCTGGTACGCCGGTGTGCGCGCCGTCATCTACCGCACCGACGTCTTCGAGGATCTCGGCCTGGAGGAGCCCACCACCTGGGAGGAACTGCGCGAGACGGCCATCACCGTCTCCGAGGAGCGCGACGGCATGACCGCCTTCCCCGTGCCGGGCGACGCCGTCTACCAGGCGCTGCCCTTCGTCTGGGGCAACGGCGCCGATATCGCCTCCTCCTCCGACGGGCGGTGGAGCTCAGGGCTGGACTCCGCCCAGGCGCGCGAAGGTCTCTCCTTCTACACCGGCCTCGCCCTGGAGGACGGCGTCTCCAGCACGGGTGCCGGAACCTGGAAGGAGACCGACCTCCAGGACAACTTCATCTCCGGCGACGTCGCCATGATGATCGGCGGCAGCTGGACGCCCGCCGCCATACTGGAGGCCAACCCCGACCTGGAGGGCGACATCGGCGCCTTCCCGATCCCCGGCCCCGACGGCGGCTACAGCCCGTCCTTCCTCGGCGGCTCGCACCTGTCCGTCTTCAACGCCGCCGAGGACCCCGATCTGGCCTGGTCCTACGTCGAGACGGTGACCAACGACGACAACGCCCGCCGCTGGTCCGAGGCCACCACCTACTTCCCCGGCAAGCGGAAGCAACTGGAGCCCTACACCGCCTCCGACGACCCGCTCGTGCGGCCCTTCGCCGAGCAGATGAGCGAGGCCGGGCGCGGCCTGCCCGCCACCGAGAACTTCGGCAAGGTGCAGGGCGACATGGTGCTGGAGGCCATGCTGCAGGACATCCTCAACGAGGAGGCGACGGTGGGGGAGGCCACCGCGCGCGCCGCCGAGGAGGTCGAAGGCATCCTCAACGAAGGCTCCTGAACCCGTGGCCGACCCCCTCACCACCCGGCAGGCCGGCGTGCCCGGAGCCCCGGTGCGCGCACCGGGGCCGAGGAGGAGCGGCGCGCCGGCCGCGGCCGGGCGCAGCGGTCCCCGCCGCCCCCGGCTGAGCGCCCGCACCCGGCGGCGCTGGCTGCCCTGGACGCTGCTCGCCCCCGCCCTGGCGGTCATCGCGGTCCTGCTGCTGTTGCCGCTGGGGCGCGTGGTGTGGCTGTCGGTGCAGGACTACGGCCTCGACAACGTCGTATCGGGACGCAGCGACTACATCGGGCTGGACAACTACGCCCGCCTGCTCACCGACCGCTACCTGTGGACCGTCGCGCTGCCCAACACCGCGGTGTTCGCCCTGGTCGCCGTGGTCGGCACGGTGGTCTTCGGCACCCTTGTCGCGCTGCTGCTCAACACCCTCAGCAGGATCGCCCGCACCGCGGTGCTCGGCTGCGTCCTGATCGCCTGGGCCATGCCCGCGGTCTCGGGCACCTACGTGTGGATCTGGATCTTCGACGTCGACGACGGGCCGGTACGGCGGCTGCTGCAGGCCGTCGGCATCGTGGGACCCGAGGGGTACAACTGGTTCGCCGAACGGGTGACGTTCTACGCCGTCGCCGCGCTCAACGTCATCCACCACGGGTTCCCGTTCGTGGCGGTGACCGTTCTCGCCGGACTGCTGACCATCCCGCGCGAGCTGCACGAGGCGGCGCTGCTGGACGGCGCCGGCGCCTGGCAGCGGTTCCGCAACGTCACGGTCCCCACCATCCGCCCGGTCTTCGCCGTGGTCACCATCCTCTCCACCATCTGGGACTTCAAGGTGTTCGCGCAGGTCTACCTGATGCCCGGCGGGTCGGGCGGCAACCGCGACGTGCTCAACCTCGGCGTGTGGTCCTACGTGCGCTCCTTCGCCAACCAGTCCTACGGCCTGGGATCGGCCATCGCCGTGCTGCTCACGCTGATGCTGCTGGCGATCACGGTCGGCTACCTGCGCACCATCTTCCGCGACGAGGAGCTGCGGTGAGCGCCCGCGGCCGCCGCGGACCCGCCGCGCGCCGCCTGGCGCGCCCGGCGCTGCGCGCCCTGGCGGTGGCGGGAGTACTGGCCTTCACGCTGTTCCCCGCCTACTTCATGCTCGTCAGCGCGCTGTCGGAGGGGCCGTCCTCGGGCACCGACGCGCTGCTGCCCACCTCGATGACCTGGGAGAACTTCCGCTTCGTGCTGGCCGAGGCCGGGTTCCTGCGCTACCTGGGCAACTCGCTGGCCGTCGCCGGGCTGACGGTCGTCGGCAGCAGCGTGCTGGCCCTGCTGGCGGCGGTCGCGGTGGCCCGGTTCCGGTTCCGCCTGCGCACCACCGTGCTCGTGCTGGTGCTGACCGTGCAGATGGTGCCGCTGGAGGCCCTGGTCATCCCGTTGTTCCTGCAGGTGCGCGACCTGCAGATGCTCAACTCGCTGCTCGGCCTGGCAGCCGTCTACATCGCCCTGGCGCTGCCGTTCGCGGTGTGGATGCTGCGCGGGTTCGCCGCCGCCGTGCCCGCCGAGGTCGAGGAGGCCGCCTACATCGACGGCTGCTCGTGGGGCCGGATGTTCTGGTCGGTGCTGTTTCCGCTGGTGGCACCCGGGCTGGTGGCCACCGGCGTCTTCTCCTTCATCACCGCCTGGAACGAGTTCATCCTGGCGCTGACCTTCATGAACCAGTCCGACAAGTACACCGTGGCCGTGGGGCTGCGGCAGTTCTTCGGCCAGTACACCACCGACTGGAGTTCGGTCATGGCCGCCTCCACGGTCATCACCCTGCCCGTGATGGCGTTCTTCCTGCTCGTGCAGCGCGGGCTGGTCGCCGGACTCACCCAGGGAGCGGTCAAGTGAGCAGCGGAGCCGCAGCCGTCCGGCTACCGCAGCGAGGCGCGTAGCGCCACCGGAGCGACGTGCCGGGCCGGAACCGCCGGCTTCAGGCGCGGGGCGGGGCTCGCGACCGGCGCGCCCGCGCCTTGACCGCCCGCCCCGGGTTCGCAAAGGTGGCGGCTGACGACAGCCGGGACGCGCCGCACGAAGGGGCGATATGGACGCCGAGTCGACCGAGCACCCGATCGAACCCGAGGCCCCGTGGCCCAGAAGCCCCACGACCGTGCAGATCCGCTGCAACTCCTGCATGCAGCTGCGCTACTTCGCCGACCGCCACGCCGACCACCTCGGCGAGTACAGCCCGGGGCCGCACTGCAAGTCCTGCGGCAAGCCGATCGAGTTCCGCTGCGTGGTCTGCGGCGCCCAATGGCGGCCGCTGTGACCCCCGCCGGGAGGCCGCCGCTTCCGGGGCGGACCGGCCCCGCCGACGGGGGAGCGGCGCCCGCACGACGCACCTGCCCACGTCGTCGTGCGGGGCCGAAACCGCCCCTCAGCGCAGTTCGCGCTTGAGGATCTTGCCGGTCGCCGTCATCGGCAGCGAGTCGCGGAACTCGACCAGCCGGGGATACTTGTAGGCGGCCATCCGCTCCTTGCACCACTCCAGGAGCTGCTCCTGGGTCAGCGAGGCGCCCTCCTCGCGGATGATGTACGCCTTGATCTCCTCGCCGTGCGACTCGTGCTCGACGCCCACCACCGCGGCCAGGCTGACCTCGGGGTGCGTCATCAGCACCTCCTCCAGCTCGCGCGGGTACACGTTGTAGCCGCCCCGGATGATCATGTCCTTGGAGCGGTCGACGATGAAGTAGAAGCCCTCCTCGTCGCGGCGCGCGATGTCGCCGGTGCGGAACCAGCCGTCGCTGAACACCTGCGCGTTGGCGTCGGGGCGGTTGTGATACCCCTTCATCACGCAGTGGCCGCGCACCGCGATCTCGCCGGGCCCCTCGCCCTCCACGGCGTTGAACTCGCTGTCGACCAGCTTCATCTCGACGCCCCAGACGGGTCGGCCGATCGAGCCCGTCTTGGCCTTGACCTTCGGATTGTTGAAGGAGACCACCGGCGAGGTCTCCGAGAGCCCGTAGCCCTCCAGCACCTCCACCCCGAAGCGGTCCTTCATGTTGCGCTGCACCTCGCCGGGCAGTGCGCTGCCGCCCGAGACCGCGGTGCCCAGGTTGGAGGTGATGGCCGCCATGTCGTGGTCGCCCTTGGCGCCCAGCAGGCCCCAGTACATGGTGGGCACCCCCGCGAAGACGGTCACGTGCTCCTTCTCCATCAGCGACAGCGCCTCGTCGGCGTCGAAGCGGGCCTGCAGCACCAGGGTCGCGTGCCGGTACAGGCCGCAGTTCAGCATCGTCGTCTGGCCGAAGATGTGGAACAGCGGCAGCACCGTCAGGTAGACGTCGCGGTCGGCCCTCTCGAACAGCGAATCCGAGGCCACCGCGTTGAACAGCAGGTTCATGTGCGACAGCTCGGCGCCCTTGGGAGAGCCGGTGGTGCCGCTGGTGTAGATGAGGACGGCGGTGTCGTCGGCCTCGGTCTGGACCGTGGAGAAGGCTCCGGTGGTGCCGGCCAGCGCGGCCCACAGGGTCTCGGCGCCGTCGATCTCGGACTCCGTGGCGCCGGGGGAGCCCGGCAGGTCGATGTAGGTCTCGCAGGAGTCGGTCTCGTTGAAGGCGGCGAACGCCCGCTCGCCCAGCGGCAGGTCGGGCGTGCCGGTGAAGGCGAACAGCGCCTTGGCCCCCGAGTCCTCCAGGTGGAACGCGATCTCGCGGGAGGTCAGCAGTACGTTGAGCGGTACCACCACGGCCCCGGCCTTGAGCGCGCCGAAGTAGACGAACGGGAAGTAGGGCGTGTTGGGACTGGCAAGGGCGACGCGGTCACCGCGCTTGACGCCGCGCGCGGTGAGCAGCTCGGCCACCTGGTTGGCGATCATGTTCGCCGTGGCGTAATCGATCCGCAGGTCACCGAATACCAGGCAGTCGCGGTCGGGGACCGCCCGGGCGCCGTCTTCGAGAAGTGCGGCGAGGTTGAGCATGGCGCCTCCAGCTGTGCGAGGTGGTTTCGGTCACTGTTCTACCGCACAGTAACTTGGTTGCGGCTGGTGGGGTAGTTGCCACCGGCGCCGGGCGTCATTCCTCGTCGCGCATCAGCGTCACGCTCGCCGGCTGGGCCTGGGACTCGCTGATCCCGATCTCGGAGACCCGCCAGGACGCCCCGCCGGCCTCAAGATGATCGCCCAGGCTGAGCGTGTACTCGGAGGGCGGACCGTCCGGGGGCAGGGCCGTGATCACCACGGTCGGCTCCGTCCCGTCCTCGTAGCCGGTCAGCTCCAGTTCGACGGGCTCGTCTGCGCCCTCGGCGGCGACCGAGGCCGAGGCGCCCTCCATCAACTGGACGCGGTCGTTGTCCACCCCGAGAACCGGGGCGGAGCTGCTCGGCGCGGGCTCGGGCGCGCCCTGGGCGCAGGCCGCGGCTCCCGCCAGCAGGGCGGCCGCCGCAGCGGCGGCGATCGCGATCCGAGGGGTGCGGCGGGCGGCGTCGAACACGGTCATCTTCGGTGGATCTCCACGGATTCGGGGGATGGCGCGCGCAGGGCGCACCGGCGGGGCAGCGGTGGCGGGGGCCGGCTCGGCGCAGTGCCGGCGCGGCTCAGGGAAGGGAAGGGGCGAATACGGGGAGGCCCTCCGACCCCATTCTCCCATCGCCGCGGTGAACCGGGCGCAACGGAACCTTTTCCCGGCGGCGTATTCGGTTAGTAGGCCCCTAAGCGAGCCACACGGACGACCCCGAGGAGTCCGCGATGCCCATGTGGATTTGGACCATCGGAATCCTGGTCCTGGCGACCGCGGTGTTTGCGACCTGGCGCCTGGTGCAGTTGACCGACCAACCGCGTACCTACTTCCGCGCCGGCCTGGCCGACCCCCAGCGCCGCCGCTTCCCCTGGCGGCAGCGCGGCGCGTTCGCACCGCAGACCGTCGTCGAGGAGACCACCGACCGCGGTGCCATGGAGACCGACATCGACCACGAGACGGCCCTCGCCATCGAGGGCGAGCGCCACGAGACCACGCCCATCACCACCGACGTCGACCGCGAGACCCGCCGACTGCTCGACGAAGAGGCGACCGGGCGCCCCGCCCTGGAGCGCGACGCCGAGATCCACCGCCCGGTCCCGGAGGAGGCCGAGCTCGAACCCGAACCCGTCCGCCAGCGCCGCCTCGCCGCCGAGGAGCACGAACGCGCCGCCATCGAGTTCCGCCGCGCGGCCGGCGCCCGCGATTCCCAAGGCGCCCCCGCCGACGAACCCGCCGAGGGCAGGTCCGGAGCCATCCCCCGTCCCGGGGAAATCCGGAGAGACCGCAAGAGGTAGGGCGGCGTCCGCCTGATCCCACCCCCGGCCGCAGGCCGCACCGGCCGGGGGCGCCGCCGCGGCGTCCGGGGAGCGTCCCGAACCGCGCTAACCTTGGTGCGAAGACCCGGCTGGCAGCCCGCCGCGGTGGCGCCGACCCCCGAGGGCGCGCGGCGACGAAGCCGCGACCTCCCAGCCGCCACGTGCCCTCAAGTGCGACCGGTTAGAGGACGAACCAGCGATGACAGCGGTAGACGGAGACCAGGTGGCGAGCGACTCCTACGACGCTCGCGCGCTCCAGGACAAGTGGCAGGCGCGATGGGCCAAGGAGAACCCCTTCACGGCCAGTGAGGACCCGGCCGACGACCGTCCGCGCTCCTACGTCCTCGACATGTTCCCTTATCCCTCCGGCGACTTGCACATGGGCCACGCCGAGGCGTTCGCCATCGGCGACGTCGTCGCCCGCTACCGCTTCCAGCTCGGCGAGAACGTCCTGCACCCCATCGGCTGGGACTCCTTCGGCCTGCCCGCCGAGAACGCCGCCATCAAGAACGGCACCCACCCCGCCGAATGGACCTACGCCAACATCGAGACCCAGGCGGAGTCCTTCAAGCGCTACGGCGTATCGCTGGACTGGACGCGCCGCCTGCACACCAGCGACCCCGAGTACTACCGGTGGAACCAGTGGCTGTTCCTGCGCTTCTTCGAGCGCAGCCTGGCCTACCGGAAGGAAGGGCTGGTCAACTGGTGCCCCCAGGACCAGACCGTGCTCGCCAACGAGCAGGTCGTGCAGGGCCGCTGCGAGCGCTGCGGCAGCGAGGTCGCGCGCCGCAGCCTGAACCAGTGGTACTTCCGCATCACCGAATACGCCGACCGCCTGCTCGAGGACATGGAGCAGCTGGAAGGCAACTGGCCCGAGCGTGTGCTGCTGATGCAGCGAAACTGGATCGGCCGCTCCACCGGCGCCGACGTCGACTTCACGATCGAGGGCCGCGCCGAGCCGGTCACCGTCTTCACCACCCGGCCCGACACCCTCTACGGTGCGACCTTCTTCGTGGTCGCGGCCGACGCCCCGCTGGCCGACGAGCTGTGCACGCCCGAGCACCGCGCCGACCTCGACGCCTACAAAGAGCAGGTGGCCCGGCTCAGCGACATCGACCGCCAGTCGATCGAGCGTGAGAAGTCCGGCGTCTTCCTCGGCCGCTACGCGATCAACCCGGTCAACGGCGAGCGCATCCCCGTGTGGGCCGCCGACTACGTGCTCGCCGAGTACGGGCACGGGGCCATCATGGCCGTGCCCGCCCACGATCAACGCGACCTCGACTTCGCGCTCACATTCGACCTGCCCGTGCGCGAGGTCGTCGAGACCGGCGAGGGCGATCCCGCCGAAACCGGAACGGCCACCCCCGGCGAAGGCCGCCTGATGAACTCCGGGCCGCTGGACGGCCTGGCCAAGGGCGAGGCGATCGACCGCATCATCGAGGTCCTTCAGGAGCGCGGCACCGGCACCGCCTCGGTCAACTACCGGCTGCGCGACTGGCTGCTGTCGCGCCAGCGGTTCTGGGGCACGCCGATCCCGATCATCCACTGCCCCGACTGCGGTGAGGTCCCCGTCCCCGACGACCAGCTGCCGGTGAAGCTGCCCGACAACCTCAGGGGCGCCGACCTGGCCCCCAAGGGCGTTTCCCCGCTGGCCGCGGCCGCCGACTGGGTCAACGTCGAGTGCCCCGCGTGCGGCGGCGCCGCCGAGCGCGACACCGACACGATGGACACCTTCGTCGACTCGTCGTGGTACTACCTGCGCTACTGCTCCCCGCACACCGGTGACGCGCCTTTCGACGTCGACAAGGTCGCCGAGTGGGGGCCGATCGACCAGTACGTGGGGGGTGTGGAGCACGCGATCCTGCACCTGCTCTACAGCCGCTTCTTCACCAAGGTGCTCTACGACATGGGCCTGGTGTCCTTCACCGAGCCCTTCCGCCGCCTGCTGAACCAGGGCCAGGTCATCAACCAGGGCAAGGCCATGTCCAAGTCCCTGGGCAACGGCGTCGACCTGGGCGAGGAGATCGAGAAGTACGGTGTGGACGCCGTACGGCTGACCGTCCTCTTCTCCGGCCCGCCCGAGGACGACATCGACTGGGCCGACGTCTCCCCGGCGGCCTCCCTGAAGTTCCTGAACCGCGCCTTCCGGGTCATGGTCGAGGCCGGTGCCGCCACCGCGCCCGGCGCCGACCCCTCCCAGGGCGACGTGGCGCTGCGCAAGGCCACCCACCAGGCGCTGGACAAGATCACCGTCGCCGTGGAGGCCCACAGGTTCAACGTCGCCGTCGCGCGGCTGATGGAGCTGGTCACCGCCGCGCGCAAGGCAATCGACTCCGGCCCCGGCGCGCAGGACCCCGCTGTGCGAGAGGCCGCCGAGGTCATCGCGGTCACCCTGTCGCTGTTCGCTCCCTACGCAGCCGAGGAGGGCTGGGAGCGCCTCGGCCACGCCGGCTCGGTCGCCATCGGCAATTGGCGCACCCCCGTGCCCGAGCTGCTGACCCAGGAGTCGGTCACGTGTGTCGTGCAGGTCTCCAGCAAGGTCCGTGACAAGCTGGAAGTCGCTCCCGACATCGAGCCCGATGAGCTGGAGCGGCTCGCACTCGCCTCGGAGAAGGTCCAGAGCTTCATCGGCGGCAAGGAGGTCCGCAGGGTCGTGGTCAAGGCGCCCAAGCTGGTCAACGTCGTGGTGGCCTGACGAATGAACCGGATCGGGCGCGCACTGGGCTTCCCCGGCGGCGGCCAGGAGGGTTCACCGCGGCGGCTGTGGATCGCCGCGGGTGCAGGAGCGCTTCTGCTGGTGGTCGTCGCGGTCACCGCGGGTCTGCTGTGGGGGCGCGGTTCCCCGGCCGTCGGCGCCGACGAGGCCGACACCCACGCCGCCGCCCCCGCGTGCTCCTCGGTGCCCCGCCAGGAGGTCCGCGAACTCGTGCCCGACGCGGCGCTGGAGACCAGCGCGCACGGCCCGATGGACAACGCCGACAGCTCCACCTGCGTGTGGACCTCCGTCGGCACCGAGGGTCCGCCGCGCTCGCTGCACGTCGACTTCACGGCCCACTTCACCGACAAGGCCGGCGATGTCAGCGGCGCCCGCGCCGCTGACCGCAGGCTGGAGCAGCTGGCCCCCATCGGCGGGCTCGAGGGCGCCGAACCCGTGCCCGAGCTGGGCGAGGGGGCACTGGTCTGGCCGGGCACCTCCGACGGCACGTCGGCCGAAGTCGCCTTCCGCCGCGACAACATGCTCATCCAGGTCTTCTACGGCGGCGACGCCGACGGTGGCGGCGGCATGGGCTACGACGCGGCCAGAGACAGCGCCATCGGCCTCGCCGAGCAGGTGGCCGCGTCGCTGTAGCCGCGAGCCCCACCCGCGCGGCCGCGCACAGGCGTACCCGTGGGCGATGCCGGGCCGAGGCGGGGTAGTAGCGTGGCCGACCGCGCTTTGCGCGCCGTGTGCCTCACAGGCGCCGAGCAACACCAGGCGATCACCACCAGGACAGGGGAGGCACCGATGCCCCAGCCACCTTCGGGCGGTCCGGGACCCGGGGCGCACGATCCGCCCGGCGGCTCGGCGGCCCGGCCTCCGGGGGAGCACGGGGACGGGCCCGGCGAGCCGCAGGAGCACCAAGCGGGGCATGAGGACGCTTCCGCGCCCAACAGCGGGCGCGAGCCCGCCGGTCCGCCGCTCGGCGCCCCTCCGCAGCCCGAACCCATCTCGACGGCACCGTCGCAGAGTCGCGGATGCGCGACCGCGGCCATCGCCGCGCTGGCCGTCGTGGTGCTGGCCCTGGTCGGCGCCGGAGTGTGGGCGATCGTGGCGCTCGGCTCGGCCCCGAGCGGCGAATACGGCGCGGCGCCCGACTGCTCCGTGGCCCCCGAGGAGGTGCTCGACGCCTTGGTGCCTGCCCGCGAGACCGAGCTGAACCGGCGGATCGAGAACTTCGACCCTGAGCTCCGCGACGGCTACGAGTGCCGCTGGGCCACCCCGCAGACCGCCGCCCGCGTCCCCGCCGTCGCCCGCTTGGCGCTCGTCCGCTACGCCGACCGCACCGGCACCCCGGGGACCGAGGCCGCTTCCACCGCACTGCGGGCCGCGGCGCAGGACAAGGACGCCCACACCATCTCCGACGTCGGCGATGAGGCCGAGGCCTGGAACGAGACGCTGCGGGGATTCGACTGGGGCTGCGTCGGGGTGCGGATGTCGAACCTGTACACCATGGCCTGCCACACCGCCGCTGTCAGCTACCAGGCCGACGCGTCCATCCCCGGCGACGTGGCGCTGTCCAACGCCGAGTCGCTTGCGCGCGCTGTCGCCGACGAGATCGAGCAGGGCGACTACTGAACGGTGCCCGGCACCCCTCCGGCGGTCCCCTAGAGCCCCGCCTCCGACTCCAGGAATTCGCGGAGAGCGGGTCCCACGTCGGGGGAGAAGCGGCGGTCGGCGTCGAGGACCGCCGCGCCAGGGGCGTCGCTGTACATCCGGAACACGTGGTCGGCGCCCTCGATGTCGACGCGTTCGGCGCCGGACAGGCCGTCCATGAGGCGGTCGACGTCGTCGCCGGTGATCTGGGAATCGGCGGTGCCGTGCAGCACCAGGGTGCCGGTGCCGTCGGGCAGGCCACCGGCCAGCTCGCGCGGGTCCATGGTGTCGATCCTGCGCAGGAAGGGCACGAACTCGGGAGTGAAGATCCTCTCCACCTCAGGAGCGAGGTTCAGCTCGTCCACGCCTTCGCCGTCACGGATCCGGGCGACGGCGTAGCGCACGTCGGACAGTGTCTCCTCGGCCTGGGCGAAGTCCAGGGAACCGGCGGCCTCGGCCCGGCGGACCTGCTCGGTGAGCTGGCGGTCGACGGTGTCGAGGTAGCGCCGGCCGGGCGGGGCGGCGAGGACGAGGGCGCTGGGCGGGTGCTCCTCGACGATCTCGTGGGCGTTCAGCGCGAACAGCGCGCCTTCGCTGTGTCCCAGCACGATCAGCCGGGACGGGTCGACCTCGGGCTGGGCGGCCAGGTGGGCGTAGGCGTCGGCGAACTCCTGGGCGAAGACGCCGTAGCCGATGGTCTCGTCGTCCTCGCGCGAGGCCATGCCCGTCTCGCCGCTGCCGAGCTTGTCGTAGCGCAGGGAGGCGACCCCCGCCGAGGCCAGTACGCGCGCGAAGTTCTTGTTGGTGCCGGCGTCGGGCCGCCCCGGGTTGTCGCCGTTGCGGTCGGTGGGGCCGCTGCCGGAGACGATCAGCGCGGCGGGCAGGTCCGCGCCGCCGCCGGGCGGCAGCGCGAAGGTGCCGTGGAGGGTGTCGGGGCCGCTTTCGAAGGTCACCTGGCGCTGCTGCGGGCGGACGCCGGGCGGCTCGGGGGCGGTGCCGGAGTCTCCGCCGCCGGGGGAGCAGCCGGCGGCGAGCAGCGCTGCCAGAAGCACGGACGGGGCGGCGACGCGCAGAGGGGAGCGGACGGGCATGGCTCCTACCGTAGTGCCCGCCCGGCATCAGCCGACATGCTCGGCGCGAACCGGGAGTCCCGTGCGGAAGCCGGGAGGCGCCGAACGCCGCACGCTCCGTGGCGGGTTCTCGGCACGCAGCACGGTCTTCGGCCCCTGGCGTCGGGGCGGCGCAGTGGTGTAGGGCCGCAGCGGTCACTGCGGCGAACCGCAGGAGGCGGGATAACCGTTGAATTCCGAAAACGCGACGGGTCCGTAATCTCCCGTCGAGATCACGGACCCGTGCCGAAGCGAGTCGAAGTCGTTATAGCGGGGGTGTCATACGCGGCGCAGAACGGTGACGACCTTGCCGAGAATGGTGGCCTCGTCGCCGAGAATGGGCTTGTAGTCGTCGTTCCGCGGCAGCAGCCACACGTGGTCGGCGTCGCGCTTGAAGGTCTTCACCGTGGCCTCGTCATCGAGCAGCGCAGCCACGATGTCGCCGTTGTTGGCGTCGGGCTGCTGGCGGACCACGACCAGGTCGCCGTCGGTGATGGCCGCGTCGACCATCGAATCGCCGACCACGTTCAGCATGAACAGCCGCCCCTCGCCCACGAGCTGCTTGGGCAGGGTGAGCACGTCCTCGATGGACTCCTCGGCCAGGATCGGGCCGCCCGCGGCGATGCGCCCGACCACCGGGACCGCCGTGGCCCGGGATTCGTCGGCCTCGGGAGTCTCCTCCAACTGGTCCCACGAACGGACCGGAGGCTGTCCCGGAATGCGAATTTCGACCGCGCGTGGGCGGTTCTGATCGCGATAGAGATAGCCCTTGCGTTGCAACACCTTCAATTGGTGCGCCACACTGGACGGGCTCGATAGCCCCACCGCGTCGCCGATCTCCCGGATCGACGGCGGATACCCGCGCCGCCGCACGTATCGGTGGATGCAGTTCAATACGCTCTGCTGCCGGGCGGTAAGCTTCGGTGCACTCTCGGCACCGTCGGTGGAATCCTGCGGATCCGCGGGTGGAGCGGCAGTGGACCGGAGCGCGGTGACGGACCCCCCGCCCGCGTGAGGTTCCTGGGTTCCGTGGTTCTCCTCCGGCACGGCCGGCCTCCTCGGGGGTCGGTTGTTCTGGGTGCGGCTATCGGTGCAGGCGTCAGGCGGTCCCCCCGACGTGTGGGACCAGCCAGTCGATCGATCTTCGACAGCGGTAACGCGCGTATCGCCACCTGGAGTGGCGTCGCCGATACCGCAGCGAAACATGTCCAACGTTACTGCGTGCACACGGCAATATCAAACAAACGTTCGAGATGGTGCTGAAAATTTCGCCCGGATGCGGTAGGAATCGAACGTTAGTTCTAATGGACTGGCGTACGAAGGTGAGGGCTGTGTGGCCATGACTCTGTCTGCGTCTCAATCCGCCGCTGCATTCGAATCCCCCGTGACCTGGCCCGACACACCGGCTCCCGAGGGGCCCGACCGGCGCCGCCGACGCGCGCGGCTGTCGGTGGTTCCGGCGCAGGCGCCGTCGGCCGCGGCACCCGCCCGCGGGAGCGAGAGCGCGTCGGCTGCCACCACAGCGATGCCGGGCGCGCACAACGGCGCGCTGTTCGACTGGGCCGAGCAGCTCCCGGAGTGGAGCCGCGCCGCGGCCGCCCCGCGGACCGCGCACCGCTCGCGCACGGCGTATCCGGCTCCCGAGTCGGCCGCCGCCGCTCGCGCCGCGGTCCCGGCGTTCACCGCTGCCGCGGCTCCGGTGCTCACCGCCGCGGTCCAGGTCTGGAACGACCGCCTTACCCGCCGCGGGCGCATGGTCGTGGGCGCTGCCGCCTCGGTCCTGGCCACCGCCGTGCTCGCCTCGCTCGTCATGGCCGCCACCACCGGGGGCGCCTCCGCCTCGGGCGCGCCCGCCGAGAGCGCGATCCGCGAGGAAGCCCCCTCCACCGTCGTCGTCCGCGACGGCGACACGCTGTGGGAGATCGCCGAGCGCGTGCGGCCCGCCGACGACCCGCGCAGCACCGTGCACGAGATCGTCCGGGAGAACGGCCTCGGCGAGTCCGAGCTCGAACCCGGCCAAGAGCTCGTCATGCCGGACTTCTGACCGGACGCCCGAACCGGCCGCACCGGACCCCGGGCGTGTCGATCCAGCGGCGAGCCGCAAGCCGCGCCGGCTCCAGCGCCGGGCGGCACCCGTGCAGGCGCCGCGCCGGGGCCGCCGCGCAGCGTCGGAAGCATGCGTCGGCGCACCGATCGCCCGCGCCCCGAGTCGACCCGCCGCCGATTGCGCCCGGGCCCCTGCGCGCAGCTCCACAGCCGCCGGCACAGCCGCGCCGGTGCCGCCGTGGAGATTTCCCACTGCGCCCGCCGCGGTGCCGGTGCCATGCGCCGACCCGCCGTGCACACGGCCTGAGGACCCTGCGCGGCCTCGGCGTGTGGCCGTCGGCGCGGGCGGCGCGGACGAGTAAGGTACCGACCGGCCGCCCCCGAGGCCGTCGCCGGACATCCGTCCGGATCGCCGCCGGTGCGCCGGTCCTCCTCTTCGCCGAAACGCCACCGCAGGTGCGGGCGCATCCAGGTCCTGCGGCCGGGATCGCCGGAGCGGACGCGCCCGGCTGTGGCCATACACACACGGCGGGGCCGTGTGCGCGGGGACGCAGAGGGCGCGCCCGGCCACCTCACGTGTTTTGGCGCCGGTGACCTGCGGCGCTCTGGCGCCGTCTGCATCAGGGACTTGCGTAGTGGGTAGGGCGGTCATAGGTTAACCACAACATCTAGTGCTCGCCGTGGAACACGCAGCCTAGAAATTGTGCTTTAGTAGGTACCTGATCCTCGTCGATCCACCGCTCCGCGGGCGATTCCGACGGGGACCGGCCACCGGGCCACCGCCGTGCCGGCGCATCCCGCACATCCGCGGGCGGCGCCGTGCGGCCGCGGCGCCGGGGCCGGGACGAGCCGAGCCGATCACGGGGGAGGGACGCCGGCGTGCACTGCCCGTTCTGCCGTCATCCGGACACCCGGGTGATCGACAGCCGGTCCGCCGAGGACGGCTCGGCCATCCGGCGCCGGAGGTCCTGTCCGCAGTGCGAGCGCCGCTTCACCACGCAGGAGACGGTCCTGCTGATGGTGGCCAAGCGCTCGGGCGTGACCGAGCCGTTCTCCCGGACCAAGATCGTCGCCGGTGTGCGGCGTGCCTGCCAGGGGCGGCCGGTCACCGAGGACTCGCTGGCCCAGCTGGGCCAGCAGGTCGAGGAGGAGATCCGCTCCCGGGGCGTGGCCGAGGTCCCCGCCCACGAGATCGGACTGGCGATACTCGGCCCGCTGCGTGAGCTCGACGAGGTCGCCTACCTGCACTTCGCCTCGGTCTACCGCGGATTCGAGTCGCTGGCCGACTTCGAGACCGAGATCGCCGTACTGCGCGAGGGACGGGAGCGAAGCGGGGCCACTCCGGCGCAACCGGCCGAGGCCGAGGACGAGGACTGAAGGACGAGGACAGGGCCGCAGTGGGCGGCCGGGCGAGCACGACGCACCGCACCGGGCCGGGTGGAGCGGTGCATGAACCGGGTACGCGACGAGGAGCAGGGGGAGCGAGATGACTGAGACCGCAAGCGGGGCGGCTCGCAAGGGAAAGGACCGGCGCAAGGGGCTGAAGATGGAGCGCATCTTCACGCAGCCGGACGTCCACCCCTATGACGCGGTCGAGTGGGAGCGCCGCGACGTCGTCATGACCAACTGGCGCGACGGCACGGTCAACTTCGAGCAGCGCGGCGTGGAGTTCCCCGCCGGCTGGTCGATGAACGCCACCCAGATCGTCGCGAGCAAGTACTTCCGCGGCGCGATGGGCACCCCCGAGCGCGAGTGGAGCCTCAAGCAGCTTGTCGACAGGGTGGCCGGCACCTACACCGAGACCGGCAAGGCCTACGGCTACTTCGCCACCGACGAAGACGCCGAGATCTTCGACCACGAGCTCAAGCACGCTCTGGTCAACCAGTACTTCAGCTTCAACTCCCCCGTCTGGTTCAACGTCGGCACCTCCTCCAGCCAGCAGGTCTCGGCATGCTTCATCCTCTCCGTGGACGACACCATGGAGTCGATCCTGGACTGGTACAAGGAAGAGGGGATCATCTTCAAGGGCGGTTCCGGCGCGGGGGTCAACCTCTCGCGGATCCGCTCCAGCAGCGAGCTGCTGACCTCCGGCGGCACCGCCTCGGGCCCGGTGTCCTTCATGCGCGGCGCCGACGCCTCGGCGGGGACCATCAAATCCGGCGGCGCCACCCGCCGTGCCGCCAAGATGGTCGTGCTCGACGTCGACCACCCCGACATCGGGGAGTTCGTCCAGACCAAGGCGCGCGAGGAGCACAAGATCCGCGCCCTGCGCGACGCCGGGTTCGACGTCGACCTGGGCGGCGACGACATGTTCAGCGTCCAGTACCAGAACGCCAACAACTCCGTGCGGGTCTCCGACGCCTTCATGCGCGCCGTGGAATCCGGCTCCGACTTCGGGCTGACGTCGCGTACCTCCGGTGAGGTCGTGGCCACCGTCGACGCCAACGAGCTGTTCCGCACGATGGCCAAGGCCGCCTGGGAGTGCGCCGACCCCGGACTGCAGTACGACGACACCATCAACGACTGGCACACCACGCCCGAAAGCGGGCGTATCAGTGCGAGCAACCCGTGCTCGGAGTACGTCCACCTCGACAACTCCTCCTGCAACCTGGCCTCGATCAACCTGCTGAAGTTCCTCGACGAGAAGGACGAGTTCGACATCGCGTCCTTCGTCAAGCTGACCGAGCTGGTCATCACGGCGATGGACATCTCCATCAGCTTCGCCGACTTCCCCACCGAGAAGATCGGCGAGACGACCCGGGCCTTCCGCCAGCTGGGCATCGGCTACGCCAATCTCGGCGCCCTGCTGATGGCCACCGGCCACGCCTACGACTCCGACGGCGGCCGCGCCGTCGCGGGCGCCATCACCTCGCTGATGACCGGCACCGCCTACAAGCGCAGCGCCGAGATGGCCGGCGTCGTGGGCCCCTACGAGGGCTACGCCAAGAACACCGAGGCCCACAAGCGGGTCATGCGCAAACACGCCGCCGCCAACGACGACCTGCGCGCCGTCGGCTCCATGGACCGCGCCATCTCCACCGCGGCCACCACGGCCTGGCAGCAGTGCCTCAAGACCGGCGAGAAGAACGGCTGGCGCAACGCCCAGGCCAGTCTGCTCGCCCCCACGGGGACCATCGGCTTCATGATGGACTGCGACACCACCGGCATCGAGCCCGACTTCTCGCTGGTCAAGTACAAGAAGCTGGTCGGCGGCGGGTCGATGCAGATCGTCAACCAGGCGATCCCGCGGGCGCTGCGCAACCTCGGCTACCAGGAGGAGCAGGTCGAGGCGATCGTCGAGTACATCGCCGACAACGGCCACGTCGTCGACGCCCCCGGGCTGCGCCCCGAGCACTACGAGGTCTTCGACTGCGCCATGGGCAAGCGCTACATCAAGCCCATGGGCCACGTGGAGATGATGGGCGCTGTGCAGCCGTTCCTCTCCGGCGCGATCTCCAAGACGGTGAACGTGCCCGAGGACGCCACCGTGGAGGACTTCGAGCACATCTACTTCCAGGGCTGGAAGCTGGGGCTCAAGGCGCTGGCGGTCTACCGCGACAACTGCAAGGTCGGCCAGCCGCTGTCCACCGCCTCCACCGAGAGCAAGGAGCAGTCCACGCCCGAGCCGGAGGTCGTCGAGGTCAACCGCCCCGTGCGGCGCCGCCTGCCCAAGAAGCGGCCGAGCCAGACCGTGTCCTTCTCGGTCGGCGGCGCGGAGGGATACATCACCGCGGGCTCCTACCCCGACGACGGCCTCGGCGAGGTCTTCATGAAGCTCGGCAAGCAGGGCTCCACGCTCGCCGGCGTCATGGACGCGTTCTCCATCGCCATCTCGATCGCGCTGCAGTACGGGGTCCCGCTGGAGACCTACGTCGACAAGTTCACCAACATGCGCTTCGACCCGGCGGGGATGACCGACGATCCCGACATCCGCATGGCCCAGTCGGTCATCGACTACATCTTCCGCCGCCTGGCGCTGGACTACCTGCCCTATGACGAGCGCGCCGCTCTGGGCGTGCTCTCGGCCGAGGAGCGCCGCGCTCAGGCCAACGGCGAGGACCCGGCCCAGGTCGCCGCCGAGGTGGAGTCCTACGCCCAGTCGGCTCCGCTGACCCCGGCCGAGCGCGCCGCCGAGGAGGAGGACACCGGAAACTCCGGCGAGGAGGAGCGCGGCGGGCGGCGCTCGACCGTCGAACCGGTCGAGCGCAGCCAGGGCTTCGTCGCCGACGCTCCGTTGTGCGTCACCTGCGGCACCAAGATGCGGCCGTCGGGCAGCTGCTACGCCTGCGAGGGCTGCGGCGCCACCAGCGGCTGCAGCTGAGGCCGGTTAGGCACGGCACGACCGACCGGCGGCGGCCCGAACCAGACCGGGCCGCCGCCGGTTCCCGTCACGGCGGGCCGGACTCGGCCCTTGCCGGCGGGAGGCACTGCGCTAAGCGGGACGGCGACATGATTCGCCGTCCCGCTTTTCGCTGTCTCGGGGCCGGCCGGGGCGGCCTGCGGGGCGCGACTCCTGTCACCTGCGTTCCTTGCGTATCGCTCCCGACGTCTCTAGGCTCGGGCGTCACTCAACGGAAAGGGTTGTTTACGAAAACGAGCGGCGCGCGACGGAAGTGCGCCGCTCGGGAACCGCGGGCGGCTCCGCGCGCTTCCCCCGCCTCCGCTGTATGAACGGGCGGAAGCCCTCGGTCCCGTCGCCCGGAACCCCGAGGAAGGGAACCTGTGATGATCGATCGACGTTCGTTCCTACGCACCACCGGAGGGGCCGCGCTGGCCGCCCCGCTGCTCGGCTCGGCCGCCTGCGGCGCCTCCACCGGCGGCGCCCAGCTCGCCTCCGGCAGCAAGGAGGCCTCGGCCGGGGCGCTCCCCGTCTCCTTCGCCAACGAGAGCGGTTACCCCGACAGCGCCGTGCGCCTCTACATCGTCGGTACCGACACCTCTACCGGCAAGCAGGGCCGGGTCCGCCCCGACGGCACCTTCGCGCCGGTCCAACTCTCCGACAACACCGACGGCGGCTACACCGATTACTCCATTCCCCTGACCGAGGCGGGCGGCCTGACGCTGCCGTTCATGTCCGGGCGCATCTACCTCGCCCTGGAGGGCAAGCTGCGCTTCAAGGCCGTCGAGGACGGCAACGGCGACGCCGCTCTGCAGTACCCGGCCGGGTGGGTGGAGTCCGACTCCAGTTTCGACGTCCTGCACGACACGGTGGAGTTCACCCACGACGAAACCGGAATGTACTGCAACACCACGATGGTGGACTCGTTCTGCGTCCCCCTGGCGATCGCGCTCAGCGGCGAGCGCGAGCAGTCGACCGGCAGGCTCAAGCCCGGCGGGCGCGACAGGGTCTTCGACACCTTGCTGGCCGACCCCGACTACTCCCCGCTCGTGGTCGGCGACCGCCGCCGGGTGATCGCACCCGGTCACGGCATCGACTCCGGACGCTTCTCCGCCGACTACTACGCCTCCTACATCGACCGGGTGTGGTCCCGATACAGCGGGACCGACCTGCGCGTCACCACCAACGAGGGCACCTTCACCGGCCGGGTCGACGGCTCGGGCCAGCTGGCCTTCGACGGCGGGGTGGCGCCCATCGCCAAGCCCTCGACCCGCGACGTGTTCTTCTGCGACGGCGCCCTGACGGCCCCCAACGACGGCATCACCGGCCCGGTCGCGGCGATCCTCGGTGCGGCGTTCAACCGCTCGACCCTGCTGGACACCGCCGAGCACCCGGTGAGCGAGGCGTCGGCGTTCTACAACGCCGATGTCACCAACAAGTACGCCGCGGTGTTCCACGAGGTCACCGAGGACGGCCGTGCCTACGGGTTCGCCTTCGACGACGTCTCGGGCTTCGCCTCCTACATCCAGGACCACTCTCCGGCGTCCTTCGAGGTCAGTCTGACCCCCTTCTAAGCACCCCCTGCCTGCATCACTGAAAAGGGCACACCCTCGGCGGGCGAGAGAGCGCTCTCTCGCCCGCCGGGCGGCGCAGCGCGGGATTGGCGGGCGTGCTCGGCGGGTAACCCGTGGTCACCCGTTTCGCACAAAGGTGGCCGCCATGCTGATCGCTGAGATTCTGCGCAACAAGGGGTCGGACGTCGTGGCCGTCGACCCCGGGGATTCGGTGGCCGGGCTGCTGACACTGCTGGCCCGCCACAACATCGGTGCCGTGGTGGTGATGCACGACGGCAGGCTGGCCGGCGTGGCATCCGAGCGCGACGTCGTGCGTGCGCTGGACGAGCGCGGACCCGCGCTGCTGGAGGCGCCGGTCTCCGAGATCATGACCGCCGGCGTCGTCACGTGCACCACCGAGGACACCGACGACACACTCACCGTGCTGATGACCGAGAACCGCGTCCGCCATGTGCCGGTGCTCGACGGCGATTCGCCCGTGGGCATCGTCAGCATCGGCGACGTGGTCAAGGCCCGCATCAGCCAGCTGGAGCAGGACCGCCGCCAGCTGGAGGCCTACATCACCCAGGGGTGAGGAGCCCCGGGCCCGCCGCCCGCGCCCGGCGCCCCGCCGGGCGCGGGCGACGTCTGTTCAGCCGCGCCCGCGGCGCCGGTCCGCGACCATGTGGGCGGTCACCCCGGTCGCGGCGGTCACCGCCAGGACCGAGGGCCAGGCGCCCATCTTCTTGGACAGCGGGTGCGAAAGGCCGAAGGCGCCGGTGTAGACGGCGGAGAGCGCGGCGGCCGCGGGAAGCCCGGCATTGCGGCGCCAGCTGGTGAACGCCGCCGCGCCGCAGGCGGCCAGGACCGCGCCGCCCAGTCGGCGGTCGAAGGCACGCGCCGCGCTGTATCCGCCGATCAGCCCGGCGGTTGTCAGCACACTGCTGGGGACCGAAGCCATCGTCTCTCTCCTGTTCTCGCCCGATTCGCTCTACAGCCGACGCTATCCGCTCCCTCGCCGCGCCGGTCGGCGGGGCCGCGGCGCGGCGGAGCCCCTAGAGAGCCCGGCTGAGCCCCTCAGCACGCACCCTCCAGCCGTCGGAGGGAAAGCCCGGAGCCTGAGTGCCGGGGCAGCCGTCCCATCCGGCGGCCATGAGCGCGACGGCGTAGAGCAGGCCGCCGGAGGCCGGGAAATAGGGGGAGGGGACGAACGCGCCCCCTTGGGGCAGGCCGGCGTCGTCGAAGCGGAAGTCGGGGTCGAGCAGGTAGTCCACGGCCTGCTCGGCGTCGCCCAGTCGCGCGGCGTTCATGGCCAGCATGGGGAAGTCCCAGCCCCAGACCCGGTCGAAGCGCCAGGTGTCGCGGACGGCGCGCTTGGTGCGGCTCATGGTCTCGACGTCGACGCCGTCGCCGGGCAGCCACCCGTAGGCGCCGATCAGCGCCGGGTGCTCGTAGTTGAACTCGGTCCACATGTCCTCGACACCCTCGTGCAGGACGTAGAGGCCGTCCTGGACGGGCAGTGGAGCGAGCCCGTCGAGCACGCGGTCCCAGTCGGGGTCGCGATCGAGCCCGAGCCGTTCGCGCCACCGCTGGGCCGTGCGCAGTCCGAAGCGCCAGTACGACAGCTCGAAGAGGGGGTTGACCGTGGTCTCGATCGCGGTGTTCTCCGAGACGGCGGAGAGGGGAGGCCCCAGGACGTAGCGGCCGGTGGCTGAGTCGCGGACGGCGTAGGAGGCCATGAACTCGGCCGTCGCGAAGAGGATCTCGCGCCAGCGCTCCAGGGTCGCCTGCTCGGGGCGGGCACGGTAGTCCAGTTCGGCGAAGAACATCGGGTGCGGCTGCTGCCAGACGAGTGTCGCGGTGATCTCGCCCGGCGAGTTGCGTCCGCTCGGGTCGGTCATCTTGGGCCAGCGGGCACCGCGGTAGCCCTGCTCGTCCGCCAGCGCGCGGGCGGAGTCCAGCAGGTCGCGATAGACGCCCAGACTGCGTTCCAGCAGGGAGCGGCGGTTCCACAGCGCGAAGTGGGCGGCGTGCCACCAGTACATCTCCATGTGGAACTTGCCGAACCAGCCGTTGTTGACCAGTCCCGACTCCTGGGGCGGGGTGTCGCCCGCGCCGTTCACGGCGGTGAGGTACTGGCTCAGTACGATGCGCCGCTCCAGTTCGCGCCAGCGCCCGTCGTCCGACTGCGACAGGTCGACGGCGCCGCCCGATCGCCAGAAGCGGGGCCACCGGTGCCGGCTCGCCGCCGCTACGGCGCCGGGCTCGGGCGCCCACCCGGGTTCCTCGGGGGTGAACAGGAAGGCGGCCTCGATCCGGTCGCCGTCGCCGCCGGTGAGCCGGTAGCGGTGCGGGTGCCCGTCGACGCGGCCGATCTCGCCGCCGGTCCAGCGAAGGGCGGCATGGTAGCGGGTGCGGTGCATCCGGTGGGCGATGTCGGCGCGGAGGGACCCGCGTCGGCGCAGGGTTGTGGTGTGGGCGTCGGGTTCGCCCCAGATCCCCACGTAGGGCGCGGCGAACTTCTCCTCGCCGTAGCCGCGGGCGAGGGGGAAGTCGATGAAGACGGCCAGTCGGCCGCTGCGCACGAGGGGGGAGCGCACACGTACCGCGAGGGCGTCGCGGCCGGGGTCGCAACTGGTCTCGACCTCGACCCGTTCGCCGTCCAGGGTGAAGCGGCTGTGCAGGACGCCGGTCCACAGGTCCAGCCGCTGACGGCGGTCGGCGAGGTCGTCCTCGACCGCCTCGCGGCCGTCGGCCGTGGCCAGGTGCAGGCCGATGCGCGCGAGGTTCATCCGGTTCGGGCTGGCGCGCAGCCACCGGGTGATCTCGGGGTGGTCGGGGTCGGGCATGTCGTAGCGGACGGGGCGGCCGCGGGTGTCGCGGACCTGCCCCCTGTAGTCCTCGACGCGGGCCCCGGCGGGCAGGGGGTCCTCGTGCCACCCCCAGTCGGCCATGGTGGCGAAGGGGGCGAAGGTCTGCAGTCCGGTGATGTCCGCGCCGAAGGCGAACCGCCCGTTGCCGACCTGGAGCGGCGAGCGGGGGTCGCCGCGGGAGCGCACCACCGCGTGCCGTGAGACGAGGGCCTTGCGGTCGATGCCGCCTCGGCCGCCGGGCGGGTCGGCGTCGACCGAATCGTGGGGGCTGGGCTCGGCGGGTGTGCTGCGGGCGGTCATGCCCCTCCCGGCGGTGGTGTTGAAACGATTCAAGTTCCGGCTGTGCGCCGAACCCTAGTGAGGGCCGCGGCCCCGGTCAACGGCTGGTCGGAACGCCTTCGGCCCCTCTCGCCCCGCACGCCCGCACCCGCTATTCGGGCACGGACGTTGACCGGATCCGGACACCCGAATCCGGGTGCGGCGGGCAGATGTTTATGGTTCGGTCACTGCCGTAGACCCTCCGCTGTGGGACGATGCCTGCACTCTCAGCAGGAGCCGCGGAACCGCAGAGGTGATGCCCGCGTCGAATCCGCAGTTCCGCAACCAGCAAGGAGTCGATACCTATGTCCTTCGCGCAGACAGTGCGCGGAGCCGCCTCCTCCATCGCCGAAGGCGGCGATCCCCGCGAGGCGGTATCCGGCGCGCTCGGCGAGGCAGCGGAGGGGTTCGGCCTCGATCCGGGCGACTTCCTGGCCGCCCGTGAGCAGGGTGCCTCGGTGGGCACCCGCATCGAACAGCAGAGCTCCTCCCTGAACAACGCCGGCGAGGCGCTGAACCGCAGCTCCTTCGAGCGCGGCTCCACCGGCCCGGTGCACGTGATCTGCCCGATGGTGATCCCGAAGGGGCGCACCTTCACCACCATGCTGCCGGTGATCCTGCTGCTGGTGGTCGGCGTCATCGGCCAGGTCGTCACCTTCCCGGTCTCGGTCGCCACCGGCGTGGTGCTCAACCCGTTCTTCGGGGTGCACTACTGGGTGGTGCTGCTGCTGTTCGCCGCGTTCATGTGGTGGCGCCAGGGCATGGTGATGGTCCCCGACGGCTGCGCCGCGCTGATCACCCGCTTCGGCAAGCTGGAGCAGGTCGTGGGCCCCGGCCGTGTCACCCTGCTCAACCCGTGGAAGCGGGTCTCCTACATCGTCAACACCAACCGCGAGTACCCCTTCAACGCGCCGATCCGCGAGGCGCCCACCAAGAGCGGCGTTCAGGCCTCCATCGACCTGTTCGTGCAGTTCAAGATCGAGGACCCCGAGCAGTTCATCTTCGTGTTGGGTGCGGTGCAGGGCTTCCAGGAGAAGCTGAACAACGCCATCAGCGAGGTCACCCGCAGCCTGATCTACGACCAGCAGGCCTCGGACATCTACGACATGGTCGGTGAGAACACCGCGCGGCTGCTGGAGCAGCTCAACCAGCAGTTCCTGCCCGCGGTGCGGCTGACCAACGCGAACATCACCCACGCGGAGCCCTCCAGCAAGGAGTACCGCATGGACCTGGCCGCGCCCGAGATGGTGCGCGTGGCCAAGGAGGCCTACACCTACGAGTACGAGCTTCAGCTCCGCAAGGAGCAGAACGAGGGCGACCTCAACAAGGAACTCGCCTCGCTGAACGAGACGCTCTCCGCGATCCAGGCCGACATCGCCCAGTACCAGGCGCAGATGGACACCGCCCTGGAGCGCGAGACCAACCGGGCGCGCGCTCAGGCGCGGCAGCGCTTCGTCGAGGCCGAGAGCACCGCCAACGCCAACGCCGCGCTGTTGGAGGCCCAGGCGCTGGACATCCGCGCGGTCAGTGCCGCCGAGGCGCCCGAGATCCTCAACTACCGCTACCAGCAGCATCTGCTGGACAAGCTGGAGAGCGTCGCCGACAGCCTTCCCCAGGTGCTGCACGTGGGCGCCGGCGACGAGACCGGCGTCGACTTCCTGCGCGTGGCCCAGGGCATCATCGGCGAGGCCGAGGCCTCGCTGTTCTCCGAGGAGGACATGGGTGCCATCCGCGGCCGCCTCAACGAGATCTCCGAGCGCATCTCCGAGCGCGAAGCCGAGATCAACCGGGTGCTGGCGGACGACGAAGAGGACACCGTCGAACCCCCGCCGCCCGACGACGTCCCCAACGCAGACAAGATCGAGCAGATCCGCCAGTCGGTCAGCGACGAGACCATCGACGAGCGGATCAGCTCGGTCACGGGCGAGGACGAGGACCAGGACGGATCTCCCGCGCCCGGCTCCCCGCCTGCACCGCCGCGGTCGCAGCGGCCCGGCACCGATGAGGGAGGCAACCGATGAGCCAGCAGCAACCCGAACCGGGTACCGGCGGCTCCAGCATCAAGGAGGCGCTCGCCTCCTGGAGCGACATCGCGCGCCTGCTGCGCGGCGGCGACCAGGGCGCTCTGGTGCCCGTGGTCATCCCGCGCGACGGCCGCGGCCTGAAGTGGACCGTCCTCGTGTGGCTGTCCCTCTACCTGCTGCTCAGCGCACTGCTGCTCGCGGTGGTCGGCGGGCTCCTGCTGTCGTGGGCGGCGATCCCGGCGTTCGTGCTGGCGCTGGGCTCGCTGATGCTGGGACTGCTGTGGTGGTGGCGCTCCTCGATCGTGGAGATCGAGCAGGGCACCGTCGGCGTCCTGACCAAGTACGGCGCCGTCGCGGGCCAGCTCGACCCGGGCCGCCACTACCTGTGGCACCCCTGGTCGCGGGTGGACTTCGTGGTCGACATCTCCACGGAGATCCCCTACACCGCCCCCGTGCTGGCCTGCCCCACGCACGAGAACGTGCCGCTGAAGTCGATCGAGTTCTTCCTGAAGTTCCGCATCACCGACGCGGTCGCCTTCGTGCGCACCATCGGCGCCAGCAACTTCGATCTGGTGCTGTCCAACGCCGTGCAGGACGCCATCCGCCAGCGCAGCCGCCAGGTGCGCACCGAGGGCGCCTACGACCTGCGCGGCTCCGACGTCGCCGACATGCAGGAGCTGCTCAACCGCCAGCTCAGCCGCTACGGCGTGCGCATCATGGGCTGCAACATCCCCGACGTGCAGCTGCCCAGCCAGTACCAGCAGCACCTGGCCACGCGCGAGCGCGTCGCCAAGGAACTGGTGGCCTACGAGCAGGAGTGGGAGCTGACCCGCAAGCGGCGCATCGACACCCTGCTGATGGACATCGAGCGCTCCAAGAAGACCCGCGACGCCAAGATCGTCGAGGTCAACGCGGCGCTGAACAAGGCCCGCAAGGACGTCGCGCAGATGCTGGAGGAGCAGGAGACCGAGGCCCAGCGCGTCCGCTTCGAGATCGAGACGCGCGGCAGGTCGGACCTGGTGGCGGCGGAGAACGAGGCCAAGGCCCAGCGCCGCCTGGCGACCTCCTACCGCGACAACCGCGCGGTGCTGCAGTACGAGCTGGCCCGGCGCCGCCTGGACGTGGGAGCCACGCTGGCCGAGCACGCGCCGCAGCCGGTGGTGGTGCGCACCGACGGCCAGGGAGGCGAGTCCTCGGCGCTTTCTACGCTGATGCTGGCCCAGATGCTGCCCGAGCTGGGCAGGCAGGGCGGCCGCAGCGGCGCCGGCAGCACACGGCGGACCGTGGGCTCCACCGAGGCGGGCGAGGCCGCCGAGGCGGCCTCCGGCGCCTTCCAGCAGGTGCAGGGTTCGATGGCCGCGGCGGCCGAACGGGGTCAGCAGCCTCCTCAGCAGAACCAGGGCGGAGGCGGCGGCCGCAACCGCTAGGCACGGCAACGGGCCCCGAGCACGACGAAGGGGGAGGCGGATCTCCGCCTCCCCCTTCGTACTGTGCTCTGCCGAACGCGCCCTGTCCCGCCCGATCAGCGCCCCGGGCGGGGCGCGGAGCCGCCCCCGTAGGCAAGGCCCCGCGCCCGCGCCGCCCGGCGCCCCGCCTCAGGCGGCGTGGGCCAGGTCGCCGTAGCCGCAGTCGATGTCGACGCCGTGCCGCGCCGCGATCTCCACGAGGTCTTCGAGCTCGCCCGCCTGCAGCAGGCACAGGTCCTCGTCGCCCTGTTCGCGCGCCTTCTGCAGCGCGCTGACGGCGTCGTAGATGCGCAGATGCAGCGCGGTCATGAACTCGTTCATGGTGCTCTCCCGTCCCTGAGGAGAATCCGTGTCGCATCCCTGTCTATCGATCGCGGATAAAAGCAGAGTGAGACTCGGGGAGGGAAACCCCTAAACCCGGGGGTGAGGAGGGACACGGCCGAGCGGGGAACCCGGCTCGGGGCGTCGTCCCGGCCCGGTGACCTGCCGCGCCGCAACGCGCTCAGTACTCGGTCCAGGAGTACCAGGGCCCTCGGATGTGCTCGTAGACGGTGCCGCCGTGCCCCTTGACGAACACGTCGGTGGGCAGCGGCTCGCTGCTGTAGGCCAGTCCGGAGGGATTGAGCAGCCCTGCACCCTGCACAGTGAAACGCGTTACACCGTCGCCGGTCACCGCGACCGACGACAGCGGGTACAGCCCGGCCCAGGTCTCATCGGGAGCGGTGGTGGCCGGCCGGGCGGTGTCGCCGGCGGCCCGCAGGGCCTCGGCCGAGGTGTCCAGGCGTGCTTGCAGCGGGACGTCGGTGACCGACAGCACGATCGCGGCGGCGGCGATCAGCGGCGCCGTGATCCAGCGCAGCCAGTACCGCGCGATCATGGGCCGGGCGATGCTTACCGCGATGCCCAGCCGCAGGGCGCCCATGGCGGCGAGGAACGCGCCGCCGCCCATGCCGAGCACGAAGGCGGCCAGGTGCCCGCCGGGCACGCTGTCCTCGTAGAGCAGCACGAGCGCTATGAGCGTGCAGGCCGGGATGTAGAGCCGGCCCGGCGGGCGGGAAGCCCACGATGCGAGCCGTTGTCGAGGAGTCGGCGGATGAGCGATCTCGATGAGCTTCGCGACCGAGCCCTCTTCGGCGGCGGACATGTGTGGATCTTCCCCTTCGGTACGTGACACAGGCCGACCGGAGGGCTGGATGTGGGGCCTCCGGCGACACCGGGTCAGATGCGGGAGGGCCGCGTGAAGCGGTCCCTACCTCCAGGATAGGGGAGCGGCGGAGCTTCCTCAGGCCGTCGCCCGATTCGCGTCCGGTCCGCTCCGGCCCCGTGCTCGCCCCGTCGCGCGCTTCGCCGCCGCCCGCGCCGCCGCACCAGTAGCGCATCCACCGAGAGCCGTCCCGGAAGCAGCGCCCCCAGAAGGCACACCGCCCCCAGCGCGACCCGCCACGGAGTCGAGGCGCCCGCCGCCGTCAGCGCGGTCGGCTCGGCCTCCAGGCCCACCGCCGCGAGCGCGCCCGGTGCGGACACGCTCAGCAGGACCGCCGCGGCCAGCGCCGCTCCGGCCGGCCGCGACGCCAGCCCGGCGGCGAACGCTGCGGCGCACACCAGTACCGCCCCGGCCGCGAGATCGGCGCGCGTCCCGTTTCCCAGCGCCTCCCACGCCCAGGAGGCGGCGATCCAGCCCGCGGCGAGCCGCCCGCCCAGAGCCGCGGCATCCAGCACCGCGGCCCGCAGTGCGCCGCGGCCGCGGCGCACCCACGACCCCGCGCCGCCCGGACCCGCGCCGCCTCTCGGCTCCGGCCGCGGGGCCGTCAGGCCGTCCCGGCCCGCGTTCTCGGCCACGATCCGCGGCGGCACCGCACCGTGTGGTCTGCTCAGCCCCATGCGTCCTTCCTCGGCCGACCGGAGTCATGCGGAAACTACCGACGGCGACCGGGTGTTGCAGTGCGTAACACGCGGTGGCCCCCCGAAAACCCCTGCGGCATCCGGCCGCAAAGGTGTGGTGGCGGCGGGCGAACCTCTAGGCTTGGCCTCGTGGCTGAGACCTCCTCGACCCCCGCCGCCCCGGGCTCCGCGACCGCGGTCGCCGACGGGCGCGACCCCGTACCCACCTACGAGCTTGAGCGCGAACTCCAGGACGGCGGCTCCACCTGCGTGGCCGGCGTCGACGAGGTCGGGCGCGGCGCGTGGGCGGGACCGGTGGTGGTGTGCGCCGCCGTGACCGACGGCACCGAACCGCCCGAAGGGCTCACCGACTCCAAGAAACTCACCCCGCAGCGGCGCACCGGAATGGCCGGACACCTGCGGGAGTGGGTCGGCGACCACGCCATCGGCAGCGCCGAGCCCGCCGAGATCGACGCACTGGGCATGACGCGCGCCCTGCGCCTGGCCGCCAACCGCGCGCTGGAAGGGCTGTCCCGCACGCCCGACGCCGTCATCCTCGACGGCAAGCACGACTACCTGGGTGCCCCCTGGCGGGTACGGACCCGCATCCAGGCCGACCTGTCCAGCGTGGCCGTGGCCGCGGCCTCGGTCCTGGCCAAGGTGCACCGCGACTCCTTCATGGCCGGGCTGCACCCCGAGTACCCCGACTACGGCTTCGACACCTGTGTCGGCTACCCCTCGCCCATCCACCGTGCGGCCTTGGCCGAGCACGGTCCCACCTCCTACCACCGGATGACCTGGTCGTATCTGGACGGCCTGCCCAAGTGGCGGCACCTGCGCAAAGCGCGTCCGGAGCCCGACGGCCAGATACCCCTGCTGTAGCCGATCCGGGTGCGACACGCCGCATCCCTGCTGGGCACGGCTCCTGGGGGCGAAATCGCGACGCGCGACAGTGCTTCAATATGGGACCCGCGACGCAAGGAAGGGACACGGATGCCGCGCGACGAACGCTCCCGCACCTCGGAGCCGCCCCACCGCGCCTCCGCCCTGACCCGCGTACGCGCCGCCTACTACGGCTATCCGCTGCGCACCCGCCTGATCGCCGGACTGGGCGTGGTCACCCTCCTGGTGGTTGCGGCGCTGCTGTCGAGCCTGCCGCTGCTGACCACCGTCGCGGCCGCCGTCGCGGCCCTGCTGGTCTTCGCGGCCCTGATGCGCTCCGGTGACGCCGTGGCCACCGCGCTGATCAGCATCGTCTGGCTCGTGCTGGCCTACACCCTGTTCCTCATCCCCGTCAGCGTCGCCGACTCCGGGGTGCTGCTGCTCCTGCCGCTGCTTCCGCTGCTGGTTTCGCTGGCCGCCACCCGCATCACCGCCTTCCCCGTCTGGCACACGACCCTGGTCGCGCTGCTGGTGGCCCTCATCATCGGGTTGGGCACGGCACTGGCCGGCATGCTCGCCGGTTCGGCCCCGGGCGCGCTCGGGGTGCTGTGCGCATTCGGGGGCGCGGGACTGGCGCTGCTGTGGCGGGTGCTGGCCGCCTACCGGCTGCGCCGCACGATGAGCGACCTCGGCGCGCCCCCGCCCGACCGCGAAGGCGGCATCCGCGGCACCCCGCCCCCGCCGCCGGCCGGTGCCCAGGCGCGCCAGCGCGCCACCGAGGGCGGGCGCGGCCGCGCGGGCCAGGACAGCGGCGACGACACCGCCCCCGTGCCCGTCGACGAGGCGCTGGCCGAGCTGGAGAACATGATCGGGCTGGACCCGGTCAAGCAGCAGGTCCGCGCCATCGCCGCCTCCATCGAGGCCGCCCGGTTGCGTGCCGACGCCGGTTATGCGGTCGAGCGGCCGCTGCGTCACCTGGTCTTCTCCGGTCCGCCCGGCACCGGCAAGACGAGCGTCGCCCGCACCCTGGCGACGATCCTGCACTCGTTCGGGCTGCTGCCCACTCCGCGGGTCGTCGAGGCCCAGCGCGCCGACCTGGTGGGGGAGTACCTGGGCGCCACCGCCATCAAGACCAACGAGCTCGTCGACCGGGCGTTGGGCGGGGTGCTGTTCGTCGACGAGGCGTACTCGCTGGTCAACGACGGCGACGGGCAGTCCGACAGGTTCGGCAACGAAGCCGTGCAGACACTGCTCAAGCGCGCCGAGGACGACCGCGACCGCGTGGTGATCATCCTCGCCGGCTACGAGGCCGAGATGGACCGGTTCCTGGCCTCCAACACCGGCCTGGCGTCGCGTTTCGCCACCCGCATCACCTTCCCCAGCTATAGCCCCGACGAGCTGCAGCGCATCGCCGAGTTCCTGTTCGACCAGCGCGGCGACCTGCTCGACGCCGAGGCCGCCCCCGCCCTGCGCCGGCGCTTCGACAGGATCGTGCAGCGCGGCGCGATCGACGACCTGGGCAACGGCCGCTTCGTGCGCTCGCTGGTGGAGAAGGCCGCCGAGGCGCGCGACGTGCGGGTGGTGACCTCCGGGCACCAGGAGCACCCGCCCGAAGGCGAGGAACTGGTGACAGTTCGCGCCCCCGACATCGCCACCGCCTTCGACGGGCTCACCGAGCGGCTTTCCGGCTTCGGCGAGGCGCCCGACATCGACGAGGCGCTGGCCGAGCTGGACACCATGATCGGGCTGGAGCCGGTCAAGCGGCAGGTGCGCTCGCTGGTGGCCCAGCTGCAGATGGCCAAGCTGCGTGAGGAGCAGGGGCTGCGCAACCACCCGCCGATGCGCCACTTCGTCTTCTCCGGACCGCCGGGCACCGGCAAGACCTCGGTCGCACGGATCCTCGGCCGGGTCTTCGCCGCGCTGGGGCTGCTCAGCCGCCCCGACGTGGTCGAGGCCCAGCGCGCCGACCTGGTGGGCGAGCACCTGGGCGCGACGGCCATCAAGACCGGCAAACTGGTCGACCGGGCACTGGGCGGGGTGCTGTTCGTCGACGAGGCCTACGCGCTGCACAATCCCGGATACAGCGGGGGCGACGCCTTCGGCGCCGAGGCGGTGCAGACGCTGCTCAAACGCGCCGAGGACGACCGCGACCGGCTGGTGGTCGTGCTGGCCGGCTACCCCGCGGAGATGGACCGGTTCCTGTCCAGCAACGCCGGGCTGGCCTCGCGCTTCAACGTCCGGGTCGCCTTCCCCAGTTACACCCCCGACGAGCTGACCGAGATCGCCGAATCGGTGGCCCAGGACACCGGCGACACCTTCGACGACTCCGCCCGCGAGGACCTGCGGCGCATCTTCGGCTACGTGTGCGAGTCGGCGTGGATCGACGAGCTGGGCAACGGCCGCTTCGCCCGCTCGCTGTTCGAGAAGGCGTGCTCCCACCGCGACGTGCGGGTCGCCGAGGAGCTGGGCGACAACGCCACCGCCGCGGAGCTGACCCGGATCACCAGCGCCGACGTGCGCCAGGCCTACGCCGAGGTCACCCAGGGCTGAGGGCGGGCGCGGACCCCGTCCGGAGACGACCGCACAGCCGGGCCGGGAAGCCCGGTCCTGCTGCTAGTGTCCGCCCCATGAGTGGACCCAACGCCCCCGTCAACCAGGCCGTCATCCTCGCTGGAGGCCAGGCGACACGGCTTCGCCCGTACACCGACACCCGCCCCAAGGCGATGGTCGAGGTGGCCGACCGCCCCATCATCGACTACCAGCTGGAGTGGCTCGCCGACTACGGCGTCGAGCACGTCGTGGTCTCGTGCGGCTACAAGGCCGAGGTCCTGCGCGAGCACCTGGAGGGCCGCTCGACCGGTGTGGAGACGACCCTGCTGGTGGAGGACGAGCCGCTGGGCCGCGGCGGCGCGCTGCGGTATGCGGCCTCGGGGCTGCGGGAGTCGGCCGAGCCCTACTACGCGCTCAACGGCGACGTGCTGACCTGGTTCCCGCTCGACGAGTTCACCGCCTTCCACCGCGGCAAGGGCGGCATGGCCACCCTGGCGCTGGCCCAGTACCAGACCAGCTGGGGCATCGTCGACGTCACCGACGACGGCGCGATCGAGGGCTTCACCCAGAGCCCGATGCTGCCGTTCTGGATCAACGCCGGCGTCTACCTCTTCGAGCACCCCGCCACCGAGCTGCTGCCGGCCAAGGGCGACCACGAGTCCACAACCTTCCCCGACCTGGCCGCCGAGGGCCGGCTTTTCGGCTACCGGATCGACGGGTTCTGGCGCGGCGTGGACACGGTCAAGGACGTAAAGGAGGCCAGCGAGGAGATCCCTGCGCTGCGCGCCTCCCGGCAGGCCGGCTGAGGCCGGTCCGGCGCGCAGAGGCGGGAGCCCGGTGCTTCGCGGTCCGGCCAGGGCAGCGCGATCCGGTGCGGGGCCGACCGGTATCGTCGCGCCCGTGACGAACCAAGCCGCGTACCCGCTGGCGACAGCACCCAATTTCCGCGACCTCGGCGGCCACGCCACCAGCGACGGCGGCCGCGTCCGCACGGGCGTCGCCTTCCGCTCCGACGCGCTGGACCGGCTGGACGCGGCGGACGTCCGTACGCTGGGCGAGCTCGGCGTCCGCCAGGTCATTGACCTGCGCACCGCCTTCGAGCGCGAGAGCAGGCCCGACGCACTGCCCGAGGGCATCGACCACACGGTGCTGGACCTGCAGGGCGACCACTCCACCGGCGCCGACCTGGTCCAAGTGCTGAGCGACCCCGGCCGCGCCGAAGCCGTCTTCGGTGACGGCGGCGCCACCCGTTTCATGCACGAGGTCAGCCGGACCCTGGTCACCGCCGAGGACGCCTGCGCCGGCTACGCGGAGATGGTGCGCCGCATCGCTGCAGGCGCCGGTGCGACGGTCGTCCACTGCAGCGCCGGCAAGGACCGCACCGGCTGGGCGGCGGCGCTGGTGCTGGGGATCCTGGGCGTGCCGCGCGAGACGATCTCCGCCGACTACCTGGCCAGCAACGAAAGGCTGTCCCGGTTGCAGGGGACCATGCGCGCCGCCTGCGAGCGCTCCGGCATCGACCCCGCCGTCATCGAGCCCATGACCGAGTGCCGCCTTGCCTACCTGGACGAGGCCTACGGAGAGGTGGAACGCACCTACGGGTCCTTCGACGCCTACGTCCACGACGGGCTGGGACTGGAGGAGCCCACCGTCGAGGCCCTGCGCGGACGCATGCTGGCATAGGAGCCGGCGCGCCGGTCGGGGCCCGGTGCCATGCGCGTGCCGGGCGCCGGCTGCCGTGCTCGTAGCGGTGCTACAGCTCGTCCAGGCGGGTGGCGATGTCGTCGCCCGGTTCGGCGCCTTCGACGACCTCCATCAGCATGCGCAGGACCACCGGGCGCTCGTAGCCGTGGTCCAGCAGGCGCTCGGCCGCGCTCCACAGCTGGGGCGGGGCGCCCTCCCACAGCCGCTCGGCCAGGCGCTCGTGGGCGTCGAGCGCCTCTTCGGTGGCGGCCGTGTCGGCGGAGGGGCCCGCAGGGGTCCCCGTGGAGTGCTTGCCCTTGTGCTTGACGGGGGAGTCGTACTCGCCGAAGTGGTCCAGCCGCAGCAGCGCGCGCCTGCCCGCGCGTGTGGAGGGGTCGAACTCGTCCTCGGACTCGGCGAGCAGGTCGCTGGTCAGCAGCGGGAAGGCGAACATCCGGCGCGGCAGCGCCGACAGGTCGCCGTCGGGCAGCAGGCGCCGCACCACCTCGGGCGGCAGTCCGAAGGACGCGGAGACGTCCAGGTAGGAGGTCGTGAAGGCCGACGTGGCCTCCCACAGGGCGTCGAGCGTGGCGTTGACCGCGACCTCGGGCAGGCCGTGGCGCGGCCCCGCCCAGCGGATCCAGGCGGCCAGCACATGCGGCATGGCCTCGCCTTCCTCGGGCAGCAGGATGACCCGCCGCGGCAGCCATCTGAGCAGGAGCGCCTCGATCTTGCGGGGGCTGACCCGCAGGGGGCGGTCGGCGTCGACGTCGCAGCCGAAGGCGATGATGTGGTCGACGCAGCGGCTCGCGGCGCCCGAGTCGGAGAGTTCGGCGGCGGCGTCGGAGGCCAGGAACCGCGCGGCGAGTGTCGCGCGCCGATCGCGGCTGCGCGCCGAGTGCACCTGGTCGCGGGGGCGGCGCGGCAGCGCGCGGACGCGGGAGCGGATCAGGGCGTGGTGGGCGGCCGGCGATCCGTCGGTGACTTCGGGCCCGACCGCGTTGGCGGCGATGGCCCTGTCGGTCTGCTCGACGGCGTCCTCCAGCAGCAGGCGGGCGCGCTCCAGCCGGATCTGGGAGAACGTCGCCAGCGGGTCGCCGCCCTCGGCCTGAGAGCGGCAGCTCTCCAGCAGCCTGTCGACCTTGGTGGTGACCCAGGCGTCGCGCAGCACACCGCCGCTGTTGTGGTCGACGACGGCGATCAGCGCGTGGGCGCCGGTGTACTCCTCGGAGTCCCCGTCGTCGTAGCGGAAGGTGCAGATGATGTCGTCGGTGTCGCCGAAACGGGTGCCGAAGGCGTAAGCGGCGATGGGGCGGACGCGTCCGAGCAGGTCGGCCCAGGCCGGACGGGCGACTCCGCGTTCGATGAGCGCCGCGGAGCCCTTTTCGGCCAGTTCGCGCTGGTGCACAGTGGTGCCCAGAACAGAGACGCCGGTAAGCAGCGCCAAGCCGGCCGCCGATCCGGAGGCCTGGGCGTGGGCGACCAGACCGTCGCCCAGCAGCCGCTCGACGTCGAGGCCCGGCACGCGTTTGCCCCACCACGAGCCGAGCATCTCGCTGACGCCGATCTCGGCGTCGAGGGGCTCGCGGGTGGCGAGCATCGTGCGCGCGGCGCGCAGCATCTCGGTGAATACGGCATCGGGCATGGAGCCCGGGTCCGGCTGGTCGGGCTGGGGAGGTACGGACACCCCACAGAGCCTAGGGCACCAGGGGCAGCGGCCTGGGCGCAGCCTGCGATCAGGCCGGCCCGCGGCGCGCGGCCGGTGCGCACGTCGCCGGGTCGCAACGGCGGGCGGACGAAGGCGCCCGCCCCGCGCCGGGCGCGGGGCGGGGCCGGGGCGAGGCGGGATCCGAGCCGTTCAGGACAGCCGGTCGTGGCCGTGGGTCCGCGGAGGCACGATGAGCCCTGAGGGCGGAGCGGACTTGACCATGGCCTGCAGGTGTTCGCGCGCCACGCGTTCCACGAGGCCCGGGGTGGCCGTGTAGCCGAGGTGCTCGGCGCACTTCCATGTGTCGTTGACACAGCGCTCGACGCATCGGTGGGACAGACCGGCGAACTCGTCCTGGAGTCGACCGGCGATACGTTGCAGATCACCCACTGGATACGTTTGCAGCATCCTCGCTCACGCCCCCTCGCTGGCTTGGTCTTCGACGGCGACCACAATCCATTTCACTTCGTTATGCCGGGGTGTCAACCCCTGCAACGGGGGGCCTTAACGAGGTTTTGCGTGCTGCTGGGCCGACACGGCCGCGCCGTCCGCCACTGCGGCCGGTGCGGGGCTACTTGCCTGTTCGCGGTGGTTGCGGCTCTGTTTCGGACAGGCCGCGTTAGTGCGGTTGGCGTGGATTCTGAGGCTCTCTCCTGCGGAAACCTGATCGGATTTGGAAAAGGCTGTCCGAAACGGCGAGCGGGCGCCTAGGGTGGATACGACGGCGTATTATTTACCATCCGCTATGGCCGCTGACTTTCCGCTGTCCCCCGTCTCGGCGAGTCGATGCGGTTGTGGCCTATGCTGATGCGGCGGCGTTCCCGCCCGGCCGTGCGCGCAGTCGTGCGGCGGGGATCGCATGTCGCCGGTACGTCATGGACGATAGGGAGTGATCGGCGGCGCGGCCACCGGTGAGCCGTTGACGAATCGGCTTCCGCCTCCACAGGTGCCCGGCCCGCGTTGGTTAGGTTTTTGGCGCTCGCCCAGGCGAGTCCCCTCGAACGGGGGAAAGGACCCCGGAGGTGTCATTGTTGAGCACCGAGACGTCCGTCCCGCCCCCTCGCATGTCCGGATTGGGCCCCATCGACGCAGCCCTCCTGGATTCGCTGCTGAGGGAGGCCCCGATCGGGTTCGCCTTCTTCGACGAGTCGGGCCGCTATCAGCGGGTGAACCGGGCGCTGGCCGCGATTTACGGCGTCGGGGACTCCGGCTGCCGCGGCCGCACGCCCTCGGAGGTCCTCGACCCCGAGGACGCCGCCGTCCACGAAGCCGCGATCGCGGCGGTGCTGGCGGGCGAGGGCCCGGTCAGCAGCGAACGCCGCCTCAGCGACGGCGAGCCCGACGACACCGGCGAGCGGCGCCGATGGTCGCTGGACTGGTACCCCGCCCAAAGCGACGACGGCGTCCACGGCGCGGTGCTGATCGCCGTCGACCTGTCCGACCGCTACCGGGCCGAGGTGGCGCTGCGGCGCACCGAGGAGCGCTACCGCTCCCTGCTCACCGCCACCAACCAGGTCGTGTGGACGGCCGACGCCGACGGAGAGGTGCGCGAGGACTGTCCGGAGTGGCGCACCATCACCGGCCAGACCGCCGAGCAGTACCTGGGCCGCGGCTGGCTCGACGCCGCCCACCCCGACGACCGCGACCAGGTCGAGCGGGCCTGGAACGACGCCGTCGCCGACCGCGCCACCTTCGACGAGATCTTCCGGGTGCGCACGCAGTCGGGCGACTTCCGCTACTACCGCTCGCGGGCCGTGCCCATCATGCGCGGCGACTCGCTGATGGAGTGGGTGGGTGCCCACAGCGACATCACCACCCAGCACGAGGCCGACGACATGCGCCAGCGCCTCACGCAGCAGCTGGGCGAGGCGGCGCTGCGCACCGTGCGGCTGCAGAAGGCCACCGCCGATCTCGCCGAAGCGCTGACGGTGGGCGAGGTCGTGCAGGCCATGGCGGAGATCGGCCAGTCCGCCGTAGGCGCCGACTCCACCACCCTGGCCGAGCTCGACCGCGACGACCTGCGGCTGCACATGCTCGGCGACGAGCCCGGCCACCGCACCGCCTCCCGCGCCGGCCCGGACCGGTCGGCCACCATGGAGTACGCGGTCCGCGAGCGTCGGCCCTTCATCGCGGGCAATCCCGCCGAGATGCGTGCGCTGCTGGAGGACGAGGACGAGCCCGAGATCGTGGAGTTCCTGCGCACCACCGAGGAGCGGGCGTGGGTGGCGCTGCCGCTGCTCAGCGCCGGCCAGCCAATCGGCGCACTGCGCTTCACCTTCTCCGCCTCCCGCGAGGTCTCCGACGAGGAGAAGGTCTTCCTGGAGGCCTTGGCCGGGCAGTGCGCGCTCGCCCTGGAACGCGCCAAGCTCTTCGAGCGCGAGCACCGCACGGCCGAGGCGCTGCAGACCAGCCTGCTGCCCGAGGACCTCCCCAAGGTCAAGGGCATCCGGATGCAGGCGTTCTACCGGTCGGGCACCCAGCACGTGCAGGTCGGCGGCGACTGGTACGACGCGTTCCCGCTGCCCGACGGCCGCGTCGCCGGTGTGCTGGGCGACGTCATGGGCAAGGGCATCAAGGCCGCCACAGGGATGAGCCGTGTGCGCAACGCGCTGCGTGCGCTGGCGTTCAGCATGCCCGAGCCCGCTGATGTGCTCACCGGCCTCGACCGGATGTTCGACGCCACCGAGGGCGTCGACCAGGTGACCACACTCGTCTACTTCGTGCTCGACTCCGAGACCGGGCAGGTCGAGCTGAGCAACGCCGGGCATCTGCCGCCGCTGGTGGTCACCGAGAACGCCGGGCCCTGGCTGCTGGAGACCGAGCCCGACACCCCGCTGGGCGTCAGCTCCGAACGCGGCCACCACAAGTTTTTCGTCCAACCCGGTAACACCGTGGTGCTCTATTCCGATGGACTTGTTGAGAACCGAAAGCGTGCAGTCGCCTCCGGTCTCGACGAGCTGGTCACCGTAGCGTCCCAAGCACGGCCGGAGGTGGTGGGCGATCCACAGCACATGCTCCAGTACCTTGTGGAGGGCATGCTCGCAGGGTATGAGCAAGACGACGACGTCACGCTGCTCGCCGTGCACCTACCGGTGATGGACAGCGCACCGGAGTAGGAACCGTACGAAGAAGTCCGACACTTTGCCTAAGGTGGAGGAGCCATCAGACCCGCTGCGGCGGGGGGTGGGTTCGAGGACCCGACGGTGGGGTTGGGCCCGCATGCAGAGCGGGAAAATCCTACTGGGCGGATGTGCCCAAACGCTAGAGAGGGCGCATACGCTGAAAGAAGTCGGTGTCCCCGTCGGCCAGGCGGGGATGATCCCGGGCAAGAGCGAGGAGAGGGCGGGTCTCTCCCCTCGCGGTTCATAGGGCCGCCGGGTCCAGCAATCTCGCCACACGTCCGTTCGAGAGGTGTTTGTGTCACCTGCCAGTTCGACCCGCTCAAAGCAGCCGGACTCGCTGCACGAGCCAGTCATCCAGCAGTTGATCGAGCGTGGGCGGTCCCAGGGGTACCTTGAGCCCGAGGACGTGCGCCGTGCCTTCGAAGAGGCCGACATTCCGATGTCGCAGGCGCAGGCCGTGCTTCGCAGCCTGACCAAAGAGGGTGTGACCCTGGTCGTGGGCGCCGAGGAGTCCGCGCCGTCGCGCCGCAAGTCCGGGTCGAAGCGCAAGCGCGATACCGCCAAGAAGCCCGAGGAGTCCGCTCCCAAGGCCAAGCGCGCGGCAGCCGCCCAGGAGCAGACCGACACTGTCACCGCGGTCGTCGACTCCGCATCCCCGGCCGCCACCGCCACCGCGCCGAAGAAGCGTGCCGCGGCAGCCCCGGCCCCGGTCCCGGAGGCCGAGCAGTCGGAGCAGGACACCGCGGCGAGTGACGAGCAGGCTGCCAAGCCGGCCCGCAAGAGCGCCGCCAAGTCGACGGCCAAGTCCGCCGCCGGCACCAAGAAGACGGCCAAGACCAAGTCCAGCGCCGAGACCGCCGAGGGGGCCGCCGCCGCTCCCGCGGCCGATCCCGCCCAGGCCGACCGGAAGGACGGCCAGGACGAGGACACGGGCCTGGAGGTCGCCGAGGACCAGAACCAGGACCTGGAGCTTGAGGCGACCGACGAGGTGTTCGAGGAGACCGGCGCTGAGCTGGAGCTCGTCGAGGACCCCGACGACAGCCTCGCGCCCGCCGAGGGGCCGGTCGCCGGCTCGGGGGTCAAGCCCGAATCCGTGGGCATCCCGGAGAAGGCCGCGGCCAACACCTCCGAGGACGAGGCCTTCGTCCTCTACCAGGATGACGACGACGCTCCCGCTGCTCAGGTCGTGGCCGCCGGCGCTACCGCCGACCCGGTCAAGGACTATCTCAAGCAGATAGGGAATGTCGCGCTGCTCAACGCCGAGCAGGAGGTCGAGCTCGCCAAGCGCATCGAGGCGGGCCTGTTCGCCGAAGAGAAGCTCGCCGAGGAGAGCGGCACGCTTACCTCGGACTTCCGCGACGAGCTGGAGTGGATCGCCGACGACGGCGGCCGGGCCAAGAAGCACCTGCTTGAGGCCAACCTCCGCCTGGTCGTCTCGCTGGCCAAGCGCTACACCGGCCGCGGCATGCTGTTCCTGGACCTGATCCAGGAAGGCAACCTCGGTCTGATCCGCGCGGTCGAGAAGTTCGACTACACCAAGGGCTTCAAGTTCTCCACGTACGCCACCTGGTGGATCCGGCAGGCGATCACCCGGGCGATGGCCGACCAGGCCCGCACCATCCGCATTCCGGTGCACATGGTCGAGGTCATCAACAAGCTGGCGCGGGTGCAGCGGCAGATGCTGCAGGACCTGGGCCGCGAGCCCACGCCCGAGGAGCTGGCCAAGGAACTCGACATGACCCCCGAGAAGGTCGTCGAGGTCCAGAAGTACGGCCGCGAGCCGATCTCGCTGCACACCCCGCTGGGCGAGGACGGCGACTCCGAGTTCGGCGACCTCATCGAGGACTCCGAAGCGATCCAGCCGGGCGAGGCGGTCAGCTTCACCCTGCTGCAGGAGCAGCTGCACTCGGTGCTCGACACGCTTTCCGAGCGTGAGGCCGGCGTGGTCTCGATGCGCTTCGGCCTCACCGACGGCCAGCCCAAGACCCTCGACGAGATCGGGAAGGTCTACGGTGTGACGCGCGAGCGTATACGACAGATAGAGAGCAAGACCATGTCGAAGCTGCGCCACCCGTCCCGTTCCCAGGTGCTGCGCGACTACCTGGACTGAGGCGGACGCCGCCACGCCCCCGTTGGCGTGTGTGGCGGCGTCGCAGCGAGGACGCCCAAGACCGGCCCGGCACGCGCATCGGAACCCCGAGACCGGTGCGCGCCGCCCGGCGGCGCCCCGCGCATGGAGCCCCCGGCCGTTCGATCCGGTGGGCCCCGGCCGGTGTGCCGAAGGGCGGCGTGGAGTGGTGCGGTCCATGGTCTGTACTTCGCAAGGTGCGTGCTGTTCGCCGATGCGGTCCTCCCAGCGGCCGTTCGGCGTCGAGGGGTCGTGCTGAACGCCGAGAGGTGCGTGCCGGCACGGAGCGCGCAGATCGGGTGATCGACCGGGCCGGTCCCCCCTGACCAGGGGACCGGCCCGTTACGCGTCCGCGAAGCCGACCCGCGATCGGATCCCCGTTCCCGTGGCGACTTCCCGGGTCCGGCCGCGGTCATGCGCTCGCATGCGTACGACTTCCTCATCCGACACCGACGAGCATGCCGGATGTCGTGTATGGCCGAGATAAAGCGCCGAGACCTGTTCGTTATCAGGTGGTTCGGACCTGCGGCGGAGGTGCCGCCGCCGGCGTATTCGGGTCACCGCATCGGCGGCTTCAGCGGAGACATGTGCGGTGCTCAGTCGCGTTCGATGACGTCCAGGGTCCATGGGCGGCCGCGGCGGGCGGGCTCGTGGAGTTCCACGGTGCAGCCGACGGCGTCGAGGGCCTCGGCGACCTCGGCGGGGGTGCGCGGGTGGACTCCCTCGGAGAGCAGGCTGTGCGCGATCGCGCCGCGGGCGGCCTTGGCCATGTGGCTGACCACACTGCGCTTGGCGGCCGCGCCGGTGCCGGTCTCGCGCAGCACTCGCACCGACACCGTGCGCTCGGCTGTGGTAGCGCCGGGGCGCCAAGCGGCGGCGTAGGTCGAGGAGCGGCAGTCGACGACCACGCGGTCCTCGGCGCGCTTCTCCAGCAGGTCGCCCAGGCGCTCGCGCCAGAACGCGCCGAGCGGACCGACGCCAGGCAGCCGCACACCCATCGACAAGCGGTAGGGCGGCACCCGGTCGCCCGGAGCGAGTACGCCCCACAGCCCGGAGAAGATCAGTACCGACTCGGCGGTCCGGTCCGCGGACGCGGAGCCGAGCAGGTCCGGTAGGGCCAGGCGGTCGTAGAGGACGCCGGTGTAGAGGTCGGCGGCGCGCAGCGTCGGCGCCTCGGAGAGCGACCGGTTGCGCCGCACGGCCTCTCCCTGGGCCGCCGACAACCCCAGCACCTCCCGCGCGGTCTCCTCGGGCCGGCGGCACAGCTCCTGCAGCCGGGCCAGGACCTCGTCCCGCGCCTGGGCGACCTCCGGCAGGGCCAGTCTCGCGGGGTCGACCGGGTGGCCGTCGCCGTGTACGGCTTTTCCCTCGGACGGCGGCAGCAGGATCAGCATGCGGACCCTTCCGGGATTCGCGGGCGGGGAGCGGGCAGGGCAAGCGGCGGCCTGCGGAGGGGCGCACCGCGTCCGGGGGCGCTGCCCGGCCCCCAAGGATACGACGACGGTGCGGCCCACGTGGCCGTCTTCCGAACAACGGTCCGCTTTGCGCACATGTGGGCGGCCGAACCGGTGCGGTCCCACCGGCACACCGCCGTATTCCGGTGGCCCGCTGGACGTGCGGCCCCCTACGTTGGACGTTCGCCGCCCCGACGCAGGCGGGCGGCGGGGACTGTCGGGAGGAGTGCGAGTGCGGTCGGGTGCGTGGTGGGCGCGGCGGGTGGCGGCGGACTGGCCCGCCGCCGAGGTCGAGACGCGCTCGGGATGGCGGCTGGCCTGGAGCGAGGGCGTGACTCGGCGGGCGAACTCGGCGGTGCGCTTGGAGGCCGTGGCTCCCGTCGAGGCCGTCGAGGAGTTCTACCGCGGGCGCGGGACGGCGCCGTGCGTCCAGATCTGGCCGGGCGACGAGGAACTCGACGGGCGCCTGGCCCGGCGGGGCTACGGCGCGCAGGGCGCCACGCGAGCGCTGGTGCGCGACCTGAGCGAGCACCCGCCCGCCGCGCACGGCGCCGAGGTCGCGGTGGATTCCCGCCCGGATGCGGCGTGGCGGGCGCTGTGGGAGGAGGCGGGCCAGTCGGCCGACCGCATGCCGGCGTTGCACCGCATCCTGGACCGGGCGCCGACGGTCGGTTATGCCCTCGACAGCGGGGGCGACGCACGCGGATGCGTGGTTCTGGACGGCGTGTGGGCGGGGGTGTACGCCATGGTCACGCGTTCGGGCCAGCGCGGCCGCGGGCTCGCCGGCGCGGTGCTGGAGGCGCTGCTGGAATGGGCCCGCGCCCAGGGGGCCGAGCGCTCCTACCTGCTGGTGGAGGAGGACAACGCGGCGGCCCTGCGGGTCTACGAGCGGGCGGGCTTCGTATCGGAGTGCGTCTACCACTACCGGGTGGCGCCCGGCGCGGGCCGGACGCAGGCGGGCGAAGCCGGCTCCGCGGCCGTGTCCGGCGGGCGGTCGGCCGAGGACCGCGCCCCGCGCGCCGCGGAGTGAACCCTCCCGGTGCACGCACGGCCCCGGTATCCGGGAATCCGCGGGGTGGGAGCCAGGGGCGCCGGCGTCGAGCCGCGGTGCCACCGGCCCCCGAAAGAGTTCGGCGGCGGCCCTCGAGGAGGGCCGCCGCCGCACGTCTGTCGGTTGAACTAACGCTACTCTTCGGCGGACGCGGCCGGCGACTCCTGCAGTCGGCTGGTTTCGTCCTGGACCTCCGAGGCGATCTTGCGAATCGATGCGTCGTGTTCACGCATGTGATGCGCGCAGAACAGCAGTTCGCCACCGGAGTTGAGAACCACTCGGACGTACGCCTGCGCACCACAACGGTCGCAACGGTCTGCAGCCGTTAGCGGCTGGGTGGGGGCAAGGGTTCCAGTCACTTCGCCTTCCTCAATACTCGGCGTTAGTCACTCCGCACAACATCTAACCGGACCAAGAGCTTCCCAACCAGCCCCTTTGTACGCCGTCAGCGGAATCGCCCCCTCCGGCACCGCGCCAGGAGGCCCGGTCCGGGGCGTCGGCCCCGCTTGCAGGACGGCGATATGTCCTCGCATAGTGGTCGATGGTGATGGTCATCACCCTACTTGCGGGAGACCTCGGCTTGCCGAAGCGGGGCGGACTATCCGGACCTACCCGGTCTCGGTCCGTGGATGGCGGCCGACCGTCGCCGTCGCGGAGACGCCGGCGACGGCGTACGGAGTCCGAACAGGGCGTCAGGGTCGGCCCCGCGCGCCCCCCAGGAGCCGCGGAACGCCGGTGAGGCGGCGGGGCCCGCGGAAACCGAGGTGGTAATCTCGCGCGTGGTGTGCTCGTGATGATCAGGCGACCGTCCCGATGCGGTCGGGTGAACCGCACGCCACCGGCGAGCCTCACCCGCGATGGAGCGGATCCGCCCGGCGCCGCCCGCGGCCCTGCGGCCGCCCCCGGCAGGGGGACCGACCGCCCGGTACGGGTGACGGCGCCGCATTCCTGTCACACCGGTGCGTCAAGCTAGCGGCAACGCATCTGCCCCCTGTCCGCCAACGTCCAGCGCACGCTGGCGCACGCCAGCGCCCCGCATGCGCCGGCCCTGTTCCGTCCAACGCAGGAGAGCCCCACGTGACCGCCCTAACCGCAGCCGTCGACGAGCCCGAAGACTACTCCGCGCGGCATCTTTCGGTCCTGGAAGGACTCGAGGCGGTCCGTAAGCGCCCCGGCATGTACATCGGGTCCACGGACAGCCGCGGCCTGACCCATTGCATGTGGGAGGTCATCGACAACTCCGTCGACGAGGCCCTGGGCGGATACTGCACGCGCATCGACGTCGTGCTCTACGGCGACGGATCGGTCGAGGTCCGGGACAACGGCCGCGGCATCCCCGTCGACGTCGAGCCCCGTTCCGGCCTGTCGGGCGTCGAGCTGGTCATGACCAAGCTGCACGCCGGCGGCAAGTTCGGATCGGGCTCCTACAACGCCTCCGGCGGCCTGCACGGCGTCGGCGCCTCGGTCGTCAACGCGCTTTCGGGTCGCCTGGACGTCGAGGTCGACCGGCAGGGCCACACCCATGCGATCAGCTTCCGCCGGGGCATCCCCGGCCGATTCGACGGAGACGGGCCCGACGCCGCCTTCACCCCCGGATCCGGTCTCGAGCAGGTCCGCCGGGTCTCGAAGAAGGTCACCGGCACGCGCATCCGCTTCTGGGCCGACCGCCAGATCTTCCTCAAGGACGCCGACGTCACCCGCGAGTCTCTGCTGGACCGTGCGCGCCAGACCGCGTTCTTGATCCCCGGGCTGACCATCGCGGTGCGCGACGAGCGCTTCCCCGAGGAGGGCCCCTACGAGGAGGAGTTCCGCTACGACGGCGGGATCGGGGAGTTCTGCACGTACCTGGCCCCCGACGAGGCCGTCAACGACGTCCTGCGCATCCAGGGCTCGGGCCAGTTCACCGAGACCGTTCCGGTGCTCGACGACCAGGGCCACATGACCCCCACCGACGTCGACCGCCACCTGGAGGTCGACATCGCCCTGCGCTGGGGCACCGGCTACGAGAGCACCACGCGCTCCTTCGTCAACGTCATCGCCACCCCCAAGGGCGGCACGCACATCACCGGCTTCGAGCGGGCGCTGGTGCGGGTGGTCAACGACCAACTGCGGGCCAGCAAGCTGCTCAAGGACAAGGACGACCCGGTCACCAAAGAGGACATCCTCGAAGGGCTGACCGCCGTCATCACCGTGCGGCTGCCCGAGCCGCAGTTCGAGGGCCAGACCAAGGAGATCCTGGGCACCTCGGCGGCCTCGCGCATCGTCTCCCAGGTCGTGGGCAAGGAGCTGCGCGCCTTCCTGGCCTCCACCCGCCGCGGTGAGAAGCAGCAGGCCCGCGCCGTGCTGGACAAGGTGGTCAACGCCGCCAAGGCGCGCATCGCCGCCCGCCAGCAGCGCGAGACCCAGCGGCGCAAGAACGCGCTGGAGAGCTCCGCGCTGCCGGCCAAACTGGTCGACTGCCGCAGCGAAGGGCTGGACCGCAGCGAGCTGTTCATCGTCGAGGGCGATTCCGCGCTGGGTACCGCCAAGCTCGCACGCGACTCGGAGTTCCAGGCGCTGCTGCCGATCCGCGGCAAGATCCTCAACGTGCAGAAGTCCTCGGTCTCGGACATGCTCAAAAACGCCGAGTGCGCCGCGATGCTGCAGGTCATCGGAGCCGGATCGGGACGCACCTTCGACATCGACGCGGCCCGCTACGGCCGGGTCATCATCATGGCCGACGCCGACGTCGACGGCGCGCACATCCGCTGCCTGCTGCTGACGCTGTTCTACCGCTACATGCGCCCGATGCTGGAGGCGGGCCGGGTCTACGCCGCCGTGCCGCCGCTGCACCGCGTCGAGCTGACCAACGTGCGCAAGAAGCGGGGCGCCAAGCCCGAGGACCGCTACATCTACACCTACACCGACGCCGAGCTTCAGCGGCGGCTGCTTGAGCTGGAGAAGAAGGGCCTGACCTGGAAGGAGCCGGTGCAGCGCTACAAGGGCCTGGGCGAGATGGACGCCGACCAGCTCGCGGAGACCACCATGGACCCCCGCCACCGCACGCTGCGCCGCATCCGCGTCGAGCACGCCGAGGAGGCCGCGTCGGTGTTCGACCTGCTCATGGGCAACCAGGTGGCTCCCCGCCGCGAGTTCATCTCCCAGGGAGCCCAGGAACTCGACACCAGCCGCATCGACATGTGACCGGCCCGCCCTCCCGGCTCCTCCTCCCGCGGCCGTTCACTCGGGCGGGCGCCACACGCCTGTGGCCAGGAAGCGCTCCACCGCTGCGGTATAGGGGGCCGGGTCCATGCCGCGCTCGTCCAGCCAGGCGTCGTCGTAGTAGCTGTGCCGGTAGCGCTCGCCGCCGTCGCAGATGAGCGTGACCACGCTGCCGCGCCGGCCCTCGCGCAGCATCCTGTCGATCAGGTGCCACACGCCCCACATGTTGGTTCCGGTGGAGCCGCCCGCGCTCAGTCCCGTCACCGCGTTGAGGTGGCGCATCGCCGCGATGCTGGCCGCGTCGGGCACAGGCACCATCAGGTCGATGACCGACGGCACGAAGCTGGGCTCCATCCGCGGCCTGCCGATTCCCTCGATGCGCGAGGGCATCCCGGTGGCGTAGTCGGAGGCGCCGGTGACCCAGCCGGGGAAGAACGCGGAGTTCTCGGGATCGACGACGGCCAGCCGGGTGTGGTGCCTGCGGTAGCGCACGTAGCGCCCGATGGTGGCCGAGGTCCCGCCGGTCCCGGCGCCCACGACGATCCACTCGGGCACCGGGTGGCGCTCCATGGCCAACTGCTCGAAGATCGACTCGGCGATGTTGTTGTTGCCGCGCCAGTCGGTGGCCCGCTCGGCGTAGGTGAACTGGTCGAGGTAGTGGCCGCCGCTCTCGGCGGCCAGCCGCTCGGCCTCGGAGTACATCTCGGAGGGTACGTCGACGAAGTGGCACCGGCCGCCGTAGCGCTCGATGAGTGCGATCTTCTCCGGGCTGGTGGTGCGCGGAACCACCGTGACGAATTCCAGCCCGATCAGCCGGGCGAAATAGGCCTCGGAGACCGCGGTGGAACCCGAACTGGCCTCCACGATCGTGGTGTGTTCGCCGATCCAGCCGCTGGCCAGAGCGTAGAGGAACAGCGACCGCGCCAATCGGTGCTTGAGGCTGCCGGTGGGATGGACCGACTCGTCCTTGAGGTAGAGGTCGATGCCCCACTCCGGCGGCAGCGGGAAGACGTGCAGGTGGGTGTCGGCGGAGCGGTTGGCGTCGGCGACGACCCGGCGGACCGCCTCGTCGACCCAGGCGCGCGTGCGGGTGGAGGAGCGCTCCACACAGGGGCCGTCCTCGTCATCCTGTGCGGTCATGCGGCGACCTTACCGCTGCTCGCCGCCAGAACGCGCCGAGGGGCTCTCCACGGGCGGAGAGCCCCTCGATGCGCGTCGGCGGCACCGCCCTGCGGCGGGCGCGGGGGACGGGCGGTCAGTCCAGTGAGCCGCCCGACATGACCGCGTGCATCCGCCGGTAGGGAGCGGCCTCGTCGATGCGGCTCTGGCGCTCCAGCGAGCGAGCCAGAGCGATGTGGGCCCAGCTGTCGCAGGGGTCGAGATCGATGATGCGCCGGAACGTCTTCTCGGCCTTGGTGAGTTGGGCGGAGTGGAAGTAGGCGCGGCCCAGCAGCTCCAGGATGGAGCGGCTGCCGGGCTCGACCTCGGCGATGGGCTTCAGGATGCGGGCGGCCTCGATGTAGTCGCCCAGGTCGAAGTACATTTGGCCGCGGCTGAACGTCTCGTAGGTCGTCTCCTGCACCAGGCACTCCCTTCGTCGGGTTAGCACAACCCCGAAGCGGAATGCCCTATTCCCGCAACACGGGGGCCTTACACCTCGATGGGCTCGACCCGGCCGGTGTCGACGTCGTAGCGCCCCCCGGCCACCGGCAGGTCGCGCGGCAGCAGCGGATGGTGGCGGACGCGCTCCAGGTCGTGGCGCAGCGCGCCGATCTGGTCGCTGTCGGTGTGGAACTCCAGGCTGCGGGTGTCGACCCCGTGGTTGCGCTCGATGAGGTCGTGCACCTCGTCGTCGCCGGAGACCGACGCCATCTTGCACCGGGTGTGCGGCATGACCAGGACCCGGTCGACCTCCAGCAGGTAGACGGCCAGCACCAGCGTGCGCAGGGTGTCGTCGGTGACCCGGGCGCCGGCGTTGCGCAGGATCTTGGCGTCCCCCGGCGTGAGTCCCAGTGTCTGCAGCGGTTCGATCCGCGAGTCCATGCAGGTCACCACGGCTAGACCGCGTGCCGCGACCGGGGCCAGGCCGCCCAGGCGGAAGTCGGCGGCGTACTCGGCGTTGGCGGTGAAGAGGTCGTCGAAGGCGCTGTTCACGAGAGGCTCCTCTGGAAAGTCGGGCCGGCGCGGTCCCGGAGCGCTGCGCGTGGGCGCACGCGCCGCGTGGCCGCGCCGAGGACGTCGATGGCGGCCTCCGGTGCGCCCGCGGTGCACCGGAGGCCGTGCTCAGCCGGTCGTACCGGAGCCGGCGGCCGAGGCCAGGCCGGTGTCGGTGCGGCCGGTTCCGACCACGGCGATGGGCCGCGGCAGCGGCTCGCCGGAGCCGTCGCGGCGCTCGTCGAGGTCGGGCAGCCGGATCGGGCCGCCGTCGGCCCGGCTCGCACGGGCCGGCGACCGGCCGATCCACGCCAGGACCAGCCGGTCCTCACCCTTGAGGAAGCGCTGGCAGCGTACACCGCCGGTGGCCCGCCCCTTGGTCGGGAATGCCTCGAACGGGGTGACCTTGGCCGATCCGCCGCCGGTGTCGGGCAACTCCTCGGTGCTTCCGGCCACCGTGAGCACCACGGTGTCCTCGGGTACCGGCACGGCGCCGAACCACAGCGCCCGACCGTCCTCGGGCAGGCGCACGCCGACCACGCCGGCGGCGGGCCGGCCCTGCGGACGGACGGCCTCGGCGGGGAAGCGCAGCAGCTGCGCCTCGGTGGTGACGAAGACCAGGTCCTCGTCGCCGGTGGCCAGTTGCGAAGCGCCGATGACCCGGTCGCCGTCGCGCAGGCCGATGATCTCGAAGTCGTCCTTGTTGGGCGGCGATTCCGAGGCCACCCGTTTGACCACGCCCTGGGCGGTGCCTACGGCGATGCCGGGGCCGTCGTCGTCCAGGGCCGCCACCGAGACGACGCGCTCACCCTCCTCCAGCTGGACGAACTCCTCGACGGGCAGGCCATGGGCCTGTGACGGGGAGTCGGAGGCGTCGTCGGGCAGTTCGGGCAGCTCCACCACCGGCACGCGGATCGCCCGTCCCAAGTCGGTGATCAGCCCGATGTCGCCGCGCGAGGTGGTGGGCACCGAGGCCGCAACGGCGTCGTGCTGGGTGCGCAACCCGTCGTGCATCGGCGGCACGTGCTGCCCGGAGCTGCGGCCCAGCAGGCCCGTGGAGCTGAGTAGGACGTGGCAGGGCCGGTCGGCCATCTCCAGGGGGATCGAGGCGTTGCGGGTCTCGCCCGAGCTCTCCTGCAGCACGGTGCGCCGCGGCGTGACGTAGTCCTTGGCGACCTCGCCCAGTTCCTTGGAGACCAGCCGGCGCAGCTTGGAGTCGGACTCCAGGACGGCGGTCAGCTCCTCGATGTCCTTGCGCAGCTGGTCGCGCTCGTTCTCCAGCTCCAGCCGGTCGTACTTGGTCAGGCGGCGCAGCGGGGTGTCGAGGATGTAGCGCGCCTGGGTGTCGGACAGCTCGAAGGTCGTCATCAGCCGCTGGCGCGCCTGGGCGGTGTCCTCGGAATCGCGGATCAGCGCGATGACCTCGTCGATGTTCAGCAGCGCGACCAGCAGGCCCCCGACGAGGTGCAGCCGCTCCTCGCGCTTGGCGCGGCGGTGCTCGCAGCGGCGCCGGACGACGTCGAGGCGGTGGTCGACGAACACCTGCAGCAGGTCGAGCAGCCCCATCGTGTGCGGCTGGCCGTCGACCAGGGCGACGTTGTTGACGCCGAAGCTCTCCTCCATCGGCGTCAGGCGGTAGAGCTCCTCCAGTACGGCCTCGGGGTTGAAGCCGTTCTTGAGCTCGATGACCAGGCGCAAGCCCTGATTGCGGTCGGTGAGGTCCTTCAGGTCGCTGATGCCCTGCAGCTTCTTGTTCTGCACCAGCTCCTTGATGCGGCTGACGACCTTCTCCGGACCCACGTTGTAGGGCAGCTCGGTGATCACGAGTCCCGTGCGGCGCGGCGAGACCTTCTCGACGCTGACGGTGGCGCGTGTGCGGAAGGTGCCCCGCCCCGTGCGGTAGGCGTCGCGGACGCCGTCGAGCCCGACGATCGTGCCGCCCGTGGGCAGGTCGGGGCCCGGCACGTACTCCATCAGGTCCTCGAGCGAGGCGTCGGGGTGCGCGATCAGGTGGCGCGCCGCCGTGATGACCTCGCCCAGGTTGTGCGGAACCATGTTGGTGGCCATGCCGACGGCGATCCCCGAGGCCCCGTTGACGAGCAGGTTGGGGAAGGCGGCGGGCAGGACCTCGGGCTCGTTCTCCTGGCCGTCGTAGTTGGGCTGGAAGTCGACGACGTTCTCGTCCAGCGAGGACACCAGCAGTTGGGCGGCCCGGCCCAGTCGGGCCTCGGTGTAGCGCATGGCCGCCGGCGCGTCGTCGCCGCCCAGGGAGCCGAAGTTGCCGTGCCCGTCGACGAGCGGCACCCGCATCGAGAAGGGCTGGCTCATCCGCACCATGGCGTCGTAGATGGCGCTGTCGCCGTGCGGGTGCAGCTTGCCCATCACCTCGCCGACCACGCGGGCGCACTTGACGTGGGCGCGGTCGGGGCGCAGCCCCATCTCGTTCATCTGGTAGAGGATGCGCCGCTGGACCGGCTTCATCCCGTCGCGGGCGTCGGGAAGCGCCCGCTGATAGATCACCGAATAGGCGTATTCGAGGAAGCTGCCGCGCATCTCCTCGGACACGTCGATGTCGATGATCTTCTCAGCGAGTTCCTCGGGAGGTGGTGGAGAGGTTGTACGGGCCATGTCGGCAATTCTGGCCCGCCGCGCCGACCATCGCGAACCGGGGCGCCCGCGCCCGGCCCGCCGCGTCGCGTTAGGATTCCGTCAAAATGCCGGTAATTTGGGGCGCCCGCGGGCTTCGACGCCGACGCTGTCGCGACGATGCCCACGGTGCGTGACGGGGAGGACCACGGCGACAGTCCCGTACAGCGAACGCGGGTGAGATGAGTCACGCCTCCGAAGGGGCGACGCACGGAGGCGACCCGCCCACGGATGTGCCTGCGCAGGCGGGTCGAGGTGCGCTACGCAGTGTGTGCAGCCGGTGAGGGCGATGGGAGGCGGCGAATGCTACATCCGTTCCGGGGGCAGTCAAAGCGGGGGCGGTGGCTGCGACCGGCGTATGTGGCGTTTCGCGCGTTCCCGGCGGATTCCGGCCTCGCCGCGGCCCCGTTCGTCCAGCGCACCCTGCCGGCCCCCTCCGACCGCCGCCCGGCGGCCCTGTGCCACCGCCGGTCCGATCGACGATGAGCGACACGCCCATGCTGCTGCCTGCCATCCTCGCGCTGCACGCCGCCGTGGCGGCGCTGCTGCCGCTGCTCGCCGACCGCTTCGGCGCCCGGATCTTCCTGCTCGCCGGGCTGCCGCCCGCCGCTGCGGCTGTGTGGGCGCTGGCCAACGCCTCCGGAATCCTCTCCGGCGCCCCGGTGACGGCCGGCATCGCCTGGGCGCCCGCGCTGAAGATCGGCCTGGACTTCCGCGTCGACGGACTCTCCCTGGCGATGACGCTGCTGGTCAGCGGGGTGGGCGCGATCATCTTCGGCTACTGCGCCGCCTACTTCCGTGCGGATGAGCGCGGCCTGGGCCGGCTGGCCGCGATCATGGTGCTGTTCGCCGGGTCCATGCTCGGCGTGGTCACCACCGACAACCTCTTCGCGCTGTACGTCTTCTGGGAGCTGACCTCGATCACCTCCTTCCTGCTGGTGGGCCACGAGGACCACAAGGAGCAGGCGCGGCGCGCGGCCACCCAGGCGCTGGTCACCACCACCGGTACCGGGCTGCTGATGCTCATCGGGTTCATCATGCTCGGCACGGCCGCCGGCGACTACAGCATCTCGGGCCTGGTGGCCGACCCTCCGGAGGGCGGTCCGTGGCTGACGGGGGCCCTCGTCCTGGTGCTTGTGGGCGCCTTCGCCAAGTCCGCACAGGTGCCGCTGCACTTCTGGCTGCCGGCCGCGATGGTCGCCCCCACTCCGGTCAGCGCTTATCTGCACGCCGCCGCCATGGTCAAGGGCGGGGTCTACCTCGTCGCCCGCCTGGCCCCGGGCTTCGCCGAGGCCGGCGTGTGGCAGGCCCTGGTGCTGTCGGTGGGCCTGGCCACCATGATCGTGGGCGGATGGCGGGCCCTGCGCCAGGACGACCTGAAGCTGCTGCTGGCCTACGGCACCGTCAGCCAGTTGGGGTTTCTGACCCTGCTCGGCGGCGCCGGCACCCAGGTGGCCGCCACGGCCATGATCGGCACGCTCATCGCCCACGGCCTGTTCAAGTCGGCGCTGTTTCTGAGTGTGGGCGTCATCGATCACGAGACCGGCTCCCGCAGCATCAGCCGGCTCAGCGGGCTGGGACGGCGCATGCCCCTCCTGGCGGCGGTCGCCACCCTGGCCGCGGCGTCGATGGCCGGGCTGCCGCCACTGATCGGGTTCGCCGCCAAGGAGGCGGCCCTGGAGGCGTTCGTGCCTGGGGCGGCCCCCTCGCCGCCGCCCGTGGCGGCCGGGGCGATGCTGGCCGGGGTCGCGCTGGCCTCCGTCCTCACCTTCGCCTACAGCGCGCGGTTCGTCTGGGGTGCCTTCGCCGTCAAACCCACCGTGGCCGAGAACCGAGCGGGGGCGCCCTCGCCGCTCTTCGCCGCCGCCCCCGTCGTGCTGGCCGCCCTGAGCCTCGTCCTGGGGATCGCACCCGCACTCGTCGATCACCTCGCCCAGGGCTACGCCCACGCGCTGCCGGCCGGGCACAAGCCCTACCATCTGGCGCTGTGGCACGGCCTGACGCCGACGCTGCTGCTGACCGTGCTCGTGGTGGCCGCCGGCGTGGCGCTGTTCCTCAAGCGCCGGGCCGTGGGGCGGCTGCAGAACGCGATGCCGCGCTGGCCCGACGCCGAGTACGGCTACCACCTGTTCCTGCACGGGGTCTACACCGTCGCGTTGAGCGTCACCCGGCGCTCCCAGAGCGGGTCCCTGCCCGTGTACCTGGGCATCATCCTCGCCACGATCCTGGCCCTGCCGGGCGTGCGGCTGGTGGCCGGGCTCATCACGGGCGGCATCGCCGTGCCCGGTCCCGAGGACGGGCTGCGGATCTGGGACAGTCCCCTGGAGCTGCTGGTGGCGACGGTCATCGTCGTCACCTCCATCGCCACCGTGCGCGAGCACCGGCGCTTCCCCTCGCTGATCCTGCTCAACGTGGTCGGGTTCGGCACCGCCGGGCTGTTCGTGCTGCACGGCGCGCCCGACCTCGCGCTCACCCTGGTCCTGGTCGAGACGCTGACCACGATCATCCTCGTCTTCGTCCTGCGCCGGCTGCCCACGACCTTCAGCGTGCGGCCCGACGGGTGGGGAAAGCGGCTGACCGTACTGCTGTGCACGGCCGCGGGCAGCTTCATCGCTCTCGCGCTGTGGCTGATGACCGCGGCGCGGTCCGGCGATCCCGTCTCCACGGGCTACGCCGACCGCGCCGGCGAGGCCGGCGGTACCAACCTCGTGAACATGATCCTCGCCGACTTCCGCGCGCTGGACACGCTGGGCGAGGTCGTCGTCCTGGTCACCGCAGCGGTGGCGGTGTCCTCGCTGGTGCTGCTGAACCGGCGCGACAGGGTGGTCGACGAGTCCTCGGCCGAGCCCGCGGTTCCGGCACCCGGGAATGCCGGCGGTACCGGCGAGGACCCCGGGCCGCCCGGTACCGGCGCGCTCGCGCTGCCGGTACACACGGCGGGTGCGGAGGCGGTGGGTGGCGAGCCCGCCGAGCGCGATCCCCGGCGGGGGCCGGAGTCGGATGCGGCCGACGCTGACGCGGAGGCGCCGGAAGCGCCGGAAGCGCCGGAAGCGCCGGACGAGTCGGAAGGGCCGGCCGGGGGCCGGCGCGGCGACAGCGAGCAGGGGGAGGACAGCGACGATGAGCGGTGACGAACCGGCCCGCGCAGGGCCCAGCCCGGGGCGCGCCGCGGGCGAATGGGGACGCGCCGACCGCAGCGGCGCACCGCCGGAGAACTGGGAAGCGCCCCGCGAGCGGTGGCTGAGCACCGCGGTGCGGCCTGCGTTCGGCCCGCGCTCGGTGCTGCTGGAGGTCGCCGCGCGGCTGCTGACCCCCGCCATCCTCGTGTTCTCGGTGTTCCTGCTGGTCTCCGGCCACGACCGGCCCGGCGGCGGGTTCGCCGGCGGCCTGGTGGCCAGCATGGCCTACGTGCTGCGCTACATCGCCGGCGGCCGCCGCGAGCTCGCGGCCGGTATACCGATGCGCCCCAACGGCCTGCTCGCACTGGGCATGCTGCTGGTCTGCGGCACCGCCGCCGCCCCGCTGCTGGCCGGCCACCCGATGCTGGAGGTCTACAGCTACACCGCCCACCACCTGCCCCTCTTCGGCGAAGTGAAGTTCGCCAGCTACCTGCTCTTCGAATCGGGGGTGTTCCTCATCGTCGTCGGCCTGGTGCTCTCCGTCGTCGCCGCCCTGGGTGCGCGCATGGAGGCCGAGGAAGAGGAGATCCGGGGCCGCCGCAGGAGCGGCGGCGCGGGCGCCGCGAAGGGGGAGAGGCCGTGAACGCTCCGGGACTCGTGCTCATCTTCGCCGTGGCCGTCCTCTACTCCACCGGCTTCTACCTGCTGCTCCAGCGCTCCCTGATGCGGGTGGTCTTCGGCATCGTCATCCTGGGGCACGCGGCCAACCTCTCGCTGATGCTCACCGACCACGCCATCACCCTGCCGCCGCTGCTGACGGGTAAGGACGGGCCCATCTCCGACCCGCTGCCCCAAGCCATGGCGCTGACGGCGATCGTCATCACCTTCGGTGTGACCACGTTCCTGCTCGCGCTGGCCTACCGGGTATGGCTGGGCGACGACAACGACGAGGTCCCCGCCGACCTGGAGGACCGCCGCATCGGGCGGCTCTCGGAGCCGGAGGACTCGTCGTGAACACACTGCTGGCCGTGCCGGTCCTGGTGCCGCTGCTGGGAGCCGCCGCCTCGCTGCTGATGCGCCGCGCCCCGCGGCTGCAGCAGGGCGTCGCCGTGGCCGCGCTGACCGCGGTGGTGGTGGACACCGTGCTGCTGCTGCGCGTCACAGCCGACGGGTCCGTGATCACCAGCCAGGCCGGCGCCTGGGAGGCGCCGCTGGGCGTCACCGTCGTCGCCGACCCGCTCTCGTCGCTGATGCTGGCGGTCTCGGCGGTCGTGCTGCTGGTGGTGCAGCTGTTCGCCATCGGCCAGGACATCGCCGGGCTCAGCCGCGCCATGCCGCAGGTGTTCCACCCCATCTACCTGGTGCTGACCGCCGGGGTGTGCCTGTGCTTCCTGGCCGGCGACCTGTTCAACCTGTTCGTCGGCTTCGAGATCATGCTGACGGCCAGCTACGCGCTGATCACCCAGGCGCCCACGCGCGCCCGGGTGCGCGCCAGCATGATCTACACCGTGGTCAGCCTGACCTCCTCGATCCTGTTCCTGACCGGTATCGCGCTGATCTACGGGCTGACCGGCACCGTCAACCTGGCCGACATCGCCGTGAAGCTGGGCGGCGCCCCCGAAGAGCTGCGCATGGTTCTCGCGCTGCTGTTCCTCGTCGTCTTCGGCATCAAGGCCGCGCTGGTGCCCATGCACTTCTGGCTGCCCGACAGCTACCCCGTGGCCATCACCCGGATCTCGGCCATCTTCGCCGCGCTGCTCACCAAGGTCGCTGTCTATGCCATCATCCGCAGCCAGACCCTGCTCTTCGGGCGCGACGACATCTCCGCGGTGCTGCTGTGCGTGGCGATCGCGACCATGCTCGTGGGCATCTTCGGCGCCCTCGTACAGGACGACATCAACCGGCTGATGTCCTTCGCGCTGGTCAGCCACATCGGGTTCATGATCTTCGGGCTGGGGCTGAACTCCGTGGCGGGTCTGGCCGCCGTGGTCGTCTACCTGGTGCACCACATCGTCGTCCAGGCCAACCTGTTCCTGGTCAACGGGCTGATCCGGCAGTACGCCGGGCACAGCTCGCTGCGCGCCATGCGCGGGCTCAACACCGTCTCGCCCGTGATGTCCTTCTACTTCTTCATCCCCGCGATGAGCCTGGCCGGGCTGCCGCCGCTGTCGGGTTTCGTCGCCAAGGCCGCCCTGTTCCAGGCCGGAGTGGGCGTCGGCGGCTGGCTCGTCTACACCGCCCTCGCGGCCGGGGTGGCCACCAGCCTGCTGACCGTCATGGCCGTCTTCCGCATCTGGGTGCGCGGATTCTGGGGGACGCCGATGCCCGACATGGTCGAGGCCCGAGAGCGCCTCAAGCGCGGCTCCCACCTGGCGGGCCTGCGGTTCATGGCGGCCATGACCGGTGTCATGGTCGCGATCGGGCTGGTGGTGGCCGGCGCGGCGGGCCCGCTGTCGGAGATCGCCTTCATCGCAGGGCACGACCTGATGAACGGCACCGCCTACATCGAAGCCGTACTGGGGGAGGGGGCCGCCCGATGAGCGCACCGTCGGACGCCGGCGCCGAACCGGGGCGCCCTGTCCGCAGGCAGCTGCTCGGCCGGCTGGTCATGGCCGTGTGGCTGACCCTCATGTGGGTGATCCTGTGGGGCGACGCGAGCCCGGGCACTGTCGTGGCCGGAGCCGGTGTCGCGGCGGGCTGCTACTACGCCGCGCGGCTGCCGCACCTGCCCGTGCGGCTGCGCTTCCGCCCTCTGCGTATCGTGCTGCTGATCGGCCATATCGCCGTGGACATGCTCGTCTCCAGCGTGCGGGTGGCGTTCCATGCGCTCTGGCGGCCCGCGCAGATGCGCGGCGCCATCGTGGCGGTGCCCATGCGCACCGACTCCGACCTGCTGCTGGTAATGGTCAGCGCCGGGCTTTCGCTGATCACCGGCAGCCTGGTGATCGAGCTCAACCGCGAGGAGGGCGTGCTCTACGTCCACGGCACCCCCGTCTCCTCGGAGCGCTCGGTGCGCCATCTGCGCCGCCAAGTCCGGCGCACCGAGGAGCGGTTCGTCCGCGCGTTCGGCACCCAGCGCGACATCGACGAGTTCGAGCGCGAGGAGCAGGAGCTGCTCCGGGCCGACGAGGAGAACTCCGAGGAGGAGACCCGATGAATCCGCTGGACTACGCCTACACGGTGACCTTCGTGCTGCTGGGGGCGGCCGTGCTGCTGACCCTGTACCGGCTGGTGCGCGGCCCGTCGGTGATGGACCGGCTCGTGTGCCTGAACGCCGTCTCGGTGCTGCTGGTGACCTTCATCGCGGTCGAGGTGGCGCTGCGCGGCGATCACGCCTACATCGGCCTGGTGATCACCTTCGCGCTGCTGGGGTTCATCGGCTCGCTGACCGCGGCCCGCTTCGCGGAGAGGAGGGCCCATGACCGCGGGTGACATCGCCACCGCCGTCCTGCTGCCGCTGGGTGCGGCCTTCGCCTTCACCGGAACGGTCGGGCTGGTGCGCTTTCCCACGCTGCTGGGGCGGGTGCACGCCGCGACCAAGCCCGACACCGTCGCACTGGTGCTGGTTCTGGCGGGCGCGGCCTTCCAGCTGCCCGACCCGCGCGTCGCCGCCTGGCTGGGGCTGGCGGCGCTGTTCCAGTTCCTGACGGCACCGGTGCTGGCCCAGACCTTCGGGCGCGTGGCCTACAGCCGCGGCGAGATCAGCACCGGGCACCTGATCACCGACGAGCTCGCCGACGCGGTGGAACGCTCGCGGGAGGACGACGACGGCGACGGCGGCTGAGGGAACCGAGGAGCCTGCCGCCCCTCGCAGGTGCGGACCCGGCGGCACCGGCATGTGGACGGCCGCCGCACCGCGAGGCGCGGTTCTGATAGCAAGGGGCCATGGCGACCCCTGCGCCCTTCGGGGCGGAACACGCACCCACGCCCTCCTATGCGTCCGACGCGTCCGCAGCGGGCCCCGGCGACGAGGCAGCGCTGCGCGAAGCCGCCGAGGAGCGGCTGCGCGCGCTGGCCGGCGAGTCCGCGCGGCTGCGCGAGGACCAGTGGAGCGCTGTGCGGGCCCTGGTGGCCGAGCGCCGCCGCGCCCTTGTCGTCCAGCGCACCGGGTGGGGCAAGTCGGCGGTCTACTTCGTCGCCACGGCGCTGCTGCGCGCCGCCGGCGCGGGTCCCACGGTCATCGTCTCCCCGCTGCTGGCCCTGATGCGCAACCAGATCGCCGCAGCCGAGCGCGCCGGCATCCGCGCCCGCACCATCAACAGCGCCAATCTGGACGACTGGGACGCGATCTACGCCGAGATCACCGCCGGACAGGTCGACGTGCTGCTGGTCAGCCCCGAGCGGCTGAACAACCCCGACTTCCGCGACCGGGCCCTGCCCGAACTCGCCGCGGGCGCCGGCCTGCTGGTCGTCGACGAGGCCCACTGCATCTCCGACTGGGGCCACGACTTCCGGCCCGACTACCGCCGCATCCGCACTCTGCTGCACGGGCTTCCGCCCGACACCCCGGTACTGGCGACCACCGCCACCGCCAACGGCCGCGTCACCCGCGATGTCGCCGAGCAGCTCGAAACCGGCGACGGCGCCTCCACCCTGGTGCTGCGCGGCGGGCTGGACCGGGCGAGCCTGCGGCTGTCGGTGGTCGAGCTGGCCGACACCCCGGCGCGGTGGAGCTGGCTGGCCCGACGCCTGGAGGAGCTGCCCGGGTCGGGAATCGTCTACGCCCTCACCGTCGCCGCCGCCGACGACACCGCCGCCTTCCTGGCCGAACGCGGCTACGACGTGCGCTCCTACACGGGCCAGACCGACCCCGAGGAGCGCCGCCGCGCCGAGGACGACCTGCTGGCCAACCGCACCAAGGCGCTGGTGGCCACCAGCGCGCTGGGCATGGGCTTCGACAAGCCCGACCTCGGCTTCGTGGTGCACCTGGGCGCCCCGCAGTCGCCGATCTCCTACTACCAGCAGGTCGGCCGTGCCGGACGCGGACTCGAACGCGCCGAGGCCGTGCTGCTGCCCGGCCGGGAGGACCGCGAGATCTGGTCGTACTTCGCCTCGATGGCGTTCCCCGCCGAGGAGACGGTGCGCCACGCGCTGGACGTGCTGGCCGAGGCCGGTGAGCCGCTGTCGCTGCCGCGCCTGGAGACCCGGGTCGATCTGGGGCGCAGCAGGCTGGAGCAGATGCTGAAGGTGCTCGACGTCGACGGGGCGGTGTGCCGGGTGCGCGGCGGCTGGACCGCAACAGGCGAGCCCTGGAGCTACGACGCCGAGCGCTACGCCGCCGTCGCGGCGGCACGCGAGCACGAGCAGCAAGCGATGCTCGACTACATCGCCACCGGCTCCTGCCGCATGGAGTTCCTGCGAGGACAGCTCGACGACCCCGAGGCCGCGCCCTGCGGGCGGTGCGACAACTGCGCCGGGTCCCCGCTCGCCGCGTCGGTCGACGACGAGGACCGTGCGGCCGCCGCCCGCCACCTGGACCGCCCCGGGGTCGCGGTGGCGCCGCGCAAGCAGTGGCCCTCGGGCATGGCTGCGCTGGGGATCGACCTCTCCGGGAAGATCCGCCCGGAACGCCAGGCGGCACAGGGCCGCGCGCTGGCCCGGCTTACCGACATCGGCTGGGGCACCGAGCTGCGGCGGCTGCTCAACCCCGAGTCCGCCGACGAGCCCGTGGGCGACCGCGTGTTCCAGGGGGTCGTCGACGTGCTCGCCTCGTGGTCCTGGAACCGCCGTCCGGCGGGCGTCGTCGCCCTGCCGTCGCTGACCCGGCCCCGCTTGATCGCCGATCTGGCCCGGCGCCTGTGCGAGGTGGGCCGTCTGGAGCCGGTGGGCGGCCTCGCCTACACCGACCCCGAGAACGGGGCCGGTCCGCGCCGCCACAACAGTGCCCAGCGCCTGGCCCACGTGTACGGCGCACTCACGCTTCCGCCGGCGACCGCCGCGGCGGTGGCGGAGCTGGGCGGTCCGGTGCTGCTGGTCGACGACCAGACCGACACCGGCTGGACCCTGGCGGCGGCGACCCGGCTGCTGAAAGAAGTCGGCGCGGAGGAGGTCCTGCCGCTGGTCCTGGCGGCGAAGAGTTAGAGCCTCGACCGCGAGGACTACAAAGCCCGGCACGCGGTCGACTGCGGGATCAGCCGTCTCAAGCAGCACCGGGCCGTGGCGACCCGGTTCGATAAGCTTGCGGTTCGGTTCGAGGCGACGGTTCAGGCCGCGGCGATTCATCAGTGGCTGTGAACCCTCAGTCTGCCGTCGTGCGGATGCCCCGGCAGGAAGCGACCGCCCTACGGTCATCACGGGGAAAGGGCGCATTGCCTGGCATCGGCGCGGGGCGGAGTGTATGGGGTTGCACCTTCCGTAGCGGCATGTGGTCCGGTGGACGTACGTCCCGATCCTTTGAGGAAAGGTCCCTGCTCATGCATTCGTCTTTCATGCCACCCCGCCAGGTCAAGATCGGTGACGCGGCGGCCTTCGCCGGCACCACGCCACGGGCGATTCGCCATTACCACGAGATCGGCCTGCTCCCCGAGCCTGAGCGGGGCGGCGATGACCGCCGCCGCTACGGCTACGAGGACATGATCCGACTGCTGTGGATTCGCAAGATGGCCGACGCCGGGATCGCCCTCGACGAAATCCGTGACGCCTTTACCACCGGCACGGCTTCCGCCGGTGCGGACAGCGGAGACGGTATCGCGGGCATCCTGGAGCGGTTGGAGGAAACCCTCGCCGAGCAGGAGGCGGAATCGGGGCGGAAACGGACCGCCGTGCAGCGGATGCGCACCGAAGGCAGCCGGATGGGCCTGCTCTCCGACTTCGTCACCGACCGTCTCAAGGGCCTGCCCGAGGGCTCCCTGCGTCAGGCCGACCTGGACACTCTGCTGGTCACTGAGCGGATCTTCGGCCCGCTCGGCGCGGCCGTGCAGGCCACCCGCTTCATCGCCTTGGCCACGCATCCCACTCTGCGGGAGGATTCCGACCGCATCGACGACGCCGAGGAGGCACTCGATGACAGTGTCGCCGTCGATGATCCACGGGTGGCTCACGTGGCCGTCGAGCGGCACGCCTTCGAAAGCGCCCTGCAGGCCGTCATCGAGGAGTCCGGCCTGGATAATGACGACGATGCCCTCTTCGACGCCTGGGACACTTTGCACCCCGCTCCCGCCGATGACGGCGCGGACGAGGCCGACCTCGGCTCTGGCAGGCGGGAGGCTGACTCCATGAGCGCGTTCGAAGCCGTCGGCACGATGCCCTACGACGCCTCCCCAGCCCGACGGCGCTGTATGGAACTGGCCATAGAACTATCCGCCCACGACTCACCCGCTACCTAGAACACGGCCTAGTCGCCCAGGTCGGGGCGCGCGCCCGGCTGGTGGAGGGCTCGGGCGGCGAGGTTCTGGGCGCGGGCGAGGGCGTCCTTGGGGTGCTTGCCGACCAGCCAGGGCGGCAGGAACCCCGCGATGAACGCGTCGCCGGCGCCGATCGACCCGGGGGAGGGCTCCACCGGCTCGGCCGGCACCTGCTCGGTGTCGTCGCGTGTCTTGGAACCCCAGAGCGCGCCCTCGTCGCCCAGCTTGATCACGACGTTGGGGAACCAGGCGGTGAGCACCTTGGCGGCGGCTTCGGGATCCTCCCTGCCCGTCAGCACCTTGGCCTGGTGGGGGTTGGCGAACAGCAGCCGGGCCCCGTTGGTCCAGTCCAGGAAGTTCTCCGCGCCCGCGCGCTCCAGCGGGGCGTGCGAGCCGCCGTCCACCGAGATCGACATCCCGGACTCGCGGGCCATCCGCAGAGCCATCCGGCCGGCGCGGCGGGAGTCGGGGTTGATCAGGGTGAAGCCGGAGACGTGCAGGTGGCCGTCCGGACCGAAAACGTCGCGGGGCAGGTCCTCGGGCTGCAGGCGGGCGTTGGCGCCGGGGTCGCTGAGCATCGTGCGGTCGCCCTTGTGGGTGATCATGACGACGCAGGTCCCGGTCGGCCGCTCGGGGTCCATGACCAGCCGGGAGTCGATCCCGTAGCCCATGAGTTCCATTTCGCGGGTGCGGCCGGTGATGTCGGATCCGCGACGACCGACGAAGATGGTGTCGATGCCCTCCATGGCCAGCCACGCGGCCACGTTGGCGCCGGAACCGCCGCCGTAGGTCTGCACGGAGGAAGGTGTGTCGCTCCCACGCGCGAGAGGGTAGAACGCCCGTGCGACGCTGTCGGTCATGAGATCGCCGATCACGACCACTCGTGCCATTGCCTTGCCCACCACCTTGCGGTCCCGATATGGGGGACTATGCGCGACCATGCCCGAAGAGCCTGTGTGCTGACAGACGTTAACAGGTTAGAGGGAGACGTCGGGTAACGAAGTGGCAGAGCTGCGTGATATCGGACCTGCTGCCCGAAACTCGTTCGCGAGCCCGACCGCGAAGCGGTATCGGGCCGGGCGACGTGACCTGCGCCACGCCCGCCGACGACTCGAATAGGCTCAAACCGTGCAGTCATACCCGAACCAATGGGAAGCCGACGTGGTCCTCACCGACGGCGGCACCGCGCACCTTCGCCCCATCACCACCGATGACGGCGATCTCCTGCGCGCGTTCCACGACCGCCTGTCGCCGGAGACCATCTACTACCGCTTCTTCGCGCCCTATCCCAAACTCTCCTCGCGCGACGTCGAGCGCTTCACCAACGTCGACTACGAGAACCGCGTGGCGCTCATCGCCACCATCTCCGACGTCATGGTGGCGGTGGTGCGCTACGACAAGGTGGGCCCAGAGGAGGCCGAGGTCGCCTTCGTCGTCGAGGACGCCCACCAGGGCCGCGGGCTGGCATCGGTCCTGCTGGAGCACATCGCCGCCGCCGCCATGGAGCGCGGAGTACAGCGGTTCATCGCCGACGTGCTGCCGGAGAACCGGCGGATGATCAACGTCTTCCGCGAGGCCGGATACACCGCCCAGCAGTCCTTCGACGAGGGGGTCATCCGCCTCACCCTGGACCTCGAGCCCACGCACGACGCCGAAGAGGTCATGCGCGCCCGTGAGCAGCGCGCGGAGTCGCGCTCCATCGCGCGCCTGCTCTTCCCGGGCTCGGTCGCGGTGATCGGCGCCAGCCGCACCGCCCACACCATCGGCCAGTCGGTGCTGCGCAACCTGCTCGCCGGCGACTTCCAGGGCCCGGTCTACCCCGTGCATCCCACCGCCAAGGCCGTGGCGGGCGTGCGCGCCTACGCCAGCATCATCGACGTGCCCGACGCGGTCGACCTGGCCGTGGTGGCCGTACGCGCCGACATGGTCGTCGACGTCGTCGAGGAGTGCGCGCAGAAGGGCGTTCACGGGCTCGTGGTCGTCAGCTCCGGCTTCGGCGAGGCCGGGCCCGAGGGGCGCGAACGCCAGGACGAACTCGTCCGCACCGCGCGCGCCGCCGGGATGCGGGTCATCGGCCCCAACTGCCTCGGCGTCGCCAATACCGACCCCGCCGTCTCGCTCAACGCCACCCTGGCCCCCTACGTGCCGCCGCGCGGTCCCATCGGGTTCTTCTCCCAGTCCGGTGCGCTGGGCCGGGCGATCCTGCAGCGCGTAGCCGAACGCGGCATGGGACTGTCGACGTTCGTCTCGGCCGGCAACCGCGCCGACGTCTCGGGCAACGACCTCGTGCAGTACTGGCAGGAGGATTCGGCCACCAAGGTCGTGCTGCAGTACCTGGAGTCGCTGGGCAACCCGCGCAAGTTCACCCGCCTGGCCCGCCGGCTCGCCAAGGAGAAGCCGGTGGTGGCCGTGCGCAGCGGCGGCTCCGCGGGGGTGCCCAGCGGCCACGCCGCCGGCGCCCTCTCGCTGCCCGACTACGCGGTGACCTCGCTGTTCGAGCAGGCCGGCGTGGTGCGCGTGGACGACATCACCCAGATGTTCGACGTCGCACAGCTCTTCGCCTACCAGCCGCTGCCGGCCGGGCCGCGGATGGGCATCGTCGGCAACTCCGACTCGCTGGGCCTGCTGGCCAAGGACGCCTCCGTGCGCCAGGGCCTCAAGCCCCGCGACCCCATGGCGCTGGGGCCCACCGCCACCGCCGAGGACTTCGACAGGGCGCTGGCCGAGCTGCTCGCCGACGACTCCGTCGACTCCGTGGTCGTGGTGTTCATCCCAGCCCTGACCCCCATCTCCGACGACGTCGCCGAGGTGATGCGGGCGCGTGCCGCCACCGCGGACAAGCCCATCGTCACCACCTATCTCGGCTACCAGGGGCTGCCCGCCGAACTGCGCCGGATCGGCGACAACGGCGAGACCGTCACCGGCTCGATCCCCTCCTATCCCGCCCCCGAAGACGCGGTCCGGGCGCTGGCCCAGGCCACCCGCTACGCCCTCTGGCGCGAGCGGGAAAGCGGGCGCCACCCGGAGCTGCCCGACATCGACGGCGCGCGGGCCAGGTCGATCGTCGACCGGGCGCTGGACAAGGGCGGACGCGACGACGAGGAGACGACGGTCTGGTTCACCAGCGAGCCCGTGCTCGACGACGAGTCGGCCGCCGACCGCGAGACCGCCTACGGGCTGCTGTCCTGCTACGGGATCGACGCCGTGCCCTTCATCCCGGTCTCCAGCGCCGAGGAGGCGGTGCAGGCGGCCGACGAGCTGGGCTACCCCGTCGTGGTCAAGGCCAACGCCCTGGACATGCGGCTGCGGGCCGGCGGCACCGGTATCCGCGCCGACCTGCACACGGCCACCGACGTACGCGGCGCCTTCGTCGCGATGGACGAGCGGCTGGGGACCGACGCCAAGCTCGTGGTGCAGTCCATGGTCGTGCCCGGGGTGCCCACCGTCATCCGCGCGGGCGAGAACCCCTCGTTCGGCTCGGTCGTGGGCTTCGGACTGGCCGATGTGACGGCGGAGCTGCTCGACGACCGCGCCTTCCGGCTCGCTCCGCTCACCGACACCGACGCCTCCGACCTGGTGCACGCCGTACGGGCGGCGCCGCTGCTGTTCGGCCTGCCCGCCGGTGCGACCAGCCTGGCCGAGCAGCCCAACATCGAGGCGCTGGAGGAGACGCTGGTGCGGGTCTCGCGGCTGGTGGACGCCTTCCCCGAGGTCGCCCACATCGAACTCGACCCGGTGATCGTCAACTCCTCGGGCGCCCACGTGCTGGGAGCGCGGGTGTGGCTGCGGGAGTCGTCCGACCGCCGGATGGACTCCGGGCCGCGGCGCCTGCGCAACGTGACCTTCTAGCGCACCCGCCTACGGCCCGTGGGGCCGACCCGATCCGGCCGCTCAGGCCGGATCGGGCTGAGGCTCGGGCTCGGGGTCCGGCGGCAGCGGTCCGGGCTCGGGCTCGGGATCCGGGACGGGATCGGGCGGCAGCGGCCCCGGCTCCGGCAACGGAGGGCCGCCGGGCTCCGGGGGTGCCGGTACTGGAGGCACGGTTGCGTACATGCCCCGGGTGCTACCCGCAATCGCCGGGCTTTCCACTTCCACTGCGGCTCGGTCGGTCGCCGAGCCAGGCCACGGATCCGGCGGCGGGGGCGGCGGCTTCCGCGGTGCGGCGGCGAAGACCGGGGCAGCGAGCATGTGCGATCTGTCGTCAAGAGAAGGCAGGATGGAAGCATGAGGAAAACGCGTGCCGTGTCCACCGACTGGCGCTTGGAGATCGAGCGCAGCGGCTACTATCCGGCCCTGGTGATCGACGCCGTCGCCACAGCTCTCGGCGACGAGGAGGCCGAGGCCTTCGTCGTCCACCACGAGGCCACCTTCGATCCCGCTCTGGAGATGCGGCGGCACATCACCGTCCTGCTCCTGACCCCTACGCGGCTGCTGGTCTGCCACACCGACGAGCACCCGCCCGCCGAGTCGGGGAGCCGTCCGCACGCATCCACCACCACCGACGCCATCCGTCTCGGCAACATCCAGTCGGTGGCGCTGACCCGTGTCGTCTCCGACCCCGCCAACTACGTGCCCGGAACCCTGCCCAACGAGGCCGTGCTCAGCATCGGGGTGGGGGTGAGCCCCGGCGCCATCGCCAACATCGACCTGGAACCCGCTTCGTGCAACGACGAGTCCTGCGAACTCGACCACGGCTACACCGGAGCCATCACCGCCGAGCCGCTGACCGTGCGGGTCAGCCAGACCGCTGACGGCACCGACTCCGTGTCCAATCTGATCCACTTCACCGATGTGCTGTGCGAGGCCACCGGCACCTGAGCGGCCGCGAGCGGGCAGCAGGCGACAGGGAGCGCAGGGCCGCGGGCGAAGGCGCAGGGCGAGCCCCGCCGCCGGGGCGGGGCGGCCCGGACACCGTCGGAGGCCCGGCCGCCGACAGGCGCCACGGAGGATCCGGCCACCGGGGAAAGGGAACCAGGGAACCAGGGAAGGACCGCTTGTGCCCGTCGACACCGCTGACCTCACCGCACCCCGCTACGACTCCTCGCTGGCCTCGCTGACCACCTCGGTCCTGGCGTCCCTGGGCGTCTCCGGAGAGGCCGACCTGCTGGGGCTGCCGCCCGTGCGGCGTGCCTGCGTGCTGCTCGTCGACGGCATGGGCTGGGAGCTGCTGCGCGAGAACCGTGTGCATGCGCCGTTCCTGGCCGGGCTGCTGGAGACGGGATCGCCCATCTCCGCGGGGTGCCCCACGACGACCGCCACCAGCCTGACGACGGTGGGCACCGGCCTCGTGCCCGGCTACCACGGCGTGGTGGGCTACCAGGTCGCCATCCCCGGCACCGAGCGCGTGCTGAACCAGCTGCGGTGGGGCGATCCCGAGATCGTCCCCGAGGACTGGCAGCCGCACACCACCGCCTACGAACGCGCGGAGCGGGCCGGCGTCCGCACCGCCTACGTCGCCGCCGACGCCTACCGCGGCAGCGGGCTCAGCCGCGCCTCCGCACGCGGCTGCCGCTACGTCGGCGCCGACAGCGTCACCGAACTCGCCGTGCGCGCCGGCGAGGCGCTGGCGGGCGACGACCGCGTGTTCGCCTTCGTCTACCACTCCGACCTGGACTCCTTCGGCCACGTCTGGGGCGTCGACTCCCCCTACTGGCGGCTGCACCTGGGCTACGTCGACCGCCTCGCCGAGCAGATCGCCGACTCCCTGCCGCCGGACACCGCCCTGTACATCACCGCCGACCACGGCATGGTCGACACCGCGCCCGAGACCCGCATCGACATCGAGTCCGGACCCGCCTTCAACGCAGGGGTGCGCCTGCGCGCCGGCGAGCCGCGCGCTCGCCAGATCTACACCCGCGAAGGCGCCGCCCCCGACGTCGCCGCCGCCTGGCGCGAACTCCTGGGTGAGCGCGCGCTGGTTCTCACCCGCGAGGAGACCCTGGACCAGGGGCTGTTCGGCGAGGTCGACGACGCTGTACGGCCCCGCATCGGCGACGTCGTCGCCCTGGCGCGCGGAAACACCGCCCTGGTCGCGCCCGAGTCCGAGCGCACCGTCAGCAGGCTGATCGGCCACCACGGCTCCCTGACCGCCGACGAGCTGCGGGTGCCTCTGTTGCGGGTCAGTACCGTGGCCTAGGGTGTCCCCGTGAATACCGGAGACCCCGCTCCCGACTTCGAACTGCACGACCAGGACGGCACCGCCCGCACCCTCAGCGGGCTGCTGGCCGAGGGCGGACCCGCGGCGCTGTTCTTCTACCCGGCGGCCATGACACCCGGCTGCACGGCCGAGAGCTGCCACTTTCGCGACCTCGCCGCCGAGTTCGCCGACCTGGGCGCCCAGCGTGTGGGAATCAGCGCCGACGCGGTCGACACCCAGCGCGCCTTCGCCGACAAGAACGGCTTCGACTACCCGCTGCTGTCCGACCCGGACGGCGCCGTCACCCGCAGCTACGGCGTCCGGCGCGGCGGCCCGCTGGGCGCGCTGTCCCCCACGCGCCGCACCACGTTCGTGATCGACACCGATCGCCGCATCCGGCACAAGGTCACCAGCGAGCTGCGTATGCAGGCCCACGCCGACGGCGCCCTGCGTGTGCTGCGGCAGCTGCGCGCGGCGGGGCGAGGAGAATGAGGCGTGCGGTCGCGCCCCCGGCGGGTGGACGAGGCGTCCTGGGCCGTCGGCCACGACGGGCCTCCCAGCGGTGAGGGCCGCCCTCGCGGCCGCGAGTCCTGGCGGCCCGCCGGGACGCGGTCCCGGGAATCGTCGGGGAATCACACAGCACTAGGGAAGGGGCCGCCGAGACATGGCGGAGCAGAACGAGGCAGTGACCGCGGCGGCGGCCGAGGCCTCCGGCGGGGCGGCCGGAAGCGCCGGCACCCCGGGGGGCGGTACCGGCGAGGGCGCGGAGCAGGGAAACGCGCCGCTGGTGCGTCGCGCCACGGAGCGGGGCGTCGCCGTGATCACCCTGAACTCTCCGGCCAACCGCAACGCGCTGTCGGCACGCCTGCGCGCGGGCCTGGCCGTCGAGCTGGCGGCCGCGATGGAGGACGACGCCGTGCGGGCGGTGCTGCTCACCGGCGAGGGCCCGGCTTTCTGCGCGGGCGCCGATCTCAAGGAGGTCGCCGCGGAGCGCGCGGGGGAACCGCCGCCGGTCTCCGCCCCGGGCATGCCCGAGCTGTTCTCCGCGATCATGGAGGCGCCCAAGCCCGTGGTCGCCAAGCTCAACGGCCCGGCCCGCGCGGGCGGCATCGGCCTGGTGGCGGCCGCCGACATCGCCGTCGCGCCCGAGGACGCCACGTTCGCCTTCACCGAGGTGCGTATCGGCGTCATCCCGGCGATCATCTCGGTGCCCGTCGCCGCCCGGATGCACGACCGCCAGCTCGCGCGCTACTTCCTGACCGGTGAGACGTTCGGCGCCGCGGCGGCGGCGGAGGCCGGGCTCGTGACGAGCGCGGTTGCGCGCGAGAAGCTGGACTCGGCGACCGAGGAGATCCTCGACGGCTTCCGCGCAGCGGCCCCTCGGGCGCTGAGCGCGACCAAGGACCTGCTCGGGCGCGCAGAGGCGGTGGCGCCGCGGGAGCGCGCCGCCGCGATCGCCCGCCTGGGCGAGCTGTCCGCGGAGTATTTCGCAAGCGAGGACGCCGCCGAAGGCCGTGCCGCGTTCCGGGAGAAGAGATCCCCGAGTTGGGTGCTGTAATGGACGACGTGACTTACTCAGGAGATACGCGGGTCGGCGGACCCGCCGACGTACGTGAACTGCCCGAGCTCACCATCAGCAAGCTGGCCGTCGGTCCGATGGACAACAACGCCTACCTGCTGCGGTGCCGCCGCACCGGCGAGGCCGTGCTGATCGACGCGGCTGCGGAGGCCGACCGCATCCTGGAGCTCATCGGGCAAGACGGCCTGGCCCGAACCATCACCACGCACCGCCACCCCGACCACTGGGGCGCCTTGGCCGAGGTGGTCGGAACCACGGGCGCGCGTACCGTCGCGCACCCGGACGACGCCGACGAACTTCCGGTCTCGGTGGACGAGCCCGTCGAGAACGGCTCACGCGTCCCCGTGGGGGAGTCCGAACTCCGCGTCGTCCACCTGCGTGGACACACCCCGGGCTCGATCGCGCTGCGCTACGACGAGCCCGGCGGTCGCACCCACCTGTTCACGGGGGACAGCCTCTTCCCCGGCGGAGTCGGCAAGACGACCAGCCCCGCGGACTTCCGGTCCCTCATCACCGACGTCGAGGAGCGCGTCTTCAACGTCCTCGGCGACGACACGTGGGTCTACCCCGGGCACGGAAAGGACACCACTCTCGGCGCCGAACGCTCCAGCCTTCCGGAGTGGCACGCCCGCGGCTGGTAAGCCCGGCCCGATGACCGCCCCGGGACCTGCCTGGGCGGCTGAGGTCCGCGATCCACGAGCACACGCGTCCCCGGCACCGACCGACCCGGCGCCGGGGACGCGTGCTTCCGACGGCCGCTGCCCGGGAGTAGGGGCGGTGGATGTCGGTGCGGTCGGAGCGGGGCTCGGCTTTCGGCACCCCGGTGCCTTCGCCGCCGCCGGCGGGCGCCCGGCCGTCCGCCTGCCGCACCGGTCAGCGGCGCTCCGCTGCCGTAGCGGCGCCCGGCGGCGCCGCTACGGCAGGTCCGACTCCTCGTCCTCGCTCTCCTCGTGGACCGCGCTCTCTTCCGCGCTGTAGGCCTGGCGGTCGACGCCCGGGTCGCGGGCGATCATGGTGCCCTCATGGTCTTCGCGGACACCCTCGTCCGTCTCGACGACCCGGACACCGCCGGTTTCGTTCTCGGGGCCCGGCGGCGGGAACTCGTCGGCGGTGCGGGCGGTGCTGCCCACGGCGCCGGGAACGTCGGGCCGCTCGCGGGAGAGCGCCTCGTCGAGGGGTTCTCCGGACTCCTCGAACGGTATGCCCGACTCCTTCTCGGTGCCGGTCGAGCCTGACTCGTCCAGCGCGGTGGGTACCCGGTCCGGCAGCGACTGGTCCTCGGTGCTGTCCTCCTGGGCCGGCAGCCCGGCTTCCTCCCAGTCCGCCGCGGTCTCGTTGACCGGGTCCTCCGGGTACTCGTTCTCCTCCGGATGGTTCTCGCTCATACGCACCCACTATCCCCGCGCCCGGGCGTCTAATCGCCTGCTGACCTGGGGCGCCGCCGAGGGAAGCGGCTCTGTCGGCGGCTCGCGCGAGGGTGCTTCGCCGCCGGAGGTCCTCCGACCGCCGCTTCTCCTCAGAACGGCGACGTCCGGTCGGGAAGCGGGCGCCGGGCAACGAAGCCGAGGTCGGTGCGGTGATACCAGGCGAGCTCGGGCTCGCCCTCAAGCCAGCACAGCCGCACCGAGACGCCGTCGAGCAGCGCGGGGAAATCGATGAGCAGCGGGGCGATGCCCTTGACCTCGATGCCGTTGTCCACGAACCAGCTCTGCAGCTCCATCAATCGGGCCTCGGTGGCTTTCAGCTCGGCGCGCCCGCCCAGCGCAGAATCGCCGCCGCGCAGGTCGGCGGCGAGCTCGGCGAGGTCGGCGCGCAGGGTGACCAGTTCCTCCGCCGTGCGGTGGACCTCGGGCATGAGTTCGCGGGCCTCGGCGAGGGTGAACACGTGCGGCTCGCTGCTGCGGCCTTCGGCGAACGGGTCGGCAGGAGGCGGTGCGGCGTCGTCGTCCATACCCGAACGCTAGACCATTCCGTGGTTCCCGCGCCGGGGCGGGCGCGGCCGCGCGGACCTCTCATCCTGCGCCGTAGCAGACGAAGCCGGCCTCGGAGAGGTGGTCGGCCACTGCGCGGGCGGGTGGGATCCCCGCCTGAAGCGCCCCGTGGAACGCCAGCATGGCCGAACCGATGCCCTGGTCGCTGACCGGCAGTACCCCGGCGACCACGACACGGCCGCCCATGGCGAGCAGAGACGCGGTCATGCCCAGGGGAGCCCCCGACGACGCCGGCGTCGAGCCGCCCACCCAGCACGACGACAGTACGGTCACCCGCGGGGCGCGGGCGAGGCGCTCGATGTCGTAGGCGAACAGCGGCCCGTCCTCCAGCTGCACCGCAGCGAGCATCGGGGTCTGCGCCGACGCCGAACCGTGCGCGGCCAGGTGGGCGAGCCCGGCGCCCTCCAAGCCTCGCAGCACCTCGTCGACGCGCGCCGCCGGGCCGCGCAGCACCCCGGCGTGCGGGTAGACCGACGCCAGCGCGTCCACCTCGCCGACCGCGCCCTCGGGCGCCTCCCCGGCGGCCAGCAGCACCCGCCCGCCCGCAGCCCGCCGGCCGTCGCCCGCTGTGTCGCCGATGCCGGCCAGCCACACCCGGCCCGAGGGCGCCACGCTGATCTCCCGACCCCGCATGCTCGGCAGCAGCCCCCACGGCAGCGCCTGCATCGGTGGAGACGGCACGACGACCAGAGGCCGTTCCCCGACCGATGCGGCGACCGGTGCGAGCAGCAGGCGCTCGACCAGACGGGCCGCCGCTGCGACGCCGTCGCGCGCCGTCGGCCCCTCCCGCCCGGACAGCACCCGCGCGCGGGCGGCATAGGCCAGCTTCGCCACGGCCTCCTCCACGGCGGGCGCGGACGGAAGCGGGTGCAGGCGCGCGCGGCCGTCGACGACGGTGATGGCGGCGTCGGTGCCGTGGACGCGCACGTAGCAGACGAATGCGCGGTCCGCCAGCCGCCGGGACAGCGCGGCGGCCGCGGAAGGCTCGGCCTCCGCTTCGCCGTCGCCCTCGGCGGTCATGCAGTCCGCGTGCCATTGGGCGGTGCTCAGCGTTTCGGCGATCGCGGGCAGTTCGCGGCGCGCGGCCGTGTCGCCGCGGTGCGCGCGGGCCTGCAGCGCGCGGCACCGGTCCAGCGTCTCCAGCCACGCGTCGTTGCGGCACGGCCCCGCGGGCCGTGCCGGCGCGGACGCGAACTCGACCCAGTCCAGCGCCGCCGGTGCATCGCCCGCGCGCATCGCCGCCCGTGCACCCGCCGCGGCGACCTCCCGCCGGTGGGCGCGGGCATGGACGAGCAGCTCCAGGTGCCGCGCGGGCCGCAGCCCTGCGGGGCGGTCCAGCAGTCGGCCGCGGGCCGCCCGGTGGTCGCCCGCGGCGATCACGCGCAGCGCCGCCGTCTCGGGCGCCGACGGCAGCATCGCCGATACCGGGCCCAGCGGAGCGCTGTACACGCAGTGGGCCAGGGCCGTGGCGGTCTCGGCGGTGTCCGCGCCGCCCGAGTCGACCCGAAGGGGCGGCGGGCCGCCGGAGGCATCGTGGGCGTCGGCGCGGCGGCGGCTCGGGGGCGCCGTGCCGGTCCCCGCGGCGTGCTCCAACCGTGTCGCCGTGCCGCCGGGCCGCGCGCCGGGCGTGCCGGAGCCGGGGCCGCCGCATCCGCTGCTCCGGCGCGCGCGTGACGAAGGGCGGGTGAACCGCGGCGGTGCCGAGCGCTGCGCGGGGACGGCGCTGTGGCGGGCGGACCATTCGATCAGGCGGGCGAGCTCGGCCCAGAGGGAGTCGTCGCAGAAGCCGCGCCGCAGCCGCCGGGCGAGGTCGCGGGCGGCGCCGGCGTCACCGCGTGCCAGGAGCACCTTGGCCTGCAGCAGTCCCGCGGTCGCCGCCTCCGTCGTCGCCCGGCCGCCGCCCGTGCGCCCGGCGGCGGTGCCCAGTTCGCCCAGTCCGCTCAGCATCCGGGCGGCCTCGCGGTGCATGCCCGCCGCTAGCAGGGCGTCGGCGTGGTCCATGCGCACGAGGGGCAGCCGCTGTACCGGTACGAGCGACTCGGCCTCGCCGAAGCAGGAGACGGCGCGGGCCAGGTCGCCGGTGCGCACCGCCAGGCAGCCGAGGTTCTGCAGCGCCACCCCGCGCAGGGCGGTCTGCCCGCTTTCGGCGGCGTGGCGGAGCGCGTCCTTTAGGTCGTGGCCCGACTCCGCGAGACGTCCCGCATACATCAGCGCCAGCCCGCGGTTGCTCAGCACGCCCGGTAGCAGGTTCCGGTCGGTCTCGTCGTCGAGGACGGACAGGGCCGCGTCGAACCCGTCGACCGCTGCGCCGAAGCGGCCGTGCTGAGCGGCGGCCAGGCCGTGATGGGTCAGCACCATGGCCCGCGCCGAGGCGGTGTCGGCGCTCAGCCGGGCGAGCGTCCGGGCCGCGACGCCGCCGCTGCCGCGCATGGCGAGCAGGCCTAGCCGGGAGGCGCGGGCGTGGGCCGCATGCTCGGCGTCGCCCGCTCGCGCCGCGACGGCCGCCGACTGGCGCAGCAGGCGTTCGGCGCCCGCGGGATCGCCCAGCTCGCGGCGGGCCGCGCCCAGCGTCCGCAGGGCGATCGATCGGGTGGTGGGGGTGCAGTCGCCGTCGAGGATCTGCTCGGCGCGGCGCCGGGCCAGGTCGGGGTCGCGTGCGACAAGGGTGATCGGATCGAGGGTGCCGTCGAGCCGCCCAGGGGTCATGGGGCAGTGCCTTTCGCCGCCGGTGCGAGGGGATGTCCGACGGAGCGGGGGCGAGACGTGCGGCCGTCGCCCGCCGTTTCCGTATACGCAACGCGACAGACGGTACTCACCCGGTTGCGCAGTCGTGTAGAGCGAAGGATCGAGCTGTCCGGATCATCCCGGTACGTGACACGGCCGTCCCTGTATCAACCGGGACATAGCGTTCTCCGAAGCCCTGGCCGCAACCCCGGGCCGGAGCCGCCGCAATCCCCGCATAGCAGGCGCAACGGCGACCAGGGGGTGGGCGCGGACGAGAACGGCCCCCACCGTCGGTCCGCCTGCGTGGACGTCTGCATGGACGCCGTCTGCGCGGACGGCGTCTGCGCCGGGCGTGTGCGACCCGGTTTCAGAGGGTGAGCCAGGGGGTGGCCAAGGGGGCCCCTGCGGGGTGGTGGAGGACGAGGCTGATCGGGCCGGTGGGGATGGCGGAGGCGACGAAGGCGCCGCCCTCGTCGACAGCGGACCAGGCGCTGCCCTGTGCCGTGCGGATCTCGACCGAGGTCGGACCCGGCGGGTCGACGCGGCCGACCAGGGTGCGGTGGTCGTCGTCGGCGGTGACCTCCAGGCCCACGGAACCGTCGGAAGCGTCGAACAGCAGGTAGCGGGGCGCCTCGGCGAGGACGCCGGAGTCGCGGATGCGGGCGGGCGGTGCGTCGACGGAGTCGGTGCGCAGCTCGGTCATCACGGCGTCGTCGCGGCGCGCGGCGTAGGCGGCCTTGGCCGCGGCGCGGACCGCGCCGCTGACGGGGCCGCTGGGTCCGTACTCGGCCTGCAGTTCGGCGATCAGGAGGTCGAGGCCGGGCTCGCCGGCGTCCTCGTCCCGCGAATGGGGAGCCGCCCGCTCGGGTGCTCCGTCGCTGCTGCCGGTCATGCGGGTGCCTTCCCTGCGCCTATCGCCTGCCTGTGCCCGCCTGCCGGGCCTTGTCCTGCGCCCTTCCGTCCTCCGGCCCCGCGCGCACGGCCGAGTCCTCAGCGCCGCTGCGCCCGCCCGGATCTCCGCTCCGCCGCTGCGTCCCGTAGCCCTGCTCCGTGAGCAGGCGCTGCAGCCGGCGGCGGACGCGGCGGCGCACGGTCGGAACTTCGGTCGGCCGCAGCCCTGCGAACTCGGCGACCTCGGCAGCGGGCGAGCGCGGTGCATGCAGCTCCAGCACGGCGACCGTGCGGTCGGGCTCGCGCAGCTCGGCGATCGCGCAGCGCACCAGCCTGTCGCGCTCGGCCGCCATGGTGATCTCCTCCGGGCTGCGGTGGTCGACCGCGTGGAGCCGTTCGGGATCGGCCGGCGGGGCGCGCCGGGCCAGTCGGCGGAGTTTGCCGCACTCGCGTTGGGTGGTGGTCGCCAGCCAGGGGCCGACGCTCTCCGGGGTCCGGATTCGGGACAGGTGCTCGGCCAGATTGGACCACACGGTCTGCTCGGCGTCCTGGGCGTCATGGGCGGACAGGCCGTGGCTGCGCACGACGGCGCGCACCCGCACGGCGAACCTGTCGATCAGGGCCTCCCACGCCGTGTCGTCGTCGCTCAAGGCGCGCTTCACCAGCTCGCCCGTCGAGGCCTCGGCGTAGGACTGGTCAGCCACCCGCACCCCCAGTAGACTCTCAGCTCCCGCCTCGCGCGCACGGCAACAGTAGCCGCTCGCCTGAGGGGAAGCGGGGGGAACACCGGATCCGGTCGTGGCGGACCTGGTGCCGATGGTGCCGATGGGGCACAATGGGCCCAGGAAAATCCAGGACGGACAGCTCCTCTTCGGGTACGAGGGCGTCGGGGAAGCGCACTCGTTCGTATCAGGAGGTTCGGTGTCCGCACGTGGCGTCTTGTACGTCCACTCCGCGCCTGCGGCGCTGTGCCCACACGTCGAGTGGGCGGTCGCGGGTGTGGTTGGCGTGCCTGTGAAACTCGACTGGAGCGCTCAGCCGGCGGCTCCCGGTGCTCATCGCGCCGAGCTGAACTGGCAGGGGGCCCCGGGTACCTCGGGTGCCATCGCATCGGCACTCAACGGTTGGCAGAAGCTGCGCTACGAGGTCACCGAGGAGGCCACTCCCGGTTGCGACGGAGTCCGCTACAGCTACACGCCCACCCTGGGGATCTTCACCGCAGTCACCAGCGCCGCGGGCGAGGTGATGGTCTCGGAGTCGCGGCTGCGCAACGCCGTCGAGCGCGCCCAGGCCCACGAGGGCGTCGACCTCGGTGCCGAACTGGACCGGCTCACCGGCCGGGTCTGGGACGAGGAACTCGAACCCTTCCGGTACGCGGGCGACGGTGCCCCGGTGCGCTGGCTGCACGCGGCCGGCTGAAGGGCGCGGCGGGCCCGCCGCGCC
>NZ_JROO01000029.1 GCF_000826685.1 Streptomonospora alba
CGGCGCTGGTGGCAGCAGGCGATCGAGCGGCGCGCGGTGGTGCCAGGGCTCATCGGCGCTGCGATCGCGGGCGCGTTCAGCGCCTTCAGCGTCTACATGCCGCTGCGGGTGTCGGAGGTGTCGGCATTCAACCCCGGGCTGGTGCTGTCGGTCTACGCCGCGACCACCCTGCTCCTGCTGCCCGTGGTGGGGCGGAGCTACGACCGCTTCGGACGGTCCTGGGTGCTGGTGCCGGCGTTGCTGAGTCTGGCCGCCGGACTGGCGGTGCTGTCCGCGGTCGTCCACCCCGCCGCCATCGTCGGCGCGGCTGTGCTGGTCGGCGCCGGGATCGGCGGCGGTGTGCCCGGGTTGACCGCGTGGACCGCCGACCGCGTCGACGTCGACCGCCGCGCCGGGGCGCAGGGCACCTTCTGGACCGTCTACGAGATAGGGCTCTTCGCCGGTTCGCTGTCCATGGGCCTGATGTTCGCCTCCTTGCGCTACGGCGGCTTCGCGGTGGTGGCGGCGGTGATCGCGGCGGCGGCCGGAGCCTACGTGCTGGCGCTGCGCTCCGGGCGCGGCTTCGAGGAACGGGAGGCGGCCGATGAGTGAGCCGGAAACGGGAGCGCCGGTCGCGCTGGTCACCGGGGCCAGCGGCGTGGTGGGCTCGCAGGCGGCCGTGGCGCTGAGCGCCCGCGGCTACCGCGTGGCGGTGCACGGGCGCAGCCGGCGGCGGCTGGCGCGCACCGTGCAGGCCTGCTCGCGACCGGAGGAGACCGTCCTTCCCCTCACCGGCGACCTGGACGCCGAGGGGGTGGCGCACGGGCTCGTCGATGCCGTGCTGGAGAGCTTCGGGCGACTGGACGTGCTTGTCGCCGCGGCGGGCGCGTTCCCCAAGGAGGATTTCGAGGGTTCCGACGAGCAGCTGTGGCACTCGGTCCTCGCGCTCAACCTCACTGCTCAGACCCGGCTGCTGCGCCGCGCCCTGGAGCCGCTGCGCCGAGCCCGCCCGGGCGTGGTGGTGCTGCTCGGCTCCGAGCCGGTGACCCGCCCGGTCGCCCGACCCGACCAGGAGGCCTACTACGCGAGCAAGGGCGGCCTGCTCGGGCTCGCGCGAGGGCTGCAGGCGTCCCTGCTGCACGAGCCCGTGAGCACGGTGATCGTGCACCCCGACTGGACACTGCCCGACCGGGAGGTCACCGACCCCGCGGCGCAGATTCCCGCCGGCCGGCTCGGCGAGGCCCTCGCCCACGTGGTGGCCATGGCCGGGCTGGTCCGTGTGCGCGAGGTGACGCTGCACCCACTGGAGGCCGTCGCGGCGGACGCGGACTCCCCGCTCCCGGCCGCGCCGCCCGGTCCCGGAACAGGACGGCCGCCGGCGGCCGCCGGCGGCGCCGCTTCGCACAGCGGTTCGCCTACACAAGCAAGGAGTGCGGTCGATGACTGAGAAGCCCCGTGCTGCCCCTGCACACAGGGGAGAAGCGCAGACGGTACGCAGCTGGCTCCCCGGCGACCCGCCGAACTGGGATCCCCACACCGGCGTCGACGACTGGTCCATGCGGATCCACGCCGGGCTGTTCGAAGGACTGGTCCGCCCCGCTCCCGACGGGGATCTGCGCCCCGCGCTGGCCGAGGGATGGCGGATCGACCGCTCCGGGCGGGTCGTCACCGTCCAGCTGCGGCGCACGGCCCGGTGGTCCGACGGCCGCCCGGTGCGGTCCGGCGACGTCGCCCACACCTTCCTGCGCGGCACCGACCCCGCCCTCGGGTTGCGCTGCGCCTGGCAGATGTACGTGCTCGGCGGGGCCCGCGACCGCCATCAGGGCGTCCCCGGCGCCGCCCTCGGCGTCGACGTCCTCGACGAGCACACTGTGCGCTTCCACCTGGAGCACCCGTTGGCCGACATCCGCGAGTTCTGGGCGCTGCCGGCGTTCGCGCCGCTGCGCGAGGACGCTCCGCCCGCGCGCAGCCCTCACGATGCCCTCGCGGTGCCCGCCAGCGGCCCCTTCCGCTACAGCGCCGTCGACCCGGGCGAGCGGATCGAGCTGGAGCGCAACCCGTACTACTGGGACGACGCCATGCCCGCGTCCCCGGTGCGCTACGTCGTCGGGGGCGATCCCGTGGAGCTTTACGCCAGCGGGGACATCGACCTGGCACCCCTGGAGATCCGCGCCCTGGACGAGGTCGACCCCGCCCACGTCACCCGGATTCCCGAGGCGACCGTGAGCTACCTGGTGATGAACACCCGCGACGACCTGCTGGCCGACTCCGGGGTCCGCGCCGCTCTCGCCGACGCGATCGACCCCGAGGAGCTCGTCACCGACACCCGTTCGGGGGCGGCGCCCATCGGCCGGCTCGTCCCGCCCAGCGCCGGCACCCGCGCATACCTGCGCGCCAGCCCCCGGGTGGCGCGCCGCCGCCGCTCCGGCGGGAGGCTCGACGGCGTCCGCCTCACTTTGGTCTGCACCGACATCCGCGACCGCGTCGCTGAGGCCGAGCGGCTCGCCGACCAGATCCGCAAACGCACCGGCGCCTCCGTCGAGATCGACGCGCGCAGCTACGCGGGCCAGTACACGGCGATCCGCGAGGGGACCTACCACCTTTCGATCGCATCCTGGCGGGCGGACTACGACGACCCGCTCGCGTTCCTCGCCGAGCACGTCTCCGACGGCGTGGCCGGCAACCAGTCGAAGTGGTCGGACGCCGAGTACAACAGGCTGGTCGCCGCCGCCCGCGACGAGATCGGCGACGCCGAGCGCCACTCCCGCCTCGCGGCGGCCGAGCAGCGGCTGCTGGACCACGACGCCGTCGTTCCCCTCTATTCCTGGTCCGGGCTGTGGCTGCAGCGTCCCGGCCTCACCGGTGTGGTGCACCGTGCGGCGGGAGCCTCGCCCGACCTGCGTTGGGCGGTGCGCACATGACCGCCCCGCGCGAGGTCGTCGTCGTCGGCGGCACCGGCATGCTCCGGCCCGCCGTTCACGAGCTGCTGCGCACCGGTGCGCGTGTCGTCTGCGTCGCGCGCCGGCCCGAACGCGCCGAGCGCGGGGCACCCGACACCGGGGAGCTGGTGCCGGTGCCTGCGGACTGGGCCGCTCCCCGGGAGCTGGGCGAAGCGGTCAAGGGGGCCGTCGAGGGTCGGCGGGTCGCCGAAGCGCTGCTGTGGGTCCACACGCCCTTCGACGAAGGCGTCCACGCTGCGCTGGTCCCGTTGCTGAGTGCGGACGCGACCGTCGTGCAGCTGTGGGGCAGCTCCGGTGTCGACCCGCGCCGGAGTCGGCCCGAGCCCACGCATTATGCGCCACCGCGCAGCTACCGCAGTGTCGTTCTGGGGTTCGCCGACACCGGTCGGGGAACCCGCTGGCTGACGAATCAGGAGATTTCCGACGCCGCGTTGCGCGGCCTGCGCGACAGCGAACCGAAGCAGATCGCAGGAAGGGTTGAACCGTGGTCGGACCGACCGTGAGAGCCGACGTCCTGTGCATCCAGGGCAGTCTGGGACATCCATCGAGGACAGCGGTGCTGACGGAGCTCGTCCGCAGAACCCTGGAGCAGCTGGGGGCCCGCACCGACGTACTCGACCTCCGTGAGCACCGCCTGCCTCAGGTGGACGTGCGCTATCACGGTAGCCCCGAGGACCCGCCCGACCCGGCCGTCGGCGACCTGTTGCACCGGGTGCGGGCCGCCGACGCCATGGTGTGGGCGAGCCCCGTCTACCACAACTCCTACTCGGCGGCGCTGAAGAACGCACTCGACCACCTGGCGATCGCCGACGTGCGGGGCAAGCCGCTGGCGCTCTGCGGCAACGGCGGGCGGCGCGCCAGTGGCCAGGCCGCCGACCACCTGCGGATCGTGGCGCGCGGACTGCACGGGATCGCCGTTCCGCTCGTGACGACCACCGCCGACGGCGACTTCCGGCGGGTCGACGGCGAGTACCGGATCGCCGCGCGGGAGACGATCGAACGCGCCGTGGCCATGTGCCAACAGCTGCTCGACTACACCGACAGGTTCCGAACCGCACCCCAGGACGCCGTCGGTGTGGCGGCGCCCGCGTCAGAAGGAGCATCATGAGCCAGAGCACCCTGGACGACCTGCCCGACGCGGTCCGGCTGGAGCGCGAATACGACGTCCCCCGGCTGGTCGCGGACCTGAAGCAGATCACCGGGCACCAATGGCAGCGGCAGCGGTACTTCTCCGACACCGGTGTCGGCACCGAGGTGAGCTACGACTGGACGGTGCTGCCGCTGCGCAGCCCCGGGGGCGGCGACGACCGCACCGATCCCGGCGGGCCCGGACTGGTGGACCACGCCGACACCGGCTGGCTGGCCCGGACCCCCTACTTCGCCCGGATCCTCGCCGAGCTTCCGGTTCCGCTGCGCGCCGTGCGGCTGATGGCGCTGGGCCCCGGCGCGGCCACCCGCAAGCACGTCGACACCAAGTACGGCTTTCCCTGGGGCACACTGCGCCTGCACATCCCGATCACCACGGTCCCCGAGGCGACCCTGGAGTTCGGCGACGACGTGTACCGGTGGCAGCCCGGGACACTGTGGTTCGGCAACTTCTGCAGGCCCCACCGCGTCAGCAACACCGGTACCGGAAACCGCGTGCACATGGTGATCGACACCCACGTCACACCCGAGCTGGTCGAGCTGTTCCCCGCCGAACTCCGCGAAGCGCTCGCCGAGCCCGACGTCGTCTTCGCCCGCCCCGAGCAGCCGCTCGATCCGGGCGGGGCCTCGCGGCGCCGGTGCCGGTTCGCCATGCCCAAACCCTTCACCAGCTGGGAGGACGATGACGAGTTCCGCACCAGCGACGCGCTGGTCGACGCGTCGATCGACTGGGCGCAGGGACAGCTGGCCGTGCATCTCGACGGCAGCCCCGCGCTCGGACTCGTACACCTGGGCGAGGGGGAGTTCCGCTTCCGCGGCTGGACCGACGAGCGCTGGATCCGCGTGGAGGGGCAGGGAGACGGGATGACCGTCACACTCTTCAACCGGCGAGGGAGCGAGGTGCGCTCGCGCAACTGCCCCGCCGCCGCACTGTGACGGCCCGGGCGGGGCCTGCTGAAGAGGTGTTCCGCGACGCCGTCGGGGGCCTCGGCGGCGCCGAGTGGGACCGGCTCGCCGGCGACCGCTTCTATTCGTCCCGCGGCTGGCTGGAGTTCTGCGCCTCCCTGGACGGCCACACCGGGGGAGCCGTCTGCGTCGAGGACGCCGGACGCCGCGCGGCGGTGCCGGTCTCGGCGGTGACCCGCCAAGCCCACACCCGCTACCGCTGGGACGCTCTGCTGCGCGACCTGGGGACGTCGGAGGTGCCCGCCGGCGTCCTCGTCGGCCCCGCCCGCGGATACCAGACCCACATCCTCTCGGCGGCGCAGCCCCACACCGGGCTGGTCGAACGGCTGCTCGACCGGCTGCGGCGGCTGCCCGAGCACGCGGCCGCCGCCGGCCTCCTGGGCGACGCCCCGCCGCAGCGGCCCCCGGTGATGGCGATGTTCCTCTCCACCGCCGAAGCCGAAGCCCTGCGGGCCGCCGGAGTCCGCCGGCAGCCGGTGCTCTTGGGCGCCGACGCCTGGTTCACGCTTCCCGACGGCGGCTGGGAGGGGTGGCTGGACTCGCTGTCGGCCAAACGCCGCAGCATGGTACGGCGCGATCTGCGCAGGTTCGACGAGGCGGGCTGCACGGTGCGGCACGCGCCTCTCGAAGACGTCGTCGACGTCGCCGCCGAGCTCCAAGCCCGCACCGACGAACGCTACGGACGGCGCGCCCCCGCAGAGGCGATCGCCGACTCCTTCCGCCGGCAGGCCGCGGCCGCGGGGGGCGCTGCTCGCGCTGCGCTGTGCTGCCGCGACGGCCGGATCATCGGCTACTGCGCCTACCTCCTCCGAGGCCGCACCCTCTTCCTGCGGTCGGCCGGATTCGACTACACGCGGCTGAACGGCGTCGCGGAATACTTCACGACCGTCTACTACAGCCCCATCCGGGCCGCGGTGCGGGCGGGCGCGCGGCACGTGCACGCGGGCATCGCGGCCGAGGACGCCAAGGCGCTCCGCGGTGCCGACCTGCACCCCTTGTGGCTGCTGGATCTCACCCCCGGCTCCCGCGGCACCGATCGGGACGAGCCGATACTGGCCCGCAACGCCGAGGTCTCCGCCCGAGTCGCAGCCCTCTCCCCGGCCGTGGAACGGGCATGGACGCCCCAGGCCCGCAGCGCCGAGCAGTTCGGGCTCGCTCGAAGCCTGCCCTCGACGCGCCGATGAAACAGCTCTCGCGGCGCAGACCCGGGCCGCGACGCCCACCCGCGCCCCCCGCGCAGCGACGAAAGGCGACGGATACATGGATACGGCACCGCAGACCGCAGCGCCCCGCACCGACGTTTCGCGCGAGGACGGATTCCGGTTCGACGGCCGGGACCGCGACCCCGCCGGAATCGCCGAGCAGATCAGAATCCTCGACGTCAACAACAGCCGCCCAGCGGTCCGCGCGCTCAAGGAGTGGGCGTTTCGGCGGCTGGCGCCGCGGCCAGGCGAGACCGCCCTGGACGTCGGGGCCGGAACCGGCGAGGACGTCGTGGCGCTGGCCGCCGGGGTCGGCCGGCACGGGCGCGCCGTGGGGGTGGAGCCTGTCGCAGGGTTGCGTACCGAGGCCGAGCGCAGAGCGGCGGAACGCGGCGTCGCCGTCGACATGGCCGACGGCGACGTCCGCTCCCTGGCCTTTCCCGACGGGTGCTTCGACATCGTGCGCTGCGAGCGCGTCCTGCAGCACATCGAGGACCCCGCCCAGGCGGTCGCCGAGATGACGCGAGTCCTCGCGCCGGGCGGGCGGATCGCGCTCCTGGACACCGACTGGTCGACCGCCGTGCTGCACCCCGGGCCCGCCGACGTCGTCGACCGGGTTCTCGATGCCCTCAGCGCGCCTTTGGCCAACCCGCAAGCCGGTCGGCAGCTGCGGGGCCTCCTGGTCGCGGCCGGGGTGGATGTCGCCGACTGCGAAGCCGCCACCTGGATCGACGACGGCGCGGCGGGAGCCCGGGCCCCGGCGTCGGAGCTGCCGTGGCGGGCGCTGCGCTGCGGTGCCGTCACGCGAGAGGAGGCCGTAAGGCTCTCCCAGGAGCTTGCACGCGCCTCCGCGGCCGGCGCCTTCTTCCGCGCCACCACCGTGTTCGGTGCGTTCGGCACCCGCGTGGACGGCCCTCCGGGGAAGGCGAAGGGGCCGAGTATCGCGTGAACACGGGAGGCCGCGCATGCGGCCGCGCGGAGAGACTCGAAAGCGGCGGAAGGCAAGCCGCGACCGGTGTGAGAGGGGAGCGCGATGCGGGTGTTCGCGGTCGGAGCCACAGGAGTGCTCGGCCGGCGGCTGGTACCGCTGCTGACGGCGCGCGGCCACAAGGTCACAGCCATGGCACCGGACAGGTTGGACTCCCTGCCCGAAGGGATCCCGACGGTGCGGGCTGGGCTGCTCGACTCCGGACTCGACCTGCGCGCCCAGGTCGAAGGCCACGACGCCGTCGTCAACCTCGCCACCAGTATGCCGCGCGACCCCTCCGCCGCCGGCGCATGGCGGCCGACGGGGCGTATCCGCAGCGTGGGCACCGGCGCTCTGGTCGAGGCCGCGCGGGCTGCGGGCGTACGGCGTCTCGTGCAGATGAGCATCACCATGGCCTACGCCGACGGCGGGGACGGCTGGCTGGCCGAGGACGCCCTCTTCGACGCCGACCCCCGGCGCCGGGAGATCGTGGACCCCGTCGCGGAGATGGAGAGGGCCGTCAGCGCGGTACCGCCCACCGAGGTCGCCTGGTGCCTGCTGCGCGGAGCGCGCTTCGCCGGTCCGGGAACGGCCCAGGACACGCAATGCGGCCAGCTCGCCCGCGGCGAGCTGCGCATTCCCGGCGACGGACGCGCTTTCGTGTCGATGGTGCACGTCGTCGACTACGCCGCCGCGGTGGTCGCGGCCCTGGAGCGAGCCCCCGCCGGATGGACGTTCAACGTCGCCGACGAACCGCTGCGTGTCGGCGACTACTACACGAGGCTCGCCCGCGCCACCGGCTGCGCACCGCCCGAGTCCGACGGCGCGGACGAGAGCGGCATCCCGTCGCACCGGATCGACAGCACCGCCGCACGCCAGAAGCTGGGATGGCATCCCGCTCGCGGGATCTGGCCGTCCTAACGGGTGCTCCGTCCATCGCACCCATGCTGCGCGGGAGCGGGCGGCACCCTGCCCGGACCGCGGGGACCGGAGGTCCGACGCCATGACCGTTACACACTGCCCCTACTGCGCGCTGCAATGCGCCATGCGGCTGACTCCGGCCCCGCAGGGCGGACTGTCGGTGCGACCGGTCGACTTCCCGACGAACCGGGGCGGTCTGTGCCGCAAGGGCTGGACGGCGGCCGAACTGCTCCGCTCCCCGGAGCGGCTGACCCGGCCCCTACTGCGGATCCGTCGCAGCGCCCCCCTGCGGGAGGTGGACTGGGAGACCGCCCTGGACCACGTCGCGGCCCGCCTGGGCGAACTGCGTACGGAGAGCGGCTCCGACGCGGTGGGCGTGTTCGGAGGCGGCGGGCTGACCAACGAGAAGGCCTACCTGCTCGGCAAGTTCGCCCGTCTCGCCCTCGGCACGTCCCGTATCGACTACAACGGCCGGTTCTGCATGTCCTCCGCTGCGGCGGCGGGCACCCGCGCCTTCGGCGTGGACCGCGGGCTTCCCTTCCCGCTACCCGATCTGGCCGGGGCCGAGGTCGTGCTGCTGGCGGGCGCCAACCCTGCTGCGACCATGCCGCCCATGATGGGCCATCTCGCCTCCCCGCGGCTGATCGTGGCGGATCCGCGCCGGTCGGAGACCGCGGCCCGAGCAGAGGAGGGCGGAGGCCTGCACCTGGCCCCGCGCCCGGGAACCGACGCCGCCCTGGCGATGGGACTGCTGCACTCCGCCCGCAAGCAAGGGCTCCTCGACGAGGCGTACATCGCGGAGCGGACCACCGGTTTCACCGCGGCCCTGCGGCAGGCGGCCGCCTGGTGGCCCGAGCGCACCGAGCACGTCACCGGAGTCGCCGCCGCCGACATCCGCACCGCCGCGGACATGCTGGGCACCGCCTGCGGCGCGTACGTGCTTACCGGGCGCGGCGTCGAACAGCACAGCACCGGAACCGCCACCGCGGGCTGGTGGATCAACCTGGCCCTGGGCCTGGGCCTGCCCGGCAGGCGCGGTTCCGGCTACGGCACCATCACGGGCCAGGGCAACGGGCAGGGCGGGCGCGAGCACGGCCAGAAAGCCGACCAGCTGCCGGGTTACCGGAGCATCGGCGATCCCCGCGCCCGCGAGCACGTGGCGAAGGTGTGGGGAGTCGAGCCCGACGAGCTGCCGGGGCCGGGGCCCAGCGCCCAGGAGTTGCTGGAGTCGCTGGGGCGGCCGGAAGGGCCGCGCGGACTGGTGGTGATGGGCTCCAACCCGGCGGTCTCGGCCCCGGACTCCGACCGCGTCCGGGAACGGCTGGGCGCAACGGAGTTCCTGGTCGTATCCGACTTCGTGCTCTCCGAGACCGCCGCGCTGGCCGACGTGGTGCTGCCGAGCCTGCAGTGGGCCGAGGAGGAAGGCACGCTCACCAGCCTCGAAGGGCGGATCCTGTGCCGGCGGGCGGTCGCGGAGCCGCCGGAAGGGCCGCGCAGCGACCTTCGGATCCTTTCCGAGCTGGCCCGTCGGCTGGGGCAGTCCGCCGCCCGGTTCCCGGCCGAACCCGAAGCGGTGCTGTCGGAGCTGGCCGCCGCATCGGCCGGGGGACCGGCCGACTACGCAGGGCTGAGCCCGGACCGGCTGGCGGGCGGAGAGGCGCTGTACTGGCCCCTCCCGGACTCCGCCAGCAGCACTCCTCGGCTTTTCCTGGACGGGTTCCACCACCCTGACGGACGGGCCCGGTTCCACAGTGGCGGGCTGAGCGCGCCCGACGAAGCACCCGACGCTGAGTTCCCGCTGCTGGCCACCACCGGACGGCTGCTGAACCACTACCAGTCCGGCGCCCAGACCCGCCGCGTGCCCGAACTGGCCGAGGCCGCACCCGAGGCCGAGGTGCAGGTGCACCCTGACAGCGCCCACCACTACGGGATGTCCGAGGGCGAGTGGGTGCGCGTGGTCTCCCGGCGCGGCCGCATGCTCGCACGCCTGCGGCTGAACGGCGGAATCCGCCGCGACACGGTGTTCCTGCCCTTCCACTACTCCGGCGAGCAGGCCGCCAACAAGATCACCAATCCCGCCTTGGACCCTGTCAGCCGTATGCCCGAGTTCAAGCTCAGCGCCGTGCGCCTGGAAACGTGCGCCTCCGGCGCCGACCCGGCCTGATCCCGGGCGCCGGCGGCACCCGGCGCCCCCTGCGGCCGGCCTTCGCGACGCCAGGAAGGATCCGCCCGTGACATGTGCCGTGCGCCATCTCGTCGTAATCGGCAACGGGATGGTCGGAGCCCGTTTCGCCGAGGAGGTCGCCCGCCGCGACCCGGACGGGCGGCGCTGCCGCGTCACGGTTGTCGGTGCCGAGGCGGGCGGCGCCTACAACCGCGTTCTGCTGCCCGGCGTCGTGGCGGGGGACTACACCCTGGACGACATCCGCCTGCCGGAGCCGGAGACGCCCTCGGTCCGGGTGCGCACCGGGGTGGCCGCGCGCGCCATCGACCCCCGCCGCAAGACCGTCGCCCTGGACGACGGAACCCGGCTGAACTACGACAGGCTTGTGCTGGCCACCGGCGCGCGTGCGCGCGTGCCTCCCGTCGCCGGGATCGCCGACGAAGCGGGGAGACTGGCCGCGGGAGTGAGCACGCTGCGCGACATCGCCGATTGCCGCCGCCTCATGGCTCAGGCCCGCCCAGGCGGGGCCGCGGCCGTGCTGGGAGGCGGCGTCCTCGGCCTGGAGATCGCCCGGGCGCTGGCCGGTCGGGGCGTGCGCTGCACCGTGGTGGAGGCGATGCCCTGGATCATGCACCAGGAGATCGACGAGCAGGCCGCGGAGGTCCTCTCCCGGCGCTACGGCGAGGCCGGTGTGGCCGTCTGCGCCGGCCAGGCGGCCGCGCGCTGGCATCCGACCGCGGGTCTGGAACTGGACGACGGCCGGACGCTGGCCGCCGAAGCGCTGGTGCTGACCACCGGGGTGCGCGGCAGCACCGAACTCGCCGATGCTGCCGGCATCGCGACCGACCACGGCGTCCTCGTCGACGACGAGCTGGCGTCCTCCGAACCCGGCGTCTACGCGATCGGGGACTGCGCTCAGCACCCGGCGGGAGGAGCCGGCCTGGTCCAGCCGGGCTGGGAGCAGGCCGCGGTACTGGCCGATCGTCTGACGGGAACCGGCCCCGGCGCCTGTTACACCGGCGTCCGGCCGGTGACCCGGCTGAAGGCCGAAGGGATCGAGCTGGCGGCGATGGGGCGGCTCGACACCGGCGATCCCGTGCTGACCATCGACGACTTCCGCGCCGGCCGCTATGCCCGCCTGTCGGCGCAGGGGGACCTGGTGACCGGCGCGGTGCTCTTGGGCTTCCCGCGCGCGGCCGGGACGCTGGGGCGGCTGTTCGCCACCGGATCGCCCTTGCCCGCCGAGCCGCTGGCACTGTTTCACGAGTCGGCGACCGCGGCCGCCGATACAGGCGAGGAGGAGCCGGTGTGCCGGTGCAACGCCGTTTCCCGCGACCGCATCGAGGCCGCATGGCGCGACGGAGCGCGCAGCCGGACGTCGGTGGCGGAGCGGACGCGGGCCACCACGGGGTGCGGCGAGTGCGCCCGCGACGTCGACGCGCTGCTCTCCGCCTGGAGCGGCGGGGACGCGGCGTCCCGGTCGCAGAGGTGACCGCGCCGCGGGCGCCTCACCGGGACCGGCGTCCGTACGCCCGGTTGCCGGCCTCGCAGCCGTTCGCGATCGTTCCCGGCTTCGGCGGGCAGAGCCGTGAAGCGACGAGCCGTTCGCTGGCCCCGGCCGGTGAGCAGGTCGCGTGCCTATGCGGGTGACATCGGCGTGTGCGGCTAGCGAAAGGAACGGGCATGCGCTCGTCGTGCGGCTGGCGCTACTCGCACCCCACCCCGTCGCGATCGCGATCGAGGTGCGGTCCGTATCCGGGGTCGCCTTCGCGGACGGGGGCGGCGCCCGCTGCGCGGGCCTCGTCGCAGTTGTCGTAGTACGTGTCAAGGCCGCCGTCTTGGGCGGGCGCCTGCTCAGTGACCGTCTGCCGGACGGTCTCCGTAGCGGTCACCTGCACTTCACGGGTTTCGGTGGAGGTGGCTTCGACCTTCTGGGTGGCGGTAGCGGTAACGGTGACGGTCGCTGTCGGTGCGGGGGAAGGCGCCGGTGCGCTTCCGGTGGGCTCGGTGCCCCCGCCGGCGCAGCTCTGGGCGGTTGCGGCGATCAGGCCGACTGCAAGGAGGGTGCCGGTGACGGACACGGACATGCGAGTGCCGTGTTCACCGCGTCCGGGGGATCTGGTGGAAGGGCGCTGCATACCCGAAGGATGCTCTGGTCGGGGGGAGGTTGTCAGTCGAAACTAGGAAAAATCACCGTGCAATCGGGGTCACCCGAGGCGACCGGCCCCGGGCTCAGGCGGCAGAGTCGCCGGGTACAGCCTTCCGCGCCCGATGTGAAACTCCGGACCACCGCCGCCTCGTCGCACGAGGCCGAGGGAGCGTCTCGCACGGCGCCCCGAGCTTCGCCGCAGCCTCGGCTACCTGCCGGATTCGGGAGGAGTCGGGCGGTCGGCCGGTGTGGAGCGGTCGGCGGTGTCGTACTCGCGGCGGTTGGCGAGAACCTCGTCCATGTGCGCTTCCGCCCACCCTTTGATGCCGCGCATGACGCCGTGGAGCGACAACCCCAGGTCGGTCAGCTCGTAGGTGACCGTGACAGGCACGGTCGGCGTCACCGTGCGGGTAAGCAGGCCGTCGCGTTCGAGGGAGCGAAGGGTCTGGGTGAGCATCTTCTGGCTGACGCCGGACAGCCGGCGCGACAGTTCGGAATAGCGCATCGCCCGCGGATCACCGCGGCGGTCCTCGCCGGGGTGCGGGCCGTCGCTGCCGAGCGCGGCCAGGACCAGCGTCACCCACTTGTCCGAGATCCGGTCGAGGAGCAGGCGGCTGGGACAGTTCGCCAGGAACGCGTCGTACTCCGCCTTCTCCTTCGCCCGTTTCTGGGCCGCCGTCATCGTCGGCAAGGACCCCTCCTCCCTACCTCGCGGTGGCCAACGCACTTCGAAGTGCGTACTTCCCGTTGGAGAGTTACCCCTCCATTGTGGTGGAGCAGTACCGATATCTCCACAGGAGGCAGACATGTCCACCACGTTCCGGACCGCGGTCGTCCGCATCCCGGCCGGTCCCGACTCCATCGAGATCATCGACGTGCCCGTCGTCGAGCCCGGGCCCGGCCGGATCCGGGTCGACATCGCCGGGGCCGCCGTCAACCCCGTCGACCTGGCTGTGGCCGGCGGGGTGTTCCACGAACTCGGCCTGATCGACCAGCCCGAGCACACCGGCCTGGGTTGGGACTTCGCCGGTACGGTCACCGCGGCCGGACCGGGCACCGACCTTCCGGTCGGCAGCCGTGTCGCGGGGATGGTCGGCGGGTTCGACCGCGACCTCGGTACATATGCCGAGCAGGTGGTCGTCCCGGCGGGCGACGCCGCTGTTGTGCCCGACGGTCTCGACCTGGTCACGGCGGCGACGGTCCCGGTCAACGGCCTGGCCGCGGCTCAGTTGGTCGACCTGCTCGGCGAGGGCAGGGGCCGGAGCCTGCTGGTGACCGGGGCCGCAGGGGCGGTCGGCGGTTATGTCTCCTCGCTCGCCCAGGAGCGCGGCTGGCGCGTCACCGGTCTGGCCCGCGCGGAGGACGAAGAGTTCGTCCGCAGCCTCGGCGCCGACTTCACCACCGAGGCGGCATCCGGATGGGACGCCGTAGCCGACGGTGCCGCGCTCCAGGAACGGGGCCTCGCGCTGGTCGGCGACGGCGGCCTCTTCGTCGGCGTGCAGCCGGGTGCGGCGCCGGCGGAAGAGCGCGGCGTCACCGTCCGGGTGGTGGTGGCGCAGCCCGACGGCGCCCGGCTCGCCGGGCTCCTCGAGGCCACCGCACGCGGTCGGCTGCCCGGGCGGGTGCACGCCGCGGTACCGCTGGATGAGGTCGCCGCCGCCCACCGCGCGGTCGCGAAGGGCGGAGTGCGCGGGAAGTACGTCCTTCGGCCTTGAGCGTCGGGGCGCCACGGGAAGGGGCGGAAGTGCGGTCGAAGCGGCTCGGCGATCCCGGGGACCTGCGCCCGGGGATCGCGGAACCGGTCGCAGGCGCGGTTCCGTTCTCCCCATGGCCGGGGTGGATACGGCGATCCAGCCCGGCCCTAGGGCCCGGCCGCCCCCCATGGCGCGACGAGCCGGGTCGGTGGACGACGCCCCACCCCAGCGTTCGCAGCGGAGTCCGTCCGGCCGGCTCATTCCGCACCGTCCCCGAACGCGGGTCGCATGTCGGCGATGTCGAACTCCTGGACTGAGGCCGTGAGCATCGCCGGTTCCGGTTGCGATTCAGGGCCGCTGCTGCGGAAGGCCGCCAGCGCCGCCCGCGATTCCCAGCGCTCGTAGACGTTGACACGGCCGGGGTCGGCCAGGTCCGCGCAGATCGCGAAGTCGAGGCAGCCGACCTCCCGGCGAGCCTGTTGGACGATGGGTGCACAGCCCGCGAGATAGGACTCGCGTTGATGCGGTTCAACGGTGATGTGTCCTGCAACGATGACCATGGATGCGCTCCAGTGCTGTCGCCTTCGTGCCCCGCGCGCCGGGCAGTTCCGCTGGGATGGACTTGCAGGGGCGGAGAAACTCATCGTCGGGTACGCAGAAACGCCCGGCGCTTCGGCTCGGGTTTCGAGGGGACCGGTACCGGCGGACGCCGCCTGGCCGGGCGGGTCGATTCACGCGGATGCCGGTGACCCGGGCATCCTCGATAGAGGAAAAGCGGGTTTCTCCGCCTCAGGTTCCCGCCCGAGTGGCGCCGTATATACCGCCGGGTTTCCGGATACCTGCCGGTCGTTCTCGGGCATACTTCGTTCATGCGATGGTTGGCGGTGGGGACCTTCGGGGGAGTGGCGGCGGTGGCTGCTGTCGCGGCGGCGCTGCTCAAGTACGTCATGGACCTCGACGAATTGGCCCAATGGGCCGCGGTCGCCGCGGTGGCCGTAGGCATTGCCGCTATCGCGGTCGCCATCTGGAGCGCCCGACGTTCCGGCGGCAGCGCTGCGCCTGTTCCCCGGGCCGGCGGTGTGTCCAACCGAATCGAGGGCAACGTGTCGGGCACCGTGATCCAGGCAGACACCATCACGGGGGGCGTCACCCACGCGACCTATGCGGGCGACCGCATCGACCTCTCTCACGGCACCTTCCACGGATCGGTGGCAGGAAAGCACAGCGGCCACACCCGCCCCCGCCGCGAATCAGAGAACACGGACGAGGACGAGCAGTGACCGACCCGGGCACCGGGACGTGCCAGGAGCCATGTCGACGTCTTCCCCGGCATTTCCTTCTGTTTCGCCCGCAGAACGGATGCACCACCACCGGGTCGCATCCGGAGTCCTTGTGCGGGCAGATCGCGCACCGATGAGTTTCCCGCGCCGCGCCGGTCTGCACGCCGAAGACCGACTCACGGAAGGCTGGCGCCATGCGGAAACTGATCTACGGCATCAACGTGACCCTGGACGGCTACATCGCCGCGCCCGGCGACGACATCGGCTGGAGCGCGCCGAGCGACGAGCTGTTCCAGTGGTGGCTTGACCGGGAGCGGGCGATCGGACTGTCGCTGTACGGGCGCAAGCTGTGGGAGACGATGAGTGCCTACTGGCCGACCGGTGACCAGCGGCCCGACGCGACCCCGGCGGAGATCGAGTTCGCGCGGAACTGGCGGGACACGCCGAAGGTGGTGTTCTCCTCGACGATCGACAGGGTCGACTGGAACACCCGCTTGGTCACCGGCGACGCGGTCGCCGAGATCACCCGGCTCAAGGCCGAGGACGGCGGTCCGATGGGCATCGGCGGCGCAACGCTCGCCGGAGCTGCCATGCGGGCCGGGCTGATCGACGAGTACGAGCTGGCCACCCACCCGGTCCTGGTGGGCGGCGGCACGCCGTTCTCCACGGCGTTGGACAGCTGGGTGAACCTGAGCCTGGTGGAGACGCGGACGTTCCCCGGCGGCGTCGTGCTGACCAGATACGAGACGACGCGCTGAGGGGAGCGACCACACCAGTCACAACAGGCACACCGCCCCAAGCCGCATAATCACGTCACCACATGAGACACGCTCCTAGGGGCACTGCACTGGCCCCGGCGCACCCTAGCGTCGGCGGCTTCTCCTCAGGACGCCGGGCCTTCGCTGTGGTCGCCGGCCCTGGCCGAACCGCCGCGCTCCTGGTCGTTCAGCCGGGGGGAGGCCTCAGGCGGAGGCGCGGCGCCGCGACGGTGGCCGTGTTGCGAGCAACCGCGGCAGTGGTGATGGAACTGGACGTGGCCGATGGTTCCCGCCTGTACCGCCGTTCCCGTCACTACGCCGTCTACCGAGTTACGGGTTCCGCTGGGGTCCGCGCGGGGTGTGCGGTTTATGCGGCGTTGAACGACGTTCAACAGGATTCCCGCGAATCCCCACCCCAGCCTGGCTAAAAACGTCGATACCCCAGCGGCCACCGCTATGAGGAGAATGTCTACGGGGTGGAGGTTCTGATTTTGGGCAGGGGATGCTAGCAGTGTATGGCTATGTAAAACGAGCTAAACATCCCTGGTGCCATTATCTGCTTCCGCGGATTCTCCCTCTGCGTCCCGGTAGGGGCGGGTGCTCTCTCCGGGCACGTCCAGACGACGGCGGATTCTATCAGTCGTATGCCGCAGGCGCGGAACCGCGTGGACATGCGCCCGCGCTCGCCGAAGAGCAGCGCCGGTCCCCGGTGGTGGCAGAGCGTCCGGTTCCTACGGGCGGGGATCGCCGAGCCGACGGCGTGTCCGGACCGCTCCCGCCACTTTCATCTTATATCAGATCCGCGCACCTCATGAGGAACCGAAAACCGCTCCATACTTGCTGCCGTGCGGACCGGATCGACGAACGACGGGGGAGCGGAATTGCGCTATGTGATGGATTTCGAGCAGATCGACGCGACGAACGCCGCGGACGTCGGCGGAAAGGGGGCGCTGCTGGGCGAGTTGTCGCGGATCGCCGGTATCCGCGTGCCGGACGGCTTCTGCATCACGACGGACGCATTCAGAGGGATCGTCGCCGAGGAACCGTCGATCGGTGCCCGGTTCGATCTGCTGTCGCGCGTGGAACCGGGCGACCGCGCGGCGATCCGCACCCTGAGTGCCGATATACGACGCAGCATCGAAGGCGTCGCGGTGCCCGAGGCCCTTGCGGCGGCGATCAGCGAAGCGCTCGCCCGGTTCGGGGAGCACACCTCATACGCGGTGCGGTCCAGCGCGACCGCCGAGGACCTGCCGACCGCGTCCTTCGCCGGCCAGCAGGACTCCTACCTGAACATCACGGGTCCGGCGGCGGTCCTTCGGCACGTCCGGCGGTGCTGGGCCTCGCTGTTCACCGAGCGGGCGGTGACCTACCGTCTCCGCAACGGCTTCGACCACCGGGACACGGGAATGGCCGTGGTCGTACAGCAGATGGTGTTCCCGGACGCGGCCGGGACCCTGTTCACCGCAGACCCGGTGACCTCGAACCGCACAACCGCCACTGTGGAAGCCGGCTGGGGGCTCGGGGAGGCGCTCGTCTCCGGGCTGGTCTCCGGTGACGTCTACACGGTGCGCGACGACCAGGTCGTCTCCACCGCGCTCGCCACCAAGGCCCGGTTCGTGCAGGCGTCGCCGGGAGGCGGTACCCGTGACGCACCGATCGAGCCGAAGCGGCAGACGCAGCCGACTCTCACGGAATCACAGGCCGTGCACCTGGTGCGGCTGGGGCGGCGCATCGAAGCGCACTTCGAGTGGCCTCAGGACGTCGAATGGTGCCGGATCGGCGACGAGTTCCACATCGTGCAGAGCAGGCCGATCACCACGCTGTTCCCCGTCCCCACGACCGACGACCGGGAGAACCACGTCTACGTCTCCGTCGGTCACCAGCAGATGATGACCGACGCGATGAAGCCGCTGGGGCTCTCCCTGTGGCAGCTGACGACCCCGCGGCCGATGCACGAGGCGGGTGGACGGTTGTTCGTCGACGTCGCGCCCGCCCTGGCGACGCCCGCAGGTCGCGCGAGCCTCATGGAGGGCCTGGGGAGCTCCGACCCGCTGATCGGCGACGCGCTGCGGACCGTCCTCGACCGCGGCGACTTCCTCCGCGCGCTTCCGGAGGACGATTCCACCGCCGCCCCCGCCGGTGACGGCCCCGCTCCGATCGCGACCGATCCCGACGTCGTCAGCGAGCTGATCCACCGCAACGAGGCTTCGGTCGCCGCCCTGCGCAGCGGGATCCGGAAGCTGTCCGGGCCGGAGCTGCTCGCCTTCATCCGGGCCGACATCGCGGAGCTGAAGCGCATACTTTTCGATTCGCAGAGCCTCCAGGTGGTCACGGCGGCGATGGAGGCGAGCCGGTGGCTCAATGAGCACGTGCAGGAGTGGCTGGGCGAGAAGAACGCGGCCGATGCGCTCACGCAGTCCGTCCCCCGCAACGTGACCTCCGAGATGGGGCTGGCGCTCCTCGACGTGGCGGACACCGTCCGGCCGTACTCCGACGTGGTGGCGTTCCTGCACCGTGTCGTGGACGAAAGCCGGGAGGGCGACGGCTTCCTGGACGAGATGGCCGAGCTGGCCGGCGGACCGCAAGCACGGGACGCGATCCGGGGCTATCTCGACGCCTACGGAATGCGCTGCGTGGGCGAGATCGACATCACCAGGACACGCTGGAGCGAGCGACCCGCCGCACTCGTGCCCGCCATCCTCGGCAACGTCAAGAACTTCGATCCGGGCGAAGGGGAGCGACGCTTCGAACGAGGGCGCCGGGAGTCACGCCGGAAGGAACACGAACTGCTGGCGCGCTTGCGGGCCCTTCCCGACGGCGAGAGCAAGGCAGAGGAGACCAGGCGGATGATCGACCGCGTGCGTACCTTCGCCGGATACCGGGAGTACCCCAAGTACGGCATGGTCAGCCGCTACTTCGTCTACAAGCAGGCGTTGCTGCGGGAAGCCGACCGCCTCGTCCGGTCCGGCGCCCTGCGCGAGGAGGAGGACATCTTCTTCCTCCGGTTCCGGGAGCTGGAGGAAGTCGCGCGCACCGACTACGTGGACCCCCGCCTCGTTGTGGAAAGGCGGGAGGCGTTCCGTTCGCACGAGGCGCTCACCCCGCCTCGGGTCCTCACATCGGACGGCGAGGCCGTCACCGGCCGGTATCGGCGTGACGACGCCCCGCCCGGCGCACTGGCCGGCCTCCCGGTCTCGGCCGGGGCCGTCGAAGGCCGGGCCCGTGTCGTCACGGATATGGCGCAGGCCGACCTTGAGGCGGGCGACATCCTGGTCACCGCCTACACCGACCCCAGCTGGACGCCCCTGTTCGTCACCGTCTCCGGACTGGTGACGGAGGTAGGCGGACTCATGACGCACGGGGCGGTGGTCGCGCGGGAGTACGGCCTGCCGGCCGTCGTGGGGGTGGAGCAGGCCACCCGCACGATCCCGGACGGGCAGCGGATCCGCGTGCACGGAACCGACGGGTACGTCGAGATCCTCACGTGAACCGCCGGAGCGGGCCCGCCACCGGACCGAGGGCGGGTCGCAATCGGGGACGGGGCCGCGGCAGCCGAGCACCGAGCACACACCGTCCGTTCGGCAGGCGGTGACGGATTCGGTGATGGCCTCCAGGCCCTCGTCGAGCCGCCTCAGGACCGCGAACCCTGTCCGTCCGCGGCCTCGGGGGCGCCCGGCCGGCACGGAACGGCCGGCCGGGCGGGGATCCGCAGGGGGAGCGGGGAAACCCTCATCGAGCGGGTGTCCGTATCCACGCTGCTGCGGCGGCGACGGCCGCGCCGGTGACCATGGCGATTCCGGACCAGGTGAAGGCGCCGCCGACTCCGATGGATCGGACCACGGGCTGGGCGGCCAGCGGCGAGAGGAACTGGCCGAGGAAGATCGCGGCGACGAGTCCGCTGAGGATTCGGCCGCGCCAGGCGGGCGGGGCGAGCTCGGACAGGCGCAGGGTGAGGTTGGGGACGGCGAACCCGACACCGGCGCCGCCGACGAGCAGCCCGGCCGCGGCGCCCCAGGCCGTGCCGGTGCTGCCGACCAGCAGCCAGCCCGCGCCGAGCAGCGCGATGCTGACCGTCGTAGTCGTGGCGGAATCCAGTCGCCTGCGCAGCGCCGGGAAGGCGAACGCGCCGAGGGTGCTGGTCAGCGTGCTCGCGGCGACGACGACCCCCACGAGGGCGGGCCCGATGCCGAGGCTCTCCAGCAGGAACGGAACCTGCGTCGGCGCCATGTAGAACGCCATGGTCGCGCCGAGTGCCAGAGCGTAGATGCCGAGCATGCGGCCGGTCACCGCCCGCCCGCGGTCGGCGGCCACCGTGGGAGCGTCCCGCGGCCCGTCCCGTACGGCGAGGACCGCGAACAGCGCGACCACGGCCGCCAGGCTGTAGAGCCAGAACGGCACCTTCCAGCCGATCGTCGCGAGCACTCCGGCCAGCGGCAGGAACACCACGCCGCCGAGGCTTGCGAACGCCTGCTGCAGTCCGAGGAAGGAGGCCCGCCTCGGCCCGTCGAACCAGTCGGTGATCGTCGCGCTGACCGCCGTCATGACCCCGCCGACGGCGATGCCCAGCACGGCTCTGGTCCCCAGCAGCAGGAAGAGGTCGGTCACGAAGTACCCGGCGGTTCCGCCGGCCGCATACAGCACGAGGCTGAACACGAGCAGCGGGCGGCGCCCGACGCGGTCGGCGACCAGTCCGGACACCGGCGCGCTGACGGCGATCATGAGCGAGGTGACCGTCATCACGAGGCGGACCAGCAGGGGCGCTCCTGGCTGGGCCGCGAAGACCTGCTCCATCGTCGGAAGGCTGGGGGCGATGAGGGCCGGGGCCATGATCGTCAAGGTCGCCGCGGCGAGGATGGTGCCGCGTGCGAGGCGCTGAGGGGCCATGCGGGCGGTTTCAGTCGTCATGCCGTCACGATCGCTTGGGCGCGGCCGCGTTCGCGTCGGTGACGATCGCCGATGTGTTCGCCTCCGCCCGCTGCTTCGGGGCGCTGCCGGCGCCGCTCTGCACGCAGGCGGCGGGCGTGACCCGTGATCGGGGTCACGCCCGCCGCGGGCGGCTCGCCGCGGCAGGTCAGTTCCCGTGCTTGCCGGGTGCGGCGCTGCCGGTGTACTCGCCGAGGTCGGAGACCAGTCCGGCGATCTCGGGCATGGTGTCGTAGCGGCGCTGGTGGATCTCGGCGATCTTCGCGCCGGTCTCCGGGTCCGGGTCGTCGGTGATGTCGAACGACATGAAGGTCTCGACCAGCGGCAGCCCGATCCGGTCGGTGTGCTGGTGCGCCGGGTGGTTCATGTACTCCTCGTAGCCTTCGAGGTCCGTGAGCACGAAGACGGCGCCGTACTCGTACTCCCCGCCGAAGTCGGGGCCGACGACGAACGAGGTGACGGACGGGATGGCGCGGCCCTGGTTGCGCAGGCTCTCCAGAGCGGCCTGCTTGTCCTCCTCCGAGACGCCGGGCCTGAGGGTGAAACGGTTGCCGTGGTAGATCATCGAAACGTTCCTTCCAGCGGATGGGTGTACACGCGCGAATGCGGTGAGGGGTGTCCCTCGGCGGGTCCGGGCGCGGTTCGGCTCGTGCGCACGGTGGCCGCGACCGGCTGTGCCCCGGAAGCGGGGACGGGCGGCGGTGCGAGGGCGATGAGGACGGACGCGGCCGCGCTGAGGAACGCGGTCGTCGACACGATGCCTCCGTACGCTCGCGAGGCGTCGAGGCGCCCTGCCGCCGGCTGGTGTGGCCATGCCACGACGATCGCGTGGGCGTGCTCTCGCTCGCGTCGGTGAGGATCACCTACTTCGACGGCGGCGCCGCCGACCGCTCCCGGCCCCTGGCCGCCGCGACGAACGCCCGTCGCTGCGGGCCGTCGACGACGTGCACGTGGCGGACACCGACTCGGCGGCGCGGGACCCGCCACCGTTGCGGTCGGACCACCGGATCGCCGGTCCGATCGCGCTTCGGCCGACGCGCGGGACACGGCCCGCTCCCGCAAGAGCGTTCCAGCCCGCGTCACCCGAGTTCGGGCATGTCCCTGAGCTGCCTGCGCGACGTGATGCCGAGCTTGCGGAAGATGCTGCGCAGGTGGGCGTCCACCGTGCGCGGGCTGAGGAACAGGTGCGCGGCGACCTCCTTCGTCGTCGCGCCCCCAGCGACCTGGCGCGCGATGTGCATCTCCTGCATGGTCAGCCGGTCGTAGGTGTGCTCGGAACGGCTGCGCGCCACCTCGCCGGTCGCGCGCAGCTCGTCCGCGGCTCGCCGGGCGAACGCCTCCATCCCGATCCCCGACAGCTGCTCGTGGGCGGTACGCAGGTGTTCGCGGGCGTCGCGGCGGCGGCCGGCACGGCGCAGCCACTCCCCGTAGCGCAGGTGCGCCCGCGCGAGCTCCGGCCTCAGCGGGCTCTCCGCCAGGCGCTCGACGGACTCCCGGTAGTCGTCCTCCGCGCCGCGGACCAGAGCCCGTGCGCCCGCCGCGACGCCGAGGCCGTAGGCGGTGCCCGAGGGCGCGGTGCGCTCGAGTAGGGACTCCAGCGCCGACTCCGCGACGGTGTTCTCGCCGCACCGCACCGCGGCCTCCACCAGTTCGGGCAGCGTGAAACCGGCCAGGAAGAGGTCGCCGCGTGCCACCGTGCGCCCGGCCGCCTCCAGTGCGGCCGGGTAGTCGCCGAGGCCGTTGTACAGCACGGCCGCGGCCCCGTCGGTGTTCGCGGCCAGCTGGCCGGCGCCCCGCCTCCGCGCTTCGGCGAACAGCTCCAGCGCCTCCTGGCGGCGGCCGCGCACCGCCGCCAGGTGCACTCGCGAATACAGCTGAGGCACATCGCCCAGGGCGTCGGCGATCGCCTCCTCCTCGGCGATCGCCGCCATCGCCCGCCCGAAGTCACCGGTCAATACCGCCGACATCGCCACCTGAGACAGGCCGAGCCGGATGGTGAGGGGCGACCCCGTGTCCCGCCCGCTCCGCACCAGCCACTCGGTGATCGCCGTGTGCAAGTCGAGGTCCCACAGTTCGCCCGCCACCATCGTGGCCAACGCCGGCACCCGGGTCCAGCCGGCGTCGTCGCCGGTGAGAACCTCGCGGAGCATCGGCACACCGGTGCGGTGGCCCTCGGTGCTCAGCAGCACCAGCGCGTCGAGGAGGTCCGGGGGGTGCGGCGCCGGCGGCGCCGCGCGGGCCGCATCGAGCATCCGGTCCATCACCCCGGCGGCCCTGCCCACGACGAGGCCCATCTCCAGCGCCGCCACGAAGGACTCGCGCGACCGTTTCGGATCACTGGCGGCGAGCCGCTGTGCGGCCCGCAGGATGAGGTCCGGCCCGCTGTCGGACCCGTCCGCACCCCCGACGAAGGCGATCCGCCCGCGCAGCAGGTCGACGGACGCGTGCTGGAGATCGTCCAGCGTCGCGGTGTCGACGCTGGCCAGCAGGTTCGCCGCCGCGTCCGCCCCGCCCGCGTCGAGCGTGGCCCGCGCGGCCGCGATCGTGCGCTCGGTCTGCTTACCGCGGTCGTGTGACAGCGCCGCCGCGCGTTCCAGGAAGGCGGCGGCCGCCGCCACGCCCCCGCGCGCCTGCGCCCGCGCCGCCGACGACTCCAGCGCCTCCGCGACCTGTTCGTCCGGCCCGGCGGTGGCCTGAGCGCGGTGCCAGGCCTGCCGGTCCGGCGCCGTGGCCGGGTCGGTGGCATCGGCCAGCGCCCGATGCGCCGCATGGCGCCGCTCCGGATCGGCCGCACGGTATACGGCCGAGCGCGCCAGCGGGTGGCAGAACCGCGCGCGCGTGCCGAACAGCGCCAACCCGGATGCCTCGACGGCGGCGCTCGCGGCGGGAACGTCGATGTCCGACCGCTGAGCCGCCGTCCACAGCAGGCCCGGATCCCCGGTGGGATCGGCGCTCGCGAGGATCAGCAGCAGCCGCGCGTCCAGCGGGAGTTCCGCCGTTCTGGCCTGGAAGCTCCGCTCGATCCGGTCGGCGACCGGCGAGGGTGTGGGCAGCACGAAGCCCCCGGCCTTCGGCAATTCGAGCAGGGCCAGCGGGTTTCCGCGTGCCTCGGCGAGAACGCGATCGCGCACCCGCTCGTCGAGCGTCACGGTCTTCCCCTCGGCCAGCAGCGTGCGCGCATGCGCGTCGTCCAGGCCCTCGACCGCCATCCCGGGCAGATCGTCCAGCCCTCGGGCGGTGCCCTGGTCGCGGGCCGCGAACACCATCGCGATCGGCTCCGCCGCGATGCGCCTCGCCAGGAACGTCAACGCCTTCGCCGAGGCGGCGTCCATCCAGTGCGCGTCGTCCACGACGCACAGCAGCGGACGCTCCGCCGCGGCGGCGGACAGCAGTTCGAGGGCGGCAAGGCCGACGCGGAACGGGTTCGGCGCGCCGTCGGCCAGTCCGAACGCGACCAGGAGGGAGTCCCGGTAGGGAGCCGAGACCGCGTCGAGGTGTCCCAGCACCGGGACGCACAGCTGGTGCAGCGCCGCGGACGGCAGCTCGGCCTCGAACTCCGTCCCGGATGCGCGGATGGTCTGGAACGTCTCCGGCGCCGCACGTTCGACCCGGTCCAGCAGTGCGCTCTTGCCGATTCCCGGGTCGCCGCGAAGGACGAGCGCGCCGCCCTCGCCCCTTTCGGCGGTCCCGACGAGGGCGAGGAGGCGCTCGATCTCGTCGTGCCTGCCGACGAGCGAGCGGGGGTGCCTCGGGAGCATGGGCCAACTTTATGTGGCGGGGCGGTCGGCGGCGCCATCGGCGAAGTAGGCGATTGTCACCGACGCGAATGCGGGTGCCTCCGCGCGATGGTCATGGCATGACGGCACACGCCCGCGGAACGGCGGAGCACCTGCCTCGCCCGCGGCACGTTTCGGGCGGGCCCCCGGGCGCGGCCCTCGCCGCCGTCGGAACACGGAATCAGCCGCCCCGTGCCGAGGACGTGTCGATGAGCAGCGAAGCCGCTCTCACCGCGGTGCCCGACCGCCTGCGGGCGCCGCGCGGTCCCGCTCGTCTGCACCGCCATCGCCCTGTCGCCCGTCCCGACCGCCGATACACGGCCGGTCCCCGATCGCACGGGCGCGCGCTGACCCCCGGGCAGACCCCGCCGAGGCACCCGCCTGGGCGGCACCGAGGAAGGAACACCTGACGATGAACGCACCCACCGTGCTCGTGACCGGCGCGACCGGAACCGTCGGATCAACCCTGGTCCCCGCCCTGCAAGCCCGCGGCGCCGACGTCCGCGCCATGACCCGCAACCCCGACCGGCCCGTCCCCGGCGCCGAGAACGTCGTCGCCGACCTGCGGAATCCGGAGTCGGTCACCGCCGCGCTGAAAGGCGTCGACGCGGCATTCCTCAACAGCCCTTCGGCAGCGGACGCCGCCGCGCTTCAGATCCGGTTCGCCGAGCTGGCCCGCGGCGCGGGCGTGGACCGCCTCGTGGTGCTCTCGCAGTACGCGGCACGCCCCGACTCACCGGTGCGGTTCCTGCGCTGGCACGCCGAGGTCGAGGCACACGTGCACCAGCTCGGCCTCGACCACACCGTACTGCGCCCCAACCTCTACATGCAGGCGCTGCTCGCCTTCGCGGGCACCATCGCCCAGGGCCGGTTCGCCGCGCCCATCGGGGGTGCCGCCGTCAGCACCGTCGATACCAGGGACGTCGCCGAGGCCGCCGCCGCGGTGCTGACCGGCGCGGGGCACACGGGCCGCACCTACACACTGACCGGGCCCCGGGCCGTGACCCACGACCAGATCGCCCAGGCGCTGTCCACCGCCACCGGGCGCGCCATCGCCTTCCACGACGTCCCCTCCGACCGGTTCGCCGCCGCGCTGGACGGCATGCTTCCGCCGTGGCAGGTCGCCGGTCTCCTAGAGGACTACGCCCACTACGCCCGCGGTGAGGCCGCCGACGTGCACACGTCGGTCGCCGACCTGACCGGGCACCCCGCGCGCGACATCACCGACTTCGCCCACGACTACTCCGCCGCGTTCATCCCGGCGTGAGGCCGCCGGTGGACCCGGTGTCTTCACCTCGTCCGCCGAGCCGGTCTCCGCCACGCGGGCCGTCGGTACGGGTGGCGTGATCCTCTCCGCATGCCCGACCTCGGGCGAGACGAAAGGGAGGCGACGTATGGATCCCGCGTCCCCTCCGGCGGCGGAGGAGGTCGTCTCCGCGCGGCGGCCGCCGCGCGCCCCGAACAGGTCGTGCTCCTGCCCGGTCTGGATGACGCGAAGACGGATTCCTGGGCCACGCCGCCTCCCCGTCCGGCGCAGGGGGGGGCGGCGATTCCGAGGTGCGGGCGGTGCTTGACGGAGGTGGCCGCCGCTCAGCGCGTCGGGCGTGGAAGCGGCGCCGGCTCGGCGGCCAGGGACCCCAGCAACCGCAGCGCCCGGAAGTCGGGACCGCCCTGCTCGGCCCGGTACACGACCAGCATGAGTCCGTCCTCGCCCCGCACGTCGAACACGTGCGAAGACAGGGTCAGCTCACCCACCGCGCCGTGCCGAAACGTCTTGGCCTCCTGCGACTTGCCGCGAACGTCGTGCTCGTTCCACAGGTCGCGGAACCGGGGACTGCCCCGGTCCGCCTCTTGCACGAGTTCCTGCACCCTGCGGTCGTGCGGATCGTGACCGAGCGCCAGACGCAGGTTGGCCACGCACGCCCGCGCGGTGCGCTGCCAGTCGGCGAAGAAGACCTCTCCCGCCGGGTCCAGAAAGGCCATCCGCACCAGGTTGTCGGCCTCGGCGAAGTCGGCGTACAGCGCGTCCGCCAGCGCGTTGGTCGCCAGGAGGTCCAGGCGCCGGTCGATGATCATCGCCGGGGTGTCCGGCCAGGAGTCGAGCAGCATACGCAGGTGAGCGTCGACACGCGGCCGGGCGGGTGCGGGACGGTGCTCCGGCGCGACACCGGCCAGGCGGAACAGGTGCTCGCGGGCGTCGGGCTCCATGTCCAGGGCGCGGGCGACGGCGTCCAGCACCGAGGCGGAGGGACGGCGTTCCCGGCCCTGCTCCAGCCGGCTGTAGTAGTCGGCGCTCACCCCGGCCAGAACCGCGACCTCCTCGCGGCGCAGCCCGGCCACCCGGCGCGTCCCGCTGTAGGCCAAGCCGACGTCGTCGGGAGCGAGGCGGGCGCGACGGGCGGTCAGGAAGGCTCCGAGTGCGGTGCGGGGCATGGTCACCAGCTTACGGAGGCCGGGCGGAGCCAGCCAGGGTGTGCCGCACCCAGGGGGAGCCCGGCCTGGTAGTCCGGCCGCCCGGCTCCGAGGGTGGAAAGCGTTCCTGAAGACGCACCCACCTTGCGGAGGAAGACCATGAGCACCACGCTGCTCGACGAGGACCTGCTGAAGACCGTCGCCGCCGAGCCGCACCGGCCGCTGCTGTTCGGAAACGCCACCGTGCACACGCTCCACCCGGTGATGGGCGACCTGACCGGCGCCGACCTCCTCCTGAACGGGAACGAGATCGCCGGTGTCGGCACCGGTCTGCACACGGCCGCCGAGGACGACGGCATGATCGTCGTGGACTGCGCGGGACTGACCGTCGTGCCGGGCGTCGTCGAGAACGACACCGTCGCCGGACTGCGCCGGCGCCCCTCCGACCGGGTCGGCACACTGGCGCCCGGAAACCCCGCGACCTTCGCCGTGATCTCCGGGCACCGGCCCGAGGCCCCGGAGCTGGAGCGGATCGTCTGGCGTCCGGAGCAGGCCGCCGCGATCGTCGTCGAGGGCGAGATCGTCCTGTTCAACGGCCGCCGCCTCGTCGAGCCCCGGACCGCGCAGGTCCCGGACCCCGCACAGACGCCGGCGGACAGCCCGTACCTGGGGATGTGGATCGACGAGACGGGCTTCATCCACCAGGAGCTGACCGCCGACGGCCGCTACGACGAGACGCGCGGCGGACGCCCCCACGCCTACCAGGGATCGTTCTGGATCGAGGGCGACCGCATCGTCTACCGGGACGACCTGGGGTTCTGGGCCTACGGCCGCTTCGCCGACGGTGTGCTCCACCACGCGGGCTACGTCTTCCACCGCCGATGACCGCACCCGGCACGTACCGATCACACCCGGGCAGAACACGAAGGAGAACCATGACCGCCACACTCTTCACCGGCGGGACCGTCGTCACGATGGACCCCGGGATCGGAGACCTGGAACGCGGCGACGTCCTGGTCCGCGGCGACCGGATCGTCGCGGTCGGCGCGGACCTGGCAGCGCACCCGGACGCGGCCGGGGCGAGGGCGGTCGACACGTCCGGGCGCGTCGTCGCCCCCGGATTCGTCGACACCCACCGCCATGCCTGGCAGTCGCAGATGCGCCGCACCATCCCCGACGTGTCCGACCTCGGCTCGTACGTGAGGTCCACGCTGGGCGAGGTCGCCCCCCGATACACGCCCCACGACATGTACGTGGGCACCCGGCTCGCGGCGCTCACCGCGCTGGACGCCGGGATCACCACGATGCTGGACTTCTCGCACAACTCGCGCACGTCCGCCCACTCCGACGCGGCGATCCGCGCACTCGCCGACACCGGTATCCGAGGGGTGCACGCCTCCATGGGTCCGCACTTCGGCGCCTGGGACCACCAGTGGCCCGGGGACCTGGAACGCCTGTGCGACGCCCACCGGGGAACCGGGGACGGCCTGGTCACGATCCGCCTGGCGGCCCTGGCCACCGACGAGGTCGCGGGCCCCGACCTCGCCTACGGGAGCGAGCTGGCGGCGGTGGCCCGCGACCTCGGCATCGGGGTGAGCGTCGACGCGGTGTTCGGGGCTCCCTCCTCCCGGGCGATCCTGGGCTGGGCCGACGCGGACCTCCTCGGCCCCGAGGTGTGCCTGATCCATGCCACCGGCCTGACCGCGCCCGCGTGGCGTGCCGTCGGCGAGACCGGGACCACCGTGTCGCTGGCGCCCTCCTCCGACGCCCAGATCGGCTTGGAAAGCGCCGTTCCGGCGATCGACGAGGCGCTCGCGGCCGGCATCCGCCCCGGTCTGAGCATCGACGTGGAGGTGGCGCTGGCAGGCGACATGTTCACGCAGATGCGGACACTGCTCGCGATCCAGCGCATGCGCGCGGTGCGGGGCGTGTACGGGAGCGGCGCCCCGGTGCCGGAGCGGATCACCGCCCGTGACGTGCTCGACTTCGCCACCCTGCAAGGCGCGCGCACCATCGGGCTGGGCGAGGCCACCGGCTCGCTGTCCCCGGGGCGGCAAGCGGACCTGATCGTGGTCGACGCCGGCGACGTCAACACCATGCCCTTGAACGACCCGGTGGGGATGCTCGTGCTCGGCGCCGACGCCCGCAACATCGAGACGGTCATGGTGTCCGGTCGGATCCGGAAGGCGCACGGGCGCTTGGTCGGGGTGGACGTGGACGGCCTGCGCGAGGAGGTGACCGCCTCCCGGGACCGGATCGTCGCGGCCCTGGGGTAGGCCCCCGCTACCGGCAGGGGAACACCGGGCCTTTCCGCGCGGGGGAGCCGGGGGCCGAACCGTGAGGCCGCCCCGGCGCCTTCCCGCACCTGCGGGAAGGCGCCGGGGCGGCACGTGCCGATCGGCTAGAGCAGGTACAACCACACGGTGAGGACCAGGCCGGCGATGGCGACCGCCCAGGTGTAGGGGATCGTGGAGAGCATGGAGCGCTCCGGGCGGACTCCCGCGTACTGGGCGCTCCAGACCGTCTGGGTGCTGGTGGGGTCGGAGACGCCGAGGACTTGGCCGTAGGAGGCCATCAGGCCCAGAACCGCCGGCGGCGGGTAGATGCCGCCGGAGATCAGGACCCCCGCCACTCCGGCGCCCAGCCCGAAGATGTTCATCGGGCCGCGGTAGAGGCACAGCGGCACCAGGACGGCGAAGACGGCGACGAACAGCAGCGGGCTGCTCGGGCTGATCGCGGTGACGACCGGGCTGAGGGCCTCGACCGCGCCGGGCAGGTTGACGGCCGCCAGCAGCATGCCGATCGCGATGAACAGCACGATCGGCGGCGCCGCCACGTCGAACGAGCGGTAGAGGCTGCGCAGCGCCGTCGACGCCATCTCGCGCCAGCGCACCGCGGTGACCAGCGCGAAAACCAGACCGGTCAGCAGTGACGGGACGATGGGGATCTCCAGTCCCAGGGCGAGCGCGATCGGCACCACGGGGGTGAGCAGCGCGTACCAAGGTGCGTCGCCGCGGCGCTCGCGGCGGCGCGCCGCTCGGGTGAAGGCGCCGTGGCCCCCCTCGGCATCCGGCCCGCCGCCGGCCTCGGGGCCGGAACCGCCGTCCGCGCCGCCCGCCGGGACGCGTACCGCCCAGGTGTGGCGTGTGCCGCGGCGGCGCATCTCGATCAGGATGTAGGCCAGGCCGCCGACCACCGCGATCGGGAACATCCGCAGCTGGAAGTGCTGAACCGTCGAGACGGGCACGCCGATGGCGTCGGAGAGGAACTGCCAGTTGATCAGCTCCAGCGGCAGGCCCGCCGCGATGCCGACCAGCACGGTTCCCGCGGCCACCACCGGCGGCACCCCGACCGCGATCATCGCGGGGATGCCGACCACTCCGGCGAGCATCGCCGCAGGGGCCGAACCGGTGATGCTGCCGCACATGATCGCGACGGCGAACACGCCGACGGCCACCACCGACGGCCGCTCTCCGCCGAACTCCACGATCTTGCGGACGAGCGTGGACGCGATGCCGGTCTCCGACATCAGTGTGCCCAGCCAGCTGCCGAGCAGGATGGCGACCATGGTGGACGCCAGCATCGGGGCGCCCTCCTGCAGGACGGTGCCGGTGACGCTGCCCTCGTCGCCCGTCAGCGGGGCGCCCGCGATGAGCGCGATGGCCACGGACAGCAGGACGAGGGCGAAGGCGGTCGGCAGGCGGCGCGTGAGCATCAGGCCCACGCCCACCGCCATCACCGCGAGGATTGCGAACGCGGTCATGCTGGGCCTCCGGGGGACGGGACGGACGCCGGCGCCGCCGGAGCGGGAGGGCCGGCGTGGGCGAGGGTGGCGGCGACGGCGGCGGTGAGCAGCAGCGGACTGCGCCGCATCCGGCCGCGCCGGTGGGCGTAGGCGTGCGCGGCGATCTCGTCCGCGCCGACCACGTGTCCGCGGACGCGCAGGCGCCCCACCGCCGCAGCGGTGTGGTCGAGCCGGCGCCGCAGGTCGCGGCCGCGGGGTCCGTGCAACAGCCGGTGCGCGCACTCGTGGTCCAGGGCGGCGGCGCGGACGGCCTCTCGCGGGAAGTCCGCGGCCCAGCCCGCGGCCTCGGCCACGGTGCGCGCGTAGTCGAGGGCGTCGGTGTAGAGGACGACGGTGCCGCCGCGCGCCCGGCGGCGGTACTCGGCGAGCAGAACCTCGTCGCGGCGGAGTCCGCCGGTCGACTCGGCGACCCGCGCCTCGGCGCCGCTGCCGGCCGCGTCGGCGTCGCCGGCCATCTCGGTGCCGACCGCGATGGCGGTGCGCGCCCATGCGCGCAGCCGCTCGGGGCTTCTGCCCTCGTGGGTGGGGGCGGCCGCGAGCATCCGGGCGCCGAGTTCGACGTCGCCGAGCGCGGCGAGCTCGGCGTAGCGCTCGGCCGGGGCGAAGCGGCGCGGCTCCGCCGCGCCGGAAGTCGGCGCGCTCACCGCCGCTCCTCCGTGATCGCGACGAGTTCCTCGCCGGGCATGCGCCCGCCGGCCTCCGTCGCCGCCAGCGCGAGCAGGTGGCCGGCGTCCAGCACCCCGGAGAGGTCCACGAGCTTGGGGCCCAGCAGCAGCCACAGGGCAGGGGCGCGGGAGCCGCCGTCGCCGTAGGAGGTGCGTTCGGCCACCAGCTCCTTCAGCCGCGCATCGGCCTCGCCGGCGGTCATCGTGTCGACGCGTGCGTCGGCGCTGTGCAGCCGCACCACGCCTTCGGTATCGACGACCCGGACGCGGGTGCGCTCGCGCGCGAAGCGGCGCGCAAGCCCGCCCGGGCGGCGGGTGTGGCCGAGGACGCGGTACTGGGCGGTGGCGGCCAGTTCCCGCATTTCCCCGGGCGGAGCGCCGAGGCTCGCGGCCGCCGCCCGCCGTGCCTCCTCGGAGCCCACGACCTGTGCACGGTCCTTGGTGCGCAGCTCGGTGGCTCCGGTGGCCACGGCCGAGACGAGGTTGCGCTGCGGGTCGACGGTGACGTCCACCTCGACCGCGGCGGGGTCGGCGCCCTGCCGCAGGACCGCCTGCTCGGCCTCGGTGCGCACCGCCAGCACGTCGGAGTGGCCGGCTCCGGGGATGATGCGCTCCACCGACTCCCGCACCAGCGCCAGAGCCACTCCGAGCGGGCTGATGACCTCGCTGTGCGCGGCGATGCGCGCCTCCAGCCGCATGCGCGCTCCCAGGTAGGGGGTGACCGTGGCCGCACCGCCGCCCCCGCCCACCAGGCTGCACACGTCCCGGTCGAGCCCGTGGTCGGCGATGAGCCCGGCGACCGTGGACTCGATCCGGTCCGTCGCCCGCTGCAGTACGGCGCGCGCGGCGCTCTCGGCGTCGGTGCCCAGTTCGCGCGCCAGCGGCTCCAGCGCGGCGCGGGCGGTGGCGGGGTCGGAGCGGGCGTAGTCGTCTTCGGGGACGAGTCCGGCGGCGTTGGCGGCGCAGGTGAGGGTGAGCGCGAACCGCCCTCCGGCGGCCTCGATGACGGCGTAGTCGGCGGGGTCGCCTTCACGCGGGCTGAGGCGGACGAGTTCCGCGTCGCGCAGGTCCTCGGCCGCGGCGAAGCAGGCATAGGGCAAGCCCGCGATGTGCGCGCTGCGCGGCCCCACGTCGGCCACCTTCGCGCCGCCGCCGCGTGTGGAGCCGAGTCGGACGAGCGAGCCGCCGCCGATGCCGACAGTGCGCACGTCCAAAGCCGAAAGGTAGGTCTCCTTGCCGCCGAGGCGGGCGTGCCGGATCTGCACCCGGCCGCGGCGGATGACGCTGATGTCGGTGGAGGTGCCCCCGGTCTCCAGGAACACGCCCTCGCTGACCTTCTCGCCCATCAACGCACCGGCCACCCCGGCGGCCGGGCCGGAGAGCACGGTCAGCAGCGGACGCGAGCGCATCTCGGCCAGCGACATGACACCGCCGTCGCAGCGCATCACCATCAGCGGCGCGCTGACACCGGCCTTGGCGATGCTGCGCTCGACCAGGTCGGCGGTCTCCAGCATGCGCGGCATCACCCCGGCGTTGAGGACCGCGGTGCGGGCGCGCTTGCCGAGCCCGTAGAGCTGGGTGATCTCGTGGGTGGCGGTGACGGGCACACCCGCCTGCACGGCCGCGGCGGCCACCGCGTCCTCGCCCTCGGGGGCGTCGACGCTGAACGGCTCGACCGCCACCAGGACGTCGGCGCCCTCCTCGCGCAGCCGGTCCACCGCGGCGCGGGCCTCGCCCGGCCGCTCGGGGTGCTTGAGGCCGGTGTAGCGGATGGGCAGGGGGCGGCCGGAGTCGAGCTTGAGCCGGCCCAGCGAGCGCAGCCGCCCGGTGGCGAAGGCGTCGTAGCCGGTGCCGATGCCGACGATCCCGACCGTGGCGACGTCGCCTTCCAGCAGCGCGTTGGTGGCCTGGGTGGTGCCGTGGGCGAGGAAGGTGACGTCGTCGGCGCCCACGCCGATGTCGGCGAGCAGGCGCTCCAGCGCGGCCATGATGCCGTGGGCGACGCCGTCGGCGTGGTCGTGGCTGGTAGGAACCTTGGCCTGGCCGAGCAGTTCGAAGGTGCGCGCGCTGACGGCGACGGCGTCGGTGAAGGTTCCTCCGACGTCGATGCCGATGCGCACTGCGGTGTCGTCCGGGCCGGACGGTTCGCCGGGCACGGCCGGTTCCGCCGGTTCGGCGGGGGGATGGGGTTCGGTCGGCATTTCCGCACCTTTCGTAGGGCGGGGACGGGGATCAGGCGGGGGAGCCGCGGGCGGCTCCCCCGAGGGCTGTCAGTAGCCGCGCACGTCGGGCCAGCGCCGTTCGACGCCGGCGCGGTCCAGCACCGCGCAGAACCGCTCCAGCAGGTCGTCCTTCTCACGCACCGCGTGCGGCCGGGTGCCGTTGTCCAGGGCGAACGCGGCCAGGTGCCCGGCGGTCTCGCCGATGTTCCACTCGACGGGGTGCAGCCGGAAGCAGCCGTTGGTGATGTGGGTGGTGCCCGCGTTCTTGCCGGCGGGCAGCAGATTGCGCATGCGCACAGGCAGCAGCGCGCCCAGCGGGATCTCGAACGGCACGCTGGGGATGTCGATGTAGGTGTCGCCGCCGGTGGAGGGGTGCAGGTCGATGCGGTAGCTGCCGATGCCCACCGCGTCGTGGCGGCGCGTGATGCCGTAGGGGCCGACGAGATCCATGGCGACGTCGTGTTCGGTGACGGTCGTGACGGCCTTGATGCGGCGGGACTCGCGCACGTAGGCGGCCTTGGCCAGGCCGTACTCGGCTCCCGTGACGTCGGGGCGGGGCCGCAGGCCGGGAAACCCGGTGCCGCCGTCCGGGCGGGGCGCCTCGGTCTGCAGCCAGTACAGCACCGACAGGGAGAGCTGGCGGGCCTCCTCGTGTGCCAGGCGCACGGTCTCGGCGTCGGCGCGGCCGTCGATCTCCAGCGCGGGCCGCAGCCAGTAGTCGTTCAGCGGCCAGTTGGCCAGCGTGATGTCGGAGTCGAAGGCCCCGGGCCGGTGCAGCCTGCGCGCGAGGATGCGGCGGAACCCCCACAGCTCCTTGTCGCCGGCCTCGGCGCTCTGGTCGGCGGCCACGTCCAGCGGGTCGACGTCGGGGTTGGGGTCGAACCTGCGGGTGACGGGTTCGAGCGTGCGGGGGTCGGGGGCGGAGAAGCCCACCAGCGGCCCGGGCCAGAAGTCCGGCCGGTACGAGCGCCAGAAGTCGTAGAGGCCGGGGCGCTCGATCGTGTGGTCCTCGCCCTCGTGGTGGGAGACGGCGAAGCAGTAGGTGATGCCCTGCAGATTGGCGGGGTCGGCCGCCTCGGGGGCGTGCGGTTCGCCGTACTCGGCGCGGGACTCCGCCCCGGTGGCGTACTCGGCTCCCGCCAGCGGCAGCAGGTCGCCGTTCTCGGTGGCGTCGAGCACGTAGTCCGCCAGGATCGTGTGCCGCCCGCCCTCGGCGTCTTCGAGTTCGACCGCGTGCACCTCGTCCCCGTCGGTGCGGGCGGCGACGGGCCGGTGGCCGGCGAGCAGGGTGATGCGGCCGGCGGCCCGGTGCGGAGCCAGCAGCTCCTCCAGTACGGCCAGGGCCGCCCGCGGTTCGTGGCAGAGCTTGCTGACCCGTCCTGCGCCCGGGTTGAGGGCGGGCGACGCGGCGGCTTCGGCGCGCAGGGGGTAGGCGCGGCGGTAGTAGTCGCGGATGCCCTCGCGCACCTGCCGGTAGGAGGCCGTGCAGCCGAACCGCTCGATCCACGGGTTCTCGTCGGGCGGGACCGCCTGCGAGGTGAGCTGGCCCCCGATCCAGTCGGTCTCCTCTGTGAGGACCACCCTGCGCCCCGACCGTGCGGCGGCGAGGGCGGCGGCGACGCCGCCCAGCCCGCCTCCGACGACCAGGATCTCGGTGCTGCTCTCCGTCATTGCGCGCCTTTCGGTGTGGGGTCGGGGTGGACGGGGGGTTGGGGGACGGCGGTGCGGGGGCGGCGGGTCAGTTCGCCGGAGCGGGCGGGCCGATGGTCGCGCCGGACACGGGCTCGCAGGCCAGCAGGTGGCGGCGCGGGGCGGCCTCGCCCTCGATGAGGTCGAGCAGGAGGCGCACGGCGGCCCGGCCCATCTCGCGCATGGGCACGTCGAAACCGCTGATCTCCCCGCCGAGGGCGGGCGCCGCGCCGGCGGGAGCCGCGGTCGCGGTGCCGAGCAGGGCGAGGGACACCTCGCCCGGACAGGCCAGGCCGGCGCGGGCGACGGCGGCGGTGAGCCCGGACAGCGCCGCGCCGGTGTCGGTCTCCTCGGTGATCACCGCTGTGACGCCTTCGCCGCGCCAGCGCGCGAGCCGGGCGTCCACGTCGCCTCCGTCGGTGCGCTCGACGAGGCCGGCCGTCTCCAGCCCGGCGTCGCGGGCGCCCTCGACGACACCGCGCTCGCGGTCGGTGGAGGCGGGGGCGTCGTCGTTCTCGCGCAGGTAGCGGACCCGGCGGTGCCCTTGCGCGGCGAGGCGAGCGGCCACCTCGGCCGACGCCGAGACGTAGTCGGCACCGACGTAGCTGATGCCGGGCTCCTCGCGGCGGCCGATGTAGACGAAGGGGAACCCGTCCTCGCTGAGCCTGCGGATCGGGTCCTCGGGGACGTGGCGGCCGAAGAACAGGCAGCCGTCGGCCGCGCGGACGCGGCGCACCGCCGCCGCGTCGCCGGAGTCGTCCGCGGCGCGGCTCGCGCCGGTGAACAGGATCAGGTCCTGGCCCTGGGCGGCCGCCTCCTCCTCCACGCCCACGAGGACGGGGTAGTACGAGTGCGCCACGTCGGTGGGGAAGGTCGTGCTGAACGTGTAGAGCCCGAGCATGCCGTTGCGCGCCGCCGCCAAGCGGGTGGCGACGGGGTCGGGCACGTATCCCAGGTCCTCGGCGGCGCGCAGCACGCGCCGACGTGTCTCGGGGGCCAGTACCACACCGGTCGCGGCGCCCCGCAGCACCAGGGAGACGGTCGCCTGGGACACGCCCGCGGCCCGGGCGATGTCGGACTGGCGGGGCTTCGCCCGGCCGGCCGCACGGGGCGGCTTCGGCGAGGGCGGCACGGTGTCGGACACCAACGTTCTCCTCTGTTCGCAAGCTAATGCGGATTAGCTCAAGACTCTGAGTCGCAGCACAGTGGATCGTCAATGGTTTCCGGGATATTTCCTCCCGGAACCGGGGAAGTTTCGTTAATACGTATTAGGTTCTTGACTGAGGCATCGGTGCTGGTCGAGGCTCTCGTTCTCAACACCCGGACGCGCCGCCCCCGGCGCCCCCGGAAGGGAGCCCCCTCATGCCCGAGACACAGCCCCACGCCCGCCCTTCGACCTCCTCGGACGCCGCACCCGGCGTCGACCGCCGCACGCTGCTGCGCGGAGCCGCGGCGGTCACCGCCGCCGGCGCGCTCGGAGGACTGGCCGCATCCCCCGCCGGCGCCTCCCCCGCCGCATCGGGAGCGGGTGCCGCGAACGTCCTGCCGCGCTACACCTTCGTGCGGGAGGCCCTGGACACCGCGAACCTGGCCTACAACCCCACCGGCGAGTTCATCTTCCCCTGCCTGCGCGGGACGGTGGGGCGGCTGCCCGACGCGCCCGGCCGCTTCCTGCTCTACTACGCCCCGCACGACGCGCCCGGCGGGATCTGCCTGGCCTACGCGGACACGCCCGAGGGTCCCTACACCGAGTACCCGCACAACCCGATCATCGGGCGCGAGTGGGCGCCGCACTACTCGGTCAGCCACGTCTCCTCGCCGCACGCGCTGTGGAACGAGCGGGAGCGCGAGATGTGGCTGTACTTCCACGGCGAGAACACCACCACCCGGCTGGCGCGCTCCGGCGACGGAATCCACTTCCACTACGAGGGCGAGGTGCTGACCACGGCGATGCTGCCCGAGGGCACCACCGAGACCTCCTACGCCCGCGTGTTCGAACACCCGCTGCCCGACCGCGGGTCCCGCTACGTGATGGTGTTCATGCGCAACGACACCACGAACCACCGCTCGATCGGCTGGGGGTGGTCGGCCGACGGCGTCTCGTTCGACTTCGACCCCGAACCGCTGGTCGACCACGCGGCGGCGGGGGCGGCGAACCTGTCGGGGCCGCACGTGGTGGAAGAGGGCGGGAGCACCTACGTCGCCTACCACACCGGCGAGGGCGACATCCGGCTCACCGAGGTCGGGCGCGACTTCTCGCTGCGGCGCCACCTCGGCACCGTGCACGAGCCCATGGCCGGACCGCCGGACAACGGGCGCTCGGCCGCGCCGTCGTACGGCTCCCACCACGGAACGCAGTACATGCTCTACGAGGCGGGCAGCCGCCTGGGCGCCACGATCGCCGTCGCGCGCGCCTGACCAGGCGGGGCCCGGCCCGCCCGAGCCGGCCCTCTCGGCACCGCACGTCCGCCGCCGCGTGCCCGCCGCATCCGGGCGCCCGCCCGGTCCTCGACAGGAACGGCCGCGTACCGCCGCCTCCCGCTCGGCGGCGGCCGCGAGAGAGGGCCATGCCGGTGTCGAACGGCTTCGCGGTGCTGCTCTGCGGAGGCGGACGCCGTAAGGAAGCCGGGTCGCGGCTCGGCCCTGCGGACCCGACACGAGCGCCGATCGCCGCTACGGCCGCCGGGCGATCGGGGAGGCCGGGTCGGCGCGGCATCGGGGGTCGCGGTGCTCGCGGGCGGCCCCCGACGAATCCGTCCGGCTATCGGCGGGTCCGCCTGTCATGGCTCGCCCCGATCGTTCCGACGGCGCGTGCCGGGGGACCGGTCGCCGCAGGGCCCGGCATGACCGGTGCCGCCGTGGTGGCCGGACGGTTCGCCCCGGGCGGTGGCCCGGTGCACCCGGGCGGCGATCGCCACGGCGAGTGCCAGCAGGACGCTGTTCTGCACGTACTTGGCTGCGACGCTCACGCCTTCGGGCACCGGACTGAGGAACCCGGTGATCGTGCCGCCGATGATCGCGGCCGCGGCCAGCAGTCCGAACTCGCGTGCTTCCCAACGCCGGGTGACGGCAAGCCGATGGATCGCCGCGGCCCCGAGGAGCAGGACGGCGGCACGTCCCGCCGTTCCGACCCAGGTGGAGGGCAGCAGATCGATGAGGAGTTTGCCGGCCAGCCCGCCGAGCAGGATCGCCGCCGGTGCGACCGGTCTACCCGAGGGGTCGGCGGGCAGCGGTCTTCCCCAGCGGGAGAACGCCGCGGCTCCCAGCGCCGACACCACCACTGCGACGCCGACGACTTGCCCGGGCCCGGGGGAGTAGTCGTACATCTGCCGGCCGTCGATATGCACCAGGGCCGCGGCAACGGCGCCCAGCCCGGTGACCACCGCGATCCCGGTCCGCCCGAGCAGGGGGCGCCCTCGCTGTTGCGGCGCGAGGGCGTGCAGCAGAGCCAGCGGCGCGCCCACGCTCATCAGCACATGCCCGGTGACCCAGCCGAGCGTGGGCCCTGCGGCCACGCCCAGCGGCTCGATCAGTGTGGGTCGTCGGAGCTCCTCCCAGTACGGGACATCCGCCCGATGCTCGCCCAGCAGCGAGAGGTCGATCAGCCCCGGCATCGCCACCCCGAATGCGGCGGCCAGCAGCAGCACGCCACGCCAACCGAGCCCGCTGCGAACCGCCGCTTCCCGGATCAGCAGCGCCGCGCCGCCGTAGAGCGGGCCGAGGAACAGCAAACCGCCTAAGAGCTGAAGTGCGTTCCCGGTCAACGACAAGTAGGCCTGCAGGTATTCGGCGCACACAGGCGCGCCGAAGTAGACGGCGAGGACCGGACCCAGTCTGCGGCGGAGGGCGAGCATGGCCGCAATGTTAATGGAGTGACTGCTCCAATAACTAGGATGGGCGTGTGCCTCGACCGATCGACCCCGAACGCCACCGCGCCCGACGTCTGCAGATCATCGACGCCGGACTGACCGTGTTCGCCAGTCACGGCTACGCCGGCGCCACGACCGCGCTGATCTGCCGCACTGCGGGCATCGGCTCCGGCACGTTCTTCCACTACTTTCCGACCAAGGCGGACCTGCTGGCGGCGATCATCGAATGGGGGACCGCCGAGACCCGGGAGTTCTTCGCCGCCCAGGAGGGCCGCGCCGATGCCCGGCAGGTGCTGTTCGACTTCGTCCGGCACGCGACGGCCGAGTTGGAGGACGAGCGTGCCGCAGGCTTCGTCCGCGCCGTCGGCGGCCAGGTCGGGGACACCGGGGTGGCCGCCGCGCTCGAAGCCGACGACCGAGCGGTCCGCCTGGGCCTGCGAACCTGGGTCGAACGCGCCCAAGGCGACGGCGGCGTTCGCACCGATCTGCCGGCCGACCGCCTCGTCGAGTGGATCGTTCTGCTGCTCGACGGCTTCGCCTCGCTGGTGGCGGGACGGAGCGGATTCGAGGCCGCCCGTGAGGCCCCGATGCTGCTCGAACAGACCGAGCGGCTGCTCGCCCCGACTCGCTGACGCCAGCGGCCGGGAGTCGGGGTGCACAGTGCACCGGGGCGGTGGAGGCTGCCGGCCCGGCACCGGTCGAGGCCCACGATCTCCATCGGTGTGGATCTCCGTCTACCGCACCCGGCGACGGGACTCCACGTAACGCGTGCCGGAGAGCCCCATGGGCTTCCTGTGCAGGGCTGACAGGCGATCGGCGATCACGTCGAAACCCGGGGGACCTGTTGGGGCTCGGGGCCACCGCGTCGATGCTGTCGGACTCGTGATGACGGTGCTCCCCGCGCACGCGGGGTTGGTCCCCCTCAAACGGGCAGTTGATGATGCGCCCGGTGTGCTCCCCCGCGCACGCGGGGATGGGCACCGGTCGATCTCACGTAGGCCGAGCCCGCCGAGTGACTCGCTGGCCGATTACGGGGCCGCCGTGGCATAGGCCTCCAGGAGGAGGTCGCCTCGGCGCGTGCGGGCGATGCTGACCGTGCGGCCCTGCCGCCTACGGTGGATGAGTCCGGCTTTGGCGAGTGCCGCGCAGTGATGGGTGGCGGTGGGCGGACTGCAGGTGAGCAGGGCGGGCACCGCGCTCATGGGGGTTTCGCGGTCCAGGTAGCGCAGCAAGCGGGCTCGGATCGGAGTCAGCAGCGCGTCGAGCTGTGCCGGGTTGGCGCGGTGACCGGAGAGCAGAGCGGTTGCGAAACCCGAGTGAGTGCCGAGGCGTACGGCCGGTCGGGCCGGACCCTCAGGCGTGCTCGGCCGCGCTTTTCAGGTGGCCGAGCCACGAGGCGAGGGAGTCGTCGAGAGCGGCCCGCATGCCGGCGACGTCGGCGCGTACCGGCTCCCCGTCCCAGGACTCCTCGGTGCGAACGCGCACGGAGGAACCCGCCTCCTCGAACGTCCACAGATGGACGCCGACGATCCCGTGGGCCGACCCGCCCCAGAGGATTCGCCGCGGCGCCTCGACGGCGTACACGGTCGATTCGATGTCCAGTCCCGCCGTGCTCCAGCGGAACGTGTCGCCGACCGCCAACGGTCCGGCGGCTCGCGCGGCGGTGATCTCGGGCTGCCACCGCGGCCACGAGGGCACGTCCGCGAGTAACCGCCACACGCGCTGCAAGGGCGCGCCGACGTGGATACTGCGGCGTACGACGACAGGCGCGTTCGCGTCGATCTCGGTGATCGCGTTCATGGTCCGTTCTCCTCGGTGACGTGGATCCGGAGCTCGCTGCGGCTCCGCGGCCATGGGAGAACGATCGCGCGGCAGCACGGCGGTTCGCGTCGGTGATGACCGCCTAACCCGCCTGGAATACCCCGCCCGGAATACCCCGCCCGGAATACCCCGCTTCGTCCCCGCTCCGTCCACGGTCCGCCGGGGGAACGCACCGCCCTGGGCGTTCCGGGCGCTCGGGAGCCGGGTCGGCTCCCCGAAGTCCGGCACGTGCCGCAGCCGTGTGCGGACGGGTGCTCCGTGGTCACGGCATTCGGAGAGCCCGCAAATGGGGAAGCGGAACGCCCCCGAGGGCGAGGAGCGATCCACGTCGCGGCGGACCGGACCGTGCCGCCGTCCTTCGGCGGTGCGCTTGCCGGGGGCCCGGGGCCCTCTCAGCGTCCTGCCTGGCGCCCTGGCCGTGCACCGCGAGCGGTGCCGCCTGTTCGCACCCCTCGCTGAGCACGCCCCGCTGCGGCGCTCACTCGCGCCAGGTGCTCAACGTGCGTGAGACCTCGGCGGCGTCGTTGACGACCTCCTCGCGGATGCGGGCGGCGCGCTCCTCGCCGATCCGGTACTGGGGGCCGGCGACGCTGATCACCGCCACCATCCGGTTCGACACCGTGATGGGTGCCGCCACCGCCCAGACGTCCTCGTCCACCTCCGAAACGCTTTGCGACCAGCCCTGCGCGGTGATGAGCGGCAGCTCGGCCAGCACCGCATCGCGCTCGGCCGGCGGAGGCCGGTTCTCCAGCCGGTCGAAGTAGCGCTCGGCCCACTCCCGCCCCATACCGGCGAGCAGCGCCTTGGGGCCCGCGCCGTGGTGCAGACTCATCGTCTGGCCGGGCCGGAACGACAGCCGGATGGACCGGTCGGCCTGGGATATCTCCGTGCAGGTGGCGAAGTCGCCGGCGCGGCGGATGACCAGAGCGGTCTCCCCGGTGACCGAGGAGAGCCGCTCCACCATGGGGCGCAGCACGTGGGACATGCGCATGCTGCGCTCGGCGGTGTCGGCAAGGGCGAGGATGCGCGGGGTGAGGACATAGCCGCCCGCGCCGTTGTCCTCGACGAGGTCCAGCTCGCGCAGCAGGGACAGGAACCGGTAGGCGGAGGGTGTGGAGATGCCGACGCCCTCGGCGACGTCGTCCGCGGTGAGCTCGGGAGACTGCTCGGAGAACTGAAGCAGCGCCTTCAGCGCCCGGCGTGCGCTGTCCACGCCGGGGGTGCGGCCTCGCACCTCTGTCACTGCGTCCCCCTCCTCTCTTCGTTCCTTCGTTCCTGACGGTCGTGCGGCGTCCGGGCCGCCTGCGGGCATTCACAGAGTGCCAGAGGCCGGGTACCGGAAAACCCCGGTGCGGGGTGGAGGCGCGTCCGCACGGGGCGGCCGCACCTCCGCCCGGCCTCAGGCCGAGTAGGTGCCGACGATGCGGTTCTGCTCGATGATGTTTCCGGCGTAGTCGGCGAGGAACGCCTCGCGCGAGGGTGCGCCCTCGACCCGGGTGTCGAGCGCGTAGACCCAGAAGTAGTAGTGGTGCGTGCCGTGGCCGGGGGGCGGGTTGGGGCCGGCGTAGGCGTTCTCCCCGAGTGTGTTGGGGCCCTCGCGGCGGTCGGGGCCTCCGCCGCTTCCGCTGCCGATGCGGGCGGTGGAAGGCGTGATCCCGTAAACCGTCCAGTGCGTGAACCCGCGCGGGAGCGGCGCGTCGGGGTCGTGGCAGACGACGGCGAGCTCCACGGTCCCCGCCGGGATTCCGGAGATCTCCAGGTCGGGTGCGGTATCGCCGCCGTTGGCCGCGTGGGCGTCGGGGATCCGCTCGCCCTGCTCGAACTGGCGGGCCGCGATCGACAGGTCGCGGATGTTCAGGGGCATGGTTCGTCTCCTTTTCGGTGTCGGTTGTCCGGTGCCGAGGGCGGCGCGGCGCCTGGGCGCCTCACTCCGCTTCCTCCAGCACACGGGTGATCTCGTCGGCGACGGTCCGCGGACGCTGCTCGGGAACGTAGTGGTCGGCCTCGGCGACCTCCAGCGCCCGCAGGTCCGGACGCAGTCGCCGGGTGGCGGCGAAGGCGCGCTCGGAGACGATCCGGCTCGCCTCGCCGCGCAGGAGGGTGACGGGGACGGCCACCTCGCGCATCGCCTCGGCGAAGTCGGTGCGCAGGCCTTGGACCGTCTGGCGCATCGCGTCGGGGGCGGCCAGCGCCTGCAGGCCGCCCCCGACGCGGGTGTAGCCGTAGGCGATCCGGCGTCGCAGCGCCTCGCGGGGCGTGCGCGGGTAGCGGTCGTGCAAGTACTCCTCGACTTCGGCCGCGGAGCCGAAGAGCCGGTCGCCCCCGCGCACCCGCGATTCGAGGGCGTCGAGCACGGCGGGCTCGACGTAGGGCGTGTAGTCGACCGCGACCACGCCCGCCACGCGCTCGGGCCGCGCGGCGGCGAGCACCACCGCGTTGCGCGCCCCCAGCGAGTGGCCGCACAGCACCGCCCTGTCGCAGCCGAGTTCGTCGAGGAGGGCGCCCAGGTCCGCGCAGAAGTGGTCGGCGGTGTACCCGCCCGCGGGCTTGGCGCTGCGGCCGTGCCCGCGCTGGTCGAGCGCGATCGTGCGGACGCCGCCGCCCAGCAGCTCCACCACCGGGTCCCATACGCCCAGGCTGGCGGTGGTGCCGTGCAGCAGGACCACGGTCGGTCCCGACCCCTGTTCGCGGTAGCACAGCTCGGCGGGCGTGGAGCGGGTGAACGACAGGTGCGCGGTCATCGGCCCGCCTCAGACCGGCGTGATCTCGGAGAGCGCCTTGCGCACGGTGACCAGGCCGCGCAGGATGTCGGCGCGCTTGGCGGCGACCTCTCCCTCGGCGTAGGGGTACATCCCGTCCTCCGTCTTCATCCCGAGGCGGTTCTGCTCCGTAAGCTTCGTCACCAGGGGGGAGATCCCCTTTTCGTCGGACAAGTCGGGATTGAGGTAGCCCGACACCGACGAGTAGATGTCGAGGCCGGCCATGTCCAGGAGCCGCATGGGACCGATCACGGCCAACTTGTAGCCGATACCCCACTTCACGCAGGTGTCGATGTCCTCCTGGCTGGCCACGCCCTGCTCGACCAGGGACAGGCACTCGCGCATGATCGCGTAGAGCACCCGGTTCTCCACGAATCCGGGGACCTCCTTTTCCACCACCGCCTTATAGCCGAGCGCCTCGACGATCGCCACGGTCGCCGTCTCGACTGCCGGGTCGGTCCGCTCGCCGCGGATCACCTCGATCATCGGGATCAAGTGCGGCGGATTGGACCAGTGCATGCCGACCAGGCGCTGCGGGTGTGCCATGGCTGCGGCCATGTCCGAGATCGGGATGCCGGAGGTGTTGGTCGCGATCACGACTCCGGTGCCCACGGCGGCCTCGATCCTCTCCAGAACCCGGCGCTTGAGTCCGATCTCCTCGGGCACGGCCTCGATGACCAGTTCGGCGCCGTCGAGAGCCGCCGCCGCGTCCAGCTCGAAGGAGACCGACCCGCCCTCGGTGACGGGCGTACCGAGCTGGTCGAGTGCGCCCGAGGCGGCCGTGCATGCGGACTCGGCGCGGTCGAGCGCCTCCTGGCTGATGTCGTTGAGGCGGACCTCGGATCCGTGCCGGGCCAGCAGCGCGGCGATGCCGGGGCCCATGGTGCCCGAGCCGATCACGGCGCAGATGCCGGGAACGTTCATGGTGGTTCCTCCTATGCGGGTCGTTTCGGCGCGGGAAGGGCGCCGCGGGCGTTGTCAGCGCCGGGCCTCGTGCGCGTCGAGCTTCCGGTTGAAGTACATCCAGTAGTTGTCGCGGGCGCGCTGGGGGTAGATCCGCCGGTGCTTGTCGACGGTCTCCGCGGCGTCGGGAGGCGTGTGGGCCAATCCGGAGGCCCCCAGCGCCAGCTGCGCCTTGGCCGCCCACTCCAGGAAGATCCCGGCGAGGGTGGCGTCGCGGACGTCCTTGCCGACGAAGGCGATCCCGTGGTTGGCCAGCAGGACGGCCTCGGCCGGGCCCAGGGTGGCGGCCACGGCGGTGCCCAACTCCGGCGTGGTGACGATGTGGCTGGTCTCGCTGAAGCGGGGGACGCCGTGGTCGGCGAACCACACCGCGTGGTTGACGTAGGGGCCGATTTCGCCGTCCGTCGCGCCGAACACGGTGGCGTGGAAGGCGTGGGTGTGCCCGACCACGGCCACGTCGGGCCTGGCGCGCATGATCTCGGCGTGCAGCGGCCACTCCAGGTGTCGCAGGCCTTGGCCCTCCAACACGTCGCCGTCGAAGCCGATCAGGATGAAGTGGTGGGCCTCCACCTCCTCCAAACCGAGGTTGCCCTGCTTGAGCCAGAGTCCGCGGCCGTGGGGATCGCGATAGGAGAGGTGGCCCATGGACATGTCGCCGTGGCCCTCCAGTTCGAGGATCCGGTGGGCGCGGGCGAGTTCGCACAGCACGTTGCCGATGGACTCGTCCTGGTTGTACAGGGCGTGGCTGTGGGACATGGCGGACCTTCCGTGCGGCATGGGGTGAATGCGGCGAATGCGGCGGGTTCTGGGCCGTGCTCAGGAGGAGGCCGCCGCCCGGGCCTCCCCGGCGTCGAGACCGCCGACTCGGTGGTGAACGCGTCCGCCGCTGGCCACGGCGACGCAGATCAGCAGCTCGTCGGGCCGCGGAGCGTCGGGCGCGCTCAGTGTGATCGCGTCATAGTGCGAGCGCACGTAGATTTCGTCCTTGAACGCCAACGGGATGTCGATGGGTGTGCCCGGCGCGGCGGTCTTGGTCGCCGATGAGATCCAGGCGGCGCCGCCGCCCACCGCCGCGCGCAGGGCGTCGCCGAAGACGGTGGTCACGCAGGCGACGACGTGCTCCTGCTCGCCGTCGACTCCGGCGATGCCGCCCTTGCCGTAGCTCTGCACCTCCCGGCCGCCCAGCAGCGCGGCGGCCCGTCGGCCCAGCTCTGTGCCCAGGGCGGCGCTCGGCGCGGTCAGCGCCGAGAGGTCTGCGGCATAGGAGCCGGCGAAAGGGTTGCCGATCACGACACCGCAGGCCGCCTTGACCAGGGGCTCTTCGGGCCGGGGGCCGTTCTCGTGTGCGATCTCCTCGACGGTGCCCACCCAACGGCGAACCCGGTAGTGCTTGTCCACTTCGGCTGCGCCGGTCATGGCCGGTGCTCCTCTCACGATGGCTGTCGCTGCGGCGGGCGCCGCCGCAGAGCGCGGTGCCGGGGATGGGCGGCTAGCTCGCCCCGGCGGTGTGGCGTCGGGGGTCGGTGGGGTCGTAGACGGCGGTTTCCAGGTTCTCGGGGCCGAACTGGTTGCCCTGCGACATGCGGCGTGTGGCGGCGTAGTCGGCGGAGCGGCGCTGGCAGCGGTCGGTGATGGGCCGCTCGCGCCGCTCCCACTCGGCCAGCGCGCCGGCGACCGCCGCGGAGTCGGCGGCCGCGGCGGTCACGGCCTGGGCGAGGGTGTAGGCGTTGGCCATCGCCGTCCCTGCGCCCTGGGCCAGCGCCGGGCACATGGCGTGGGCCGCGTCCCCGACCAGCGCGACCCGCCCGCTGGCCCAACTGCGCAGCTGCGTGGTCTGGTAGCCGTAGTAGCGGGCGTCCTCGGCGACGGCGGCCGAGCGCAGCACGGGAGCCAGTTCCGGAAAGACCGAGGTCCACAGGTCCAGGTCGATGGGGGTGCGGCTGCCCTGCTCGTCGGCGCTGGGTGCTCCCAGCGCGATGTAGAGCTCGCGCTCGTTGCAGGGTACGTAGAGGACCCGCAGGTAGCGCGGCTCCAGATTCCAGAAGTCGATCACGTTGTCCCACTCGCCGGGCCCCAGTTCGTCCTTGTGCCGCGGCACGAGGAAGCGGATGATCCCGTCGGCGGACTTCCAGCGGTCCTGCTCGAAACCGATCGAGTCGCGCACGCGGGAGCGCACTCCGTCGGCGCCGACGACCAGGTCGGCCTCCCTGGTCTCCCCTGAGGCCAGCGTGATCGTCCCGGCGGGGTCGGCGGCCACAACCTCCGAGCCGCTGCGGATCTCCGCCCCGGCCCGTCGCGCCGCCTCCAGCAGACAGCGGTGCAGGTGCGGGCGTGTCATGGTCCGCCACCGCAGGCCGCCGAAGTCCTCCTTCGACACGGTCTGGCCGTGCATCCGCGTTTCGTAGTACGGCGGGGTCATGGAATCCGACCCGGCCTCGTCGTAGGCCCCGATCGCCTCCAGGACGCGGATGCTGTTGTGCCAGAGCACGATGCCGGCGCCTTGCTCGCGGAGATGTTCCCCCTTCTCGTGAACGCGTACCGTCCAGCCGAGCCGGGCCAGGGCCGCTGCCGCGGTCAGCCCTGCGAACCCCGCGCCCGCGATCTCGGCGTGGCGGCCGCGGCCGCCGGTTGTGTGTGTCATCAGGTCCTTCGCCTCTTCGTGTCGGCGTTCAGCGTGCGGCGCGTCGCGATCCGGTCAGTTCCCGGAGTGGTAGGACTCCTGGAACGAGGGGTCGTAGACCTCCTCCACCGGCGGAGCCTGGCCCTTGAGGGCACCCTGGTCGGCGAGGATGTCGACGGTCGCCTGCCACCGCTGCTCCTCCATCGCCCCCAGGCCGCCCTCCTCGGTGGCCGGGCTGGTGAAGGTCTGATCGATGTCGGCCTGCAGCTGCTTCTGGAAGAGGTCGGCGTTGTCGGCCTGCTCCGGTGCGGAAGCCGCGAGGATCTCCGCGGTTTCGGCCGGGTGGTCGGCGACGTACTCGAAGGCCTTGAGGTAGGCGTCGGTGAACGCCTGCACGGTTTCGGGATCCTGCTCGACCATGTCGTCGCTGGTGGTCAGGCCGGACCCGTAGGCGTCGTAGCCGGCGTCGGCGCCGAGCAGGACACTGAGCGAGCCCTCGCCGCCGGCGTGCTGGCGCAGGAGGGGGACCTCGGCGTCGACGTAGCAGATGACGGCGTCGACCTGCCCTTCGAGCAGGTAGTTCTCGTAGGGCGGGGTCACGGTGACCTCTTCGACCTTGTCTCGGTCGATGTCGTTGGCGGCCATCAGGGCCTCGTAGAAGATGTAGGTCGATCCGGCGGGGTGCACGCCGATCTTCAAGCCGCTCAGATCGTCGACCGAGCCCAACTGCACGTTGTCCTTGAGCGTGCACATCCCCAGCGGCGAGACCTGGTTGACCGCGGCCAGGGCTTGCACGGGCACGCCCTGGGAACGCGCTGTGACCAGGGAGGGCAGGTCGGCGAAGCCGAAGTCGGCCTGGCCCTTGCCGACGGTGCGCAGGGCGTCGGGCGAGCCGGAGCCGGTGGTGATCTCCTCGACCTCGATCCCGGCGTCCTCGAAGTAGCCCTTCTCCTGGGCGACGTAGAACATCCCGTGGTTGCCGCGCAGCTGGTAGTCGAGTTGCACGGTGACCGTTGTGGGGCCCTCGTCTTCGGCGCCTCCGGAGCCGCAGGCGGCGGCTGCCAGCAGGACCGCCGAAGCGGCCATGGCGGTGCTCGCGCGCAGCGCGGATCGGGTGGGCAAGCGGTGGTATCCGGTGTATGGCATGACGTACTCCAAAGGGACATGCGCGGGGAGCGCGGGGGATGTCGGTGCGAGTGCGCGGTACGCGGCGATGACCGCGCCGGGTCTACTGGGATTCGGCGGTGATGTGCGGGAACCGGCGCGCGAGGGCGAACTCGGCGAGCGACATCCCGTAGTACAGGACCAGTCCCAGCAGCGATACGAGGATCAGGGCGGAGAACATGAGCGGGGTGTCGAGCTGGGTCGACGCGAACTGGATGAGGTAGCCGAGGCCGTCGGAGGCTCCGGCGAACTCGGCGACGACGGCGCCGATCACCGCCAGCGTGATGGCGATCCGCATTCCCGCGAACAGGTAGGGCAGGGAGGTGGGGATCTGGATGCGGGCGAGGATCTGGTTGCGGGTGGCGCCGACCGACTTCATCAGCAGCAGCAGGTCCGGGTCGATGCTGCGCAGTCCGACGAGCATGTTGAGGGTGATCGGGAAGAACGCGATCACCACGACCAGCAGCAGTTTGGGTGTCACGCCGTAGCCGAACCAGAGGATGAAGATCGGGGCCAGCGCCACCTTGGGGACCACCTGGAACAGGACCACCAGCGGGTACACCGCCCGGTCGACCCAGCTGAAGCGCGCGATCACCACGGCCAGTCCTACGCCTACCGCGACGCTGATCAGGAATCCGTAGAGGATCTCCTGGGTGGTGATCCAGGCGGCCGCGAGTAGCAACTCGCGGGAGTTCCAGGTCTCGGCGGCGAAGGCGCTCGGCGGGGCGACGACGAACTCCGAGACCCCGAGAAGGGCCACCGCCAGCTCCCACGCCACCAGCACGGCCAGGAGTAAAAGGGCGCTGGGCCAGGCGCGGGAGTACCACCGCCGCAGCCGACCGGGGGTTGTCGACACCGGCCTGCTGTGCTCACGGGTGGGGACGCCGGGTGCCGCGGTCACCATGGTCACACCGTCGCTTTCGGTTCGAGTAGCTCGCGCAGCCGGGATGTGTAGTCGGTGAACACCGGGTCGTCGAACACCTCGCGGGTGCGCGGGCGGGGGAGGGAGATATCGAGGGTCTGCACGAGCCGTCCGGGATCGGCGCCCATGACGTGCACCGTGTCGGAAAGGAAGACCGCCTCGCTGATCGCGTGGGTGACGAAGACGACGGTCTTGCCCGTCTGAGTCCAGATTTCGGCGAGCTTCTCGTTCATCTCGTCGCGGGTGATGGCATCGAGGGCGCCGAAAGGCTCGTCCATCAGCAGGATCTCGGGGTCCATGGCCAGTGCGCGGGCGATGGAGACCCGCTGTGCCATACCGCCCGAGAGCTGGTGGGGCAGCTTTCCGGCCGCCTCCTCAAGGCCGACGAGGGCGAGCGCGTTCTCGGCCGCCCGGAGCGACTCGGCGCTGCGGCCCTTTCCGGTGGCGACGTCGCGCAGTACGCATGCGTTCTGCAGAGCGGTCTTCCACGGCAGTAGGGCCGGCCGCTGCGGAACGAGGCCGATCTGGCGCCGGTCGACCGCTTCCGAGGGCGGTCGGCCCCCGATCGAGACCTCTCCGTCGGTGGGTTCCAGAAGCCCGCCCAGGATCTTCAGCAGTGTGCTCTTTCCGCAGCCCGACGGTCCGAGCAGGGTGACGAAGGCTCCGGGGGCGATGGTCAGGTCGAGGGCCTCCAGAACGGGCTGTGCGGTGCTGGTTCCGCCGAAGCGCATCCCGATGCCACGTGCGGAGATGAATCCCGATTCCATGCGGCCGGTCCTTCCTTGTACTGAGCGGACGACAGCAGCGCTCCGACGGTTATCACTCTCTAATAATGTTCTATTAGATCCACTACGCTAAGAATCGAGATCTTGGGAGTCAAGGGGGTCTGTGCAAGAAAATCCCTGGTCACAGCATGTTTACAAGGGAGAGAGAAGTAGCTCCGCGTGTTCGCTCCGTCACGCGCCACCCTGGGTTCGGGTGCGAAACGACTGCTGTGTCAGGCTTTCCGTTGACTCGGTCAGAATGGGGCAGATGCGTAAAATTGCATCAAATCAGACATTTGGTCTCGGGGGTGGCGAGGTGGCGAACCCCGTTGAATGCGGTCCGCCGGCCGTCGGATCCCCGCATGGAGGCGACGGGCAGGACGCCGTGGGGGCGGTTTCGCCGCGCGCGGCCGCGGATGCGGGTGAAGCGGTGTCCAGCGACCGCATGTGCGCAAGGCGGCGCGCTGTGAACGCGTTCCGCCTGATGCTCCGGTCCGTGCCGGGGCGGCGTTCGAGAACGGTCAGCCCGTCGAAAGAGCCACCGCCGACTGCACTTTTCAGCCGTACAGGGTGAGCACGGCGACGACGGCCGCGGTGTTCCACAGGCAGTGGCTGACCATCGAGGCGGTCACGCGGCCTGTGAGCATGAAGAGGCCGACATAGACGAGTCCGGCCACGGCGATGGCGACCGCTGCCGACCAGCTGGAGGGCACATGCAGCAGGCCGAAGAGCAGCACCGACAGCACCGCGGCCACGCCCACCGCGCGGCGGCGCCGGCGGAAGGCCTCCGGTAGAGCTCCGATCATGAATCCGCGGAAGTAGAGTTCCTCGGCGACGCCGCCCCCGATGACGCCGAGCACGAGCGTGGCGGCCAGGGCGGCCCCGCCGGCAGCCGTGTTGTCCAGGACCTCGCGGGCCTCGGGGCTGTCGGCTCCACCGGCCATCGGAACGAGGACGCCGAACTCCAGCAGCAACCGCGGCACCACGGCTGCGGCGCCCAGCGCGGAGTCGCGGACCCAGTGCCGCGCGCTCAGTCCGACGTCTACCCACCGCAGACGGCGGCGGTGCAGCCACCACGCCGTGATGGCGCATACCAGCAGCAGCTCGGCCAGCGCCACGGTGATCAGCACCGCGGGCCCCTGGCCGGTGAAGACCCCTGCCGCCAGCGGAGGCGCCACGAAGACGATCAGTGCCCCGCCGAGGAACACCAGGCTCGCCCGCACGGGCGCGGGACGTCGCTCCGGCGCCCGAGCGTCCGGCCGCGCCTCAGGTGTCGGTTCCTCGCGCTGTTCCCACTCCCTCGCCATGGGAATGGAGCCTATGCCTGGATACCGGCCGGTCTGGGAAAACCGACGGCGACCGGGCTCAGTGGCGAGCCGGTAACGAGAAGGGCATCCTGTCTGACATGGAAACGAGTGCCGACGAGCAGGGGCGGGGCATTCCGGTGACGCATGTGGTCGAGTTGCTCGACGCTGTGGCTGCCGACTCCGAGGAGACCGCCGATGAGGCGCTGGAGCGGTCGAGTGGCAAGCTCCCGGCCGAAGACCTGGCGGCGCTGACGAACCGTGTTCGCAATCTCCGCTCCTTGCTGGCGCGGTGGCGGCGTCGCGGTCTGGAGTTGTCGGCCTTGTTCTCCAGCGCCCGCGAGTTGGCCGAGCTGCGTGACACCGACACGCTGCTGCACCGTCTCGTAGAGCGAGCGCATGACCTGATGGGTACGGATGTCACTTACCTGTCGGAGTTCTATGAAGGCAGCGACGAGCTGCGAGTGCGTTCGACTCTGGGAGCGGTCGCGCCGTCGTTCCGGGAGCTGCGGGTTCCTCCGGGGATGGGCCTGGCGAGTCAGGTTGTGCGTACTCGATGCCCGCAGTGGACGTCCGTCTACCACGACAACCGTTCGATTCAGCGTGAGCAGGGAATCGATGCGGCTGTGGCGGCGGAGGGACTCGTCTCCCTGCTCGGTGTACCGCTTGTGGCGGGAGGCCGGGTGCTGGGAGTGCTGTTCGCCGCCAACCGCAGCAAGCACGAGTTCGTTCCCGATGAGATCGCCCTGTTGAGCGCTTTCGCCGATCACGCGGCGGTGGTGCTGCAGACCACGCGACTGCTGGAGCAGGCGCGCGTCGCGGCCCAGGAGGCCGAGCGGGCGAATTCCATACTGGCGAGCAACGTCACCGCGATGGAACGCGCCAGCACGGTACACGAGGATCTCACCGCCGTTGTGTTGCGGGGTGGCAGCGCACACGAGGTGGCGGAGACGCTGGGGAAGGCGCTGGATCGCCCGGTGACGATCCTCGACCGAGAACTCGCGCTCATCGTGGAGCCGGACAACGGCGGGATGCACTATTGCGAGACAGACGGCGACCTACCGCATTCCGTGCACGAGGCGATCGCAGCGAGCCGGCTGTCGGGTCGATGCGTCTTCATCGAGGATACTGCGCCGCTTCCGGAGGTCGCGGTAGCCATCGTAGCCGCCGAAACCTTCCTGGGGGCGGTACTCGTCGGATACGGCGACCTCGAACTCCGCGAAGTCGAGCAGCGCACGATCGAACGTGCCGCACAGATCGCCGCCCTCGTCGAGGTCAAGCAGGAGGCGGTGGCCGCAGCCGAGGATCGCGTGCGCGGAGAGTTGCTGTCCGACATACTGCGTGCCGATCAGCACCGCTGGCAGGAGTTGCTGCTCAGGGCGCGAGCCCGCGACGTGCGGTTGGACGAGTTGCGTTCGGTGGTGGTGGCGACGGTCCCCGCCGACGGGCGGAGACCGGCCCTCGAAGGACTGCGGAGAGCGGTTGAGGGCGGGTTGGTCGGGGAGCGGGACGGCATGCTGGTGATCCTCTCGCCTCAGGATGACCCCATGACGGCCGCGCACGAGGTGCGGCACACGCTCAACCGCGTGCAGCGGGGACCGGTGCTGGCCGTCGCGGGCCCGCCGGCTCCCTCAGTCGAGGCGCTGGGGACGTGCTTCGAAGCCGCCCGCCGGTGTGTCGAGCTCATGCGCAAGCTGAATACGACGGAAGGGACGGCCGACGCGCGGGCATACGAGCCCTACATGGCGATGTTCGGCACCGGCGGCGAACACCTGTCCGGTTTCATCGAATCGACGATCGGGCCGGTGCTGCGGTGGGACGAGGAGCGCGGCACCGAGCTGTTCGAGACGCTGTCCGCCTTCGCCGACTCCCACGCGAGCCCCAGCCGTACGGCGCGGTTCCTCCACGTCCACATCAATACGGTGACACAGCGGCTGGATCGGATCAGCGCCCTGCTGGGCCCGGAGTGGCGTGAGCCCGAATCGCTGTTCCGTGTCTCCGTCGCCGCCCGCCTGCACGCCCTGGCACGGCCGAAGACGGTGGGATGAACGAGCAACCCACCCGAGCGCTTCCCTCGGGGCGAGAACGTCGCGCAATCGGCTGACCTGGGAGTTGTCGGAACCCGGCCTGGGTGATTCACACGTGTACGGTCGTCCGGAAACGTGTAGTTCGACCGTGTTGCTGAGGTCACACTCCCCCTAGCGTTGCCTCTAACCCGGCGGCTTTGCGGCACCGGGGAGACCGCCCCCGGCCGTGCGTCGGTACGGCGCGGCCCGCACGGCTTCGGCCGAGGACAGGGAGGTATGTGTGACGAGGCAGAGCAGGATCCCCGGTTTCCGGGACGCGTCCCCGGCGGAGAGGCGGGCTATGGCCGCCAAAGGCGCCGGTGTTCCCGCGGAGGCACTCGATGCGTTCGCCTCAGGTGGGCTGACCGTCGAGCAGGCCGATCACATGATCGAGAACGCGGCGGGCACGCTCGGGGTGCCGCTGGGAGTGGCTACCAACTTCACCGTCAACGGGGTGGACGTCCTGGTCCCGATGGCCACGGAGGAGCCGTCGGTAGTCGCGGCGGCCGGCAACGCCGCGCGGATCGCGCGTGAGCGGGGCGGATTCCACACCAGCAGTTCGGCGCCTGTCATGCAGGCCCAGGTCCAAGTGCTGGACGTGGCGGACCCCGATGGCGCGCGGCTGCGCCTGCTGGAGGCCCGCGACGAATTGATCCGCCTGGCCGACGACCAGGATCCGCAGCTTGTCTCCCTCGGCGGCGGGGTGCGCGACCTCACCGTGCGCATCGTCGACGCACGCCCTGGCCGATACGTCGTGGTGCACCTGGTCGTCGATGTACGCGACGCCATGGGCGCCAACGCCGTCAACACCATGGCCGAGGCGCTCGCGGGCCGGGTCGGTGAGATCGCCGGCGGCCGCGTGCTGCTGCGGATCCTGACCAATAAGGCCGACACGAGGTTGGCGCGAGCGCGGGCCGTGTTCAGTGCCGATGCGCTGGGGGGCGAGCGGATCGTCGGCGACATCGTGCATGCGGCCGCGCTGGCCGAAGCCGATCCCTACCGTGCGGCCACGCACAACAAGGGGATCATGAACGGGATCACCGCCGTCGTGCTGGCTACCGGAAACGATACGCGGGCCGTCGAGGCCGGTGCGCACTCCCACGCCGTCGGAGCGGACGGCGTGTACACAGCCCTGTCGCACTTCGAAGTCGACTCCGACGGCGACCTCGTCGGCACGCTCGAACTTCCGATGCCGGTCGGACTGATCGGCGGAGCGACCAAGGTCCATGCGGCGGCGGGTTCCGCGGTGCGGCTGCTCGGGGTGGCCACCGCGGCCGAACTCGCCGAGATCGTCGCGGCGGTCGGCCTGGCGCAGAATCTCGCCGCCTTGCGCGCACTGGCGACCGAAGGGATCCAGCGCGGCCACATGTCGCTGCACGCCCGCAACGTCGCGGTCGCGGCCGGCGCAACGGCAGACGAGATCCCCGAGGTCGTCGGCCGATTGATCGCCGACCGGGCCATACGAGCGGACCGTGCCGAGCAGGTGCTCGCCGAACTGCGGTCGCCGGGCGGCTGACCACCGGCCACCCGGCGACAACCAGCACCGAGCCGAAGGAGACGCAGCAACCATGACTCTGCACGTGGGCATCGATGTGGGGGGCACGTTCACCGACGCGGTCGCCGTCCACGACGGCCGCGCCGTGCGCGGCAAGGCATTCTCAACACCCAACGTCACGACGGGTATCCTCGACGCCCTCGGCGTCCTCGAAGGTCGGCTCGGCGTGGCCACGGGCGACTTCTACCCGCAGATCGACCGTTTCGTCCTGGGCAACACGATCGTCACCAACGCCGTCGACGAGCAGAAGTACTCGGCCGTCGGCCTGCTGACCACGCAGGGATTCCGCGACACGCTGCGCATCGCCCGCTCAGCGCGCGACGACGAGCGCGACCCGCACCGGACGGCACCGCCGCCCGCGGTCATCGATCGCAACCGCATCGTCGAGGTCCCCGAACGCATCGACTCCCACGGCGACGTCCTCGTCCCGCTGCGCGAGGACGCCGTGGCCGAGGCCGTCGACCGTGTGCTTGCGACGGGAGCGGAATCCCTGGCGGTGTGCCTGCTGTGGTCGTTCCGCAACCGCCAGCACGAGGAGGCGATCGGCAGATACCTCGAAACCCACCATCCGGACCTGCCCTACACCCTGTCCAGCCGGCTCACGCCCGTGTATCGCGAGTACGAGCGGATGGTGACCACAACGCTCGATGCGGCGGTCAAGCCGATCGTGGCACAGCACTTCGATCATCTCGCCGAGGAGCTCGCCGCCCGAGGCCTGCGCACACCTGTGCAGATTATGCAGGTCCACGGCGGCTTCCTGTCAGCGGAGGAGACCAGCAGGGCGCCGATCGCCATGTTCAATTCCGGTCCGGTGGGAGGAGTGACCGGCGCGCGCCTGCTCGGCCAGCACCTGGGGCGGCACCGGGTGCTCACGGCGGACATGGGGGGAACCAGTCTGGATGCGGCCGCCATCATCGACGACGAGTTCCGTGTGCTGCCGCGCGCCGAGATCGGCGGACTGCCGACCAGCCTGACCGCGGTGGACATCGAGACGATCGGAGCCGGAGGCGGCAGCCTGGCCTGGGTCGACGGCCGGGGTGTCATGCGGGTCGGTCCGCACAGCGCCGGTTCCGTGCCGGGACCGGCCTGTTACGGAAAAGGCGGTGACCGGCCTGCCGTCACCGACGCCGCTCTGGTGATGGGCCTGCTCAACCCCGACTACTACCTCGGCGGTACCGTCACCCTCTACCAGGACGAGGCCCGCGACGCGGTACACCGCCACCTCGCCGAGCCGCTCGGGCTGTCCACCGACGCTGCCGCCCACGGTGTCTATCGCCTCGCCGTGTCGCAGATGGCCAACGCGGTCCGCAAGATCACCGTGAACCGGGGGCACGATCCCCGCGATTTCACCCTGGTCGGTTTCGGTGGGGCGTGCGGGCTGTTCGCGGCCGCCATCGCCGCGGAGATCGGGGTGGGAGAAGTGATCATTCCGCGCAACGCCGCAGTGTTCTCCGCCTACGGCCTCATGCACGCCGACTCCGTCTTCTCCGCAGTGCAGACCACGCCGTGGACGTTCTCCGAGCCGGCCGCGCAACTGGAAAAGGAGTTCTCCGCTCTGGAAGCGCGAGCGCAGGATTGGTTCGAGTCCGAGAGCATCCCCGCCGAGCGGCGCGAGACGCATCGCGAGGCGGACATGAAGTTCCTGGGGCAGATCTTCGAAGTCACCACGCGGCTGCCGAGCAAGGTATTCGACGATGAGGACAAGGACGTGCTGCGTCGACGCTTCATCGAGGACTACGAGGCCGAGTTCGGCGTCGGGACGGCGTGGACCGAGGCCGAGGTGCTACTCGTCAATTCCCGGGTCAAGGCGGTCGGGCGCACCGAGGCTCAGCGGATCACGGACAGTGGAAGCGGCGGCGAGCAGCATTTCGACGATGCACGGGAATGCGTCGACCCCGTCACCGGAGAACGTCGCAGCGTCGAGGTCCACCGCGGGTTCGGCGCCTTGGGCGCAGCGCACGGTCCCTGCCTCCTGGAAGAACCCGACACCACCGTGTACGTGCCCGCAGGGGCGGTTGTGGAGGTGGTCGACGGAGGCCATTTCTCGATCCGCCTGAACGCATCGTGAACGGACTCAGCATCGTTTGCCGGTCCGCCGCACACATTCCCAGGAGACGGCCATGACCATGAACTCCACGCACGTCCCCGCCGGGTACGACCCCGTCACCCTCGAAGTCCTTCGGATGCGCCTGGACTCGATCGTCGAGGAGATGGGCAGCGCGATGATCCGGTCCTCCGGCTCACCGGTGATCACCGAATCCGGCGACTTCAACACGGCATTGTTCGACCCCGAAGGCAGGATCTACTCCTACTCGGACTTCGTCCAGTTCCACATCGGATCCGGCAGCGTGGCGGTGCAGAACCTCGTCGCGGAGATCAAGGGCGAACCGCTTCACCCCGGCGACGCGTTCATCTGCAACGACCCCCACACCGCCGGCTCGGCGCACCCGCCGGACACCAACGTCATCTCGCCGATCTTCTACGGCGACGAACTCATCGGCTGGGCGCAGTCGCAGGCGCATCTGGTGGACGTGGGCGGAATGACCCCGGGCGGCTTCGCGCCGGGAGCCTACGACTGCTTCAGCGAGGCGTTGCGGCTTCCCCCCGGAGTGAAAATCTTCGAGCAGGGCAAGCCCATCGAGTGGGTCCGCCGCGTGCTGCTGAACAACGTCCGCGTCCCCACACTGTTCTGGAACGACGTGCGCAGCCTGGTCGCCAGCAACAACACCGGGATTCGCAGGCTGTTCAGCACCGTCGAGGAATTCGGACTCGCCGCGTTCCGCGAGTACACGCGGGTCAACTTCGAAATCGCCGAGCGCGTGGTGCGCGAGCGGATCGCCCTGCTCGCCGACGGCGTCTACGAGGCGGACGAGTGGACCGAGCACAACGGGCACATCAACGAGCTCTACCGCGTGCACTGCACTATGACCAAGGCCGATGACCAGATCACGATGGACTTCACCGGCTCCAGCCCTCAGACCGACGGCTTCATCAACCTCAGCTACGGAACCCTGGTGGGTAGCGTCGCCAGCGCACTCGTGCCCATCCTCGCCTGGGACGTGCCATTCAACGAGGGTGTGATGACCGCCTGCACCGTTCTGGCCGAACAGGGCTCCCTGGTCAACCCCGTGCCGCCGGCACCCATCAGCAACGGCCACCTCACGACCGGGGCCCGTGTCAGCCGACTCGTCACCAAGCTCCTCAACGAGGCGGCCAGGACCAGCACCAGTGAGCTGATACGCGCACGTACCCAAGGAGTGTGGGCGGACTCCTGGACCGGCGGCATCTCCGCAGGCACGCGCGACGACGGCGAGTACTTCGTGCTGTTCAACATGGACGGCGGAGGCATGGGCACCGGTGCCCAGCCCGTCACCGACGGCCTCGACTGCGGCGGGATGATGACCCAGGTCAACAACTCTCTGCCCGATGTAGAGATGAACGAGATGCTCTACCCGGTGCTGTACCTGTGGAAGCGGCTCAATACCGCGAGCGCGGGACACGGCGCCTACCGGGGCGGGCAAGGGCACGAGTTCGCCTGGAAACTGCACGGCACCCCGGAGGTGATCCAGACGGTGTTCGCCCCCAACGCGCAGGTGGTCGCCGACGGGTTCGGCGGCGGATTCCCCGGCGGTGGCAGCGGACATGCGGTCTGGCGCACCACCAACATCAACGACCTGCTCGACCAGGGGACCGTCCCGACCGACACCGACCTGACCGCGGGCGCGCGCGAGCTCCTGGAGATCAACCAGCAGGGCGTCACGATCGGCTCCGACGACGTGTTCATGCAGTGGGTCGCCGGAGGAGGCGGATACGGCGACCCACTGCTGCGCGCCCCAGATCTGGTCGCACGCGACGTGGCGGACGGATACGTCACCGACGCCGTCGCGGCGAAGGTCTATGGGGTGGTTCTCGTCGACGGAGAGGTCGACGGCACCGAGACCGAGCGCCGACGCGCAGCCCTGCGGGTCGAGCGCCTCGGGGGCCGCGAGCCCGCAGTCTCGATCGCGCCCGGAGCAGCTCCCGGGAGCTCGGCTCCGCAACGCGACAGCGACGGCTGGTACTGCCCCGCAAGCGGCGCTCGGCTGAGCACCGACGACGACTGGCGCGGTGACGTGCTGACTCGATCCAGCGCCGCCGCGCAGCGGTTGTCCGAGCTCGGTGTGCGAGTGCGCTCGCGGGACGCCGAGCCGGCCGTGCTGATCGACGAGCTGGTAAGCCCGGCGTGCGGCACGCTGCTGGAGACGCGCATCCGCGTGGAATCGCGCGGGAAGGAGGCGGAGACGCTGTGAACAGGCTGCCCGAGCCACCCGGCACGGAGACCACCGCGCGCGGCCCGCTCGCCGGAGTGGTCGTCCTCGACATCACCCGCGTGGTGGCCGGCCCGTTCTGCTCCATGATCCTGGCGGATCTGGGGGCGACGGTCATCAAGATCGAACGGCCCGGCGAGCCCGACTACGCGCGGGACTTTCCCCCGTTCCTCGAATCCGACGGCGGTGACCGGTTCAGCGCCTTCTTCGCCCAGTACAACCGCAACAAGATGGGCCTGACGCTCGATCTCGCCGCCGCAGAGGGCAAACAGTTGCTGAAGCGGCTCGCCGAGCACGCCGACGTGCTCGTCGAGAACTTCCGCCCGGGCACGATGGACAAGCTCGGCCTCGGCCACGTCGACCTCCAGCACGTCAATCGCAGGCTCGTCTACACTGCGATCTCGGGCTTCGGGCAGACCGGGCCGTACCGGCGGCGCCCGGCGTTCGACAACAGCGCGCAGGCCGCGGGAGGCCTGTGGTCGATGAACGGGAACCCCGACCAGCCTCCGACGCGGGTGGGCACCATCATCGGAGACCTCGCGGCGACCATGTACGCCGTGATCGGCACACTGGCAGCACTGCGGCACGCCGAACGCACCGGGGAGGGCCAGCTCGTCGATGTCGCCCAGCAGGACTCCGTGCTCTCCCTGACCGAGAGCGCCGTCGTGTCCTACACGGTCGAGGGAAAGACCGCCAAGCCCTTGGGCAACGCCCACCCGTTCGTCCGCCCCTACGGGCTCTATCCCTGCAAGGACGGGTACGTGTTCTTCGGCGGGTACACCGACAAGTTCTGGAGACTGACGTGCGCCATGTTCGGGGAGCCTGAGGCGGCCGACGATTCCGAGATCGACACCATGGCCAAGCGATTCGATCCGGAAGTCTACGAACGGCGCATCCGCCCCCTGCTGAACCGGTGGATGGCCCAGCGTACGCGGGCGGAGTTGGAGGAGCTGGCCGGCGAGCAGGTCCCGCTCACCGCGATCAAGGACATCGGCGATGTCGTCAATGATCCGCACATCAAGGCGCGCGACATGATCGTCGATGTGGAGTACCCCGAGCTCGGCACGCTTGAGATGTTCGGGCAGCCGATCCACCTCGGTGCCACTCCGGCCGAGCCCCGCGGGCTCGCGCCCGCTGTCGGCGAGCACACCGACACGCTCCTGCGGGCGATGGCGGGGCTGTCCGATGACGAGATCGCCGCGCTACGCGCCTCCGGGGTGGTGTAGGTGGGCATCACCGTCGAACGCGAGGGGGCGGTGGCGGTCATCCGGTTCGACCGCCCGGACAAGCTCAACGCCTTGACCCTGGCAATGTACGACGAGCTGGCGGCCGCCTTCGCCGAGGTCCGCGACGACGCCTCGATCTCCGCCGCTGTACTGACCGGCCGAGGTGACCGCGCCTTCTGCGTCGGGGCGGACCTGGGCGAGTCCATCCCGGCCCTGGCCGAAGGACGGTTCGACATCTCCCGTTGGGACGGCGCCCACCAGAAGCACACCGACCTCTTCAAACCCGTGATCGGTGCGGTCAACGGGCTCTGCCTGGGCGGCGGATTCGAGATCCTGCTGTCGACGGATCTGCGCGTCGCCAGCGAGCACGCCGAGTTCCAGTTCCCCGAACCCGGGGTCGGCGTGGTGCCCGCCGGTGGCACGCTCGTTCGGCTCACGCGCCAGATTCCGTACGCGTGGGCGATGCGGCTGCTTCTGCTCGCCGAGCGCATCGACGCCCGGGAAGCGTTGCGCTATGGGCTGCTGAACGCCGTGGTTCCGGCCGATGAGGTACTGCCCACCGCGGTCGAGTGGGCGGAACGCCTCGCGGGACTGAGCGGGACGGCGATCGCCACTATCAAGGAGGCGGTGCTGCGGCTGGCCGACCTTCCGTCCCGGGAGGCGTTCCAGAGCGAAGCCCGCTACGGGCAACGCGCGTTCGAAAGCCCGGACGCCCGCGAAGGGCTGGCCGCATTCCAGCAGAAACGCGCCCCCGTGTTTCCGTCGCGCCAGTCATCGACGAGCGATGAGAGCGCCGAGGAGTGACAGTGAGGATGTGTCGCGGTTCTCTGCCGGTTAGTCGACTCGCCGGTATGCGCTCCTCGCACCTGCCCCAGTACACGGTCAGGTTCACTCTGGGAGTCCTCGCTTACCATCGGCACCGGTTTCGCCGCGCGCTCGGCATCAGCCTGATCCGCAGCGCACTGCGTCCCGAGTGGCGAACGTCCTCACACCGAAACGCGCCCCGGTAGGTCGGAGCGTGCCCCGGTGGGCCGGTGCCCGCGAGCGCGCGGGCCCTGACCGTAGAGGTGCCGCCGCGGAGCCGGGGACGGCGTAAGTCGATACCGCTGTCGTGGGGGCGGTTCGCCACGGGCCAGCATCGGCGTCCTACTCGATCGCCGCCCGTTTCCCGCGTTGATCTTGTACCTGCGGTGACATGTGATCGCTCACAATGACCGCAGGTACAAGATCAACGCTGATGCGGGCGGTGCCCTGGGAACAATTCGGGCAAGTCGGGCCCCTAGTGGTCGGCAGTGCGCCCGGAGCGCGTCCATGCACGCGGAGCCGTCGGCGCCGCCCCGGATCTGCGGTGCCGTCGCCGCCTACGTCGGGCGCTGGGCCATTCGCCGGCAGCACCGACTCCTGCCCACCCCGGCCATCCGCCGCCCTCGCCGCCACCGTCAGGCGACGAACCCCGCGCCGGCAGAGCCGTCTTCCGCCTCGGGAACCGTCCCTGCCCGGATGCCGTGCGCGCGAGCTCCAGGGGTGCGTCGGCCCATGCGGATGCGCCGCCCTTGACGGGACCGTCCCACGCCTACGCCCGAGGGCACGGGTGTCTTCGAGGCGCGGCCACCTCTGACAGGGCGGGTCCAGGTGTACACCGCGATGGCCCCGTCGGCGAGTATGGCGAAGAGAGCGGGCAGGATCTCCGTCGTGATTCGCCCGAACGCCTCTCGGGGGACGCTGCCCCCGCCTTGACCGGCGGCACGACTCGAACTCCGCCGCCAGCACGGACAACGACCCGCCTCGCTGGATGCGCCGGCGCCTTGTCGTCGGCATGGTAGCCGTCCTGGCAATGATCACCGCAGTCCCCGCGGCTACCAGCAGCCGAGGTCGTCGTCCCCGGGCAGACTGCCTTGGCCGCCTTCCGCGGGCGGAGGTTCTTCCCGAGACGGTCGCCGAATACGGCTGTGTCGGATTCACCGGAACGAGCCCTGGCACTATGAGCTGCGTGACAGGGGCGATCGTGGTTGCCCAGCGGATGTATGCCGACCCCACCGAGGACCCGAGGACGCAGCAGTGACCGACAGTGAACCAGTGCGGGCGATGGCGGGGCCGGATGCGGCGGAGCCCGGAGAGGAGGGCGCCGACCGTCGCGACACCGGTTTCGGTACCCGGCGCGCGCGCATCCGCCGGGCACTTCGTATCGCTACCCGGCCGGGGCCCTGGAAGCGCGGCTCGGTGCTTGCGGCGCTGGCGCTGCTGCCGGGTCTGCTCATGCTGCTGCACGCGAAGATCCCGAACCGGATCGGAGGCGTCGGCAGCCTGGTGGAGACCTTCCTGCCGTGGTTCGGCCTGTTCATCCCGGTGATGCTGGCGGGGGCGCTTTGGCGCCGCTCCGCCTCCGCGGCGGTCGCGCTGCTGCTTTCGGCGACGGTGTGGCTGAACCTCTTCGGCGGGCTGCTCATCGACAAGTCGCAGCCGGGCGGGGACCTTACAGTGGTCAGCCATAACGTCGGTGCCGAGACCCCCGACCCGGTCGGCACCGCCCGCGACCTCGCCGCCTCCCGCGCGGACCTGCTGGCTCTGGAGGAGATCACCCCTCAGGCGGAACCGCTGTACGAGAAGGAGTTGGCGAAGGCGTACCCCTACCACGCGGTGCAGGGCACGGTCGGGCTCTGGAGCAAGCTGCCGCTGTCGGACACCGAGCCGGTCGACGTCATGATGGGCGAAACCCGGGCGCTGCGCACCACGGTGAGCACGGACCACGGGCCGTTGGCGGTGTATGCGGCCCATCTGGGGTCCGTACGGGTGATGCCCAGAGGAGGCTATTGGACGGCCTCGCGGGACAGAGGCGCGCAGGCGCTCGGCACGGCCGTCGCCGCCGAGCAGAATGAGCGGGTGGTACTGCTCGGCGACCTCAACGGCACCGTCGACGACCGCGCGTTCGACAGGATCACCGCGCAGCTGGACTCGGCCCAGGAGGAGGCCGGGGACGGCTTCGGCTTCAGCTGGCCGGCGAAGTTCCCGGTGGCACGCATCGACCGGATCCTCGTCCGCGGCGTGGAGCCGGAGAGCTCGTGGGTGCTGCCGGCCACCGGCAGCGACCACCTCCCGGTGGCGGCCGCCATCAGCTGGTGAACACCGGGTAAGCCTCCGGATAGGGGCCGCACCTCACCTGGGTCGGCTGTCGCGGATCAAGGCGCCGTGGCCTGGCTGGGCGGACGCGGCCGGCTGCACCGGCGCTACGAGCACAAGTCCGCTGACGGAGGACCTCGGGCCCGCGGTGGTTGTCACTCCGGGGCCGCGCATGCGGTCATGAGGTCGGCCACCAGGTCACGCGGGTCGTACAGGCTGCGTGCGCCGTCGGTGATCACGCGTCTGGTGCCCGCGTCCAGGGGAGAGGTGGCGGCCCAGTCGGGTGTGGCGACGCTGAGTTCGATCTCCAGACCGGAGATAGTGCGCCAGCGCCACTCGGTGGTAGGACCCCAGGTGCGGGTGGTGACGAACGTGCCGAGCAGGCTCAGGGAGTCGGTGTTGTAGAGAGCGGGGTCGTCGCTCAAGAGGACGAGGTCGACGTCGGAGTCCTCGCGTGCCGCCGCTCGGGCCCACGAGCCGACAAGCAGGAGTCCGGCGACATCGGAACGGCGGCGCGCCCAGTTCGACGCCCAATCCTGCAGATCGGCGACCTCTTTTACACGCTGGCGCGAGACGGACATGCATCGGCCCCTTCCGAGTCCAGTGCTCTTCCCGGTGCGGGGGACGGCGTCGCTGTGGCACTGTCCCCCGCGGATGTGCTCGCCTCACCTGTGGGCGCCGGCGCCCGGGTTCAGTGGGTCGGCCACAGGTCGACGGCGTAGCGTTCTTTGCCGTCCAGTTTCTCGAGTTCCTCGCCCATGCGGTCGAGGTCCCAGTCTTCGTCGGCGGCCTGTAGTTCGATGTCCTGGGCCTCGCGCATGACAGCGTGATGGTTCCACCCCTGGACGCGCAGGTGGTAGGAGCCCGCGCGAGGAAGGGGGATCTCGGCTGCGATGCCGATGGTGCCCTGGTCGACATAGAGAACGCCCTCGGGGAAGGCGACGGTGAAGCTGTGCTCCTGCTCGGCGCCGTTCCCGGGTTCCCCCGAGGGTTGAGTCGACCAGACGGTGACATCGATCCGGACCTTGACGGTGGCATTGCCGCATTGCAGGACCATCCAGTGCTCGTCGGCCGCCGCGCCGGCGGAGATGGAGCGCTTGATCACGGCGCTGGAGCCGTCACGGTAGCCGCTACCTCCATGGAGGGACAGCATGCGGTGGTCAGGGACGGCCACCACCTGCTGCCGGGTGAACGGTTCGGAGGGTGCGTTCTCGTAGGGCATGGGCTTCCAGAGATACGGACGTAGAAAGGGTGGTCGTCGAAGATGAGGTGCTCGTAATACGTCTCCTTCAATCGCCTCGCGCATCCTGATCGCCGTCCGCATCAACCAGCCGTGCCGAAGACCGTTGATCTTCGCCAGTGGAGGCGCCCTCACGGGTGGTAGCGGAGGGGTATTCATCGCAGTCGACCAGGGTCCCATCGCCCCTGGCGATCGGGGGTCACAGGCCGTGTCACTGGGCGGGGCAGCGGCCGCCTCACCCCCGTTCGCGCGGGGTCTCCGCAGGTCCCGTTCGGCGGTCAGCCGCCGCACCGGATCAGGCCCGCTCGGACGGCGAGCATGCCGGCTATCCAGTGAACGGGCGGGGGAAGACGGCCGCGGGCGAGGCCGCAGGAGCTGCATTCGGGTCCTCGGCGGAAAGAACGCAGAGCAGGTGTGCGACTCCCGCAGGCGCGCGAACTCCGCGCTCCACTCACCGGCCCCTCGGCGCTGGGGCGCTATCGCCGCGGTTTGCCGGGTTCCAGGTCGAGGATCGCCAGGGCCCCTCCGTCGGGATGGTTGGCGAAGGAGAGCCGGGCGCCCAGGACCTCGGCCTGGCCGCAGGCGATGGTGAGTCCCAGGCCGTGGCCGCCGCCTCCCTCCGGTGGGGTCGGGCCCTTGCGGAACCGGCCGGGCCCCTCCTGCAGCAGGGTGTCGGGGAATCCCGGCCCGAGGTCGTGGATGCGCACCCGGCTCCCGTCGATCTCCACGGTGACCGGCGGCGCGCCGTGGCCGAGCGCGTTGACCAGCAGGTTGGCCAGAATACGTTCCAGCCGCCGGGGATCGGTGGAGACCACCTGCTCCGAGACGGACCGCACTGTCACATCGGGGCCGAACCGGGCGGCCCGGTGGCGGACGAACTCGGCGAGCGCGATGTCGCTGAGGTCGGGACGCTGCGTCGCGGTGTCCAGGCGGGCCACCTCCAGCACATCCTCGACCAGGGCCCGCAGCGCGGCGACCCGGTCGCGGACCAGTTCCGCGGGGCGACCTTCACCGAGCAGGTCGGCGGCGGTACTCAACCCGGTCAGGGGAGTGCGCAGCTCATGGGCGATGTCGGCCGTCACCCGCTGCTCGGCCGCGATACGTGCCTCCAGCGCGTCGGCCATCGCGTCGACCGCCCGCGCCAGCTCGCTCGCTTCGTCGCGCGCGCTTCCTCCCACGGCCTCGCTCACGCGCGTGCCGCGGTCCCCGGCGGCCACCCGTCCGGCGGCCGCGGCGACCCGGCCCAGGCGCGCCGACAGCCCGGCCCCCATCACCACCCCGGCACCCGCGCCCAGCGCGACCACCAACGCAGAACCGACCAGCAGCACCCGGTCCAACGCGGCCAGATCGTCCAGCCGGGGAGCGTAGGAGCTGCGCAGCGACAGGACCCGGCCGTCCGAGGTGGGCACGGCCGCCCAGACCGCCGTCGCGTCGTCGCCGTCGGTGATGGCGGTGGCCGTGTAGCCGTCGCCGGCGGCGTCGCGCAACCGGGCGGGCACCTCGGCGGAGTCCAGGCGGCTGTCCAGAGCAGGGCTGCCGGTGCGCTCGTAGGCGCGCAGCGCGAGCTCGACCCGTTCGGTCTGCAGTTCGCGGGCCTCCTCGGCCTGCTGGAACGCATACGCGTAGTGCACCATCAGACTCAACGCGACCGCGACCAGCGCGCTCACCACCGCGATGGTGGCGGTGATCCGCCAGCGCAGGCTCACCGGTCGCCGCCCGCGAGCCGGTAGCCGAATCCGCGCACGGTCTCGATCCGGTCGGCGCCGATCTTGTTGCGGAGCCGCTGGACATGCACGTCGACCACCCTGGTGTCGCCACCCCACTCGTAGTCCCAGACGTTCTCCAGCAGGACGTCGCGACTGAGGACGGTGCCGGGCGACTGCGCGAACCGCAGCAGCAGCCGCATCTCGGTCGGGGTCAGGTTCACCTCTTCGCCGCCCCGCAGCACCCGGACACCGTCCGGGTCGATCTCGACATCCCCGAAACGCAGCACGCCCCCCTCGGGCGGACCGCCGTCGGAGAAGCGTTCGGCGCGCCGCAGGGCCGCGCGCAGCCTCGCTGTCAGCACCGCGCTGTCGAAAGGCTTGGTGACGTAGTCGTCGGCCCCGGCCTCCAGCCCGACGACGATGTCGACGGGGTCGTCGCGCGCGGAGAGCATCAGCACCGGCACCAGGCTCTCCTCCCGGATGCGTCGGCACAGGCTGACGCCGTTGAGGTGCGGCAGCACCACGTCGATCAGCACCGCGTCGGGCGGCCGCGCCCGGAACAGCGCCAGCCCGTCGCGTCCGTCGGCGGCGGGGGTGACGCGGAAGCCGTCCCGCTCCAGGCTGAGGCCGGTGGTCTCGCGGATCACGTCGTCGTCCTCGACGAACAGCACGTGGGTGCCGGTCACCTCTCAGTTCCCCCCGCCTGCTGTCTCGCTCAGCCGTGCGCCGTCCCACTCCAGCTCTGTGCGCGTGACGGCGCCGGGGCACACCTCGGAATCCGAGCCCGCCGCCCAGTCCGCGCGTTCGACCACGGGACCGCCGTCGTGCCACGCGACCTCGGAAGCGCCGTCCGCAGTGGTGTAGACCCGCTCGGCACGGTCCTCCCAGAGACGGTAGACGTAACCGGCGAGGCCCCCCGTGCAGGCGACCTCGCCGTCGCATCCCTGCACGTTCACCAGCGCGACCGGGACTCCGGCGCTGGGGAGTTCGTGGTAGCGCACGTACATCGGGTACCAGCCCGCGCCGTAGCCCTCGGTGCAGGGCCGCGCGATCGCGTCCTTGACCGTTTCGCTCACGCCCGGGTCACCGCGCAGCACGGCGACCGCGTCGAGGGTGCGCGTGGTCGTGGCGCCTCCGTCCTGGGGCGCGGAGGCCGAAGGGGTCGGCGCGGCGCCGGAGACGCGGACCCCGGTGTCGACGACGCCGCAGCCGGCGGCGGCCATCCCGGCGGCGGCGCAGAGCACAATGGCCGCCCTTCTCGTGGAATCTCGCATCGCCGCGATGCTACCCCCGCGCCGGTCGCTGTTACACGATCGACGGAATTCCTCCGGGAGACCGCAATACGGCGTCAGCAGGACCGAGAAGCCCGGTTCCTAGCCTCCGGTGACGACACCAGAGGAGGCGAAACAATGGGAATTCGATATTCCGGGCCGGTGCTGCTGGCCGCGGCCGTTCTTCTCGCGCTCACGTCGTGCTCGGCGGGGCAGTCCGCGCACACGTCGGGTTCGGAGACGGGAGGCGGCGCGCCCGTCGTCTTCCGGGCCGCCACCGACGATCCGGTCGTGTTCTTGACGATCGACGACGGCGCGGTGCGCGACGCGGCGATGACAACCGTCCTGAAGAAGGCGGAGGTACCCGCCTCGCTCTTCCTCACCAGCGACTACGCCGTCGATGAGCCCGAGTTCTTCCGCCGCCTGCGCGACGAGACCGGTTCGCGCATCGAGGGCCACAGCATCGACCACTCCGATCTGAAGGGGCGGGACTTCGCCGACCAGAAGCGCCAGATCTGCCGACCCGCCCGGTCCTATACGAAAGCGTTCGGAAAACGGCCGCGCCTGTTCCGGCCGCCCTACGGCAGTTACGACGAAACGACACTCCGCGCGGCCGACGAATGCGGCGTCTCCCGTGTCGTCCTCTGGAGCGCCGAGATCAAGGATGGAACTATGTCGTTCGCCGCTGCCGACCGCCTGCGACCGGGCGACATCGTCCTGATGCATTTCGGAGACAATTTCCGCGAGGATGTGCGGGAGTTCGTCACGCAGGCCGACCGCTCGGGCCTGCGCCCGGCGCTGCTTGAGGAACACCTCGAATGAACACGGCGCCTGACCCATCGTGCCGGGCCTTGCGCCCGCTCGCGGTCCGGCGGCGCCCTCTTCGAGGAATTCCGCAACGACGCCGTTGGGCGCGTTGCGCAGCCAGTGCGACAGCGAGGCCGCCGAGAACGGAAACGTCGGCGCGATCGCCGCTCTCGGAGCGCTGCTGTACGAGGACGCGCGCCGGGGAAGCCGAGGTCTGGTTCCGCCGGGCCGTGAGGGGGGAGGGGCAGTCCCGCACGGCGGGCACGCGAGGGATTTCGACGTCGACCTCCTCGACCCCCTGAGGACTCAGGCCGCGCGAGCGGCGCCGCGCCAGCGCCTTGAGCGCGGGTATGACCAGCCCGACCGCGCCGCACATCCAGTCCTTCGACATCCGCGCCCGGACGAGCGCCGCCCGTCACACCGGTCCTTGGCGGCCCGTCGGCGCCCCTCGCCAACAGCAGGTTACGGGCCGAGAGCGGTCTAGCGGCCAACGCGAGCGCGGGCGGGCTCTCGGCGTGGTCGGGCAGCGCGACGGCGCCGCGGTCCGACTCCAGAGGGACGCGGATAGCGGGCCGGCCCACCCGAGCAGGCCGAGAGCATCGCCAGGAGAGTTCGAGCGGTAGGGCGTGCCCAGCCCCGAATCCGCTGCAGCGCGACGCGCTGCGGTGGCGGGCGGGAGCGCGACGTGTGCCAGCCAGTGCCCGCCCTCAGGCTGCTCGCACCCATGGACAACAGGGGCGCGAGCAGCCCACCTGCTTAAGAGCGGCCTAGCTAGCGGGGCCCAGGACTGCACCATAGTCGGGCGGGTGCGGCGCAGATCGACGCCATTTCGGGCCTATGTCACACTATGTGGTGATTGCCCTTCCTTGCGGTAGGAGGGCTCTTCAACTCAGACATCCCCCACACTTCCTCTCAGCGTTCTGCCGTCCCTGAGGCATTAGGCCCCATCATCGGTTCGCCCAATCGGCGGCGTCCGGTCCCGATGCCCAGCCCACTCAGCGCGTGCTATCCCCGCTCGGCGCTCCGCTCACCACCACGGAGTCCCCCCGCTTGAGAATCGCGTTCCTGCTGCACAACGCCTATGGCATTGGCGGCACCATCCGATCCACCGTCAACCTCGCCACCGCCCTCTCCGAGCGCCACGACGTGGAGATCGTCAGCGTTCATCGCCCGGCAGACGAGCCCAATCTCGTTGCCGGCCGCCCGCGCGTAGCACTGCGCTGGCTGCTGGATGTCCGCGAGGACAGCGGCGGTCCCGCCCACGATGCGCGCGAACGGCACCTGTCGGAGCTGCCCAACACCGTCTTTCCCGACCCCGACGTCGACAACGACCGCCGGATGCACTACACAGCGCTGCACGATGAGCGCATAGACGCCTACCTCCGCGACAGCGAGGCCGACGTCGTCATCGCCACACGGCCGATCCTCAACGGTTACCTCGCCCGCCATCGGCGGCGCGGTCAACTCCGTATCGGCCAGGAGCACCTGTCCATGGACGCCCACGGCGACCAGCTGCGCGAGGACCAGAACGCGGCCGTCGCCGGACTGGACGGCTTCGTCACTGTCTCCCAAGCCGACGCCGCCCAGTATCGGGCGGCCCTCCCCGGTGCCGCCGCCCGCATCCTGTGCATCCCCAACGGGGTGCCGCTTCCGGAAGTGGAACCCTCCACGCTGGACTCCAAGACGATCGTGGCCGCCGGGCGGCTGATCCGGATCAAGCGCTATGACCGATTGCTCGAGGCGTTCGCGAAGGTCGTCGCGCAATACCCGGACTGGACCCTGCGTATCTACGGGCGCGGGCGCGCACGGGCTGCCCTGCGCAGGCAGATCGACGAGATGGGCCTCAACGACAGCGCGATGCTGATGGGGCCCGCCGCGCCCATCGAGACCGAATGGGCGAAGGGCGCGATCGCTGCCGTCGCCTCGGACCGCGAGTCCTTCGGGATGACCATCGTGGAGGCCATGCACTGCGGCGTCCCGGTAGTGGGGACGGACTGCCCGTTCGGTCCCGCCGAGATCATCTCCCACGGGTCCACAGGCCTGCTTGTGCCGCTGGATGGCGGCGTCGACGCCTTCGCCCAGGCGCTGAGCCGGCTGGTTGCCGACGAGGAGGAGCGGCTCGCCATGGGCCGCGCGGCCCGCGCGGCGGCCGGGGCCTGGGCTCCCGAGGTGATCGCACGCCGCTATGAGGCGCTCTTCGAGGAGCTGGCGCCGCGTCGACGGACGCTGCCCCGGCTGTTGAGGAGCGGGAGCGCTCCCGCTCCAGCGCGGAGCCCCGCGGAACCTGCGACCGCCCGGGGGCCACGGGTGCGGGCGCGTTCAAGCGCGGACGCCCGGATCATGCTGAGCATCGGCGCGGACTCCCTGCCCGCGGGCGAGTGGGACTTCCTCACCCGCCTCCGACGCGGGGAGGAGGAGATGCGCTTCCCGCTCCCGGCCGCGGATTCGCGAGGCCGCGTGCGGTTCTTCCTGTCGCCCGTGGTCGAGGCCTTCTCCGAGGGGCGTTGGGACTGCTGGGTTCTCCCGCGTGGAGGCGCGGGCAAGCGTCTTCGGCTCACGGCGGCACGGATCGAACAAGCGGGGCTGCTCCGGGGGCCGGGGCTCGTCCATGACGGCGACAGCGTGCGGCACTGCATCCCCTACACCACCGCCGACGGGTATCTGGCGCTACGCGTGTGGAACCGTCCCGCCCACGCTGAGGTGGTTTCCGCCCGCCCCGACGATCTGGGCGTCCACGTCTCCGCCCGACTGCTTTGGGGCGGCCCCCCGGCCACACGGGACGCTCGGCTGCATGCCGTGCATCGAACGGAGTCCGCGTCGTCCTTCGAGGCAGAGGCGGTGCCTGACACCGACGATCCCGGATTGTTCCACGCGTTGGTGCGCCATGCCCCGGCCTGTCAGCGGCGCACCGGTGATGACGACATATGGGACCTCGTCCTGCGGCCCGGCCCGGGAGGGCCGACGGTCCCGCTCGGTCGCATCGGCGGCGACCTCGCCGACCGCAAGCGGGTCCACGTCTACGCGCCGAGGCGGTTGGACGACCCCGCGCAGGGCCGCACTCGCGTGCGCCTGTTCTACACCGTCGACAACCATCTTGCGCTGGCGCATCGAGCCGAGGAGGTCTAACTGTTCTGGCCGAAAGGTTGGAATCGGTGGACGGGTGGGCCGCCGAGCGCGGCGTGGAACCAGTGGCGGTTGTAGCGGGGCGGCCATGCGGTGAGCGTGCTGCGGGCTTTCGCAGCCTGGTGAGACCGGGCGATAACCGTCATGGTGGTAGGCGGCGGACCGACCGGCATGATGCTGGCCGCCGAACTTCGGCTGCACGGCGTGTACGCGCTGGTGCTGGAGAAGGAGGCGGAGCCGGCTAGGGTCGTCCGCGCGCTCGGCCTTCACGCGCGCAGCGTCGTGGTGGTGGACCTGCGCGGCCCGCTGGAGCTGTTCCTCGCGTGCGGCCGGTTCGCAGCCCACCACCGACCGCCTGCTGACCGAGCACGCCGCCGGGCGCCCCCGGCCGGCGCGAAGCCCGGGCCCCGGTCGGCCCGGCGGGTAGGTCTCAAGGGCGGGCGCGGCCGTGTCGATCCCCGGCGCCGAGTTCCTGCTCGGCGGCGCTTCGCCAGTGCGGTGCGCCCGCCCGTTCGGCGACGGCGCGGGCGCGCTGGAAGTGGCCCTCGGCCTCCGCGGCGCGGCCCAGCGCGCGGGCGAGGTCGCCCAGGTGGTGGGCGACGGGCCCCAGCGTGACCAGGCCGCTGCCGGCTCCGGCCAGCTCGTCGGCGGCCGGCAGCAACCGCTCGTAGGCGCGCCGCATCCGCCCCTGATCACCGGCGGCGCGCGCCGCACGGGCATCCATACAGGTCAGCGCCTCGTTCAGCAGTCCCACCGGCGCGGGCGGCGGTGCGGGCGGGGCCGTCTCACCCCCGCCCAGCAGCGGCAGGGCCCACGCAGTGTAGGGCCCCCAGTCGGCCCCCGCCAGGTCCGCAAGGCCGGCGGCGTCTCCGGCCGCCTCACCCGCCTGCAGTCGCAGGCACAGCAGCGCCAGCGGCACGGCGCCCTGCGCCATGCCCGGCATGCCAGAATCGGCCAGCGGCGCGCCCGCGGCGCGGTAGGCAGCCTCGGCCTCGGCGAACCGGCCCGCGACACCCGCGCGCACGGCCCCGTACAAGCCGGTGAATACGGCCACGTTGCCGATCTCGTAGCGGTCGCCCAGCTTGTGGACCGCGGCGGCGTGGGCGTCGGCCGCGGCGAAGTCGGCCAGCCCGCTGTGGGCCTGCATCTGCACGAGTCGGCCCAGCACCTCGTAGGCCACCAGCCCGGCGCCCGAGGCGACCTCGACCAGCTCGGCGCCGATGCCGGCGCGCCGCCGCGCCCCTCCGGCGGTGTGGAAGGACTGCATGAAGCGGGCGTTGAGGGCCGCGCACAGCAGCGCGGCGTCGCCGCGGCGACGCGCGAGGGCCTCGGCCCGGCGGGCGGCGTCGCGGCCGCGCTCGCCGGCGTCGCCGCGCAGCTCCAGCGCGAGCGCGACCAGCAGGCGGCAGCGCAACTCCGCGTCGCGGCAGTGCGGGTCGCGCTCCTCCAGCGCCGACAGCGCTTGCCGGGCGGCGCCGGCGACGCGGGCGGAGAGGCCCTCGTCGTCGTTGCGCGGCCACAGCGCCGGCACGTCGAAAGCGGTGACGACCCGCCCCAGCAGCTCGGGGTCCTCCAGCCCGGCGGCCGCCTGTACGGCGCGGCCCCGATGAGCGCGGGCCTCCTCCAACCGCCCGGTCACCGCGAGCGCCCGCACCGTGCCCATGACCGCCTCCAGCCGCACCCGGGTGGGGGCGCCGCTGCGCTCGCACGCCTCGGCGGCCTCGCGCCACAGGCGGGCGGCCTCGTGCGGGGCGAAGCGCTCCTCGGCCCGGCACGCGGCCTCGCGCGCGTAGCCGGCGGCACGCTCGTCGGCGCCGGGGGTGTCGGCGCGGGCGAAGTGGTGGGCCAGCGAGGCGGCCTCGCCGGGACGCAGCCGCTCCAGGGCGCGGGCGGTGCGGCCGTGCCAGTGCGCCCGGCGCGGCCCCGACAGACCGGTGTAGACGGCGTCGCGCACCAGGACGTGGGAGAAGCGCAGCCGGCGCGGCCCGGGTTCGGTGAGGAAACCGGCCTGCAGCGCGGCGTCGAGGGCGTCGAGCATGCCGCCGCCCTCCTCGGCCACGGCCGCCAGCACCTCAGGGTCGACGTCGCGGCCCACGACCGAGGCCTGGCCCACGAGCCGCCGCGCGGCCGGATCGAGGTCGGCCAGGCGGTGGCGGATGAGGTCGCCCACCCCGGGCGGGACGGCGTCAAGCGCACGGGCGCCCTGGTCGGCGTAGAGGCGGGCGAGCTCGCGCACGTAGAAGGGGTTGCCGCCGCTGCGGCGGTGGATCGCGGCCACGGTGGCCTCGTCGGCGCCGCGCCGGGCGACCTCGGCCACGATCCGGCCGGTGTCGACGAGGGAAAGCCCCTCCAGGTACAGGCGCAGGGGTTCGCGCGGGGCCAGGCGGGCCAGCGTGCGGGTCAGCGCGGGCGTGATCTCGTCACTGCGGTAGGTGCCCACCATCAGCACCGGACGGGTCCCCGGGCGGGCGGCCAGACCGGCCAGCAGCTCCAGGGTCTCCTCGCCGGCGCGGTGCAGGTCGTCGGCGACAAGCAGGACGGGGCCGCTGGCGGCGGCCGCATCCACCAGCGCGGCGGCGCGGCGCAGGGCCTGGAAGCGGGCCGCGGCCGGGTCGCCGGGGGGCTCGGCGCCAGCGGACGCGACCGGGGCCGCCGGGGCGGGGGCGGCCGCCGCCAGCGCCGCGGCGATGCGCTCCCAGGTCCAGGCCGGCGGGGCGCCTTCGTGCTCGGGGCACTCGCCCCAGGCGGTGGTCCACCCCCGCCGGGCCAGGCGCGCGGCCAGGTCGCGGGCCAGTGCGGTCTTTCCGGCTCCGGCGCCGCCGGCGACCAGCGCCGTCACGGTGCCGCCGTCGCGCTCGGCGCGCTCGGCGGCCCGCTCCAGGTCGCCGGTCTCGTCGGAGCGGCCCACCAGCGGGTGCACCGGCGCGGCCGGCTGATCGGGCACCGCGGACGCGGGAGGGGCCTGCTCTGCGGGCGGAGGGCTCAGCCGCGGCGCTTGAGCGAGGATATCGGCCTCCAGCGCGCGCAACCGCTCGCCCGGCTCCACCCCCAGCTCCTCGGCCAGCGTGCGGCGAGCCCGCCGCAGCGCCGCCAGCGCGTCGCCCTGGCGGCCCGAGCGGTACAGCGCCAGCGCCAGGTGGTGCCAGGCGTCCTCGCGCAGCGGGCGGGCGCCGACGTGGGCCCGCAGGTCGGGGGCTGCTTCGGCCGCCCGGCCCAACCCGATCAGCGCCTCGGCGCGGTGCTCCACGGCCACCAGGCGCAGCTCCTCCAACCGCTCGGCGCAGGCGCGCGCCCACGGGTAGTCGTCGAACTCGGCGTAGGCGGGGCCGCGCCACAGCTCCAGCGCCCGCTCCAGCTCTTCCAGAGCCGGGCGCGGCCGCGCGTCGGCCAGCAGCGCGCGCCCCCGCGCCACACCTCCCTCGAACCGGTCGGCGTCGACCGCGCCGGGAGCGGTGCGCAGCACGTAACCGGGGGCGGCTGTGGCCAGCAGGCGGGCGGGGCTGCGCGGCGGCCGACCGGGTTCCAGGGCACGGCGCAGGTCGGCGACGAAGGTGCGGATCGCCGCGACCGGGCCGTTCGGCGCCTGCTCGGGCCACAGGTCCTCCACCAGCCGCTCCACCGGCACGACCCGCCCGCCTGCCACCAGCAGCCGCGCCAGCAGGGCCCGCTGCCGCGGCCCCTTCAGCGCCAGGGCCCCGCGCGGGCCGGCGGCCTCCAGTGGCCCCAGTACGGCGAAGCGCACCGCGGCCGTGTCGTCGGCATAGCTGGTCATGGCATCGAATCTAGCCGCGCGCACCCGGTGCGGCGTCCGGGGAGCCGGCGCTTGGCCGCTGCTCATCGGCTGCTCATCGCCGCCCGGCAGGCTGCGAGTAATCGACACGAACCACGAGAAGGAGTCCGCGGTGGAACCGCAACCGCTCATCGAAGGATTCGACTACCGGCGCCTGCCCGGCGCCGACGGGGTGGAGCTCAACGCCGCCGTCGGCGGCGCGGGGAGCCCGATCGTGCTGCTGCACGGCTTCCCCCAAACCCACCTGATGTGGCGGCACGTCGCCGCCGACCTGGCCGCCGACCACACCGTGATCTGCCCCGACCTGCGCGGCTACGGCGACAGCGGCAAGCCCGCCGACGCCGGCGGCGGCGCGACGTATGCCAAGCGGACCATGGCCGCCGACGTCGTCGCGCTGGCCGGCGCGCTGGGCCACGACCGCTTCGCGGTGGCCGGCCACGACCGCGGCGCCCTGGTAGCACTGCGCGCCGGGCTGGATCACCCCGGCGCCGTCACGCACGTGGCCGCGCTGGACGTGCTGCCGGTGCCCCAGATGTGGGAGGCGCTGCACGGGCGCGCGGGGGCGGTGGGCTTCCACCTGTACCTGATGGCCCAGCCGGCCGACCTGCCCGAGAAGCTCATCGCCGGCGCGCCGGAGGCGTTCTTCGGCCACTTCCTGGACAGCTGGTCCCAGGACCCCGCCGCCATCCCGCCGCGGCTGCGCGAGGTCTATGTGGCCAAGTCCGCCGCGGCGGTGGACTCCATCGTCGCCGACTACCGCGCCTCGGCCGGCGTCGACGCCGACCTCGACGAGGCCGACCAGCGGGCCGGTCGGCAACTGGCGATGCCGGTGTCGGTGCTGCAGCAGGACTGGGGGGCGGTGCTGGGCTACGACGCCCCGGCGATGTGGCGGCCCTGGGCGCCCGACCTGCACCACGTCACGGTCTCCTGCGGCCACTTCATGGCCGAGGAGGCCCCGGCCGAGGTCGTCAAGGCGCTGCGGGCGCTGCTGGCGCGCTAGCGGGATCGGCGCGGGCACCGCCGCCGGCGGCGCACCTGGCGGAGGGCGTTGCCGAGGTTGTTCCAGGCGGCAGCTTCGCGGCGGGTGTCGCCGGCGGTGTGTGCGGCTTCTTGGGCGACGCGGGGGATCTGCTCCCACTCGGTGAACCGGCGCCGCTGGTCCAGGTATCGGCCAGGTGCAGGGGCGGATGGATGGCTGTGCGGGTGTGGCCGGTGGTCCTGGCGGTGTGTGGCGCCTCGGTCAGGGTGGGGTGTTCCTCGTCCAGCCAGGTCAGGGCGTGCTGCCGGTCGTCGAACACCTCGGTTGCCTGCTGGCCGACAGTGCCCGCAGGTGATCGTCGGCCACCTCGGCCAGGGCGGCGTAGGCATCCAGAAGCCGGGTCAGGGCCGGTTCGCGGCCGGCGGGCGGGCCGGGATGGTTTCGAGCGTAGTCGGCGGCCAGGTCGTGCATGGCCCACCGGTGGGGCGCGGGCCGGGGGAGCAGACGGGCTGTGGCCAGTTCCTCCGGTGGCGGCGCAGCGCGTCGGCGAGTGCGCCGAATGCACGGCTGGGCATTTTCATCCCGGGGGGATAGGAGAGCGTGTGAAGTTCCTGGTTGAACGGTTTGCTCTGGGCAATCGGCCTTGCAGGCATCTATCGGGTCCGTAGTGACAGTTCGTTGTGTCGTTGCTGGTCGAACGGCAGGGGCAGGGATAGGTAGCCGTTTTCGGGGTTGCGGACGTAGTCGAGGTAGTCGCCCGCTTCCTCGAAGGCGTTCTCACCGATGACGAGTGCGCCGCTGCGCAGGTGGGGGTGCAGCAGGTCGAGGACGGGGCGGTAGAGGCTGAACGCGCCGTCGAGTAGGACCAGGTCGATAGTGTCGTCGAGGTCGTAGCGCAGGGTGTCGAGTGCATCGCCGACGCGGATGTCTACCAGGTCGGCCATGGTGGCGGCCTGCAGGTTTTCATGCGCCCGTGCTGCCTTGGTGGGCTCCAGTTCGGTGCTGATAACTCGGCCGCCGCTGTTGTCCCGCACGGCCGCAGCCAGATGGATGGTGGAGACGCCGAAGGACGTGCCGAATTCGACGATGCTCCTGGCGCCGCACGCGCGGGCGCAGACGTAGAGGAACCGACCGAATTCCGGTGAGACGCTCAGGAAATGCTGGGAGAGCTGCTGGTAAAAGCCCTGGTAGTCCTTTGCCTCGGCGTCGAGTAGCTCGCTGATCACCGCGCTGCTCGACTCGGCTTTGTCGGTCCATTCGCTCAGCAGGTGGCGATCGGTTGTCTCGGCCTCGGTGAACAGACGCTGTAGCGTTTCCGCGACCGGATTGGTCGTCAACGAGTCCATACTTCTCCTTCGCGTCGAAAGCCGACAGATCGGTGTCGGGCGGATTCCTTCAGGCCCAAAGGTCTTGGACACTCGGCTCGCTCTGGCGCTGACGTATGCCGGTTAGTCGAGCCCGCTACGTCCCTGCGCCCAGTAGGCCTTGGCTTTGATCTGTCGGGGCTGTCGGGGCTGTCGGGGCTGTCGGGGCTGTCGGGGCCATCGGCGGGCATCGCGTCGAAGAGCGTGCACCGTCGCTGCGTCGCCGCTGACGACGAGGTCGAAGGGCGCGGCGGATGCTTCGGCCTCGTCTCGTGCCTGGTGAACCAATGGCGCCCGGTCGGCATTCTTGGGGACGATCGCGCACTGCGCGGCCAGTCCCAGATCGCCCAGCACGGCTGCGAGCTCGGCGGGATCGGTCGCTTCAAAGATGTGCCGCACATCTCCGTTCACCGTGCGCAGCGCGCAGGCGAGCCCGACGCTGGACTCGTCACCGACGAACACCGTCCGAGCAGACAGACCGCGCAGATCGCTCGAGCGACGTGGCCCGAACACCTCGCACGTATCGCCGGTCTTGACCCGACGAAACCATCGGGCAGCAGGGCCGTCTCCGTGGGGGAACGCGATCAGCTGCGTCGCACCATTGGCGGGGTCCCACCAGATCGGGGTATAGGCTCGCATGCCCAGTGTTCCGCGCTCCGGCCGGAACTGCAGCTTCGCCCCCGGCACCCAACTCACCGAGCGAAACGCCTCGGACTGCAACTCGACCTTCAGGAAATCCGACGAACAGCGATTGACCTCCGTCACCTCCGCGGCGCTCAACAGGGCACCGCCGGCCAGATCCGCCAACCGTTCGGTCATCTTGGTCATCGTCGTCTCCGTCGTCGCTGGGTAAGACCACGCTAATGTGACCAAGCTGCGGAATGTGGCCAACAATGGCCGTGAATTGGCCACTCGGTCGCGACGAGGGTTACCAAGAGGACGACGTGGCAGACGACGACATCACCGGCGAGCCGGCAACCGATGGCCCCCCGTTGCTGGTCGTCTCGGGCTCGGCCTTCGATCAGGGCCTTGTCCTCGACGAACACCAGCACCCCTGCCACCACATGATCATCTGGTCGGCAACGGCCACTATCACCATGCGCACCGGTCACCGCGACTGGCTGGTTCCACCGACCCACGGGCTCTGGATACCTGCGGGCACCTCCCACGCGGCCGAGGTGATTCGCCCTGGGCACAGCTACGGCATTCTGCTGAGTGTCGATCGATGCCCGAGCATCGGGACCGAGACCACCGGCGTCCTGATCACTCCTCTGATCCGCGAACTGATCATCCACATCGACCAGGACCCGGCTCCGGCCCCCACGCGCGCCTACGCCGAGGCCTTACTACTCGCGCTGCTCGAACCGGTACCCAGCAAGAGGTTCCACGTGCCGCTGCCCGACGACCCCCGCATCCGGACCATCGCCGAGGCCCTTGTCGCTCATCCCGCCGACGGACGCGACCTCGCTACCTGGGCTGACAACATGAACACCAGCGTCCGAACGATCACCCGCCTGTTCACCCGCGAGACCGGGATGACCTTCGCGCAGTGGCGTGCCCGCGTCCGCATCCGCGCAGCGCTCACCCACCTCGCGCGGGGGAGATCGGTCGGCGCCACCGCCAGAGCGGTCGGCTACCGCAAACCCGGTGCCTTCTCCGAAGCATTCCGCCGCCACACCGGCCAACACCCCGCCATCTACCACCACATCAGCAGCACCGATGTCTCATCAGGCGAGGTCGCGGTTTGATCAGCAGGGAAGACGACCATCGGGACCGCATCTTCTCCTGACACGAGTCAGGTCGAAAGGACGGGCCGACGAGGGTCGGGCTGCGATCGCGGCTTTCTTCGAAGGCCTGGAGAACGACGAATTCGGCATCTGCCGCCTCCCCGAATGGCGCTCCGTTGTGTCGCGGCCGGCACGGCATCGTCGCCGACTGAACTCTCGGACGGTCGACCGGCAGGTTGCGTCTCTTGAAACCCTGAAGCCCTGAAGCCCGGTGGAGACGGAGGCCATGAGGCGGGCCGGCTCGGCAACTTGCCCTGCCGCGCCCGGCGAGCCCTCGCTGTCGGCCGTGCGTGCCTGCCCCATCCGAGTGGAGGCCGCCGGCCGCCGAGTACGTCGCGGGCTCGGCCGCCCGTGCGCCGATCGCGGGTTCGTTCCCCCGATTCGCAGAGTTTCCTGTGAGTGGAAGGCCGCAGAGCCGGGCGGCGACGCCACGGCGCTCGGATGGGGCTGCCGTCTTCTGGGAGGTCTCTCAGAAGTCCTCAGAAACCGGCCGGATCGGCTCGGCAGGATCGGCCTCATGACAACGATCGAGGTACACGGACTGACCAAGCGGTACGGTCCCCAGACCGTGGTGGACGACGTGTCCTTCACCGTCGGGTCGGGGCAGGTGACCGGTTTCCTCGGCCCGAACGGCGCCGGCAAGTCCACGACAATGAGGATGATCCTGGGGCTGGCTGCCCCTGATCGGGGGTCCGTCACCATCGGCGGCCGCCGCTACGGCGACCTCCCGGTGCCGCTGACCGAGGTGGGCGCGCTGCTCGACGCCGGCGCTGTGCACGGCAGCCGGAAGGCCTACGAACACCTACTGGCGCTCGCGGTGAGCAACGGCTTGCCTCGGCGCCGGGTCCACGAGGTGCTCGCCCGTACCGGGCTGGAGGACGTCGCCGGCAAACGAGCCGGAGGGTTCTCGCTCGGCATGCGTCAACGGCTCGGCATCGCGGCGGCCCTACTCGGTGAGCCGGAGGTGCTGATCTTCGACGAGCCTGTCAACGGGCTCGACCCGGAGGGCATCCGCTGGGTGCGAGGTTTCATGCGCTCGTTGGCCCGCGAGGGCCGGACGGTGCTGGTGTCGAGCCACCTCATGAACGAGATGGTGGAGACCGCCGACCACGTGATCGTGATCGGCAGGGGAAGGCTCCTCGCGGATACCGGCATCGGTGAGCTCATGCGTGCCGACGGTGACGGCACCGTACTGCTCCGCACGCCCGACCGGGAGGCTTTCGCGCTCCGGTTGACCGCCGCCGGGGCGGCCGTACGCGAAGGTTCCGAGTCCGCACTCGTCGTCTCCGGTATGACGAGCGGCGAGATCGGCAAACTCGCCGCATACGACGGCATCGTGCTCACCGAGCTCACGCCGCAGCGACCGTCGCTGGAGGACATCTTCATGGCGATGACCAGGGACAGCCTCGACTACCAAGGGACCGCCGCATGAGCTCGCTCGCCGCTTCGTCCGACGTGACGTTCGCTCACACCGTCCGCGCGGAGTGGGTCAAGTTCCGCAGCCTGCGTTCAACCTGGTATGCGCTGGCCTGCCTCCTCGCAGTGGGGCTGGGGATCACGGCCCTGACCATGGACCATGTCGGGCAGGAGTATGCGGCCATGACGGCCGCGGAACGACGGGATTGGGATCCCACCAGCCTCAGTCTGAGGTCACACCTCGTCGCTCAGTTGGTCATCGGTGCGCTGGGGACGCTGGTGGTGACCTCCGAGTACGCGACCGGTCTGATACGGACGTCGCTGATCGCCACGCCCAGCAGGCACCGAGTGCTGGCGGCGAAGCTGGTGGTGACCGCCGGCGTCGCCGTGGTCGTCAGCCAGGCGCTGATGTTCGCGGCCTTCTTCATCGGGCAGGGCCTTCTCGCCGCCCAAGGTGTGCCGAACGCCGGGCTGGGCGACCCGGGTGTGCTGTCAGCCGTAGCGGGCGCGGGACTCTATCTCTCGGCGATCGGGCTGCTCGCGGTCGGCCTCGGCACGATCACGCGGGCCACGGCGGGAGCGTTCGCCACGCTGGTCGGGATCGTCTTCCTGGTGCCTTCCTTGGCTCCGCTCTTCCCCTCCTGGCTCCAGTGGCTCCTCGACTTCTGGCCGGGTGCGGGCGCGACCGCTATCGTCGCGACCGTGCCCGATCCCGCCTACCCGCATCCTTGGCTCAACTTCGCCGGCATGTGCCTCGGCGTCGCTGCTGTGCTCGCCGCCGCTTTCGTAGTCTTGCGGCGCCGCGACGTGTGATACTCGCTGATGGGCCATCCGGGGATCCGGGCGTTCCCATCGTGGTCGGCGTGGGGAGCTCAGGACAGGCGATGACGTTCCGAGAAGATGCCGAGCGGCTGCTGGTGGTCGACGACGAGGCGACCGTCCGCGAGCTGCTCTCCGCGGCGCTGCGTTTCGCCGGATTCGAGGTGACCACCGCGGCGACCGCCGCCGATGCGGTCGCCGCGGCCACCGGGGAGCCTCCCGACCTGGTGCTGCTCGACATCATGCTGCCGGACACGGACGGATTCGACGTGGTCCGGCAACTCCGTGAAAAGCGCTCGGAAAGCCGCGGCGGGCCGGTGCCCATCCTCTTCCTCACCGCCCGGGACCAACAGGCCGACAAGGTCACCGGCCTCTCCCTCGGCGCCGACGACTACGTGACCAAACCGTTCGATTTGGAGGAGCTGATCGCCAGGATCCGCGCGATCCTGCGCCGCACGACGGGCCTCCAGGCCGACGTGCTGAGGGCGGGCCCTCTCGCCCTCGACCCCGAGGGACACCAGGTGACGCGGGCGGGACAGCCCGTCCGCATCTCCCCCACCGAGTTCCGCCTCCTGCGCTACCTGATGGAAAACGCCGGACGCGTGGTGTCCAAGGCACAGATCCTCGACCGGGTGTGGCGCTACGACTTCGGCGGCGACACCAACATCGTCGACACCTACATCTCCTATCTGCGGCGCAAGGTCGACACCGAAGAGCCCAAGCTCATCCACACCGTGTACGGGGTCGGCTATGTCCTGCGGGAGCCCCGGCGATGAGGCGCGTCATGAGCCGACTCTCGCTGCGGGCCAGGCTGCTGCTGCTCACCACGGGCCTGCTGCTGGCGGGGTTGACCCTCGTCAGCGCTGTGGTGTCCGACCGCCTGGAGCGCTACCAGCTCGGCCAGCTCGACAGCCAGCTGCGCTCGTTCACCGCGCTCATCTCCCGCGCGTCGACCGCCCTGCCGTCCGGGGCGGATCCGGTGACCGCTTACCCGGAGCGCCTCCAACCCGCCCTCGACATGTTCGGGGTCCCTTACCTGGTGCACCTGGACGCGGACGGCACGATAGCCCGAGATATCCAGTCTTCCCGGCTGGACAAAGCGAACTTGCCGCCACTCGGCGATCTGCGCGCAATCCCCGCCGAAGGGACACCAGTCACCCTGCGCGCCGCTGACGGCCGGGAACGCTGGCGGGCCGTCGCCCGGGCGGTCCCGGGGGCGGGCGAAACGGTCATCGCTGCCACACCGCTCACCGAGCTCGATGCCACGATCGCCCGCCTTCGGACAACCAGCCTGGTCAGCGGCGCGGTCCTCCTCGTATTGCTGAGCGGGGTCGGCTGGTTCGCCCTCGGCCGAGGCCTGCGGCCGCTGCGGCGGATCGAGCACACGGCGGCGGCGATCGCCGGCGGCGACCTCACCCGGCGCGTCCCCGACATCGCCGCGCCCAGCACGGAGATCGGGCACCTCGCGGCATCGCTCAACACCATGCTCGGCCAGCTTGAACGGGCCTTTGCCGACCGGGCCGCATCCGAGGCCCGGATGCGCACATTCGTTTCGGACGTCAGTCACGAGCTTCGCACCCCGCTCTTCGGCATCAAGGGCTCGGCCGAGCTCTACCGGATGGGCGCGCTGCCGGAACGGGCCGACGTCGACGAGACGATGCACCGCATCGACCGAGAGGCAACACGCCTCGCCGGCCTCGCCGAGGGCCTGCTGCTGCTCGCCCAGCTCGACGAAGCGCCCGAAGAGCAGCTCGATCGGGCCCCGATGGACCTTCGCACCCTCGCCAATGACGCCCGGCACGATCTGCGCGCCCTGGACCCCTCGCGTCCGATCGAACTTACCGGCCCGGGAGGCGACGGTCCGCCCGGCCCCGCCCAGGTCCACGCCGACGAAACCCGGCTGCGGCAGGTCGTGACCAACCTCGTAGGCAACGTCGCCACCCACACCCCACCGGGCACCCCCGTCCGTATCGGAGTAGGTACCGAGGACGGCGCGGCATTGCTCGAGGTGGCCGACGAGGGTCCGGGAATGGCCGCCGAACAAGCGGGCCGCGTCTTCGACCGCTTCTACCGCACCGACCGCTCCCGGAGCCGCTCGGACGGAGGGAACAGAGGGCTCGGCCTCGCCATCGCCCGCTCCCTCGCCCGTGCCCACGGCGGCGACGTCGAACTGGAAACCGCCCTTGGCGAAGGCGCCCGCTTCCGGCTGACACTGCCGCTACTGGACCAAGCCGCATGAAGGTTCCCGCTTTTGCGGACGCGTGACCGAGGGACCGTGATGCGGCGGTCCATGCGGACCGGGCCCCCTTGGTCGTAACCGCCTCCGACCCGCCCTAGAGGATCCGGCGCGGCATCTCGAGGGCGTACACGGTCGACTCGATGTCCAGTCCTGCTGAGCTCCAGCGGAACTCGGTCCGCAGCGGCCCGGCGGCCCGCGCGGTGGCGATGTCGGGCCGCCACCGCCCTCACGAGGGCACATCCGTGAGCAGCTGCCACACTTGCATCGAGAAGTCTTCTCCGGGTGTTCTGGGGGAGTTGAGCGCCGCCGGGCATCGGTTCCGAGCGGGTCGGGATCCGGCTCTCGCCGGGTGCCGTGTTGCAGGACGCGGTCGACACCGAGGTCCCCGACCTCTACGGTGCGCTGCTCGACGCGCTCGCGCCGCTCGGCCCCGCCTATGTCCACCTCGAAGCCACCGCCGACGAGGAGACCCTGGTCGGCCTGGGGCGCGCCTGGCCGCGCCGCTGGTCGTCACCCCGGGCTTCCCGACGGGGGCGACCCCCCGGACCGCAAGAGCGCGGACCACCGGCTGGACCCGGGTGCCGACCTGATCTCGTTCGGCCGCGCATTCCGGGCCACCCCCGATCTGGTGGAGCGCCTGCGCGCCGACCTGCCCCTGAAGGAGGCGGACTAATGCGGAGCGACCTCTTCGTATAGGGCCCGCTCGGGTGCATGGACGGTTCCGGTCGCCACAGCCTCGGCTCCGCGATGTAGCAACTCCGGACCCCGCAGAACTGTTGTCGGCGACCGTTCTCGGCTACCTCTTGCGCGCCAGCCCGCAGTACTCGTCCATCTCCCGGGCTCGGCCGACTTCCGCCGGTTCCGGATGCCACAGCGGACAGGACACGATCCCGGGCTCCACAAGCTCCAAACCGTCGAACAGCCCGGCCATGCGCTCCGGTGTACGCAGGTGGTAGACGGCCGATCCCGCCTCGTTCCACCGGCGGACGGCTTCTTCCATCGCTTCACCGGTGACGGCGCTCGTGCTGTGCACGATCGCCAGGTAACTGCCCGTGGGAAGTGCGCCCAGAAGATGGTCGATGATCGCCTTCGCCTCGGTGTCCTCGCCGACGAACGGCAGGACCCCGAACATCGTGATGGCGACCGGTCGGTCCAGGTCGAGGGTTGCGGCGGCCTTGTCCAGGATCGTGGCGGGGTCGCGCAGGTCGGCGTGGATGTAGTCGGTCGCTCCCTCGGCGGTCCCGACGAGGAGGGCGCGTGCGTGGACGAGGATCAGCGGGTCGTTGTCGACGTAGACGATCCGGGCGGCGGGATTGGCGCTCTGGGCGACCTCGTGGGTGTTGTCGGCGGTGGGTAGGCCGGTACCGATGTCCAGGAACTGGTCGACGCCCTGCTCGGCGAGGTAACTGATCATGCGAACCAGGACGGCGCGGGTCGCGACGGCGATGTCGACGATCTCGGGCAGGACGCCCACGATCTGGTCGCCGGCTTCCCGATCTGCGGAGTAGTTGTCCTTGCCGCCCAACCAGTAGTTCCAGATGCGGGCGGAATGGGCTTGGGAGGTGTCGACGGGGGGTGGGGTGTTCATGTGCACCAAACGTCGGAAAGGAGGGGAATCCCAAGCATAGTGCTGCGACCGACATGTGCACCGGGGCGGATCAGACCGCCCTGCGGATCAGTCCGGCGCCGGCCCGTCCCGCTTCGTTCGGCTCTGACACCGTGGCAGGCGAAGAACGACGCGGGCTCGCGGTGCGCTCGCGTGGGCGGGCATCGCGGGCGGCGCGGTGCTGGTGGAGGGAGACTCCACCGCAGGCAAGACCCGCAGCCTCCTGCACGCGCTGCAGCAACAACTGGCGGCCCGGCCGCGGTCTCCCAGAGGCCGTAGCGCTCGCAGGCCGCGCCGGGGGACGACGGTTCTGGTGCGGTAGAGGATCGCGTCGATGATCCTGCGGTGGTCGGCCCACCGCTTGCCATTGGGCGGGTTGTCGGGCATAAGCGGGGCGAGCAGGGTCCACTCGACGTCGGTGAGTCCGAAGCGACCGGACACGGCCCTCGCAGGCGGATCGGCATAAAGATGGCCTCTGGCTTGCGGAAACGTGGACCAGGGGTCATCTGTCTTCCTCAGCTCGAGGGGCCTGTTGCACGCACCTACCTCACCACGTTGCGCCTCGCGCTCGTCGGGGTGGTGGTCGGTGCCGCCGTCGGAGCAGGAACAGGCATGTGGTGGACGATGGGGGTGCTCGGCGGAACGTTCCCCGGCGTCGCGAGGCGGTTCGCTCGCAGGTAGCGCTGAGCCGTCAGGGTGGGTGGCCGATCCCGGCGCCGACATCGACAGAGCCGACCGCCACGACGCTCGCGATGCTCACTCGCCGGGGCTGACGAGTCCGGTCTCGTATCCGATGATCACGAGCTGGGCGCGGTCGCGCGCGTTCAGCTTGCCGAGGATGCGACTGACGTGCGTCTTCGCCGTGAGCGGCGACATGTAGAGCGACTCGCCGATCTCGGAGTTGGTCTTGCCACGTGCGACCTCGGCGAGCACTTCGCGCTCTCGCTCGCTCAGGACATCGAGAGGACCCGATTCGCCGGGACGATTGATCGGTCGGCGAACGAAGTCGGCGACCAACCGCTTGGCCATCGCCGGTGAGATGAGGACGTCACCGTCGGCGGCGGCGACGATGGCCTCGAGCAGGAGTCGCGGTGGGGTGTCCTTGAGCAGGAAACCGGAGGCACCGACTCTGAGCGCCTCGTAGACGTACTCATCGAGCGCGAAGATGGTGAGCACGAGCACCTTGGTGGCGCTGAGCCGTTCGTCGCCGCAGATCGCTCGCGTCGCGTCGAGCCCGTCCATGCGAGGCATGCGGATGTCCATCAGCACGACGTCGGGGCGTGTCCGCCGGGTCTCGGCGATCGCCTGCGCGCCGTCGCCGACCTCACCGACGACCTCGATGCCGGGTTCGTTGGCGAGCAGTGCCGCGAACCCGCGGCGCACCAACTCCTGGTCGTCGACGAGCAGCACGCGGATGTCGCGCCTCGCCACGGCAGGCGCGTCGAGCCGAGGGGTCATGCCTCCCACCCGCCGGGTATTTGGTACGGCACGAACGCGTGCACCGTGAACCCGCCGTTGTCGGCGGGTCCGGCGTGGACGGTGCCACCGAGGAGCTCCGCTCGCTCGCGGATCGCGACCAGACCGATGCCGGTGCCCGGCGTCGTAGCGTGTGCTGTTGCCGGGGCGTCGTTCGACACTGTGACGTGCACGCCGCCGTCTGCGTGCCGGAGCCGGACGATCGTGGGGACGTCGCCGGCGTGGCGGGCGACGTTGACCAGGCACTCGTGCACGATGCGGTGCACCGTCACCACGGTGCTCTCCGCCACGCCCGCAGGATAGTGGCCGTCCTCGACCACCTCGACCTCCCTCGAGTGCCCGGCGGCAGCGACGACGTCGCTGAGGGTGGTGGTGGCCGCCGGTATCGGGCGAAGTGGGACCGACTCGTCGGACCGGAGGAGCCCGAGGAGGGATCTCAGCTCGTCGAGCGATCGTCTGCCTGCGTCGTTGATCTCGACGAGCGCAGTATGAGCAGCGGCGGGATCGCGCTCGAACCCGTGGGCGGCGATGCCGGACTGGACGGTGATCGCCGACAGCGAATGGGCGACGATGTCGTGCAGGTCGTACGCGATGCGAAGGCGTTCCGCCTGGAGCCGCTCGGCGACATGGCGTTCCAATCTGTCGGCTCGACGCCTCAGGTTGGAGCGACGGGCGTCGGCGGCGGCGATCGGGAGCAGGAGAACGGCTGAGTAGGTGACCCATTCGAACCAGAACGGTTCATCACCGGCCTGCGCCGCGAAGCCGGCGACGGCGATCGCGACGAACGATCCGAACCAGATCACAGAGCGATCGTCGCTCCGGCGCACGAGACGGAACAGCGCCACGGCGAGCATCGGTGCCAGCGCGACCGGGCTGGAGGTCCATACGAAGCTGACGACGGCCAGCACACCGATCGCCACGACGGTGACCCGACCGAACCGACCGGCGACGACGAGCAGCACCGCGGCGACGGCCGCGATCGCGATGCCTAGGAGCTGCCGTCCGGCCAGGACGTCCGGATCGAGGACGAACACGCCGATCGACACCGCCAACGCGGCGACGAGCGCAGCGAGATCGGCGCGACCGGTGCGACCGGTGCGGTGGTCCGTATGCGTCATGGCACTATCCTCGTCGCAACCGATGGCGGGCGCGTACTCCGACGGGAGGTCTCTGCACCGGGACCGGTCGTGGGCCGCCCGGTCCCGGTGCTGGAGCTGGGCGCATCAGCGGTCCCGGCTCACCAGCTCGAGCACAGGCACCCGGGAGACCCGGAACGCGGGCCACGCTGCAGCGACCACGCCCGCTGCGACTGCGACGATCAGCGTCACCGCCAGACGGAGCCAGGGTACGACGACGGACGGGATCTCCGCGCCTCCAGCGACATCGATCATCGCCCCGCCGAAGCCGGCTCCGACGGCGATACCGATCGATGCTGCAACGAACGACAGGAGTGCCGCCTCGAGCCGCACGATGCGCCGCAGCTCCCGCCGAGACGCCCCGACCGCTCGCAGCAGCCCGATCTCTCCCGAGCGTTCATTGATCGCGAGCGCCGTGGTGTTGGCGACTCCAAGAAGCGCGATGAAGCTCGCCAGAATGAGCATCCCGTCGATGAAGTTCCCGAACGCAGCGATCTCGCTCCCGCTGCTGGCGACGTGTTCTTCCTGGGTCGCCAGGAACGCCCCGGGCGTATCTCGGACCAGGGCACTCACGTCTTCCTCGGCGTCCGCCACCGCTCCGTCGGCGAGGTCGACGAACACCTGCGCATCGAGCAGACGACCGACCGAGCCGTCGAGTGTCGCACGGTCGACGAAGTACGCTGGGGCTTCGAAACCGCCGGTGCTCCTCTCGACCACGGCAACGATCGGCGCTTCGATGGTCGATCGTTCGAACTCGACCTCCAGGGTTCCGCCAAGCCGCGCCGGGTCGTCACCGACCACGGCCACGCCTCCCGAGCTCAGATCGGCGAGGTCGCCGGCGATCGGGTCGAGGTCGTACATGGTGGGCAGTGCCGTCGGGTCGATGCCGCCGATCGCCTGGGCTTTCCCGGCCACTACCCCTTCGGCGATCGACAGCGCAGTTACCGAGTCGACGTCGGGCAGCTCTGCTATCCGGCCGGCCAGGGTGGGGTCGATCGTCGAGAAGTCGGGGGTCGCCGACGTGACCACCAGATCCGCCCGCAGTCCCTCACGGACGTCCGTTCCCACCGCGCTCGTCAGTGAGCTCGCGAAGATCGAGAACACCGTCACCATCGCCGTTCCGAGCATGAGCGCGAGCGCCGTCGATGCCGATCGACGGGGGCTCGCAGCCAGGTTGCCCGTTGCGATCGAGCCAGACACACCGGCGGCGCGGCGGGCCGCCGGAGAGCTCCAACGTGCTGAAGCTGTCACGATCGCCGGGCCGCACAGCACGAGCGCCGGGACAATGGCAGCAGCGAGCATGAGCCACACTGGGTTCGAGTCCACCACAGCCACAGCTCCTCCAGCGATCGCCGCCGCGGCAAGCACGAGTCCGCTTGCAGTCCGCGCTCGGCTCACGACCCGGGGTTCCGCCGCGCTCTCGCGCAGCGCCTCGATCGGTGGTGTCGCCGCCGCGCGGCGAGCCGGGATCCATGCCGAGAGGATCGTTGCGCCGATACCGACGGTCGCGGCGATCGCGATCGAGATCGGGCTCACGATCGTCGGCCCGGTGATCAGGCTGACCCCGGTGAGTCCGACGACCCAGCGCAGCGCGCCCACTCCCGCGACCCCGCATACGAGGCCGGCGAGCGTGGCGATCGTTCCGACGAACGCCGCCTCGATCACCACTCCGCCGAGCACTTGGCGTCGCTCCGCACCGACCGCACGCAGCAGTCCCGACTCCCGCCGGCGGCGGGCGACAGTGAGCGCGAACGTGTTGAAGATGATCGTCACGCCGATCAGAATCGCGACCACGGCGAAGGCCAGAAGGAACACGTTCAGGAACTGCAGCGGTGACGTCGCGGCGTCCTGCATCGTCCGGATGTAGTCGGGTCCGTCGACGACCTCGGCATCGGACAGCGCCGACAGTCGGCCGAGCACCTCGGTGCGGTCGGCACCCTCCGCGACGTCGACGAGCACCTCGGTCGGCGCCGCCATGTCGAGCCAGGCGGACGCCGCTCCGTCGGGCAACAGAACCGTTCGCTGCAGCGGTGCCGCGTCCGCAGACGCGAACGTCGCGATACCGGTGATGGTCGCGTCGTGCATCCCCGTCGCGGTCAGGACCTGTACGACGTCACCCGGAGCCACGCCTGCGTCATCGGCGAGTGATCGATCGATCACGATCTCTCCGACCTCGGTCGGTGGTCGCCCGCTCGCGAGCCGGAACGGATTGAGCGCCGGGTCGGCGACCCAGTTGCGACCGACGTCGCTCGCCGTGCCGGTTCCGACCGTCGATCCGTCGACGACCAGCTTCGCGAAGCCGGACCATTGCGAGGCGGCCCTGTCGACGCCGTCGACCGCAACCACGCGCTCGGTGATGTCGGGATCCAGTGATTGCCGAACCGACCTGGCAGGATCTCCCGGTCCTCCGCCGGGCTCGCCGAGGGAAACGCCTTGCACCACGGCGTCCGTCCCGGCGAACGCTTCGGCGATATCGCTGGCCGCTCGGCCGCGCATCGAGTCGGCCAGCACCAGCGTCGCGACGAGGAACGCCACCGACAGTGTGATCGCCGTGCCCGTGAGCAGGAACCGACCCCGGCTCGCGAACACGCTCCGAGCCGCGCTCCGCACCATCTGGCTCATCGCCCCAGGCCCTTCATCACGTCGAGCACCGAATCGGCCGACGGGCGATCCATCACGTCGTGCACTCTGCCGTCGACGACGAACACGACGTGGTCCGCCCAGGCAGCGGCGTTGGGATCGTGCGTGACCATCACGATCGACTGATGATGCTTGTCGACCGCTGATCGCAGGTATCCGAGGATCTCCTGTCCGGACCGGGTGTCGAGGTTGCCGGTGGGCTCGTCGGCGAACACCACGTGTGGCCGGGCGACCAGCGCCCGGGCGATGGCGACGCGCTGTTGCTGGCCGCCCGAGAGCTCCGCCGGCCGATGACGCATGCGATCACCGAGGCGCAGCATCGACACGACCTGATCGAGCACTCCATCGCTCGGCCGGCGGCCCGACAACGTCAACGGTAGGCAGATGTTCTCCTCGGCCGTGAGGGTCCCAACGAGATTGAGCGTCTGGAACACGAACCCGATCCGTTCTCGGCGCAGCATGGTCAGTGCGCGGTCGTCGAGGGTCGACAGATCGGTGTTGCCGACGAAGGCGCGGCCCGTCGTCAGTTGATCCAGCCCGGCGGCGCAGTGCATCATCGTCGACTTTCCCGAACCCGACGGGCCCATCACAGCCGTGAACTTCCCCGCCGGGAACGCGATGGTGACGTCGTCGAGAGCGACGACGGTCGACTGGCCGGAGCCGTATCGCTTGACTGCGCCGACGAGCATGGCCGCAGCGTCATCAGCGTTGGATGACAGCGCGCTCCCGGACTGCTGATCGACGACCGTGGAATCTGGATGTGGGGACACGAGACCTCCGATGAGTGGTTGGTGTCCACCACGATGCCGACGGGCCGCCGGCGGCCGCCTCCGCCCGCAGGAGGTGACGCGTACTCGCACGGAAGTACATGAGCGACCGAACGGCCGACCTTGGTGGGAGAGTCCCGCGCACGCGGGACGGGAATGGATCCGGTGGGGGATCGGGACACGCGTCACAAGGAGTTTCCCGCGCACGCGAGGTCGAGTCCCACTGATGTGGGGATGGGATGGCCGCGTTCGGGCGACCCCGCGACCGTCGCCTCGAGCTCCGGGGACGCGGTGACGGACTGCAGGGAGGTGCGGTGTTTATGTACGTTCTGGGGCAGTCCGAGGTCGCGCCGCTTCCGTGGTCGGAGCGGGGCGTTGAGGCGCGCCTGGCTGGGAGTGGCGCGGTCTCCCTCGGTGGCCGACCGTGCGGGAGCGTTTCGCCGTGCAGTTCGGACGGGTGCCGTCTGCCCGCCAGAGGGCCCGCCACGAGGGTCGTGTAGCGGCTGGCGTGGGACCTGGGTGAGTCCATGGTCGGGCGGGCGGAGGTGATCGTGGGTGGACGGTCGCCCGGGCGGCTGCCGAATTGCCCGCTGGGCCGGTAGCGCGTTGACCTGCAGCGGCGACGGAGTCCGAACTTGCGAGCACACGTGGAGCACACGCGGCCCCCAACTGAGGGTCAAGCGAGCGCACGAAAGCCGATCACCTGAGGTGATGGGCGCACCTGGCAGGATTCGAACCTGCGGCCGTCGGATTAGAAGTGCATTCTAATTGTTTCTCACGCTGCCAAATAATTCTGCTACCTGCTATTTTATCCGCCGGATCTCGGGGCCCGAGGGTCGTTCCCGCGATGTCGGTCGATCAGCGCAACGCGGTGGACAATCTGATGCTGCTGTGCCCTTCCTGCCACAGCAGGATCGATAAGAACTCGGGCGCCGACTATTCGCCGGAGGAACTCCGTACTGTCAAGGAGCGGCACGAGTCCTGGACCCGCGCGCTCCGCAGGGCTGGCGCGGCCGGAACATCCGCTACCCCCACATCGACTTCGTCAACCTGCCCCGCATCGCGATGCTGCCCGGCGGGGAAGAACTCCTGCGGATCTGCGACGAGATCGGCCTGGATCCCGAGAGAGCGTTCCGCAACCAGGGAGCGCGGTCGGGCGTCTTCGCCAACCGCGCTCGAGCGGTATTCGAGAACTGGGGCGAGCGCGCAGTGGACCTCGACCCGTCCGCCCCGATCCAGGTGCAGCCGGGAATGGTGGTCGCGTTCGACTCCCCGATGCGGGCCCACAACGTCAAGCGGGCGCGGCAGTCGGCCCCCGTCAGCGGCTCCATCAAACGCGATCCGCATCTACGGTTCGCCTATGGCGACCGGACCGTCGCCGTCCGCTTCGACCCGATCGGGCTGACCACAACGACCTCCCTGACGACCCTGGGAACGGCAGAGAAGGAAGATGTGACCTATGCGGGGCTCGGGACAGTCGTCGCGGCCACCCAGGACCAGATCCATATTTCGGGTGTCTTGCAGCGGCTGTGGTTCCGCCGGTAAGGCGGTCTCGCTCAGTCATGTCCGAGCGGCCCGATCGCACGCGGGTACCAGGCCCCGCGGCGGCGGCCGACTCCGGCCATCAGCGTCCTGTGCCCGATGCCGTCCACTGGTCGACACGCTGAACGACGCCTCGGCCCTGTGCCCGGGATCGGCCGGAGGGGTGTGCATCATCGGCGGAGGTGCAGCGAGCATCTCGACCACGAAGTTCCTGGCCGGGCGCATGTGGGTGCCCCAGGTGTGGCACGCCACCGCCCCCACCGGCTGCTGCCTGAACAGCCCTCATTCTGCGCTCGTCGAGTTCTGGAGAACGGCGGAGACCGCGGTAGCAAGCGTCTCCTCTTCGGCCTGCGAGAGTGCATCAATCGCGGGAAGCGCTCTTTGTAGTGCGAGGCCTTTGAGAACGGTTCCGAGGAAGCGCGCATGCCGAGGCGCTTCGGACCGCGAAAGGAATCCCTCGTCCGCCAGTGTGTTCAGCCATCCCTCGATGCGCCGCTGGCCATCGCTTTCGATCGAGAGGTAGGCCTCGCGTACCGCTGGTGTCTGTTCGACGGCGACGAAGGTGCTGATGGTCGTGAGCATGGCGTCACGTGCCTGCTGGCCTGCGCCGGCCTGGACCAGTACCTGGCGGAGGCTTCGAAGGAGGCGCTCGTGTGCGGGCAGCGATGCGTCGAGCATCCACTCCGCGGGGGCCAGCCAGTCGCCGATGCGCTCCATGACCTGGTCTCTGAGCTGCTGTTGCGTGGGGAAGTGGTGGCGCATCGATCCGATGCTGACCCCGGCACGGGCAGAGACGGCCCGCACGCTCAGGCGTGCGGTGACGCCGCCCTCGGCGATGATCATCGCAGCTGCGACGAGGATCCGCTCACGGGTATCGAGCGGTGACCGTTCAGTCATATCGACCTCCTGTTGCCCACTAGTATACCGTGCTAGTACGGTGTACTAGCTTGCGGCGAGTCCGCAGCGCACGCTTGAAGCCAGGGGGAGCAATGATCGATCGCCTACAGAAGCGCCTTGCCCTTGCGCGTGCCGAACCAGGGGACGGTCGCGATCTTGCGCGGTACCGGTGGTGGCAGGTCCCCGGTCGCGCGCTGTTCCACCTGGATCCGGGCGGCTCGGGCCCACCGGTTCATTACACGGTGGACGTGAGGCATTGGGGGAACCAGGCCGCCGGAACCGTGCAGGCGCAACTCTTCCGCGACGGGCGGCAACAGGCCGTCAGCAAACTGCCCGCAGCCTTTGCCGTCGAGGGCGGGGTGATCGAGGTTGCGATGAGCGCTGTGGGGATGAAGCGCTGCCACTACGTGCCCCACCACGGTGCCGCACGACAGCTACGCCCCGATCCTCGATCTGCCGAGGGCCTGCGGGCGCGCTTCGAAGACCGCCACCCCGTGGCCAGCCGATGGGTCGGTGTCGCCTCCGTCATGACCCTGACGGCCGGTGTCGGGCTTTTGGTGTTACAGGTTATCGACCCGCTATCGAATGTGCCGCCGGTCGAGGAGCATTTCGGTCATATCGAGGCGCCGTTCACGCTTCCGCTCTGGTTGAACACCGCTTCGGCGGTGCTGGCGGCGACAGCAAGCACGGAGCGGGCGTTGAGACTGCGCTACCGCTGGTGGATCGACGCGATTGGGAACTGATCATGCCTTTCAATGACAATGGAACTAACACGCGGCGATTCGGGGCGCACCTCTCCCTGAGCCGGTGGAAGCCGATTATCGTGATCGCCATCCCCCCGATCGCGATGATCGCATTGCAGATCGCCTTGTTCCAGGTGGCCGGGCTGATCGACGGAAGCAGCGGTCAGTCCGGGAAAGTTACTCCACTGCAACTGCTCGCAGTGAACCTCAGCATGAGCCTCACCGGTTTGCTCGCCGTGCCGCTCATTGCGCGGCTGGCGAACGTTCCCTGGCGTGTGGTGCTGAGCTATCCGCGGAAATTCGACCGCCGTCGCCTCGCTGTGTACTTGCTCTGGGCGCTTTTGTTCACCGTTCTCGGAAACGCGGGATTGGCGACCTTTGCTCTCGATCACACCCCTTGGGTGGGATTCGGTATCACCGGAACCACGATAGCTCTGCTCGTGGTCATTTTGTTGACCACTCCGTTCACGGCGGCAGCAGAGGAGCTCATGTTCCGGGGTGCGATGATGCCGGCCGTGGCCTCGTGGGTGAGACCCGAGCGACTTGCGCTGGGGTCGGGCGCTGTGGTTTCCAGCTTCGTGTTCGCTGCTTCCCATTTCGCATCGGATCCGTGGCTGTTCGGCTACCACGTCTTCTTGGGGTTGGCCACGGCTGTGATGGCCATCCGTAGCCAAGGGCTGGAGGCGCCGATCGCGTTCCACGTGGCCAACAACGCCTTCACCGCGGTCCTGAACGCCTTCCTCGCAGACGGGGGTGCCTTCTCCGTTGAACGCGGCTCCGGATCCGGTGGGCCACATCTGTTCATCCCCGTCGTCTTTGTGCTGGCAACACTGGTTGTCGTCTGGGTGCGCGAGGGGCGGGCGAGGACGGCGAGCGTGAACGGATGAGATCGATTCTCTTCGACTGTTCTGGAGCGCGAAGTAGCCGCCGTATCGGCGGTCGTTTCCGTCTGAGTACAGGTCGTCGCGAGCAGGACGTAGATAGTGACGGGGACGCCGCGCCATGTCGCGCTGCGCCGGTGGCGGTCGGCCCGTTTCGTTGTGGACCAGCGCTGGTGCTGGAGAAGGAGCGGAGCCGACCAGGGTCGTCCGCGCGCTCGGCCTGCACACGCGCAGCGTCAAGGTGATGAACCGGCGCGGCCTGCCGGATCGGCTCCTCGCGTGCGGCCGGCGGGACCGCTCGGCGGAGGCTTCGCCGGCGTCAGAAAGCCGTCTCCGGAGCGGCTCGGCACCGCACATCCCTACGTGGTCGCGATCCCTCAGCCCACCACCGACCGCCTGCTGACCAGAGCTGATTCAAAGTCGGTGATCGTCTTAGTTGTATGAGGGCTGGAGGTTGGTTACACCGACGTGCAGACGTGAGGCCGGAGGTCGACCGCCGGCGGCGCTGTGGGGCCGATGGTGGTTGTCATGGATGTTCCAGGTCGCCAGAGCCGCGGCGCGCTCCTCCTCGCTGTCGTAGGCCCGGGCATAGAGCACCTCTTCGGCCATGATCCGCTGGTAGTGCTCGACCTTGCCGTTGTGGCGGGGCGTGAACGGCTTCGTCCGGCGATGCTTCGTCGAGGCGGTGACCACGCGGGCGCTGGCTCTGCCGATCGGTACGGGGAAGTGCTCGTCGCGCCCGCCGTGCGGACGGCTTCCTCGGACTCTCGCTCGGAGACCTCCCCTCATGTCGAGCAACGAGGGATCCGAGCTGCCCACGCGATCCGGAACGTCCGGAGACAACGTCTGCCACCAGCCCTTCTTCGGGCCACGAGGCATGAGACTGTCCTTCCGATATGGAGACCCTTGCGATCCCGCACGGCTCTCGTCGTGTCCGGTCCCGGTGATGTCGGCGCGATCCGTCTCGTGGATGCCCGCGAGACGGTGCTGGACATCTACTGTCCTTCGGCGTCCCGGGCGGAGTCCGTGGGGTCTTAGAGCGCGAGCCGGTACGCCTGGCGCAGCACCTCGACCTGGGCGGGGTTGTAGAGCTCGGTGACCGCCTGGACGAGGTCCTGCAACGAGGTGCGACTGCCGACGCCCAGCGGTGGGGTCCGCGTGCCCGGGTACTGCTCGTGGATCGTGCGGAGCGCGGGAGCCAGACGCGCGGCGACGGCCCGGATCTCGTCGGCGGTGGCGTCCGACGCCAGCTCGTCAAAGGCATCGTCGGCCTCCCGGTGGTGCGCGACGATGGCCCGCATGTCCTGCAGGCCCTGCTCGTCGTAGACCCGGGCGCTGATCATGACCATCGCGCGATCGGCAGGCGTGAGATCGTCCGCGACGTCGGCGAACCCGGCGGGGACGTCGGGATCGGGGCAATGGCGTAGGAGGTCGGCGATCTCGGCGCGCAGCTCCTGCTGGTGGGCGATGGAGGCGGCGAGCTGGGAATCGAGGGTGCGGAGCGTCTGCGTGAAGGCCTCACCGGATTCCTCGAGCTCTGCGATGCCCGACAGCGGCATCCCCAGCTCCCGCAGGCGCGCGATCTGCAGCAGGCGCACGAGATGGGAGGTGCCGTACTCCTTGTAGCCGTTCCCGGCCCGGGCGGGCTCCTCGAGGAGTCCGATCGCGTGATAGTGCCGGACGGTCTTCACAGTCGTGCCCGCGAGCTCAGCGAGCCGGCGCGTGCTCCAGGCCATCAGCGGTCGCTCAGCAGGTCGGGCATGAGGCCATCCTCCCCGCTCGGACCGGGGAAGGGAAGGCCGTCTTTGACTCTGCCCCCAGGGCATCGTTTTGGCTGAGGGCACCGATCGCACCTCGCCGAAGGAGCCCCATGACCGTGCGTGCCACGTCCGTCCCCCGCCGATTCGAGGCCGAGGACCTGTTCCGCGACCCCGCCTTCTCCCACCCCGTGATCTCCCCCGACGGAGCCTGGCTCGCATATTTGGCGCCGGCAGGTGGGCGGAAGAACGTCTGGGTGCGGGGGATCGATCAGGAGCAGGAGGAGGCCCGCTGCGTCACCCACGACTCCCGACGAGGGATCCTCACCTTCTTCTGGTGCGACGATCCCCGTTGGCTGCTCTACCTCCAGGACACCGACGGGAACGAGGATTGGCACCTGTTCCGGGTGGACCTCGAGCATCCCGAGGCCGCACCGCAGGACCTGACCCCTCTGGAGCCGGGGTCGCGGGTGTTCTCCGCGGAGCCGATGCCCTCTCGGCCCGGGACAGTGCTGGCCACCATGAACCAGCGGCCCGCGCGCCTGGACATGTTCCTGATCGACGTGGGCTCCGGCGAGATCACTCTGCTGCACGAGCAGACCGAGGCCGGGGTGGACCTGCTGCTGGACCGGGATGGCGAACCGGCATTCGTCTCCCGGGTCACCGAAGACGGGAGCACCGAGTTCTGCACGATCGACCCGGACTCCGGGCAGCAGCGCCTGCTGCTGCGCGCCGGCGGGGCCGAGCAGCCCATAGGGGTCGAGGTGCAGCGCTCCACACCCGATGGCACGGGCCTCATCCTGAGCCTCTATCTCGAGGGCGATGACCTGCAGCTGGTGCGCATCGACCGGGAGACCGCGGAGGTGAGCGTGCTGGCCGCCGTCCCGGGGCGGAGCCTGGACATCATGAGCGTGCTGGCCCCCGGTGTGCTGCCACCCACCCTGTTCACCGATCGTGCGACCGGGGAGATCCTCGCCGCCCGCTTCACGGGGCCCCGCCCCCACATCGAGGTGGTCGACCCGCGCTTCGCCGAGGTGCACGCGGCGCTGGCCGCGCTCTCGGACGGCGTGCTCGACTCCCTGAGCTCGGACACCTCCGGGACGCGCTGGGTCGCCACCTTCCTCCACGACCGCGAACCGGAGGCCTGGCTGTACAACCACGCCACCGGCCGCAGCCGCCGCCTGTTCCAGCCCTACCAGCACCTGGACACCGCACATCTCGCGCCCATGGAGCCGGTCCGGCTCCTCGCCCGGGACGGGCTGCCGCTGCATGGCTACCTCACCCTTCCCGTCGGCATTCCCGCCAGGAAGCTGCCGCTGGCGCTTGTGGTCCACGGCGGACCGTGGGCGCACGACAGCTGGGGCTTCAGCGCACAGGTCCAGTTCCTGGCCGACCGCGGCCACGCCGTGCTGCAGGTGAACTTCCGCGGATCCTCCGGCTACGGCAGGCGCCACACCCTCGCAGCGCGCGGCGAGTTCGCCGGCGCCATGCACACGGACCTCCTGGACGCGGTCGACTGGGCCGTCGACCGCGGCATCGCCGACCCGGACCGCGTGGGGATCATCGGCGGCTCCTACGGCGGGTACGCCGCTCTCGTCGGTGCGGCCTTCACCCCGGAGCGCTTCGCCGCGGCCGTGGATCTCGTCGGCATCGCGGACCTGTCGAGCTTCCTGCGCAGCTTCCCGCCCGTGAGCCGTCCGTACATCGCGAGCGGCTGGCTCGCCTACGTCGGCGACCCCGACGACCCCGCGCAGGAGGCGGACATGCTCGCCCGCTCCCCGATGAGCAGGGTCGACGCGATCACCACCCCGCTGCTGATCGCCCACGGCGCGAACGACGCCCGGGTGCGGCGCGAGGAATCGGACCGGATCGTCACCTCGCTGCGCGATCGGGGGGTCCCTGTCGAATACCTGCTGGGCCAGGACGAGGGCCACGGCTTCGGCAACCCTGAGAACGAGATCCGCCTGCAGCGCGCGATCGCCGCGCATCTCGCCCAGCACCTGGCCTGAGCCGAGCAGGGCGAAGAGGACAGTGGACAACCCGATCCCGACGCCGACGCCGCTGCGCCGGAGGCGTTCCGCCCGGTTCTCGACCACCTCCGGGACCTCCTGCGCAGGGCTCTCCCGGATGCAGAGGAGATGACGGCGTACAACATGCCAGGATTCGCGGCACGGTCGTTGCGAGCTACGCGGCGTTCTGCAAGCAGGTCGGGCTGTACTTTCTCGCCCCTGCGATCTCAGCTCATGCCGAAGAGATCGCAGAAGCGGGTCTGAAAGCGAGCAAGATCGGCGTCACCTTCTCGCCGCGCAAGCCGGTCCCGGATGGTCTCGTGATAAGGCTCGCACGAGCATCACGCAAGCACGTTGACGGCTGAGGCGCTTTGCCGCAGATTCGCGTGGCTCCGGCGCTACGAGGTGTCAATGTGAGGTCTCAGGACTTCCTTTACCGTTCGTTCTCAGGACACGGTTGACCACCATGCGGCATGATCACCGGTGAATCGAAGACCGGCGTCGTGGGGCGAGCGTGGATCAGCAAACATTGGCGGAATACCGCTACAGGGCGGTGTGCGAGGTTCTGGGCGGATCACCGATCGGTGAGGTCGCAGCGCGCTACGGAGCGTCCCGCCAGTCACTGCACACCTGGAAGAACCGGTTCCAACAGGACGGCATGAAAGGCTTCGCCGACCGCTCCAGGCGCCCCCGCACCAGCCCGAGCCGCATTTCCGCCGAGGTCGAGGCGCTAATCTGCCGGCTGCGACGGGAGCACCCCCGCTGGGGCGCCCGGAGGATCGGCCACGAGGTCGGCCGACACGGCATCGATCCGGCGCCCTCGCGTGCGACCGTGCACCGCGTGCTGATGCGCAACGGGCTGATCGATGGCCAGTCTCAACAGCACAAGCGCACCTACAAGCGGTGGCAGCGCCAGGAGCCGATGCACCTGTGGCAGCTCGACATCGTCGGCGGCGTCCCGCTGGCGGACGGCCGCCGGTGCAAGATGGTGACCGGCATCGACGATCACTCCCGGTTCGTGGTCATCGCGCAGGTGGTCGCGGTGCCGTCGGCCCGGGCGGTGTGCCAGGCGTTCACCGCGGCGATGTGCCGCTACGGCGTGCCCGCCGAGGTGCTGACCGACAACGGAGAGCGCTGCGGCCATGCCCAGATCGCCGTGGGAGTGGTCGAGGAACGCCTTGCTGCGCACCGGGGTGCCCCGGCCGTCGAGCGCGACGACCGCGAACCCGAGCGCGGCCAGCGCCTCGGGCTCCCCGGTGAACAGGTCGCCGAACGCCGGTGAGGCCCGGTGGATGTTGGGCCCGGGGTAGGTGTGGTCGACGACGGGGTAGCGCCGCGCCGGGTCGAAGCCGTGCGGGCGCCACAGAAGCCCGTAGATCGGAGTCTGCCCGTCCGCCGCCGTCGTCCGGAACCGCTCGGGCGGGCTCCAGCCGACCGCCTCCAGCGCGGTCGCGTTCGGAGCCTCGAGTTCGACCAGCACCTGGCCGTCGTCGCCGAGCACCCTCGTACGGGGCGGGCGACGGTCGAAGCGCGGTCGACGATGTAGTCGCCGCGGGTTGGGCCGACCGCGTCGTGGTCGAGGTCGTCGTCGGTGACCCGCACGAACCCCCCGCCGTCGAGGTCCACCCGGCAGATCTGACGGACGTAGGGGTCCTCGTTCAGCCCGTTGGCCAGGAACAGCACCTGGCCGCGCTCCTCGGCGACCCGCAGGACCCGGCGGACCAACCACTGCCCCCCGGTGACCCGTCCGAGCAGCTCGCCGTCGGAGGAGTAGCGGTACAGGTGACCCCAGCCGTCGCGCTGGGACCACCACAGGATCTCCCCCGAGTCCAGGATGCGTACTCCGGGCGGGGCGTGCAGGTACGGCGAGGGATCCCCCCGAGTCCGGCCGGTCTCGGTGACCAGCGTCGTCATCGCACCGGTGCCCGGGTCGAGGCGGCGCAGCTCGAGCGTGCGCCCGTCCCGGGACTGGTGCAGGACGTGGACGGCGTCCTACTTCTCCCCCGACCACCACCGCCGGTCCAGCGTAGGGGGAGGTCAATACCCCCGGCCCGCCGGACGCGGCCACGTTCTGCCCGGTACGGATGTCGAGGACGTGCCACGTCATCGTCGCCTGGGCTTCGTCGCCGGGCATCGGGTAGCGGATACGGTGTGCCACCGGCCGCCCGCCGCCGGACGGGGCCGGCCTCCACCAGGACCTGCTCTGGCAGCTCGCGCTGGTCGATCCGGTGGGTGACCAGCCTGGTGGAGTCCGGCGACCAAGCCGCCACCAGCACAGAGTCCAGTCCCAGCAGGGGCAGCTTGACCTTCGTGGCCGCTTCGGGAAGCCCGCCGTAGTCCCGGTGCGGCTCGGCGTCGTCGGTGAGCGCGAACTCCTGCTGCCCGTCCCGGCTGCGCACCCACACGTTGCCGTCCCGCCGGAACGCTACCCACGCCCGGTCCGGCGAGACGATCTCCCCCGGCCCCACCGGAGGGCTGTCCTCTACCTGCGTGCAGGTCCCGGTGCGATCCGACCACTCCCACCGCGCGTCGAAAGCCGAGAAACGGATCACTTCGGGATTCCGGTCGGGGACCTCGAACTCCACGGAGGTGAGCGGCAGGTCGTCGGCCTCCACCGCGCGCCCGGACGTCTGTGACAGCGCTGCGGCGAGCCGCTCGTGGTCGAACGCGTCGCGCCTGGTGCCCGCCGCTGGGTCGACCAGGACGCACCGCGGCCCGGACCAGTACCGGAACCGAGCACCGTCCTCGGACTACTGCGGTACCACCGCGGCCTGCGGGACCAGTCGGGCCCGGTACGGCGCGAGCATCTGTTCCGCGCGCGCATAGTCGATGTCGGTGAGGTGGATGCGCCCGGCCGGGTCGATCATGTCGGAGCCTTTCTCCTGATGGGACTAGCTAGACGCATCAGGAACGCATCCGAAGGGACGGCCACGATGAACGAGATCCGCCAGGAGTCCCGGCGCCACGACGCCGAAGCGCCGGATCCGGACCGAGGCGGGGAACACCAGGGGCGGACGGACCTCTCGTTCCTCGCCCCGCCCGGCGAGCTGGCCGACTGGCGCATGGTCCTCGCCTACGAGGCCGGTGCGACCAGCGGGGCCCTGGCGTAACTTCCGGGCACACCCGGCGAGCTCGCGCGGCGGTGCGACCTTGACGAAGGGGCGCTGCGCGCGGTGCTCGGCCATCTGGTCGCCTACGGGATCCTCACCGCGGACCACAACGGACGGCACGCGTTCGCATCCGGAGCTCCACGGGGGCCGAGCACACGACACTGCTCCGTCACGCCGCCGCGATCCGGCGCTGGTCCGGCCCGATCGGCTCACGGCTGCGGGACCGCACGGCCCACCACGCCGGAGGGCATGACACACCCCTGGTACGGACCGCAGATCGCTCCGCCCCCTGGCGGCCGCCGCCCGGCGTTCGGCCAGGGCCAGGCCGGGTAGTCCCCGGCACTGTGCGCGTCACCGACGTCGGTCCACACCAGCATCTGGAGCCCGAAGTCCGCCGACACCTGGTCGCGGCCGCGCATGTAGCTGACGATCGCCACACCGCCTTCCGGGCTGAAGACCGTCCGCAGCCGCCATGTTGGTCACCGTTGAGCAGAACACGAGGTCGAACGGTCCCGGCGCGAGGGTCGTGGCGAGGTCGCCGGCGAACAGCTCCACACCCTCCTCCTGGAAGTCGTTGCGTGTCCGCGCCTCGTCAACCACCCGGGTAAGGTCCTGCACTGTCGGGCGCCGCCCGCGCCGGGCGAACTCGCGCGCGTGCTCACCGTGGCCACCCCCCAAGATCGAGGATCCGCTCCGCGTGCGGGAAACCGCGCAGGCACACGTCGACGACCACCGGTGAGGTCTGACCTGGACCTTGGGGGTACGCGTGCACCCGTGGAAAACGTGCGCTACCTACTTTGCTTCCGGCCAACATCTGTCAGTTCCGGGCTCTCCGCTACCCGGCCGACGCGCGACGGTACTGGCTGGGGCGGAGGCCGTATTCGCGGTGGAAGGCTGAGCTCAGGGCGTAGGAGCTGGAATAGCCGACCTCGCGCGCGACGGACTCGACCGTGGTGTTATCGCGCGCGAGGAGATCGGCGGCCACGCACAGCCGCCAGCTGGTCAGATAGGACATCGGGGGCTCTCCCAGCAGGTCGGTGAATCGCCGTGCCAGCGTGGCGCGCGAGACATGAGCCTGATGAGCCAGCAGTTCAATGGTCCATGGCTGGTGAGGAGCATCGTGGATGGCTGCGAGCGCGGTCCCCACTATCGGATCTGAGCTTGCCTGATACCAGCCGGGGGCCTTCGCTTCGGGGGTTACGAACCAGTCGCGCAATGCGCCGACCAATACCAGATCGAGCAGCCGATCCAGAATGGCCTGCTGGCCAGGCTCGTCGCGAAGGATCTCGTCCTCCAGCAGTTGCAGTGCCGCGGTTCTCTGGACCGCGCGCGGTACCACCAGCACGCGCGGCAGGGCACTTAACAGGCGGTCGGCCACGCGTCCCGTGACGGTGAAGGATCCGGTCAGCATGGCGTCATCGGCATCCAGCTGCGTTCCGCACGTACGAGTGCCCAACGCGATGCTGTCTGCGGCATTGCCCGCGGCGTCAAGGCAGACGCCGTTCGCGGTCTGGATGTACATGGGCGCGGGGCTCGCCTCAGGGTCGCTGGTCACGTCGAAGGGGGCCGGGCCGACGATGACGGCTATGTCTTGGGGCTTCAGCCGGTGGGGTTCGGTGCCGTCCACGATCCATGCGTGGCCGCGGAGCATCGTGACCAGGGACAGGGAAGCTCGTTCCGCGAACGTGGCGGACCAGGGCGGGTTTGCCAAAGTCCGGCCCAGCAGCGCTCCGGATGATCGGATGTGGTTGAGCACATCAGTCAAGGTATCCACCATGCCACGTTAGACGGCGGATTATCCATATGAGACCGCTGGCGATTCTCCGTCTCACGGGAATCGTGTGTGATGGGCGCATGAACTCCTTTCATGAGCCGACGCCAGGCCGTGCCCACTGGGTATACACCCACCCTCGACACGATTCGCTGAACCGGCACCTGATCCGCGCTGGGAGCGCCGCACTGTCCGAACAGTATGAGGTGACCGTCTCCGACCTCTACGCTGACGGGTTCGACCCGGCGCTCAGCGAGCGCGACCTGGGCGGCCTGTCCGGAGTCCCCGGAAACCTCGCTGAGCTCACGGGCGAGGCCTATGAACGGGGAGAGGTAGAGCCCGAGGTGAGGCGGGAACAGGAGAGACTCGCCGCCGCCGAGCTGCTGGTGCTGCAGTTCCCGCTCTGGTGGTACGGACCTCCGGCGATGCTGAAGGGGTGGGTCGACCGGGTGCTGCAGACAGGGTTCGCCCAGGGTGAGCTCGATGACTCCACAGGTCTGCCGCGCCGGTACGGGGACGGGCGTTTGATGGGACGGAAGGCGCTCATCATCGTCACCGCCGGCGATGACCAGCGCACATTGGGGCCGCGCGGCGTCAGCGGCGATCTGGAGTCGCTGCTGTTCCCGCTCACCCATGGCGCCCTGTGGTACGTGGGGATCGAAGCGCTGGACCTTCACGTGGTCTACGATGCGGACGGCATTGACGGTGCGGGACGCCAGCAGCACGCCGAGCGCCTCATCAAGCGGATCGCCGACCTGTCCGGCGAGTGCAGCCGCCCATTCCGCCGGCTGCTGGACGGAGACTATGACCGGGAGACCCGGGCCCTCCACGAGGATGTCCACCCCGGACGCACCGACCTCGCCATCCACTACAGAGACTGAGCGAATCAGAAAGAACGACGCCCTGGACCACGCGGGATCGTCCCGCACTGTTCCGAGCGGGCATCGATCTTCGGCAGGTAGTCGCTCGCCAGCTCCAGCTCGACCCGGTCGAATCGCTCCGGCGCGGCGACGGCTGCGGAGGCGGCTCTGCCGATGCGCAAAGGATGGGTTCAACGACTTCTAAGACGACAGGAACTTTGGGCGTGCCTTCGGCACACTCAACCGGATGTGACCGCCAGCCCTCGTATCCAGCCGTACATGACAACACCGCGCCGTCGGCCTGTTTCCTCAGGTCGGCGGCGCTTTTCTGGTACGCCCGGCATGGGCAGTTGCTTGGAGGTGGAAGTCCTCTCGGGGAAGCGGCGGTGCTAACCCCGAGCCGGAGGCAACGGCGTCACTGTGAGGTGGGGTCGGAAGGAAGCCCGAGGCGGTAGATGTCAAGTCAATTGAGACAGTGGGCTGATCAAAGGTTTTGTGGTGTGGGGTCGGGGCGTTTGGCGGGGTCGTTGATCCAGGCTTCCTGGGGGATGCGGGGTGGGCGGGGGCGGCGGGAGAAGCGTTCGGGGTGGGCGGTGTAGGCCTTGTCCAGGGCGGTGGCCCGCTGGGCGCGGACGTGCTCGGCGGTGCCGAAGTGCACCGAGGCCGGGGTGTGGTAGCCGATGCCGGAATGTCTGTTGAGTCGGCCTGGAGCGCGGTGCTGGCGTTGCCGCCAGTCCGTTTCTCCAGGCCGCTCGCCGAACCCGCCGTGCGCCTCGCGACGCAGCGGGCTCTCCACAAGTCCCGTGCCTGGGGTCGCGTTTGCGCTCATCCCGCCGTCGGCCAGGGTGGGGGGATCGCTGCTCCCCGGTAGCGGTAGCGCGTGGTGCGTACCTTTGCGGCGTCGAACAGTTCCCGTTCCTGGCCGTGGGGCCACCACCGGCCGCCGCAGTAGCGGCGGCGGAGGTTCTTCCAATTGGCCTTGGGATGCTTACGCCGCAGCCATCCGATCACCCTGTGCCAGGTGCACTGGCTCAGGTTGGAATGCGGCGTGGGAGACCCCGGGCCGGAAGTAGGCGCACCAGCCCCGCAGCAGCCGGTTGAGCAGCAGGGCATCAAGCGGCTGGTTCTTGTCCAGTCCGCGGCACCACATGCGCACCTTGACCATCGCGGCCTTCACGGCCTTCACGGCCTTGCGCGAGGGATAGGTGTAGACGTAGTGCCGTTGGGTTCCTCGCTTGCGGTGGCGCTGGATGCGCCAGCCGAGGAAGTCGAGGCCGTTGTCGATGTGGGTGATCAGTGTCTTATCCTCCGACAGGCGCAGACCCATCGGGCTCGCCCTTGCGGGGGCCTTTCAACCGGGTGATATCCCAGGTGAAGACCTGTCCGGGGCCGGTGGCGCGTAGTTCGGGCACGGTGCGCGCGGGGTGGGTGGCCTGGCGGCGGCGAGGCCGTGGCCTCCGTCGGTTCCCGGGGCGGCTCCTACGACAACGCCTTGGCCGAAGCGTTCAACAGCTTGTTCAAGGCCGAACTGATCCGCAACAAGGGGCCCTGGAGGGGTATCGACGACGTCGAGATCGCCGTCGCCGAGTACATCGACTGGTTCAACCAGCGGCGCCTCCACGGAGAGCTCGGCCACCTCCCACCGGCCGAGTTCGAGGCACTGCACGCAACGTCCGCCGCCCCACAAGCACCCCTGAAAACCAGCCAACCCACTCTCCACAGAACTCGGGGCTTGACAGTTCGCCATGCAATGCAGCTATCGCGATGGAAACCTGGCCCTCGACAGCGACTACTGGATCGTTGGCGATTCCTCCTATATAATGCTCGACCTCCCCGGGGAGCACCCGGACGGGGCCCCGGAGAGGCTGGAAGGGGGACTCGACTCCTCCGGCCGCCATGGCTTCAGCGTTGAGAAGATCTCGGATGAAGCGCAGCCGCCTCCCGTGTGACGGGCGGCGCGGTTCCCCTTGGGAACCGCCCCGCCCCCGGCGGCTCAGGGCACGGCGCCCCTCACTCGCTCGCGAGTGCCCCGGTGATCGAGGCGCCCGCCGCCTTGCGGCCCGGCAGCACCGACGCCAGCAGGCCCGCGGCCACGGCGACACCGATGAACACCGCGATCTGCGCGACCGGCAGGGTGAACACCATGCTCTCCAAGGCCGTGGTCCCGGCCGCCCAACCGAACACGATGCCCAGCAGGATGCCCACGCCCGCGCCGATCAGGCACAGCACCACGGCCTCGATGCTCAGCATCCGCCGCAGCTGTCCTCGGGTCAGCCCGAGCGCCCGCAGCATCGCCGACTCGCGGGTGCGCTCCAGCACCGACAGCGCCATCGTGTTCGCGATGCCGAACACGGCGATGATGATCGCCAGGCCCAGCATGGCCGCGATGGCCAGGAAGGCGATGTTCAGCATGTCGTCGAACTGGGCCCTCATCTCTGCCATCGAGCTCACGCCCACCTTGGGGGCGTCGGCGACCGCGTCGTACACCGCGTCGCGCACCTGCTGCGCCGAGGCGTCCTCGGCCCCGTCCACCAGCACGCCGGCGGCGCCGTCCACGTCCGGGAAGGCCTTCTCGAAGTCCTGGGGGGCCAGGGTCACGCCCCCCATGCCGCCGCCGTCCTTCAGGACCGCGGCGATCTCGTACTCCTGCTCACCGTCCTCGGTGGCCAGCGGGAGGACGTCCCCGGCCTCGCGGCCGCCCGCGTACTCCTCCGACACGGCGACCTTGCCGGGGCCCATGTCGGTCAGCGACCCGGAGACGGCGTCGCTCTTGATGTCCTCGCCGAGCGTGGCGCCGATGTAGGAGCGGACGGCCAGGTCGCCCGAGGCGTCGTCGCTCTCGGTGGAGGTCCGCCGCCGCTCGACGACGGTGCCGATCGCGTCGGACTCCTCCAGCGCGTCCACCGCCGATTGCGGGACGACCGCGTCGGGATCGTCCAAGGACGCGCTGATCCGGTAGTCGGCAGGGAACTGCTCGGCCAGCCTCTCGTCCATCGTGGTCTTGAGCGAGGCGCTGACCACCGCGTAGCCGGTGATCAGCGTCGCCCCCACGGTCAGGGCGATCATCGCCGTCGCCGCCCGCTTCGGGCTGCGCCGCGAGTTGTCGGCGGCCAGCATGCTCGCCACCCCGATGCGCCGCATGGCCGGCGAGACGGCCGCGACGACCGCGCGCACCAGCAGCGGCGACAGGACCACGACGCCGACGAAGCAGACCAGCCCCGCCACCGTCGTCAGCACCATGCCGGTCGGGCCCGTCCTGTCGCCGTCGGTGGCCGCGAACACGATGCCGCCCGAGATGAGGAACAGCACGGCGCCGACCGTGATGCGCACCCAGCCGATGCCCTTCTCCAGGCCCTGCGCGGTGGCGCTGGTGCGCAGCGCCGCAAGCGGCGGTACGCGGGTGGCGCGCCAGGCCGGCAGCAGCGCTGCGCCGAGCGCCATCACGGTGCCCACGGTCATCCCGACGACGACCGGCAGGACGCCCACGACCAGCGGTTGCGAGGCGTCGGCGCCGAGCGCCTCGCCCCCGAAGGCGAATCCGGCCCAGCCGGTCCCCACACCGACGGCCACGCCCACCGCGGAGGCGACCAGGCCCACCACCAGCGCCTCGGTGAGCACGCTGAGGAACACCTGCCCGCGCGCCGAGCCCACGCACCGCAGGAGCGCCATCTCCCGCTGGCGCTGGGCCACCAGGATCGCGAAGGTGTTGTAGATGACGATCGCGGCGACGAAGACCGAGATCAGAGCGAACAGCATCAGGCCGACGGTGAGCACCTGCGTGTCGCCGCCCGCCGCCGCGGCGAGCCGGTCGCCGTAGGCGTCGCCGGTCTCCACGTGGGTGTCCGACCCAGTGACGCCCTCCACGGCGCGGACCACCTCGGCGTCGGTGACGCCCTCGGCGGCCCTCGCGTCGATCTCCGAGTACCCCTCGGCGCCCGTCATCTCCCGAGTGGTGTCCTCATCGAAGGCGACGACCCCCCGGTAGCTGAGTTCGCGGTCGACGCCGAAGTCGATCAGCCCGCTGACGGTGAACTCGTGCCGCTCGTCCTCGGAGTCGAGCACGGTGACGATGTCGCCGACCCCGTACCCCGTGGCGTCGGCGCTGGTGGTGGCCAGAGCGACCTCGCCGGAGCCCTCGGGCAGGCTCCCCTCCGCGGGCTGGAACCGGGTGTCGGGTCCCACACTCATGCCGATGGTGGGAACGGACCCCACGGCGCGCCCGTCCTTGTCGAGCAGCGGGGCGTCCCCGCGGGTCATGCCGCCGGCCGCGGCCACCTCGGGAAGGTCGCGGACCTGTTCCAGCGTGTCGGCGGGCAGCACGGGCGCCGGCGCCTCCGGGTCGGCGGGGGCGCCCTCGTCCCATGCCGGGATGGCGACGGCGGCGTACTCGTCGGCCGCCCCCAGCACCTTGGTGCTGTACCCCTCCTCGAGGGTGTCGCCGAACACCTGGGTCCCGGTGACGAACATGACGCCCAGGGCGATCGCCAGGGCGGTGGTGACCAGCCGCGCCTTGTGCATGCGCAGCCCGGCCAGGGTCGTGCGCAGCATCAGGACTCCAGCTTCAGCAGTCGGTCCGAGACGGTCTCGGCGGTGGGCGCGTGCACCTCGTCGACCAGCTGCCCGTCGCGCAGGAAGATCACCCGGTCGGCGTAGGAGGCGGCCATCGGGTCGTGGGTGACCATCACGATGGTCTGGCCCATGTCGCGGGCGGAGTCGCGCAGGAAGGACAGCACGCCGGCGCCCGAGCGCGAGTCGAGGTTGCCGGTGGGCTCGTCGGCGTAGACCACCTCGGGGGCGCCCAGTAGGGCCCGGGCGACCGCTACGCGCTGCTGCTGGCCGCCGGAGAGCTTGGACGGCAGGTGGTCCAGCCGGTCGCGCAGGCCGACCACGTCGATCAGCCGCTCGAAGCGCTCCCGGTCCACCTTGCGCTTGGCGATCTGCGCCGGCAGCAGGATGTTCTGCTCGGCGGTGAGCATCGGCAGCAGGTTGAACGACTGGAAGATGAAGCCGATGCGGTCCCGGCGCAGCTGGGTGAGCTGCCGGTCGTTGAGCCGGGTGATGTCGGTGCGGCCCAGGTGCACGGTGCCGGAGCTGGCGGTGTCCAGCCCGGCCAGGCAGTGCATCAGGGTGGACTTGCCCGAGCCCGAGGGGCCCATGATGGCGGTGTAGTGGCCTCGGGCGAATTCGACGCTGACCCCGTCGAGCGCCCGGACGGCCGAGTCGTCGACCCCGTACACCTTGGAGAGGCTCCGTGCGATCACCACGGGGGGTGCCTGTGTGCCGTCGTCGGGTGCGGCCACCGCTGCGGTCTGGCTCACGTCTCGTTGCTCCTGCTGTCGTGGGTCTGGCGGGTCCGGAGCGTTCGCGTACCGCGACCGGGCGTGCTCCGGTGCGGTCCGGCTCCGAGGTCGGACGGTGTTCCGGTAACCGGCGGGTTCGCGGCCCGGGCACCGCCCGTGACCACGCTAGGTGCGCCGGGGTGCCCGGAGCCTCGGCCGCGCAGCCGATTTCGGCGATGGCCGAAAGGAGGGGGCGCGGCCCGGTCCGGAGCCTTGGGCGGGGTCCCGGTACCGACTTTCGTCGGTACCCGCCCGGCGGGGCGGCGGGGAGCCGGGGCGCCGGGGCGCCGGGGCCGCAGAGCGGCCGTGAAGGCGCCCGTGCGCTGGGCGCGCACCGCACCGACGTTCGTCGGCCCGCGGGGGGGGACGCCCTTCACCAGGGCGAACGGAGCCCGTCCCCGCAGCCTAGACTCCGGGGGGTGTTCTATGGGGAAGGCGAGGAGCGGCGCCTGCGCGCCGCGTTCGGAGACGGATCGGTCCGGCTGTGGAAGTGGTGGTGGGAGCGCCGCCACCGGCTCGCCGACTGGTTCCTGGCCGTGTGCGCCTTTCCCTGGAACGCGCTGTTCACCCTGGCGCCCGACGGGAACCTGATCAGGGCCCTGACCGCACCCCTGCTCGCGGTGGGCATGCCCTCCCCGCTCCAGTTCGCGGTCCTGGGCACCCAGGCCCTGGCTCTGGCCCTGGCTCTGGTTCTGCCCGTCGCGGTCTCGCTCACCCTCCTGGTGCGCCGGACCCGCCCGAACTGGCTGATGAGCACCGCCCTGGTGCTCCTGCTGTTCTTCGGCAACCCCGTGCCCTGCATGCTCGGCCTGTACTCCTACGCTTCCTGGTTCACCGACCGGCGGCGGCTCGCCCTGTGGAGCGCGCTGATGGTGGCGGCCGTCGCGGGCGCCTCCCTGGTGTCGCAGAACCGCATCGCGGTGACCTTCGTCTTCCTCGTCATGGGCGTCGCCCTGCCGCTCACCCTGGGACTGTGGGTGGGCACCCGCCGCCAGCTGATCGGCAACCTGCGCGAGCGCGCCGAGCGCCTGGAGCGCGAGCAGCACCTGCTGGCCGACCGGGCCATCAACACCGAGCGCACCCGGATCGCCCGCGAGATGCACGACGTGGTGGCGCACCGGGTCAGCATGATGGTGCTGCAGGCCGGCGGACTGGAGGTGAACGCCCCCGACGAGCGCACCGCCGAGGCGGCCGGGCTCATCAGCACCACCGGGCGCGAGGCGCTGGGGGAGCTGCGGGAGATCCTGGGCGTGTTGCGCGAGTCCACCGACGGGCCGGGGGAGGCGCCCACCGCCCCCCAGCCGGTCCTGTCCGACCTGGCCCGGCTGGTGGGGGAGTGGCGCTCGGCCGGCATGGGCGTGGAGTTGGTCACCGGGGGCCGGCCCCGGCCGCTGCCCGCCCAGGCCGAGCGGACTGCCTTCCGGGTCGTGCAGGAGGCGCTGACCAACGCTGGCCGGCACGCGCCCGGGGCCGGGGTGCAGGTCAGGGTCGACTACGGGGAGCGCGACCTCGAGGTGGCGGTGTCCAACGAACCGCGCCCGCCGGGCGCGCCCGAGCCGCCGAGGGGCGGGGGGTACGGCCTGGCAGGGCTGCGCGAGCGGATCGTGCTTGCGGAGGGGACGCTGACCGCTGGGCCCTACCCGGACGGGGGCTGGCAGGTGCGGGCTGTGTTGCCGCTCACCGGGGACGGCTGAGGCCCACGCGGCCCCGGCTATGCGCTAGCGGCGCGCGTGGCGGGGGGAGCGCGCCGGAGCGCGGTGCCCGCGTGTGCAGGCAGTGACGGGGAAGGCGGCCGATGATCCGCACGGTGCTGGTCGACGACGGGCAGCTGGTCCGCTCGGGGCTGAAGATGATCCTGGAGGCGGCCGACGACATCGAGGTGGTCGGCGAGGCCTCGGACGGCGCCGAGGCCGTGCGCGTCGCCCGCGAGAGCGGGCCCGACGTCATGCTGCTGGACATCCGCATGCCCGGGGTGGACGGCCTGAGCGCGACCGCCGAGCTGGCCCGGCTGCCCGCAGTCCCGCCCCGCGTGGTGCTGCTGACCACCTTCGACCTGGACCAGTACGTGCACCAGCCGCTGCGCGCGGGGGCCGTGGGCTTCCTGCTCAAGGACACCCCGCCCCGCGACCTGATCGGGGCGGTGCGCACCGTTTACGAGGGCAACGCGATGCTGGCGCCGAGCGTGACCAAGCGGATGCTGGAGCGCTTCTCCGCCTCCGCCGCGCCGGCCGGCGACGAGGCCGGGAAGCGCCTGTCGGTGCTGAGCGAGCGCGAGCGCCACGTGCTGGTGGCCATCGCCCGGGGGATGGCCAACGCCGAGGTCGGCAAGGAGCTGGGCATGCGCGAGGCGACGGTCAAGGCGCACGTCAGCCGGATCCTGTCCAAGCTGGAGATGACCAACCGGGTCCAGGCGGCGATCCTGGCCCACGACGCCGGGTGGGCCTGAGCGCAGCACGCCGGGTCCGGGCCCCGGGGTCAGCTCCGGGAACGGGCGAGCGCCTTGCCCAGATTGGACACCCCGGCCTCCAGCGCCCCCCGCCCCACCAGGCGGAGCCCCAGGAACGCGCCGATGATCGAGCCGAAGCAGAACACCTCGGCCATGTTGTCGTCGGTCCAGCCGGCCATGCCCACGTAGTCGTCGGGGACCCAGGCCTGTCAGGACATCGCCAGGGCGTGCAGCGCGTACACGGTCAGCGCCATGGCGCCCGCGGCGGTGAGGGGCTCCAGTAGCCGGGGCAGACGCTCGGCGACGCGGAGGCACCCGGCCAGCACGCACATGGCCACGCCCACGCCCCCGGCCATCTCGATGGTGGTGGAGGTGTGCGGCATGCTCGGTCGTGTGCTCGGTCGGCTCGACGGGGGACTCCTATGACAACGCGCTGGCCGAGGCGTTCCACTCGTTGTTCAGGGCCGAGCAGGTACGCAATCTGGAGCCCTGGCAGGGCCTGGAGGAGCTAGTGTGCTGCGCCTGAAATCCGTTTCATTTCGGAGATGGCGAAGACGGGGCGGCCGAAGAAGGCCGAGTTGACGGTGACCGAGGCCGACCGCCGGGAACTGGTGCGCGGAGCGCGGGCGGCGACCTCGACCCAGGCCTACGCGCTGCGCTGCCGGATCGTCCTGGCATGCGCGGAGCCCGGCGCGTTCAACAAGGACGTGGCCGCCGAGTTGGGGATCTCCGTGCCGACCGTGGCCAAGTGGCGGGGCCGGTTCATCGAGCACGGCCCGGCCGGGCCGGCCGATGAGCCCCGGCCGGGCCGGCCGCCCTCGATCCTGCTCGACCAGGTGCAGCAGGTCGTAGAACTGACCTTGGAGCAGACCCCGCCCGATGCCACCCACTGGTCGCGGGCCTCGATGGCGCGGCGCAGCGGGCTGAGCCGCTCGACCATCGGGCGGATCTGGCGCCATTTCGACCTGAGGCCGCACCGCAGCGAGGGCTTCAAGATCTCCACCGACCCGCTGTTCGTGGAGAAGGTGGTCGACGTGGTCGGGCTGTATCACCATCCGCCCGAGCGGGCGGTGGTGCTGTGTGTGGACGAGAAGTCGCAGATGCAGGCGCTGGACCGCTCCCAGCCGGTGACGGGCGATGATGCCGGGCGCCCCCGAACGGGCCACCCGCGACTACGTCCGCCACGGCACCACCAGCCTGTTCGCCGCGTTCACCATCGCCGACGGCACCGTCATCACCGAGTTGCACCGCCGCCACCGCGCGGCCGAGTTCAAGAAGTTCCTCACCAGCATCGACACGGCGGTCCCGGCCGAGTTGGACATCCACCTGGTCTGCGACAACTACGCCACGCACAAGACCCCGACGGTGCAGCGGTGGCTGGCCCGCCGCCCCCGCTTCCATGTGCACTTCACCCCGACCGGCTCCTCCTGGCTCAACCAGGTCGAGCGCTGGTTCGCCTATCTCACCGCCCAGCTCACCCGCCGCGGCGTGCACACGAGCGTGGCCGCGCTGGAGAAGGACGTGCGCGAGTGGATCGGGCACTGGAGCACCGCGCCTCGCCCGTTCGTCTGGCGCAAGACCGCCGAGGAGATCCTCGACTCCCTCGCCCGATATCTACAACGGATTTCAGGCGCAGAACACTAGGCGGAGCCGGTCACCGCGGGGTAGTCCGTGTATCCCTCCGCGCCACCCGCGAAGTGCGTGTCGCGGTTGTCGGCGGCGAGGGGGTGGCCGTTGGTGAATCGGTCGACGAGGTCTGGATTGGCGATGAAGGGGGCGCCGAAGGAGACCGCGTCGGCCAGTTGCCGTTCGAGGATCTCGTTGCCGCTCGCTTGTGTGAAGCCGAGGTTGGCGATGACGGCGCCGTGGTAGTGGGCGCGGTAGCGGGTGAATGCGGTGAGGGTGTCGTCAGTTCCCGTGTCGGGTTCCGGGCCGAGGAGGTGGAGGTAGGCCAGGTTGCTGTCGTTGAGGCGCTTGAGGAGCTGGTCGTACTCGTCCAGCGTCTCGGCGTCCGCTGTGAAGGCAGGCCCGTGATTCCAGTAGGGCGAGAGTTTGATTCCGATGCGGTCGCTGCCCCATACGCTGCTGACGGCGTCCACGACGTCGAAGAGGAACTGGGCCCGCTTCTCACTGCTGCCGCCGTAGGCGTCGGTGCGCTGGTTGAGCCGTGGGTTGAGGAACTGGGCCACGAGGTGGGACACCTGCGCGTGGATCTCCAGACCGTCGAATCCGGCGCGCAGGGCGTTGGCGGCTGCCTGCCGGTAGGTGCTGATCGTGGTGGCGATCTCTGCGGCGCTCAGGGCACGTGGGGTGAGGGAGTCCTTCGGGCCGTCGGGAGTGAAGGACATCTCGTGGGGATTGATTGCTGAAGGGCCGGCGGGGAGCCTGCCGCCGTGGTGATCCGGGTGGGAGGCGGCGCCGACGTGACCGAGTTGCGAGACGATCCTGCCTCCCACGGAGTGCACGGCTTCGGTGACCTTGGTCCAGCCGGCGGTCTGGGCGTCGGTGTAGATGCCTGGGACGTTGATGAAGCCGATCGCGTCCGTGCTCACCCAGGTCCCTTCGCTGATGATCAAGCCGGCGCCAGCGCGCTGCGTGTAGTAGGTGGCGTGCAGGGCGGTGGGGGCCAGTTCCTCGTTGCTGGCCCGAGCGCGTGTCATGGGAGCCATGACGACGCGGTTGGGCAGCTTGAGCGCGCCCAGCTGAACGGGCTGCAGGAGGGGCTGGGTGCTGGGTGCTGAGGTCTGGTGGGACATGCGGATCTCCTTCGTGGCGGAAGTCACTCCTCGTGGGCTTGAGGAGCACGAGCGGGTTGGTGGGATCAGTCCTGCTTGAGGGCGTGGAGGGCGGACAGGGGGCCGCCGAGCTGGATGAGGCGTCCTCCCTCTCGCAGCGTTCCGAGGTCGACGGGAGCGAAGCCGAACTGGGAAGTCAGGTCTCTCACGGTGTTCTTGGCATCGGCGTCGTCGCCGGCGAGGAACAGCACCTGCCGCCCCGCCTCGTGGCGGGGATCGGGTGCGATGAACTGCGCGTAGAGGGAGTTGAACGCCTTGACCACGCGCGCTCCGGGAAGCAGGGAGGACACGTATTCGCTCCCGGTGAGGTCGCCCAGATCGGCGATCGCCGGGTGCGGGGAAAGGGAGGCGAACTGGTTGGTGGCGTCGATGACGACGGTCTTGTCCAGGCGGGGGAGCCCGGCGACGGCGTCAGGAATCCGCGGCCAGGGGACCGCGAGCACGACGAGGTCCGCGGCGGCGGCCTCCGCGGGGGTCGCGGCTGCCGCGAGCGCGCCGAGATCCTCGACCAGCGGGGCCAGGGAGGCCGGCCCCCGGCTGTTGCTGAACACGACCTCGTGGCCGTGACGGATCGCGTGCCGGGCGATGGCCTGGGCTATCGCTCCGGCTCCGAGTGTTCCGATCTTCATCGGGCGGCCCCGTTTCCGGAGCCGGCCGTCCGCGGTGTGGTGAGCAGGACGGTTCCGCTCTTGGCCGGGCGGCGGGCGTGCTCGACGGCCGCCTTGAAGTCGGCGAGGTCGTAGCTGGCCGCGGCTTCGAGCAGGTCCGGCGTGTTCTGCGCCAGGTCCTGGGCGAAGGCGACGTCCTGGGCCCGCTCCCCGGGGGTGCGGCTCATCCAGCGCAGTATCGACATTCCCCGCACCGTCAGCGCCCGCGCTATGAGGGGCAGCGCCTCCAAAGATGTCGTGCCGGAACCCAGCTGCCCGTAGGAGATCAAGGTGCCGCCGTCGGCGAGCAGTTCGGCAAGGTCCTGGGTCATGGCACCGCCGACACAGTCGAGGACCACCTGGACACCCCGCTCACCGGCGTGCAGGCGGACTTGTTCCCGCCAGTCGTCGTCGCACGTCGCGATCACGGGCTGGGAAGGGTACGACCTCCGCACCTTCTCGGCACCGGAGGTGCTGCGCACGAGGTTGATCAACTGCAGGTCGTGCCGGATTGCAGCCGCGCTGACCAGCCTGCCGACGGACGAGCTGGCGGCGGTCTGGAGGACGGGACCCGCCTGACCGCGCAGGGCTTCCTCCACCGCGCGGTACAGCATGCGCAGCGTCAGCGGGTTGACCAGCATCAGGGCTGCGGTCTCGTCGCTGACTCCGTCCGGCACCGGCACTGCCAGATCGGCCGGGACCACGACGAAGTCGCTCCATGTTCCCGGCACCGGGAAAACCGCCACCCGCTGCCCCAGGCGCGGTGCGCGGACGTCTGCTCCGACGCTCTCGACGACGCCCATCCCCTCCACTCCGGGAGTCCGGGCACCCGACTGCTGTTCCGGCTGCCCCGGCAGACCCTCCACACCGATCAGGTCCCCCGGATGGACGGGCCGGACCAGCATGCGAACCAGAACCTCTCCGCTGCCGGGAGCCAGCCAGCGGGTCTCCTCGCTCAGCGCGAGTACCTGTGTGGCATCCCCTTGCCGCGTGTACTCCACGGTGCGCATAGGCACCTCCATCCACTTTTTAATGATACGCATCATTAAAATTGAATGATGGGAGGTAACATTGAAAATGTCAAACACTGCCGACACAGGAGGGCGGCCATGCCGCGGATCACCAGGGAAGACAAGGCCAGGAACCGGCAGCACATCGTCGAGGCGGCCGGGCGCATGTTCCGCTCGCAGGGCGTCGATGCCGTAGGGATCGCCGAACTGATGAAGGAAGCGGGCCTGACCCACGGCGGCTTCTACAACCACTTCGCGTCCAAAGGTGATCTGGCCGTCGAGGCGTGCGGCGCCTCGTTCCAAGCCTCTCTGGGCTCCCTGGACCACATCCTTGGGGAAGGCGCCGATCTCACCGGCCCAGCGCTGAAGCGAGTGGTGGACAACTATCTTTCGGCCGCCCACCGCGATGCCTCGGACGGCGGCTGTCCCTCCGCCTCCCTGGTCACCGACGCCGGACGGCACAGCGACACGGTCCAGAGCGCCTACGCAGCCGGCGTGGAGGGGTACCTCACCGGCTTCGCCGAGGAGTTCGCCCGCGAGCACGAAGGGGAGATCACCTCACAGGAGGCGCGGGAGCGCGCGGTGCTGCTGCTCAGCCGACTCGTAGGGGCGATGGCCCTCGCCCGCGCCGTGAGCCACGTCCAGCCCGAACTGTCCGACGAGATTCTGCGGACCTGTCGCGCCCACGCTCTCGACTGACGGCTTCGCGTTCTCCAGCCCTGCGATGTCCCGTCCGGCGGCGAGCCGCACCATCACGGCATCGGCATCACCCGAGTCCACGGCGGGCGGATGGATCAAGGTGGCCCGACTACTTCGTCCACTGGCGGTGGTGACCGGGATTGGTCGTTGACCGGCACCACAGGAGCCGGATGAAGCGAGAGTTTCACGTCCGGATCGGAGGGAGCCGGGAGGGGAAGTTCCTCCCGGCTACCCGACTCAATGGAGGCGAATCGCGCCCACACTCGCAGTCAGCAGGTCATGCCTCTGGCGACTCCGGGCTGCAGACCTGCACGCGCAGACTGCGGTCCATGGCGGCGAAGGCGCGCTGCACACACCGGGGCAGGTCGCCGGGGGCGCCTTCGGGCAGCCACTCCTCCAGCGCGCCGCGCCAGGTGGTCACCGAGAACTCGACGAGCAGTCGCGCCTCAAGGCTGTCCGGGGCACCGATCCGGCGCCTGATCTCGGCCTGGATCTCGGCGCAGTGCCGCAGGGAGTGCCCGTTCAGCGCGGGCGAGCGCTCGATCAGTTCCAGGGTGGCGGAGAAGCGCGGATACCACTCCTCGTCCATGCGGTCGAGGGTGGCCAGAACCGCGTCGCGCAGGATGTCGGCCAGCCGTCCGGACTTCTCCGTCTCGTCGAGGACCGGCAGGAAGGTGCTCCAGAACCACTTGACAGCTGTGAACGCCACATCCTCCTTGGAGCGGTAATAGCGGAAGAAGGTCCGCCGCGATACCTCGACCTCCTCCAGGAGCGTGTCGAGCGGCGTGTTGTCGAAGCCGTGCTCGCTGAACAGCGCGAGGGCGGTTTCGGCCAGGGCCTGGCGGGTGCGTAGCTTCCTGCGTTCGCGAAGCGAGGAGGGCGGGTCGGCGGTCGTCATCCACTCCAGCGTAGCGGAGATGCCCCTGCGGAGCTTATGCTTCATTGGAGCAAATGCCACACTGTGGCGCTTTCCGTCTAAGGAGGAGGCTTCCGTGCAGGCACTCGTGGTGGACCACAGCGCGTCGGCGCATCTTGCGCTGGCCGAGGTGCCCGACCCGGCGCCCGCGCCGGACGAGGCGCTGGTGCGGGTAGAGGCGGTCTCGCTGAATTACGGCGAGGTCAAGGGTGCCACCGATCCGCAGACGCCCGAGGGCACAGTGCTCGGCTGGGATGCGGCAGGGGTGGTGGTCAAGGCCGCGGGCGACGGCTCGGGGCCGCCCGAGGGGACCCGTGTCGTCACCCTGGGCGAGACCGGCTGGGCGGAACTGCGCGCGGTGCCGACCACTCTGCTCGGTGGGGTGCCCGAGGGCTCGGACCCGGGCGTCGCCAGCACCGTTCCGGTCGCCAGCTTGAGCGCGTTGCACGTATTGCGCCGCATGGGCCCGCTGCTCGGCCGGCGCGTCATGGTCACCGGCGCCTCCGGTGGAGTCGGTCGCTACGCGGTGCAGCTTGCCGCCCGAGCGGGTGCGGAAGTGGTGGCGACCAGCCGGAATCCCACCCAGGCGGATGGTCTGCGGGCGCTGGGAGCACACGAGGTCTACTCCGAACCGGCCGCCGTGCTGCGGCCCGTAGCCGCGGCGCTGGACAACGTCGGAGGTCAGCAGCTGGTGGACACCTTCGCCGCATTGGACGCCGGCGGAACGGTGGTGAGCGTGGGCCGCTCGTCCGAAGCCGAGGCCGTCTTCGCGCCCGAGGCCCTGCTGGGCAATGAGGGACGGCACGACAGGTCCATCCGTACGTTCTTCCTGTTCTCCGACCCGGCCGCGGACTTCTCCGCCGACCTGACCTGGCTGTCCGCCGAGGTCGCCGCGGGCCGCCTCGACCCGGGGATCAGTTGGCGCGGTTCGTGGACCCGTTGTGAGGAGGCGGTACAGGCGCTGCTCGGCCGTCGCCTGCACGGCAAGGCGGTGCTGGACATCGACTGACCCGATGCTGGGCGTCACCGCAGTCGACCAGTGGAAGTGCCCGGTGGGCCGTGATCCCGCCTCTCGATAGGATCGCCCCACCGATACTTCGCCCGCGAAGGCGCCCGGGTCCTGCCCGCGGCTGGGACCCAGGACCGGCTCAAGGCGGTGACCGAGGAGATCCGGGCCGCGGGCGGCACCGCCGACTACGCTACGTGGCGCGCAGCCTGGGCGACGCCGACAGCGTGCGCGCCGCCGACTACCTGCTGACCGTCAAGGCCAACCAGCCCACACTGTTCGCCCGGGTCAAAGCGTTGCCGTGGGCCGCAGGCACCGGTGTTGGAGGCCACCCGCGAGCGCACGCACGGGAGAACGGAGGTGCGCACCGCCTCCACGGGCCGGGTGGGACGCAGCTATGCCTACCTGGTCACGAGCCCGCTGGCTGAGCGCCTCACGGACGGGGAGTTGGCGCACCTGGCGCGCGGGCACTAAGAACTCCTAACGAAATGATCTCCGAGGTGAATGGATCGCTCCAGGACCGGTGATCCGGAGGTGCGGGCTGCCCGCGGCCGCAGCCGTGGGCAGCCCCGAACGGTGGGACAAGCTCAGATACAGACCACGATCTTCCCCCGCGTGTGTCCCCGCTCGGCGTATGCGTGCGCTTCCGCGATCCGTTCGAGCGGGTAGGTCCGCTCGATGCGCGGTGTGTAGCGGGCTTGCCGGCCGAGTTCGCCCGCTTCGGCGAGGAGCGTGGAGTCGTTCTCCGCGTTGGCCAAATGCACACCCAGGCGATGCGCGTTGGCGTAGTCGGCGATCGTCGACACGCGGACAGGGTCGCCCACGATCGCAATGAGATCGGCCAGAGACCCGGAGGCCGCAGTGTCGAGGGCGATGTCGACACCGTCCGGAGCCAGGGCGGCGAGGCGTTCCGCGAGGCCAGTGCCGTAGGTGGTGGGAACGGCTCCGAGAGAGGTAAGAAACTCGTGATTGCGCTCGCTGGCCGTCCCGATCACGGTGGCGCCCTGAGCCACCGCGATCTCGACCGCAGCACTGCCCACTCCTCCGGCGGCGCCCTCGATGAGCAGAGTGCGCCCCCGCAGGGGCCCGAGCGCCTTCAGCCCGCCCATAGCGGTCACGGATCCCAGACCGGCGCCGGCGGCCTCCTCGTCGGTCCACGTGGTGGGCGCGTGGGCCCAGGCCGAGAGCACGGCCAGCTCCGCCGTCGCGCCGGTGACGCCGCCCAGCCCGAAGACACGGTCGCCGATGCTCACGCCCTGCACGCCCTCACCGGTCTCGTCGACCACGCCGACGGCATCACGCCCAGGAATCGCGGGCAGGTCCACGGGGAGCACCTCGTGCACCGCACCGGAACGCACCTTCCAGTCGACGGGATTGACGCCGGCCGCCGCAACGCGGATGCGGACCTCGCCGGCCCCGGGATGCGGGTCCGACACCTGCTCGACCATGAGAGTCTCTACACCGCCGTACTCGTGATAACGGACTGCGCGCATGACGTTCTGCCTTTCCAACACGGCCTGCACCGGCCGTTCGTGAGATCAGTGGGGTGAATGTTCGGCGAGTGCCGACGCCCGCTACGCTAGAACCTGACGTTGACGTCAGGTGCAAGTCGGGCGGGCCGCCCGACAGAGGAGGACCGGTGCGCATCGGTGAGGTCGCCGAAAAGGCGGGAGTGAGCGTCCGGGCGCTGCGCTATTACGAGGAACAGGGTCTGCTCCAGGCGGGCCGCAGTCCCGGCGGCCAGCGGCATTACCCCGACACTGCCGTCGGCCGAGTCCGGCTGATCCAACAGCTGTATGCCGCGGGCCTCCCGAGCAGAGTGGTCCGCAAGGTGCTGCCGTGCGTGGACTCGGGTGAAGTAAAAGCGCCCCCGGCACTCCTGGACCAGATGGCGGCCGAGCGTGTCCGCGTCGACCAGCGGATCACCGACCTGCTCGCTGTGCGCGACCGGCTCGACGACGTGATCGCCGTCGCGCGGGACCCTGATTCCGACTGCTCTCACGTGGAGTGAAGGCTACTGCCGCAATGACTTCAGACGTCGCCAGCAGATGAGTGCGCATCCGAGGGTGAGGAAGGCTTCGTGGATGTCGTCGCGTATCTCCCAGCGGATGCGCAGGCGGCGAACCAGTGCAGGTGCGCGAACGCGCGCTCGACGACCCAGCGTTGGGTGCCGAGGCCGGAGCCGTGCTCGGTGCCGCGGCGGGCGATCAGCGGTTTCACGCCGAGGTCCCAGACCAGGCAGCGGTACTTGTCGTGGTCATAACCGCGGTCGGCCAGCACAGCGTCCGGGCGGCGTCGGGGCCGGCCGCGCTTGCCCCGCACCGGCGGCACGGCTTGAAGGAGTGGGATCAGTTGGGTGACGTCGTTACGGTTGCCGCCGGTCAGGGTGGCGGCGAGCGGGATGCCGGTGGTGTCAGTGATCGAATGGTGCTTGCTGCCGGTTCTGCCCCGGTCGACAGGGCTTCGTCCGGTCTTGGCTCCCCCTTTAACGCCCGGATGCGCGAGCCGTCGACGGCCGCCCGGGAGAAGTCCAGGGCATTCGCGCGGCACAGCTCGGCCAGCAAGACCTCGTGGAACCGGGGCCACACCCCGGCCTCGGTCCACTCGGCCAGGCGGCGCCAGCAGGTCCTACCCGAGCCGAAGCCGAGTTCCTGCGGCAGATGTTCCCAGGCGATCCCGGTGTGCAGCACGAACAAGATGCCCTGGAACACCAGCTGGTCCGGACGCCGCTTGCGTCCCGGATGCCGAAGCCGACGCTCCACCTTGGGCAGCAGCGGCCCGAGCACCGCCCACAGCTCGTCATCGACTTCCCACGGTTTCGGCCGCGCCACCCCGCACCCCTCGGATCATCAGTCCTGGAGTGATCCAACCACCTCGAAGATCATTTCGTTAGGAGTTCTAAGCCTTTGCCACATTGGTGTTCGGGCTGCTCGGAGGGTGTACGGCGTGGCGTGGCCACGAACAAGTGGTCGGGTAGCCGGGAGGACCCCTCCCGGCCCCCACAGATCCCGGCGTGACGGTCTCCCGTCGCCGGGCTCCTCTCGATCTCACCATCAGAACTCGGGAACCCACCGCCAGTGCGCGAAGAACCGCGCATGCCGACGAACCGCCCGCCTCCACGCCGCGTGCGCCTTCTGAAGGTCCTCAACCGCATGCGGCTGGGCACGGGCTTCGACCCCGTCACCGGCAAGGTACCGGTGCCCACCGAACGCACTGTCGCCGAACTTCTTCTGCCGACCTCGACCCCCAACATCCTCGCGGCGGCCGGAGCCGCTCACGCCGAAGCGATCGCCGCCCACACCAGTCCCGCCCCCCGGCGAGCCCGACAACGTGCCCCGAACGCGAGCACCGCCGCCGACGCAGCTCTCCAGCGACCCTGCCGCGCCAGGCGCCCGGAGCGGTAGCGGTGTGCGAGCCGCGTAGGGCTTTGCCGTCGACGAACAGCACGGCAGCCTGCTCGGCGGCGCTGAGCCGGCTGAGTACGGCCGGGTCCTGTTGCGCCCGGGTCCTGTGCAGGCTCTGATCCCAGGAAGGATACAGAGCATGGCAGCACCGATGAAGTACAGCGACGAGTTGCGTGAACGCGCCACGCGCATGGCGTTGGAAGCGATCGCGGCCGAGGGCCAGAGGATGGGGCCGATCCGCCGCATCGCAGACCATCTGGTGTTCATTCGGACGGTTGCCCACCCGGTTGCAGGTTGCCGAGGCAACTTTGATGAATAGGGCACCGGCGACGGAAATTCCGCTGGGGAAAGGGTTATACCTGTGCCATAGCTATGTCAGCGCTGTCAGGTCGAAGGTGCCCGGAGGGCCCGAGAGGCTTGCCTTCGCTTCGACTCCGAAACGGTCAAGGATCTCGACCTCTCCTGCCTCGATTCCGTCCAGGGCTAGTCGAACGAGGTAGTCCGGTTCGATCATCGGGTCCTCAGGGAGAGAAATTCCGGAATCCTTCATGGCTTCTTTCAAGGTTTCGCTGGCCACGAGCCCCGGGACGAAAGCAGCCACTAGAGTTCCCTGGTCAGCCAACTCCACCCGCACCCCGTTAGTGAGTCCCCACTGTGCGGATTTGGCGGCGGCGAGGGCGGTGTTGCTCTCGACGGTAGTCCAAGCCACTGCTGACAGGACGTTGAGGATAGCGCCGCCACCATTGCTGGCCAGCACGGGGGCAAACGCCCGGATCATGGCAAGTGTGCCGAAGTAGTGCGATTCCATCAGCTGCCGGACTACATTGAGGTCTCCGCTGACGAGGCTACCGATGCCCATGTAGGCGCCGTTGTTGATCAGCAGGTCGACGTCGGTGGCGACCTCGGCGGCGGCTTCGATGGACGTCTGGTCGGTGATGTCGACATGGAGCACTTCGGCACCAGGGATATCGACAAGTTCCGGGCGGCGAGCCGTGGCATAGACCTTCGCCCCGCGGCGCAGGAGTTCGATGGCGAAGTGGCGGCCCATCCCGCTATTGGTGCCGGTGACGAGGGCTGTGGATCCTTGTAGCTGCATAAGTTCCTTATCCGACCTGGACTTGCGGGCTGCCCTGCGAGACAGATAATGACCCATCGGTCATCTTAAGTCGACAGTGGATCACAAGATGACCGACTGGTCAACTTGTTAGGATGGTGCGCATGACGCTGCCTGCCCGTTCGCTGCGCTCAGACGCGGCGCGAAACCGAGAACTGCTCCTCGCTGCGGCAGAGGAGGAGTTCAGCAAGCGGGGCATGGACGCCTCGATCGCGGATGTCGCTCGCCGTGCGGGCGTGGCGAAGGGGACCGTCTTTCGACACTTCGCCACGAAGGAGGAACTGGTCGCCGTGGTCGTAGGCGGTCATTTCGACTCGCTCAGCGCCGTCGCGGGGGAGTTGCTGGAATCCGCTGATCCTACGGGTGCGCTGCTGGAGTTCCTGGCTGTGGCGGCAGAACAGTTGCAGCACCAGGATCTTGTGTTCTTGCGGGCGGCCACGGAAGGAGATCCAAAAGTGACCGAGTGTCGGAATCAGCTGCATGTGAGGACCAATGCGTTGGTCGAACGCGCCCAGGAAGCCGGTGGAATCCGATCTGACGTCACTGGGCCCGATATCCTTATGATCCTCTGCGCTCTCGTTCACACCGTCGGGCTCCAGGCGGGACAATCGGCAGATTCATTGCAGCGTCACCTCATCATCCTCTTCGACGGACTGCGGCCCCAGGGTGCTTCTCCATTGCCGGGTCCAGGTAACTATTCAGCCGGTGGCGGGTCACGGGCAGCGCAAAGTCGGTTGACGACGGGGACGCACCTGGTCACGGACCTGTGACGATCAACGGAAAGCCCTGAGGACAGCAGAAGAGCCCCTGGACAAGAGCGATTTGGCCGATGTCGGCGAGGCTCTGCCACCACATGCCCGGGCAGTCGCCGGTGAGGAACTGGAGAAGCTGGACGGCAAAGAACGCTACGCCGTCGACCTGTGGCCGGGCCGGGCCACTGAACGCGGGCGCCGGCACGGACCGCGCGTTCTACAGCGGCAAGCACAAATGCCACGGAGTGAGCGTGCAGGTCGTAGCCGATTCCTTCGGTCGCCTGGTGTGGATCTCACCGGCGCTGCCCGGGGCCCGCCACGATATGGGGGCGGGCCGCGAGCACGGCATCATCGACGCCTTCACCACGGCCGGGGTGCGCGCGATCACCGACACCGCCTACCAGGGCGGCGGCCCGGCGATCCGGGTCCTCCAGCGTCGCCGCCGCATCGACCCCGACACCGGTCGCTACCGGCGGCTGTCGCGGGCGCGGAAAGAGGTCAACACCGCCCACGCCCGGCAGCGGGGACCGGGTCAACGCCGAGCTGAAGAACCGGCGCGTCCTGCGCAAGATCCGTTCCTGCCCCGGCCGGGCCTCCGAACTCGTCGCCGCAGTTCAGATCCTCATGCTCGCCACCCCGTGAACAGGTTGGCAAAGGCTCAATGACGCCGGGGACGACGACTACGAGGCGCACGAGGTCGACGGACAGTCCGGCGCGTTCGTCATCTGCGAGCGCTGGGAGAGCAGGCAGGACCTCGACGCGCACCTGAACACGCGGCGCATGCGGGAGCTGGTGCCGCGGATGCGCAAGCTCATCGAAGGTTCCATCAAGGACGGCATCACCCTGCTGCGTCCCTTTTGCCCTGCTCACTAGCCCGTCAGGGGGCGAAGGACCTGCCTCAGCTTGCCACGCCGGATGGCGGCCTCACGCCGTTCCCAGAGGTCACGGAACCACGCGCTCCGTGCATGCACCTCCTCCACAAGCTGGATGAGGGCTGGACGTAGGTGCCACCGGCGTGCAGGCGCAAGGCAGGGAGCGGGCCGCCTCGGAGCCGCTGCCGTGCACGCGCCGGTCCCGCTCTGGAGCATGCGGTCGGCCTTCGTCGCGTCCAGGTGGACCAAATGGCCCGGCCAGTGGGCGGCGATACGGCCCGGCGCGCGGTTGGTCTCGCCAGTGGGGTCGATGAACCGGCGCCGGGCGGGTGACGGTGCGCCGGTGCCGAGAGCCGCGGCCCGTCATGCGGGGGCGGTTCGCGGCGCGCCCCCGCGAACCGCCCCGACGGGCCCCGGACGCTTCAACCGGGATCCGCGACCGCGCTGGACCGCGCTACCTCTACTCGGCGAGCTTGGTCGGCTTGGCCGGCTCGGCGTCGCCGGGGACCTCGCCGTCCTCGCCCTTGATGATCCGGACGCCGTCTCCGTCCTTGATGATGTGGATCGACTCGTCCTTGGCCAGCTTCTCGCCCTTTTCGGCCTCCCCGCTCGGCTTGGCGGGCTTGGCGTCGACGCCCACCGGCACCTCCACGGTCTGCTCCGGCGCGGTGCCGGAGGCGAACGCGGCGGCACCGCCCCCTCCGACAGCGAGGGCCACACCGGCGACGACGGTTGCGATCTTGCGGAAGGAAGACATGGGACATCCCATTCTGTTCGGCTGGACTGCTCCGCGGAGCATCCCGGGGGTCGTTCCACCGGGAGCGGCCGCCGTGGCTGGCTGCGACCGCCACGAGCAGTAAGCCAGCCGGGACTTATCGTCAGTGTTTGGCCGATTCCATAACTCATCCATATGCCGGTGCGTTGATCATGGGCTCGACGTGGCGTTCCGTTTCAGCCTGCACCCGGCAGCGCTGAGCGGACGCGTCCGGAACAAGCCGGATACGACAAGGAGGGCAGCCGCGTGCGGGTGCTGGTGGCGGAGGACGAGGAGTTCCTCGCCGATGCGTTGCGGTCCGGCCTGCGCCGCGAAGGCATGGCGGTCGACGTCGCGCAGGACGGTGACACGGCTCTGGAGCACATCGCGGTCAACGACTACGACGTGGTGGTCCTGGACCGCGACCTCCCCGGGGTGCACGGGGACGACGTGTGCCGCAACGTGGTGGCCGACCACCCCGAGTGCCGCATACTGATGCTGACCGCGGCCGATCGGCTGGCCGACAAGGTCGCCGGGCTGCGGCTCGGGTCGGACGACTACCTGGTCAAACCGTTCGACTTCCCCGAGCTCGTGGCGCGGCTGCACGCGCTGCAGCGGCGCTCCGCACCCGCGCAGCCGCCTGTGCTGACCCGCGGTGACATCCGGTTGGACCCGGCCCGCCGCAGCGCCGAGCGCGGCGGCCTCCCCCTGTCCTTGACGCCCAAGGAGTTCACCGTCCTGGAGCTGCTCATGCGGGCGGACGGGGCGGTCCTCAGCGCTGAGCAGCTGCTGGAGAAGGCCTGGGACGCCAACGCCGACCCGTTCACCAACGCCGTCCGCATCACCGTCTCGACACTGCGGCGCAAGCTCGGCGACCCGCCCGTGCTGCATACGGCCACCGGCGTCGGCTACTACCTGGCCACCGCGGCATGAGCGCCTCCGACGGCCTCCGGCGGGGCCGACTGACCATCCGGACCCGACTCACCCTGCTCTACGGCGGCATGCTGCTCGCTTTCGGCATCGTGCTCATCTCCATCCTGTACGCACTGATGTGGTTCGTCCCGAGCTACAACCTGGCCGCGACGAGTGTGCAGGTGACCGCCGTCGAGGCGGAACGGGCCAGACCCTTCCAGCCAAGCGGACCCTCCGGGGCGAGCGAGGCCGTCGCGATCACCAGCAAGCAGGACGTCCTCTCGGTCCTGCTGCAGCTGTCCGTCGCCGCCCTGGTGGCGATGACACTGATCGCGTTCCTGCTCGGCTGGCTCATCGCCGGCCGCATCCTCGCCCCTGTCCACCGGATGACCCGCTCCGCCGGCGTCATCGCCGGGCCCACCCTGCACAAACGGATCCGCCTCAGGGGGCCCCGGGACGAGTTCACCGACCTCGCCGACACCATTGACACCATGCTCGACCGCCTGCACGCCAGTTTCCAGGCCCAGGAGCGCTTCGCCGCCAACGCCGCACACGAACTGCGCACCCCGCTGGCGACCACCCGCACCATGCTCCAGGTCGCCCGCGCCCACCCCGGGGACCACGACGTCGGCGCCCTCACGTCCAGGCTCATGAAGACCAACGAGCGCAGCATCGCGACCGTGGAGTCCTTGCTGACGCTGTCCAGAGCTGACCACGGCATCGACGAAGCGCAGCCCGTCGACCTCGCGAAGGCGGCCGCGGACGCACTGGAGCAGGTCCAGCAGGAAGCGGCGGACCGGCGGATCGACGTGCGCAGCGACCTGCATCCGGTCGTGGTCGACGGCGATGCGGACCTGCTCCACCACCTGCTGATCAACCTGCTGCAGAACGCGATCCGCCACAACGACGCGGACGGCACGGCGCACCTCGAGGTCTCCGCGCAGGAGGACTCCGCCGTGATCACCATGACCAACAGCGGCGAGGTCATCAGTCCCGAACTCGCCGATCGACTGTTCGAGCCGTTCCACCGCAAGCGATCACGTACGCAGGCCACGGGCCACGGCCTCGGCCTCACTCTCGTCCGCGCCATCGCCCACAGCCACCGCGGAACCGTTGGCGGCGCCCCCAACCCCGAGGGCGGGCTTACCGTCACAGTCGTGCTGCCCGCCGCCGGGAGCGCGCCGCAGCAGCGTTGAAGCCGGCACCACGGCGGAGCAGCGCGCGCCCTGCAGGCCGGTTTTCAGGCGGCGGTGGCCAAGCCGTTTGCCATCTCCAAGTTGGAGGTCTGGCAGGCATGGGAGCAGGTGCGGGCCAAACGGGGTGCTGCCGGTGTCGACAGCGTCGTGCTGGGGGAGTTCGAGGAGGGGTTGAAGGACAACCTCTACAAGATCTGGAACCGGATGTCCTCGGGTCCTATTTTCCCGACCCGGTGGCGGGCAGCAGCGGTTCGAGCACGCGCCACTGCTTGTCGGTGAGGTCTTTGCGTCCTCCGATCGATACCCTGGCCACCGAGGTCTCCGTGTAGACGGTCTTCTTGGTCGTTGATCCATCTACCGGAGACCTCACTTATGCGCAGACCCGACATGCCGGATCCAGCCGACATCCGGGGCTTCTGCGCTGCCGTGCCCAGCGCGCCGGGCTGCGCGCCCGTCGACACCATCTGGCCCTGGTGCCGGTAGCCGAGGCCGGCGACGACTCGGTTCCCGCCGTCGCCACCGGCCGCGGCGGTGCCGGTGGGCATCCGGATGCGGTGGTGGAGCGGGCGGTGGAGCGCGGGGTGCTCACCGGGGCCGAGGCTGAGCTGATCGGGGCGAGTCGGCTGGAGGAGACCTCCCTGCGCATCTTGGCTGCGCAGCAGGGGGGCGGGTACTGGGCGCTGGCCAAGCGCCGATCGCGCGCCGAGGAACGCCTGGTCCGCGCACTGGTTGATGGTGACCTCGATCCCGGCCCCGTACCCCAACGGCTCGCGGTCGCCCTCCACGAATGCCCGAGGTCAACGGGACCTCGACGTGCCCGAGCCCGCACCCCCTGCTGACAGCGGACAGCTGTGCGGTCGCCCTGCCGACCAGGGCGGCCGCACAGCTACGGGTGGGCGGCCTCGCCTCTCAGGCGGCCGGATCGGCCTCGCGCGGTCGCGACAGGGCATAGCGCAGGAGGGTCTTCAAGACGCCCCCGGCGGAGTTGCGGTCGCGGGCGTCGAAGTCGACGATCGGGATCTCCGGGTTGATCTCCAGCGCCTCGCGGATTTGATCAACGGTGTAGGGAAGCTGGTCGTCGAACCGGTTGAGCGCCACGATGTAGGGCGCGCTCTGATTCGTCTCGAAGTAGTCGATCGCCTCGAAGCAGTCGGCCAGGCGGCGGGAGTCCACGACGATGACCGCCCCGACAGCGCCACGGACGATGTCGTCCCACATGAACCAGAACCGCGCCTGTCCCGGCGTGCCGAACATGTACATGATCAGCTCTTGTTCGAGGGTGAGCCGACCGAAGTCCATGGCCACTGTGGTCGTGACCTTGTCGGGCGTGGAGGACAGGTCATCGTGCTGCTCGCTGGCCTCGGTCATCACCGCTTCGGTGGAGACCGGCGGGATTTCCGAGACGGAGGTGACCAGGGTCGTCTTTCCGGCACCGAACCCGCCGGCGACGACGACTTTGGCGGAGACGAGCGACCGCCCCGGTGCACTTGGGCTACTGGAAGAGACGTTCGAGTCCACGAAGCGCCCTTTCAAGAACTTGGTTTTCCGACGGGCTGTGGCCGGTGATGGTGGGATGGATGTAGATGAGTCCCTGATCGGCCAGATCGCTGATCAGCACCTGGGTCACGCCCAGCGGGATCTTCAACTCCGCCGAGATTTCAGCCACCGATCGGGTCTCGTGGCACATCTCGTGGATGCGTTCGGCCTCAGGGGGCAGCGTCGCGGGCACCGCGCCGTCAGCGTCGGCGACCGAGACCAGCGTCTGCACCAGCAGCGGATGGCGCGAGCGTGTCCGGCCACCGGTGAAGGTGTACGGGCGGATGCGTCCGCGTCGGCTCCTTCGGTTGCTCATGTGGATGCCCCCCTCCTCGTCCACGGAAATGCGTGCCGGCGTTCACCGACCGGCGACAGTCCGCTCACGGCGCCACGACTCCGCGGAGCTGTGAGCGCAGCTGCGGAGTAAGAACGTGCCCAGCGCTTTCGACGAGCTTGGTCATCTGGTAAGCGACGATCTTCATGTCGGCGTTCGGCGCGCTGAGAACGGCCAGGCAGGAGCCATCGCTGATCGACATGACGAACAGATGGCCGCGCTGCATACGCACGATGAGCTGCTCGCACTCGCCTTTCCCGAACATCTTGGCCCCGCCCAGCGCCAGGCTGTGCATTCCGCTGGCGATGGCGGCCAACTGCTCGGCGTTCTGCTCGGGGAAGTCGCGCGAGGAGGTCAGCAGGAGCCCGTCGGAGGAGACGACGATGGCGTGTTCGACACCGGGGACGTCATCGACGAAGTTCGAGATCAGCCAGGTGAAGTTCTCCGTGTCGGCGCTTTGGCTCAAGCGGTTATCCATTTCAGTCCAGCTTCTGCGATCGGGTGGGTGGAGGTTGTCGCGTCGATGCCGGTACAGACCCGTCAGGAGCCGTCCTCGTCGCGGGCCGCCGCCTGCTCGCCTTCAACGAAGCCGGCGAGGTCGTCGCGGATCCGCTCGGCCCTGTCGACCGACGGATCATCGGGGGCGTCGACGGGGGCATCGCTCTCCCACGGTTCGGAGAGCGGCAGCGGTGAGGTGTGGCGATGCGCGCTGCGACGTGGTAGTCCGGCGGCGGTGACCGTCGACGAATCGGAGTCCATGGCGCTGCGCTCCTCTGGCGGAGTCGGGACGGGAGCCGCCGACGCGGCCGGTCCGGGCTCGGGCGCCGGACGGCGGAGGGGCGGGGGCGCCACCGGCTGCGACGGGGGTTCGGGTGCAGGAGGCAGAGGACCGGTGGTGTTGACCAGGTCGGCGCCGAGCATCACGTGGGCGCTGATGCCGCGGAAGGCCCGTGCCTCCAGCTGTACCTCCATGCCGTGGCGGTGGGCGATGTTGCTGACCACGTACAGCCCCATATGCCGCATGACCTGCTCGTCGAGCACCGGTTCGCCGCGCAGGCGCTCGTTGAGGTCGGCGAGGTGGTCCTCGGGGATGCCGATTCCCTCGTCCTGGACCGTTAGCAGAAGCCGCCGGCCGTCGGCCATGTACTGGCCGCTGACCACCACTTGGGCGTGTTCGGGCGACTTGCCTGTCGCGTTGTCCATGAGCTCGGCGAGCAAGTGGCTCAGGTCGTCGCCGGCCGATCCCGTGACGAAGACCTGGGGCAGGCGGCCGACCTGGACCCGCTGGTAGTCCTTGATCTCGGAGATGGCGGCGCGGGCGACGTCCAGCAACGGCACGGGTTCGGCCGAGGCGTCGCCGATGTCCTGGTCGGCCAGCACCAGCAGGTTCTCGCTGTTGCGGCGCATTCGGGTGGCGAAGTTGTCGATCTTGAACAGGCGCTCCAGCAGCTCGGGGTCCTCGCTGCTGTCCTCCAGGTCCTCGACGACCTCGATGAGGGAGTCCACCAGGGCGAGGTCGCGCATCGCCAGACTGGCCAAGGTGCTGGTCACCAGCTTGACGGGGGCCTCGGCAGCGGTGGCGGGCCGAGTCGGTTCTCCGGCCGGTTCACCGAGGGCCTGCGGTTCCTGCGCTGCGGCAGGGTCGGGCGGCTGCTGCGGCCAGGCCGCCTGGGGCGGTCCCTGCTCGGGCGCCGGGGGCTGGTGCGGGTGGGAACCGACGGTCGGAGGGGGGCTCAACTGTTGGGCCAATGCCTGCTGCTGGGCTGCGAACAGCTCGTGAGCCGTCATCCCGGTGGCGCTGCGGCGTTTCCGTCCCAGTCCGAGGCGCCGCAGCATGCGTCGCCACCGTCCTTCGGGTTGCCGGGTCGGCCACCGGGGCGGCGGGGGACTGTGGTGCGTGAGCGGCGGCTGCTCCGGGGGCGGGTATCCCTGGCCGGTAGATGACGACGCCTGTGCCACTGCACACCTCCTCGTATGCGGGTAATCGGGTGAGCGGCCGCCGGTTCGCCGAGGTCCGGAGGTGAATCGCCTGGGTAGGCGTCCGACCGGTCACCCGGGTCAGCGCCGCGGGCTGTAGTTAGGCGTGTCGCAACAGCCGATCGTTCCAACGGCGGCGCATCTGGGAACGATCCGATTGTCGTCACGGCCTGGAATCCGACGAATCGGCGGACACGCTAGCACAGCAATCCAGGCCGGGCGGGACATGCGCGAACGGGAGCCATACGCAGAAAGCCGGGGGAGGCGCACGGACCCGGTTCCACCGGACCAGAATCAGACATTTAGTGCATCCAATTCAGGCGGCTCGTGCTAGGTGAAAATACACCGCCGTGGGGGTGCCGTGTCGCCTCCCGCGTCCCCCTTGCTCGCGCGACCTCGCTCGTACCATCGCCGACCACGGGAAATGTGGCCCCTGGTCGATGCGGGTTGCGATCCTCGGCCTGCCGAAACGCTCCGGCGCGTGCGCAGGATCGGACGGAACGGCCGTGTGTGATCAAGCTCATGTTCAGTGCAAATGCACGATGGGGAAAGATCACTTTCGTGCCGCTTGATCATTCTCCTCCGGATCACATCCCGAATATCCGTTTCTTTCGCTCCGCGCCGGCGGTCCGCCCTGTGCCCGTGTCTCGACCGGGCCGCTCCGGTCCACGTGGGAACCGGGTCGGCCCGTTGCGTCCACGGCGGCTCCCGTCCGCACCGCCGACCGGCGCCACCGCAGGCCGGGGCCCGCACTCCTCCCACAATCCCGGCACAGCGGGGGGATCGGGCCGCCACCGCAGGGGACGGAACAAGATCACGAACCGGTACTGTCGCTCTCGTTCATTGCCGGGTGACCGGTCGCTGTTTCCTTGTCGCCTGCGACCGGCTGACGCAGGAGGAGATATGCGCAAGATTCTGATCGTCGGCGGAGGACAGTCGGGCCTGCACCTCGCCCACGGCCTACTCACTCGCGGTTACGACGTCACGATCATGAGCGCCCAGTCCTCCGGGGAAGTGCGCCGAGCCAGCCCCTCGACCACACAGTTCAGCCTGCCCCTGGCCCTGTCGTCCGAACGCGAGCTGGGTCTGGACCTGTGGTCGGCCCAGGCGCCGCGGATTTCCGGCGCCCGTCTGGAACTCCACCCGCCCTACATGCCGCCGGCGGTGCTTTCGGGAAGCTTCGCCGCCCACGGCAACGGGTTCGGTGTGGCCGTCGACCGGCGCGTCAAAATGGCCGACTGGCTGGAGTTCTTCGAGGACCAGGGCGGCAAGGTGGTCATCCACGGCGCCACTCTCACCGATGTCGACTACTTCTCCCGGATGTACGACCTGACCATCGTCGCCGTGGGCGGCGGCGAACTGGGAGCCGTCTTCGACGTCGACCAGAGTCGGCTCGGCGGCGGCCACCAGCGCGTGATCACCCAAGTCCTGGTGGACCGCGTCGAGCCCGCCCTGACCGACTACGCCGACGTGGTCTCGGCGGCGCAGGGCCGCATTCTCATCGCCCCCGTCCTCACTGCGGACGGCCCCGCCTACTCGGTGTGTGTCATGGGCGAGCCGGGAGGGCCGTTGGACGGCTCCCACCTGCGGCCCGAGCGCGGCCGCCCCCACCCCGGCCAAGTCGCAGAATGGATCGTCGGCACCCTGGCCCGCGAGTTCCCCGACGTCGCAGCCCGCATCCAGCACGGCGCACCCCTCGACGCTACGGCCGCCCTTGTCTCCCGCGTCCGCCCGCATGTGCGCAAGCCGGTCCAACGCCTCTCCGGCGGAGCGGTCCTGGGAATGGCCGACGCCGTGGTGAGCACCGACCCCATCGGCGGGCAGGGATGGAACCTCTCCAGTCTGTGCGCTCAGGTCTACCTCCAGCGCATCGTCGAGCACGGCGATCAGACCTTCACCCCCGACTGGCAGCAGGAGACCTTCGAGGCGTTCTGGCGCAGCGGCGGCGAGTCCGCGGCCCGCCTCAGCGACCTCCTGCACCGCATGTGGGACCCCGAAGCAGCCGAGGCGATGCCGCACCTGACCGAAGTGCTGTTCGCCGCGGCCCAGCACCAGAGCGTCGCCGACCGGTTCATCGGCGACCTGGCCGACCCCCGCCGCTACGACACCTGGCTCTACGACCCAGAATCCGCATCCGCCTTCCTCAACGAAGCCGCACCCGCCTGACGACCCCTGCCTCCCACGCCCCGCCCTTCTCGGACCCGCACCACACACCTCCCCATCCCGGACCCCGGCAGTTGCTGTGCGCGCATGCGCAGAAACGAGGAGTGGTTCATGTCACCGTCCGCTGAATCCACCCCGTCCATCCCCCGCCCCGGCGACCAGTCTTCCGCCGCCCTGGAGAACCAGGCGCTGTGGAGCCGACACAACATGGTCCGCCGCTATGACCTGCTGGTCACGCACGGCACGATCCCTTGGGTGTGGCGCTGCCCGCCGAAGGCGCTCATCGACCTCTACTCCGGTGCACTGTCGCCGGGAACGGCCCACCTGGAGGTCGCCCCCGGAAGCGGCTACACCCTCGCCCACGTTCTGCCGCATGTGCCCGACGTGCAGCTCCACCTGCTCGACCTGCACACGGGGGCGCTGGAGGCCAGCGCCCAGCGTCTGGCCTCCCACGCACCCGCACTGCACCGCCAGGACGCGCTCGCCCCGTGGACGCTGGACGAAGAGTCGGTGGACTCCGTAGGTGCGAGCATGCTTGTGCACTGCCTTCCCGGTGCCCGTATCGCCGACAAGACCGCCCTGTTCGACAATGCGGTCCGCGTGCTCCGGCCCGGCGGCGTATTCGTCGGCGCCACCGTCTTGGCCCACGAAGTGCCCCAGACGCGGACCTCGCTTTTCGCGCTGCGCCGGCTGAACCGGCGCAGCGTCTTCGCCAACAGTGGGGACCGGCTCACCGACCTTGCAGCCGAGCTGCACACCCGATTCGACGTGGAGCGGCTCAGCGTCACCGGTTCCGTCGCCCAGTGGCGCGCGAGGAGGCGAGCGTGATGACAGTCGGGGAAACCAGCACAGGCGGATCCGGACACCGCCCCGCCACTGCCGACCACCGGGCCGCCATCGTGGGAATCGGATGCCGGCTACCCGGCGGCGTGCACGGTCCCGAAGCGCTCTGGGCCCTGCTGCGCAGCGGCCGAAGCGCCATCAACCCCGTTCCCCGGGAACGGTGGGCGACCATGGCGCCGCTGCTCGACGAACAGGACCGGCCAGGCCTCCCCTGGACGTCCGCCGCGCTCGACGCCGAGGACATCAGTGCCTTCGACCACGACTTCTTCGGCATCGACCCGGCCACGGCCGAAGCGATGGACCCCTTGCACCGGCTGCTGGCCGAAACCGGTATCGAGGCGCTCCAAGACGCCGGGATCACCGCCGCCGAGGCGGCCGACCGCACCGGCATCTACACCGGATCCTCTGCCATCGACGCCGTCACCAGCCGATTCGGCCCCCAGCAACGCCCCGGGCTACTGGATATCGGCGGCGGAGGCACGGGCATGCTCGCCACCCAGCTCGCCAGATTCCTGGATGCCCGGGGACCGGTGACCACCATCGACACCGCCTGCTCCTCCAGCCTGACCGCGATCCACTACGCGCGCCGCGACCTGGAGGACGGCGACATCGACGTCGCGATCGTCGCCGGCGTCAACTCGGTGGCCTCACCCGTGCTGACACGCGCCTTCGACGACGGCGGCGTCCTGTCCGACATGTGCCGCCCGTTCGACGCCAAGGCCGACGGCTACGTGCGCGGCGAAGGCGCCGTGGTGGTCGTCCTTCGGCGGCTCAACCACGCCCGCACCCTCGGCGACCGCGTCTACGCCGTCATCGCCGGCAGCGCCGTCAACAGCGACGGCCGCTCCCCCCAAGGGTTGGGCGCTCCCAGCGCCCGGGCCCAGGCCCGGCTGCTGGACGACTGCTACACCCGCGCCGGAATCGACCCGGCCTCAGTCGGGTACATCCACGCCCACGGCACCGGCACCCGTGCCGGCGACCGGATCGAGACGCAGGCGCTCGACCAGGTCTTCGCCCGTGACAGCGGAGACCCGCTGTGGGTGGGCTCCAGTAAGGGCGCCATCGGACACCAGGAAGGCGGCGCCGGGGTCGCCGGCCTCGCGGCGGCGGCTCTGGCCGTCCACCACGGACAGATCCCGCCCACCGCCGGGCACACCCGCCTTCGGCCCGCCCTGCAGCGACTGGCGATCCGAGTCCCCACCGAATCCGTGCCCTGGCCCGACCGCGGGCCCGAGCGCGTGGCGGGCGTCTCCTCGTTCGGCTTCGGCGGGAGCAACGCCCATACCGTCCTGACGAGTCCACCGGAGCATGCGCCTGCCGCCACCGACCGGGCCGGGGACGCGCAGGCGCGGATCATCCCCGTCTCAGCGCACACCCCTGAGGCACTGGCCGCCACGGCCGCCGACTGGGCGCACGCAGCAGAGACGGCCGGTTCCGACCTGCGGGGCATCGCCGCCACCGCCGGCCACCGCCGCGACCACCACCGACATCGGGCCGCGGTGGTCGCGTCCACCGCCGCCGAAGCCGGTCGCGCACTCCGGGCCCTGGCTGCGGGCGGCCCCCATCCGGGGCTGGTGGCACCCCGCACCCCGTCCGACCGGGAACCGCGGCTGGTGCTGGCCTTCGGCGGGCATGGCGCCCAGCGCCCAGCCATGGGGCGGATTCTCGCGGCGCGATCGCCGGAGTTCGCCGCCGCGCTGGCAGAAGTCGGCACATGCCTCGACGCGCACGGGGCCGACCCCTCATGGAACCCCCTCCACGGGGAACCGAGCGGCTACGCCGCCGTCCAGCAAGCCGTCTTCGCGTTCCAGGTGGCGACGGCGCGCATGCTGAAAGCCTGGGGACTGCCCCCTGACGCGGTCATCGGCCACAGCCTCGGCGAGGTCGCCGCCGCCCATGCCTCCGGCGCCCTGTCACTCGACCAGGCCGTCCGGGTCGTGGTCGCACGCTCGCGGCTACTCGAAGAGGTCGTCGACCGCGGCGCGATGCTGGCCACCGGCCTGAGCGAGTCCGAGGCGGGGGAGCGGCTGGCCGCGCATCCGGAACTGGACATCGCCGTCCGCAACGCGCCCCGGAGCACCGTCGTCTCCGGTCCCGCCTTCGCATTGGAGCGCCTGGCCTCCGAACTGGCGGCCGGCGAGGTGTGGCACCGCCTCCTGGACGACGCCCCGCCGGCCCACTCCCGGATCGTCGCCGAATCCTCTGATCGCCTCGCCGCGGCGTTGGCCGGGTTGGAGGCCGGGGCCCCCGCCGTCCCGATGGCCTCCACCGCCCGGCGCGGCACGCCGGCGCCGGTCATGGACGCCGACTACTGGGCCGCTCAGCTCCGCGACCCCGTCGACCTGCACGCCGCAGTGGCGCGCACCGCTCATGCCGGGCCCTGCCTGATCGTGGAGATCTCCCCGCACTCCACCCTGGCAACGCCGATCACCCAGACCATCGCCCGCCACGCACTTCCCGCCGCCCTCTGCGCCCCCGGCGCGTTGGAGACCGATGAGCACACCGCGCTGCTGCACGCCATCGCCGAGTGCTACACCCGCGGCCGGACCCCGGCTTGGCCCGATCCGCGCCATCCCCACGTCCCCCTGCCTCCACTGCGCTGGCACCGCTCCGCAGCCGAGCCCGCCCAACCGCCGCTGGGTCGGCAACTGTGCGGCCTCGATCCGGCCGAACGCCGCGCACGGCTGGAGAATCTCGTCCATGACCTGGTCGCCGAACTGGCACCCGTCCCGGTCGGCATCGAAGACCACGACACGGACCTGAGCGAACTGGGCCTGACCTCGCACGCCCGACTGGCCCTGCGTGCCCGCCTGGCCGGTTTGGACCCCGTCCTCGCGCAACCGGGTGCGCTGGACGTGGACCATTCGCCTACCGTCGGCGGCCTCGGGCATGCCCTCGCCGCGGTTCTGGCCCCCGCTACCGAGCCTGAATCAGGGCCCGGCACCGACCCGGGTACCCCAAGCTCGAGTCCTGCAAAGGCACGGGTCCGTTGAGGAGCCGTCCTGTCGGGGCCGCACATGGCGCCCCTGGTGCGGCCCCGATTCCGATACGCAACTGCGCCGATTGAGCGGGAGGGGCGGGGACGGACCGCTGCCGACCCCTCCCACAGTCCAGTCCCGTGCCCCGGCCCGGCCAGGAACCCCACCCGGGCCCATGTCCTTCATCGACACGGCCGCTCACAGCAGCCGCCCCGGCCGCATGAGCATCAACCACTCCGCCAACCTCGCTCGGCTGCCGGCCACGGTGGAACAGGTTGCCCACCCCAAGACTCCGTCCCAGTGCGCGGACGTCGACCAGGCAGTGGATGCGCAGCCGCCCGCGGGCCTGTCAAGGTAACGGTGTAACTATTGTTCCTGGTCAGCGGCGTGTCGCGGTCAGTCGGCCCTCGAAGGTCAGATCGAAGGCGTTCAGGGCTTTCTTCCAGCGGCCGGTCCAACGCGGTCAGCAGGACGATTGTCACGGCGAAAGCCGAGAGTGCCCACGGGTCGCCCCAGCCTGCCGATCCGGCTTGAACGAAGGCGAGGGACAAGGCGAGCAGCGCGCCGCCGAACAAGCCATGCCCGGTATGTCGATGCGCGCGGCCGATGCGGCGCGTGACTCCCGAGCCCACCGGGAGGCGGCAAAGCCGTCAGGGAGCCGACGGCGATCACGACGAACACCGACCGCCAGCCTCCCAGGTGGCTCAGTGCTCCCGCCACCAATGGGCCGAAGGCGGCCCCGGCGCCGAAGCTCGCGGCGAGCAGGCCGAACACCCGCACCCGCTGCTGCCCCGATGTGGCGTCGGCGAGCACGGCGGCCCCCGCGGAGACGACCGTACCGGAGCCCAGGCCCTGCAAGGCGCGGAGCAGATCGATGAACGATCAAGAGATGGTCAGCAAGCCTCATGGCCAGGGGCGCGATGAGGCCGGTCGGCATATCGGACTGCGGGAACCTCGATCAGGGTCGGGTCCTTGGCGGGGGGCAGGGACGGGCTCAGAGATGCAGGGTGGGCCGGTAGGTGAGTTCTTGGATGCTGCTGTCCAGGGGCCGTCGCTCGATCGGTTCGAGGTCGAACGGTACCTGGTCCAGGGAGAACGAGGTCGTGGCCAGCAGGATGAGGGTGGACAGCATCACGGCGCCGATGCTCAGCAGCGATCGCCAGGGCCTGCTGCTGTACTCCGGTCTCCAGGCGTCGCCCCATCACGTGCACGCGGGGGTTGGTTGCGCGGCTGCGCGAGCTCATCCGTTCACGGAGGCGGCTTCATGCCGGTGATCACGGTGGAGTCGAGGGACGGGGAAGTGCTGACGCGGGGGGTCAGGCCTTCGGAGGCGAGCAGGCTGGCGGCCTGGGAGGTCTGGGAGGGGTGGAGTTCGGCGAGCAGGCTGCCTCCGGGGGCCAGCCAGGCGGCGGCTTCGGGGATGAGTCTGCGGTGGAGATCCAGGCCGTCTGTTCCGCCGTCGAAGGCGGCACGAGATTCGTAGAGGCGCACATCCAGGGGGAGTCGGGCGCTCTCTTCGCTGGTGACGTAGGGCGCGTTGGTCACGATGAGGTCGACCCGTCCCCGCAGGGCGGGCGGTAGCGGGGTGAATAGGTCGCCTGCGTAGGCCCGCCCGCCGATGGGGGCGATGTTCCGGCGGGCGCAGGCCACCGCGGCCGCGTCGATGTCCGCGGCGTGTAGCTCGATGCGCCCGGCGGAGGCCAGGGCGGCCCCGACCGCACCCGCACCGCAGCACAGGTCGAGGACGACGATGTCCGCCGCGGAATCCGCCTCCGGACCCGCTTCGGTGTCCGTTCGCGCGTCCGGACGGATGCCCTCCTGGATCAGGGCGGCCGCCTGTTGCACGAGGAACTCCGTGCGGCGCCGGGGAACGAAGACGCCTGGGTCGACCTCGATTTTCACGCCGCAGAAGTCCGTCCAGCCGTTGACGTGCTGCACCCAGCCGATGCGTTGCGCCGGTCGCATGCTCACTCCCTCTCCACGCGCCCGGCGACCCGCGGCCCGCGGCGCGTCGGCGGCGGTTCGGCGCCGCGCTAGGTGACGATGACCTCGGCGTCGTGCGGGGGCACGGTGGCGTTTCGGCGCCGAGACGCCCGAGCCGGCTGCGGCGGCGTGGGGCGCATCGCGACGCCGAGGACCAGCTCGCGAAGCACCGTCTCCATTTCGAGCTGGGCGAACGCCCGTCCGAGGCAGCGGCGCGCCCCGCCGCCGAAGGGGATCCAGGTGTAGGTGCCGGGCGGCTGCTCCAGGAAGCGCTCGGGCAGGAACCGCTCGGGCTCCGGGTAGACGTCGGGGCGCCGGTGCAGCAGGGAGATGGCGGGAATCACGCGCACCCCGGCAGGGACGTCGTAGCCGGCGAAGCGCATCGACTGCCGGAGGGTCCGCGGGATGATGGAGATGACCGGCCGGAGTCTCAGCGTCTCGTACACGACCGCCTTGAGGTAGGTGTCCGAGCCGGCGCGGAGCTCCTCGGTGAGCCGGTCGAGCTTGTCCGGGTGCCGGACGAGCTCCCGCACCGCCGACACCAGCGCCGAGGCGGTGGTCTCGTGGCCCGCGACCAGCAGTGTCACGAGCTCGTCTCGCAGCTCCGAGTCGGTCATCGGCGAGCCGTCCGCGTGCTGGGCGTGCAGCAGGAGCGAGAGCACGTCAGAGCGCTCCGCGACATCGGGCTGCTGCCTGCGCCGGCGGATCTCGGCGTAGAGCAGCCCGTCGATCGCCTCCATCTCGCGGCGGAACGGCGGGAAGCGGCGGAGGCGGTCGGGCCCCAGCACGAGCAGGAACAGGGCGTGGCGCGGGTCGGCGCCGATGGTGAGCAGACGCTCTAGGTTCGCGCGCAGCGGGCTGAGACGTTCGGCCTCGGCGACGCCGAAGACCGTGTGCAGGATGTACTCCATGGTCATCGCCTGCATGCTCGCTCGGACGCGATGCGGGCGGCCGCGCGGCCAGCTGCCGATCTCGGCGGCGGCGATCTCGCGCATGAGGCCGGCGTATCCCCGGGCGCGCTCGCCGTGGAAGGAGGGCAGCAGCAGCCTGCGCTGCTCCCGGTGCTCGGCTTCGTCGAGCAGCAGCACGGAGTTCTCGCCGAGCACCGGTTTCATCGACCGGTTGCCGTCACCGGCGTGCAGTTGCTCGGGCGCCGCGGTGAAAACGCGTTTCACGTCTTCCGGTGCGCTGATGAATACGCATGTGCCCTGATGGGCGATCTGGATACGGAATATGTCGCCGAAACGTTCATGGCACTGCGAGAGCATGCGCCGCGCGTCGCTGAACCAAAGCGCGGTCTGCGCCACCCGCGGCAATTGGGGGCCGGGAGGAATCCGTTTCTTGTGGACGGTCGTTCGCACGGTTCCCATACGCCAAGTTACGCACTCGGCGACACCCTGTGTCAATCCCTCGCCGACGGGGCTGCTGTAAGTAACCGAGGGGGCGTCGGGGAAATCCGCTACTGAAGGTCACGGTTTCCTAATGGACCGGGCCGGGGGGTCGGCCGGACTCCGAGAACCGCCATTCCGAACCGGGAAGGCGCGCACGCAGCGTGCAGCGAAATCCGCCTGAAAGCGCAGCGGCGCCGGGAAGGCGACGCCCCTTCGCCGCTCCGGCGAGAGCCGGAACGCGGTGTGTGACCGGAACCGCCGTCCGGCGGCCGATGCGGCACACATCGGGGCAGCCGCCCGCCGGCCTGCCGCAGGTATGCGCGTCCGGGCCTGTGCCGGCTTCGCGCGGCGCTGACCGGAGCCCGTCGGCACCGCGAACCCGGATCGACGGCTCCCCCGCCTGCCGCCGGCCCGCTCGCGGGTGTACCGGCGCCCTCCGGGCGGCCGCCCGAAGGCCGGTTCCCCCGGCGGCGGGGACCGGGTATCCACGCGGCTCCGGCGGCGCTGCGCGGGGGCTAAGGGCCGGGGATCACCCGGGCGACCGTCTGTTCGGAGATGTGCGCGCACAATAATCGTCCCATCATCGTCCGAAACCTGCGGCCGGTGCCGTCCGACTGCTACCGCGGAGCGCCACCTCGTCGGCCGCGAACGCATCCTCCTTCGCCACGGCGCCGGCGCCCCCGTGGGCAGCGGTGGCGGCGAGCGCAGGGGGGTGCGAAGGAGCCGGTCCCGGAGCGCCGCCCGCAGGCCGCCGCAGGTGCCCCAGCGGAACCGCCTCTCCCTCGAACCACAGTTGCGGTCCACCGGCCGACCGCCCGCCGCCGCGATATCAATCGCCCTCCTTGACCGCCCTCAAGGGCCGCCCTAATCTGTGCGAAGCGCATTCCGATTCACGCCCTGATTCACGCCCTCCACCGATCCAGAAGAGCTCGGAACAGGCCTGCATGCCCACCTTCGACGAAATTGTTAAATCGGAGGAGGAATTGCGCCGGAGCGGCGTTCGTGCTGCCCCGGTACGTAAAGATGAGAGGAGCTGGGAGTGGCAGGATCCAAGCGGAATGGAAAGGTTTCCGAGCAGCTGGACTTCGACCTGAGTTCGGTCCCGGTCGACGTATTCGACCTCGCGGACCAGGGGCTCACTCTGGAAACCCTCACCGAAGGGCACGGGCTTCCGGAGAATGGCGCGTCCTCGATCTGCAATGAGCTGATGTGCGCCTGCAGCAGCCCCGCCTGCTGACGGTTCCGGTCCGGCCTGCACCGCGGCCGATGTCCACGCTCTGATGTTTCACTGTTCCTGGGTTCGCGGAACCCGGTGGTCGTGAGGGCTCTCACCTCGGGATCACCGGTTCCGGCGGACGGACGGGCGGAGGGTCGCCCGGCCGCCGGCGCCGCGCAGCGGCGCCGGCTCGAGTACCCGCTTGCGAGGGGACGCCGAATGAGTGGGGACACGGTGAACCGGGAACCCCCGGCGGCCCTGGAGCAGGCCCCGGTCCTGGCGAGCGGAGCACGCGTGGCGTCGCCGCCGGTGGTCCGCACAGCCGGCCTGCCCGTACGGGTCCTCGGCGCCCTCCAATTCACCCGCTCCTTCGCGGCCGTCGACGAGGCCGCCCGCCTCGGCGAGCGGGTGGAGGCGGAGGGGCGCCTGCTGGCCGGCTCCCTGTACGACGTCATCGGCACACTGGGCAGCGGTCCGCCCAAACCGGGAGTCGTCGGTCTGCGCAGGGCGCTGCACCGGTCGAGGCAACCGCGTCCGGCCGAGTGGAACGAGCAGGTGGCAGGCGTTCTTCCCGGGCCGGTCGCGGACCGGATCCGCCGCTGGACCGCCGACCTCGGCACGCTGAAGCGGACGGTACGGGAACTGCCCGCCGTCCTCGCCGACGAGGAGGCGGCCAAGCGCGGCGAACTCCGTGCGGTTGCGGGGCACACGGGCTTGCGCCGCGCCCTGTCCCAGTCCAGCCCGGCGCTCTACGCCGAGATCCGCAAGTGGCTCGGCGATGACGCGCACGCGCCGCGCCGCCAGTCGCTGGTCGCGCTGGCGAAGTACGTCGCGCGGGCGTCGGCCAAGACGAGCCCCTACAGCACGTTCATGGTCAGCGGCGTGGGCGTGTGGACCCGCGACGGGCCCGCTGTCCGCGACATCGGAACGCGGTGCGTGCGCAGCGTGGTGGAGCTGGACGGCCTGCTGGTGCAGACGCTCCTGGCGTCGCTGTGCACCGATCCCCGGCTGGCGCCCTCACTGCGGCTGCGGCTCAATCCGAGCGCGACCGTGGGCGACGGCCGGGTCAGCTTCGCGGGCCGCCGGCCGGCCGAGCCCGTCCTGACGATGCCCGCCACACCGGCCGTGCGCGCGTGCATGGACCTCCTCGGCACCGGCCCCGAACGCACCTGGTCCGGCCTGCGCGACGCGCTCGTGGCCGCGGGCGACGGGGCCTCCGGCCGTGCCTCCGCCGAGAGCGTGGACTCGTTCGTGGCCGGTCTGGTCGACCTGGGCCTGGTGGAACGCCGGTCGCCGGTCGCCGACCTGGCCGGCGACCCGCTGGGGGAGCTGGCCGACTGGCTCTCGTCCTGCGGCGGCGAGCGCCCCGCCGGCGTGCTCGCGCTGGTGCAGCGGGTGCGTGCCGAAGCGCGCCGCGACGTCCCCGTCCACGACCTCGACCAACACCATGAGCGACAGCGCCGCCTGATGGGGGCGATACGCGACCTCGCGGCGCGCGTCGAAGACCTGCCGGAGGCGGACGCCGAGCCCGGAGCGGACGCGGCGGCGCGAGCGGACGCGGAGCCGAACTCGGGGGCGGACGCCGAGGCGGGAGCGGACACGGGGGAAGAGGCCGAGGCAGACGCCGCCGCGGCCAAGTGGACCTTCTACGAGAACGCCGTCTACACCGACCCGGCGGCGGCGTGCTCCTTCGCGCGCTGGGAACCCGCCCTGCACGACCTGGACGTGCTCCGCCGCTGGCTGGCCCCGTTCGACCCGTCCCTGCCGCTCCGCCTGGCCCTGGCGGCCTACTTCCGCGAACGCTTCGGCACCGCGGCGCGGGTGCCGGTCCTGGAGCTGCACAGGGCCCTGCAGGACGAACTGCGGAGGGACGGCGCGCCGGACCGGACACCGGCGGCGCGGGAGCTTGTGCGGCTGCTGCACGCCAAGGCCCACCTCGTCCGTCCCCTCGCCGGGAGCCTCCTCCCCCGCCTCCGCGAGCTGTCGCGCATTCAGGCCGAGGCCCGGGACGCGGTGCTCGGGGACCGCGGCACCGGCGCAACCGCGCAGTACGGCGCGGTGTGCGCGGACCCGGCGCGCCTGGCCGCCCTAGCGGCCGGATGGCCGCCCTGGGTCGCGGCGGCGGAGTCGCTCGCCTGCTACGTCCAATCGACCGGCACCGAGTCCAGCCCGTCGCTGGTGCTCAACGCGGTGCAGAACGGCCACGGCCGCGGCAGGAGCCGCGTCATGCACCTGCTGGACCAGGCGGACTGCGCGGCAGGCGACCTCGTTCCGGGGCAGCCGGAGCCGGAGGGCCGGGCGGTGGCCGAAGTGGGCGGGCGGTTCGCGTCCGCCGTCAACGTGCGCAGCGCCGCCGCGCCCTACGAACTGGACTACCCGTTCACGACGAGCCGTCGCCCCGCCGAGCAGCGTATCCGCCCCGGCGACTGCGTGGCGGTCCACGACTCCCGGACCGGCCTCGTCCGGCTCCACTGCGAGACGCTCGGCACCGAGGTTGTACCGCTGCACCTGGGGATGCTCGGCGACCTCTTCCTGCCCGCCGCCGCGCAGTTCATGACCCAGGCGTTCGGCCACAGCTTCTACGTGTACCCGAGTGCGTCGCTCGTCGCCGACGAGGCGCCGCAGACGCCGGCGTCGGTCACCGCCTACCCCCGGGTCGCGGTCGGCTCCGCGGTGCTGCGCCGCGCCGCGTGGGCGGCTCCGATGCGGCAGGTGCCGCGCCGTCAGGGCGGCGAGGCCGAAACCGACTACTGGCTGCGCCTGCTCCGCTGGCTGCGCGAGCACGGCATCCCGACACGGTGCTTCGTGCGGGTGTGGGCCGACCCCGCGCGGCCGGGCAGCGGCGCGAGCACCGACCGCACCTGGATGCTCGACAAGGCACACAAGCCGGTCTACGTGGACTTCGCAAACTGGTTCCTGGTGCTGGCCTTCCAGCGGATGCTGGACGGTTCGGCCGCGATGGCCGTCTTCGAGGAGGCGCTCCCGGATCCCGGCGAGGCGCGCGCGCCGGGCGGCGGCCCCGCCGTGACCGAGTTCCTCGTGGAGATCTCCGAACCGGGGAGGCGCAATGGATGAATCCGACTGGGTGAGCGCTCACGCGTTCTACCACGGCGACCTGGACCTCCTCGTCACCGAGGGGATCGCTCCCCTGACCGCCGAACTCGACTCCGCAGGCGTGCTGCGCCGCTGGTTCTTCCTGCGGTACTGGGAGGGCGGCCCGCACGTCCGGCTGCGGCTGCTGCCCGAGCGCGGCGGCCGGGCACGGGTGGAGCAGGCCGTGCTAGACGGACTCGCCGGCTACTTCCGCGCCTGCCCCAGCCGCGAGCCGATGCGCCGGGACCGGTACCTGCACATGGCCTCCTTCTACGCCCGGAGGGAGCGCATGGAGGCCTTCGAAACGGATCTGCGTCCCGACAACTCGGTGGCGTTCCTGCCCTACCGGCGCGAGTACGACCGCTACGGCGGCGCAGGCGAGGCGGTAGAGCGGCACTTCGCCGAGTCCAGCCGGCTCGCTGTCCGCCTCCTGGTCGAAGGGGCGGCGCTCGGGCAGCGGACGACCGCCGCCTACGCGGCCGTCCTGCTCGCCTGGCTGGTCGCCGAACCCGACCTGGGGCGCCTGGCCGCACGGGTCGGCACCGCCGAGTCCGCGAAGCCCGGGTCGGTCGACCTCCTCGGGCTCGGCGGCACGCCGCCGTCCGCCCGCCTGGAGCAGCGGCGCGACCAGGCGCTCGGCATCGCCCGCGGCCTTCTCCCACTGGCGGCGCGCGCACGCGACGTACAGCGCCCGGGGACCTTCGTCGACTGGGCCCGGTCGGCAATCGCCCTGCGCGCCGATGTGGAGGGCGCGCAGGGCGGCGCATCCGGCCCGGCCCCCTTTCAGGTCCTGGACACCTGCGCACATCTGTTCTGCAACCGCATCGGCGTGCTGCTGAACAGCGAGGACGAGATCCGGGGCGCGGCCGCCGAAGCCGTCGGCACGCTCGCCGCCGAGCAGGCGGCGAACGGCGGGGACGACAAGGAGGACCGGGGTGGAATGGCACAGCCTGCACGTCGTCTACTACGCGAATGACAAGGACCGCCTGCTACTCGAAGGGGTCCGGCCGCTCTTGCGCCGACTGGCGCCCGAGGTCGCCGCGACGTCGTTCACCCGGCACTGGCGGCTCGGTCCGCACGTACGGATCCACGTGAAGTGCGCCCCCGCGGCGGTGCCCGCGCTGGTGCGTCCTGCGGCGGAGGAGATCGTCGGCGGCTTCCTGGCGCGGCACCCCTCGTGCACACACCTCGTGCCCGAGGACCACCTGGACGAGCACCGGAGACTGGCGGAGCTGGAGGAGGACGACCGGCCGCTGCTGCCGTGGCGGCCGGACAACACGATCCACCAAGCCCCGTTCGAACGGCGCGCGCACGTGCTCGGCAGCGAGGAGGTGGCGGACCTGCTGGCCGACTTCCACGCGGCGACCGCTGATCCGGCCTTCCGGATGACCGAGGCGGTCGCCGGCGGAACGCCGCGGCTCGGGTTGGCCTTCGACCTGATGGTGGCCACCGCGCACGCGCTGTCGGGGGTCGGCATCACCACGGGGTTCATGTCGTTCCGGTCCCACGCCGAGGCGTTCCTCACCACCCACCCGGAGGCGCACCGCCTCCGGCCGTCCTGGGACGCGCACTACCGCGGCCACGCCGCCTCATTGTGCGACCGCGTCGGACGGGTCACCGGGGCGCTGGACGACGGGTCCGGCGGAGTCGGCTTCACCGGGGAGTGGACGGAGCTGATGCGGTCGTTCCGCCGCCGGGGGCGCGCCCTCCTCGCGGAAGGGCGGTTGCCCTCCGAAACGGCGTTCGCGCCCGGCGCCGACGGCCGCCCTCCGCCGCTGGCCGGCGCCAGCCCCTACCATCGCGCCGCCTATCGCAACCCGGCGGTGATGGCGTCGATGACCGCCGAGTGGTTCGTCCTGTACCGGCTGATGCTGAATTACACCTACCTCTTCATGACACAGCTCGGCGTCACTCCGGTGGAGCGCTACCTGCTGTGCCATCTCACCGCCCACGCCGTCGAGGAGCTGTACGGCGTCTCCGCGATGGAACAGATCACGCGGGCCCCGCCGGAGCCGGTGCTGGACGCGGGGGGTGAGCCCCGGTGAGCGCCGCACCCGGTTCCGGCGGCCTCGACCGCGACCTGCGCCTGGTCCCCGGAGTTTCCTGCGCTCGCGGCGACGGGCACGTCCGAGTCGCGACGCGGCGCCGCAACGAATCGCTGGGCGCCGACGCGCCGTGGAAGGGCAAGGTGCTGGTCCGCCTCGCCCAGGGCCCGTCCCGGTCGGCGGACCTGGTCGCCGATGTGGCGCAGGACGCCGGGCCCGGCGAGGTCGAGGCGCTGGTCACGCAGCTGGAGGCCGGGGGGTGGCTGGCCGCCGCCGTCCGCTCCGGCGACCGGCCGCTCTACACCCTGGTGCCCGAGAGCCCGCTGGGGCCGGCCTCCGGCGACGGCGGCGCCGGAGTGGTGCTGTCCCGGTTCACCGTGGTGCGCCGCGAGAGCGACCGGCTCGTTGCGGAGTCGCCGCTGGCGAGCGCCCGCCTGGAGACAGGCGACCCGGCGGTCCAGGCTGCGATCGGGGTCCTCGCCGGTGCGGGCGGCGCCGCGGAGCTCGCCGCCGTGCCGCTGGCCGCCGCGGCCCGGGAGCGCCTGCTGGCGGACCTGCTGCGGAGCGGCCTGGCGGTGCCGAGCGCGGCCGAAGAGGAGTCCCGGCTGCGGCTGCGCCAGTGGCAGCCGCACGAGCTGTGGTTCCACCGCCGCTCGCGGATGGGCGACCGCTCCGACGCTGCGGAGGGCTACGGTCGGACGATGTGGGCCCGAGGGAGCCTCGACCCGCTGCCCGCGCGCCGGAAGCCCTACCCCGGTCCGGAGGTCGTGCTGCACCGGCCGCGCCTGGAGGCGCTCAGGCGCGAGGACCCGACGCTGACCTCGGTCGTCGAGGATCGGCGGTCGCTGCGCGTCCACGACGACGCCAACCCGATCACCCTCGACCAGCTTGGCGAACTGCTGTACCGGTGCGCCCGCGTGCGCTCGATGCGCGTCGGCGGCGGGGTCGAGTACCCCAGCCGCCCCCATCCCTCCGGCGGCTCCGTCTACGAGCTGGAGCTGTACCCCGTCGTCCGCCTCGCCTCCGGGCTCGACGCGGGCGTGTACCACTACGACGCGCACGCGCACCGGCTCCGGCTGGTGCGGGAGGAAGGGCCCGACGTCCGGCGGCTGCTCCGCACGGCGCTTCGCGCGGCGCCCACTCCGGGGACGCCGCAGGTGCTGCTCATAGTGACCGCCCGATTCGGCCGCCTGATGTGGATCTACGAGCAGATGCCGTACTCGCTGATCCTCAAGCACGTCGGCGTTCTGTACCAGACGATGTATTTGGTCGCGACGGCCATGGGGCTGGCGGCTTGCGGCCTGGGCGGCGGAGACGCGACGGACTTCAACGCGGCGACCGGGACGGACTACGCGACCGAGAGCGCTGTCGGCGAGTTCTCGCTGGGCAGCCGCCCCCCACAGGGGTGACAGGGAGGATCCGCATGGGATTGCTGCTGCGTCCGGACGCCTACTACGCGAAGTCGCCCCAGGGCGCCTATGTGCTGACCCACGAGGGGGAGATCAGGTTCACGGGAAAGTCGGTGTACCTGCTGATCGACCGGCTCGCCCCCTACCTCGACGGCCGCCACGGGCTCGCCGACCTCACGGCGGACCTCGCCCCGGAGCGGCGCCGGCTCGTCGAGCGCATGGTCGCCACGCTGCGCGAACACGGCGCGGTGCGGGAGGTCCGCGGGCCCGGTCCGGCGGCGTCCGCCCCGGCCTCCCCTGAGGCCGCCTTCCTCGACTACTTCCGCGAGGACGGCGCCGACGCGTTCGCCGCCTACGCCACGAAACGCGCGCTGGTCGTCGGCTCCGGCCTGCTGCTGGTGGAGACCGCGGTCGCGGCGGCCCGCAGCGGCCTCGGCCGGGTGGAGGCCGTGGTCGCTGGCGGGAGCCGCGCGGACGCCGACGAACTGTCGTCGCGCCTGGCGGACGCGGGTGGCGCGGCCTCGGCCGGGACCACCGCCGCCTTCCCGGAGCGGCCGGACGAGGCCGCGCTCGCCTCCCGCCTGGACGGGGCGGACCTGGTCGTGCACGCCGCTGAGGACGGGGAGGCGGCCGACCGCCGTGCGGGGCTGCTGGAACACCTGTGCGCTGAGTCCGGGATCCCGCTTGCCCAGGCCTTCTTGCGGGACGGCGCTGTGTGGCTCGCGCCGATCGGATCGAGCTGGACGTCGGGCCGGCTCAGGCGCGCGGCCCGGACCCTAGAGCGCGGCGCGCCCGCCCCGGGGCCGGAGGGCGCAACCGACGCACTGACGGCCACGGCGGCGGCCGCGCAACTCGTCCACGGCGCGTTCCGGGCGGTCACGGGTGCGGGCGCGGGCGAACCCAACACGCTGACACGGGTCGGCCCGTCGGGGCTGGAGAGCACCACCCACCGCTTCCGCCCGCATCCGTTCGCGGCGCCCGCCCCGCCGGCCGACACCGAGCGGGCCTTCCTCGATCGGGTCGCCGCGCTGGCGGAGCGACCGCGCCTTGCACCCGGCGACTTCTCGCGCGAGGCGAGGTCGTGTACCGGGGAGGCGCTGGGCGCCCTCGGCGAGCCCGACGAGGGCGACCGCGTCCAGTTCCCGCTGCATGTGTGCGGGGTCGACGTCTCCGACCCGGTCGGCCTGCTCGGAGCCCGCGACCGGGGGCCGACCGTGGTGGGCTCGGGGACCGGATTCGAGACGGCACGGTTGCGCGCGGCGCTGCGGGCGTTCGCGCTCTACGGCACTCTGATGGCCGACCCCCGGCGGCTGCTGTCGCCCGAAGGCTCGCCCCTGTGCGCCGGGGACGGCGATCCTCGGGCGGCGGTGGCGGCGCTGCGCACGCACCGCGCCGCTGGCCGGGTGTGGGCGTACGGGCTGGTCGACGGGTCCGCCAGCCTCGTGGACGCCGCGCGGGTCTTCTCCGCGCTGGGCCGCGGCGCGTCCCCGCCCCCGATGCAGGCCGACGATACGGCCTCCAGCCTCCCCCCGGGAACCGCCGCGGCCTACAGCTGGAGCGAGGCGGTTGAGGCCGGGCTGCTAGCGCAGTGCCACCGCCGCACGCTGGCCGACATCGCCGGTTCCGCGGCACCATTCCCCCGGCTCGACCCCGCCGCCGCGGATCTGGACGAGGGGGGCGACTACTGCCGCGCCCTGCTCGGCGCCGTCGACGACGCGGTGGCCTGCCACGACGTCACGGGCCCTCTAGGCGTGCCGACCGTCGTGTGCTTGCTGGGGGGCGCACCTGCGGCCTCCGCTTCGGGGCTCACGATCGCCGACGCGCTGGGGTCAGCCCTGGAGAAGACGCTGCTGGCCTACCAGGCCCGGAGGAACGGCCGGTGCGAATACGCGCCCGCTGTCCCGCACCTGCCGGCGCGGCTGCGGTGCGATTCGACGCGCCCCGCTGCGCCCGGTCCGCGCCTGTCCGGCGCGGACCTCGCGGCGGCGCTGGCGGAGAGGGGCCACTGGCCCGCCGCCGTCCCCCTGGATCACGACGCGGAGGTGAACAGGGTAATGCCGTTCACCGTGAGGGTGGTGCTTGACGATGACCAGTGAAACGACGGCCGCGCCCGCCGGAACCGGCCCTGGTGGGGGCAGCCCAGCACTGCACGTCGTCGGATCGGGCCTGCTGGCCGATGCGATCGCCGCCGCGGCCGACGCGCACGGCGGCGTGGCGGCCTCCGCGGCTCCGGGGCCGGAGGCGGCCGGTGTGGACGCCGGCGCGCTGGTCGTCGCCGCCGCCGACGGCTGGGACACGCGCTCGCACCCGCTCGTGCGCGCGGCCTGCGCCGCCGCGCCGGCGCCGTGGCTCCCCGTGCGCACCGAACTCGGCCGCATCGTGCTGGGACCCGTCGAACTCCCGGGCCGGCCGGGCTGCGGCGACTGCGCGGAGCTGCGCAGGCGCGTCGCCCGCCGGGACCCCCAGGGTCGCGATGAGGTTCTGCGGGTGCACGGCGACGCGCTGGCGGAGCGGCCGTCGTCGTGGCTCACGACGCTCGCCGCCGACCTGGCGGCGGCCCTGGTGCTCGACGAGGCGCAGCGCGTGACGCGGGATCCGGAGTCCGCCCGCACGTGCAACGCGCTGCTGTTCGTGGAGTTGGACAGCCTGCGGACGTCCCGGCACCGGTTGCTGCCCAACCCCCTGTGCGGACGATGCGGCTCGCGGCCCGACGACTCGGCGGAGCTGGCCGATCTGTCGCTCGCCCCGCGCCCCAAGGCGACGCCCGACACCTACCGCTCGCAGGACGTCGCCGAGCGCTGGGAGTCGCTGGAGCAGACGTACTTCGACACCGAATCCGGGCTCGTGCACACCCTGACCAAGGGCAGCGGCGGCGGGATCGTCACCGCCTCGGCGGAATTGGGTGCGCACGGCGACTCGGTCGAGTACGGGTTCGGCTGGACCCGCAGCTACCGCACCAGCCGCGTCGTCGCACTCCTGGAGGCCCTCGAGCGCTACGGCGCGACCCACCCCGGCGGCAGGCGCACCGTCGTGCACGCGCCCTACGCCGAAGTGCGCGACGAGGCGCTCGACCCGCGCGAGCTAGGCCTCTACCCGCCGGAGCGCCACGTCGAAGGGTTCACCTTCCGGCGGTTCTCCGAGTCCGTGCCCTGCTCCTGGGTGTGGGGGTACTCCTTCGCTCGGGAGGCGCCGATCCTGGTGCCGGAGAACTACGTGTACTACCGGCTGATGCGGCGCGCCGGCCCGGAGAACCCGCCGTTCGTCTACGAATGCTCCAACGGCTGCGCGCTGGGCGGCAGCGTGGAGGAGGCCGCCCTCTACGGCGCCCTGGAGGTGGCCGAACGCGACGCCTTCCTGATGACGTGGTACGCGCGGATGCCCGTTCCCCGCATCGACGTCGGCTCGGCCGGCGACGACTCCCTGCCACTGCTCGCGGCGGCGATCGAGCAGGAGACCGGATACGAGGTGCGCGCGTTCGACACGACGCTGGAGTACGGCGTCCCGAGCGTGTGGACCATGGCGGTCAGACCGGGCGACGACGACGCGGCGCCCAAGGCCGCGTGCTCGGGCGGCGCCCACCTCGACCCGGAGCGTGCCCTCCAGCGCGCCCTGAGCGAGCTGGGCCCGATGACGGCCGGCCTCCTCGGCCAGGACCCCTCCCGCCAGGAGCGGGCACGCGAGATGGTGCGCGACCCGTCGCTGGTCACGCTGATGGCCCACCACACACAGCTCTACGGGCACCGGGAGGCGTTCCCCCGCTTCGACTTCCTGGAGCACTCCACCGGGGTCCGCCGGATCGCGGACATGGCGCGTGTGCCCCCGGCGGCGGACCTGCGCGACGACCTCGGAGAGTTGGTGCGCCGGTACCTCGACTGCGGTCTCGACGTCATCGTCGTCGACCAAACGACCCCCGAGCACCGGGCGGGCGGCCTCGCCTGCGTCAAGGTCATCGTCCCCGGCACCCTGCCGATGACCTTCGGCCACGAGTTCCGCCGCGTGGACGGACTGCCGCGGCTGTACTCGGTGCCGCACCGCCTCGGCTACGCCGACCGGCCGCTGGTGCCCGAGGACATCAGCCACCACCCGCACCCCTTTCCCTAAGGAGTCCTCATGCAGTTGATGCTCGTCGCCTGGGACCTCAGCGACTCCGACGCGACCCCGGACAGCCTGCGGCCGTACCTGCGCGACTACGCGGTCGACGCCTTCTCCACGATGGACGGCATGCGGCTGAAGGCGTGGTTCTCCAACGCCGAGCGGCAGATGTGGGGCGCGGTGTACCTGTGGGACGGCCCCGAGTACGTCGACGGCTGCTTCCGGGTGAGCCGCTCGATCGAACTGATCGGCTATCCGCCGACCTCGGTCTACATGTTCGACCTGGAGGCGACCGCCGAGGGAAAGAGCGTCCACGAGGCGCTGTCCGGTCTGGGGCTGGCCCTGGAGACGTGACGCGGTCGGCGGCCGTCGACGGCCGCCGACCGCGGGCTACGCGGTGCCCGCTCCGCCCGCGGAGCGCTCCTGGGCCCCCAGGCCCTTCAGCAGGGCGGTGCGGATGGCCGGGCGGCTGCCGAAGGCGAGCAGGAACGTCGCCTCCCGCGTGAGGCGCTGAGCGTGCGCGTCGGTGAGAAGGGCCCGCCCGCCGACGTGCACGGCCAGCGCAGCCGCGGCGCGCACCGCGAACTGGGAGACGGCGGCGCGGGCGGCGGGTACGTCCTCGGCCGCCGCGCCCAGCAGCGTCCGCCGGGCCGTCGCGAGCTGGGCGGACAGCGCGCCGCTGTCGTCGCCCATCAGCGCGATCGCCCGGCCGGCCACGCCCAGGGCCAGGTTGCCGTTGAACCGCACGGACTCCGGGTCGCCCTTGCTGTGGGCCTCCAGCGGAACCGTCTGGACGACCCGCTCGCGGGGTACGAAGTGCCGGGAGAAGCGCACGGTCACGGTACGACTGGCCTGGGCGGCGACCAGCCGCGCCGGCGGTCCGGCGCTCACCGACTCCCCCTCTTCGGCGTCGAGCAGCGCCATCACCAGGACGTCGTCGGCGTCGCGCGCCGCGATGTAGAGGGTGTCGACCATGCCCCACCCGCTCACCCAGGGCGCGGCACCGTCGAAGATCCAGCCGCCGTCGACGGGTTCCGCCCGCAGCATGGGAATTCCGGGACGCACCGCCGCGGTGACCGCCACCCCCGACCGCAACCGCCCCTCGGCCAGCGGCTTGAGGCGGGCGTCGCGCAACTCCCGATTGCCGGTCTTGGCGAGGGCCGATACGGCGCCGTGGTGCTGCACCCACACCAGCGTGGTCGCCAGGCACCCGCCGGCCAGCGACTCAACCGCCCGGCAGGCCGCCGCGTAGCTCGGAAAGTCCAGTGCCGTCAGGTCGTCGGGCGCCGCGAAACCGTAGAAGCCCTTCTTCGCCAGGAGGTCGAGATGGCTCTGCGGCACGCGGTCGGCGCCGTCGACCTCCAGCGCCGCGGGAAGCAACGCCTCCTCGGCGATGCATGCCGCCTCGTCGAGGGACCGGCAGCCCGCCGTGCTTGCGCCGGTGTCGGTCACGACGCGCCTCCTTGGTCTCACTGGGCGGGGCTTCGCGGCACCCGACGTGACGGCTGGGCGGGGGCACCGAAGGGGAGTGCTTGTATTTGTACGTGCCCCCGGACAGGCGCAGGCATTCACCCCGATACCGGGTGATTCGTCCTCTTCGGCGCACCGGGCCAGGCGGAGTCTGCCGGTGTGGGGTCAGTGGGGGTGCGGTGGCACATGAGGGCCTTCTGAGCGTTCGGTCCCGTCTCCGGAGATTCCACTACCGGACCACCCGTTCCCTTATTCGACAGTGGCCGATCCGCGTGGCGCTGATCCGGTGGTCAGGGTGGAGCGCCCCGAGCGCAGCGAGGTGCCCCCTTCGTCGAATCGCCAAGCCGTGGACCGTGCGGTCGGTGGCCGCGGAGGCGGGTGCGGGCCGGTCGCTGTTCGCCGCCCGGTTCCGCATGCTCGTCGGGCAGCCGCCGATGCGCCACCTGGCCATGGGCCGCATGCAGGAGGCCGCCCGGCTGCCGGCTGAGAGCTCCCTGCCCCAGGACCAGGTGGCGCGCCGTGTCAGCTTCGCTTCCGCCACCGGATTCCACTTGGCGTTCCGCCGCGCGTCCGGTACCGCACCGGGTGAGTACCGCCGCAGCGGCGGAGCGCAGGAGCCGGGCGGCGGAGGGCGCCGCGGTTGACCGGAACGGCGAGCGGGGACCGCCGCTCTCGGGTGGCGGCCCTCCCGCGGCGGCCGGTACCGCGCCCGTCGGCGCCTCAGGCCGGTCCGGGGCCGGTGAGGAGGACGTACAGGGGCAGGGCCGCGTTGTTCACGACGTGGACGGCAACCGCCGGCCAGATCGAGCCGCTGCGGCGCATCAGCTCGGCGGCGACGACTCCGACGGCGAGCGCCGCGGGCAGGACGATGTTGATGCCGTGGAAGAGCGCGAAGACCACCGAACTGCCGAGCACGCCGACGACGGGCCCGTAGCGCAGTAGGGCGTTGGCAAGTACCCCGCGGAAGAGGAACTCTTCGCCCAGGGGGGTGAGCAGGGACAGGAAGGAGAACGTGAGGACCATCGGCAGCACGCCCCCGCCGGCCGCGTCGTAGTACATGCCTTGGGGGTTGGCGTCGAATCCTGTGAGTTCGGTGATGCCGTAGGTCAGCGCGGCATTGGCACCAAGGGCGACCAGGCCGCCGAACACGCCGATGCCCATCCAGCGCCAGGTGGTGCGGCGCACGCTGAAGGCGCCCCAGGAGCGGATGCGGACCAGTGCGGCCGCGGCGAAGCCCGTGAGGCCGGCGACGCCCGACCAGGCGGCCACGACGAGGCCGTATGTGACGTCGTCCAGTTCCAGTCCCAGCGGACCGAAGAACGGCAGCACGACCACAGCGGCGACGAGGGCGACCAGGCCGACCACGACCTCCGGCCAACCCGGGCGCACCGGGCCTGCGGCGCCTGCCGCAGCCGGTTCGTGCGGGCGGTCCGAGTGTTCGGGGCGGGCTGTCGACATAGCGGGGTCTCCTTGCTCCTTCGAGGCGCTCGGCGTCGATACCGGTGACGTGGACATGGTCCGATTCCAGCGGTCGGCGCGCCGTTCCGGCAGTGCGGCGGCGTCACCGCCCGGCCGTGACGTTTCTCGGGGGAGGGCGTGACGCGGCGTCACTGGCGGCGCCTGCGGAGCGGGAAGAATACTGGGGGGCTCCGCTTTGCTCCAGCGGGACCGGAGGAGTCGGGGATTTCAGGGCGCTGGCCGATGCCGCGGTGGCCGATGACCTGCACAATCGACATGGCGCCGACACAAGAGCACCCACGGAGCGACATCCGCCTCGGCGGCGGCCGCTCCACCGGCAATGCAGGATGCTGACCTGCGAAAACAAGGTGGGCCACCAGGGGATCGAACCCTGAACCCGCGGATTAAAAGCACGATCTGCCGTGTCCTGCCATTCCATCGACTCGACAACGCAGCCCCGTGCCACCCTCTCCCATCGCATGCCGGTCGTGTCGGCAACCACCGAGCACCGACGGAGCACAGGCCCCGTGATTCGCGATCGGCGGGCTCGGCGATGACGAATGCGGTAGGCGTGCTCGGCGAGAAGGGTCGACACCGCACGATCGAACGCGGCCAGTCGCTGTCCCGGCTTCAGGCGCCCCGCAGGGGCCTGCTGAGCTGGTGGGCTTTTTGGGCCGCATCCGCCGCGCGGTCAAGGCCCGTGGGCACTTCCCCAGCGAGAGTGCCGCGCTCAAGTGCGTCGACCTGGCGCTGATGAGCCGGGACCCCAAGGGCACCGGGCGCGCCAAGTGCCCCGGCGTTGGAAGAAGGCCCTGAACGCCTGCGACCTCACATTCGAGGGCCGCCTGCCCGTGGAACACCGCTGAACAGGAAGAATAGTTGAACCGTTAGCTTGACAAACCCGTGCGGCCTCCATCGGCGGATGTGGGGGCAACGTGGGGGAAGGTCACACGCAGTCGGCCCGTCCGCACTGTGGGCGGGGCGGTTCCCGGGTGCGGTCCGGTGCCCGGGTTCAGGATCGGTGAGGGGGTGCCGAGCGGGTCGAGCCAGTCCCAGGCCCCGGGCTCGACTGTGGGCACGGGCATGCCCAGGGCGGTGGTGTCGTGGTGGAAAGGGAGATCCGCTGTAAGGAGGTCGGCCACCCTGAACGTGGCCTCCATGCGGGGCAGCGCGCCGGTGAGTTCGCGGTGCAGAGAGGGGAACTGGGCCGTCGGCAGCAGGTCGGTGGTCGCGTGGACGGCGGCGCGGGGGTCCACGAGGAGGCTGAGCGTTGTGTCGGTGCCCGCCGATGTGGCGCGCAACCGGAGTTCGCCGGCGGGGACCGTGAAGGTCTGCTGTTCGGGCCGCAGGCGGGTTCCGCCGGGCGTTTGGACAGCGAAGAAGTGGTCGGCGTCGGTGTCCAGCAGATAGCCGATGAGGCCGTCGTCCAGGGATTCGGGCGAACCGAGGAGGACCGGCCAGTCGCGGTCGTCGAGCGCTGTGTCGTTCCGGGGGGAGGCGGCGAGGTTCGTCGGCGTGGGGCGGACGTGCGGGGGACGTTCCAGCTCGATGGCGAGGTTGGCCCGAACCAGTGCGAGCGGGCGTCCGACGGCATGTAGTCCACCGTGGCCGTGCGCCGGGTGGGCGGGGTCGATGGTGCTGTCGGCGTCGTCGATGAGCGTCAGCAGATTGTCGAGCCGGGCGCCCCGGCCGTAGAGGAGGTGGGTCAGGAGGGCGCGGAACCGGGGATGCAGCTCGTCGGGCAAACCGGTGCCGGTGCCGTGGCGGTTACGCCAGGCGACCGCGGTGTCCTCCGGGTATGTGGAATACAGCTCGCCGAGGAGTGTGCCGTCGGGGGCGTGGGCGAGCAGGCTGCGGTTGAGGTGGTCGGGCACTACCCAACCGCAGACGGGAGAAGCGGAATCCTGCGGATGCAGGGGCCGGTCGTCGTCGGCGGCGACCGGGTCGAACCGGGCCCGGGCCGCTTGGGGTAGGCGGGGGGCGAGTTGGAAGCGATTCCGTGCGGTCTCGGATCCGGCGCTCACTCGCATGGATTCGGCGACAGCGACGGATCCGTGGCGGTCGGCGGTGTCGCGGGTGATGAGGTCGACGCTGCGCCCGTGGCGGTCCACCAGGGTGAGTTCCGTGAGCAGGGCGTAGCCCGATCGCAGCGGGTGGAATTGGGCGACGGCGGCGCCGTCGGGAGACGAGGGGTCGATCGTTGCTCCCAGCGGGGTATGGGTCCACGCGCCGTCGAGCACCGCGGCGAGCTCGTTTCGGGGACGGCGGGTCAGCGCGGCCTCACGGGCGAGCAGTTGGTCGGTGAAGCCGTCGAGGGCCTGTGACAGCAGATCGCCGCCGGAGGCGGAACCGCGCACGGAGTCGCGCAGGTTCTCCAACTCGGTCCGGGCGGCCGCCGACGTGGCATGCGCGCGGGCGAGGTCGTCGGTGCGGTCGGCCAGGGTGAGAACGGCGTGCGGGGACAGGGGCAGGCGCCCGCGGAGTCGGACGGATCGCGGGGTCTCGGTGTGCCGGCGGGTGTAGCGGCCCACGCGGCTGTTGAAGCGCCACTTGCCGTCGCCCGCCTCCTCGGAATCGGCGTCGGGATTGAGAACGCGGGCGTCGGGCTCGGCGATGCCGACTGGATGGTAGTCGGCTGTCCACAGCAGGTAGAGGGGTGTCCAGGGCTGCTGCCATTTCCCGGGTTCGAGTTCGCCGCTTTGGAACAGGAGCCGTTGCAGTTCGGAACCCATGTGCTGGTCGGAGCCGAGGGCGTCGGCAAGCTCGCCCTGGGCGCCGGCGGCGTCCGCCCCTGTGCAGTAGAGCGGCTCGGCGTCGGCGCGAAGCGCGGCGGCACCGGCTCCCTGGATGAGGACGACGGGGTCGGCTGCGCGGTAGAACGGCCCGTTGGGAACGCGGTGGGGTTGGAAGGAGCGGGCCTGCGCGACGTCGGGCGGGCCGTCGGGGAAGTCGCGGGCGAAATCGTCGATGTCCTCACGCTGGTCCTTGCCCCGGTCCGCGTCGGCGGCGATCTTGGCGGTGAGGTCGGCGATCTGGCGAGCCAGCCGGTCAAGGGCCTGAGGGTTGATGCTGCCTTCACCCCGCTCGCGAGTGAGCATGCGGTGGAACCAGTCGAGCTGGTACAACCGGTCGCGGTCGGTGGCGAGGTCGCGCATCGCGCGGTCGTGTTCCTGTTGGAGGCTTCAAGGGAAAGGTCGGAACCCTCCGGGACCTTGTCGCGGAGGAAGTCGATCGATGACAGGCGGGCAAGGGTGGAGCCGAGTGGGAAAAGTATGGAGAACACCATGGTGGTGCGGGTGCGCGGCATGTCCTTTCTCGCGCCGTCGTCGGTCTCCTTGTTCTCCTTGTGCTGCTTCGGCTCAGTCTCGTCTGAGTCGTCCTCGGCGGTGGTATCGGTGTCCGGCCGGGGGGCGCTATCACCGTGCGCGCCGTCCGAAACCGCGGACTCGGCCGTGGGCGCGACGACCCCGTCGGGGGTGTCCGTGCCGGCCTGGGCTGCGGGCTTCCCGGTGGGCTGCTCGTCGTCCTTGTGCGGATGCAGGAAGGCGACCATCCAGCTGAAGCCGCGGGGCGCCTTCGGCGCTTCCCCGTCCTTGTTCGCTTCCTGACCTCCGCAAGCGGGGACGGTGGTTTCCTTCCGCTCGGTCAGGGCGGGGCGCAGGGTCGTGCGGTGTTTGTCGGGGTCGTGTTCGAGGACCAGCGGGGGGACCGGGACCGTCCCGAGCGGGAAGTCGGCACCAGCAGAACCCCCGAACACCTCGACCAGTCCGGCAAGGGTCAGGACGGGAGCCTTCGCGACCGGTGTCGAAGAGAAGGTGTAACCGGTATGACCGTTCTCGCGCCGGAGCGAGGTGTGCAGCATCATGCGCGGCCGGGTCTCACCGGGCACAGCGATTCCGGCCTCAGCGGTGAGAACATGGCGGAAACCCTTCTTGTCGGTCGTCTCCGGCTCCCCGCCCGGCTCGCCCGTAACCGCGCCGTGCTCTTTGACGTGCTCGCCGCCGGTAGTCTCGCTACCGCCTTGGTCCTTCGGTGCGGCGGTCCCACTTCTCGCGCGGTCGTCGCCGGCATCGCCCCTTGATCCCCCTTTGGAGGCATCGTCTTTTCCGGCGCCGCCGTCCCACGCGGCAGCGTCGCCCACGCTGACCTCGTATACAAGGGCCGGATCGTGCACACCGAGTTTCGTCAGGAACCCGAGCTTGCCGATCACGGCGGCACCGTCACTCTCCTTTCCGGTGCCATCGGGAAATTCGATCCGGAGCCGTGCTCCGATGATCGGCGTGGTGGACGCAGAGGGTTTCGCCTGGGATGTGGCCTCGGCCCCAGAGTCAGTGGAAATCCCGCCTTCCGCCTCTTCGCTGGATCCGCCGTCAGTGCCCGTCCAGAGGAACAGGACGGTCGCCTTCAGCTTGACTCCGTTGCCAAGCACCAGTTTTCCGCTGACGGACAGGGAGTCGGGGACGGGCTCGATTTCGCGCATCTTCAACCCGTCGAGTTCGATATGGGGGCCGATCAACGCGAGTGCGAAGTGCCCTGTGACAACCCCGATCGCGGAGCCTGCGACAGCGGCGAGGTCGAGTGTGGAGCCAGGGTGTACTTCGCTCAGGGCATGCTGGATCGCGCTGACCGTGACACGCATTCGGTCTCCTCGGCGGGTTGAGGTCAGAGTGTTCCTCAATCGTGCACCGAACAAGCCATTGGATGCGACCTACCTTGGGATTTCGCCGATCTTTACATCTGAACCATTGCCGCAAATGGGAAAAATGGCGACCGTTTCTCGGGACGAGCTCGACTGCGGCCAGGTTTTCTTGAGGGCTGAATACCGGACATCCCTCATCCGGAACCCTCTATGTCGCTTCGCCCGGTCGACATTGCTTGACGCGGCTGTTTCATTCCGGAGAACGAGGGGCATTGACGCAGGTCGCGCGGCTCCGATGAGGTCAAGCGGCCGCGTGAAGCAGCCATAGCCCACCCACCGGTGGGCCACGGGGATGTTCGCTCAGTTCAACCCCACCAGCAGTGGAATCGCGAGGTTGCGCGGGAGGAGATGGCCGGCGCCGCGTTGTTGGGCTACGGCGTGTGTGGCCGTCGGAGCCCTGGATGGATTGGTTGCGGGGCCGGGACAGGTGTCATTGGCGGTCGCGGATGACCGCATTGGGGCGCTCGGCGTGCTTGAGCGGGCCAGCGAGCCGAAGGGTGACCATCGCCAGCAGTACGCCGATGGCGACACCGATCGTGTTGGAGAGCCAGTCGTTGGTCGAGCACGACCGTCCGATCATCGGTGCCAGCGCCTGCGCGGTCTCAATCAGCGCGCTCAGCGCGCTCGCGGCTACCAACACCAGCACGGGACGTCGGGTCGCTACCGAAGCGAAGAGCGCCGGCGCCACGAAGAGCACGACGTTGGCCGCCAGCTCGACGCGTCCGACTGTCGGCAGCGTCCACGCGACCTCACATCGTTCGAACGCCCTCCGTTCAGTCGGGAGCATCGTCAGTACCACCACCGGGAGCGTCCCGAGACCAGTTAGCAGCCAGGCTGTACCCGGCCGGTCGGCTATCAGCCGTCCCACGAGCGGACCAAGGATGACGAGAAGGGCCAGTGCCGTCGGCGACAGCCACGGATGCTCAATCAGAAAGGTCGTGATCACGCAAGAATGCTACGGGCCCCCGACGGCCTCAACTCCTTTTCAGGTGCCGACCGGACGTCCCCAAAGGCCGCCTACCCAGCCCTGGGGGGACTGTGGATTTAACGGTGCTTCCGGCCTGACACGCCAGCGTGGCTGGCGGGAAGGTGCGGACGATGACCGCAACACTGCCGGATGTGGCAGCGAAGAAGAAGCGGGCCGAGGAGTCGGCCGAGCAGCAGGCAGCAGCTGAGTTGGTCCGGCTGGCGAGGGAGCAGGGCTTGTCTCTGACGGGGCCAGACGGGCGCTAACCTCGGGCTTTCACGGCAGGCGTGATCGCAGACCCCTCTGAACATGCGAAAGGTGCTTCTGAACTGGGACAATAAGGACTGTCGAGATCCATGTCCCCAGCAGAAACAGAAGCACCTTTCAAGTGAACTCTACCGAGTCCTACCCCCGTGTGCAGCCCAGAGCCGACGGCACCGGAACCATCTCCCAAGCCGGCGGCCTGCTGCTGAGCGAGACCGTGCGCGCCACCGGCCTCGATACGGCGCTGCGCACCGCCCTGGCCCGGTGGCGCAAACCCGGCGCCGTCCACGATCCCGCCAAGACCTGCACCGACTGGCCATCGCGCTCGCCCTGGGCGGCGACTGCCTGGCCGATGCCGAACTGCTGCGGGCCGAACCCGCCCTGAGGTTCCCCCGGGGCGCGGACACTTGAGGTGAGGGCAGGCGTGATCATCAGGAAGGATGTCGTCCATGCCCTCTCCCCACTCGCCCGAGTTCCGCCGCCGCGCTGTCGAGCTGGCGCGCCAGGGCAGCAAGTCTACTGCCCAATCGATAACGGGAGGTGGCCGACAGCCGGTGCCCCCTTCGCCGGGGATGAGGAGGTGAGTTGGTCGGGATGGGAGGTCGTTGTCGGTCACCACCAGCACAGGGCCGCCCAGCCCTTGCCGCCGTCCTGGTCGGCTGTGTTCGACCTGGTTGACACCATGTGGCGGTCGTCTATCGACCGATAGGAGCAAGCATGGCTAGTCGTCGTCGCCCTTTGCCGCCGCCCACGGCCAATGTCGGATATCTCGGAAACATCAGCGAAGCGAGCTTAAGCTCCGCTACATTGAAAGCCAGCCGAGATCTTTCGGGAGAGGCTTATGGCGCGGTTCGCCCAGACGATGGTGGCTATTGGAGCGCTGGCGGTGAGTGCCGGGATCAGCGTCGGCGCCGGCTTGCTGACGCAGGCGTGGTCAATGGCCTGGTGGCCGGGCCTGGTGGTCCTGATCGGCTGTATGATCGTGGGCAGCATCCTGCACGTGGTGCAGGGGCACCAGGCCCCGTCTGAGGGCCGTGTCAGTGCGATCCGTGCCTCGCGGGAAGGCGCCCCCTCTGCGGGTTCCGGCACTGCAGGCAAGGATAGTACAAGCATCGACATGCGCGGGAGCACCGCAGGTCGAGACGTCATCGGGCGCCAGAGTTCGCGCTCTCCGAGCATCAGCAGCCGGTTGGTCTCTTCGCGCTGCGTAGCGAGCTGCTCCGCCTGTGCGCTGGAGCGGTCGGGAACAACGAGCGGAAGGGCGTCGTCGGGCGTGCTCGGCTGACGGGATCTACCTGATCGGCGCCTGGGAGCCTCTGGCTCAGCCTCGGGTTCGGGCTGTACGCACAGGCGGCACGCGCCTTCTTCGACGTGGCGCTCCGCGATGGATTGCATGCATCGTGGGCAGACCGCGAACTCCACGTCAGCGAGGGCACCGTTCGCGTGCGGGAAACGTTCCAGCCGCGTGATCTCCCGGTGGAGCCGGTCGATGCGCGAAGTCCTGTCATGCTGGACGCGCGTTAACTGGTCGATCTCCTCCTCGACGTCGGCCGCGTCGCCCTGGGCGATGGTGAGCAGGCCGCGCAACAGCGTCACCCGGTCGTTGCGCACGCCGCTTTCCGAGTGAAGGTGCTCGAGTTCGGCCGTGTAGTGCTCGCGTTGCTGGCGTGCCGCACTGAGGTGTTGCCGAAGGTCGGACCTGGGAGGGACAGTACCGCTTTCAAGGAACGAGGTGACGGTGGTGTGGCGCGCCTTCGCTTCACGAAGTTGCCCTTTGGGCGGAAAGTTCATCGGGAACAACTCCGTCGGCGATGTCTGCACCCACCAGCCCCAGCAGGTCGCGCACCGCCATGCGAGCCTGCCAGCTGTACCTGGCGTACGTGCGCGCTCCGGAATCCTCAGAAGGGTTGGCCTGTAGCGGGGAAACGGATGATTGAAGGGGGAGGGGAAGCTCATCCACGAGGCGATCCGTCCTGATCCACACTGTTCTTGCGCCCCTGATGATGACCAGAGAACGGGCACTGGCGGCACCCATATCGTTGGCCGGATCCGGACGGATTTTTTCGTCCAATCGCTGGTGAGGAATTTCAGTCCGTGTTACAGAACGTGGGGGTGCGCACTGGAAACCGATGTTCTTACCGGAACAGTCTCTCGTGGTCGGTAGCGCGCAGATTGGTCATTTCGGCGTTTCGGCGAGGCTGGTGGTGTCCCAGACCTTGCTAAACGTCTCCTGTGGGAAGAGGTGCGGCGCGTGTCGGATTCCTGGCCCGGATCGGACGGCCTTCCTCGAGGTCGGCGCCGCTTCTCCAGCCTCACTGGGAGCTTTGTCTTCGTTTTCCTATCGAACGGGACGCGAGTGGAAACCCGCCGCGGTCGTCCGTTCCGTCAGCCGGCGGCCCTGCCGGGTGGCCATGATGCGAGCGAAGTCCTGAACGCGTTCGCTGAGACGGGGGAGTTCGGGGCGGATGCACGACTTGGGTGTACGCCCAGCGCAGCGGCCGCGCGGGACGCAGCGGCCAGCCCGCCCTGGTCACGACCTACTGCGCCACCGGCACCAGCCACGACCAGTACTACTTCCGCCGCTCACAGAAGATGGTCGCCGGCGTGGTGCGGCCTCCGCGCTTGGAAGGGGGGCGTGGGGGTGGTGCCGTGGTTGAGCTAGTGGGGCCTCCTCCGGGCGGTGTCCGGGATGGTGACGGCTGGGCTGAGGCGGTGGCGCGTGCGGTCGATGCTCTCGGCCCGGTCGCGGATGCGGACAGGGAACGGTTGGCGCTGCTGCTGGCGCCTGCTGATCCAGGTGAGGAGTAGGGTAAGGGGCGGCCTGGCGGCCGCCCCTGCTGCGTTCTAGGCGGCCGTGGGCTTGGTCTTGCGGGGCTTGGCGGGGGTGAGTCCAACCGCGCTACCTCGAGCATGCAGGCGCCGCGCCCGGTGGGGTGGGCGGTGGGGCGGGCGGTGATCGTGCCGATCAACCGCAGGATCTCCCGGCGGCGACGCTCGAGAACCCGAATACTGGATCAGGTATCGCAATTTGCTTGATCGATTCGGGCAGTATCGGCGAGAACCGCGCCGGTGGCCACCACGCATATGCCGCGTGATGAGGTCAGGTAAACCGGTCCCGCGTAGTCTTCGGAGGTTCCGTAGCTCCATACTGCCTCGGCCGGCCCTGCGGACGAGTGCTTCAGTCCCACCTCCATACTCGTCGGTTCGGACACGTTGCCGACGACGACAGCACAGACATTTCCGGTGTGGTCGTCGAAGAGTACATAAAGCCTTCCCTTGTCATTAGGGATCGGTTCATCGGCGACAATCCAGAAATCGCCACCACTGAGGCCGTCGCTGTTGTTGCAAATCAGGTTGGGGCTATCTTGGGCGGACGCAGGAGAGATTGCGGCTGCCAGAAAACCTGTTGTGGCAAGAAGGCAGGATGCGGCCGCAGTCGCCACCCATCCACCGCCACGCAGTATAGGGAACACGAGGAGGTCCTTCCGTTGCATTCGACTGGATGAGGTTTATTGCACGTGTCCTGAACGGCAGACCCTCTCTCTTGTTATAATATACGCAACGCAATATCCCGGGTAAACACGATTGCAATTGGGAAAGCAAGAAGCACTATTGTCCAGGCTGTGCTTACGTTGAGTCGTTTGAGCATCAGCAGTAGTGCTAGCTGTAAAAATGCCGCGAACAACCATATCCCGACTGGAAGCGAAAGTTCCAATGGACGGTTCGGCGAATAGGAGAGGAGGAAAAAATATAAAAAATGTGGAAGGCCTCCGCAAATTGAGGCGAGAGTGTAGAATATCCGGGCGAACCGTTCCCCCTTCATGCGTCCATGCCATATCATTGCGAACGCAATCGGTATCAGAGTCGTCCCGGCAAGGAATATTCCGTACGCGGCGGCGAATCCGGCGATCACCGTAGCGATCGAAGCTTCGGACGACGACAATAACATAACGAATATAGACGCCTGGACGCCGCTGGCGCCGAGCACATTCTTTGCTGGTGTAGAAAATCCCCTCGCGCTCTTTCCGCTGGCTATCATAAAGTGTCCAGGACTTTCCGATCGGTCTCCGTAGCGGTGATCTACGGGCCGATGCCCCTTCGGAGGACGTCACCGTTGCCCCGACCGTCTGGCCTTCCGCGGTGATGACTCCTGACCGTGAGGTTGGGACACCGGCCCGTGGTATTGGCTCCTGGGAGCGCGTGGAGCCCCGAGGTTCGCCTTCGCTGCTAACTGTTCGTTGGGGTACTGCAGTCCGGCTCCCAGGGCCTGGGGTCAGGACTCAGCGCTATGGACGGTAGGGCCAGCTTCTCCAACGATCCTCCGGTATGTCGGTAGGCGCAGTCGAACTCCACCTGGCTACTCGCTTCGTAATCGGCGTAGGTGGGGGAATCTGCGATGGTATCGCCGGATATCGGGCCGGATTTGGTTTGTATGAAACTCTGGTGGTGTGGCGCGTTGTCGTGGCTCCCCGAGATGTGGTGAGAGCCGTCGGTGCTGACAGTCGCGGATACGTCTACGTCTACTTCAGGGGCGTCTATACCCCATAGGATGTGACATAACGGGTCAGACGCCGATGACTGAAAGCTAGCGTTTCCTGTGGTGCTGCTCTGAAGTCCCGCGCCGGCTTCAACGTCGTCTTTTGAGGCCCGGCTCGTCTCGATGACCTGCATCGACCCGTCGGCCTGCTCTTCGTAGATTCGCGACTCACCTATCCGCTCCATCGACTCGGCAACCGGTTCGGTCCAGTTGACGAAGCTCCAACCCCACTGGGGCGAATAGCTGAATACCGGCGATCCGAAATCGAATCGGCTGACTAGCTGGACTCGACTGTCGCCCTCCCACCTGTAGCCGTCCAGGTTGGCCCCGAATGAGCGGCTATCGCCTCCATAATACTTGTCCGTGAATTCGGGGAGAGTCTCGTTGCAAAGAACCGGCGCCGGAACCTGCGTTTGGGGGATGAAAAAATCCCAATAAATCCAGCGGTCGTAGACGCCGTATGCAGCAGAAGACCGTACTAAGTCTCTTTCGCGGCTGAGGGAGGCATCTGTGTTGTTTCCGAGCGCGGGAACCTGAATCTCCCACTCATTCCCCGGACGCGTGTCGTTCTGTTTGTCCGATCGCTCCGCACGGGTAGACGGTTCCTGTTTGGGAGTCACCGAAACGTGGTAAACTTCGCTACCCCCGTCATAGTTCTCGTCGGTGATCTCGACGCTATCCCCGTTGTCTTCGGCCCCTTGACTCAAGGATTCCCGCTGTGATCTTGTCGATATCTCTCCGTTCTGGGATGTCTGTACTTCCGCTTCGAATTTTCTAGAGGTGGAGATCCACGTGATCCTGTCATGCTTTCCCTCGGATTGCGTCGTGGTAGTGCGAACCAGAGCTCGAGCGAGCACCGTGCGCTCATGATCGAGAGCGAGAACGCGGAGCCGGACCACCTGCGCACTGCCGAGCCCGGTGATTTTTAACCGGCTTTCTTGTCCTGTGTAAACGGGATCAGATGCCGATCGTGGAGATGCCCTGTCGGGTACCTCGTTATAGGCTACATATTCTACTGCGCCTTCAGTGTCTTCCCAGTCGACGGATACAGTGGAGTCTGATGACTGGACGTCGGACACGATCAGCGGGATCGCACTCTCTTTGGCGTTCGCAATGGCTGTCGAGAAATGCAAAAGAACCGCTACCAGCATGAATAGACTGACCTTGCTGGACTTCATAGGAAAGCTTTCTGCAGGGGGATTTATCAGTAGCAGGTTCGCATAAGGCGACTGCTGCCTGCAAGAAAGAATTGAAGATTGTTTATTGATCACCGCGTGATCTCTGGGCGGGCCTGCGTGGTCAATTGTTTGACCGCATGTGGACACGGAACGTGAGGGAACTGTAGCCGTGTTGAAGATGGGGCATCGCCCCCGAAGGCAGAGACATCGTCGGTGGCGAGTGCGGTGATCACGACAGTTTCCGCGGCCCGGATGCCGCGGGCCGGACCTCGGCTGCGTGCTGACCGCCCGGGCCGCATACCGTGATGGCTCCTTGGGCGGCAGAAGAGACGTCGGCCCCGAATGTGCACAGCGCCGAAACGTGGGTGTTGCGGCTGGAGGTAGATGCGTTGCCGGATCGAGGACACGCCCTCGCCCTGGGTGAGTAGGGCGGCCAGCAGGGGCGCGGTGTCGTTGGGTAGCGCGGAGTGGGAGGCCGGTCGCCGTGTTGACCGCCCGCACCTGCGCGGGTTCGGACCGCCGGTGGCGGTGTCGACCAGTTGGACATTGGCATTCCCAACCACCTGGCGTAGTCCGTTAGGGAAATCCCGCGTGGTGACGCAGTCGAGCAGAACCCGCCTGCCGGTGGCGGCCCCGCATGAGCGCTGATCAGCCCCCCTTTTGTTGGACTCTGGGCACATGCGTATGGGGAGGTGAAGTCCAGGTAACGCGGCTCGGACAGGCGCCGATCTCGCGCCAGTGGGCCGTCCTACTGGAGGCGGGGGCGGTACCGCCCCGGTCGGCTGCCGCCCGCCTGGCCGACAAGGAGGTTCCCCTCGAGGAGGCACTGGCCTGGGCGCAGCGCCTCGGTTTGGATACCGCGGACGCCATCCGCGTTACCGGCCACATCGGATCCCAGCAGGGGGAGCCTCAGAACCTCGGTGGCCGGTGTTGATTCACTTTCCGCGGGAGGCGGGCAAAGACGGCAGAATCAGGGGATGGCACTGAGGAAGCCGACGAAGCTGGCGATGCTCGGATGGATCTTGCTCGTCGTCGGGCTGCTGCTGGTGGGGTTGTGGGCAGCCGAGGAGTTCGTGCCTGAGGTTGATGGTCGGGCGGCATCATCGGAGGCCTGGCCGGAGCCGGGGGCGTCGTCGCCGCGGTAGTGGGCCACTCGGCCCCGGAGAGCAGGGGCAGCGGTGGCCGCCGCGGGATGACCACCAAAGCCCGTACCCGCGACGGCCACATCGTCCAGACCGCGGGCGATACCAGCCCGGCGACCGTGATCACCGGCCCCAGCGCCACGGTCCACTACAACTCCCCTGCCCCTGCTACCGAGGCAACCTCCGCTGCACCGGGCTGGGTGAATGCGGCGGTGCGGGCGGATGCGGCCGATCCCGCCCGGCTGGGCGCCCACGCCGCCCGCCCCGGGGGCGACGGCCACCGGCAGCCGCCCTACGTGGCCCGCGAGGCTGACGCCGACCTCGATGCGCATCTGGCCGCTGTGGCGCAACATCCGCGTGGAGGGCTGGTGCTGGTGGCCGGGGCTCCCACGGCGGGCAAGACCCGCGCTCTGGCGGCCGCACTGGCCCGCACGCTGCCCGGGCGGATGGTGGTCGCCGCCCGAGGACGCCGACCTGCGGCCTCTGCCGGGCTGGCTGAAGCACAAAGCCGAGCACGCGCCCAGCGGGTGGATGGTGTGGCTGGACAATGTGGACCGCCACCTGCCCCACGCCCATCTGGATCTCGCGTTGCTCGACGAACTTGGTCCGGCCGGGGCGATCGTGGCCGCCACCATCCGCCTCACACAGTTGAGCGTGCTGAAGCCCGCGGCCACCGACACCGACGACCGCACCGTGGGCTATCCCGTGCTCAACACGCCCGCGGTCCTGAACCGGCGATGGAGTGCTCGGGAGCGTCAGCGCGCCGCCGACACCGGTGATGCGCGTCTGGCCGAGGCCGCCGATCAGGCGGCCTTCGGGGTGGCCGAGTACCTGGCGGCCGGCCCCGAACTGGAGCGCGATTGGAAACACGGCCCCGACACCGGGCACCCGCGCGGCTACGCGCTGGTGGCCGCCGCGGTGGATCTAGCCCGCACCGGCCTCTCGACACCGTTGACCCGCGCCCAGATTGAACAAATCGCCGGGCGCTACCTGCCGTCCCCGCCGCCCGCCCACGAGGCGTTCGAGGCGGCGTGGGAATGGGCCACCGCGGTGCGCAGTGGGGTGGCCGGGCTGCTGGTACCCGCCGACCACGGCAATGAGCGCTGGCGCGCTTTCGACTACCTCACGAGCGAGGAACCGGTACCCGGGCCCGTCTGGCATGCGGCACTCGACTGGGGCGGCGGGGAGGACCGCTTCGCGATCGGCGTCACCGCCTACACCTCCGACCGGAAGCCCCTGGCCGAGACGGCCTGGCGCCGCGCCGCCGAGGCCGG